>NZ_JBIWAK010000003.1:0-1146870 GCF_044759995.1 Streptomyces sp. NPDC098781
AGACACGACGCGCCGTTGCTACGCAACGGCAACACGCTTGCTTCGCAAGCGAGTTGACTGATCGTCACTCCGTGACGATCAGTCGAATTGCTCCGCAATTCTGCTAGGAATTCGCTCCGCGAATTCCCAAAAACGCGCCTGAGCGGTGCCCCCGGAACGCGGAACTGCCGCGGCTTGAACCGAAACTGACGCTGCCTCAATTCGTATTCTATGCATCCTTCATTATCCCCCTCTCCTGTAACATAATTAGATCCATATCGCTCATATTGCAATTCGTAAGAGCTGCCGAAATTATTGCTACTGCTACTGTAAGGCCGCGGTAAGAGCACGAGTTCACCTTAGATAACCGTCGTTTCCAGTCAACACCGACCTGCTTGGGTAGGCATCGTTGATTTTCCATGAACTGATATTCTCTGCCTAGGTGTTGACGGCCGGCTTACCAAAAAGGCCCGCGCCGAGGGCGGAATTTAGTTACGTTTTAGTCTGACGGGGCGCGCGCATTGCCACCAAATTAGCTGAACGTCGGCTGGAACTTATCCGGCGTGTGGATCGCGCTCAAATTGCACCACGGCATCGAGAGCAGGCGTTGGCACCATGTTCCTCGGCCAATCGTTGGAGGATCCGGGTGACCGTGTGCCGCTGCTTGCTCGGTCCGTCTGGTCCCCGAGGGACAGGGACACTAGCTGACGGGCGAGGAGCGCCTGGGCCTTGCCCGTCTTCGGTACGGCCGGCGCGGTACCACTGCAGCGGATGGAGTTCATCTGCTGGGAGCTGGACCGCCGTAGTGCAGGCAGGCTCCGCCCCCGTGCCATGCGGGTTTTGACCCGCGCCGGATCGCGGAGAGCTGTTGTGTGTGTCATGCGCCTGTTGATTGCAGCCGTGTGGTGTCAGGGGCTGCCTCGACAGGTCGTCCATTACGCGGCGTGTCGGCGGGTGTCTCGTCCTGCCGGGCGATCCTCTCATGGTGGTCGGTGCGGTATCGCTGCAGGAGGGCGTCTGCCGCGAGCAGCGCCTGCTCGCGGCTGCGGGATGCGGTCATCACGCAGAGCGTGTAGGTGGCGTCATCGAGCGCGCGGCTCGTGCTGCCGGTAGGGCGTGCGTCGTGTTCGATGCGCGCGGAAGCGAATCGGGCCAGCGCAGCGCGCCGCTCCCGCTCAGCCGGAAGGATCATGACGGTTCCTCTCTCCCCGACCACAGCCCCGCACCTTCGAGGGAGGTGCCACCAGGAGGTACGTGCTGCCAGCAGCGTTCTCACGCCACTGCTGCATGCCGAACAGCGACGAACAGTCCCCAAGTGCCCCACACCGAAAGGTCTACACCTGCACGACCATGAGCCTCGATGCTGCGGATACGTCGGCGTGCTGCCTCACGGGGGCTGACGGGCCGGGTCAGGCTCAGGAGCGTCGGCGCAGACGCCGGGGGCGGTGAAGTGAGGGGAAGGTGAGGTGGTGAGTGGGCAGTCGGAGGCGGGCGAGTCTGATCGAAGCGGGTGCGTGGCGCTGGGACCCCTATCCGGTTGTGCGACCGGTCGCGTGCGGCACGGTTACCTGGTGTCAGTGGGCGGCAAGTGGACGGTGTTCCGGCCGCGATGTCGAGAACGGTCGGACGGTTTCGTCCCAGGGACATGAGCGGCTGCTAAGGGCCACCCGGCAGAGGAGGAAAGCGATCATGGACCCCAGCCAGATGGAGCAGGAGCTGGCCGACGCACAGGAGCTGTTGAACCAGGCGTCTATGGCGCGGCTGGCCTACAACGGACTCGATGGGTTGCCGCGCGTCGTCCCGATCGGCATCTTCTGGACCGGCGAGGAGATCGTCATGTCCACCGCGGCCACGGCGCCCAAGGTGAAGGCGCTGTCTGCCCGCCCCGAAGTCGCACTGACCATCGAGGCCGGCGACGGTCCGGGCTCGGCCAGGACGCTGTCGGTGCGCGGTGTGGTGCATCTGACCATCGTCGACGGGGTGGTACCGGAGTATCTCGCAGCCGCGCGGAAGAATTTCGATGCCGAGTACGCGGCCGAGTTCGAGCGGAACTGCCGGGCCATGTACGACCGGATGGCGCGTATCGCGCTCGAGCCGCGCTGGGCGCGGTTCTACGACTTCGGTGCCGGCCGAATGCCGCAGTTCCTCGCCGAACTCGCCAAGAAGTCGAGCTGAGCTTGAGGTGGTATCGCATGTGGGGCTGACAGGAGACCTTTCGGTCTCACCGGGGCCATCGCAACGGGCTGACGATCAGAAAGCCCAGCCCAGTTCAGTGGAAGCGAAGGAGCATCCTGTTGAGATAGTCTCCCGAGCCGTTGAAGGCGAAGGGGAATCCACCGGGAATGCCACCAGGGCATGTGTTCCCCATCCGGGTCGCCTTCCTCAGCTCCCACGAGCTGACCCTCGTGGATCCTCATGCAAGGGCCAGAAAGGCGGCGGCAGATCGCAGTGGCGCATGCCGTTGTGCCGTAGCAAGGACTCGGCCAACGACTCCGGGGACGGCTGCCCGGCATGCCAGTACAGGGCCCCGTCTCCCGGGCGATCGGACGGGGGGTGCGGTCGGGTATGGGTGAACCGATTGGGCGAGTCGGATCGCTGGTGGCCCGTGGCATGCTCCGCCCGTCCCTGCCCGGCCTCCGCAATGACCGGTGCAAGAGGCCACTTGGACTGGGAAAGTGCAACTTCGACATGGCCCGTGGAGGCAGCTACCTTCGCCTGGTCTTCGGCGATCGCTCGCGGCCGCACAGGAGTTCGTTCAGGCTGAGCCGTCTGCGACGGGATGAGTTGGTCACGCTCCACGCATGTTCGTTCGCATGCATAAGCCATCGAACCGGGTCCATTTCCGGGCACCCAACTAGGGAGAGATGCATGTCCCGTCTTGCGCTGTACACATTCGGTGTCCTGAAGTCACCTCTCGCCGATTCCGGACCTGTCACGCGTGAGTTCTACGGCATCGGTGAGGCCGTCTATCGGGAGATAGGTCAGCAGCCGGGATTCCTGGCGCGTGCTGAAGCGGCGGGCGGTGATCGGGGTGAGTTCTTCGAGGCGGACTGGGGTGCGTGGGGAGAGTTCACCGTACCGGCTTGGTACGTGAAGGGCCGTACGCGGGAAACTACCGCCCTGGCTGCGACCCTCTCGCTTTGGAACGGCCTGCGCCCCGCCTTTGAGGCCATCTATAGGGGTCTGCATCGTGAGGCGTTGAACAGGCGTTACGACTGGTTCGAGAGGACAGGGCACCCGAATTACGTGTTCTGGTGGATCTCTGACGGGGTGACTCCCACCTGGCGGGACGGGGTTTCCAGGCTGGAGCATCTGCGCGACCACGGCTCCGCGCCGCACGCTTTCACCTTCCACGACTCGTTCGCCCCGGACGGAACTGCGACCAGGGTCGAAGGCATCGGGCCGAGGAGAGGGTGCTGAACCATGTGGGCCGGCGCTAGGTTGCCCTGGCCGAGTTCCGCAGTCGTGTCGGTGACGCGGTTCCGCTTTTGTGTCATTTTCCTCGGCGAGCGGGAGAGTCAGGGGGCTGATCAGTGTTGCCGGCTCTGGTTGGGGGACTTCGGCTCGTGTGGCCGCAGTCGCTGGTCATTGACGTGAACGTCCAGGTGCGGCCAGGTTGTGGTCAGGCGCGAAAGATCACCGTCCGCTGGCAGGGGCACCGGGCCCAGCGAGTCGTCCGGCTTGAAATGGACCAGTGTCCCGGTTGTGCCGTCGACGTCGATGGGGTGAAGGTCGCTGACGGGAACGCCGTGTTCGTAGCGCTGGGTCCAGGCGCCGTTGAGGCGGCGGTTGGTATGGACGAGCCATGTGCTGAGTGCCGCAACCACGGACATGCCGCGCCGCGGGTAGCCGTCAGGCAGTATCTGGGCCTGCGGGAAGTCGAAGAACCGGAGATCTTTCGTGGCCATGACGGGCTTCTTCACGCTCTGGCCGTGCTCGTCCATGCGGGTGTCGGTGCCCCGTCCGTCGTCGCGCACGGAGAGGGAGCCGTCGGGATGGAGGACAACGACGCATCGCCCCTGGCCCCTGCTTGCTGCTTCGTCGGCGGCGTAGGCGAGTACCTCGAGGGCGAGGTGCCAAGGCCCTTCGGGAGCGAATTCGTCGGGCTTATGGCGGATGTGTGAGAGGTGGTCGGCATCGACGAAGCTGGACCAGTCGTGTGTTGTGTTGGCCCATGAAGCCCTTGATGCGTTCACGGGGTGAGTGTCTCACCCGGCGATGAGGGCTGGGTTGAGACTTCGTGTGCCGCCCGGGCCAAGACGTCTCGGGGGGTTGGGAAGTCAGGCCGGTTCCCCGGTGGTGGGCTTGTGGGCCAGGAAACTGGCGAACTTCCAGTTCAGTTCCTCGTCGGGCTCCTGGACCAGCTGAGCGGTGATGGTGAGACGGGCCTGGTTCAGCAGGTCGGCGAGCTGGTGTGTGGGCAGCCGATACGACGCGGTAGGACACGGGGTGGCCGCCATGGCCGTGTGTCGGAAGGCGGTGCTCACCGGCGCCTACGTGGCCGGCGAGGCGGAGATGTCCGCCGGGTGCCAGGGTGCGGTGGAACTCGGCGAACACGGCCGGCAGCAGCTTTGGAGGTGTGTGGTGGGTGGAGTAGTACGCCAGGATGCCGCCGAGCGTGTTGTCCTCGATCTCCAGTTCGGTCATGGAGCTGACGGAGAAGCGCAGGTCCGGGTAGGTACGTCGGGCCAGTTCGATCATCTTTGGGGACACATCGATGCCGATTGCAGGTACCCCGAGTCCGGCCAGGTGCGCCGTCACTCTTCCGGGTCCGCAGCCCGGGTCGGCGACCGGTCCTCGGTCGGATGTCTGCATGAGTTCGGCGAACGCGGTCAGTATCGAGCGGGACAACGGGTCCAGTTCGGACGGGGACTTGACGAGGGCGGCGTAGTCGTCGGCCACGGTGTCGTATGACTCCCGGACCGCGGCGCGGTAGGAAGGCTCACTCACGCGGTGAATCTAGGCCGGGGCGCTGACATGGCCGGTTGTCCGGGCTTGTGGGTCACGCTGGTGGTTGAAGGAGCGGGGAGAAGGCACGTTGTTCGTCGGACGGCTGGCGGGTCTGGGGGCATGGTGGAGCTGTCCGTCCGAGGGAGCGGTTGAGGAGGTGGCGCTGGGCGGCGTTGTGCCATTTCCGTGCTCGCGCAGGCGACGGTGGTGGTGGGCGTTGGCTCCGGGTGCGGCGGTGAGGGCTGAGAAGGCCTTGAGGGAGCCGGCGTGCGTGGGCTGGTTGTTCTTGACGAGCCGCCGGCCGGCGAAAGTGTTTGTTGCTGGAGGCGCGGATGGTCGGTGCCGAGCCTGCGTACGGCTTCAGGGCTGTGGCGTCAGCGAAACGTGTCCGGTCATCGCCGATCTCGCGAGCGAGCACCCTGGCTCCGGGCTGGGGCCGGGGCTGGGGCCGGGCCGGGCCGGGCCGGGAAAGCTGAGCAGAATTCTCGTTGTCGGCGTGCTGCTTGAACGCGGCTTCGGCAGCCGCGGTGAGGTCGTCCGCGGCCCGGCCAGGTGGCATCCAGCTGCTTGAGCAGGGCCAGAAGGTGGTGACCGAACGCGTCCTCGACGGCCGGGCGATGCCGGGCGTACTCGGAGCGGAAGATCTCCCGCAGCCGTGCGGTCTCGGTGTCGAAGCTGCGGGTGCGGCCGCTGCGCGTGAGGGTGGCACGCAGCCGGGGCGAGGTGAGTTCGCGGCTTCGCCGCGGTCGGGGCGAGGGTGAGGGTGAGCGTGAGGACCATCCGAGGGTCTGCTCTGGTCAGGCCACCTTCCTTGCCCTGGAGGGCGTGCAGGGCGGCTGGGTGGTACTCGCGCAGCAGCGAGCGGACCTGGTTGGCGGCCTGCTGGCGGCTCTAGGCGGCGTCCTGCTGGGCTCGGGCCCGCAGGTGATGGCCTGAGCGAGCTCGCTGTCGGCGGGCAGCTGCCGGTGGGCGTGCAGGTCGGTGCGCAGGATGTCCGCCAGGATCAGGGGTCGTTCGGGTCGGACTTCCTGCGGCTGACGCCGTGTCGGTCGCGGTAGCAGGAGGCGGCCGACGGGTTGATCGCGAAGACCTTGCGGTTACGCCGGTGCGCAGGACGGCCACGAGCAGGCTGCGGCTGGTCTCGATGGCCACGGGTATGGGGGTCTCCGGGCTGTCGCCGTGTTCGGCCAACGGGTCCGGTGCTTGTGGTAGCCGGCCGCGTCGTCGCTGATGCGGGCCTTGGCGAGCAGGGTGCCGGTGTCGCTGCCGACGGCGACGTCGGCAGCGACGGCGTGATGGCGCTCCGCCCAGTCGATACCGCAGAACACGGTCAAGCCATCCTCCCAGGTCCGTTCATTCATGCAGGTCACGAGCGCATGCGGGGCACACGGCGTCTTGATCCCAGGACTCACAGGTCCGCCGTCTCAGTGGCCGTTGGCGACACCAGCTCACCCCGGGGGCTCGGCCTGTCTGCGCGGGGCTCGCCGGGTCGCGGATGAAAACAAGAGGTCGGCCCTGGAGCGGGCTCGCGCCGTGACGATCAGCGTCCGGCCGGCCGTCGGGATGGTGAGTGCCTGGGTGTCTGGTCGTCCGCGGTCATGGCGCGAGCGTGACATTGACCGCGGCGGGGCGGCGTCGTACGCGGGGTTGATCGCTCTCCCTCCGTGGGAGGGCGGTCGTACGGCTTGGTCTCGGTTCGCCGCCCGGCAGGGGTGGCTGGTGTGAGTGTCGAGGTGGGCGGCGTTGGTCGGGGTGAGTGTCCGTCAGGTGGCGTTCAGGAGTGGGCGGGTGGCGTTCAGGGGGTGGGGTGAGAGGTTGGCGGCATCCGCCAGCGGTGGGCAGGCACCCCGTGGCCGGGCCCTGCACAGGCTCTGGTCCCGTTCGGGCCGGCCGCCGGACGGTGCCGCCCGGGCCGCGGTCCGGGACAGATGACGCGGCGGCCCGGGCGGGCGTGCCGGGACGTGGAGCCGCCGGGCCGGACGGGTGCTCGGGTGGCGGGGCAGTACCGGGTCGCGTCAGATCGGGAGGGGTGCGGCCAGGCGGGTGTTCGGGTGGGTGGTAGCGGCCATTTCGGCCGGGCGGGTGGTCGTCCGGATGGCCGGGCGGGGTGTTCTTTTGGGGGAACGACACGCGCTGGCGGGGTGGCAGGTGTCCGCCATCACCGGCGGCTTGCCATATTTTCTGTCTGTTTGCTGTTGTTTCGCTCACGGATTGCCAAGGCCTGCCCCGCTCATGTCCGACGGACCGAACCGTACGCCCGCCCTGCACGGCCTGCGCGCGCTCACGCTGCGGGCCTGCGCCGCGTGCGCGGCCGCCGCAGTCCTGGCGTCGCTGGCCGCCTGCTCCCCCACCGCAACACCCACACTCCCCAGGGCGCCGGACCCCGCGCTGCGGGCGGCTCCCGGCCCGGCGGCGCCGCGCAAGGAGCGGGGCGCGACGCTCGCACGGGCGCTCAGGCCACTGACGGCGGACGGTGAGACACGGCTGGCGGTGGCGGTGCTCGACCTCGACAGCGCCGACCGGGAGATCGCCTCCTACGGTCCCAAGGGGACATTCGCCACAGCCAGCATCAGCAAACTGGGCATCCTCGCCGCGCTGCTGCTCCAGGCGCAGGACCAGCAGCGGGACCTGACGGATGCCGAACGCCAGGAAGCCGCCGAGATGATCCGCAGCAGCGACAACGCCGCCGCCGACAGCCTGTGGGAGGTGATCGGACAAGCCGAGGGGCTCGACGCCGCGCACGAGCGGCTGGGCCTGGACTCGACCCGGGGCGGTCCCGGCCGCAGCTGGGGCCTGACCCAGACCACCGCCACCGACCAGGTCCGCCTGCTGCGGGCCGTCTTCACCCACGGACCCCTCACCTCCCCGCCCCCGCCCCGCGGCCTGAACCCGTCATCGCGCGCCTACATCCGCGAACTCATGGCCCAGATCGACGAGGACCAGGCCTGGGGAGTGTCCGCGGCCGGCTCCCCCGGCTCCTCCTGGGCGCTGAAGAACGGCTGGATCCAGCGCAACACCACCGGCCGGTGGGTCATCAACAGCACCGGCCAGACCACCGTCCACGGCCACCGGTACCTGGTATCCGTCCTCAGCAGCGGTAACACCACCATGGAGAACGGGATCACACTCGTCGAACGCGCGGCGAGAGCCGCCGTCGGTGCGGCCAGCACCCATGTCCGGCCCTGGCCGCAGTGAGCCGGCTTGGTGCCTCGGCAGCGCGAGTCGTTTCGAGTTGCCGATAGCAATCGCCTGCTGACCGAGTGGGCAGTGCCGTTCGTTCTGACGTCGCCCAGGCTGTTGCGGTGGAACGGCGGATCGTGCCACCAGCAACTCCCCTCTGCTGATCGCACCGGACATCAGGCCGCCATGCAGGGTTCCGCGTTCGCTCAAGCCGGCCACCAAGCTCGTCAACGCCCTGGCCGGGACCCAGTCGAGAAGGCTGCTGTCCAAGACCATCGCCCGCTGCTGCCGCGCCGGCCTCTCACGGTCTGATGAGCTCGGCTGCGGGGAGCCCGGCCGGGCGCGGGAAGAGCTGGTGTTTCAGGTGAGCAAGCGTCATACGAGGAGCAGCCTGGCGGCTTACGCCCGGTCAGGCAGGTTCGTTCCGGCGGCCTACGTGACCGGACCCGGCTGAAGGCTCCGTGATCGTTTCCGTGCCGCCGTGCATCGCCGCGAACTCAGGGAGGTGAGACCGATCAACACTGTGACAGATCGGGCCTCCCTCCCCCGCATGGCCCTGGGAGCGCCCGCAAGGCACCCCGAAAGGCCTGAAACGCTTTGCGCCTCATCTCTGAGACGTCCTCTGGCTTTGGAGGTGAGAGCCGACACCGGTTATCGACGACTTCGGGCAGCACTTGTCGATCACCGGACCGCTAAATGTTGATGAGAACTGACACCACCCGCTCTGGGGAGGGGTGTGTTGTCGGTGGGTGAGGCCAGCGGCGCCGTTTGCTGTGGGACGTGAAATGGCGGCGTCCCGGACGGTCACGTTCGCCGGGTCTTGCGTGCATTTGACGGCGGGGCGTCACCGTGGACCCGCTTGCGGTGACGTGCCACGGCGTCGTTATTGGCGCAGCGCACGGAGCAGTAGACGCGTCGGCCGTTGCGGGAGGTGTCGACGAACGCCAGACCGCAGTCGTGGCGCGCGCAGCGCCCCAGCCGTTCGGCGCCGGCGGAGCACACGACGTAGGCGAGTCCGGCTGCGGTGACGGCTCGGATGTGCGCGGCTGCGTCGGCGCCAGTGGCGCTGTAGTGCAGATGAGGTCGGCCGTCGTGCAGGGAGATCCGGGGACTGCTGGAGGCGTCGGCGAGAAGTGTGTTGACTGCCTGGCACCGCTCTTCGAGGTCCTGCGGCCCGAAGCACGCGGCCAGGCGCCGGCTCCATGTCCAGATCATCTCGGCCTGCGCGGCGGTAAGCGTGCGGTGCACCACGCCGTGCGTGGCGAGTAGTGGTTCCAGGTGCTCAGGAGGTGGTGGCGCGGTCAGGTTGACCAGGTCCGCGGCCAGCCGGGCGGCCTCCCCGCCGTAATGGTTGAAATGCATAAGGCAATTACATCATCGTATGCGTCCGAGCCGTAGTGGTGCGCGGCGGCAGGCCGGGTGGCCAGCACGGTCGTCAGGCAGAGCCTGGCGGTGCCGACCACGGAGAGGACCCGGAGGAGCACGATGGTGAAGATCCCCCGCGCACCGTGGCAGGGCGCCGCGACGGCTCCGGCGTTGATGCTGGCTCAGATCGTCAGCCTTCAAGCGGGTTCAGCCGTGGCCAAGGACGCCTATGGGACAGCCGGCCCTACGGTGCTGGCCGGTATGCGGCTTTTCTTCTCGGCCGCGATCCTGTGGATACTGGTCCGGCCGCGACTGCGGGAGGTCACGGCCGTGCAGTGGCGGGCGGCGATCTCACTCGGTCTGGTCTTCGCGGCCATGAACTTGGCGTACTTCCAGGCCATCAGCCGCCTGCCGATCGGGGTGGCCGCAACCTTGGAGCTGCTCGGGCCGCTCGCCTTGTCGATCGTTCTGTCCCGTCGGTTTGAGCACCTCGCGGTGGCGTTGCTAGCGCTTGTGGGTGTACTCCTGCTGGCCACCCCGGGAGCCTCGCTCTCCACCGCCGGGCTGCTGCTGGGGGGCGCCGCCGCGCTGTGCCGGGCCGGGTATGTGGTCCTGAGTCAGCGGGTCGGGCACCTGTTCCCCGACTGGACGGGCCTGACCCTGGCGCTGGCCTGCGGCGCCTGCATGCTGACCCCGATCACCGCCCTCACAGACGGTGGCACGGTGGCGGCCCACCCTGCCGTCCTCGGCACCGGGCTCACGGTGGCCCTCCTGTCCTCCCTGATCCCGTACTCGCTGGATATGACGGTCCTGCGGCGCATCGATGTGCACGCCTTCGGCGTGCTGCTCACACTGAGCCCAGCCGTGGCGGCAGGGGTCGGTTTCGTTTTGCTGCGCGAGCAGCTCACAGCACGTCAACTGTGTGCCATGGCGCTGGTAGTCCTGGCTGGCGCCTGGTCGGTGCGCCGCGCCGCTCAGCGCGTCGGACCTGCCGATCGCTCCGGCGCTCGTCCCACGTGAGTCCCGCCCAATGTAATGGTTGAAGTGCTTTAGACGGTGACGTCATGTTGGTGGCATGACTCCCGCATCCGCAGTGACGCCGTCGGACGACCGCTGCCCCGTCTGCCACAAGCCGACTCCGGCGGAAACGCAGTTGTGGACGCTAAGGTCCCACCACCGCACTTCTGAAGGTGAGGTCGAATACTGCGTCGGCGGCTGCGGCTGTCTCGTCGTCCTGGTCAACGGCGAGATGATCAAGAGCCTCTCCGTCGACCGGCGGTAGCTTCTTGTTGGAACACCACCAGCAGGGCGAGGCATACGGGTCAGCCTGCGGTAGTGTCCTGAGCGGCGGCCCTGACTTGAGTGAGGGCGAGGCGGTAGGAGTCGGTGCCGGTCTGGATGAGGTGCCGCCGAAGGTGAGCCGGTCGACGATGGCCGCGCAGAGCCGGGGGTCGGTGAAGGTCTTGGTCCAGCCGCTGAAACTCTCGTTCGAGGCGATGGCGACGCTGTTCTTCTCCTCGCGCTCGGTCAGCACCTGGAACAGCAGCTCAGCGCCCCTGCGGTCCAGCTCCATATAGCCCAGCTCATCAATGCAGAGAAGATCGACTCGGCCGTAGCGGGCAATCGTCTTGGTCAGCACCTTCTCGTCCGCGGCCTCGACCAGCTCGTTGACGAGTTTGGTGGCAAGTGTGTAGCGGACCCGGTAGCCGGCCATCGCGGCTTCGGTGCCCAGCGCGATCAGCAGGTGCGACTTGCCGGTGCCGGAGTCGCCGATCAGGCAGAGCGGCAGGCCCTTCTTGACCCACTCGCAGGTCGCCAGGGTGTGGATGACCGCCGGGTCCACGCTGGGGTTCGCCTCGAAATCGAAGGCCCGCAGCGATTTCTCGCGCGGGAACTGGGCGGCCTTGATCCGCCGTTCCGAACGGCGGCGGGCCCGGTCGTCGCACTCGGCCATCAGCAGCTCGGCGAGGAAGCCGCGATACGACATCTGGTCACGGGCGGCGGCTTCGGCCAGCTCGGGGAACTGGGCCCGGATGGTCGGCAGCCGCAGCATCCGGCATGCCTGGTCGACAGCAGCGTCGGCGGCCTGCTCGGTCAGCCCGCGGTGGCGTTTGAACGTCGTCATGGCGTTTCTCCCTCGACGGCGGAGTGGTCGGCCGGCCGCCTCGGCCGCAGCAACTGGTCGTAGGCCGCGACCGACGGCAGCGGCCGGTTGTCGGGCGGCAGGTGGGCCAGGCGCCGTTCGGTCAGGAACGTCACACTCGCCCGGTCCGGCTGTGGATCTACCGTGACGGACAGGGCTTCGTCGGCCTCGGCGGCCTTGCGGGCTTCCAGTGCGACCGCATCCGCGGTCAGGGCGCCTGCCCGCAGGGCGGCGGCGAGCCCGGTCACCAGGTACTCGTGATGAAGATGCCGTCCCAGCAGCAGGACCTCGATCAGAGCGCGGGTGCCGTCCCGGTCACCGTGGGCCTTGCAGGCGGCCGCCCACCAGGCGTCGTGGACGGGGGTGAACTTGCCTGCGGAGCGGGCCTGTTCCAGTCGGTCGCGCCGGGGAAGGCGCCGGGCTTGCGGACCAGGGCCTCCAGGTAGTGGTCCAGCTCGAGGCGGGCCTGGCCCTTGGCGATGAGCCGCTCGTGCCGGGCGACCTCCTTGCGTCCGTCGTAGACGACGACTTCGGAGGCGTGCAGCATCACCCGGACGGTGCGTCCGATCAGTCCCACCGGCACCGAGTAGCGGTTCGTGCGGACACTGACCTGCGCGTATCTGTCCACCCGGAGACTGAACAGCCGACCGGTCTCGAACGGCTCGTCGGGCAGCGGCTGCAGCAGTGGGCGTTCGGCGGCGAAGTACTCGCCGATCGTCCTGGGCCGTGACCGGATGCGGCGGTCGTCGTCCTGGGCGTCCCACCGCTCGACCATCGCGTTGAGTTCGGCGAGGGAGTCGACTTCCGGGATGGGGACGAGGTGGTTCCGGCGGAACCAGCCGATCTGGCCTTCCACTCCGCCCTTCTCGTGGGCTCCTTCGAGGCCCGGGCGGCAGTACATGCTTTCGATTCCGTAGTGCGAACGGAACGCGGTCCACCGCTCGTTCTCCACCCGCGCTCTCGACAGGCCCAGCACCCGGGCGACCGCGGTCCGCAGGTTGTCATAGCGCACCTTGCCGCAGGGGACGCCGCCCAGCACGCTGAGAGCGTGGACGTGGCCTTCGAAGAACGCCTCCCGCCCGCACGAGGCGAAGATGCGGTGCACCGCCTTGCCGGAGTACGACAGGCGCATCGAGAACAGGTAGACCTTGACCTGCTCGCCGGCCAGACGGATCGTCACGTCGCCGAAGTCGACCTCGGCTTCCGTCCCCGGCATGTGGGTCTGGGGGATGAACGCGTTCAGCGGCCCGCGTCCCGCCTCGATCCGTATCTGCGGCCGGCGAACAGCGACATAGGCCCGCACCATCGGATAGGTCACCTCCACCGCACCGTGCTCGTCCAGCAGCCGGTCGAAGATCCGCTTGACGGTATGCCGCTGCTTGCGCGGCGCGTCCAGATCCGCCCGCAGCATCTGATCGATGGCCGGCTTGAACGACGTCGAGCCGCGTCTTGCGGGGCGGCAGCTGCTTGCGAGGCTCCGGCCAGACGGACTCCATGGCCGCCCTCACCGTCCGAAAGCCCACCCCGTACTTGCGCTGCAAGGCCCGGTTCGACATCCCCGCCCGGGCATCGCGGCGTATCGCCGCGTACAGATCGACCTTGGACTTCGGTGGCACCGGCGCCCCCTCACCACGCAGAGCACCCCCAGCTTCCCACCGCAAGCCCCCAAGTGGTGTCAAAACTCGGCGATATCACTCTCCGCCAACACCGCGCGGTGTCGCCGCCGATCGACAACCGGTGTCAGGACTCACCGATAAAACCAGTTCCTCCGACGGCGTCTGGAACAGCTCTTTGTCCTCAACGAGATTCCCGGCGTTCTGTGGACGCCAGAAGATGCTGCCGGTACTCGTCCACTCATCGTGATGGGCCACGGCGGTGGTCAGCACAAGAAGGCGCCCGACATCTGGGGCCGTGCCCGCCGCTTCGTCACCGAGTGCGGTTTTGCCGTGGTGGCGGTCGACGTGCCGAACCATGGTGACCGGCCTGCGGACGAGAAGTACCACCGCATCGCGATCGAGAACCAGGCACGCCTGGAAGCTGGAGAAGAACTGGCACCACTCATCGCGGCTTTCCACGCCCTCGTGGCCGACCAGACCGTCCCGGAATGGCAGGCGGTTCTGGACGCCGTCCAGCAGCTCCAACCGGTCGGCGTCGGCCCGGTGGGCTACTGGGGAGTCTCGCTGGGATGCGGACTCGGCGTCCCCTTCGTCGCCGCCGAACCCCGCATCCGCGCCGCCGTGCTGGGCCTGGGCGGAAACCCGGCCTCGGCCGCAGACGCCGCGCGGATCACGGTCCCGGTGCAGTTCCTGGTGCAGTGGGACGACGAACGCGTGCCGCGAGACCGGAGCCTGGCACTGTTCGACGCCTTCGCCTCGGCCGACAAGACACTCCACGCGAACCCCGGCAAGCACGGTGACCTGCCGGCATCGGAGCTGGACAACTCGCTGCGGTTCTTCTCCCGGCATCTCACCTGATATCCACCGCTCGCAGTGGCCGACACACCCGATCGGCACACAGATCCGGCGGGGCACCCGGCGAACCGCTCATGTCAACGCCACAGGGCAGGCGCGTTGCTGACGCGACACCAGAAGCGCCCCGACGACATCGAAACTCATCGGCCTTTCCGCCATCCGCACGCCCCGCCTGACCCGACCCGCATTGCCCGTACAGGCCGTGCCGTGCCGTTGCTCGTGACTCGTTCCCCGGGCGGCGCGTCCGCGGCAGACGGGCAGCCTGCTGCGGCCATCACATCCGCCCCGGCCCGGCCGGACCTGTCCCCCGGCCGGACCTGCCCCCGGCCGGACCTGTCCCCGGCGGCGCAGCGACACGCGAAGCACAGCCCCACACCACCACCACCGCTGCTGCCGCCGCCGCCAAGAGGAAGGGAGCACGGGCGGGGGTGCCTCACGAACGCCGTAACGCCCGGCGGGGCAACCTCCCCTTTCCCCCGGCCCGGAGCCCGGGTACCGGCCTTCAGGAGGAATTCCCGGCCGGCCGCGCGCCCTAGGGGGCGCCGGGTGGTACCGAGGATGGAGATGCCCGCGCCCCCCGAACCACCCGCCACGCCGCCCCCAACCCCGGGCGGCGCGGAATCACGGGTACCGGGCCCACTGCGGACCGCCGCCGCCTACGCCTGGCGGATCATCGCCATCGGCATCGTCGTCCGGGCCGCGTTCTCCGTACTCGGACAGTTCCACCGCATCGCCGTCGCCGTCTTCCTCGGCCTCGTCCTCACCACCGTGCTGCGCCCCGTCGCCGGTCTCCTCGCCCGCCGCATGCCCCGCCCGCTCGCCGTCGCCGCCGCCCTCACCGTCGGCATCGCCGCCGTCCTCGGCATCCTCGCCCTGATCGGCGAGATCGTGGCAGACCAGCGCACCACCCTGACACGAGAATTCACCGCCGGCACCGACCGGATCGAACGACGCCTGGAAGAGGCGCCCTTCCGCCTGGCCCCGGGCACCTTCGACGACCTTCAGTCCCGGATCGGCCAACTCCTCTCCAGCCACCGCTCCACCCTCATCAGCGAAGCCCTCAGCGGCGCAAGCCGCCTCCTCGAAGTGCTCACCGTCCTCGCCCTCGCCCTGTTCTGCGCCGTGTTCTTCACCCACTCCGGCGACCGGCAGTGGCAATGGCTGTGCGACCAACTTCCCCCGGCAGCACGGCCCCGCTTCACCGCCGCCGGCCGCGCCGCCTGGCACACCTTCACCGGCTACACCCACGGCATCCTTCTGGTCGCCGCCACGAACGCCACTCTGGTCGGCATCGCGCTCACCGCCCTCGGTGTCCCCCTCGCCCTCCCCCTGGCCCTGCTCGAATTCGCAGCCGCGTTCATCCCCCTGATCGGTTCACCCGTCGCCCTTGCCGTGGCCGCTGTCGTGGCACTGGCGACGAAGGGGCCGCTGACCGCTCTGATCGTCGTCGTCCTGATCGTCATCATCGGCCAGATCGAAGGCCACCTCCTGCACCCCCTCGTCATGAGCTGGGCCGTGCGCCTGCACCCCCTCGTCGTCGCACTCTCTGTCATCGCCGGAGCCGTCGCAGCCGGATTCATCGGCGCCATCGTCGCCGTCCCCACCGTCGCCGTCACCTGGACCATCTACCAAACACTCCACCACCCCCACCCCCACGAAAACACACGCGAAAACACACCCGAAACCCAACCCGACGACGACTAAAGAACACCGATGCCCACCCCCAACAGCACGGGACGTGGTTCCTCCCGTGCCGCGCGGCAACCCCGTGATGTCAGGCGGCGCGCTTCACGTGGCGGACCAGCCACATCAGCAGGGCGTCCAGATCGGCGGCGGCCGAGAGGACCCGGTCGACCGCTTCACGGGTGTGCAGCCACTCCTCGCAGCCGAGGAGACGGGCGGCGACCAGCGAACGGTGGCGCAGCAGGTCACTGCGGGAGTGGTCTGCCGGATAGCCGCGCGGGGGACGTTTCATCACGTCGCCGGAGATGTTGTAGCCCTTCCTCCGCACGTCCTCGACGATGGCGGACAGTTCGCGGCCGCTCCCCTCGGAGACCACGGCCCTGCGGAACATGTCCACCTGGCCGGGATCGGGGTACCACCAGGCGCCCTGGATCCGCAGACCGTCCAGGTCGAACCGGAGACCGATCTCGATCTTGCGGCCGAGCCGGATCACCGCGCCCTGGTGCTGCCACCACCAGGAGTCGGTGCGGTAGTGCCATACGGAGAAGTCCTCGTACCGGGGGTCGGCGTCCGCGATCTCGTTCAGCAGGGCGATCATCGGCAGCCGGACCAGGCGCTCGCGGTCCGCGCGGCAGCGCTCGCGGGTTGCGTGGGCCGGTTCGCCCTGGAGCTGCCACAACACGTCCATGGCCTGCTCCGGCCAGCCCGTGAACTGTCCACGCATGCGCGGACAATAACCCACCACAACCAGCAGGAGAGGGAGCAGTTCGCCGGTGGTGGGCAGCCGGTACTGGATCTGGCCTTGGTGGGCACGCTCGGCAAGTTCCTCGACCAGGATGCCGGTGACCCGCAGCACCTCGACGACGGCGAAGGGCCACAAGGCGTGGTCTTCTTGGCGTCCGGAATCACGTCGGTGCCCGGTAGCAGGGTCCTCGGCCGGCACTTCGGCGTCCGCCGACCGGCAAGGGCAACGCGTACCAACATCTGCCGGGCAGCGGTGAACGTCCCGCCCGGTACAGCGCCGCAGGCCGCAGCCGGCACAGCGGCAGCGTCCTTACACCGCTGGCCGGCACAACGGACCAGAAGCGGCAGCGACCGGAACACCGTCCAGCAGCCCGCCCCCACCCGGCCCCGACGCAAGCCCAGCATCCGATCGACCGCAGCCCCACGATGTGGCAGGACACGCCCGCGCAGGACACGCAGGACACCACCCAGGACCCGGAAAGCCCTCCTCGCTCAAACCCACCGGCTCCCACACGCCCTCCGCCACCAGCTCCAGCCGGGCGCGCCGGCAGGCTGCCAGGGTGATCCGTTGGCTCAAGCGAGGCTCGACAGGTGCCCCTGCCGAGCCTCGCGTCGCCTCGCCTCGCCTCGCCTCGCCTCGCCTCGCAGGTGACCGCGCGCGGCTGATCTGCCGGTCACGTTCCCCACCGCCGCCGCCCGCCGGGCCAGACGCTCACTCGGTCACCGGCGCCGCCCCCTGGGACAGGGCCGGTGCCGCGGCGAAGAGCGCGGAGACGGACGCGCGTACCTGGTCCGCGACCACCTCGGGTGTGGAGCTGTCCAGCTTCCCGTCGAGGTGCAGGAACGCCAGACCGTGGACGAGGGCCCACACAGTGGTCGCCAGGGCGCCCGAGCTGTCCGCCCCCGGGAAGGCATCGCGGACGATGCCCTGCACGTACTCGGTGATCACGGCCGTCGCGGCGACCCGTTCCGCGCTGGTCGGGTCGCAGGGCTCGGCGAACATGGCCCGGAACAGGGCAGGGTGATCCAGCGCGAACCGGACGTAGACCACCGCGACCTCGGCCAGATCATCCGGTGTCGAAGGCGCGGCGTGGACCGCCGCCAGCTGCTCGGCGAGCTCGCGGTACCCCTCGGCGGCCACCGCCGAGACCAGCGAACCGCGGTCCGGGTAGTGACGGTAGGGAGCGGTCGGCGACACGCCTGCCCGGCGGGCGACCGCGCGCAGCGAAAGGGCCGCGCTGCCGTCCTCCTCCAGCAGCTCCCGGGCGGCCAGCAGACACGCGGCGCGCAGGTCGCCGTGATGGTAGGTACTGCTTTGCGGCATAGGTCACACTCCCCCATGTTTACAGTGCTCACATCGGGCCTTAATGTGAGTGGTGCATACATCGTAAGTGATCGACATGAAAGAGGAAAACGACGATGATCACCGAGCTGTTCTCACCCCTGCTCCTCAGCTCCGGGCAGGTGCTCGGCAACCGGATCGCCAAGGCCGCCATGGAGGAGAACATGGCCGGCGACGGCCAGCTTCCCGACGAGCGGCTCTTCACGCTGTACCGCCGCTGGGCAGACGGCGGCACCGGACTGCTGATCACCGGGAACGTGATGGTGCACGCCGAGGCGCTGACCGGCCCTGCCGGAGTCGTGCTCGACGAGCACGCACCCCTGACGCCGTTCACCGAGTGGGCGAAGGCCGGCAAGTCCGGCGGCGGATCGATCTGGATGCAGATCAACCACCCCGGCCGTCAGGTGGCGTCCGACATGCCCGGTGTCGTGTGGGGCCCCACCGACCTCGGCGTCTCCCTGGGCAAGCACAGCAGCCGGTTCGGCCGCCCGACGGCCATGACCGCGCAGCAGATCGAGGACACCGTGGCCCGGTTCGCCGTCACGGCCCATCGCGCGGAGCAGGCCGGCTTCGACGGCGTCGAGATCCACGCCGCGCACGGCTACCTTCTGTCGCAATTCCTTTCCCCGCTGGTCAACAAGCGCACCGACCGGTGGGGCGGATCACTGGAGAACCGGGCCCGGATGCTCCTGGACGTCGTGCGGGCGGTCCGCGCCGCCGTCCCGCCGTCCTTCGCGGTCGCGGTGAAGCTCAACTCGGCCGACTTCCAGCGCGGCGGCTTCGACGCCGACGACGCGCGCCAGGTGATCGCGATGCTCGAACCGCTCGGCGTCGACATGGTCGAACTGTCCGGCGGCAGCTACGAGAGCCCTGCGATGACCGGCCGCCCCGCCGACGACCGCACCCAGGCCCGGGAAGCCTACTTCCTGGACCTCGCCAAGGACCTGGTCAAGACCAGCCCCCTCCCGCTCATGCTCACCGGCGGCATCACCCAGCGCGTCACCGCCGAGAAGGTTCTCGACAGCGGCGTGGCGGTCGTCGGCATGGGCACCGCCCTGTCGGTCACCCCCGACCTCCCCCACCGCTGGCAGCAGAACCGGGAGGCGGACCGCCAGATGGAACCGGTGACCTGGTCGGACAAGGCTCTCGCCTCGGCTGCCGGCATGGCAAAAGTCCGCCATCAGATGCGCCGCCTCGCCAGTGGTCGCACGGCCAAGCCCGGCACCCACCCCGCGATCGCCTTGATGTGCGAGCAGCGACAGCAGCGCAAGGCCCTGCGCGGCTACCGCACCTGGCTTTCCAAGGCCCAGAGCACCCCGGTCCGTTGACCCACCCCTTGGCGATCCCCTTCACATGCGCCAATGCGGCCGGATCAGTCCGGCACACCCGGCACACTCGGCACATCCGCTGACTGCTCCCGGGGCATGTGCTCAACGAGGGACCAGCCTATTCGCCCAGGCCGGGACAACACGTACGCCGTCGGTTGCAGCGGCATCGCCCGGACGCCGCGCCCGGCGCGCGGTTGGCCATACTGCTGACTGACGCGGGCTCAGCTTGCTCAACGGAGCTGTCCAAGACTGCTCCACGGCTCCACGCCGTGCTGCCGTGCCCACACCAGGCCCAGGAAGGTCGTCCCACCGTGGCGCGGCAGAGGGCCGGCAATAGCGAAGAGGGCGTGCCCGTCGTGTGGACGGGCCACCCTCTTCTCGCGGTGCGGCCCGATCGGGGCCGGGGCTGCATCGTCAATCGGTGCACAGCGCATGCCGGCTGCCTTCATGACTTTGAGTGCGCCGCTCAGGAGAGTGGCCCAGGTCTGGGGCGAGATGCGAGCCGGCGGGGTGAACCCTTGGATGCGCTGATGGGCGACGGTCTGGAGCTCGGTGTACTTGAGGATGCCGTCGGCGCCGCGGCGGCGGCCGAGGCCCGAGTCGCCCATGCCGCCCATCGGTGCGCCGACGCTTCCCCAGGCGGCGGCGAAGGCCTCGTTGACGTTGACGGTGCCCGCATGCACCCGGGCGGCCACGGCGCGGGCACGCGCACCGTCGCGCGACCACACGCTGCCGTTGAGGCCGTAGAGCGTGGAACTGGCCAGGGCGATCACCTCGTCGACATCACGGTAGGAGCAGACGGAGACGACGGGGCCAAAGGTCTCGTGGTCGTAGAGCGTCATGTCTGGGGTCACGCCGGTGAGGATGGTCGGCTCATAAACAGCGGCCCGAGGTCCGGCCGCGCCTTGCCGCCCGCCAGGACGGTGGCGCCCTTGGCGACGGCCTCGTCGACGTGTGCGGTGACGGTCGTGAGCTGGGAGGGGGTCGTCAGACTGCCGACGTCCATGCTGTAGTCGTACGCACCGCCGATCTTGAGCTTCCTGGTGCGGGCGACAAATGCGGCGACGAACCTGTCGCGGATGGACTCGGCCACGTACAGGCGCTCGATGGAGACGCACAGCTGTCCTGCGGAGGGGAAGCAGGCGGCGACAGCGCCGTCGGCGGCCTTCTCGAGGTCTGCGCCATCGAGGACGATCATGGCGTTCCTGCCGCCGAATTCGAGTGAAGCGCCGATGAGACGGCGGCCCGCGTCACTCGCGACCTGGCGGCACGCGGCGACCGCAGCGAACAACGCGCCGTTCTGCGTGCCTTGGCCGCAGCGGAGCAGCACCTCAACGAGGCCGGCACCGACCGGCCCGCCTGGTGCGCCTGGGTTTCCGAGGCCGACCTCGCCGTGGACTCCGGCCAGGCCCTCCTCGACCTCGGCGACACCGCCCGCGCCCACCAGCTCATCACCGAAGGCGAACGGTTGCTCCCCGCCGCCCGGGACAAGACTCGAGGCGTTTTCCTGACCTACCAGGCCGCGAGCTATCTCGACTTGAAAGAACCCGAGCCCGCGGCGGCCGCCGCAACCGAGTCCCTGCTCCTGGCCCGCCGCACCGGAGCACCCCGCTGCGTCAGTCTCGTCGAAGCCCTGCTCCCCCGCTTCCAACCCTACGCCCGCGCCCAAGGCGTACCGGAACTCTTCCAACTCGCCGCCGCGTGAACAGTCCTTCCTGACGCCAACGCAAACGATTCGCCACGGTCGCAACGACGCCGACGTCGCCGCACCCGGCCGGCGGGAAGGGGCGGATCCGATGACCACCGATGCTGGGCTCCCCTCGGTCAGAGAGTCGCTCCAGTTGGCGCTCCTGGCGGAACCCGAAGGCAGCCCGCTGTTGGGCGAACTCGCCGAAGCCGCCGCCGACCACTACCACCTCAACTACAACAAGCACCCCGTCCCGGTGCTGTTCCGGGAGGTCCGCGCGGCCCGCACCCTGCTGACCAGGCTGCTCGCTGCTGGCGCAGACGGCACCGAGCTGCACCGCCAGGTCGGGCGCCTGTCGGGGCTGCTGGGCAACCTGACCCTCCACCTCGACGATCCGACTGGCGCACGCACCCACCTGGGCACCGCCGTGTCGTACGCCAACCGGTGCGGTGATACCGCGCTGGCCGCGTGGGCATACGGGGCACAGAGCATGGTGGCCCGCCACACCGGCAACCTGACCGCCGCGCTCGGGTACGCCGAGCGCGGCGCTGCCACGGCCCCCGCGGGCCTGGTCCGCGCCCAGCTCCACGCCTGGGCGCTGCTGCCCACACTCACTCAGCAAGGCCGCGACCGGGAGGCAAGCGCCGCCCTCGACGTGGCACTGACCGGACTCGAAACCGACCCGGCCGGACAGGCCCCGGGGCGCTTCGGCTTCGACGAGCCCGAACTCGCCCTGCACCAAGCCGAGGCACACCTCACGCTGGGCCGCACCGAACAGGCCCGCTCCCGCGCCGAAGCCGCCGCGGCCGCCTGCACCCACGGCACCCCCGGATGGGCCGCCGCCACCCTCGTCCTCGCCCAGGCCGAGGCCTCCGACCAACCGTCCGACGCCGCTCAGCGCGCCCTGGATGTCCTCGACGAGGTGCCGCCGAGCCGCCTGCGCGCCACCGCCCGCACCCGGCTCGGCCGCCTGGAGGGCCTGCTCGCCGCTCGCCCCGCCGAGTACGTGGCCGATCTGCAGGAACGCCTGCGCACCCTGCCGCCCCCCGTAGAGGCATCCGGCGCCGCATCCGCGTGACGGCCGCAGGGTCGGTGCAAAACTTCCTGCAATACCCGCTCCACGAACGCCAGACTCATCACCCTCGTCAGCGCCAACTCGGCCGCCACGTGCATGAGCTGCACGCAGGGCCGGCCACTGACACCCCGGCCCGCGTCGAACGCCTGGGCCTCACCGCCCGCACCACTGCTGTTCAAGGAGCCCTCGCAGTCTGCCCCCTGTTCAGTAGGCGCAGGAGCCCAGGAGTACGCCGACGAACGCCCCGGTCAGCAGGAACGGGCCGAACGGGATCCTGGACGCCAGGCCGGCCCGGCCCGGCCCGGCCCGGCCCGCGACCATGAGCCCGATGCCGTACAACGCGCCGAGCAGGTAGCCCGCGAAGGTTCCGATGAGGACGATGGCCCAGCCGTACCAGCCCAGGACGGCGCCCAGGCTGAGAGCGAGCTTCACATCGCCGAACCCGAAGCCGTGGCTGATGAGGAAGAGCATGAGGTAGCAGGCGCCCAGAAGGAGAGAGCCGAGCAGCGCGGATGTCCAGCTGCCGCCGGCGCCGGGCACCACCGAGGCACCGCCGAGCAGCACGAGCGCGGCCGCGGCGAGCGGCAGGGTGAGCGCGTCGGGCAGCCGGTGCGCCGCGAAGTCGACGACAGCGAGCAGCACGCCGACCGTAGCGAGCACCAGCCAGACCACCAGCTCGGGGCGCGCTCCCGTCGCGGCCGCCAGCACAGCACAGACCACGGCCACGACGACGGCGATGGCAGGCGTGCTCGGGCCGAAGGCGTCCCCGTCGGCGCAGCGGGCACGCCCGAGCCACCCGCGCCGGGCACCGGCGAGGGAGTGCCCGGCAGGACACGCTGCCCGCCACGGCTCATCGTGCGGCACGGAAAACCGGTACGCGGCGCGCGGTATGAGCAGACCTGCGCTGGCACCCCACAGGACAGCCGCCGCGGTGATCGAGAACGTCTCCACCGTACGGAGCCTAAGCGCCGCTTCGTGTGCATGTGCGTCTCCCCAGCCTCAGTGAGATCGTTTCACCCTGAATTCGCAGGTAGCGGTACTGGTGTGAGTCCGTGACGGGGTGCTCGTGCAGGCCGGAGGCGTGATCGTCTTGGGGTGATCGTTCGTCACCGTCGGACTTCGGAGTTCGCCAAGACGAGCAGGGCCCGCAGCAGGGTAGTGACGTGACGGGCGTTCATGCGGACCTTGGTCAGGATGCGCCAGGTCTTCAGGTTCGCGAAGCCGTGCTCAACAGCGGCGCGTTCGCGGCTGACCAGTCGGTTCGCCTCCTTCTCGGCGTTGGTAAGGCGGCGGGAGCGCGTCGCCTTACGGCCGGTGGTGATCACGGGGTTGTCGTCGGGGTCGTCGTCCAGGCCGACGAAGCCGAGGTGGGCAAGGGCACCGAGGCCGGCCTCGCGCAGATGCACGGTGATGTGGTCGTAGCGGGCGGCGGTGATCTCGCTGGCCCGGCCGGGGCGGGCGGAGGAGATCCAGATCAGGTTGCCCTTCTCATCGGTGAGAGCAAGGAAGAGCAGGCCGTGGGCCTTGTGTTTCCTGCTGTAGTTCTTGCGGTTGGCCGCCCCGGTGCGGCGGCGGGTGCGGACCAGAGTGCCGTCCAAGAGAACCACCGTGCCACCCCGCTTGGCGATCTTCTTCAGGGCGCGGTCCAGACGCGGGGCCTTCGCGGCCAGCAGGTCGAATACTTCCAGGACCCAGCGGCGGACGGTGGCGGCCGAGACGTCGTTGCCGCCGGCCATGTCGGCCAGGCGCTGATCGTGGCGCAGGACGGCGAGCACGACGATCGCCTGGGTGCCGGGGGCGGCCTTCCGCCAGCGCGTGCCCAGCTGTTTGCGGCGCCGTCGTATCAGTCCGGCGACGAGATCGACGGTCCGCTTCGACACGGGAAGCCGTACCTGGTAGACAACACCGGGAGAGCCCCCGGCGGACGGCTGCTTCTTCCACACAGGCGCCAACTCCTGCCGGGGGCCCTCATGTTACGGCTGGAACCGGCCGCTCCGCCCGACGTTGTTGTGGTCAGCGCGGCAGGTAGCGTCCGGAGCCGTTCCGGGTCAGCCAACCCCGGTCGGACAGCTTGCGCAACTGGCCGCGGACCGGCTCGACCTTTGCTGGGTGTTTCCCGGCCCAGCGCGAGCGCGACGTCCTTGGCCATCACCGGCCCCGACGCCTTCACGACGATCTCCATGATCCGCCGGTACTCCGGCGTCAGCACCTCCACCCCAATGCCCTCCTCACGGTCGGGGACCAACCGCATCCCGGCCGCCCCCGGCGTCACCACTACTCGCTCCGGCTCCGGCTCCGGCTCCGGCTCCGGCTCCGGCTCCACGATGCCCGACGGTCGCCGTCCCCCGTCCGTCGCCTCGGCCCACTGCCCGAACACCACCTCGGCCGCCTCCAGCCGGACCAGCTCGGCGTCGATCTCCGGTCGGGCAGTGCCGGACGGGCCTCGCGGGCCGCGACCAGGGCGGCCTGCGCCTGGACCGCGGCCAGCCGCGCCTCCCAGCGGGCCTCCAGAGTGCGGGCGACCAATGACGGAAGCCGGGCTGACCACCGGCACCGGCCCCCGCTACAACGTGGCGGCGGTCAAGTGGGTCGGCCACTGCCGGCGTACACATGAACGTCCCCGCCTACGTACGGACGAGTATGGCTAGCCTGCGAGGCTGAAGAACCGCCTCATGGCCTTCGATGGGCGCCCTGACGTTCGTCCGTACGCACCTGGGGAATTGGGCCCGTACGCCGACAGTGACGCCCTGGCTTATGGCAACCATGTCGGTGGCAGGGTCAGCCCTTGCGCCAGTGACTCTCCAGACGAAGGCACCAGTCCGTGAGGCGCCTCACCGTGCGCATGCTCAAAGCTCACCAGGCTGCCGAAGAATGCCGCGTCGTTGAAGTTGACCTCGCTACCGGAGAATGTTGCGTCGTCGAAGGAGATGGATCCGTCGGAGAACGCCGCGGCGTCGAAGGAGACCGTGCCGTCGGAGAACCTCGCGCCGGCGAAGGAGACCGTGCTGCCACCGAACCTCGCGCGGGTGAAGGTGACCTCGCTGCCCGAAAACGTCGCGCCGCCGAAGCCCAAGCCGCCGTTGTCAATCGTGCCGCGGACGTATCTGGAGCCGCCTAGGAGCTCCGCGTGGCTGAAGGAGATCCTGCCGCCGGAGAACTTCGCGTGACTGAACGAGACCGGGCTGCTGGAGAACGTCGCGGCGTTGAACGTGACCACGCTGCCGGAGAACGTCGCGGCGTTGAAGGTGACCTCACTGCCGGAGAACACGGCGCTGTCGAGGGAGACCGTGCCGCCGGAGAAGTCCGCACCGTCGAAGGAGACCGTGCCGCCGGAGAACCTCCCGCCGTCGAGGGAGACCGTGCCGCCGGAGAAGATCGCACCGTCGAAGGAGACCGTGCCGCCGGAGAACTTCGCGGCGTCGAAGTTGCCGCCGTCGAAGACGGCGTTGGTGAAGTCCAGGTCGTGTCCCTGCCAGGAGTGTGCATGCTCCGTGGAGAGGCGGAGATGATCGCGGATGAGACGGATGATCGTGTGCCGGACTTCCCGCAAAGCCAGGTAGGCGTGTCGGGCGGCCGCGTCTTCGGGCGGGAGGTTCGCCTCGGCGGTGTAGGGCAGGCGAAGGTAGGCGCACGTGACGTCGATGCACGTCTGGCGGAGTGCTCGGGTGGGGGCGTCGTCAGCGAGGTGGGCCAGGGCGTGGACGCCGCCCAGGCGGACCGCTGGGGAGTCGTCGCCGAGTTGGGAGACGGCGGTGGTGAACCGCTCGGTGTGCAGCCGGGTGGCCTCCCTGAGTGCGGCGTCCTCGTCGACGCGCTGGCGACGATAGGCCACGATCAGGGCCACCAGGGCGCCGGCTCCGGCCACCACCCCGAATGACAGCTTCACTATGTCGAACAGGGTCTGTGAGGTGAGCTTCGCTTCGGGTTTGAGGCCCTGGGCGCCGAGGAGGACCCAGACGATGAAGAACACGGCACCGGCAACGGCGATCGCACCAGCGAATGTCGTGGGCAAGACGACCCATACGTGCCATAGGCGCAAGCCGCGCTGTTCGTTTTGGCGCCGACGGTGAGGGAGCTGAGGGCTCATACACATCAGGACCACTCACGCCCCGCGCTGGTTGCGGGCGGTGTCCCGGCGTCAGCGCCGCTGGGCGTCCGCATGAACGCCCGTCACGTCACTACCCTGCTGCGGGCCCTGCTCGTCCTGGCGAACTCCGAAGTCCGACGGTGACGAACGATCACCCCAAGACGATCACGCCTCCGGCCTGCACGAGCACCCCGTCACGAACTCACACCAGTACCGCGACCTGCTAATTCAGGATGAAACGATCTCAGTGGGACAGAGCCGGGGCGCCCGATGCCTAAATCCTGGGCGGTGTACCGGACTTAGACCGTGTCCTATGTGGTGATCGTTCGTTGGGCAGGCCATGGGGCGGGGTACGTGGAGTTGGATTGTTCCGGACGGGCTGTGGGAGATCGCGAAGCCGCTGATCCCGCCTTCCCGAGTGCGGCCGCAGGGTGGCGGAACGCAGGACACTCCTGATGAGACGGGTCCTGGCTCACCGGCTACCGCCGACTCAACCACCGCTACGAACGCCATCCCCGCAATTACCTGGCATTTCTCGGCCTCGCAGCCGCCATCTGCTGCTACAAACGACTCGTCCGCCTCACCCCATAGGACACGGTCCTGGCTGTTCAGAGCTGCGTGGGGGCGCCAAGCGCTCTAGATCATAAGTGGACAGGCTGCACTCCGCTCATTACGGTGGATTTAGGACGCCAAGCAGGCGGAAGCTTGCTCGTCGCGGATTCGCGGTGCCATAGCCGGAATCACGGCCTTCCCGCCTCGGCTTTTCGGTCGCACCTCACTTCATTCTGGCCTTTCGCTGGCAAAAGTGCAGCTTTTCGTCATTGGCGGACGGCTTGATTGCATCATTCGCCGAAGCGGCTAACGCGTCAGCCTGAAGGGGAAATCATGGAGAGCCGCACATTGGAGGCAGGGAAAAAATTGGCCGCCTTGCCCACGGTCGAATTGGGATCGTCCGCCGAAGGGTTCCAGGACGTTAAAAGGTTCCTAGCGCGGTTTGGCTATATCGGAAATGCCGCAGGGGTAGAGTCGTCGACTGCGCTTGACGAGAGTACCGCAATGGCGCTGCTGAAGTACCAGTCTATGCACGCATTGTCCCTGACCGGTAACTTCGATGAATCCACCCGGGAGATGATGTCCCGTCCACGCTGCGGCGTCCCAGATTTGGACCCGGCAACCGGACTCCGCTTCGCGCTCAAATGTCGCTGGAAGCAAAACACTCTCAAGTACGCCTTTTCCAGTGGAACCTCTGACGTCCCTGGAGACGACGAACTGACTGCGGTCCGACGGGCGCTCGCGACATGGTCGGCAGCGGTACCGATCGCTTTCAGAGAGTCCGGAGACAGTCCAGACATCAGGTTCGCGTGGACGTCTGCCAAATGTGGCGACGCAGACATGACCGGCACTATGATCGCGCACGCTGACTACCCTCCAGGTTGCGGAGCTCTGAATAACACGCTGCCCCGGCCGGTGCACTTCGACAACCAGGAGACCTTCTGGTCCGTGGGAGGACTGGTAAGCAACCGGTGGGACGTCGAGACGGTCGCCCTTCACGAGATAGGGCATATTCTCGGGATGGATCATTCCGAAGCCCCGACAGCGGTCATGTTCTCTACTATTCCGTCGAGCACTAGGCATATCACGCTCACATCCGACGACCTTGGGGGAATCCGACGGCACTACTCGACCGTAGGGCCGATCTTTGCCCGGCATAGCGGCCTTTGCCTGGACATTCAGGGGGCCTCGGCGGTGAACGGAGCAGACGCGACACAGTGGGAATACGTGGGAGGGCGGAACCAAACATTTCTCGTGGAATATCTCAATGAAGACGGCCACTACATGCTGGTCGCGGACCACAGTGGCCGCGTTCTCGACGTCGAAGGAATGTCGTTGGCGAATGGTGCGCAGGTTCATCAGTGGGACTGGTGGCGGGGTGATAACCAGCGGTTCCGTCTCGACCCGGTCGGTGACGGATACTATCGGATCGTCGCGAAGAGTAGCGGCAAGTGCCTAGACGTAAGCGGCGTTTCCCAGGCATTCGGTGCGAAAGTCGTCCAATGGGATTGGGTAGGCGGTGGCAATCAGCAGTGGCGGCTCGGTCATGCACCGATCATTTCGCGACATGCCGGCCGCACCATGGATGTCCAAGGTGCTGCTGTTAACAATGGTGCTCCGCTATTGCAATACAGTTACAAAAATGCGCCTAACCAGAGGTTCCGACTGGACCCTGTCGGCGAGGGATATTTCCGGATTCTGGTAGAACACTCTGGGAAATGCGTCGATGTGGCCGGAAATTCTACGGCAAGCGGTGCCCGGGTTCAGCAGTGGGAGTATGTGGGTGGCAATAATCAGAAGTTCAAGCCGGTCTCCACTGGCAGTGGCTACTACAAATTGATCGCAAAGCACAGCGGTAAATGCCTGGACGTCAGTGGGGGTTTCACCGCGGACGGCTCCGCGATCATTCAATGGGACTACGTGGGTGGAAACAATCAACAATGGCGGCTCTGACTACGGCCCTGGGGCAGACGCGCGTCCTGCGGAGCGGTGATGGCCCGGATTCGGGGGTTGCGAAGCGATCCGAGGAATGCCAAGGATCAGGCCCCGCCTCGCCACATAGGACACGGTCTAAAGCTTGAGCAAAAGCCAGGTCAGAATGAACCGCTGCTCAGTTCACACTGATCCGCAGCGTAGGACGCGCTCGTAGCTCGCTCCATCGCCTCAGCACGCCGGGGCGACCGCGACCGAAACTGTCTCCTCATGCCGCACGGGCGATTGCAGGTCTGGGTATAGATGCCGCACCGCCTGGCGGCGGGCGGCCGTCGCGGACAGGACCAGATATCGGATCTTTGGCCCCAGGATGGATCATGTGGTCCCGGGATGCATCTACGTCACGGTCAGACCTTGCAGAACTCAAGCCCCTTCAGCGCCTCGTTGATCAGCTTGCCCTGCGCCTCGGTCGTCGTGACGTCCTTGTACGTGAACCGCTGCGACGCAGCCCAATCAAGTCGCTGACCACCACCGTTAATGGCCGTGCACTGGTTGCGGGCTGCGTCGATGGCCTTGTCCTCGTACATCACGAGGGCGGGGTTGATCGCGGTGAAGGCACGGAGCAGCCGCGCGCGATCGGCGCCGGTGGGCTCGGCCGGGATGCCGGCGGCCGCGAGGGCATCGTCCTTCTGCTTTTCCTGCGTCTGCTCCTGCTCGCTGGCCGACGCCTTCGGCTTGGCCTTGTCCTGGTCACTGTTGCCGCCGCTGTCGCTGCTGGAGCAGGCGGTGAGCGCGCACGCGAGTGCGGCGATGGCGGTGGCGGTGGCGGTGTGGCGGATACGCATGAGTCCCCCCTGGGTGGTTGCTGAGGGGGCATCATGCCGCAGACCTGGCAGCTGATGTGCGGGAACTGTGAAGGGAGCGGGAGCGTCTGCCTGGACAGACCGCACATGGAGTGGGAGGTGGGGCGTGGGGCCTTTGCAGTAGGGCGATGTGCCTAGCTGGGTCGGAGGGCTGGTGCGTTGGCCGCTGCCTGGTACGCCTACCAGACGATCACGAGCCAGCGGTAGCAGATCGGCGAGCAGCGGGAGTTCATCGGCGAGCAACTGCGGTTCATGGACGGGCCGCGGCAGAACTTGGAGCTTGAGAGGATTGAACTCCGGGCCGCCGCTGACGATCGTAAGTGGGCTCAGGCTCGACAGGTGTCCATGAGGGCAATGGAGTCGGCAAGCACGACTGACGGGCAAGGCATTCCAGTTACGGACCACTGGCTGGTCGCCTTGGTCAATGGGAGCGATGCTTCCGTGCATCAGGGCGATGTTCGCTTTGGGACCGCCTACACCTCATCTGAGGTCCCCGACTGGAACCCGCATCGGAGCAGCCTGGCATTTGAAGCGGGTGAGCGGTTGGTGGCACCCGTGCACCTCGGCGGCCTTGCTCCGAGTCCGCGTGGGGCGTCGGATATTTTCTCCCTGCCCGACGCCGGAAAACGGCATGACGACCTGTCGGCCAGGCGCGTCGGGATGAAGCGGAGGAACCGACCATGAGCACGCACCCCGACCTGCCTGACCACTTGGTCCACTTCACAGGCCGCCCGCGGGGGCAGGACGAGGAAGTACCGGACTTCGCTCAGGGCAGCGCCGAGGAGCGGCTGGTGAATATCCTGCACAGCGGCGTGCTGCACGGGAACACGACCTTCTGGACCGACGCGCCGGTGATCTGCTTCAGCGAGGTCACCGAGGAAGCCCGCCGGGTGATGCTGCGCCAGGGTGTCCGCCGGGGGCCTTACCCGCCCTGGGGTCTCGTGCTCGATCGCCAGCAACTCATTGCCACCGGTGCCCGGCCGGCGCTGTACGTATCACGTACCGAGCAGGCTCACATGAAGGCGGAGCTGCCGCAGCGCACCTACAACCGGTGCGTGGTGTACGAGCCGGACGCCGCCCGGGGCCGGTCGGACTGGCTGTTCGAGCGGGAGTGGCGGCTGTGCTACGGCCCCACGCAGACCCCAGAACTGGATATCACCCCCCGAGCTCGTCGCAGGCGTCATCGTCGGCCGCCGGGGGTGGATGCCGCCGCCTCGGCAGACGGTGGCGGCCGACGTCGTCGCCGACCTCAAGTCCCAACTGCAAGCTGTTCCAGCCCTGATGAAGTCCTGGAAAGAGCAACTCCCCGACGGGGCGTCGATCCAAAGCATCACCGTGAGTGCCAGCTCGACACGGACGAAGTTCGCCGGAGCCGCCGACCGTCTGGCCCGCTGGTACTGGAACGGCGACGACCTCATCCCAGACGGCCACTTCGACATACGTCAGCAGCAGATGAGCCACTCCCCCTACGACAACCAGGGGCCGGCCATCGAGGTCAGCTACACACTCGACCTCACCGAGTGAACAACAGGTCGGCCACGAGCGCCCAGGACGTCGCCGACAATCTAGGCCGTGGCCACGGGCAGGTCCGTTGGCCGCCAGATGTCCTGACGCGCCGCCACCCAACGCAGGTTCCACTTCACAGAAGGCTCCCTGTATTAGCGACGAGACGCTGCCCTGCCCTCTCGGCAGCCGTCCTCCGCGCTGCCTGCTCCGGATCGCCCTGGGCAGTCAGTAATGGTGGAGTCGGGTATTGGAACTGCCTGAATGCCTCTGGAACGAAAGGTTCTCCGAGAGGGATCTGATCGCGCTGAAGTGAGCGGTCGGCGACGTCGAAGTGCCAGGTCACATGGCGTGCTGGGGTTGGCGAGTGGTCTGTACTTCGCACTCTGCGGCGTGATCGAATGGGGGATGACATCGTTCTGGACCGGCAATCGGATACGCCTGCGCGGTATCGAGCCTGACGACTGGACCGCATTCATGCGGTTCGCCGTGGACGAAGAGCAGATGGGCGACCTGCGGAACCCGCCTCGCTCCGTTTCGAAGGATTTCGTGCCTGGGCGACGGAACAGGCCGCTGCCAAGTCCGATGACGACTGCTTCCAGTTGGCGATCGAGGACGTCGACGCGGGGGAAATAGTCGGTGCTGTCGGCTCGCACCAGGCTGGTCCGCGTGCGGGCTGGTTCGAGTACGGCGTCACGATCGGCGCTGATCACCGGCGCAAGGGCTATGCGGCGGAAGCCGTGGTGATGCTGCTGCGTTTCATGTTCACCGAGCGGCGCTATCACAAGTGCGAAGCCCGGATCTTCGCTCACAACGAGGCATCGCTCGCACTCCATCATCGGCTCGGCTTCGTCGAGGAGGGTTGCCTCCGCGATCGCGTGTTCCTTGCCGGCCGGCACCGTGATCTCGTCGTGATGGGCATGCTCGCTGACGAGTTCACCCAACGGCATTCGATCAGTGAGCCTGCTTGCCCCGCAGTCGGTGGATGAGACCAGGGCGGGCAGAGCAGTGTTCCGGACTGACCGTGCCGGGTTGGTCCTCCATCACGTCACGAACTGTTCCGGCGACTGACCTCCGCCGCGTAGGAACCCCAGTCCCCGGCGGCGGCCCGCTGCCATTTGACGGCGACAGTGATGTCGATGCCGAGGGTGCGGGCGAGGACCGCGGCGGGCAGTTTGGTGGCGAGCTGGAACAGGGCAGTTGATCGGGTCTCTGCGAGCCGGATGCCGAGTTTGCGGAGACGTTCACCCATGGCCCAGACACTGATCGGGCGGCCGGGCTGACCGCCGGGGAAGAGCCAGGGTGAATCCGTTCGGGCGAGAACGGCATGGCTGCGGGCGCAGCGACCTGGGGCGCCTCGCCGAACGCGCTGAGCGTTTCGGCCTCGTGCTGTCCCGCGCGCGCCGTCGCCGTGGCAGAGGGACCGGAGGCGTACGACGACACCGCACCGGTCACCCGCCGGGGGGAGTCCGCGCTGACAGCGCGCTTCAGCGACCGGCGCATCCTGCTCACCACCAAGAACGGGTAGCTGGTCTGCATCGCGCCCGGCGACCAGGACGACGTTCTCACCCACTTCGCCGAGCAGGCGCACGCCGCCAAGGACGGCAGCCGGGTGGCCATCGGCCGACCCCAGCCCGGCGCCGACGGCGTGGTGCACTCCTACGAAGAGGCGCTCGGAACGCTCGAACTCGCACGCCGCCTTGGCCTGGACGGGCCCGTCGTACGCGCCGCCGACCTGCTGGTCTACCCGGTCCTCACCCGCGACCGGCAGGCCATGGCCGACCTCGTGCTCAGCGCGCTCGGGCCGCTCAAGAAGGCACGCGGCGGTGCCGAGCCCTTGCTGCGGACGCTTCAGGTGTATTTCGAGGGGGGCTGCACCGCGGCCGTGCCTGGCACCTCGACCGGAGACTGACCGCAAAGTCGCGCACCTCACCGGCACCGCCCAGATCGAGTTCGAACAGACCTCTCCCTGGACCACCACCCCCGAGGCATCACTCCCATGGCTCCGCAACAGCCTTGTCGGCCTGGTGGAAGTCGTCGCAGATCTGACTCACGACGGTGAACCCGACGAAACCTCATGCTGACTGCCCATCACGAAGCATCCCCAACGTGATCGATGAGGGACATCCCGGATGCCAGAGCGCGGGCGGTGTCGGCGAAGTACTGCTCGTCGGCACCGGGGGCAAGTCCGAGCGGGACGCCCTGGCTGAGACCGACGAACAGTGCCCTGAGCGCGGTGGTCAGGCGTTGCGCCTGTTGCGACGTCACGGCGCTTCCGTTGTGCGACCTTCCGGTGAACAGCGCGACCAGATGGCTCTCCTGCGCCCGGATGGACGTGGCGAGCTGGGCTCCCAGCTCTGGGAGATGCAGGGCCATGTCCAGCAATGTGATCTGGAGCGACAGGCGAGACAGCGCGTCCGGGGCGTCACAACTACGCCGGTAGTACCGGGCGAAGGTGTCGACCGCTTCCAGCAGATCAAGTCCAGCGGGAACCGCCTGCTCGATCTCCTCGTAGTACGGCCGCAGGTAGTCGGCGACCAGGGCGACCACCAGGCCGTTCTTGCTCCCGAACAGTGAGTAGACGGCGCCGGTGGTCAAGTCGGCGCGTTCGGCGATCTCATCAAGCTTGGCCCGGTACCCGTCCCGGGAAACGACCTGGAACGCAGCATCCAGCAAGGCCCGGCGGTTGCGTTCCTTGGCCTCCGCTCTCGTCATTCTCATAATTTCATTATTACCGTAATCTGATTACGGAACCAGCTCAGGACGAGCTTTGAGGAGGACGCTCATGACCAAGGTCGTGGCATCACGGGTGACCCGCCAGACAATGGGGGCCATCGCCGATGGTGCCTTCAAGGTGCTGCTCGCTGTTGTCTACATCGCAGGCGCTGCCACGCTCGGCCGGTTACTCGGCACGCCAGCCTGGCTGATGGTCGCCTCCGGCGTGGCCCTCCTGATCGGCGGCGGCATCGAGATCAGATACACGCGCGGCCGGTCGATGCGCACCTACACGCAGCTCATGATCGCCTACGACGGCGGCTGGGTGCTGGCGGCCCTGACCGGCCTCCTGATGGCGCAGCAGGGCAGCAGCGCCGGAGGTGAAGTCTGGATGGGGTATCAGACAGCCGCACCCATCGTGTTAGCCGCGCTGCTGGTCGCCGCTGCCCCCATGCAGTCAGGCCACACGGATCTCGAACAACGGGCCATATCTCTCACCACAACGATGCATCAAGAAATGTGCGACCGAGCCGGAGGCAGTGCCATGCCCGAGATCGAGTTGAGCGCAGGGACGATCGACTACGAGGACACGGGCGGTGACGGCCCCGTCGTGGTCCTGGCTCACGGCCTCGGTTTCGACGAGTCGGTGTGGAGCGAGGTCGTCTCCGACCTCCGGCCCGACTTCCGTGTGCTGGTCCCCGTACTGCCGATCGGCAGCCACCGGCGGCCGATGCGGCCGGACGCCGACCTGTCCGCGCACGGCATCGCGTCGCTTCTGGCCGAGTTCATGGACTGTCTGGACCTCCGTGATGTCACTCTCGTCCAGAACGACACCGGAACGGCTCAACTCCTCGTCGGCGTACGAGACCATCGCATCGCCCGGCTCGTCCTCACCTCCTGCGAGGCCCTGGACAACTACCCACCGGGCTTTCAGGGCAGGACACTCCACCGGGCCAGCAAGATTCCCGGCGGCCTCTTCCTCCTCCTCCAGTCCTTCCGCTTCCCGGCCCTGGCTCGCATGCAGACGTCACTCGGCGGGATGGCGAAGAAGCGCCTCCCGAATGAGCTGATCGCCCGCTGGTACGCCCCATTGCTGAGCAGCCGCGACATCCGGCGCGACTTTGCCAAGTTCTGCCGCAGCGCGGACCCGGACTGCTATCTGAAGGCCGCCGCAAACCTGCCTTCCTTCACTCGCCCAGCACTGGTCGCCTGGGGCGCCGAGGACCGTATGATGCCGCCCGCCACGGGGCGCCGTCTCGCGGAGCTGCTGCCCAACGCCCGCTACGTGGAGATACCCGACGCGCGCACTCTCGTCCAGTTCGACAACCCGGTGGGCCTCACCGCGGAGCTCCGCCGCTTCCTCAAGGAACACCCGCTGCCCGAGGAGAGCTGAGCGGGGCGGGGCCGGCGGGGCCGAGCAAGCCTCATGCCATCCAGCGCGAGGACATGAGATGAGCAGCTCTGGTGGAACACGGCGAGTGCGGGTGGGGAATTCAAAGAGCGCCAACAGGATTGAGCGAGACAGCCAATCCGCCCCCGTCTCGCTCTAACTGAGACCCCAGGTCAGGCACTCACACTGCCTCATCTGCACAGCGACGGGCGAGCACATCGGCTCCGAGTCGTGACTCGAACGGGACTGGCTGCTCCTTGTGGACGCCGATCCGCAGGTGGCAGGGATCGCGTTGCAGCCGTTCTGGCTGCACGGGGACAGCCATTGTCGCTGTTGACGGATGGTTGGTCAGGCTACGAGACGTTGAGCGGCAGGTCTCGGTGGAAGACGGCCATAGCCTGGCCAGGGCCGTTGTAGTCATCGACGATCTTCGTGTTGAAGCCGAGGCTGCGGTGGAAGGCGATTGAGCCGGTGTTCTCGATGGACGTGATCGCCTTCAACTGCCGTGCACCGTGACGTTCCGCCGCTTCGGCGAACGCCGTATACAGACGACGCCCGAGACCGGTGCCACGGGCGTCGTACCGCGTGGCGATCAGATGCACGTACCCGGTGCCGCCTCGAGTGACGAACCCGAAGATGTACCCACGGATTCCGTCCTCGGCTCGGGCAACCAAGCAGGTCGAACCGAATTCCTGCACCATGCAAGTAGGTGTAGCGACCGAAGGTCGCATTCGCCCCAGTAACGCGGGTGATCAGCCAAGACCTGATGGAAGTCGGCCACCCCGGCCGTTGCGATGTGTATCCCCATGGTGACGATCATGGCAGGCGTCTTGGCCGTTACAGGAGAGGGGGCCGCACGGAGACATCGAGCCGAGGCCACCAAGTATGACTAAGTCGCGGTCCGCTACGAGGCGACAGTCCTGGTTGCCGCCTTCGACGAGTGGTTGTGACGTACTGGTTCGACGACAACTCGTACACCCGTACTTGCCGGCCGCAGGTGGGATTGACGGTCTCGCGGACCGGATGCATCCCCAGTTTGGTCATGATCCGTTCGGAGGCGTCGTTGCCTACTTGAGTGATGCTGACGATCCGCTCCAGCCCGCGCTCTTCGAACCCGAACCGTACAGCGGCCGTAGCGGCCTCGGTGGCCACGCCCTGCCCCCAGTGGGCGCGTCCCAACCGCCAGCCGATCTCAACCGCCGGCAGTACCTCAGGCAAGAAGTGCGGCACCGAAAGGCCGGTGAACCCGGCCAGCTTGCCAGTGGACCGGATCTCCACGGCGAACAGGCCGAAGCCCTGGGACTCCCACTCGCTCTCCCATGCCTGAACCCCGTCGCGAGTCTGCTGTTCGTCACGGACGCTTCCGTCACGGATCCACCGCATGACCTCTGGGTCGGCATTAACGGCAGCCATGGGTACAACGTCTTCCTCGCGCCAGCGACGCAGGATCAAACGAGGAGTCTCAAGCGTGACCATCCAATCATTCTGGATCACGAACGGGCTCTCCGTCATTCTCATCAGGCATTTCCGATTCACGCCTCGCGGACCGCGCCGAACCGGGATCTCGTCTTCGAAACAGGCGATCCTGCCCGACGCCGGACCCGACGGCTTCGAGGATCTCAACACCCGGATACGAGAAGACCGCCACCTCATACGAGGCAGCGGTCACACTCGCGTCGTGTCTGCTCCGAGCAAGATCCGTTTGAAGACGGACCCTAGTACCAGGCGGTCTCGGCCAGACGCTGGTTGCCGCAGAAGAGCACCGCCTTGCTCAGTCGGCCGTCGAGGTTGTTGATCACCTTGGTGTAGGCGTAGTTGATCCCCGGGTCGACTGTTTCGAGCACCCACACGGTGCTGGTGTCCGTGAGGCGGTTGCTGTGTGCGGCGCAGCCCTCAGGCGCGTTCTCGATCCGGGCGAACGAGCCGCACCCAGGGCTGTAGAAGTACTTCAGGGTGATGGTGCGCCCGGCGTAGACTGCCGTCTTCGTCGCCCCGCCGGGCACGTTGGGCTGGTAGTAGCTTCCCGAGCAGGACGTCTGCTCGGGGTAGAGGCCCTCGTTGGGGAGGTTGCCGTAGCTGGCGCTCTGCATGGGAGCCGCCTGAGCCTGCAGCGGCGTGAGCGCCGCCAGGCCGAACGCGAAGGCCACGCCGAGCAGCGCACGCCGCCCCCGCCCGCCGGTCCGGCCGGTTCCTCTCTCCCGCTTCGAGATCACGTCCCTCGTCCTCCTCAGTTGGAATCCCGCGATGTGTCACTGGACCGTTCTCCAAGCGCAAGACTAGAAACCCGCAGACAGGAAAGGACCCTGACAAGTGTCAGGGTCGCCCAGACCACACCCGACACCCCACACAACGAACACCGGAAGCCTCGCCCGACCCACTCGGGGGCATGGTCGGCCGCAGCCGATGCGTCCGTGGGATGCCAGAGCCGGGTCAGACGGGGCGACGCGTCACGCACAGCCTGTCAGGGACTGGCAGGGACTGACAGATGATTCTGCTCGGAGCGGGGATCAGCGGCCGGAGAAGGACTTGCCGATCACCGACCGTGATGCCGATTGCAAGGACGACCGGGGCCCTGCCACTCCCCCAGACGGTCGGCGCGAACCTTCGATGTACTCGCGGACCTTGTTGAACTGATCGTCCGTATTCAGCTCGACAGGTCGCAGAGCGCCTTGGAACGAGTTCGTCAGACGTTCCGTCACCTGGTCCCCACGCTCATCGAGTTCGTCACGCAGCCCCCGCCGCCACGCTCCAAGGGCCTCAATGCGTTCAGGTAGAAGGCGACTCGGACGGCTGAGTCACCTGGGCGCGGACGGCAACTGCGACGTCTCACCGTGGCGACGGCCCGGGCTTCACGCACATCGTCGACACCGGCACGATCGCCCTGCCCGACCGCCCCGGCAACCGCTATGCCGACAGCTTCCACAACATCCTCAACAACCCGCACGCGGGCCTGGTGTTCTCGTACCCGGCTACATGCAAGTCCTGCGGATCAACGGCGGGGCCCGCATCCTCACCGACGCTGATGACGATCTTTGAATCGGCCAGGACCGCTCTTCGTTCCCCACTCAGTTGAGCGATCAACGGGGGTCCGGAGCCGCCCGCTTGTCGAGTGTCGGGGCCGTGTCGCCCCGCCAAGGGCGCCTTCGGCTCGCTGGGCGATGCGCTTCGCTCGCCGTGGATGGCTCGCTCGGAGCCTGACCGACGCGCTGTCGCGAGCCGCGCGTCACAGCGCCTGGATGACGCCGACGACGAAGATCCCGATACCCACCGTCTCCGGGAGCGCGGCGAGCGCACCCAGCAGCGCGGGCTTGGCCTTCTCGCCGAATTCGTCCTGCACCCCATTGAGCCAATTCAAGGTGTCCTTCACCGCGACCAGCGCAGAGGAGACAACGAGCAGCCAGGCGGAGCATCCAGAGCGCTCCTGCGGCTGCCCGGGCCCGCCTCTCCGCATCAGGCCCGTTATCCCGTCGGCACGGACGGGTCCGGAGAAGTGGGAGCATTACGCGGGTGATGGAAAGAACCACTGAGATCGAGAAGGCATCCGGTGTGCTGCGCGCCGGAGGGCTGGTGGCCTTCCCGACTGAGACCGTCTACGGCCTGGGCGCCGACGCGGAGAATCCCGCCGCCGTCGCCCGCATCTTTCAGGTCAAGGGCCGTCCGCCCTCCCACCCTCTGATCGTCCACATCGGCGGCGCCGAACACCTCGACGACTGGGTCGAAGAGGTGCCCCCAGCCGCACGGTTGCTGGCCGAACGCTTCTGGCCGGGGCCGCTGACTCTGGTCCTGCGGCGCGGCCGACGGGTGCCGCTCGAAGCGACGGGCGGACTGGAGACGGTGGCTGTACGCGTGCCCGACCACCCCGTCGCACTCGCACTGCTGACGGCTTTCGGCGGCGGTGTCACCGCGCCGTCCGCCAACCGTTTCGGAGCGGTCAGCCCCACCACGGCGGACCACGTCCGCGCCGAACTCGGCGATGCCGTCGACTTCGTGCTGGACGGCGGCCGCTGCTCGGTGGGCGTCGAGTCGACCATCGTCGACGCCACGGGCGATCTGCCGAGCGTGCTTCGGCCCGGCGGGGTGACGCGCGAGGACCTCGAAGCGGCGCTGGGATACCCGCTCGCGGTTCCTTCGACGAGCCCTGTCCGGGTCCCCGGCCAGCATCCGTCGCACTACGCGCCACGGGCGCGGGTCGTCCTCGTCGAGCCGGAGAGGGTCGTCGCCGAGGCGGAGCTCGCGCAGGAGAAGGGGCACCAGGTGGGCGTCTTCCTTCCCGCCCCCCAGGCCGGCACCCCGGTCAAGGCGCACGCCGTGGTGGCGATTCCCGCTTCCATGCCCGCGTACGCACGTGGGCTGTACGCGTACTTGCGCGAGTTCGACCAGCAGGGGTGCGACCTCATCGTCGCGTCGCTGCCGTCGGAGGACGGTCTGGGACTGGCGATCGCCAACCGGCTCCGCCGCGCCGCGGGGCCCCGGCCCACCGATTGACCTGCGTCGAAGCCGCTGGATGGTCATGCCCCGGCGCCGCGGGAGGCGCGTGACCGCCGATTGCTCCGGCATGCCGAGCCGGGCCCTTGGTGCCGGAGCCGCTACGGCGGTGTGTCGCCGCGGGATCGTTCCTGTCGTCTGACGTCGTCAAGGTCGGTGAGCCGGTCCAGGCCGCGCACGGCCTGGGTCATGCGGTGGTTGTGGCGGAGGGCGGACCGATGCCGGTCCAGGAAGGTCCAATAGCCCGCCGTGTAGGGGCATGCGTGTGCGCCGGTCCGATCCCCGGGCCGGTACACGCACGGCCCGCACAGGTCGCTCATCCGGTTCACGTACACGCCGCCGGACGTGTAAGGGCTTGGTGGTCATGCGGCCGCCGTCGGCGTACTGGGACATGCCGACGACGTTGGGCACCATCACCCAGTCGCAGCCGTCCACGAAGCAGCGGTGGAACCAGTCCGTGACGGCGGCCGGATCCCAGCCGCGCTGCAGGGCATAGCTGCCCAGGATCATCATCCGCGGGATGTGGTGGGTCCAGCCCGTATCGCGTACCTGGGCAAGGACCGTGTTCAGGCAGCGTGCGCGCACGGCGTCCGTGTCCAGGTCGTTCCACCAGGTGGGCAATGGGTCGGTGTGGTGGAGCGTGTTGGAGTGCCGGTAGTCCTCGCCGAAGTACCAGTACTGTTGCCACACGTACTCTCGCCAGCCGGCGATCTGCCGGATGAAGCCCTCCACGCTGTTCAGCGGCGCCGCGTCTTCGCGCCACGCCGTATCCGCCTGTTCGACGCACTCGGCGGGATCGAGCAGGCCCAGGTTGAGTGAGGACGACAGCAGACTGTGACTCATGACCGGGTCGTCGGCGAGCATGGCGTCCTCGTACGGCCCGAACATGCCGAGCCGGTGCTCGACGAAGCGCCGCAGGGCGGCCCGGGCCTCGGTGCGGGTCGCGGGAAACAGGCGCGGCCCGTCCCGGCCGACGAAGGAGACGTCGCCGTCCTTCTCCCAGTGGTCGAGGTCGTGGCGGACCTCGTCGTCTATCTCGTCCTCCTGCGGCCGGTAAGGCCGGCGCACCGGCAGCACCTCCGCGTCACGGGGTGGAGGCCGCCGGTTGTCGTGATCAAGGTTCCAACGGCCGCCCGCGGGCTGGTCACCGTCCATCAGCAGCTGCAGATCGCGCCTGACCCAGCGGTAGAAGTCCTCCTGCCGCAGGCGTCCGCCGCCGTGACCGTCCGCCCACGTTCGAAGTCCTCCATCGACACGAGAAAGCCCCGCGCGGGCCCCACCGTGACCTGCGGCAGCGCCCGCAGGAGCCGCAGAGCCGCGTACGAGGTCGGGTGGTGTACGGTCACCGCGTCGTTGCCCGCCGCCTGGGCCAGGCCGTCCCGGTAGGTGTCGGCGCGGACGTAGGTGACCCGGTCGCCCAGTTCAGCGGCGCGGTGGCGCATGGCCGAGAGCACCAGGTGTGCCTTGGCCCGATGGAAGCGCCGGCGCCGGAACACCGACCGGGCCTCGATCATCACCAAGGGCGTGCCGCGGGTGAGGGCCGTGCTCTCCCCTGGGGCGCAGGAAGTGCGGCCCGAGCTGATCACCGACGAGCCAGTGCATGGCAGATCCCTTCCCCGATCCGGGCCGCGCGGCAGCCGCAGTGACCTCTATGCCTCCTTTCAGGCCCTCGGCGCCGTGACCGCCCTGTGGCCGCCGCAGGCCACAGGGCGGTCGTGGGTCCCGGCAGCCTGCCCCGGCACCGTCAGGTCGGGTCGGCGCGGCCGAACAAGCCTGCGTGGCCCGGTGGCAGTTGGGTGAGGATGCGGCGCAGCAACGCGTCGTCGGCGACTTCGGCGAGCGTGGGCAGTACGGCATCGACCGCCCGTTTGGCCTCGGCGAGGTCGTCGCTGCCGAGGTCGGTCACCGCTCGGACGAATGAGTCGGGTGTCAGGGGCTGGGTGGCCGGCTCGGTCGCGGTCAGCAGCGGCCGGCACTGCTTGGGCAGCAGTCGGGCTAGGTCCGTTCGGTCGTCGCCCACCAGGTGAGCGCCGAGGACCTCCAGTACGTTCTGCACGGCCCTGGCCGCCTGTGGTGGCCCGTCGTAGCCCGCGCGTTCTGCGACCTGGGCGAGGAAGGTGTCCAGGTTGTCGTCCATGACGGCTCCCGTCGTTGGTGTGTGCTCTGTGCGGTGCTCCACGGTCGCCTTCCGGGGCGGCGCGTCGCGAAGCGGAACGTCATGCGGGTGCGCCGGCGTGAACCATGCGGTGCACGTTGGCGACGCTGCCGCATCGCTGCTGGAGCAGGTCGGCGCGTGTCCTGGCGAATCCCGCGCCGAGTTCCGCCCGGCACTCGTGGCTGAGGCGCTCGCACGCCTGGTTGACGACGATGCGCTCTTCCTGCTCGATGTGGCGACCGGTGACCGAGGCGAGCTGCCTGAGCCTCCAGTCCCATTCCGGGGATCCGATCTCCCGCACCTCCAGCAGGGCGAGAAGGACCTTGAGCGCTTCCCGGTGGCCTGCCTCGAGGTGTTCGACGGTGTCGGTGCTTTCGAAGGACTCGAGCACGGAGTGCACCGACGTCTCCTCGGCTTCGCCGTGGGCGATCATCAGGTGGGCGAAGTCGTTCAGCGCGCTCGGACGGTCGGCCTCGATGCTCCGCATCAGGCGGAGCAGATCTTCCATCCTCCGGTGGTCCTTGAGGATCACCTCGACGACATCCTGGGGCGGGGTCATGAGAACCGCCTCCTCCCTGGAGTGGGTTGACCTCCCGTTACCCGGTCCGCCAATGAGCAATACCGTTTCCCCCCCATTTGCACGATGCCCCCAGGTCACGGGAGTCCGGGGCCAAGAGCGAGCGTGAACGGTCAAGCAGGACCGCAGTCCTGTCCGGTTGGCGATCACGAGCACCGGGCATCACAAGTCGAGGGGGGCCGCGCTGGAGATCCCGCGGCACGGCGAGTGGCCGGATGGCCGGGTGCCGAATGACTCAGGAGGGGAAGTGATCCGCCATGCGTACGCATCGGCGTACCCATCGGCGTTCCATGCAAGTGGAGTACCTGCTGCCCGACGAGGTCGCATCGGCGGGCAGAGCACGCAAATTGACCACGCAGTTTCTCGCCCGGTCACGTGACGGGATGGTTCGAGTCGATGCCGGGCTCATCGACGACGCCACACTGATCGTGTCCGAACTGGTCACCAATGCCACGCGCCATGGCCGCACCGCGTGCCGCCTGCGTCTGCGGGTGACCGACGCGCACGTGACCGTCGAGGTCTACGACGGGAACCCTGCCCAGCCTCGCGTCCGGCCCCTGACGACCGACAGGCAAGGCGGGCGGGGCCTGGCCATGGTGCGCTGTCTGGCACACCGCTTCGAGGTTGCTCCGGTCAGCAGCGGCGGCAAGAGGGTGCGCGCGATCCTGGCCCTGTGACGCGTAGGCCGGAACAGTCCTCGGAGCCACCCGAATGCGGAGGGCTGAACGATCCGGCCGAGGGCAGACGAACATCATGGCCGAACTTTCACAGCTACTGCGACAGACCATGCAGCGCAGGCACCTGGACGCGCAGGCGCTCGCCGACCGTACCGGCATTCGCACTCCGCGAATCCGCGTCTTCGCCGAGGACGGCGCGCGCGGACCCATCCGGCCGACGGAAGAGGAACTGGCGGAACTGGCAGAGGCTCTGGCCTTGCCCCTACCGGCAGTTCACGAAGCCGCTCACGTACCGGAACCGGCCTCACGCTGACAAGCCTCCCGGGCGCCCCGCTCACAGGCCGGCGGCCAACGCCGGGCCGATCCGGTCCCGCCCGCCCGGCTGAGGACCGATGAGAAGAGCGAAGGCATCCTCGTCCCTACCTCCGGCGCCCCCGGTCATCCGTAGCCGGAACGGCAAGCACCGGATCCGACCTGGCCTGGTGGTGGTGCTGGGTGCCCTCCGGGGTCTGCCGGCGAGTTTCGCCGCGCTCGCGGTCGCCGAAGTTGGTGGCAGGTGCGATCCGCCCGCAGGCCGGCCCGGCCGTGGCGGTCGGCGGCGCCGCGACCGACCGGACGCCTGCCGCGGTGAAGGACTGGGCGATCCGCAGTTTCGGCACCGACGACAAACTCGTTCTCGAGCTCGGAATTTCGGCAGTGCCGGCCCTTTTCGCGCTGCTGCCGGGAATTGTTGTCGACGATCAAGTTTTTCCCCAGGTTGGGCGGTTTGAGCGTCATGTAATTCCCCATCCCGAATTCTCCTAATTGGCCATGGGTAGCGCGGAGGTCGGGATCGAGGGACCTGGTCGTCGCGGAGCTGGTCAAGTTCCTCGTCCCGTGGTTCGGATGGCCGATGGGCAGCCCGGATGGCGAGGAGAACGTTCGTCGTGGTCGACATCACCGAGATCTACGTCCACTGGTACGCGGGCCGCTCGAAGAGCGAGCTGGCTGCGTCGCTGGGGGTGGACCGCAAGACGGTCAGGAAGTACCTGGCGCCGGCGGAAGCGTCCGGGATCTGCCCGGGCGGCCCGCCGATGAGCGAGTCCGACTGGTCGAAGCTGATCAAGGAGTGGTTCCCGGGGCTCATCGACAGAAGGCTGAGGCAGGTGACCTGGCCGGACATCGACCAGCACCGCGACTACATCAAGAGCCTGCTCGGGACGGTGACCGTCTCGACGATCCACCAGCGCCTGCGTGACGAACACAAACTGCAGGTGTCGATCTCCTCGTTCCGCCGCTGGGTGCACGCGACGCTTCCGGACGAGGTGGCGAAGTCGCAGGTCACAGTGTTGCGCGACGACATCGAGCCCGGTTCGGAGGCTCAGATCGACTACGGATTCCTCGGGCAGTGGATCGATCCGCGGACCGGGAAACGCCACCGGGTCTGGGCGTTCGTGATGGTGCTGCCGTGCTCGCGGCACATGTTTGTCTGGCCGGTGCTGCACCTGGACCAGCACGCGTGGACGGAAGCGCACGTCGCGGCCTTCCGCTACTTCGGCGGCGTCCCGCGCCGGCTCGTCCCGGACAACCTCAAGACCGGCGTCGACAAGCCCGACCTCTACGACCCGAAGATCAACAAGGCGTATGCCGAACTCGCAACGCACTACGGAGCGTTGGTCGATCCGGCCCGGGCGGCGAAGCCGAAGGACAAGCCGCGGGTCGAGCGGCCGATGCCCTATGTCCGCGACTCGTTCTGGCGAGGCCGGGAGTTCACCTCGATCGAGCACATGCAGGCCGAGGCCGTGACCTGGAGCCAGCAGGTCGCCGGGCGGCGGAAGTGCCGGCCGCTGGGCGGGGCCGCTCCGATGACCGTGTTCGACGCGTTGGAGGCGGCCGAACTGCTGCCTCTGCCGCCAACTCCGTTCGTGCTGGCCCGCTGGTCGACGGCCACCGTCGGCCCGGACATCCACATCAAGGTCGGCCGCACCCTCTACTCGGTTCCGTGGAAGCTGATCGGCCGCCGCGTCGACGTCCGCTCGACCGCCACGATGGTCCAGGTCTTCCACGACGCCCAGCTCGTCAAGACCCACGCAGCCCTTGACCAGGGCAAACGCACCGACAAGAGCGACTATCCACCAGAGAAGATCGCCTTTCAGATGCGGACGCCGGTCTGGTGCCGCAGCCAGGCGTCCGAGGTCGGCGACGCCTGCCGCGAAGTCGTCGACCAGCTGCTGGAGGTCAACGTCCTCTATAGGCTCCGCGCTGCCCAGGGGGGTCCTCGGGCTGCGGAAGAAGTACGGCGAGAGACGTCTGGAGGCCGCCTGCGCGAGGGCCATCGCGGTTGGCGACCCGTCCTACCGCACCATCAAGGGCATCCTCATCGCCGGCACCGAAACCGACCCCGAGCCCGAGACCAGCGGTGATGCCGGGGCCGCGGCCTTCCTCCACGGTCCCGCCCGGCTCTTCGCCACCGTCGCGACCCCCGACACGACGGATGACGACCACGACGACCAGGTCCACGACGAAGCCGAGGTGGAAGCCCGATGACTGTGATGGACGCCGCCCTGCGGGAGTCGCTCAAGGCCCTGCGACTGTCCGGCATGCTCGAAACCCTCGACGCTCGCCTCGTCCAGGCCATGGCGGCGAGCTCGGCCACCTCGACTTCCTCCAGGTCCTCTGTCAGGACGAGATCACCCGTCGCGAGACCGTCGCCTTCCAACGCCGCTTGCACCGAGCGAAGTTCGAGCAGCAAGTCACCCTGGAGGAGTTCGACTTCACGGCCTCCTCGAAACTGCCCGCCGCCCAGATCCGCGACCTGGGAGCCCTGCGCTGGCTCCATGCCGGCGAGTCGGTCATCCTCTTCGGCCCCGTCGGCGTCGGCAAGACCCACATCGCCCAGGCCCTCGGCCACCTCGCCGTCCGCCAGGGCGCCCACGTCCGCTTCGCCAAGACCAGCCGCATCCTCGACGACCTCGCCGGCGGCCACGCGGACCGCACCTGGGAGAAACGCGTCCGCGAACTCGTTCGCCCCGACGTCCTCATCCTCGACGACTTCGCCATGCGCCAGCTGTCAGCCGCCCAGGCCGACGACCTCTACGAACTCGTCTCCGAGCGGCAGGGACGCTCGATGATCATCACCAGCAACAGGGCGCCCAGCGACTGGTATCCCCTCTTCCCCAACCCCGTCGTCGCCGAGTCCCTCCTGGACCGGCTCATCAACACCAGCCATCAGGTGATCATGAACGGGCCGAGCTACCGCCCGAACAAGCGGCCCAGGAACCCCACCGACAAGACCAAGTAGGAAAAACCGGCGGACGACGTCGGAATACTTGACAGTAGAGGCGGTCGCTGGCGGTCCTTCATCCGGACGCGGCGTTTCGGCATTCAGCTTGGATGGCTGTGCCTAAAGCGCTCCGCAGGAACGCGCGCTTGCCGACCGCGGTCCCCATCGTGGCCGACGGGGGGCCGATGGAGTGGGGACCTGCGTCGGTGCGGCGTGCCGCGGTTTCCCACGAAATCCGGTGGAGTCTCAGCGGCCGGAAGTGGTTGGGTCCTGCTCAATGCTTCGCTGACACGGCCCGGCACAGTGCGAGGCGCAAGGTCCGAATCGCAGGCGCAGTCTAACCCGCGTGTCGTCGAGTGATGGAGGTTATCGCGGTGGCTGGTTATGGGGCACTTTCCGACGTATACGAGTGGCTGATCGGGGACGACAGGTTGACCCCCGCCAAGGCAGCCGCGGTTTACTACAGCGATGTAGTGGGCTCTCTGCCACCCAACGCGCGCGTCCTCGACTGCGCGTGTGGAACCGGCCAGCTCGCCGTCGGTCTCGCGAGTCTTGGCCTTGACGTGGTCGCCGCAGACGCCAGCAGCGGGATGGTTCGCCGGACCGAGAAGGCCGCCGACGAGCAGGGTGTCTCGCTTCGAGCCCTCCGCGCGAGCTGGGACGAGCTGCCCGACCACCTGGAGGACTCCGCGTTCGATCTGGTGTTCTGCGTCGGCAATTCCCTCGGGCACGCCAAGGGCGCAGCCGGGCGCCTGACCGCACTGGAAGCGATGTCGCGGCTGCTGAATCCGGGCGGACGCCTTGTGCTCCACTCACGCAACTGGGAGCTCGCGCGCTCCGCCGGCTCACGGGTAGACGTCCGCGATCGACTCATCCGCCGCAACGACCGCGATGCGGTCGTCAGCTACTACTGGCAGATCGAGCAGCACTGGGAGCAGGAACACTTCCTCGAGATCGTGGTCGCCCAGATCGAGCCGGATGGGGCAGTGCGAGCCTGCTCGGAGCGGTTGTCCATCTGGCCCTACCGGTACGAGGACCTCGTGGCGCAGTTGCGGAGCGTCGGGCTCACGGTGCAGTCCACCACCTTTGACCCCGAGAGCGATGGATACCTGGTGGTCGCCAGCCGCGACCAGGCGCGAGGCACGTCTGAGCCGGCGCGCTGATCCGCCTTTCGTCGTTGTCGTTGCCGACCTGCTGGCTCGCGACCGCCTGCAGCCCGTCCTCACCTTGCATCTGACCTGCTCAAGCGGAGGTTGGAAACAGCTCACGGACTGCCTCGCCGTCAGCTCACATCAGTAGCTGGGGAATTACCTGAACTTCCGCCAGGGGCATTTCGCGATCGTCCACATTTGTCGCGCTGAGTTTCCGGCGCTCCGGAAGCCGGCCCCGGGAGGGCCACATTTCCGTGTCGCCGACGACGAGCGCGCGCACGGCCATGCCGACCTGCGCATGGCCTGGACAGCATGGGCCGGCCGGCCTCCCCTGCTGAGTTTCAACCGGCCCGCGCTGTCCGCGTCACGGCCATGGCGCGAGCTCACGATCATCGACGTCAGGCTGCCCGCCGGTGAAGAGCCAGGAACCACGGTCGCGGCCCGCGTGGAGTGGCGGTACCGGGGCACGAGGGCTGACAGGAACGGATACGGGTGAGAGGTGTTTCGGCGTGAGCACACCGTGCGTGGGGGATGATCGCGGGCATGGCTCTGGCGTTCGCCTGCTTCTTCGGCGGATTCGGCGGGTTCGGAACCTTCCTGCGCGTGGCCAATGTCGGCGACGTCCCGCCTCGCACCGTACGGCCCATGTCCGCTGAAGCCGGCGCTGCCGGTGCCCGCCGGACACGCGCGCACACGGACTGGTGGCAGGCCCTGCGGCGCACTCCGGTGTCCCTGTGGAACGACGATGTGTCGGACTACGCCGCGGCGCTGACGTACTACTCGATCCTGGCCGTGCTTCCGGCGTTGCCCGCCACCGTCCTGGCGTTCGGAATGATCAGCCCCGACACCGCCGAGCAGTTCGTCACCCACGTCACCGCGTATGCGCCGGCCCAGTCCGGTTCCGAGTTGCATGCCGTGCTCGCCCGGGCGTTGGGCAGGGGCGGCGCGGCGTGGTCCCTGATGGTCGTCGCTGCGGCCAGCGCGCTGTGGTCGGCGGCCAGTTATCTGGCTGTGTTCCGTCGCGCCCTGCACCGCATGCACCGCGTCGAGGACCGCCGCTCGCCGTTGCGCACGGCGCACCGGATCGTGCTCACGGCTCTTGCGCTGCTCGGACTGCTCCTGGTCGGCTCGCTGACCTTGCTGCTGAGCGGCCCGTTGGCGCAGGCCGTGGGGCGCTCGCTCGGCGTGGGCACCACCGCGGCCTGGGCGGGGGGGCTGCTGCGCTGGCCCTTGCTGGTGTGCCTGGTCGCCCTGCTGGTCCTGGTGGTCTTCCACACCGGACCGGTGTCGGCCCGTCGCCGCGTCCACAGCCTGCCCGGTGGGGTGCTGGCGGCTGTGCTGTGGCTGACCGTGTCCGCCGGCTTCTCGCTGTACGCCTCGACGCTCGCCGCCTACAACCGGTTGTACGGCTCGCTCGCCGGCATCGTCGTCTTCCTGGTCTGGCTGTGGCTGTCGAACCTGGCGCTGCTGGCGGGAGCACAGTTCGCCGCGGAACTCGCGAGGACCCGGGGTCACAGCACGGGGAAGTCCACGGTGTCGTAGCACTCTTGGGGCAGCGGGTCGGAAGCTTCGTCCGGGTCGAGCAGGCGGGCGACGACGGCCACCGCCGTTCGGTGCCAGAAGCGGTGCCGGAGCAGCATCGAATGGTCGCCCCCGCACACGACGGCCCACGCCCGCCCGCCCTGCCATGACCTCCGCCCGGCCCACACACGCGGCGGATTCGGCGGGCGAAGTGACGCCATCCCGCTCGCCATGCAAGGCGAAGACATGCCTGCCCGTCAGACGACTGACGTGACCACGGAACGGCATCCCGTCGGGACTCTGCTCACCGGCCTACTCGCCCGGCGGAACTCGAACGAAGCCCTCGGTCCAACTGTCCTCATCGAGCTCGCAGGCGTCGAAGTAGAAGCACTCCGGTTCATCACGGAAGCCTGGTAGCAGTCGAGCCTGACGTATACGTACTTCAACCCGTTCGAGGGTTGAGTAGATACCGAGCAGCTTCACGTCGTCGCCGTCCGCCTCGTCGCAGAACACGCCGCTCTCATCGACGTGCACTGTCGAGCCGTCGTCGCCTGCTTGGTTCTGGTGGCCGACATGCCACAGCGGATACACGATCATGGACGCGAAGCTATCAGCACGCGAGTTCGTGGGCCTGCGGCCTTCGGCACACCTCACCCCCTGGGACCTCGCGAACACAAACCGGGCATCACGAGACTTCGCCGAGGCCCTGGTTTCGCGGGTACTCCGGTGAAGGAGGATAGGGATGCGGGACCTGAGACCAGCGGCTGGTCGAGGTCGCCCCGGCCACCGGGGAAGATGTCGATCTCGGCGCCGTTGATCATGAAGGCGCGTGGCGGCCGGCCCGCGTCCACCAGCTCCTCACTGAAGGCGAACGCCTCCTGCCCGCAGCGCGGGACGAGACCCGCTGCGTCTTCCTCAGCTAGCGGACCGGCAGCTACTTCGACCTCAAAGCGCCGCCGCCACCGAATCCCTGCTCCTGGCCCGCCGAATCGCCCCTCGGCCACGCGCCGGCGAACCGGCCCGCGTACTTACACGCAGGGCCCCCGGCACCGGCATCCGGCGGGTCGATGCTTGCGGAAGGGACTCCGACGGGGCCTGGGCGGGAGACGGCGCCTGCTGTGCCGCGGCCGCCGTGCATGCCACGCCCCTTAGCCCTTGACCAAACACACACATAGGGGCACTCCCCCGACGGGGCTAGTGCTGTGACCTGGCAAAATTCCTGGACCATTCACGGACGCGGTCATGGGCGGTCGAAGTACGCGTCATACGCGTCAGCTGACTCCAAGACCCACCGCCAGCGTCAGTTCAAGGACCCGGTTCGGCGATGCGAGATCCGGAAACAGCTCCCGCAGCTGGCCCATCCGGTACCGGACGGTCTGCGGATGGACGAACAACGCCGCCGCCACCTCGTCCCGCCTGCCCTGGTGCAGCAGCCACGCACGCAACGTCTCCTCCAGCCGCCGCGCGGTCCCGACAGGCAAGGTCCGCAACGGTGCGAGTGCTCGGGCGCGCAGGTCTGCGAAGGCGTCCGCGTCGGCGCTCAGCACCAGCTCGGGCAGGTGGTCCTCGGTGTCGCGAATATCAGCGGAGAAGGAGCGGGCGCGTACGGCTCGAGCGTACGAGGCGGACGCCCGAGTCCATGGCCGGGCCGGGCCGACCACGGCAGTGCGGTCGGTCAGCTGCCGTAGGAGATGTGACCGGTCGGCATCGGGGACGAGCAGCACACCGGTGGCGTCCGGCAGATCGTCGAGGACGAGGGTGCTCGGGTCGACCGTACGGTAGGCAGGCCGGGCCTGGGCCGCGGGCAACAGGACCGCGGTCAGCGAGACCGGAGGCTGCCACCCCGCCCGCTGAGCAGAGGCCAGCAGCACGTCCGGGCTCGCGCCGGCGAGGAGGTCGCGGGCCAGGAGTTCCAGGTGGCGCTCGTGTGCCCTGCCCCGTGCGGCCAGTTCGTCGGCGTGGCCCGCGGCGCTCGCGGCGGAGAGCTCGTCGATGTAGGCGAAGGTCAGCTCGGCGAACTTGGCGACCTCGGCGGCGGGCAGACCCGCTGGTACGGCCCCCTCGGCCAGGCATCGCCAGGCCACGCGGGCACCGACGCGGTAGGCGCTGAGCAGGGCGTCCATCGAACGGCCGTCGCGGACCTCGCCGCGGCCCAGCTCATAGGCCGCATCACCGCCGCCACCGGCCGTGGCGTTCCCGCTCGCAACGTCCAGGTAGTGCCCCAAGGCGGTGCGGACGGCTCGGCGGATGGTGGCGCCCATGTGGCCTGAGAGGGCGTTGGCGTAGGGAGGGACCTCATCGATGATCGCCTGGACGACCTCGTCCGCGGTGGCCTTCAGCGCTGCCCGAAGTGCTGTGACCGTCGTCTCATCCAGCGCCAGTTCACTGGCCCTGCGGATCACATGGCTCACTTTTTATTCCTTGCGAACAATTCAGCTGACTAGATTTACGTCCTTCGGTCAGGACTTTACGCCCTGCGGCGCAGCAAGCTGGGGCTATGACGAGTACAGCCCTCCGCAGCAGGGCGTGGAAACTACTGGAGATGGTCACGACGCCCCTGCTGCCGTCTGACTACCTCGACCTGGTCAGCCCGCTGCGCGCGGGCGCTGACCTGCGGGGACGCATCGAGGCCGTGCACCCCGAGACGGGTGACGCCGCGACCGTCGTGATCAGGCCGGGACGGGGCTGGCGCGGGCACAGAGCCGGTCAGTACGTGCGGATCGGCGTCGATGTCGACGGGGTGCGCCTGTGGCGTGCCTACTCGCTCACCTCACCGACCGACCGCCAGGACGGCCGCGTCACGATCACCGTGAAGGCGATCCCGGACGGCAAGGTCAGCAACCACCTGGTCCGCCGGGCGAAACCGGGCACGCTGATCCAGCTCGACCAGGCGACCGGTGATTTCGTGCTGCCGCAGGCCAAGCCCGCCAAGGTGCTCTACCTCACGGCCGGCAGCGGCATCACGCCCGTCATGGGCATGCTGCGCGACACCGAGTTCGACGACGCCGTCATGGTCCACTGCGCGCCCCAGCCGCACGACGTGATCTTCCGCAACGAGCTCCACGACCTGGTCGCGGGCAAGAAGCTGAAGCTCACCGAGGTGCACACCGACACGGACGGCATGCTCGACATCGCCCGTCTCGACGAACTCGTACCCGACTGGGCCGAGCGCGAGACCTGGGCCTGCGGGCCCGCGGGCCTGCTCGACGCCGCAGAGAAGCACTGGGCCGAGCACGGCGTCCCAGAGCGCCTGCACACCGAACGTTTCCGCCCCAGCATCGTCGTCGCCGGCGACGGCGGCGAGGTCACTTTCAGCGCCACCGGCAAGACCGTCGACGCGGACGGCGCCACGCCGTTGCTGGACGTCGGCGAAGCGGCCGGCGTGCTCATGCCCTCCGGGTGCCGCATGGGCATCTGCTTCGGCTGCACCTCGCCGCTCAAGGCAGGCGCCGTCCGCGACCTGCGCACCGGCGAGATCACCGAGGCGGAGCCCGGCGTCCTCATCCAGACCTGCGTGTCCGCCGCCGCGGGCCCCTGCGACATCGAACGGTAGGAGCACCTTGACCGCCATCGACCCCACCGCCCACCTGACCGCTGAGCAGATCGAGGAGCTCGGCCGCGAGCTGGACGCGATCCGCGACGAGGTGATCGCCAGCCGCGGCGAGAAAGACGCCGCTTACATCCGCAAGGTGATCTCGGCGCAGCGCAAGCTCGAGCTGGTCAGCAGGGGCGTGCTGCTGTTCTCGTTCTTCCCGCCCGCGTGGCTGATCGGCACCGCCGGGCTGTCCGTGGCGAAGATCATGGACAACATGGAGATCGGTCACAACATCCTGCACGGCCAGTGGGACTGGATGCGGGACCCGAAGATCCACTCCACCACCTGGGACTGGGATCACGTCTCGCCGGCCGACCAGTGGAAGCACTCGCACAACGAGCTGCACCACAAGTACACCAACGTGCTCGGCAAGGACAACGACCTCGGCTACGGCATCATGCGCGTCGACGAGGACCAGAAGTGGCACCCGTTCCACCTCGGCCAGCCGCTGTGGAACTTCCTCAACGCCTGCTTCTTCGAATACGGCATCGCAGCGTACGACCTGGAACTCGGCGCGAACCTGTCCAAGCACCGCCGCAAGAACCCGGAGTTCCGCGCGCGGGCCAAGGCGGTGGGCCGCAAGATCCGCAAGCAGGTGCTCAAGGACTACGTGATCCACCCGCTGCTGTCGGGCCCGTCGTTCCTCACCACGCTCGCCGCCACGTTCACCGCGAACCTGGTCCGCAACCTCTGGACCCACTCAGTGATCATGTGCGGGCACTTCCCCGAGGGCGTACAGGTCTTCGAGCGCCGGTCGATCAAGGGCGAGACGCGCGGCCAGTGGTATCTGCGCCAGATGATGGGTTCGGCGAACATCAGCGGCAGCAAGGCCATGCACTTCATGACCGGAAACCTCTCGCACCAGATCGAACACCACCTGTTCCCGGACCTGCCCAGCAACCGGTACGCCGAGGTCGCGGTGAAGGTGCGCGCGCTGTTCGAAAAGTACGAGCTGGAGTACGTCACCGGGCCCCTGCCGAAGCAGGTGTTCTCCGCGTGGCACAAGGTCTTCCGGCTCTCGCTGCCGAACAAGAAGCCCACGGTCAAAACGCCGGACCGCGAGCAGGAACTCGTCGCGGCCTGATTCCGGGATTGCTCCGCATCGAACCCCGCCGTGTCGGCGGCACGGCCGGGTTCGGTGCGATCCGCTGCGCACGTCGGACGGCCGCAACATGCAGAAGACGACAGCCGTAACCGTCGGCACGCAGTCCGCCGCGCTCGACGCCAGCAGTCTGGAGCGGCCTCTGTGCGGCCGACCCCCAGGAGCCGGCAGTACTTGTCGTAGTCGCAGCCGCGGTCGGCGAAGAGCATGTCGGGCCGCCTGCGCGGGCGGCCGGCGACTCCGGCCACGGCCGAAACCTTGTCCAACGGCGGCAGGAGCGGAGTGATGTCGTTGCGGTTGCCGCCGGTCAACGACACCGCGAGCGGGATGCCCTGCCCGTCGGTGATGAGGTGGTGCGTGCTGCCCGGACGCGCTCGGCCGACCGGACTGGGTCCGCTTTGGGGCCTCTGCGTGCGGCCCTGACGCGGGAGGATTCGATCACCGCCCGCGACCAGTTGGTTGTACGACCGCAGCTTGTCCAGCAGCTGCCGGTGGCGTACATCGGGGCGATGGGCTCCCGACGGACCCACGAGAACCGTCTGGCCCGCCTGCGCGAGGCGGGCCTCACCGAGCCCGAACTGGCCGCACACCACTCCCCCATCGGCCTCGACCTCGGCGCCCGCAACCCCCGAGAAGACGGCCGTCGCCATCGCGGCCGAGATCATCGCCCACGTCTGCGGGGGCAGTTGCCTGCCGCTCGGGGTGGGCAAGGGTCCCCTCCATGCCGAGAGGAAAAAGGTCCCTGGTTAGCTGGCCTCGTCGAGGTCGCTGCGGTCACGGACCAAGCGGACGAACCTGACGCTGCGGCAGCCGGCGCTGCTGTTTGGGGTGTCGAAATTGGCCGCTGACCTGGCGGTGTTTGTCGGCCCGTCGGGCACAGCAGGCAGCGACGGAGCCGCACCCACGTAGCCCTACGACGCGACGGCGGTGCCCATGTCCGACTCGTCAGTCCCCGGTTCCTGTGGGGGCTCGCCGAGTTGTTCGCGGACGTAGTTCCAGACCACCGCGATCAGCGCGGCGATCGGTACGGCGAGCAGACTGCCCACGATGCCGGCGAGACTGCCGCCCAGCGTCACCGCCAGCAGGACCACGGCCGCGTGGAGGCCGAGCCCGCGGCTCTGGATCATCGGCTGGAACACGTTGCCCTCGAGCTGCTGCACCACGACGATGATGGCCAGCACGATCAGTGCGTCCGTCAGTCCGTTGGAGACCAGCGCGATGAGCACCGCGACGAAACCGGCGAACAGGGCGCCGATGATCGGCACGAACGCGGAGACGAAGGTCAGCACCGCCAGTGGCAGCACCAGCGGCACCTTCAGGATCCACAGGCCCAGGCCGATCAGAACGGCGTCGAGCAGGCCGACGGCTGCCTGCGAGCGCACGAACGCGCCCAGAGTGTCCCAACTGCGCGCGGCCACGGTCGGGATGTCGGTGGCGAGGCGGCCGGGCAGCTGACGGGCGAGCCACGGCAGGAACCGCGGACCGTCCTTGAGGAAGAAGAACATCAGGAACAGGGCCAGCACGGCGGTGACCAGGCCGTTCACCACGGTGCTCACTCCCGTGACGACGACACCGACCATGCTTCCGATGCCCTCCTGAGCACGGGCGACGGCGGAGTCGAAGGCCTTGTTGATCTGGGCGTCCCCGATGTTCAAGGGCGGACCGGCGGCCCACTCGCGCAGCTTCTGGATGCCCTCCACCACGCCGTCGGTCAGCTCACCGGACTGGGACGCCACCGGTACCGCGATCAACGCCACGACGCCCGCGGCGACCAGCAGGAACAGTACGGTCACCGCCGACGCGGCGAGGGCGGGCTTCCAGCCGTGACGGCGCAGGAAACGAGTCAGGGGCCAGGTCAGCGTGGTCAGCAGCAGGCCGACGACGAGCGGCCACACGACCGACCACATCCGGCCAAGCAGCCACAGCGCCACCGCAAGCAGCACGAATATCAGCAGCAACTCCGCGGCGACGCGCGCCGAGGTGCGGAGCGCGGCGCGGACTTTCGTGGAACTCAGGGTGGCAGTCACGGAGGCACCCTAGTAGTACTCAGTCACACTGGGCACAGGTGAGTGCCGACTGGGACCTCCTCAGCGGGAGATCGGCGGATCCCCCGACAGTCCGCCAACATGCCGTAGATCATTTACGCGACAAGGCTTCTTTAGACCGCCCGCCGACCGAAAGCGACGAACGTGGCGCCGAAGAAGCGCAGTCCGCTTCTGATCTCCTCGGTCTTCTGGAAGGCGTCGTCCCAGCGGGCGATGTCCTCCGGTGTGGCAAGGCCTTCCGCGAGCAGGGCGTCACGGGCGGCCCAGGCGGGGCCGCGCATGCCGGGCGGTGGCGCCATGACGTTGATGTGCCCCTCGTAGGCGACGACTTCCAGTCCCGCGGCGGTGAGGAGTTCGTCGAGCCGGGTGCCGATGGTCAGGTCGTTGCCCCGGCGTCGGTGCATCTCGCGGTATCGCTCGTCCATCTCGTCGTACACGGCAGGCGCTCCCCGCAGACGGAACGAACTCATGTCGACATCGGCGAGATACACCGTGCCCCCGCCCGGCTTCGCCAGCTCGGCGAGGTGGTCGACGATCGCCTGCTCCCGGCCGCCGTTGTGGGCCAGGACGTGCCGCAGCATCACCAGGTCGAAGGAACCCTCGTCCAGTCCGGTGGCATCGGCCGGTCCTACGGAGGTGTGCACCGGGACACCGGTTCGTTCGGCGAGTGCCGAGGCGACCGCCAGCGCCTCGTCGTCCCGGTCGACCGCCCATACGGCGCCGTCCGGAGCGACGATGTCCGCCAGCCGTACGGCGATCGCGCCCGGTCCGCATCCGACGTCGGCGATCCGCGCACCGGGTACCGCTCCGGCGGCGGTCCACTTGTCCCGCTCCCGCTCCTCGGCGAGCGCGGCCATGAGCCGGTAGCGCTCGACCTCCGAGTCATTGAGCCTCAGCGTGTAGTCGGCCACTTCGTCCTTCTTCCGGTCGACGGTCATGCGGGATCCTCACGAACGGGCACGGCCGGGATGCTCGGAGTCGGCTGCCGCAGGTGCAGGGTAATGGCGGCGGCCCGTCAGGAACCGGCCGCGACGGCGTTGCGCCGGGTCTCCGTGAGGTGAACGTCGATGTAGCGGGTGAGGATCAGCGCGTCGTCGGGTTCGTCGGCCTGGAAGCTGACGCGGCGCAGCAGGCGGACCCCGTCGAGGGCGACGCCCTCGCGGGCGAGGACGAAGACCAGGGTGAGGAAGGCGGAGCGGGCGTTGCCCTCGTCGAAGGGATGGAAGAAGCAGACGTCGAGACAGGCGCGTGCGGCCCGGACGGTGAGGGGCATTGGCTGCCCGGCGTCCGGCGCGCTTTCGGCGAGGCAGGCGTCGAGGCGGGCCCGGGTGTCCGCGCTGATCCCGTAGCGTTCCCTGCCCCGCTTGGCGAAGGCGGGCAGGTGCCGGAACGGCGGCGGCTGTGCCGTGCCCAGGACGTGTTGCTGCCATCCCTGGATCAGCTCGAAGTCGAGACGGGCGCCGCGTGCCGCGTCGGCCCGCAGCAGTTCCAGTGCGGCGAGCAAGCCCTGTGCGCGGGCGGGGTCCAGGGAGCCGTCGAAGGCGCGGATGTCCTCCGCCGCGCCGTCCTGCGACGGGGTCACCGGGTCGTCCCCGCCGCCGTCCGGGGCCTGATGCCACGGCACGGTCTCGCGTAGGGCGATCCAGTGCCGCAGGTGGTCCGGCAGGGACTTGGTGGGCCGTACGCCGCTCTCGGGTCGCAGCGACAGCGCGAGCTTCTCCGCGACGTCCTCGATCAGTACCGGGTCGGGCCCGGTCCAGCTCTTGAACCGGCCGCCGATCGCCTGGTGGACCAGGTCCTCCGCCGTGTCGGGGTCGACGCCCCAGCGGCTGAGGAACCACCCGAGTACCTGGTGGCAGTGCCCGTACCAGCCGCTGCCGCAGCCGGTGCGGTCAGTCACGTGAAAGATCAGGTTCCGGGCGACGCGCTCCCACAGGATCCTCTGGTCGTCGAGTTCGGCCAGGTCCAGCGGGTGCGTATCGAACCAACGGGCGAGGCTCTCCAGCCACTCACGCCACTCGCGCAGTGCCGCGACCACGCGATCGAGCGTCTCCTGCCCAGTGGTGACCGAGTCGCGCGGGCAGCACCAGTGCCCGACCGGGCCTCCGTCGAAGTCTCCTTCGTCGTGCCCCCAGCGCCAGCCCACGGTCCAGCTGCCGTACCGCTCGGCGAGGGCGTGCGACATGGCGTCGGCCCAGGGTCCGGCGACATCCCAGCTCCAGGCACTCATCGCCGGGTCACCGAAGGGGATGTCGGGGCGGAGGGGCACGCTGCGGGCGGGCCTGAGGGACCGCACCACCTCGGCCACCGACGCGCTGTCGAAGGGATGTTGGGCGGGGTCGACATCATCCCAGGTCAGGAAGCGGGGAGACACTTCGACAATCACCGCGTAAGCGTGCCATGTCCACCCGGCCCTGCTTCAAGCGGTTTTTCCGGGGCCCGACCGGTCAATGGGGTACAGCACGGCCGTCCTGGGCGGCTCGCGCAGCATGAACGTCGGCTCGGCCATGCCCTGCGAGGCTTCCGCCATGTGCGCACGCCGTCGGTGGCGGCGGCTTCGTGCGGCAGGCGGTCGTTGCGCAGGGCGCGGCACGTCAGGTGCGGACCGAGGTGCAGGTTGGTCCACCGGTTCGCCGACGTGGGCGGTGCCGTTGGGACTTCGGACGTGCACGAGCGGGGGGGTGCGGGTGCGGGTGCGGGTGGGCGGTGGCGGGCCGGTGCCGGCGGCGGGGTCAAGGTAGGCGGCCAGGCGTCTCGGGGACTGGGACGGCGACGGTGATCGTGCGGTCGTTGCCTCGAGGCGAGGGCAGTGAACGTGGCCGGTGGAAGGCGAGCAGGGACTGTCTCCATGCCGCCAACCACGGCATCACCTACGCCTTGACACGGCTAGCCGATACCCGGGGAAGAGGCAGGGGACCAGGAAGGTGCTGTAGCCCTCCCACAACAGGCCGCCGATTTCGGCGGCCTCAAGCCAGCCCTACTGAACTCGACGCCAACAGGTCAGGGTCAGACCGGTACCCCACCAGACAGTGACCCACGAGCCTGCCCGCCGAGCGTTCTCGCCGGCCCCAGCGCCCGCCGGGCCTGTTCTCTGCGTGTCTGGTGTGCGCTTCCCGGGGACCCGATAGATCGTCACAATGTACGCCGACTGGGATGTAGGGGCGGTGCCGGAATGTCACCATCGGCCGCTATGACCTTCCTCGGGGACCCAACCCATTTCACGCCCGACACCTGTGTGCTGGGCACCGACGGCATCGACTGGAGTTCCATAGCGTCGGCGGAGGCGATGAGCGCTTTCTGCGGCATCATGGCGGGCTTCGTCTTCGCCGGCCTGGTCACGGTCATCGGCCAGAAGAACCCCGCAGGCGGGGACGGGCATGCCTCACGCGGCCTGAAGCTCTTCCTACCCTGCTTCATCGGGCTCGCAACGGCGTCGTATCTGTACGCCCTTACCTCTGGGGAGCTGGTGTGCGCCCGCGCCGTTACGGAGCAGCTGTTCTCGGGATCCATCCTCGCCACGGACGCTCTGATCGTGATTGTCGCGCTCGCCTGGCTGTTGCCGGCCTACGATCGCAACAAGAATGGTGAAGTCCGCTTCTTCCGTGGCCTGATCCAGGTCGCGGCGCAGTTTTCCATGCTGATGGTCGTGGTGTCGGCCGACGGGTTCAACAACTCGATGATCGAGGGGCCCGTTGCCGGTTGGGTCACCTCACTCGTGTACGGCGGCGGCGTCGCCTTCATGGCGGCCATCCTCTATTTCTGGTGGAAGCCCCTCCCCCCGGCCCCGCCACCACCCAGCTCGCTGCCCCATGGAGTCACCTCAGCCGGGTGGCCGGCGCACTGGCGCGACGAGATCCATCTGAACCGTCGCGTTCAGATTGCCGCCAGGACTGCCGTGGCGGTCGGCGGTCTTCTTGCCGTAGCAGGCGGCTGCGTCGTAGGGATCACCTGGAACCACTGGACTTCGATGCCCGCATGGCTGGTCTACACACTCGCCGCAGTCACGCTCGTGCTACCTGGGCTCGTCATCACCACAGCGGTACGATCTGCTCCCCGAGCCTGACGAATGCAGGCTAGCCCAGCCGCGTGATGTCCGGTCCGGGACAGCGCGTACGCAGGCCCTCGATCCCTGGGCTGCGCACCAGGCCGGGTGCTGCGTGTCCCCTCGTTCATGCGGCGAAGGGGCTCGGCGGGGGCGGGGGCTTCGGTGCGTGCCTGGTGGCCATCTGGCGGTGGGCGCGGACGTGTTCTTGGGAGCGGCGGATGCACGCGCAGGTACTCGTGAAGGCGTGGCCCGAGGGTTTGCTCGAAGAGGTAGCCGGCAGTGCGTGTGCTGCGTGCAGCGCTGGGGGCGAAGATGAAGACGAGCTGACTCCATGACATCCGCGGGAGGCCGATCAGGTGCCGGACGAGCGGACACAGCGGGCTGCGTCGGGACACACTGCGCAGAGGGCGGACCGTACCGGTCGGCTGATCACGCAATGCAGCCCGCACGACTTGGAGGTGCACCCGGCCGGTTCCCCCGTGCACCGCGCCGGCGGGCAGAACGAGCGCGAGACGGTGCTGCCGGGTTATGTGTGCCGTGAGCACGACAGAGTGTTGGCCGAGGTGGTGCGTGAGGCTGCGCAGGGCCGAAGTCGCCTGGTGATGCTTGTCGGCTCGTCGTCCACCGGGAAGACGCGGGCGTGCTGGGAGGCTGTCCAGCCGCTGGGATCGTGGGGGTGGCGGCTGTGGCATCCCTTCGCCCCGATGCGTGCGGAGGCGGCGCTTGCGGGTCTGCGCGAGGTGCAGCCGGAGACGGTCGTGTGGCTGAATGAGGCCCAGCACTATCTCGGCGATCCTCAGCTGGGTGAGCGTATCGCCGCAGAGCTGCATGCTCTGTTGACGGACGCCGGTCGTGGACCGGTTGTGGTACTGGGAACGCTGTGGCCGGAGTTCGCCCGGCAGTACATGGCTCTGCCGCGGCCGGGTGAGGAGGATCTGCACAGCCGGGTGCGGGAACTTCTCGCCGCGCGGACCCTGTCCGTGCCCGAGACCTTCGATGGTCAGGCCCTGCGCGCGGCAGCTGTTCTGGCCGACGAGGGGGATATGTTGCTGGCCGATGCGCTCGCCAGGGCGAGTGGTTCCGGGCGGATCGCTCAGGACCTGGCCGGGGCCCCCGAGTTGTTGCGTCGCTATCAGCAGGGCTCGCCGGCCGCCGCAGCCATCCTCAACGCGGCGATGGATGCGAGGCGCCTGGGGGTGGGCCCGCATCTGCCGCAGGCCTTCCTGGCCGAGGCCGCTGTCGACTACCTGAGCGAGGTCGACTACGGGCAACTCGGCGAGGACTGGGTGGAGTCGGCGTTCGCCGAGCTCACCCGGCTGGTCCACGGCAAGCAGGCGCCGCTGCGTCGCACTATCGTGCGTTCCGCCTCCGCCTCCCCGGCCAGGGCGCCGGCGCCTGCCGTGAGTCCTGCGTCCCGCGCGCCGCATCCGCTGTTCCAGCTGGCCGACTACTTGGAACAGCATGGGCGTTCCATGCGTCGGCGACTGTGTCCGCCGGCCTCGTTCTGGCAAGCCGCCTCTCTTCATCTGTCGCACCCGGACGATCTCAACAGCCTGGCCCGTGCCGCTCACGCCCGGTGCCGTCTGCAGTGGGCTGACCATTTGCGCCGTCGGGCCGCCGAGGCCGGCCATGCCCGAGCGCTGCTGGCGCAAGCGGCGCAGTGCGAGCAGGTCGCGGACTGGGCCGGGGCCAAGGTGCTGTACCGCAGGGCCGCAGACGCCGGTCACACCCGGGCCCTGGCCCTGTTGGCGGAAGTGCATGCACGAACCGCCGACCTTGAGACGGCACAGTCCCTGGCGTGGCAGGCTGCCGAGGCGGGCCATCCACGGGCGCTTGCCCGTCTCGCGGTGTTGCGGGAACAGGCCGGCGACCGCGGCGTGGCCCAGTCCCTGGCGCTGCAGGCCGCCGACAGGGGCCATGCTCAGCCTCTGGTCGGGCTGACCGCACTGCAGGAGAGGTGCGGCCGGCGCAAAGACGCCGAAGAGGCCGCCCGGCTCGCCGCCGACAGGGGCCATCCTCAAGTGCTGGCGTTTTTAGCAGGGTTGAGAGAGGCGGCCGGGGACCTTGGCAGTGCATGCGCCCTCTATCGGCAGGCCGCCGACGGCGGCCATACCTATGCCCTGGTCTGCCTGGCGGCACTGCGCGAAGAGGCCGGCTGTCCCGGCGCCGCCGATGACTTGGCGTTGCAGGCTGCGAAAGCCGGACACATGCGTGCTCTGACGCTCCTTGCCGGGCTGCGTGCCCGGAGCGGTCACCCAGCCGGAGCCGAAGCGCTGTGCCGGAGGGCCGTCGATGCCGGCTATCCGCACGGCCTGATCCTGCTGGCCGAGCTCCGGGAAAGGGCGGGTGATCTCGAGGGTGCAGAGGCCCTCTACCGGCAGGCCGCCAGCGCCGGCCATTCCCACGCAGTGCTGTCGGTGGCACGGTTGCGCGACAAGTCCGGTGATCTGCCCGGCGCGCAAGCCCTCTATCGGCAGGCCGCCGGCACGGGTCACACCCCGGCTCTCGTTGCGCTGTCCGCACTGCACGAGAGAGCCGGCGACCCGGTCGGGGCCGAAGCACTCGCCTGGCAGGCCGCGGACGCGGACAACGCCTACGCCCTGCTCCATCTGGTGGCGGTGCGCAGCCGCACCGGCAGCCGTGACAGCGCCGAAGCACTCGCCCGGCAGGCCGTCGATGCCGGCCACGTCCTGAAGTTCGATACCCGCCGCGCGTCCCCACAACATCAGTGGCCCCATGGCCTCGACCCCGACGGCACGCCCACCCCACCCTGGTCGTAGGGCCCCTGGGCACGCGACGGGCGCCGGACGTCCCGCAGCAAGGGCGCTGCCCTCGCCCCGCTCCCCTCAGGGGCATGTTGCGGGACCCTGGTGCCAAGTCGCCGCCGGCCGGGCCGGGGGAAGGGGGACGGTGCCGGGTTGCCGGACGGGTCCCGGGGCGACAGGTCAGGCAGTGAGGGCGGTACGTGCGGCGTCGAGGAAGGCGGTGTGGGCGACCTGGTAGTCGTCCTGGGGCGCGTTCACCTCGAGGGAACGTTCCAGGGCTTCGGCAGCCAGGACAACCGGGTCGGGACCTTCGAGACGAACCGGGGTGAGGGCCTCGGTGACGGCGATCCGGGCCGTCCGGTAGCGATCACGACGCCCTGCTGCTTCGGAGGTGCCCAGCCCCTGTTGCCATTCCCTGCGGTGCTGGTCGGTGGTGTGGGTGGCGGTGAGGAAAGCCGCGTAGGCGGCCCGGCGCACCTCACGCTGGGCGGCAAGGTGTTGTGCGGTGAGGGTCTGACGGGCGACATCGAGCTGAGCGTCGGCTTGCAGGCGTCCGGCCTCCCAGGCAGCATCCGCCTGACGCTGGCCAGCCGCCCAGGCGGCATCCGCCTGACGCTGGCCAGCCGCCCAGGCGGCATCCGCCTGACGGGCCGCGGCATCGACCGTGCCCTGCGCCTGCTTCCGGGCAGCTGCCAAGGTGAACCACCCGGTCACCACTCCGCCGGCGAGGGCACCGGCCACCGCGGACCCGGCGGCAATCCAAGCCGTCACTGCTTCCCCCGGCATCCTGCCCCCGACACCGTCCGATCCACTCACCTGTCCCGGTTGAGTGTGCCACCGCTCCGTCCCCTGCAAGGGCGTAGCCAACCACTGTCAGGACTGGTTCACGACCGTCCACCTCAAATGCCGGTGATTTCTATAAGCCCTGGTCCCCATTGATGAGTAGGTCGAGGACGGGATCGCGGCCCAGCAGCAGCCTGTCCTGCAGCGTTGGCCCGGCGGCAGCCGGTGGCTGTTTCCGGCGCCGCGGATGAACCCCGATGGCACTCGGCCACTGACCACGCACTCCTACCGCGGCCAGCTCGATCGCTGGCTGGAATGGTGTGACGTCCAGGACGAACACGGCCGGGCAGTCTATCTGACGCCCCATCAGTGGCGCCACTCTTTGGGAACTTCCCGACGGCCCTCTGGCCGAGGCCACCTGGGTCAAGCAGCGACTCGGGCGCGTGACCCAGGCTCTGCCCAACGGCTCCTGCGGACTGCCGATGCAACGGACATGCCCGCATGCCAATGCCTGCCTGACCTGCCGCATGTTCGTCACCACCCCGGAGTTCCTGGCGCAGCACCGTGAGCAACGGCAGCAGCTGCTGCAGATCGTCTCCGCCGCCGAGGCCCGCGGCCAAGCGCGCGTGGCCGAGATGAACCGCCAGGTCCTCCGCAATCTGGAGAAGATCATCACCGGTCTGGAAGACGAACCCGTGCAGTCGGAGGTGACCGCCGATGCGAGCTGACAACAGCCAGCACATTGTTGAAGCCGCCCGTCGCCGCAGCGAGTACACCCGCGCCAAGGCCGTCCAGGCCCTCCGTTCCCTCGACGCGGCTGGGGAGCCCGTCATTTTCGAGACCGTGGCGAAGCAAGCGGGCTGCTCCCGGTCATGGCTCTATGCCCAGCCGGACCTGCGGGCAGAAGTCGAACGCCTGCGAGCGGCACACCACCGAGGGCCCGCGTCCCCAAGTTCCGGCTCGCCAACGGACCTCCGACGCCTCTCTGCTGCGGCGACTCGAAGCCGCGAACACCCGTGTCCGGAAAACTCACCGAGGAGAACCGGCGCCACCGCGACCAACTCGCCAGCGCGGTGGGCGAGCGACGAGCCGGGAGAATTACGCAAGAACAAGCGAAGGGGAGACGATGAGTACCGCCAAAGAGCAGAACCGGCTCCTGCGGGGACCCAGGAGCGCTCTCGAACGAGCACGGCAGGACCCGGCGACGTGGGCCGACCTGGCCTACTGCGCCCAGGTCACCGACGAGGGCCCCATGGAGGACCGCAACAGAGCAGCTCGCTTCGCAGTTCTGTGGGCACTGCAATACGACCGCCGCCCAAAGGACCTGCCGCTGCTGCGCTTTCTCCTCCAGCAACAGACCACTTACTACCGCGAGGCCGTCCCCTGGGGCATGGCCCCCGACCTGACACTGGCGGGATTCCTGGTCGCCGAACACCAGCAGGTGGAGGACCTATGGCTGCACTGGGACGCCAAGAACATCAGCTTCGATACGGCGCTGGGCTACCACCTCTACCATCTCCTCACCGCAGGTATCGCCGCCGCCACGGAGATGGTGCAAGCCAGCTCCCATCCTGACCGCGACCGCATCCTGGGCGACATCAGATCGGCCCGGCACACCGATGCCGCCGTCGCGGAGTGGCTGGACCAGCAACGCACACGATTCCCTTCTGATCCGGCCGACGAAGGACTCAAATCGTGGGCCTACCACGCCGCGCGCCTCGGCGAGCGCGAGGCGTCCCGCCTGTTCATGATCGAGTGGGCGGCAGGTGAGCCACGAACCGACAACACGCTCAACACACTGCAGTTCCACCTCGCTCATCTCGGCTACCTCGCCGAAGCCGTGGAAGTACAGAAAGAAGCCGTCGCGATCAGTGATGCGTCGTGGTCGGGAGCCAGGGTGAGCACACTGCTCACCCTGGCTCGGCTGCAACGCCGAACCGACGACTATGCGGGCGCATGGCAAACACTTCAGGAGGCCCAGCGCAGCCTGCCTCCCGACAAGCACGGCCTCGACCAAGGAATATGGCGGCACTTCGTCAAGGAGTGCTTCCTCCTCGTCCCGATCGCACCCGACGACTCAACAGGCCACCGGCTGCTCGCCGCCAGCGAGCAGGACCTGCACGGGATTCCTCGGCTCTGGATGGACGGAGTCCTCGACGCCGCAATCGCGGCTGCCGAACACATCGGCGACCAGCCGGCACTCCACCGCTACCGTGCTCAGCAGCAGGCTGCGGCCTGCGAACGCGATCAGGGAGTCGGGCAGTCCCGTCACTCCGCGTCAGGCCCCGCACCCTCGTGAACCCTGCGACAGCTCTGCGCAAGGTCACGGCGGACCGCGGGATGTTCTCCACCACCGACCTCATCCCGCCGCTCGCCGAACGCGACATCACGCTGTCCTCCAGCCAGGTCTACCGGCTCGTCGGCGAGCGACCCGAGCGACCCGAGCGACTGAGCCTGAAGATCCTCATGGCCCTGCTCGACATCCTGGACTGCACCATGGATGACCTCATCGAGCCCATCGCGGTGGCCGGGGCCGTAAGGCAGCCGTAGAAGGCCGCCGCCGGTGGCAGCACGACGCCCGACTCGGAGGGACGCGGCGGACTGCGGCGATCCTGACACCATCCGGGCCATGGTCACCACGGTCGCGGGCGGCCGAGCGAAGTCGCGTCGCCTCGCGCAGGCCCTGGCGGGGCGGCCCGCCGTCCTGACCGACGGTTGGTCCCCTGCGCCTCGGGCCAAAGGTGACCTGCTCATCGAGCTTCGCAAGGCTGGCGCCTCGGCGATCCCGCCGCCGGTCTACGCAGAGTGCGGCAAGCTTCTGCGCACTTTCCAGCGTCGTGGACAAAGACTGGTGCTGCTCGGTCTGCGGCCAGGAGACCACTGAATGCACCGCTTGCGGAAACATCCGGCGCATCTCCTTGCGGGACCGCAGGGATCAGCCGCGCTGTTCGATGTGTCCCGACACCGACGAGCGTGATCCGGTCACGATCATCCACGAGGTGATAGCCACGGTCGCCCGGGAGCTGCTGACCGGGAGGGCCACCTCGCGTCCCCTCCCCGCCTTCCCGCGGTTACCTCCCGGACGGGATCTGAATCGGTGATCACTGCTCGAATCCCCGGTTGGGAGTCCTGACGTTGTCCAGGACGAGCTGGCCCTGTTTGTCGACCGCCCGCGTCACCGTCTCCTGGAGTATTCCGAAGGCCGCCGCCCAGGCGACGATCTGAGCTTCGCTGTCCAGGCTGCTCAGACCCGGCAGAAATTCACCGCTGATCAGCAGAATTCCCAGGGCCGCGCTCAACGCTCCCACCGGCAGGCGCAGTACGAGCAAGAGCACCGCGATGCGGTAAGGCCCCGACGTGCCGTGCATGGATCGCAGTGACACGGCGCCGGCGAGCGCCGCCGCGAGTGCGCCGATGAACAACACCAGGAGCAGGTCGCCGCCTTGGGCCGAGTGGCCGATGGGGCAGACCCTTCCCTTCGGTGGGGTGAAACAGAACTTTTCCGCTACTCCAGGGACGACGTAGCCCCACACGGCGAACAGCACGGCAATGACGGTCATGATCACGACGGAGGCGGCGATGATCTGGCAGAAACTGCGCGCTCTGGCTCGCTCGGCCTCCTCTGCCTGTTGTGCCGCATGGAGGGTGCTCACGGCCAGCTCCCGCAGGTCAGGGGTGAGGAGGTTGCTGTTCCGCTTCAGCGCGGCCTCCAGGTTCACCAGGCGCTGGTCGTCCGCGGCCAGATGCAGGCGGGCCTGCGTGATGATCCGCGGCCCGCGCCATCCCAGCTCGCCGGGCGGCAGCAGCCGGAGAAGAGCGACCTCGGCCTCATGGACGTTGGCCAGGGCCGCGTCCGCGTAGAGTCCGGTGATCCGCTTGACGAAGGTGTGCTTCTCGCTCAGGACCTGCCGCGCCGCCGCGAGTTGCTCATCGGCCTTCGCCGCCACTTCGGCGTCGGCGGGTGACAGTCCCAGTTTCACTACCCTGTTGATCTGTGACTGCAGTTCCGCGATGTGGGCGCCGAGCCGTGCGCACCAGGCGGACCGCATCTGACCGGCCACGTCCCCGTCGTTGTCCATCGTGATGACCCTTCCATGGGAAAGGCGGCCCACTATCGCTGCCCGTCACCTCGGGCCTCATGGACACCGGCCATTCCCTCGCTCCCGGTGTCTTCCTGGTCGGTGGACAGCAGTTCTTCCAGCACGCGAATCGCACCGCTGACACGCAGCAGGGATTCCTTGAGCGCCGTCTCCTGCTGAACCAGGCTGTGCAACTGGTACTCGCCCTTCTCGAAGTCCTGCTTGAGTCCGGCGAGCCGCTCCTGCATCTTCACCTGCATGGTCTTCATCCTTTCCCGGAGTCACCTGCCCGCCGTGACGGTGGCGAGGACACTCCTGTCGGCCGGCTGTCCGTGGACTGCTGGACACAGGTAACGGTCCCGCTCGGCCTCCGGCTTCTCCTCCTCCGGGACAATGCGGTGCGCGACGGCCCACGCGTCCTGCCGCACGCCTGTCACCTGCCAGCAGACCCTGACTCCCGGCCTGTCCGTGCGGATGGTGAAGCTGTTGTCACGGATCTCCCCGGTCACTGCGGCGACGGCCGGCTCGCCCACCGGCGTGAGCTGGTAGCGGAAATCACGGTTGAGCGCCTCGAAGTAGTCGGGCAGGACCACCTTCGCGTCGCCGTTCTCATCGGTGACGACGGTTCCGTCGTAGAGGTTGGTCATCCCGGGTGACTCGACGAAGGAGTGCGACAGGTACTTGCCGGTCGGGTCCAGCGGATGATCGATCTTGAAGCCGCCGCCGAGTTTGTCCAGTCGGCCGATGAACCTCGTCACGCCGGTTTCCACGTGCATCTCCATGCCCCATTGGACTGCGCCGACCCCGAAGAACCCGACCGTGTCGTTGCCGGACATGCCGACGAACGCTCGGTCCCCTGCCTCGTTCTGGTGGAACCAGAGTCCCGCGGAGCCGTCATTGCCCTTCCGGATGCGCATGCGGCGGGCGACATCGAGGCCGCCGCCCTCCCCGGAGTGGACCGACAGCCGATCCGATCCCGACCAGAGCCGCGCACCGCCCTCGAACGCGTACCACATCCAGCGACTTCCCTGGGAACCGGGATTCGCGATGTAGCCGTCGACCTGGCGGTCCATGAACGACAGCCCTGCCAGGTCTCCCGAGCTGTGTATGGTGCCGTGGACATGCAGGGGCTCCCGCGGTTCATCCGTGGCGATGCCGATCAAACCCTGGGAGTCGATCACCATCCGGTCGGAGTCCTCAAGCACGTCGGTGAAGTGCCATCCACCGTCCTCCCCGGCAAACGTGCCATAGAGGCCCTCCACGTCGGCCGAGTTGCTCAGTCGCAGACCGGAGCCCCACCCGGGGCCGGAGGACCGCAGGTGCAGAGCGACGGCGTCGGACTCGCCGCGGTCTATCTCCAGTGCGGCCTCGGGGGTGCTGGTGCCGATACCGACATCGCCGGTGAACTGAGCGGCGATCCGCGTTCCTGAGGCGACGATGCCCGCATCGCCTTCCGCATGGATCGCCACCCCGTCCGGGCACGAGGCCATGACACCCGTACCACTGGTGCTCGTACCCGACACAGCGGTGCCCGCGGAGGAGAACTCACCCGCTGTCCGAGTCCCGGACGCGACGATGCCCGTGTCGCCCTCCGCACGGACCGCCACACCCGCCGGGCTCGAAGCCCTGACACCCGTACCACTCTTGCTCGTACCCGACACACCCGTGCCCGTGGAGCCGAGGCCCGCGACCCCGACCGCGGTGTCGCCGTTGACCTGGCCCAGCACCCCGAAGCCACTGGTGGTGACGTTGACACCGAACACGCCTGCGCCGGTGCCGGGCCTGCCGCTGCTGCCGATGACCGCGTGACCCTTGGACGTATCCCCCCACACGCCGAACTTGACGGGCGGGTTCTCCCCCGTCGGGTCGTAACCGCTGGCACCTTCCTGAGTGTTGGGGGGACCGATGGACGCCATCGTGCTCTCCTCCTTCAGTTCGTCCGGGACCGGTACATGATCTGGAAACAGTGCAACTTCACCGCGTCGTCGGGCGCGTCGACGATGTCGACCGTGATGAAGTGCCGATGCGTCCGGTTCCTGACGACGGTCTCGTCCGTGGCCGCGAAGACCTGGTCGAAGGCGGTAGCGACAACGATCTCGGCCGCTGTGTTGCCTTCCAGCGCACGCCGCTGCAGACGGACGGTGGGCAGAGCTCCCGTCCTCGTTCCCTCCTCGCCCAGGACCCTGAGGGACTTGATCTCCGCGCCTTCTGGGAGGGCGACGTTCATGATGCCGTGGGCCTCCCGTGGGCCCTCCGGCTTCTGCGCGAGGTCGCCGACCAACTCCCAGCCGCCCTCCGTTCCCGGTGCCCCGAGGGGGAGGCGGCGAGGAGCGAGCACCGGCATCAGGGTCAGGAAGGACTCGGAAGGGGACAGCGCCTCGATCCACGGGTTGATGACGTCCGCCAGGGAGGCGAACTCGGCTGTGAGGTCGTGGAACCGGGCGTTGAACCCGTTCGTGCCGCCTGCCTGGACCCGGTCCTGGTTGTCGATCCAGTCGACGTGGGAGAAGTTAGGGACGTACGGAGTGGTCATCGCCCTTGTCCTTGTCCTTGTCCGGGTGGGTGAGTCGGGAGGGGTGCCGGTCAGCCGTGCGGTAGGTGGGGAAGGTGTAGGCGGGCGTCAAGTCGCCGTCGGCACCGGAAAGTTCCGGGACGTGTCGGCGCAGGCGCGCGGTCCGCATCTCCACTCCGACGGGGTGGAACCAGTTCAAGATGTTCAACAGCAGGTCGTAGCGGTCCTTGCTCATCCGCAGGTCGGGCAGCGCCTCAAGCCGTGGGTTGAGCCGCACCTCGCACTGATGAGGCCGCAGCCGGTTCGCGTCGAAGTAGCCGACGCGTACCGGAACTAGACCCGGTGCCAGAGCCCTGATGCGAACGGAGGGGCGGCTGGTCGGAGGGAGATCGGCCCGCCCTGGGCCCTCCGGCTGCACCGACCAGGCCAGCTCCTGCTCACCCCCAGGCCCCAGCGAGCGTCGGGAGACCAGACGTGGCGGCCGTGCTGGATGCTCGGTCACGGGAGTGGGGTCGGCGAGCAGCACGGCTGCCTCCGTCCGCGGCGCGGCCAGCACACACGGCCGGTACGGTGCCTGGTCCGGGCTGAGCGCCAGCGCCGGGCAGTCACCGCCCGTCGCGAACACGGTGGGCAGCAGGGTGCCGCTCGCCGCGTCGATCAGATGGACGCGCCCGGTCACGGAGCCGGTTCCGGCGGTGGCGACGTACACGAAGGCGGCGTTCGGGACGGTCCGCAGCGCGAGGGGCGAGGTGCCGTGCGGGAAGCGGCCGATGGTCGCCTCCGGTGTGCGTGCGTCGGCCGCATACCGTTGGACGGCGCTGGTGCGTCCCGTCGGCGGGGCATCGATGACGCACCCGACGTAGAGCCGGCTTCCATCGGGTGAGAAGACCGCGGCGGGCGTGTCGACGGCACCGGTGTCGACGGGGCCGTCGTGCGGGGCGAGACCAGGGCGGTCGAGCCACTGGATCCGCCCGCCGTCGAGCAGAACTGCGAGCCCCTGGCTGTTCGGCGCGACCGCGAGAGCACAAGGGGTTCCCGGCAGGGACGCCCCGCCGGTCTCCTGGCCGCTGTCCGGGTCGTAGGCGCGCACCGAGTCGTCACCCGCGTAGGCGACATAGAGCCGTTCACCGTCGGTGCCCAGTGCCACGGGACGCGGCCCGGTCAGGGTGACGGATTCCGCAGCGAGCGTCACCGGGTGGAGGGCCTGGACCGTGTCGGACCGCTCATGGGCCACGTGGAGTCGTCCGCCGACGAAGGCGAGCGGGCCGGGGAAGGGCATCACGGGTTCGGACCGTGCCAGGGTCGGCACGGGCGCGTCTTCCTCGCGTTCGGCCTCGACGGTGAAGGACGTCACGCGGTGACTGCCTTGGAGGGAGAGGTAGAGCCGGCCGCCGCCGTCGTCGAAGCAGGCGTCGACGGGTTCGGCGTGGCCGAGTGCGGTGAGTGTCGCGGCTTCGTCGACGCGGATCTCGGTGGGGCCGCTGAGCTCCACCTGGTCGCCGGGGGCGACCGTGGCGACGATGCGGTTCTCGGTGCCGGGTGCCGGGGGTGTGTCGTCGGCCGGGACGGCGATGTGGTCGAATCCCGCGGCGAAAGCACGTGCTGCCAGGGCCGATCCGGTCAAGGCGGAGCTGCGCAGCTCCAGAGCTCTGCCCTCGCGGAAGGGGCCTGGGCCTTCAGGGTCGAAGGCTCTGAGGACCTGGAGGGAGTCGGGGATGCCCTCGAACTGGTCGAGCAGCCGGTCGAGGGCGCGAGAGGCTCCGGCCTGCATCCGCCGGTCGGCGACACCGGTGCCGTATTCGATCGGGCGGGGGGACACCGTCAGGTCGTCGGTGCGGGTGACGAGGTGAAGGGGGTCGAAGCTGTCCGCGGACGGTCCGCCCGTGGCCTGCGCGTCGGCGCCGACGAAGCCCACGCGGCTGATCGACTGCCCAGCGGCGAGCCCGGCGGCGGGGAGGCCGATGCGCACGACCCGACAGGTCCCTCGGGTGTGGCCACCCTGTTTCACCTCGGCCTGCACCGTCACTTCTCCCGCGGCGCGAGCGTCCAGGCGGGCCGGGGCGCCCTGGGTGACCTCGGCGTGCCCCGCGCCGGAGCGGGTGACGGTCCATCGGACCTCCGCACCGGCCAGCGGGGGCGGACTCGGCTCCAGGTCGAGGAACAGATGGCCGCCGGCCGGCACGTCCGTACCCGGCAGGGCCGCCTCGGGCGTTGCCGGCCCGGTGACGATCCCGAAGGCCGACCCGGCCGGCTGGGCGACGTGGACCAGGCCGTCCAGCGTGTGCTGCACCCAGCCGAATCCGGCCGCGTGAGCGTGCACGGCGAGTTCCCCGGGAGCAAGGGTGTCGTGACGCAGGAGCAGCGCCCGTCCGACCGCGTACAGGTTGGTGGCGGCCGGCTCGTGGGCCCGCAGGACGTGCAGTATGCCCGGCCTGCCCGACAGGGCTGACTCGGTCCGCTCCACGAGGCTGTCCAGCGCTTCTTTCACGCCGAGTTGCATCAGGCGGCTGTGCTCGCCGGGGGTGAAGGCGAGACGTGCCTCGTCCTCGCCGGTGTACCGGCACAGCCAGGAGTCGTCGAAGTCGCCCTCCTCGTCGGCGGTCCCGACGGCCTGGGCCTCGTCGCAGCCGCGGTCGCCGTCGGCGGCGATGCTCTGGCCGCTGCGCAGGGAGTCGGGCAGTACGCGCAGTACCAGCGAGCCGCCCGTCGGGCTGCCCTGCGCCTCGTGTACCTCGAACGGAGCCGGGTCGGCGGTCAGGCGAGGGTCGTCCGTGAGGGGCCCCGCCTCCTTGAGGGTCTCGTTGAGGGCGTGCTGGAGGCCGTCCCTGGTGGGTACGAGCCAGCGTTGGAAGAGGTGCAGGCGCGCCCGGTAGTGCGCGTCGTCCTCCCCCGTCACCGGAGCGAACGAGGTGCGCGCGGTGCGCGAGATGCGCACCTCCTCCAGCAGGCCCGTGAACTGGGCGAGGGCGGTGGTGCCGTCGGGTGCCGATTCCTGTCCCTGGCCGAGGGTGAGCGGCTGTGGACTGGTGAGGGAGCCCAGCTGCGCCACGCGTTGCCTGACCGTCTCGCGGCCGTCGAGGAGCAGGGTGGTGAGGGCCGGCGGCGGACCCGGAGGCGCTCCGGCGGGAGATGGCAGTCGCTCGACGACAGCGGCCACATGGTGGAAGGAGCCGTCGCCGAGGTCCCGGTCCGCGTACAGCTCCACCGTCCGGCCGTCGCCGTCGGCCAGTGTCAGGCGCAGATTGTGGTCGACCTGTCTGAACGGGCCGATGGTCAGGGCCCAGCCGGGCGAGGCCGCCGTGTTCAGCACCGCGCGTTTGGCGACGACCGCGCCGGTCGTGGTGGTGCCGGTTTCCGGACGGACGACCGCCTCGACGGTGAGTGAGGTCTCCGTCCCCGCGGCGAAGTCCGGGCTGTCGGTGTCCAGGGTGACGCGGGCGGCGCCGGAGAAGGAGAAGGCTCGTGAGAACCGGCCCGTACGCCCGCCACGGGCACCGGTGTTGGTGCACCGGTGGCTGGGGGCGCCGAACCGCTCGCCCACGCTGACCACGGCGGCGTCGTCCCCGGCGGCCTCGTCCAGGTGGTAGAGGGCCACGGTGTCCTCGTCCCAGGTGTGCGGCCGGGGAGGGAAGCGGGGCGCGCCGAGGTCCAGGCCCAGCAGGTCCAGGCTCGCGCCGCGCGCGGTGCGGGCACTGCGTTGGTCGGCGATCTCGGCGAGGCGTCCGGTCAGGTCCTCGTAGTCGTGCCCGATCACCCACAGGGCCTTGGCGAGGTTGCCCAGCAGTGCGGTCAGACGCCAGGCGTCGGACGTCGGCCGGGCGGGGGCCAGGGGCTCGACTCGGGTGAGTGTCCATTGGTGCGTCCGTTCGCCGGCCCGGGCGGGAAGGGGCACGGCTATGGTCCGGCCGGCGGGCCAGCCCACGGGGACCGGCACGTCGACGGAGTCTTCGGGCGCGGCGCCCTGTGGTGTGCCCCGGGTGAAGAAGACGCGGACCGTGAGCGGTTCGGCGGGTTCCTGCCGAGGGGCCAGCAGGTAGCGGGGTGAGTCCGGGAACCGCCCGTACCGGTTCAGGTACTCCTCGAAGCCGTATCTGGCGAGCAGTGTCCGCGTCCCGGGGACCGGTTCGAGCGTGATGTCGAGCCGCTCCATACCGCGGTCGTATGCCGGGGTGAGGCCGCGTTGCATGATGCCGAGGAAGTCGATGGTCATGGGTTCGAGACCTGGATGTCGATCAGCGGGCTGTCTATCGCGAACCGGGCGACCTCGTCGGCCGCCAGCCGCAGGTTCTCGCCGACGGAGAGCTCTTGGGCGCTGCCGAACACCGCGCCGCGGTGGATGACGCCGCCGAACACCGGGGCTTCGCGGCGGATTCGCAGGTTCTGCACGTCGACCACGCCCGGGGTCGACCGGGCGGTCAGGACGACGTCCGAGTGGAGCACGGCGCGGCCGAGCCGGAGCCGGTCGACGCCCTCGTGCAGGGCGGCCAGGAGTTGGCCTCTGATGGCGTCGGCGTTGTGTCCGGCGTCGGTCACCAAAGTGGCCCGGATGCCTACGTCGACCTGGTTGGCCGGTTTGACGCGGGGGAAGACGGATACGGGCCGCCACTGGCGCACGGTGTCCATCACGGCGTCGTGTACGGCCGGGATGTCACCTTCCTCCCTGAACCACGGCCAGCCGGGTTCGACGGCCACCACGACGTCGAAGTGGTACGGGGAGCCGGTCTGGCTGCTGCCGGAGAACACGCGTTGTCCGAAGCGGTAGCTGCTGAACCGGCTGTCCGAGGGGTCCACGCCGCCGAGCGGGTCGAAGACCGCGGCGTCGCGGACGCCCGGAAGGTCCAGGATCCGGGCGACCAGGGCGTCCTGGGTCCACAGCGTGCGGGGGACGCCGAGCAACCGGGCGCGATAGACGTCATCGGGTTCCAGCAGTTCCCCTCCGGTGATGGCCTCGGGGTTGGTGACGTCGACTTGGGCGGGTCCGAGGTTGAGGTGCGTACGAGCCCAGAGGGGTTCGATCCGCAGTTTCCGGGCGGCCGGCAGTTCACCGTCGGGGCCGCGCTCGACGGCACGGACGAGCGCGCGTACCGGTTGTACGCCGGCTCTCAGTACGACCGGGGTGAGCAGGCGCAGACTCTTCCTGGGCGGTTCCTCGGTCTCGACGACGGTGCCGGGCGGCAGGACCCGCGTCTGGTCGGGCGGGGTGCCACTGAGGGTGAGTTCCACCTCGCCGGTGGCCTGGAGCATGCGTCGGGGCACTCCGAGGTCGGTGCCGAGGAGGTCGAGCGCCGCGCCCTGGGCGGTGGTGCCGAAGCCGGCGTAGAACTGGGACTCCAGGCCCTGCCACAGTTCATGGACGTGTACGGCGGCGGCATCGAGGATCTTGCGCAGCGGGCTGCCCGACGTGAGGTCCACGTCGTCGCCGAACATGGCGCGGGCGCGGCTCTGCTGGTCGGCGACGATGCGGTCGATGCCCTTGACCACGAATCCGTCCGGGGTCACGCCAAAGGTGTCGTGGTCATTCAAGGCGTCCTCCTGACCTGAGCGTCAGCGTGTCGCCGGCGACGGTTTCGATGATCACGTAGGCCGTGTAGGACCGACTGGAGGGGCCGTCGCGCGCGGGGTGCGCGGCGGGGAACCCCTGGACGCGGGGCCGGAGTTCGAAGAAGCGGGGGTCGTCCTGAAAGAAGACCTCGCGGATGTCGGTGACGCGACGGTCGGCGGCCAGGCAGCGGACGAGTTCCAGCCGGATGTACTCCTTGCGGGCGAGCCGGCTCATCGGATAGCGGCCTACCGCGAGACGGTCGAAGCCGAAGGTGCTGTGGAGCCGGTCGCTGCCCAACTGGGTCTCCACGGTCAGCGTCAGGGCCTGCTTGAGGGCGTCGAGTCCTTCGACGGTCGCGGGATTGCCGGTCGTGCTGTCGATGACGAGGTCACCCTCGTCCACGGCGAGGCTGCGGCCGAGCCCTGGCGCGCCCGCCGGGTCGGGGAGCGCTGCCCCGGGCACGGTGAAGCCGAGCCCGCCGAGGTCGAGACCGAGGTCCTGGCCGAATCCGGGGATGGCGCCTGGAGCCGAGCCCGTGCCAGGCATGCTCATCAGATCGCCTCCAAGAGGTTCTGCCCGGGGTCGGCCACGCTCCAGGTGCCCGGTGGGGCCCCGGGCGGGAGGGTGACGCCCCGTGCGGTGGACAGCAACACCGGTGTGCCGCCGACCGACAGCTTGAGCGACTGGCCGGGCGGCAGGGCGGCCGTGGTGACGCAGGGCGCCGGTCGGCCGGTGGGGTCGGCGCAGGCGCAGGGAGCGACCATGCCGGGTACCGGGGTTGCGGCGGAGCCGAAGGCGGCGCCGACCTCCGATCCGACGGTGAGCACGCCTTTGTTCCGTACCGTCAGGTGCGGGTTGCCGCCTGTCAGTCGCAGCCGGCCGCCGTGGGAGCACGTGAGAACGGCGCCTTCGACGAGGACGAGGGCCATCAGCTGATCGCCACCTTTCCCTTCTCCACTTTGAGGGTCGCGCCGCCGGCGCTGAGCGAGATCGCGCCGCCGCTCGCCGAGACCTCGACGTCCTTGCCGGGTCCCGCGGACACGGTGATGTTGCCGTCCTTGTCGAATCGGACCTGGGCTCCCGAGCTGTGGTTCAGCAGAATTTCCTCGGCGGGTCCGGGAGTGGGGCGGTGACCGACATCGGAGCACTCGTCGGCGCCGACGGAGATCTTCAGCCCGATCGCCTCCACCACCCGGTGCCCGTCGGCGGTGGTGAGGTCGTTGACGCCCTTGTTGATGGGCCGGGGGTCCGGACCGGCCGACAGTTCGGTGGGCAGGCAGAGCCACCAATCGTCGGCTTGGGCCGCCGGGCGGTCCATCGCCGCGTCGTTGGCCCACAGGAAACCGGTGATCACGGCGTCCTCGCGGTCGTCGTGCACCTGGTTGAGCAGCGTACGCATGCCCGCGTACACCGGGACGGACAGGCCGACCTTGTGCCAGGCGAAGGGTGTGGCGAGTGGTTTGTCGTACAGCGCCGGGCCGTTGGGCTCGATCGGCAGGTCGACGCTCGGCGCGGCCACGGCCTTGCCCGGCTCCTGGCCGTACGTCACGGTGGCCACCCGTCCGGCGGGGTCGGCGGACCGGATCTGGCCGATGTCGACCGAGGGGGTGATGGTGTGGTCGTCGCGGATCTTGGCGGCGATGGCGTCGGCGATGGCCAGGGGGCTGCCCTTGCGCACGGTTTCGGTCGTACCCCGGTTCCCTTCGCCCTTCTTGAAAGGTGCGGCCCGGCCGGTGCACACATAGCCGGTGCGAGGGGAGAAGGAGTGGGTGAGCTGGATGATGCGGTAGCCCTTCAGCGGGTTCTGGTAACCCTCGACGCTCGCCGCGACGAGTTCCCCGGCTCGCAGCCCGGGAACTCCCAGCGCGGTGAAGTCGAAGGCCGGCACCGGGCTCTCGGCCGGCGGGTCGGCGGTCACCCGCTGCTTTCCGGTGGCTCCGATGCGCACCGGCTGAAACTCCGCGAGGCGGGTGCTCGTGCTGAGGGTGACCAGGCTGTCCTCCCGCATGATCAGGGACAGGAGGGCCGGCAGGTCGGGCACCGTCGGCAGTCCACTCGTCTGCGGGTGGGTGACGGCCGTCCCGAACTGGGCCTCGCCGTCCTGCACCAGGAGTTCCGCGCCGAAGCGGTCGGCGATCCGCTCCAGCAGCCCGAAGGTGTGCGGCGCGTCGGCGCTGATGCTCGGCTGCTCGGGTCCGGTGGGGGTCACGTCACCGACGAGCTGCACCTCGGCAGCCTCAGCGATGGCCTTCGCGGCGGCGGCCGGCGTGCATTTCTGCTGGGAGAAGCGGGCCGGTTCCCGCTTGCCGCTCTTCCTGTCCACGTTCACGGTGATCAGGCGGAAGGACGCCTCCTCGTACCCGGTGAGTCTGATGCCCAGGGGCGGGAAGCGCGTGGAGGCGGTAATGGCGTCCACCCGCCCGACGAGAACGGGCTTGCGCGAGAGAGGGTTCTCCAGATAGCCGAGAGTGATCTCGATGGGGATGCCGCCGGCGGTGCCGCGCTCTCCGGTGAGCGCTCCGGTCAGTTTCCGGTGGGCGGACAGGGGCAGGGCGGACAGGTGGACGTCGAAGTCCCCCGGCTGCCCGAGGCCGTAGTTCACCGTGATCTCGGCGTCGGACAGGATCATGCCGCCGGAGACGTCGTTGGACACCTTCAGCCCGAGGGTGGGGAAGTTGATTCCGTACCAGAGGATCACGCCCATCGCTGCGCCACCCCCAGCACGATGCTGCTGCCGTAGTGGCCACGGCCGTTCAGGTTTCCCCTGGCCAGCTTCGCCTCCAGGAGACGGATCGCCAGCCGGTCGGCGTGGTGGACGAGGTCCGGTTCGGGGACGAGTTTGCGCAGGAAGACCACCCGGGCGCCGTCGGGTCCTCGGCGTGCCACCCGCAGCACCAGGTACCCCGGGGGCGAGGCCGGCGCGGTGATGCTGCCCGGTGACGCGAGGTCGTACAGCGTCCCCGGCGGATCGTCGCCGGTGTTGTCCACGACGGCGTACAGTCCGAAGTCGTACCCTGTTCCGCCCACGACGCAGCTGAACGCCTGGGGCAGACCCTCGTCAGGGGCGACGGGCAGCCGGTGGAATGCGAGGGCGTTCACAGGGTGCCTCCCAGCTGGCGCTCGACCGGCACCATTCCGCTGACGCTGGGGACGGCTGCCATGCCGGCGGCCAGTGCGATGTCCAGGGCCTCGCCGATGACGGCGGTCAGCGTGGAGCGCGGTACGTGTTCCAGGGTGATGCTGACGTCGAGGGCATCGCGTTTCTGGTTGGACTGGGTGAACCGCAGGCTGGTGATCTGCATGTCGAGGCAAACGGTCATGCCACAGACCACGGGCAGACCGGCGAGGTTCATCATGGGTGCGGTGGCCGGCGCCAGGGCCCGCGAGGTCAGCGCCATCGCCTCCAGCAGCTTCTTGAAGATGAGCCGGCTCCCTCCGACCAGCACCGCTTGGAGTTCGATGGTGCGGGTGGTGGGCGAGACGAGCTGGGCGAGTTTGCTGCCGGCGATGCGGGCCACCTGGTAGCCCTCGTTCAGGGTCAGGCTGGTGACGGTGAGCAGCGGCACCGGGCCGATCAGGACGGGGACGTTCACTCCGGCTGTCATGGCTTGCTCCTGCCGGCTCTCGTGGTACGGCGCTCGGCGGCCTCGACGATGTCGAGGAACTCTTCGTCCGTCAGCCAGTCGATGTCCGCTCGTCGCTCCATGAGCAGCTCGGCGAACCGCTGCCCCTTGGTGGCGTTGTCCTCGACATGGAAGAACTGACCGTTCAGCAGTTCCTCCCCGATCGCGGCGAGGGTCTCGCGAACGGTGCTGTTGTGCTTGGCCTCGATCAGCCGGAGGGTCAGTTCCTTGTAGTACGCATCGGTGTGCAGTGTGGGGTGGCGTGTGTAGGCCTGGGGGACGGTGCGGGGGTCCATGGACGTGCGGGGCAGGTGGATGCCGTTCTCGGCGGCGTTGCGCCATTGGATCCCCGCGTCCTCGAGGATGCGGCGGGCGATTTCGGCACGCGGGTCGCCCTCCGGCACGATGTGATGCGTCTCGTGGCCCGGCGGACGCGGGTTGTGGGCCCGCGCCATGTTGTCCGCCAGTTCCTGCGACGGCCGGCCGCCCTGAGCGGTGTGCTGGTGCCGCTGCTCGCTCAGGCTCAGGGCATCCGGCGGTACCTCGTCCGGCTCGTGGAGCAGTGCCCGCTCGTCGTGACCCGCCCATTTCTCGGCGTCCTTCCAGGCCGCGGCGAGGTCCGCCTCGTCGGCGTAGCTCCCTGCGCGGTCCAGGCGTCGGGCCTCGAACCGGTCGAGGATCTCCGTCACCAGCCAGGGATCCTTGCGGGAGCGCCGTACCAGTCCGTCCAGGAGCCTCTTGACGACGGCGGATTCCGCCACGCCGTGCTGATAGCGGGCCCTGAGGGCGGTGATCCGCTCCAGCACGACCGCTCGCTGCGCCACGACGGTTGCGTCGCCCGCCCGCAGGGCCGCACCGCCGGCGACGCGGCTCCAGGCCGCCCGTTCGTCCTGGGTCAGCCGGGACAGCAGTTCGGCGTATTCGGCCATGCGGTTGCCCTCACGGGCTTCGTTCTGAAGGCGTGCGAGGTCCAGCAGGATGGTGTCCAGCAGACGGACGTCGCCCGCGGATCTGTTGACGGCTGCCCGCACCACGTCGAAGCCGACTTCGCGGACGGCGTCCATCCGCATCCCCTTGGCCGCGAGCACGGTCAGGAGGTCCATGTCGACCTCGCGGCCCGGCCCGATCCGCGGAAGTCCGATGTGCTCCATGGTCGCCAGCAGCACGCGGCCCTCACCGTCCTCCAGCACGTCGGCGAGCCGGGCGAGTTCCGGCGTGTCGAAGCCCTGCGGGCCCGCCAGGTGTCGGAAGGAGCGGCCCAGCTCCTCCGAGAGGCCGCCGGACTGCATGGCGAAGGTGTGCAGGAGTTCGGTCTTGCGCTGCACTGCCTCAAGGGCGGGTCCCAGGTCCGGATGAGCGGCCAGCTCGGCCAGTGTGCTGCCCTCTCGCACCTCGAACCGCTCCAGCATCGAGACCAGCCGGCGCTGGTCGTCGACCGGCAGGTGGTAGAGCAGCGCCAGGACATCCTTGTCCTCCCTGACGACCCGCAACACGTCGCTGCCGGCTCGCATCGCCGTGGCGAGCCGTACCAGTCGCGTCGCGACCACCTCGCCCTCGGCCGTTTCCGCCACCTTGCCGAGGGCGGCGAGGATGCGGAGCACCAGCGCCAGCTTCTCGGTGAGTCCGACCGCGGCAGCCGCCGCCTTGATCTCTCCGAAGCCGACGAACCAGGATGCCACCTCGACCACGACGGCCCACTTGATCTTGGCCGTGACCCTCTCCCCGATGTGCAGCAGTGCGGCGCCCTGAAGTCCATGGACCAGTTGGGGGCCGATGTGCTTGACCACCGCGGCGCATTCCGCCTGCGCGGGCCGGTAGCCGAGTCCGGCCAGTTCGAACATCAGCAGCAGCCGTACGAGCTGCCCGAGCCCTTCGATCATCTGGGCCGGCCTGGTCACCATCAGCGCCAGGCCCTCGATCATCCCGAGGAGCATGTCCACGACCGCCACCGCCGCGGATTCGATCTGCAGCAGCACCGACATGCCCAGCCGTAGCGTGCCGCCCTCCAGCAGGCTGCGCCTGAGCGACTCGCGTACCTCGGGCGGGGTCTGGAATGCCTCGTCGAACAGCGTCGACAGCTCGGCCACGGTGAACCGGCGCTGGTTCCCGAAGCGCTCGCCGACCGTCGTGAGCAGGCTCCACAGGGTGTCCCCGATGTCCCGGAAGAGCTGCTCGTCGATCTTGTGCTGGGCCAGCACGGCTCGTACGGCGTCCAGTTCCGCGATGCTCTCCAGCGACCGCATGATCTCGACGATCGCGTGTTCGTGCTTCTCCCATGTCCAGGCCTGGACCAGGACCTCCAGGTAGCGGGCCTTCGTCTGCCAGTCGACCAGGGAGAAGGCGACCACGCCGAGGAGCGCCAGGCGGTCGGCCGCTTCCTGGAGGCGGTCGTCCGCACCCTCCAGCACCTGCTCGACCAGGTCGTCCAGGTCGCCGAAGACCAGCTCCCGGGCTTTCGCCGGCGCGAGCTTCGGTCCACCCGTGCGCAGTCGCTCGGCGAGCCGGGTGCCTGCAGCCGGGTCGGGGGTCAGGAAGTTCCCTTCCTGGGAGACCACGGTGTGAACGACGTAACGTCGGCCGGCATCGTCGATCACGCTTCTGAGAACCTCACCGCCGCCGACGGTGACCATCTGCAGGTCGCCGCCCTTGAGCGGCCACCCCTCGGCGATGCGTTTCAGCTCCCGGTCCGAGACCGAGGGGGTGGTGGCGACCGCCCAGAGCCGGCTGTCCGGCTCCCCCACCGGACCCTCCAGAATGACGAACGACTGGGTGCCGAAGATGCCCGCGCCGAGCTGGACCGCCCTGATCATGCTTGACGCCCTGACATGGCGGTCGGCTCCTCCGACGGTCACCACCCGGCCGCCGAGAAGGTGCATCACGACGTGCCCCTCGAACACGCTGGGACCTGCGGCCACTTCGTCCTTCGCCGGCTCAGGAGTCTCCGGCTCGGCTGCTGGTGGCTTGCCCGGCTCCTCGGGCCGGTCCGATCGGGCCGACGTCGTGGGCTCGGGTGGGGGCGGCGCTGCACCGGACTGCTCCGGCCCGGTCGGCGCGGGCCCGGTGGGCGGCGCGGCCGACGGGGCCGATGCCGTGGGCACCGCGGCAGGCGCCGACAGGCGCGCCTGTTGCGGCCCTTGTCCGGTCGGGGCCTTCGGCAGGTCCTCAGCGTCCACGAGATCGCCCGACAGGGACATCGCGAGCCGCAGGCTGGTGCCGTGGTGTCCGTGCGTGACCTCGGCGTCCTCGGCGTTCGAAGGGGCAATCCATTCCACGCGGCCTGCAGTGCCGTCGGCGCAGGCGTCACCGACGTCACCGACGGTCGTGGAGTCCTCGATATCCGTGGCGACCGTCGGAGCAGGCCCCGCCGGCGCCCGTGCTCCGGGTGGCGAAGCCGCGGTGGGCAGCCCCTCGGGGGGCTGCAGAGCGGCAACAGCGCGAGCGACGGCTTCCAGCAGTACGCGCTCCAGCGCACCCCGCCGGGCCTCGCCGGGGTCGCCGTCGAACTGCACGGACTCAGGCAGGTGCGGCCGGACGGTGACCTGTGCGTCAGCCCGCCCCGCGGCTTCGGCGGCCAGTTGGTGTCGCGCCGCGTCCAAGCGGGCGGTGAGTGCCGCGCTGACGGCTCGCCCGAGTTCCTCGAGCCGTGGTTCCGCCAGTTCTCCGACCCTCACCTTGATCGGGAAGTAGCACACTTTGCGCGGCATCCCTGCTCCTCGGCTTCCGGCCCCCGGCTCAGCCCAGCGCGCGGTAGAGCGCGTTCCAGACGTCCTGGACGATGTCGTCCTTCATCTCCTGCGTGCTGTCCCCGACCAGGACCACCTCGACCGGGAAGTAGTAGTCGACCTGGGACTCCGCCACGAGGGTGTCGGGGTCCTGGGGAGCTGGGACAGGTTCCTCGTCGGGGATCGACATGACGGCCTCCGCGCGCCGCGCTAGGAGTTACGACTGGCAGTGGTCTGCAGGCAGATGCAGCTGAAGGTGGTGGTGGGCACGCCGTCGACCACTACGGTGCTGGCGGCCGAGGTGATGTAGCAGTCGGTGAAGGCGATGGACTGGAACGACCAGTCGTCGCCGGTCTGTTGCTGGACACTGATGGCGAACTTGGTGTGTTGCAACGCCATGTCGGTGAGGGTCGCGACCGGTGGCCCGATCGCCTTGACGGCCATCGTGAACGTGAAGGCCTTCGGCTGGACCACGTAGGCGACGTTGTCCGCTTCGAGCGAGTGCAGCGGCTGGACCGGGACGTTGAAGGTGGGGTTGAACGAGTCGATGGGCGTGACCGGCTCTCCGTCCCGCGTCACCGCCAGTCGGGTGTCCCACTTGGCTCCGGGCATGATCTGTCAGCTCCCTTGTTCACCCGGTGAAGACGAGGCCGATGGTCAGCCGGTGAATGGCACCCGCGTAGACGACGACCACGCTCATGGGCACGACCCGGCTGCCGCGGGCTTCCTTGATCTGTTGGCGCTCGGCGGGAGTCAGCGTCGACTCGTCCCGGTCGAAGAGCGTGAGCAGCGGAATGACCACACTGAAGTCCTCGATGACCTCCTGGAGCACCAGGGGCGACAGGACCGATTCGACCAGTGTCTGGACGGAGCGCAGCCCGACCCGGCTGACCCGCAGGTTCCCGATGCCCTGGATCAGGGATGCCTTGATCCGGAAGTTGACGTCGTCCAGCGTGCGGACCGTGTCGATGTAGGCCTTGTTGCCGCTGCTGTCGGCGGTGAGGCCCTCACCCAAGTACAGCGCGCCGCCTGGGACCAGCACCGGCCTGGTGATCCAGTTGATCCGGCCGTCCATGAACTTGTCGATGTCGGACTCGGAGAAGGTGTCGGGCATCGAGACACTGATCGGTTTCAGCAGCATCGAGATGTGCGGCCGCTGCCCGGCGATGACCCCGGCGGCAGCTGCCGCCACATCGTCGTCGGACTTGTGGGCCACCAGGAACATCCGCTCGTTCTTCACGGGTTGCTGGTTCAGCCGGACCGCCTGCTCCGCGGTGAGTGAGCGGTCGAGCATCGCCACTCCGATCCGTTCCTTCCCGTCCCCCTGAGGCCCGGCCACGTGCTTCGCCAGTTCTTCCACCGCCGATTTGTTGCCGTCGTTGAGCGGGGTGTTGGCCAGGGCCACGATCTGGACATCCAGCTTCGCCACCTCGTCGCGAAACGCCTCCGCCCACTGCGGCGTATCGAAGTCCACTTGGACGCCCCACACTTTGGTGGGTGGCGGCGACTGCCGGAACGCGATGCCGATGGCTCGTTCCAGCTCGGTACCTCGCTGGCGCACCGATGCCTGAGCCTCGTGGTCCCTCTTCAACGCCTGGTCCAGGGTGAGTTCGGAGGTGTTGGGGGGTGCCGCCGCAGCGGCAGCCTTCGTGACCGTGCGCTCCTCCTCGTCCGCCTCCGCCCCGATGCGCAGCACCGTGCCCGCGGGCACGCTCGACACTGCGAGCGGGACGACGATCGTGTTCTTGCCCACTTCGGCCTTCACCGCAAGCTTGGTGGTGCCGCCGGGATACGCCTTCGCCGCCTCGTCGGGCGATGAGAAGTCCCTGGCGGGCGACTTGTCGGTACCGATGCCGCCCTTGCCCACGACGGCGATGTCGCCGAAGGCTCTCGTGGCAGGAGCGAACAGATCGCTCCTGGGTTCGACGGTGATGTACTTGACCGGCATCGACCGCTCCTCACGTGAGTTGTGTCTTTCTGTCCGCGCCGCCTGGCCTCACTGGGCGGTCAGGTCTTCGAACGCGGCTACGAAGCCCTCGGCGGCCAGGACGTCGGATACCTGCTCCTCGGTCACCGAAGCCGGGTCCGGCGTCCGGGGCGGTGCGGGGAACACCGCGAGCCAGGCACTGGCGGCGAGCAGTTCGCCCCCGTCGTACGCGTCGGGCCGAGCGCTCACCTGCTCCACCGCGTGCCTGCTGCTGACCAACCTGCGCAGTGCGGCCGCAAGATCGAAGTCCGCGAAGAACAGCACCGAGACTCGTAGCCGGAAGCGGCGAGCCGGCGCGGCCGGGTCGAACGGCGGCGGATCGGCGTAGCGCAACTCGTACAGGCGTGCCGAGTTGGCTTGGAGCTCCCGGAAGTCGGCAGCGCCGGTCAGGCGCAGCAGTTCGTCGAGTCCCGTCCGGCCGAACTTTGCCACGAAGTCGTCCTCGGTCAGCCGGGCCACCGTCTCGGAGCCGATCGCTTCGAGCGCGCCGGATGTCGGTGCCACCTGCGTCGGCACAAACATGTCCAGAGCCAGGTCGATCCAGTGCGCAGGCGTCGTCGACGGGATCTCGAAATCGGTCCGGGCCCGTTCGGCCGCGGGCAGAACCTTCTCCCAACTGCCCCGGACCGTGAGCGGCACCGTGACGGGGACCTGGAAATGACGCGCCGTCACCAAGGGCGCCCCCGTTGACCGGACCTCCAGAACCCCCGGTTCGTAGACCGCGGCCAGCAGGGTCTTGATCCGGGTCATACCGGCATCGTCGAGGGGCACCAGAAGCTCGTCGAGTTTGACCGGATCCTGATACCGGATCATGAGCCGGTCGGCGAATCCATTCATGTCTTGCTTCCGACGTGTCAAGCAGGCCGCAACGGGAGCGGAGAACTGGTGAAGGGGACGCTCCCCGGCCGGTCGGCCGACGCGGAGTCGTCGAGTGCGGCGTTGCCGGCAGCCCTCTCGGACGAAATGGCCAGAGGTGCTGTTGACATATGACTGCCGCCTCTTGAAGCGTAGGCCGCGGGGGTGACGACCGCATCTCGGCTTCGGCTGACGTCGCATCAGGACTGGGCCGTGCAGGGCCCCTCCGCCTCCCCTTCGGTCTCGCGTTCAACCACACTCTGCGCACTCCATCACTCTGCGCAACAGCCCGACTACGACTTGCACGTCCACTGCCGAAGCCTTTGTGATCGAGGCCGACGTCACCGGGTCCGGGGCCTTGACCACTCGTCAGGGACACCGGCCGGTCATCTCGACACGGATCGGCGGCGGGGCCAATCCGGGCGGTCGGCGCCCGGACTGCGACTCGAGCGTGGTGTGGATAGCCTCGGAACAGGACGGATGCCGAGCACCGTCGGGCAGCCGGCACGTCCCGGATGAGATCCACCATTTGGAGCGTCGCACTTCGGGGGTTGTCGGCGACGGCCCGACGCGTTCGAACCGAATCGGTCGCCACGGCATCCCGGGAGCAGGCGGGAGCAACGCCATGGACTTGTTGCCGATCGAGATAAAGGTGAACGTCGAGGGCAACGTGGCAGCGGCGCTGTCGGCCCTCGGCACAGCCGGTCGTGCGATGACCGTGCGTCGTATCTGGTTCGCGGAGGACCGGGAGGGCATCGCCGAGGGGCGGGTGCCCCTCCTGGACGGCGGCGCGATCCTGCGTTTCAGGACTGGTGGCGGACCGGACGACCTGACCGTCAAGTTGCGGCCATGCCGCCGGGAGCAGCTCGTCGGCCGCTTCTCCGATCCGTTCGAGGCGCAGCCGTTCACGTACAAGATCGAGGAGGACTGGTCCAGCAACGGACGCGTGCTGGCCGCCTCTCTGGTGCACGGTCACGCCCCCGGAGTGCTGTCCGGCGCGGTGGCACCCGGTGGCGATCCCTCGGCGGCGATCGACGCCGTGCAGGACCAGTTCCTGCACGCCTGCACTCCCTCTCTTCGGCTCGATGGGCTGGTCGCGCTGGGCCCGGTTCGCTCGACGAAGTTCGACGACGTTCCGCTCGACGGCCTGGACGTGGACCTGGAGGCATGGTCGGTGGCCGGTCTGGACTTCTTGGAGGCGTCGATCCGGGTGAAGCCCAAGGACGAGGACAACGCCGAGGAGCTCGAAACGCGGGCCGAGCGCAAGCAGCGAAAGCTGAGTGACGCGGTGCGGGAGCGGGGCGTGACGCTTTCCGAGAACCCCGAGAACAAGACCCGCCGCGTCCTGGCCGCCTTGGTCCAGGTCCACGCGTAGAGGCCCACAGCCAAGCAGGCCTGGGCCTCGACCTTTGCCAGGTTGCACCACGTGTTCAAACGCCTGAAACTGATAACTGCGTGCTTCTTCGGGGCACGCGTCCGTCCCTCGAAGTGCACGGCATGATTCCGCGCCGTAGCGCGCCCGCACGCCAGGCGATCACATTGGTGTCTCCCCCTCAGTTGCGCCTGCTCGGCCCGTTCCGCCTCGAATGCGGATCCGAGGCTGTCGAGTTGTGCCGCAACGGCCAGAGGCTGATGGCGTTCGTGGGGCTCCGAGGCCGGGTGTCGCGCACCGTCCTGGCCGGAAGCCTGTGGCCGGAGGTTTCCGAGGAGCACGCCCGAGGCAGCCTGCGCACCACCCTGTGGAAACTGCCCCGCGGCGACCCGCCGCTGATGCGCTGCTGCGGCGACTACCTGCTGCCCGCGGCGGGCCTGTCTGTGGACGTGCACGCCCTCGCCGAAACGGCACTCGATCTCATACAGGAGTGCGAGCCTCCGCTCAAGGGCGGCCCGACGCTGACCATGCTGTCGGGCGAGGACCTGCTGCCGGGCTGGGACGAGGACTGGGTGCTTCTGGAACGTGAGCGCCTGCGTCAGTTGCGCCTGCATGCGCTCGACGCGCTCGCCGAGTCCTTGACCCGGCAGGGGAAGCCTGCGCTGGCGCTGGAGGCCGCATGGGCGAGCGTCCGCAGCGAGCCCCTCCGCGAAAGCGCCCACCGAGCGGTCGTCTCGGCCCATCTCGCCGAGGACAATCTCGCGGAAGCTCTGCGTCACTATCACGCGTTTCGATGCCTGTTGCACGACGAGTTGGGCGTCGAGCCCTCTCCCGCGTTCGCCCGCATGCTCCCACCCCGACGGGCGGGATGACGCCAGGGTGACGCGGGGCTGACGGCGGTTCCGTAGCGTCGAATTGACCAGCTTCGGCGCGGACGGGAGGACGACGGGTTTGTGTCCGGACCCACCGGGTCGACGCGCCCGGCACCCTCGCTCTGCCTCTCCGCGCCAACGCTTGGATGCGGCCCCTGACCCCGCAGGGCATGACGAGAGAAGGCGAATTCCCATGGTGGCCCTGTCCAGTGTCCAGTTCGGCAAACGGAACGAGGACGTACGCACCGTACAGAGAGCCCTCATGGCCCGAGGCCGCAAGATCCCCGACGGACCCACCGGCCTCTTCGGCACCCAGACCAAAGCCGCCTACCGCGCCGAGCAACTCGCCCAAGGCTTCAAAGGGGCCGACGCCGACGGCAATCCCGGCTGTACGTCACTCACCACCCTCGGCCGCCACGCCGGCTTCAAAGTCAACTGCGCAGGAGCCCCGGCCACCGCGAACGGCAAACTGGCCCTTGCCAAGGTGACCTACTTCGATCCCAACGACGACTCCGGCGAGACGGCCATGCGGCGATACGCCGAAAAGGCGTGTGTGCTGACGGGAATGGACCCGAGGTTCGGAGTTCCGGCTCTGGCCACCATCGCCAAACGTGAGTCCGCGTCGAATCATCCGAAGTTCCGGGTGAACCGAACGGATGTGAACGCGCACGGCCCCATCATGTCCGACGGCCATCCGCGGAACTGTTCCCGAGGCGCCACGCAGTGCATTCCTCCCACGTTCGCCACCCATCATCAGGCGGATACGGCGACCACTCCGTATGACGTGGTCGCGGACATGTGCGCCACGGTCAACTACGTACGCGCCCGCTACCACGTGAACAAGTCCGGATCGAATTTCGCCGCCCGCGTCCAGCAGGCCGATCCGCACCGACCTCCCCACCCGTACTAGGAGCCGTCATGGTGGCCCTGTCCAACGTCCAGTTCGGGAAACGGAACGCGGACGTACGCACCGTACAGAAGGCGCTCATAGCCCGCGGCCGCAAGATTCCCGACGGACCCACCGGCCTCTTCGGCACCCAGACCAAAGCCGCCTACCGCGCCGAGCAACTCGCCCAAGGCTTCAAAGGGGCCGACGCCGACGGCAATCCCGGCTGTGCCTCCCTGACCACCCTCGGGCGTCACGCCCGCTTCAAGGTCAACTGCAAGGGCGCGCCCGCTGCTCCTCATCCCCGGAAGCGGGTCCCGTCGCCCGTGCCCGGACACAGGGTGACCTTCGGCTTCTACGCGCGCGGTCGGTATGCCTGGAAACCGGAGCCGGACGGGATCGGCCGCCACACAGGTCAGGACTTCGCCGCCGATCCCGGCACACCGGTGGTCGCCGTGCGCAACGGCACCATCGCGTGGTCGAACAAAGACGGCGGAGCGTACGGGCAATGGATCGGGCTGCGTGCGGACAACGGCCACATGTACACCTACTGCCATCTCTCACGACGGCAGGTGAGGACCGGTCAGAAGGTCAGCGCCGGAAAGCAGCTCGGGCTGGTCGGCAGTACGGGCAACTCCTCAGGCCCGCATCTGCACTTCGAGATGTCGAGGAGCTCCACCTGGTCCTACGGCAATGTCGCCAAACCCAATTGGTGAAGGGAGATCGGTGATGACTCAGCACAATCCGCATACGGTGCCGACCGATCCCGGCGTGTTCGTGCCGATCGGTGTCGAGGGCTGGCAGGACGGCTACGACAAGGCCATCAGCTCGCCACCGAACGTGCCCAGGACTCCGCTCGTGCGCGACACCGAGTACGCGGATGCCTGGACACAGGGTGCTCTGGCCGGCCATGCCGACGGGCGAACCGAGGGCTGGCGCTGGGCCTACTTCGACGGCCAGGTGCGCCCCGAGCCCAAGAGCGAGGCCGACGGCCGGTACGGGCCGCGGGACAGCGGCGAACCGGAGGAGATGCCCTTCTCCCTGCCTCAAGCCTGGCCGTGCGTCGGCGAAGAGACGCTGTTGGTCATGCTGGAACAGTTCGCTCCTGGCGAGAGGGGCGGCGACGGTCTCACCGGTCGGCTGCTCGCGAAGGCCTGCGCGGACAAAGGCGTCCGGCAGCTGTACCTGCCGGTCAGCCTCTCCCCCTCGCCGTCCCCGGAGGAGCCGACGGGCGACCCGTTGCGTGACAGGGGCTACTGGCACGGAACAGTGGCCGAGACCCTGGAGGACGTCGCTCGCCAGGCAGCGTCGCAGGTGACGGTCCCCGGCCCCGACAACACGGGCCTCGTACGGTACGCGCCCGCGGCTGAACACAATTTCATCGACCTGCTGCCGGTGGGCGGACGGCTGCCGCCGGAGCGCCTGAGCTGAGCGAAACGCGTCGGAGAGCCGGAAGGTTCGAAGCGCGCGGAAATGCGCAGGACGGGTCGGTCTTCCCCGGAAACACGTGTCTCCGACACCACCGCCACCATCACGATCACCATCACGAAAAGCCTGGAGGCGAATCATGGCCACGGCGGAACTCGCTTCCGAACGAGAGTCGGACTATCTGTCACAACTGACCATGGCCGCAGCCCGTTATGCGAACCGCACCGAACGGCGTGAGGAGAACCAGTCCGTTCTGGACTCGCGTGGCGTGCTGTACGCGGACACCCCCGAGCGGGTCGAGAAGCGGCTGGCGCGCCTGGGTGCGGACTGGGCCATGGCGCGGGCGATCGAGCGGGCGCAGACGGAACCGGCCGCCAGTGCGGGCAGCACCCTGCAACTGCCCCCCGAGACCTTCACCAGTGGCGCGCTGGGGCTTGAGCGTCTGATCGGGCGCAACAACCTCACGCCGGTCACGTTCCTGGAGGAGGGCGTCCAGGCCTCGCGCTCGGTCGGCCGGATCACCATCACCGGCCCCGGGGGCGGGCACGGGACCGGATTCATGGTCTCCCCCTCCCTGCTGCTCACCAACAACCACGTGCTGCGCGGCACGGAAGAGGCACGTCGCAGCAAGGTCGCCTTCGCGTTCCAGGACGGCGTCGACGGCAGCCCGCTCGTCCCCGCGGTGTTCGAGCTGGAGCCACTACGGTTCTTCGTGACCGACCGGGCACTCGACTACAGCCTCGTCGCTGTGGCCCCGCGCGGCGCACAGGGAGAGGCACTGTCGTCGTTCGGCCGGCTGACCCTCAGCGAGGCACAAGGGAAGATCCTTATCGGGGAGTTCGTCAACATCATTCAGCACCCGAGGGGCGAGCCGAAGCAGATCGCGCTGCGCGACAATCAGATCGTCGACGTCCTGGAGCGGTTCCTGCACTACGAGTGCGACACCCGTGAGGGTTCTTCGGGCTCTCCGGTCTTCAATGACCAGTGGGAGGTCGTCGCCCTGCACCACTCGGCCGTTCCGAAGACCGATGCCGAGGGCCGGCCGCTGAGTGTCGACGGCGTGGTGTGGCAACCCGAGATGGGCGAGCAGCAGTTGGCCTGGCAGGCCAACGAAGGGGTACGGATCAGCCGCGTGCTGGGGGCCTTGCACGAGGTACCCCTGACCGGAGACACGGCAAGGCTGCGGGACGAGGTGTTCACCGTTGGACTCACCCCGCCCCTCGTGCCGAGCGCCCCGCCGCCGGCCCCCTTCGACGGCGAGTCCACCCTGGCGCGGCCCAATGGCTCCCCGGCACGGACAAGGGCTCAGGAGGCGAGCAGCGCGGCCCAGTTCCTGCTGCCCCTGCGGATCAGCATCGGCTTCGACTCCCCCTCGTTCTCGTCGGCCGCCGTCCTGGCCCCGCCGGCACCTCCCGCGCCGCTCCCACAGGTCGCACCGCAGCCCCCGGCCGGGCGTTCGGACGTCGTGTCGGCGGTCGAGAAGGACGTCGACGCGGCCCTCACCAACCATCGAGTCGCTCGGGAGCGTCCCTACTACGACCGCGTCGCGGACGCGGCCGAACGCGAGGCGTACTACGCGGACATCCGCGCCGAAACCGGTGACGCACTGCGCCGCGCGCTGACAACGCTGCTGGCGGACAGTCACGAACCCCAGCCGAGGTACAAGCCGATGAGGCTGGTCTATCCGTGGGTCGACCTGCGTGAGGACGGGCGACTGCGCAGCATCTACTCGGGCAAGGACTTCTCAGCCGAGGAGCTCATACGGGCCGACGCAGCCGTGACTCAGGCCCGGCTTGCTCACGTGCAGGAACTCCTGCTGCTGGAGAGCACAGCGGGGCCGGCCGAGTTCGAGGAGGAGTTCGACACGCTGGAGGCGTCGATGCCGTTCAACTGTGAGCATGTGGTGCCGCAGTCGTGGTTCGAGAAGAGGGAGCCGATGCGAGGCGACCTGCATCATCTGTTCACCTGTGAGGTCGGCTGCAACAGCTTCCGCGGCAACTTCCCGTACTTCGATTTCCCCGACTTCGAGGAAGCGGTCCGCGAGGAGTGCGGGATGCGCGAGAGCGTGGGATTCGAACCCGAGAGGGGCAAGGGCGCGGTCGCCCGTGCCACCCTGTACTTCCTGCTTCGCTATCCCGGGCAGGTCGGCGACGTCGCACGGGAGTTCCCCGAGGACCGGCTGCCCGTCCTGCTGCGGTGGCACGAGAACGAGGCGGTCACCGAGTACGAACGGCACCGCAATGCGGCCATCGCGGAGGTCCAAGGCAATCGGAATCCGTTGATAGACCATCCCGAGTGGGCCCGCGAGATCGACTTCTCCGGTGTCTGGCCGTAGAGCCTGCGTACCTGTCGACGTTAGGCAGCGCCGACCGTCGTGGCCTCCGCGCAGCAGGTCGCGCGGAGGCCACAAGGCAGACATCACCGGCCCCGGGGGCGCATGACCGTCACGTCTGTCGGCGTCCCCCGGGCGCAGTGTCAGAGCGCCATCTCGTAGGCCCCGGACAGCGCCTCGACCCGCTCCCAGACCCGCGCCGAACGCGCTTCGTCCACGACGGGACGCCGGACCGCGCCGAGCGCCCAGGTCTGCTGAGCCGTAGTGGCGGAGTCCTTGCCGTGCAGTTCGACGGCGAAGGCGGAGAAGTCGCGGACAAGGACGGAGAAGAGTTCGTCGAGCACGTCCTCGTCGAGGTCGGTCAGGCGGGCCTGCTCCAGGATCAGCTGGCCGTGTACCACCAGAGCAAACAACTGGCCGACGGCGAGGAGAAGATCGAGGTCACGGCTCTGCTCCTCGTCGGGGGCCGCGGTGGTGACGAACTCGCACAGGGCGTCGGCCTGCTCCCGGAAGCGGGCGACGTTGGCGACGGCTGCGTACGCGTCGTAGGCGGGGCGCCAGTCGTGGAAGCGTACGGAGGCGAGTCCTCGGGCCGGTCCCTGCTCGAAGAGGAAGGTGTCGTCGGCCGCGTCGAGACGGGTCGGTACCGGCGCGAACTCGGCCGGGTTCAGGAGGTGGTTGCGCATGAACTTGAGGATCAGCGCCAGGTTGACGTGGACCGTGCCCTCGAGCTTGGGCAGCCCTCGGATCTCAACGGCGGCCTGGGCGAAGTAGGTGTCCTTCTCGAAGCCCTTGGCGGCGATCACGTCCCACATCAGGTCGATGACCTTCTCGCCCTCCGTGGTCACCTTCATCTTCGTCATCGGGTTGAAGAGCAGGTAACGACGGTCGTCCGGTGAGGCGGAGCGGAAGTAGTCGACGGCTCGGTCGCTGAACAGCTTCATGCCGACGAGGCGGACGTACGCGTCGGCGAGCTCGCGGCGCACGTGCGGGAAGGCGGTGACGGGGCGGCCGTACAGGACGCGGTTGTGCGCGTGGGTGATCGCCTCGTACATCGCATGCTCGCAGATGCCGATCGAGGCGGTGCAGAGGTTGAACTTGCCGACGTTGACGGTGTTGAGGGCGGCGTCAAAGGCGGCGCGGCCCGTGTGCAGGATGTCGTCCGGGCCCACCGGGTAGTCCGCGAGGCGGAATTCGCTGACGTACTTGGAGGAGTCGACGACGTTCTTCACGAGGTGGTACGCCGAGTGGCGGCTGTCGGCGGCGAAGAAGACGTAGCCGTCGGGGCCCTCGATGTCGGTGCGTCGGCCGAAGACCGAGACGAGCCCGGCGGCGTTGCCGTTGCCGATGTAGTACTTGGAACCCGTCGCGCTGAAGCCACCGCTACCGTCCGGCGTGAGCAGCATGTCGGTGGAGTAGATGTCGGCGCCGTGACTCTTCTCGGAGAGGCCGAATGCGAACACCTCACCCTCTGCGAGGAGTTCCGCCGCCCGAGTGCGGGCCGCGCTGTTGTCGCTCTGCCAGACCGGTCCGAGACCGAGGATGGTCACCTGCCACGCGTACCAGTAGTCGAGGCCGTAGAAGCCGAAGATCTCGTTGAGGGCGGCGATGCGGGCCGTGTCCCAGCGCTGGTCCTTGCGGCCGGCGGCGGACGCCGGTGTCAGGAAGGTGGCGAACAGCCCCTCCTTGGCGGCGAAGGCGAGAAAGTCGCCCAGCCAGGTGCGGGTGCGGTAGTCCTCGATGAGCCTGCGCTTGCCGCGGTCCTCGAACCAGTCGACGGTGGCACGCAGCAGCCTGCGGGTCTCCGGGTCGAACTGCGCCGGGTCGTACGTGCGCGGGTTGAAGAGGAGGGAGTCGGCCATGGAGGTCCGCCTTCCGTTGGTTGAGGGTGAGGGTGTCGGAAAGAACGTCGCGGAGCGCGGGCCGCGTGGAGCGCGGGCGGCCGGGGCCCGCGGCTCAGGGGTGCGGGTGTGGTGTTCCGAGGCGGTGCAGGGTGGCGAGTACGTCATCCAGCCAGGCGATCGTCATCCCCTCGTAGGCGATGCCGCCGCGCAGCACGACATGCTGGAGTTCCTGACCGGCATCGAGCGGGGTGGGGGCCGTCGGACCGGTGAAGTCACGCAGCTCTCCGGCGAGGTAGTGCGCGAGGCGGTCGCTGTGCACCTGGCGGTGCCGTTCGACCTCGCGAATCAGCGCGGACGGGTCGTCGAAGGCCGCGCCGCGGATCTTCACGGCGAGCTCGTGCCGGATGCTCTCGGGTTCGATCGGTTCGTGCAGCCACTGGGAGAGGGCCGCGCGGCCGGGGCCGACGACGGAGTACTCCTTCTTGTCCGGCCGGCTCTGCTGCTGCAACCCGCGGACGGTGAGGAGGCCGTCGCTCTCCATGCGCTTGAGCACGCGGTAGATCTGCTGGTGCGTGGCGGTCCAGAAGTATCCGATGGACCGGTCGAACCGCCGGGCCAGCTCATAGCCGGTGCCCGGCTTTTCCAGCAGGGAGACGAGGATCGCGTGCTCGAGCGCCATGCCTCGATCTTCTTATGCAACTCGTTGCATAGCCAAGGGGCGCCGGTCGGGTGAGACAGGGGTCACGCGGCGGGCACTTGAGTACCGCGCAGCGGGCGGCGAGTGTCGCGAAGCGGACCGTCTTGGCGCGGCCGTGCTTCGGCATCAGATCACCTCGTCCGACTCGCCCTGCATCTGCGCCGCCGGCACCGATTCACCGCCCTCACCCAAGCGGCCTGCCAGCGCAACGCGCCACCCGACGCCCCCGGCCCGCACCGACCTCACCGACAGCCCGGCAACTCCGCGACCCCGCCACCCCGGGACCCACCGGCGCCCCGCCTCCTCGGCGACCTGGACGCGATCCTCCGACGGGACGGGGCGACGGCGGCCATCCCGGCACAGGCGGACGTGCAGAAACGCCCGACGGTGAGCCCGGGGGTGCAGAGAGAGGCGATCAGCGCACCGGCGCCGGCGCCCCCGAGAGCTGCTCCGTCCTGACCTCGACGAGGTCGTGGGCCCGCTCCGCGTTGCCCATCGCCTCGGACGTGTCGGCGCCGGTGCACAGGACGTAGCCCTGGCGGGCGGTGGAGGACGTAAGTCCGCCCAGTTCCTGCCCGGCTTCGAGCGTGCAGTGGAGGCGGTGCACGCCGGGCGCGTTCCGAGCTCGGTCTAGGCCGTCGACGGCGACGACGCGCGCATCCTCGTAGGAGAAGAAGCGGATCGCGGCGGCACCGGCGGCAGGTGTGCGCCGGGGCCGGGGCAGGCCGAGCAGCGTGGTGAAGGTTTCCGTCATCAGGTCGACTCCGGTCACCAGTTCGCACAGCTCCCAGATCTGGTCGCCGCCGACGCGGGTCTGGGCCTCGATGAGCCTCGGCCCGGAGTCCGTGAGCCGGAGCTCTGTGTGGACCGGGCCGTCCTTCTGCTCGATGAGTGCGAGGAAACGGGTGACGAGTTCCTCGATCGCCGTGGCGGACGCGGGGTTCAGCCGGGCGGGTACGTGGTGCCCGGTCTCGACGAATCGGGGCAGGTCTGTGGTGACCTTCTCCGTGATCGCGACGATCTCGTGCCGGCCCCCGGTCGAGAGGGACTCGACGCTGAACTCGGGCCCGGACAGGAACTCCTCCGCGAGGAGCGGGCCATCGGTGGTCAACCGCGTCCATCCCCACCGTTCGACCAGATCGTCATCGCCGCCGACCAGGAACACCCCTTCGCTGAGTCCGCCGTCGCGCGGCTTCAGCACGATGGGAGCACCCCCGAGGTCGGCCATGAAACGACGGGCTTCGTCGATGTCGGCGCACAGCCGGTGTCGTACCGGGCTGAGGCCGTGCCGGTCGAGCAGTTCGCGCGTTCTCGCCTTGTCCCGGGTCAGTTCCACGGCGGTCAGGTTGTCGCCCGGCAGGCCGAGTTCCCTGGCGCAGCGGGAGGCCGGGTACAGCCCGTACTCGGTGAACGAGACCACCGCGTCGAAGGGGTCCACCCGGTGCCAGGCCTGTGCGACGGCCAGGACCTCGTCCAGGTCGCGGTAGTCCAGGACCGCGTAGTGGGACGCGTTCGTGTACTGCCGCTCGGTCACCCGCTCCGGGATCTGCATCATGGAGTAGCGGACGCCGAGCCGCTGAAGCTTGTCCAGTTCGCTGCCGGGTCCACCGACCAGCAGCACGTGCTTCTGCATCATCGCCTCGATCCTCGTCGCCGACTCGTCAGGGCCGCAGCCTGGACAGGTCGATATTCATGCGGTTCGCCCAGGCGCGGCTGCGCATCAGCACCACGTCGAAGAGTTCGGGGTGCGTCTGCTTGACCTCGTCGGGGTTGAGGGCCAGGGCGAGCAGCTCGGTCATGCGCTGGCGGATGTGTGCCTGGAGGTTCACCTCGTCCAGGCACTTGCGGCCCAGGCCGATGGAGTCGGTCAGCAACTCGATGCGGTGGTACCAGTTCGCCGGGAGATACAGCACGTCACCGGGCTTCAGCACGCACTGCATCAGCTGGGTCTCGGGCGCCTTGCACAGCCTGGTCCAGTCCTCCTCGGTGTCGGTGTGCAGGATGGCCTCGGGCCCCATGACGTACCAGAGCTTCTCGCCCACGATCTGCGCGTGCATCACGTCGACCGTGTACGAGTCCTGGTGCAGCCGGGTGATGCCGCCTTGCTGCCCCAGCCACAGCTGGTGGTTGGTGGACGCCGCCTCGCCGTACAGGTTCCGGCGGAAGTCGTACTGGGCGATCTCCATCTCCGGCATGTCCGCGGCCAGTTCGGGCGCCGTGGTCTGGTAGTACCACTCCTGGAGATAGATCGGCGTCGCGTCCTCGCCGCGGTTCTCCTTCAGCATCCGGACGAATTCCGCGACGGTGGCCTCGCGGGCCGCCTTCGTGTTGTAACTGTCCACCACGACGCGCACCGAGCCGCAGCGGTCGGCGAGATGGTCGAAGGACCACGTCCGCACCGAGGGCCAGTCGGCGACGTGGTTCTCCAGGATGACGGGGCGCAGCGGTCCCCGGTACTCGCGCTGGAACTCCTCGACCGTCAGTCCGCTGCGTCGTTCCAACTGCGGGGCGGACGCCACCACTTCGGAGAGCGGACCGGTGTGGAAGGCGCGTTCCACGGCCGCCAGGCTGTCCAGGTCGTGCCGCCGGAGAATGTTCGGCTCAACGTGCATGGGATTCCTCCCCAGTGAAGCGGCGGTCGTTCCGCCGGTCGGTGGTCAACGGAGGCTTTCGGTCACCAGCGCGCGAAGGGCCCCCAGCACCTCGCGCCGCGGCTCCGCCCGATCGGGCAGCCACCGGTGGATGAGGTGGTCGCAGTCGAGCCGGATCACTTTCCGGGACCGCGCCTTGACGGAGTGGCTGAGATAGGCGTCGATGACGGACGCGGGCACCACTTGGTCGTGCGTGCCGGCGATGAGCAGCAGGTCGCCGTCGAAGTCGCGCAGGCCCGCGAAGGCCGGTGAGTCGGTGTAGGGGCCGGGCCGGGCACGTTCCTGGCCGAAGGCGACGTCCGCCTCGCTGTCCGGGTAGGCGGCGGGGCAGAACAGGGCGAGGGCACGCGGCCGCAGTTCCGGCACGGTCCACGCGGCGAGATGGCCGCCCATGCTGGTGCCGATGAGCACGGGCCGCCGGTCGCGGTCCAGCAGCCGGGCCACCGCCAGCGACTCCTGCCGGCGTTGTCGCAGGGTCGCCTCCTCCAGTACGCCGGTGCTGTCCCCGTTGCCCGAGAACTCGAAGGTCAGCGAGGAGTTGCCGTGCGCGGCCAGGTCGTCCAGCAGATAGCGGACACCGTGCCGGGAGGCGGTGGCGCCGAAGCCGTGCAGGTGCACGACGTCGGGGGCGGCGCCGTCAGGTGCGTGGATCCTGGTCATCGCCAGCCGCTGTCCGGCCGTGTCCAGGAACAGGTCCTCGCTCCGCGGCAGGGTGGCGGCGGACGGCATGTCGTGGTTGTCGAGGGACATGGTCAGCGCCCGGCCTCCGAGGTGACCGCGGCGAACCGCTCCTTGCGCAGGGCGGGCCATTCGTCGCGGAGGATGCTGTAGTAGACGACGTCGCGCCGCCGGCCGCCGGGCATGTAGTTGAAACTGCGCAGCACGCCTTCCTCCTGGGCGCCCAGCGCGGCCAGGCCCGTGCGTGCCACGGTGTTGAGCACGTCCGTCTTGAACTCGACGCGCTCGCACTCCAGGACGTCGAAGGCGTGGTCGAGCAAGGCGAGTTTGGCGGCCCGGTTGATGCCCGTGCGGCGGGCCTCGGTGGCCACCCAGGACCAGCCGATCTCCAGTCTGCGGTCCGCGGGTGCCAGGTTTCCGTACGCGCTGCTGCCCATGATGTGTCCGCTGTTCCGGTCGACGATGGCGAACACGATGCGCGTGCCGGTCAGGGTGTCCTTGATCGCGGTCTCGATGAAGGCGTCGAGATCGGCCGGTGTCTCGATCCTCGTGACGAAGTAGCGCCAGATCGCCTCGTCGTAGACCACGCGCTCGAACTCGGCGCGGTCCGTGACGCGAATGCGCCGCAGTTCGACCCTGGAGTTGGACAGCACCGTGTCCGACAGGTTGTGCCAGCTCACTTCGTACTCCCTTGTGTTGCCGCTGTCAGGGGTGCGGACGCGACGACCACCAGCGGCCTGTCCGCCGACGGGGCAGGGGTGTGGGTCCCCTGGTGGATGTCCGACAGTTCGCGCTCGTACCGCTGGTGGACTGCTCGCCGTACGGGCTTGAACTGGCCGGTGAGCAGTCCGTTCCCGATCGTGAAGCGCTCCGTCGCGACGACCACGGCGTGCACGCGCTGCTCCGTGAGCAGCCGTTCGTTGACCGTGGCGGCATGGGCGCTGAGCGAGGCGGCGTCCAGGCCGGGCGACGCCATGGAGACGACGGCGGTCAGGAACTCCCTGCCGTTGCCGTACAGCACGCAGTCCTGGATGGCGGGGTGCTGACGCAGCCTTTCCTCGACGACCGGGGCGAGCACGTTGTAGCCGCTGCCGAGGGTCAGGACGTCGTCGACCCGGCCGTGGATGTAGAGGAAGCCGTCCTCGTCGACGTGGCCGAGGTCGTGCGTCCTGACTTCGCCGGTGGGCAGGAACATCTTCTCGTTGGTGCCCGGTGCGCACCACGTGTAGCGGTGGTTGACCGGATGCCGGCTGCCGACGATCAGGATTCCGTCTCGGTCGAACCGGACGGTCTTGTTCGGGAGGACCTTTCCGACGCTGCCCAGGCGGAAGGCGCCGGGGTGGTTCTTCGCCACGATGCAGGTCTCGTTGAGGCCGTAGCCCTCGTAGAGCGGCACTCCGGCGTCGTTGAAGAACTCCAGGACCGTCCGGCTCGCCGGCGCGGAACCGGTCCAGAGGTAGCGGATCCGTCCGCCGAACTCGGCCTGGATCAGCTCGCGGCGTTCGCCGGGATCGGGGGGCGGACTCACCTTCTCCAGGCGGGCTTTGACCTCTTCGTAGAACCCGGGGACGCCCATGACGACGGTGGGTGACGTGCGCTGGGCCATGTCGAGGGCGTCATCGATCCGGGCCAGCGTGATGTCGTGTCCGTGCACCAGCGCCGAGTAGATCCAGTAGCGCTGCTGGAGGAACCAGTTGCCCAGGAAGACCAGGAGGTTGTCCCCGTCGCCGTGGGCGAACATCCGCTGGACCTCGTGGAGGGAACTGTTCACGCTTGCCACCGTGGCCTCGAGGCCCTTGGGCACGCCGGTGCTGCCCGAGGTGAACTTGACGGCCAGGATGTCGGCGGGGTCGTAACCCCCGTGGAACGCGAGTGGCGTTGGTGCGGAGAAGTCCTCGGCCCAGGTCGCCACCGAGTCGAGGGTGCGCACGTCGCCGGTCTCCGGCGCCTCCTCGGTGAACAGCAGCCGCAGACCGTAGTCCCCCGGCAGGCGTTCCGGGGCGAAGCGGCCGGGTTCGAACCCGGCCGTGACCGCGCCGAGTTTGATCACCGCGAGATCGAGCAGCACCCATTCGAGGCTGTTGGGGGCGAGGATGCCGACGCGGTCCTTCTCCCGGACGCCGAGGGCGCGCAGATGACGCGCCACGTTCGCGGCCCGCGCGTCGAGCTCCGCCAGGGTGAGGGAGCACACCTCACCGTCGCCACCGCGGTAGTGGATGCGGTGCCGCGTGTCGGTGCAGGTCCCGCTCGCCAGCGCGTTGACGACGTCGGTGACGGGTTCGGCGGGGTCCGGTGTGGTCGCCGGTTCAGGCATCGGCCGCCGCCCTGTCTGCGGCCGCCCGGAAGAAGACCGCGTCGCTCAGTGCCACCTTGGTGCCGGCGGGCAGCAACTCCGGTGTGTCGGGCCACTCCTCCGGTCCGGTCAGTGAGAGCGCCGCGGCCAGGCGGCCGGCGAACCGGGGCATGACGGGGGCCGAACACCGGGCCAGCAGCCGGGCCGCCGCGAGTTCCAGGGCGACCGTGGTGCGTGTCTGGTCCTTCCACAGGGGGAGATCCGCCAGGACGTACTCGCGTTCGACGAGCCGGGTGACGTCCTCCACGATGCCGTTCAGTTCGTCCGCGGCCTGGTTCAGGGAGAAACCGTCCTGTCCGAGGCTCCGGGTCACGGCCGCCAGCCTGACGTCGAGTCGGCCGAGGAACGCCGTGTGCTCGGGTGTCCAGATCCCGGCGTCGGGCGCCTGCCCGTCGTACCACTGGTCGATCCGGCCGCCCAGGTCGTTCAGCCAGCGCTGCCAGGTGCCGATCAGGGTGTCCGTGAGGGTGGCGTCGTACGACTCGCGGTCGAAGTTGGTGCGCCGGCCCTCGGGACGGGTGCGGGAGAGGAAGAAGCGCACGGCGTCGACGCTGTCGGCGGTCAGTATGTCCTTGCCCCACACCGCGTGCCTGCGGCTGGTGGAGAACTTCTGGTGCTCCAGCAGATAGAACTCGTTGACGTGGTAGTCGATGTCCGGGTCCCAGCCGGGGAAGGCCAGCTTGTACAGGGCCGGGTAGAGCAGGGAGTGGTAGAAGCTGTTGTCGTACCCGAAGAAGTGCACGATCTTCCAGTCCTGGTGCGGCGCGTCGGCCCGCCATTTCCTGCCGAGGCCGCGGCCCAGCACCTCGATGCCGTGCAGGAACCCGTACGACATCTCCGGCCACACCCAGATGACCTGACCGTCCGCGTCCTTCTGCGCGGGTCCCACTCCCCACACGGAGGGATGCGTCAGCGGCAGGTCGAGGCGAGGGCCGGAGAACACGCGGTGGGCCAGTTCACGCAGCCGCGCGGGCACGCGGCCCAGGTTGTGGTGGGCGGTGATGCTGGCGCGGAAGTCGTGCAGCGGCAGACAGTAGCGGGCGATCTCGCCGCGTCGCGGCCGCTGTCCCGAGCGTCGGGTGCGCGGGTCGGTGAGGTCCTCGCACAGGTTCGGCTGACCGCACTCCTCACAGATGTTGCCGCTGGTGGGCTGTGCGCAGGCGGGGCAGCCGCCGGAGACGTCCACCTCGTACAGGTAGTCGCCGGTCTCCTCGTCGAAGAGCGCGGGAGTGCTGCGCAGGCCCACGGATCCGGAGTCCACCAGCCGGGAGAAGAACGCCCGCAGGCCGTCCGGGTACGACGGATCCGCGTCGGTCACGGTGTACTGGTCCGGCCGGATGTCCATCAGTGCGAGCGTGGCGGCGATCTCCGCGGAGAAGTGCGCGGCCGTCTCGGCCGGTTCACGCCCGTCGCGCCGGGCTCGTTCGGCGACATAGCTCTGGTAGTCGTCACTGCCGGTCAGATGCCAGGCCTCGACGCCGTTCAGACGCTGGAAGCGGACGAACGCGTCGGCACCCAGGTAGGGGCCGGACAGATGGCCGAGGTGGAGGTCGCCGTTGGGGGTCGGCGGAGTGGAGAAGACGAACACGGGGCGCTCCCCGAACCGCCTGCGGTCCGCCGCGTCGGCCGAGGCGGACTGTGCCGCGCTGCGCGGATCGCGCCAGTAGAGGTCGAAGAACACGAGGTCTTCGCTGCCGGAGTTCTCGATCACATGGGTCTCGAACGGCTCGAACTGGGCGACCGTGCCGGGTGAGGCAGGGATCCGTTCACCGTCCACCACGAGGTGACCGGTGCCCTGGACGATGACGAAGACCTCGATCTCGTCGTGCTGGTGCGGATCGCTGCGCCCGCCGGGCCGGACCCTCCCCCAGCCGGCGCCGGGGCCGAACTCCGGTTCCGAGCTCATCTCGATGCCGAACGCGGCGGACAGGTCGTCGCGGTCGAAGTGAGTGATCTTCACGCTGCGTTCCTTCGTGACGAGGGGATGTGCAGAAGGTCGGCGGTCTCGGCGGCGATGGCGGGGGCCAGCCGGTATCCGGAGCCGTTGGCGGCGCCCGCGAACACGATGCGTCCCCCGTCGTCGAGCGTGCGCACCAGCGGTTCGCGGGTGGGGCTGTAGGCGTCGCAGAAGACCCGCCCGGCCGTGGTACGTCCGGCCAGGGAAGGTGCGTACCGGCGCAGGCTCTCGACCGCTTCCGTCAGGTCCTTCGCCGAGAGCCCCTGAGCGAGGCCGTCGGGGTCGACGTCCCATTCCTGGCAGGTGTAGCTGTAGAGCCAGTGGCCGCGATGGCGCAGCGGGAGGAGGAACGCGTCCTCGTCCTCGAACACGGTCACGCCGTCGTCCTCGCCGGGCTCTTGGTCGACGTGCAGGGCGACGATCTTCTTCACCCGTGCTCCGAGCGGCTTGACCAACGGCTCCCATGCGGGGTCCGCGATCCACGGCCCGGGCGCGATGACCGCCCGGGACGCGTTCAACACCCCTCCCGTGGACAGCCCCAGACTCACCCCGGACGGTCCGGCGTCGACGGCGGTCACACGGATCGCCTCGCGGAGGGCGAGTCGGCGTCGCAGTCGCCTCGCCAGGGCTTCGGTCAGTGCGCCGACGTCGGCGTACTGGCAGCCCCGCCCGGTCCAGACGCCGGTTCCTTGGGGTACGGCGATCAGGTCGCCGGGGACTTGTCCGACCCGTTCCGGCTCGGCTGAGGGCAGATAGGTGCGCTCGACACGGTCGGCGTCGGCCGTCAGCATGTGCATCGTGAGCGCGTGGATGGGCAGCGTCGGGTCGTCCTGCGCCAACTGCGCGTAGACGGCCTGGCTGTGGGCCGACATGCGCCTGACCCGTTCCGTCCCCCCGCGGGGGAAGTGCAGCCCGGCCGACCGCCTGCTGGCTCCGCCGGCCACGACGTCCCGGTCCAGCAGCGCCACACGGCAGTGGGGATCGCGGTCCGTGATCTCCCGGGCGACGAGACACCCGATGATGCCCCCGCCGACCACGGCGATGTCCACGTCGTTCATCCCCGCACCCCCTGCGCCGACTCGGACGGATGGGACTTGGGCGCCCAGTCGATGAAGGACTCGGTCTGTTCGTCGGTGCGGACACCGCGCATCCGGTCGGCGATCCGCTGGCTGCGCCACGCCACCAGGCTCAGGTTGCGGTCCGCCAGGCCGCGCTGCTGCTGTGCCGCGTTGTGCACGAAGATGCGGTGGGTGGCCGGGCCGTCCCAGCGCACGGCGAAGCTGTCGTCGATCCGGTACTCGCCGCCCTCCCGCTCCAGGCGGTGAGCGAGCGGCTCCAGGAAGGTCGGCGTGGCCGGTCGGAAGCCGGTCGCCCACACGATGACGTCGGTGTCGAACCGGGTGGCCGTGCCCGGGTGGTCACCGCTGCGCATCTCCATCGACCAGTCGCCTACGGTGCCCCGCTCGACCCGGGTGACCTCGTGGCCCGGATACAGCGCCACGAGGTCCCGGTTGCCCTCGACGAAGTTCTGCACATAGACCTGCTGGTACACCTCGCGCAGGGTCGCCTCGGAGATGCCGTCGCTGGTCAGGACGTGCTGCGTGTTCAACTGCTCGCGGGTCGCCCGGTCCAGCTGGGCGAAGTAGTCCGAGTAGCTCGGCATGTAGAAGTCGTTGACGAACGGTGAGTCGTCCATCGGGAAGTAGTTGCGTCGGCGCGAGACCCAGGACACCCGCCGGGGCCGTTCGGCCTTCGGCCTGGAGATCAGGTCCAGGAAGACTTCCGCCCCCGACTGGCCGCCGCCCACCACGCACACCCGCTTGCCGCCGAGGTTGCGGCCCTTGTCCAGGATGTCCGAGACGTGGAACTGATCGTCCGACAGCGGGGCCGGTGCCACGGCCGGAACACAGGGGGAGGTGCCGATGCCGACGGAGATGTTGTCGGCGGTCAGCGTCCGCCGGTCGGTCTCCACGACGAAGGTGTCGTCGAAATCGACGGAGAGCACCTTTTCGTTGAAGACGATGTTCTCGTTGCGCTCGCTCGCCCACCGCAGGTAATTGCGGTACTCGTGGCGCGGCATGGCGTCGAACTGCGCGTTGATGAAATGGTAGATCTTTCCCTGGGAATGCAGATAGGAAAGGAAGGAGAACCGGTTGGTCGGGTCCGCGAGGCTTACCAGGTCTTTGAGCATCGAGACCTGAAGCGTGGTCCCGGGTAATTGTTGCCCATCGTGCCAGGTGAAGCTCTCCTTCTGTTCGAGGAAAAGACTCGCGATGGTCTCGTCACCGTACAGGAGAGAGGCAAGGCTCAGATTGGCCGGCCCGACTCCCACGCCGAGGCAGCCGTAGTGACGGCTGTCGTTCTTGCGCATGCGGGTACCCCTTGAATTCATTGGATGGGGCGTTGTGTGGATGGGGCGTTTTAGTGACTGGGCACGCCCAGTCCGGGTTCGTCCGGCGCCGCGTCACGCAGTTGCGGCCGCCGCGCAGCCTTGGACACCACTGGGCGCACGCAGAGGCCCGCTGCCAGGAACACCGAGGCGAGCACCGCCCAGCCGACCGTCTCGTTGCCGATGACGCCCACCGTCATCAGGACCGGCCCCACCGCCACCTGGACGCTGGATCCGAGGTGGAAGGTGGCGAGGTATTCGACTCGGGACTGGGTGGGCGCCAGCCCGAAGGACAGACTCCACTGTCCGGCGGACTGCAACAGCTCGCCGCCGGTGAGCAGGATCATGGCCAGGGTCAGAACCGCGATGGTGGCCGCCGTCGACTCCATGTATCCGGCGGCGGCGAAGCAGACGCAGCACAGGGCGAGCACGACGCTGGCTCTTCTCAGGGCTCTGGCCCCTTCGGCGACCTTCTCCGTGCCGCGTGCCACGCGCACCTGGAACAGGACGGCCAGCACGGTGTTGACGACCAGGAGGATGGCCACCAGTGAGTCCGGGGCGGCGGTGTGCAGGGTGATCCACAGCGGAACGCCGACGCTGAGCAGCGCCATGTGCAGCATCAGCAGGGCGTTGACGCCGGCCGCCGCCGCATACCACCGGTCACGGATGGCCGGAAACAGCGGGCGGGAGGGCTTGCCGGTCCGCGGGGACCGCTCGACGTGACGGAACCTCAGGAAGGCCAGGAGGGTGGCGGACAGGGCGAACGACACCGCGTCGCCGAGCATGATGGCGAGGAACGACGTACGCGTACCGATCTCGAGGGCGACCGCGGCGAGCAGGGCGCCCACGGTGTAGCCGACGTTGTAGACGACGCGGAGTCTGGCCGCCATCTCGGCGCGCCGTTCCGTGCCGACCGCCTGCTCGACGAGCGCCTGGCTCATGGGCCGGGCCGCCTGCTCCGCCACGCCGAGCAGACCGACGACGCAGAGGAACGAGAGGAAGCCGTCCACGAACAGATAGGCGGCGAACCCCACGGCGCAGCATGCGTGCAGCAGCATGAGCACCAGCCGTGGGCTCCATCTGTCGGCCAGCTTGCCGAACGGGATCGGCCCGAAGATGCCGAGGAACCCGGCCAACGACAGACCGAACCCGACCTGCGCTGGACTGAGACCCACGATCTTGGTGAAGAACAGCGCCGATCCGGCCAAGTAAAGGCCTGTTCCCGCAGCATCGATAAATCCGACGAACAGCAGTCCGGCGCCACTTCGACTGACAGCAAACCTGTCCACGAATGTCCAGATCACGCTGTTGTCACCAACCGTGATCGGTCACCCGTGGGTTGGCGCTGGTTCTCGGATCTAAGCAGAAGTCAACCATTCCAGAATCCCCCGTTCACGTTAAACGCTCTACCGGCGCTGGGGCCGGGAGCCCTTTAGTTCGTGATCGACCCGACTGTATCCCTGCGGCGTTGACCGGCACAAGCACAAATACACATTGCTGCGGACTGTAACCCCGTACTCCGGCGCCGCCGTCGAGACTCCAGTGTCTCTTCGTTCACTTCTGTGTGGGGGCGGGGAGCGCATAGGGCGGAAGGGCGTGCCGGTGGTCGACGGAATGCGCTGGGCGCCCCCCCCAAGAGCTCGTAAGAGGATCTTGTGCGTTGACCCGGCTACAGGCAAAGTGCAGCGGTCGAGAGATCTTCGAGTCGTGGAAGCTGACGGAGTGGCCTTCTGGGCTACTCGCTCGGTCGCTTTCCGTAGTGGGGACGGACAGTCCGGGCCAGCTTCCGCTGGATCACCCGCAACATCCTAGTCGTCTCCGCATCGTCACGCCCCGTGGTCGTTGACCAATCGACGCCCGAACCAGCGAGGTCGCTAACGAAGACGATCTCTGTGGCCAGAAGTGTCCTTGCCCAGTCCGTGGCGCCGAGCGGGGCGTCTTCGCCAAGAGCCTTCCGGAGCCTTTGGCACTGGTCGAACAGGTCCTGCGCGTCGGCGAACCCCATGCCGACGGCGAGTTCAGCGCTGCAATGTGCAGGGCTGCCCCATTCCAGGAGCGCACGAGTCAGCAGTTCGACCTCGTGCTCGGTCAACAACTCGCTAGCTCTTACCCTGTCTTGCGACACCGGTTCGCCGTTTCCCATGGAGCTCGTAACAAGATCTTGTCGGTGTGTCCTGCTCGGACGTGACCGATACGATCGTTGGCCGTCTACGTCGTGTGACGACGCGGCCTTGGATTGTGGACGACGGCTTGTGGGCACGGATTGAACCGCTGCACCCGCCCTGGCCCGAGCGGTCACCGGGACCGAAGCCGGTGGACGACCGGCTGTGCTTGCAGGGCATCTTGTACGTCCTGCATCGGACATCGCCTGGCAACTTCTGCCCTTGGAGCTGGGGTTCGGCTCCGGACAGACCTGCTGGCGGCGTCTGGGTCGCTGGCAACAGGCCGGAGTCTTCGAGAAACTGCACCGCCTCCCGCTTGCCGAGCTGAACGCGGCCGGCGAACTCGATTGGTCGCGTGCGTGCGTAGACGGCTCTCACGTCCGCGCCAAAAGGGGGGAGCTGCGACTGGTCCGTCGCCGGTCGATCGGCGGAAGACGGGCAGCAAGCACTTTTAATCTGCGACGGCAAGGGCACCCCGCTGCATGTCATCACCACCGCGGCGAACGTTAACGACATCACCCAGGCCGTCGACCTGGTCGACGGCATCCCGCCCGTAGCCGGACGGCCCGGCCGACCACGCCGGCGACCCGAGTCCGTCCTGGGCGACAAGGCGTACGACTCCAAAGCTGTACGCCCGACAACTGCGGTGCCGCAGGATCCTGCCGGTGATCTCCCGCAAGGGTGCGGTGCCCCGAACATCAAGGGCCTGGGCGAGCTGCGCTACGTCGTCGACCAGACCATTGCCCTGCTCCACCAGTTCAAACGCCTGGCCATCCGCTGGGAACGACGCCTCGAACTCCACTACGCCTTCGTCGCGTTGGGCTGCAGCCTTATCTGCTGGCGGCGCCTCAAGAAGGCCGAATCATGATCACGTCAGGAGCTCACATGGTGGGGCAGGACAAGATGTCACACGATCGCGCTGCAGCCCCAGACCACGTGCGATGGGCTGCCGTTGGGGCGTCTACTGCATCAGCTCAGTGTGAGGGTGCTCGGGTGAGGCTGGGCAGACGTAGAGCTGTTGTCTGTAACCGCGGCCGATCTGGATGGCTGCTGGCTGATTCGGGCGAGGCTCGCCTCCCCAGGTGGGTGCCGTGGATTGTTGCATCTCATGAGGGATCCAGCTGTGGTTACTGCTGTCCCATTCATTGGTGGCGATGGTCAGCAAGGGGCTTATCGCGGTGTCGCATGCACGGCAGGACTGGGCAATCGGATCGGTCAGACCCCAGGAGGCCCAGCCGCCGACCTTCCAGCCGGGCGCGACAGAGAGGTTGGTCGAGTAAAACTCGCTCGGATACGACGCGTACCGGCTGTCCACCACGTCACTGGCGGCTTCCCATCTGCTCCGGTCCTCGACCATGCTCCGCAGTTCTTTGCTCAGCTCCAAGGGGTTGGGGTACTCGGTGACCTGCTCCGGCAGAAGCAGGCACGGCTCGGGCAGATAGTCGGCGCGCTGTACCGCGGTCGGTTCCGGGGGTGCGGTGAGGATGTCGGTGACCTCGGCTGCGTTTCGCCACACCAGCACGGTCCTGGGCATGTAGCTCTTCGGAGGATGATCGAAAGGACACCACAGCACTTGGAGCAGATCCCTGCCGGCGGGGGTGCGCAGGTCTGGGATATCCCGTTTGTAGAGCTGCGCCAACGGCAACAGCGCTATCGACCCGTCGTACGGTCGCAGGCTCGGCTTCGGTCTCGGATAGGTCCTCGAGGGTTCGATGCGGGCAAGGGTCTCCCGTTCCTGCGGGGTGAAGTCCCGGCCCTGCGCGGCGGCGCGAATCCGGCGTAGCAGTCGCAAGTCCGCAAGCGTGATGAGCGGGTCCGTTCCGTACCACTCGTGCGGTCCGTCGCAGTGCGGCCAGGGCTCATCGGTGGGCCACAACAGCGGACCGCCGACCGAGCTGTGACGCAGGGACGGGGATGCGGGAACGGGGTGCAACCGGGTCGCCGTCCGTGCCAGCGGGGCCAGTTGGGGAAAGAGCGTGGTCACGTCGAGCGGACGCGGCGGCGTAGTACGCGTGATCTTCATAGCAGGTGATGCTGCCAGCAGCCACTGACACTGGTGCAGATATGCACTACCACAGTCCGATCGTTCAGGCGGCACCGAGTCGTCACACGACGCGAGCGGACGGATCAACACATTGGTCACGCCTGACCAGGGCTCATCGGCAAGATCCTGTTACGAGCTCTAAGGGGTGTCGCTTGAAGATCTTGAGGTCGCCTCGGACGTAAAGGGGAATCCCGCGTTGTCTGTGACGCGTGTGGCGACTGCGAGGGCCGAGCGTGGGTGGCCGTGCCCAGCAACACCCGCGCCGCAGCGCGGTCAACAGTCAATGGGCAGAGCTACGCTGATCGGGGGCAGTCCACAATGAGCAAGACCCGGGGGAAAACGTGAACCGACCACTGCTGTTCGTCGACGTGGACGGGCCGCTCAACCCCTATGCGGCGAAGCCGGAGAGGCGTCCCGACGGCTACACCACACTCAGAGTTCCCCAGAATGGCGCCCAGGGGGACGACAGGGGCCTCTCGTCCCGACGGCGCCCCCTGCGGGTCTGGCTCAACCCAGGGCACGGACGAATCCTGCTCCAACTCGGCTTCGAGCTGTGCTGGGCCACCACTTGGCTGGATGACGCCAACCGTTGGATCGCACCGGTCCTCGGGCTTCCGGAACTTCCCTTCGTCGGCTTCGGCGACGCCCTGCTCCGAGAACGCCCCGATGGAGTCCACTGGAAGACCGGACCGCTGGTGAACTACGCCAACGGCCGTCCATTCGCCTGGGTGGACGACGAGCAGAGCGAGTTGGATCAGACGTACATGACCGCCCACCACCAAGGGCCCGGGCTCCTCCACCACGTCAACCCACGGATCGGCCTGCGGGAGAGCGACTTCCACGCACTCGCCGACTTCGCCCGGTCCCTGAACACCTCACGCACCACTGGCTGAGCACCACGCCGCCAGTACTCCGACGATGGCCGGGCGGGCCTGAACAGCATCGCCGACCCGCCGGCTGCGCTAGGTGGTCAAGAGTGGCTCGCCCGTTGGGGTTCGGTGGCCGGCGCCGCGCGGGTCACCGCGGCGGTGAGGGCGCGGCGCAAGTCATCGGGCAGCCGTCCGATGCGCGGCCACCGCACGATGTGCTCCGACACTTCGCGCAGTTTGATGTTGGTGTTCTGCGACACCTCTTTGAGCACATCCCAGGCCGTCTCCGGACGCACCCCGCCATACGCGATCACCACACCCATCGCCTGGTCGACGATCGCGTGCGAGAGAACGGCCTGCCGAAGCTGCGCGACCTCCTCCTGGAGTGCCGCGATCGTCTGGTCGCTGTCGACCTGGTCTGACATGGCGAAACACTCTTTCGAAGGTCAGTCGTGCCGTTACTGACACGCTGCCCCCGATGGGAGCGCGCGAGGGTGCCCCCAGCGAATCGTCACCAGGCCGACTGTCCAGAAAACGAAATGCGGCTGCGGGACTGAGTAGCATCCGTCACCGGACCTGTTTCGTGAGCGTGATTCCTGGCAGGAGGGCCTCATGGGTTCGTTGATCTTCGACAGTGACGACCTCGAAGAGACCGAGGAGTTCCTCTGCCGCGCCTACGCCAACATGAGGATCGGCAGCAGCACACCGGAGGCCAGCCGGGCGCGTGTGCGGCGGGACGCCACCGAGTCCGTGAGCGTGGACGAGCTCGACCTGAACTTCGAGATGACGTACTCGGTGGCCCCGCTCGGCAAGATCTGCCTGTGCGTCGTTCACGAGGGCACCATCCAGGACCATGTCTTCCAGGGCGTCCGGGACGCCTTCGGCCCCGGCGACGCCGTGATGTTCGCGCCCCACGATCTGCCGTACGCGGGGCGGATCTGCGAAGCCCGGTACAACATCACGATGCTCGATCCCCGGCTGCTCGACCACGTCGCCTCCAGCGCGGAAAAACCGCTTCTGGAGCCCGTCCGGCTCACAGGGCACCGGCCCCACTCACCGGCCGCGGCGGAGCGCCTGAAGCGCACGATCATCTACGTGCGCGACCACGTCCTGGGCGACCAGACCGCCGCGGCCGAACCGCTGGTCGTCTCGGCCGGCACCCAATTGCTGGCCGCGAGCGTCCTCGCCGCGTTCCCCAGCAACGCGAGCACCAATCCCACCGCCCGCGACCGTGCCGACGCCCACTCGGCGACCCTCAGACGCGCCGTCGCCTACATAGAGGACCACGCGGACCAGCCCATCACCGTCGCCGAGATCGCTGCCGCCGCCCATGTCACGGTCCGCACGTTGCAGTACGCCTTCCGCCGCCAGCTCGACACCACACCCCTCGGCTACGTACGCCGGGTCCGCCTCGCCCACGCCCACCGCGATCTGCTGGAGGCGCGGCCGGGCGGCGACACCACGGTTGGCGCCATCGCCGCCCGCTGGGGCTTCCCGCACCCCGGACGCTTCTCCGCCCTCTACCGGGACATGTACGGCACCAGCCCGTCTCGCACGCTGCACGGCTGAGGGCGAGGCCTGGCGCTGGGGCTGGGGTCACACCATGCTGCTCGCCTACTGCTCATTCAAGTTCCCGCGGGCCGTACAACGCGCTGTCGGCTGCGGTGGCAAGGGCCCAGTAGCGGTCGCCGTAGGACCAGTGCCACCACTCGGTTGGATAGTTCACCAGGCCAGCAGCGGACAGCGCGTCACCGAGCACCCGCCGGTTCGCCCGCGCTTCACGGCTGACGTTGGCTGCGTCCGTGTAACAGGCGCCGTCACTCTCTTCCGGGCTGGCATTCACCCGAGTTCCGGAGCCGCCCGTAGACGCAGGGCCGTGACGGACCATTCGATCAGCGGGGCGAGTCGTTCCGGTGGCGGCCAGCCGTTGATCAGCGCGAGCAGTTGGAGGTAGTGGTCTCTGCGTGGATCGCTCGCGGCTTCCAGGCGGTGCAGGAGCCATCGGTGTAGTTCGGGGTCATCGGGGCGGCCGTGGGCGAGCGCGCACCGGGCGGTGAGCACCGCGACGACAGAAGCGGCCTGGGGCGAATCCGGGCTCGTGCCGGACGCCATGGCTGGCCCTACGAGGTCACGGGCGATGGCGAACATGTCCGGGCGAGGTGGCGTGGGGGTGTCGTCCGGCAGGCCGGCCGTGTGGTCTTCGGTCAGGCGTCGCACACTGGCGCGGAAGTCCGGGTCCAGGGACAGTTCGGCCAGCTCTACCCAGGCCCTGACCTGTTCGTCGGTGGGGTTGTCAGGGAGCTCGGGTGTCATGGAACGCCGAGCTGCCGCATAGTGGGAGCCGCCGTGCGGACCGTCGAAGACGGTGTCGAGGAAGTCGTCCATCATGTGTCGGCGTTCGGCTTCGGACAGTGTGGCCAACTGGTGCATCAATTCCATCTCCTTGGGGGTGGGCTCGCGTCGGGACGCGGCCCTCAGCACCGCCCGTCGCAGACGCAGAATGCTGATCTGCGCGTCCAGCGCCGAAGCGTGCTCCGCGGCGACTTCGCTGAGCGTGAGCTCCTGATCCACGACCCGCCGGATCACCTCGAGGCCAAGTCCCAGTTCTCGCAGTGTCCGCACGAGGGCAAGGCGAGGGATGGACTCCGGGGCGTACCGTCGGTAGCCGGCGTGGGTGCGGTCGGCAGGCGCCACGATGCCGCGATCGGAGTAGAACCGGATCGTCTTTACTGTCAGCCCGGTGCGCTGGGCCAGTTCACCGATCGAGAACAGGGTGCCGCCTTCCATGAGCCGACCTTCCTGTCTCCCCCTGCGGGAGACTCAAGTCCGCGGAGCTCGCGAGGGAACACCGGACGGCGCCCCACCCCGGCGCGCTACAGCGTTTGGTACACCCGAACGATCACAGGCGGGTGCTCGTGGGATTCCGGGCAGTGGTAGATCTGCAGTTGTTCGTCTCCCAGCTCGATCTGGGTCGGGTCCCCCGCCGGTGGGTAGCTTCGCCGGTCATCGGCATCGGCATCCTCAACCGGACGCCAGCCGCCTTCGTTGTCCCCGTTCCATTCACTGAGCCCCACAGTGAACAGGGGCTCGGTCACCGTGCCGCACTCACAACGCGGCGGGTCGGCCTGGTCGGGTGCATCCGATGGGACAGCACCCCAGCCGCCGATCTTCCAGCCCGGAGCCACCGCGAAGTGGGTGTAATGATGCCCCGTCTCCTCCTGCCACGCGTGCACACGCGCGGCCACGGCATCGGGCAGTTGGTCGGGCGCCGGATACTCGGTCACCTGTTCCGGATGCAGGACGCAGGGGGCGGGCCAGTAGTCGTCCAGCTCGATCACGGTCGGCTCCGGCGAGGGCGAGAGTCGGGCGGTGACCTCGTCGGCACAGCGCCAACGCATGTGGATGGCCGGGATATCGCCCTCGTGGTCGATGAACGGACACCACAAGATCTGGAGCAGGTCCGCGCCATCGGGGACGGGCAAGCCGGGGACGTCCCGAGCATAGAGCTGAGCCACGGGCAGGAGCGGCACCGGATCCGTGTAGGGGCTGGCGATCTTCTTCGGCCTGCTCCGGTCATGTATCGCCTCTTCCTCGGGCGTGATCGGTTCATCCTCCGACCGTGCCCACCGGGCGACCATGACGTGATGTGCGGCTCGTAGGGCCTCCAGTTCCACCACCTCGTACACCTCGTGCGACCGCGTGCAGGTCGGCCACGGCTCGTCCTGCGGCCACAGCAGCGGGCCACCGACCGAACTGTCGTCAACGGTGGGTGAACCCGACCGTGGATGCAGCCGAGTGACGTTCCTCGACATCGTGGCCAACTCCGGGAACACCGCGGTCAGTTCCAAAGGGCGCGGGGGCGTCGTACGCGTCATCCGTTTCTCCTCTCACATGCCTAGGAGGTTATGGAAGCACTCGGCACTGACAGAGCGCCCTTGGGCGTGAGTCGGCCGGAGGACCCGTCACCCGAGGGCGCGCTCGGTAGCATTCCGTCGCCCGGCTGAGGTTTCGCCTGACGAATCGAGTGAGCCCGTGAGTGACGATGTCCTCTCTGTCATTCCGACCGACCCGCACTGGCAGCCCGAGCCGGCCGCGGCGGAGCGTGCTGCGTCGCTCGTGGAGGACCTGTCCCCCGGGCTCCCCGACGGCGTCGACGTCGAGATCGACGTCACCTGGCACCACGTAGTCACCGTTGTCGACTGTGGTCAGAACCTTCAGAAGATCGGTTGTCCCCGATGCGGCGGGTCGATCGACACCGAGTGGTGGGCTGACCTGCTCGAAGCGCACTGCGACAGCGGCTTCCGGACCCTCGACGTGATGGTTCCCTGCTGCGGGGCCGCGACCTCGCTGGACGCGCTGGAGTACGACTGGCCCTGTGGTTTTGCCCGCTTCGAGATCGCCATCTGGAACCCGGAGCGAATCTGGTTCAGCGAGGAGGAATTGAGCGCCATCGGGGACGCACTCGGGCATCCGGTGCAGCAAGTCAGGGCCCACATCTGACGCATGTCAGCCCGCGAGGGCCCGGCATCACGAGTCGTCCAAGTTCAGTAGCAGGAGCGAGTTCGCGACTTCCGCTGACCCGCCGCTCGCGCAGTGTGATGATCAAACTCGTGATCAGTCAGGGGACCGGACCAGCCAGACGTAGTACGTGGATCGAGATAGCGGCGGCAGCGCTCCCGCTGTACCTGACGATGATCGCTGCCTCAGCCGGCGCTCTGGTCGACACCGCGCTGCTCGGCAACCACGCCACCGCCACCCTCGCGGCCTTCGCCGTCGCCCTGGCCGTGTTCAGCCCGGCTACCGCCACGGTGGCGGGCGCGCTGCGCGGGGTGATGCCGTTCGTCACGCCGAGCAAGGCGGATCCTGACCGTCTCCTGCCCGTGGTGCGCAGCGGGACGTGGCTCGCGATCACCGTCGGCTGCATCGCCGCTGCGGCAGTGGCGTCCGTTCCTCTGATCGGCCAAGCGGCAGGCGTTCCCCGTACCACCCTCGACCAACTGGGGATCTTTCCGCTTCTGTTGGCGGGCAGCGTGCTCGCCATCGCGGTCAGCTCGTCGGCCACATCCGTCCTGGTTGCACTGGGTCATTCGAAGTTGGTGATGCGGGCCGGACTGCTCGCAACCGCCGCGTCTACCACGCTGTCCGTCCTCTTGGTGGGTGGTCCCGGGCCGCTGCCCAGTTACGGCCTGACCGGGGCAGGCATCGCCATGCTCGCCTCCGGCTTGGTCAGTGCCTGTGTCAATCAGGTGACCATTCGCCGCTGTACCGTGCTCCGCGGCCGCTCTCTGTATCCGGGCCGGCCCGACGTGCAGCAGGTCTGGGCATTGGGCACCGTGGGGATTCCGCTGGCCGGCACCGTGCTCGTCAAGTTCGCGGTCCTCGGCGTATTGACCTTCGCGGCGGCCAGGATCGGTACGGACAGCGCCGCGGTGCACAGCGTCGGCATCTCCCTGGTCAACCTCATCTTCACGGCTGCGGTGGCGGTCGGCCAGGCCACCATCCCGCTGATCTCCGACTACGCGGCGCAGCATGACAGCGCGCGTATTCGGCGCAGCGTCAGGGCGGGGACGTGGCTTGCTCTGGTCGTTGTGGGGTTCATCGCGACGACGGTGATTGTCCTGAGTTCGTGGGTCGTTCCGCTGTTCACCCAGGATGTCGGTGTGCGGCCACAGATCACGGACCTTCTGCCGCTGGTACTGGCCGTGGTCGTGACCGACGCACTCCAGGCAGTCGTCGGCTTCGGCCTCATCGGTCTCAAGCGCACCGTGCCGAGTTTCGTGTCGACCTTCGTCTGCTACGGAGTCCTGGCCGCCGTCGCCGCCCCGGTTGCCGCAGCCGGAGGGCTAGCCGCCCTGTGGACGGCTCTCACCCTTGCCAACCTCCTCCAAGCAGTGAGCAAGGCCTACTCCTTCTACCGGCACAGCACCTTCACCCGGGACCGCGAACCGACACTTCCCGATCCCCTCCTTCGCCCGCCATGTCCTCGGCCTCCCAGCGAAGCAGATCGCCCGGCTGGCACTTGAGCACCTCGCAGAGCGCGGCGAGTGTCGCAAAGCGCACCGCCTTGGCGCGGCCGTTCTTGAGGACCGCCAGGTTGGCGGGCGTGATCCCTACGCGGTCTGCGAGTTCGCCCACGGACATCTTCCGCCTGGCCAGCATCACGTCGATGTCGACGGCGATCGGCATCAGATCACCTCGTCCAACTCGGCCTGCATCTGGGCCGCTTCGACATCGCGGGCGACGGCCTGCTCAAGCAGCATCCGCAGCACGAGCACGATCAGCGCGACTCCCAGGATGGCCACGCCGATCCCGCCCATGATGAGGGTGACCCCCGGGTCCTCCCGCTGGCCTGGCGCATTGACGGCCGTGACCGCGAACCACACGAGAGCGGCCCCTACGATCGCGCCGATGATGCCGTTCACGTACCGGAAGGCGGCGTCGGAGAACACGGTTCCGCGTCGCACCATCGTCACCAGCCGCCATACACAGACCAGGGCGACCTGGGCCGTCCCGAGGCCCAGGATCGTGATCAGGCGTAGCGCGGTCAGTGGGAGCGAACCGTCCTCCGGATCGTTCCCACTGACCAACACCCAGACCATCAACGCCTGTACGAGCACGGTGCCGGTGAGCACCACCACCAGCACGGCGCGCAGCGCGCGCACTGCCAGCATTCCCATAACCTGTCCTCCCATCGAGCTACGATGGGAATCTATCGAATATCGATAGGTCGGGCAAGTGCTGGGCTGAAACATGCCGGGCGGTCCGCCCATGCGCCACCATGGTGGTCATGGACGCGTTCACCGACCGGCTCAACCCCGACATGTACGTCGTCACGGCCACCGTCGGCGACGAACGCGCCGGCTGTCTCGTCGGGTTCGCCTCGCAGTGCTCGATCCGGCCGGTGCGGTTCATGGTGTGGCTGTCGAAGGTGAACCGGACCTATGAGGTGGCCCGTGACGCCGAGTTCCTCGCCGTACATCTGCTCACCCCGGACGAGCACGAGCTGGCCGAGTTGTTCGGTGGCGAGACCGGCCACCGGGTGGACAAATTCGCCCGCGCCAGTTGGGTCCGCGGGCACGGTGGTGCCGCCGTGCTGCGGGACGCGTGCGCATGGTTCGTCGGCAGGGTCGAGCAGCAATGCGAGGGGGGCGACCATGTCGGCTTCGTCCTGGACCCCGTGCGGAGCGGCGAGCGGGGCAAGGCCGACGGTCAGCCCATCCTGCGGCTCGGTGACGTGCGCTCGATCAGCCCCGGGCATCCGGTCGAATAGGGCGCCGCGATCGAGCGTCCTGTGCCGCAGCTTTTCACGCCGGCCGCGGCACCGTTCCGCTACGGCGTGCCGTCCGCAGGGCGAGGGGTGTGGCTGCCGCCCATGCCTGGGGTGAGCATGCGTGGGGGTAGGGAACCGGCTGGGGTGTTACGGAGCGGTCGTAGCCTGCGAGGACCTCGGGGAGGCGGTAGCCGTGGTGGGTGGCGGCCGCGACCAGGCCCTCGGTGAGCGTGGCCAGTTCGTCGGCGAGGCCGTGGCGGGCCAGGCCCAGGGCGATGACCGCGTTGTCGTGCGGCCAGGCGCTGCCGCGGTGGTAGGACAGGGGGTGGTAGGGCTTCTGCCCGGCCGCCAGGGTGCGGATCGCCCAGCCCGAGAAGAAGTCCGGCTCCAGCAGGCGTCGGCCGACGCGTCGTGCGTGTTCGTCGTCGAGGATGCCCGACCACAGCAGGTGCCCCGCGTCCGACGCCAGGGCGTCCACTTGGCGGCCGCTGCCGTCCAGCGCCAGCGCCGGGAAGTCGGCCCCCGGCATCCAGAAGTCGGTCAGGAAGCGGCGGCGCAGGCGGTCGGCCTCCTCCTCCAGGCGGCGGGCGTAGGGGTCGTCCGCCCAGATGTGCCGCGCCAATTGGGCGGTGCGTACGAGGGCGTCGTAGGCGTAGCCCTGGGCCTCGCAGACGGCGATCGGCCCTTCGGCCTGGGTGCCGTCGGTGAAGCAGACGGCGCCCTCGGAGTCCTTCCAGTTCTGGTTGAGCAGGCCGTCGGGGTCGGGGGTGTAGGTCAGGTAGCCGTGGTCGTCCAGGCCGCCGTCGGTGAACATCCAGTCGACGGCTTTCCGGGCGTGCCGCTCCAGTCGGGTGGCCCACGTGGGGTCGCCGGTGGTCTCGTGGTGGGCGTGGAGCAGGGTCAGGAAGAGGGGTGTGGCGTCGACCGTGCCGTAGTAGCGCCCGTAGGGGACCTGGCGGAAGTGGGCCAGTTCGCCGTGGCGGGTCTCGTGGACGATGCGTCCCGGTTGTTCTCCGGCGGCGGCGTGGCGCTCGCCCTGGACGGCGGCGAGGGCGCTCAGGGTGGCGGCCGCGGTGCCTGGGCGGTACGGCAGCAGGAAGTGCGACGTCAGCAGGGAGTCGCGGCCGAAGAGGGTGAGGAACCAGGGGATGCCGGCGGCGGGGACGAACACGTCCTCGCCGTCCACGCCGGTGGCCGCGATCGTCAGCAGGTCGAGGTCGGCGAGGCCCTGTTCGCAGGCGCGGTCCAGGTCGGTGCGGGGAGCGGGTCGCTCACCACGTGAGGGGCGGGGCGCCGCCGGGGTGTGCGGTGGGAGGCCGTGGGGGTGTGCTCGTACGGTCACGTCGAGTTCGGCTTGTCCGTGGCTCTCCAGGCGGAGGTGCCAGGTGAGGGTGCGGGCGGTCGACTCCGGAGCTTTCGCGTCCGCGTCGACGGTGTCGGGGGCGGGGCGGCAGGTGAGGGTGGTCCGGGAGTGCCAGTCCGCCCGCCGGTAGTCGAAGCGCACGGTGTCGTCACCGGCTTGGACTTCGCGGCGGCCGTCGCTCTTGTCGTACGCGCGGTCGTCGCCGCGCAGTTCGAACAGGTCCGCGAAGTCGGCGTCCACGGTGATGTCCAGGCGGGCGGTGACGGCCTCGGGGAGGTTGTTGACCAGGCGCAGGTGTTCGGTGAGCGTTCCCGCCGTGACGGTTTGTCGGCGGAAGAGGGTGTAGGCGGGGGGCCTGTCCCGGGTGCCCGGTGGGGTCAGGGCGCAGGTGGCCGTGTCGTCCCCTTCGGTCTCGGCCGGGATCAGGGTGAGCGGGGCGGCGCCGTCGACGGTCAGGTGCCAGTGGCTGAGGTGGCGGGCGTCGCGCAGGAACATGCCGCCCGGGACGGTTCCGTGGCGGGGGCCGATGTTCCCGTCGGGCTGGAGGTGGACGAAGGTGGCGTCGCGGACCAGTTGTACGTGGTCGCCGGCCGTGGTCATGATTCGGGCTCCTCGTCGGGGGCGCACAGCAGGTCCAGGGTGAGGGCGGCGGTCCAGGAGAACTGGCGTGCGCCGCGGCCGACGCCGGTGGTCGGGTCGATGTACTCGGCGAAGTCCGACCGGCCCGCGTCGGACAGGAAGCCGCTGCGGAGCCGGCGGGCCTGGGTGTGCAGGCCATGGGTGCGCAGGCCCCGGTGGATGAGCCAGGCGGTGTTGAACCAGGCCGGGCCGCGCCAGTACCGCGTGGGGTCGAAGGCGTGGCCGGTCAGGTCGTAGCTGGGCACGAGCCGGGTGCCCGGCGCGGAGAAGTGGGCGCCGGTGAGGGTGGCGTTCAGCTGGTCGACGAGGTCGCGGGGCAGGTGCGGGACGATCAGGGGGATCAGGCCGGTGACGGAGCGTTCGGGGACCAGTGTGTCGGTGGTCAGGTCCCGGGCCATGAACTGGCCGGCCCGCTGGTCCCACAGCCGTGCGACGAGCCGGCGGGTGAGGTCGGCGGCGCGTGCCCGGTGCGGCTGGTCCGGTCGGTTCAGCTGCCGGGACAGGTCGGCGAGGGCGAGCTCGCTGACGATCAGCAGCGCGTTGAACGCGGGGTCCTCCATCGCGAAGCCGTGCCGCGCGGTGCGGTCGTCGTAGCCGGCTTCGCGGTAGTCGGTGGCCAGGCGCACATAGCGGCCGTAGTCGAGGTCGGTGGGGCGGTCGGCGGGGTGGCCGTGGTCCAGGTCGGCGCGGTGGAACAGGGCCGGGTCGGCGGGTTCCACGCGGGTGAGCGCCCGGTCCCAGCAGGGGCTGTTGTCCATGCCGGGCTCCCAGGGGTGCACGACGGCGGCGAGGCCCTGGCCGCCGAGGTCGCGGCGGGTCAGGAGGTAGTCGTGCCAGGCCACCAGCCGCGGGTGGATCCGGGCGAGGAAGCCGCGGCGCTCGGAGAGCTCGGGGTCGGCCCGGTGCACGAGCCAGGCCGCGAGAGCGTGTACCGGGGGCTGGACGATCCCGGAGGTCTCGGGCATCGCCGGTGCGCCCGCCGTGCGGCCCGCGCTGGACGACTGCCAGAAGTCGGGGCTCGGGAAGTAGGCGTCGAGGGGCAGGGCGGGGTTGAAGACGATGTGCGGTATTCGTCCGTCCGCCCACTGTGCGGACAGCAGGGACTCCAGTTCGCGCTGGGCGCGGCGCGCCGACAGGTGCCGCAGTCCGATGGCGATGAAGGCGGAGTCCCAGCTCCACTGGTGGGGGTAGAGGGTCCGGGAGGGGACGGTGGACGTGTCGGTCCAGTTGTCGAGCAGGACCCGCGCCGCACCGCGCCGCAGTGTCAGGGGGCTGGGCGCGGTGGGCGCGGGCCGCTTCAGGATCGCCGTCACGCGCCGGACCTCTTGAGGAAGGCGGGAACGGCGCCGACGGCCTGGGTGGCGTCGCCGGTCAGGCGGCATTCGAGGGCGAGGTGGCCGTCGTAGCCGACGGTGTGCAGGGCGCCGAGCCAGGCCGGCCAGTCGAGGTGGCCGGCTCCGGGCTGGAAGCGGTTGGAGTCGGACACCTGGGCGTGTCCGATGACGTCGGCGTGGGCCAGGATCGCGGCGGCGGGGTCACTCTCCTCGATGTTCATGTGGTAGCTGTCGATGCCGATCCTGATCGAGTCCAGACCGGTGGCGCGGATCAGGTCGGCGGCCTGCTCGAGGCGGTTGACCATGTGGTCCTCGTAGCGGTTGAGCGGTTCGAGGAAGAGGGTCACGCCTTCCTTGCGGGCGTGTTCGCCCAGTTCCGCGAGTCCCGTGAGCAGCACCTCGCGGTCCTCCTCCTCCGAGCGCGGCGGCTCGAACGGGGGCAGGCGGCGCGAGAACATCCCGTAGGAGGCGGGCGTCTGGGCGCCGACGCCGCCGATCTCGGCCATCACGGTGAGCTGCGACTTCATCTGCGCGAGGGCGTCACGGCGCAGCTCCTCGTCGAAGGCGCCGAAGAAGTGCAGCATGTCCACGCACACCGTCGGCATGACGACGCCGTCCTTGCGGGCCCGCTTCAGCTCCTCCAGGCGGGAGGCGAAGTGGAAGTCGCCCTTGGCGCGCAGCTCGATGGCGTCGTATCCGGCCTGCTGGGCGAACTCCCATTTGGCCTGGAGGGTGTCTCCGGGCAGGAGTTGTTCCTGTGCGGCGATGTTGAGCATGTGGGGGCCTTTCAGAATTCCAGGACGACCTGGAGCGCGTCGGCGGGACGCTCGTCGAGCAGTACGTAGGCGTCGGCGGCGTCGGCGGCCGGGACGACATGGCTGACCAGGGAGGTCACATCCACCTGGCCTTCGGCGGCCAGCCGCAGGAAGGTCTGCTGGAGGCGCTCGACGCTCCAGCGGTGCGACAGCTGCGGGGGCACGCCGCCGATCTGGGAGCAGATCAGCTGGACGCGGTTGTGGTGGAACTCGTCTCCCAGGCGCAGGCCGATGCCGTCGCCCTGGTAGAAGCCGGAGGCGACGACGCGTCCGCCGACGGCGACGGAGCGCAGGGCTTGGTGCAGGGCGGGGTAGGCGCCGCTGATCTCGATGGCGAGGTCGGCGCCGAGGCCGGCGGTGGCCTCCCGGATGCGTTCGGCGACCTGGTCGGTGCGGGCGTTGAGCGTGTGGTGGGCGCCGTGGCGCTTGGCGGTTTCCAGACGGCCGTCGAGTGCGTCGACGGCGGTGACGCGCGCGCCGCTGAGCTGGGCGAGGCGGGTGGTGAGCAGGCCGATGACGCCCTGCCCGAACACGGCGACGTCCTCGCCGAGGTGGATGTCGCCGGCCAGGACGGCGTTGTAGGCGATGGCGCCGACGCGGGCGAAGGCTCCGGCCAGCGGCTCCAGCCCGGCCGGCAGGGTGTGACCGATCATGCGCTCGGCCGGGACGATGCCCTCGCTGCGGTGGCCCCAGATGCCCCAGACCAGGTCGCCGGGCGCGGGCAGGCCGGGTGTGCCGGACAGCTCCGGTGAGATCTCCACGACCTCGCCGACCTCGGAGTAGCCCCAGCCCGCCACGGGGTACTGGATGCCGGCCGCTCCGTCGTGGAACAGCCGCTCCTCGGGGTCCCAGGTCCTGGTCAGGTAGGGGTTGGTGCCGCGGTAGGCGGTGAGCTCGGTGCCGGCGGAGATGCCCGAGTAGCGGGTGCGGACACGCAGGTGCCCGGGGGGCAGTTCGGCTGGGGCGTGCTCGGCGACCTCCACCTGGCGAGGGGCGGTGAACTGGACGACGCGTTCCACGGAGGCTCCGTAACGATGCGGGTGCGAATGCGGGTTGCGTCGACAATAGCTCCGACTTATGTCTTGTCAACCAGCAAAAGTGATGCTGTGATGCGTTGCCAGTAGACGTAAGTCGGAACGAGGACACGCAATGCGCACCAAGAGCCGGCGGTCACGGATGACCGCGGTGGGCCTCACCGCAGCCCTGGGACTCGGGCTGCTCACGGGCTGCGGCAGCGGCAGCACCGGGCCCGGCAGAGCCGACCGGGAGATCACCGTCTGGTCCCAGGAGAACCTCCCCGACCGCATCGCGGTCACCCAGAAGATCATCGACGGGTTCGAGAAGAAGACCGGCATCAAGGTCCGACTCGTCGGCGTCGACGAGGGCCAGATGCCCCAGCTGATCATGTCCGCCGCGGCCTCGGGCACCCTGCCCGACGTGATCGGCGCGGCTCCCATGGGCCAGGTCTGGCAGATGTACAGCAACGGCCTGCTCAACACGGACATGCCCCGGCGGATCATCGACGAGCTCGGCCGCGGCACCTTCAACGCCAACGCGCTCGACCTGACGTCGGACGGGACCACGAGCCTGGGCGTGCCGTCCGACGCCTGGCTCCAGCTGCTCGTCTACCGCAAGGACCAACTCGACCGCGAGAACCTGGCCGCGCCGGACACCTACGCCCGTACGGTGGCCGCCGCCAAGGCGCTCACCGCCAAGGGCAACTACGGCATCTCCGCGGCCACCGACCCCGGAGACGTCTTCACCTCCCAGAGCTTCGAGAGCCTCGCCCTCGCCAACGACTGCCAGCTCGTCGACGACGCCCACGCCGTCGCGCTGAAGTCCCCGCAGTGCGAGACCGCCTTCCGCACCTACGACCAGCTGGCTCGCGACTACGGCGCGGCCGGGACGCAGACGGTGGACTCCACCCGCGCCACCTACTTCGCGGGCAGATCATCCATGATGATCTGGTCGTCGTTCCTGCTCGACGAACTCGCCGGTCTGCGCAAGGACGCCCTGCCCAGCTGCCCCCAGTGCAAGCAGGATGCGGGATACCTGTCGGACAACAGCGGCATCGTCACCGCGCTGAAGGGACCCGACGCCGCCGAGCCCGCCCAGTTCGGCGAGATCACCTCGTGGGTGACCACCAAGACCGCGGAGACGGCCGCCTCCCGCGAGTTCATCGAGTACATGATGGGCAGCGGCTACGAGTCCTGGTTCGGCATGGCGCCCGAGGGCAAGATCCCCGTCCGGCAGGGTACGGCCGCGCAGCCCGAGCGCTACCTCGACGCCTGGCGGCACAGCGAGATCGGCGTCGACACCAAGAAGCCGTTCGACCAGGTCTATCCCGCTCGCCTGCTCAACCAACTCGCCGACGGCGTCAGCGACATGCGCCGCTGGGGCATCACCCAGGGCGAGGGAGCCCTCGTCGGCGCCACCAACGGCGAACTACCCGTACCGAAGGCCATCGGCGCCATGACCAGTGGACAGATCTCCCCCTCCGAGGCGGCGAGCGAAGCCGACGACGAGGTCGCCGCCCTGAAGAAGTCCTTGCAGTAGCCGCGTGCCTGCCCGTCACGAAAGTCTCACCATGACCACAGCCCCCTCCGGCGCACCGCCGCGCCGGACACCCGACCTGCCGCCGCCGGACGCCCCTGCATCCCGCCGCCGGCCGATGACCGCCAGCCGCCGCGCGAGCCGCGCCGGGCTCGCCTTCGTCTCCCCCACGTTCGTCGTCGTCCTCGTGGTGGTCGTCCTGCCCATCGCCTGGACCGTGCTGCTCGCCTTCCAGCACGCCAAGCTCGTCGACATCCAGGGCATGGGCCTGTTCGGGAACTGGACCTGGGACAACTTCGCCCAGGTCTTCGACTCCGCCGGCTTCTGGTCCAGCCTGTCCACGACGCTGCTCTACACGGCGGGCTCCACCGCCGGCTCCATCCTGCTGGGACTGGTCGCCGCCCTCGCCCTGCGCAAGCCCTTCAAGGGCCGGGGACTGCTGCGCGCGGCCATGCTGCTGCCCTACGTCGCCCCCGTGGTGGCCGTCGCCTTCGTCTGGGAGGTCGCGCTCAGCCCGCAGTACGGCATCGTCAACGACTGGGGCCGGCGCCTGTTCGGCTGGGACGACCCGATCGCCTTCCTGTCCACCCGTGAGTACGACGTCAGCTTCCTCGGCGCCCACTTCAGCATTCCGCTGGCCCTGCTGACGGTGATCGCCTTCGAGTGCTGGCGCTACTTCCCCTTCGCCTTCCTGTTCATCCTCGCCCGCCTCCAGGCCGTACCGGACACGCTGGAGGAGGCGGCCACGGTCGACGGCGCCACGCTGACCCAGCGCTTCCGGCACATCCTGCTGCCGCAGTTGATGCCCGTCATCGCGCTGTTGTGCGTGCTGCGGTTCATCATGACCTTCAACAAGTTCGACGACGTGTACCTGCTGACGGGCGGCGGCGCGGGCACCGATGTCGCCGCCGTGCGGGTCTACGACTTCCTCACCGCCCGCTACGACGTGGGAGCGGCCGCCGCCCAGGCCCTGGTCCTGGCCGTCGTCCTGATGGTCCTGCTGGGCCTCTACTTCAAGTTCTTCGCCAACAAGGTGCAGGAGGAGTCGTGAGCAAGGCCGCCCTGACGCGGGCTCAGTTCGAGGACAGACTGTTCGGCGTGCTGCGCTGGGTCGTCATCGCGTTCCTCGCGGTGATCACCCTGCTGCCCTTCTACTACATGCTGCTGCTGTCGCTGAAGCCCATCGACGCGTTGCTGCTGGACCCCGGCTCCCTGTGGATCTCCGCCAAGGACTTCACGCTGACCACCTACCGTGACGTGCTGCGCTCCACCGACGCCGGCGGGCAGGGCTTCGTGAAGTTCCTCGTCAACTCGGCGCTGGTCTCGCTCGGCACCGTCGCCCTGACCCTGCTGGCGGCCGTGCCCGGCGCGTACGCGATCAGCCGTCTGAAGTTCTTCGGCCACCGCCAGGTCAGCGCCCTGTTCCTGGCCGTGTACCTCTTCCCCGCGACCTTGCTGGCCGTCCCGCTGTTCGTCGTCTTCGCGAAGCTGCACCTGTCCTCCAGCCTCGTAGGACTCGCCATCGTGTACGTCGCCCAGACCGTGCCGGTGTCGATCTACATGCTGAAGAACTACCTCGTCACCATCCCCGCCTCGGTCGAGGAGGCCGCGGCCCTGGACGGCTGCACCAGGCTCCAGACCGTCCGCAAGGTGATCCTGCCGCTCGCCCTGCCCTCGCTCATGGCGACCGGTCTGTACGTGTTCATGATCGCCTGGAACGAGTTCCTGTTCGCGCTGCTGTTCCTGGCCGCCGACCCCGACAAGTGGACCGTCTCCCTGGGGCTGGCCCAGCTCGCGAACGGCATCGAGGTGCCCAAGACGATCCTGATGGCGGGTTCCGTGGTCCTGACCATCCCCGTGGTACTCCTGTTCTTCTCCGCCGAACGTCTCCTCACCGAGGGACTGACCAGCGGCGCCGACAAGAGCTGAAACCATGGGGGAACCGATGACGACGCCGAGCCAGGTCAGCGCGGGCGACCTGCTGCACCTGATCCGCAGCGGCCGCGCCAACACCCGTGCCGACCTCCAGAGCGTCACCGGCCTGTCCCGTTCCACCGTCGGCCAGCGGCTCGATGTGCTCAACCGCGCCGGGTGGCTGCGCCACACCACCGGCAGCTCCACCGGCGGTCGACCGTCCGAGCGCATCGTGTTCGACCCGACGCACGCGTCGGTGATCGCCGTCGACCTGGAGACCCGGCACGCCCGTGTCGCCGTCCTCGACCTCGCCGGAACCATCCTCGCGGAACACACCGCGCCCCTGGACATCAACGACGGCCCGGACCGGGTGCTCGACCAGTTGGCAGGCTGGTTCCCGGAACTGATCACCGCCGCCGGCGTCGCGGCCACGCACATCGCCGGAATCGGCCTCTCGGTCCCGGGCCCGGTCGACTGGGAGACCGGCCGGGTGGTGGAGCCCCCGATCATGCCCGGCTGGGACCAACAGCCCATCCGGGAACGGCTCCAGGAGGCTTACGCCGCCTCCGTCGGTGCCTGCATGGACGACGGCCCCGTCCCCGTCTTCGTCGACAACGACGCCAACCTCATGGCGCTCGCAGAGCACCAGGCCAATCACGGGGACTGTGCGGCGTTCGTGCTCGTCAAGGTGTCCACCGGCATCGGCGCCGGTGTCGTGGTGGGCAACAGCGTCTACCGCGGCATCGACGGCGGCGCCGGCGACATCGGCCACATCCGGCTCCACGACCGGCCCGACGCGCTGTGCATGTGCGGCTCGCACGGCTGCCTGGCGGCCGTGGCCAGCGGGCGCGCGCTGGCGAAGGAACTGTCCGCCCTCGGCATGGAGGCCACGTCCGGCTCCGACGTCGGTCGACTGCTCGCCGAAGGCCACCCGGACGCCCTCCGGCTCGCCCGCGACGCGGGCCGACGCGTCGGCGAGGTCCTCGTCACCGTCGTCTCCCTGCTCAACCCGGGTGTGCTCATGCTGGCCGGGGACCTGGCCGGGGTCCCCTTCATGACCGGTGTGCGTGAACTGCTCTACCAGCGCGCCATGCCCCGCAGCACCGCACACCTCCAGATCGTCACCTCCCGCCTCGGCGACCACGCCGGCCTGATCGGCGCCTGCTCCATGGTCGTCGACCTCCTCTACTCCCCCGCCCGCGCGGACTCCCGCCTCCGGGCCTGACCGCGCCCGCCGCACCCGCATGTTGCGGCCTCCCGCACAGACAGGACCACCCGTGACCACCCCACCCTCCGCGACCTCGACCCATCGGACCGTCGAGGTCGGTCCTGTGGCTACCGCCCCCTGGACACACCGGCCCGTCGAGGTCGGTCTCGTGGGCGCCGGCCCCTGGGCCCGGGCCATGCACGCCCGGATGATCGCCGCCGGACCGGAGACTCGGCTCGCCGCCGTCTGGGCCCGCCGCCCCGAGGCCGCGCAGCAGGCCGCCGCGCCCTACGGCGCCCAGATCGCCGCCGACTTCGACGAACTCCTCGACCGCTGCGAGGCCGTCGCCTTCGCCGTTCCGCCGGCCGTCCAGGCGGACCTCGCCGTCCGCGCCGCCGAGCGCGGCAAGGCACTGCTGCTGGAGAAGCCGCTCGGCCCGGATCTGAAGGCGGCGACCCGACTCGCCGACGCCATCGCCGAGGCCGGCGTCATCTCACAGCTCGTCCTCACCAAGCGCTACCACCCCACCACCCGCGCCTTCCTGGCGGCCGCCCGCGCCCTCGACGTGACCGGCGCGCGTGCCTGCTACCTCCACGGCGCCTTCCGCGGCGGCGACTTCGCCACGGGCTGGCGCCTCGAACACGGTGCGCTGCTCGACCTCGGCCCGCATCTGCTCGACCTGCTCGACGCCTCCATCGGCCCGATCGCCCACGTCCGCGGTACCGGCGACCCACGCCGCTGGATAGAGCTGACCTGCGAACACGAAAACGGAGCCGTCAGCCAGGCGTCCCTGTCCGGCGCCGTGGCCGTGCCCCGCGTCCTGACCCGCGTCGAACTCTTCGGCGCCGCCGAGCCGTTGGTCTACGACACGGCCGACATCGACCATGAGGAGTGCTGGCCCGTCCTGCGCCGCGACTTCGCGACGGCGGTGCGCACGCACACTCCTGCCGAGCTCGATGCGCGGCGCGGGCTTTATCTCCAGACGTTGCTTGATCGGGCGGTGTCCGGCTGAGGTTGGACGGGCGGTGGAGGGGTGAGGTGGTGTTGCGCCGGCCAGGATGCCCGGAGTGAACGTGCGTCAGCGATCCGCCGAGGAGGTCGCGTCGCGCTTGGCTCGGCAGCGGCAGATCCCGCGCCCCAGCGGCGCTCGCCCCTCATCCGCACCGCTCAGCTGATCACCAGACCGCCTACGCGCAGCCGGGCTGCTCGGACAACCATTCCGTCGCCGCTTCCAGGACGGGATCCTTGCTTCCGCCGCGCCCGAGGTTGTGGACGACTGGCTGGTCGGGCGGAATGGGGCTCTCATATGTACGTCCCGTGCGGTCGGCATCCATCACCTCCGTCAGGTTGAGGACCGCCCCGTCGGACAGGCGATGCTGTTCGTTGCCGGTTGGGACGCCTGTTGTGTCCTCGCCGAAGGAGCGCGTATCAGGTCGCCCGCGAAAGGCCACAGTCACCGCCTCACCGGAACTGGCGGTGGAACGGCTGGTGAGCACCGCAACAGGGGCTGATCCGCGGCCTACGGGAGGACTCGTTCCCCAGCCGGTGGATTCACCGTCCAGACGAGGGCTGCCCTTATCAATGGACCACACCGTCTTCTCGCCGTCCGCATCGACGAACGACCCGACGTCGCCCTCACCGAGGATCGGTCCTACGACGGCAAGCATCGGCCACATATTGCCACCGCGGTTGCGGCGGAGGTCGATCACCCAGCCGCAGGCGTTCGGACGGTTGGCCGTCGCCACGGCATCTCGCCCCTCCCGAACGTACTGCTCAAGGACCTTCTCAGATCCCTGGACGCCAGGGAGCGACAGATACCCCATGCGGCCGGCCAGCGCCCGCCCGTCCACAGGGTTGCGGATCTGCTCGTCTCCGTACAGCTTTTTCGCCCTCTTCGGGTCGTAGAAGGCGCTGTGCCCGTCTCCCAATCTGCCCAGGGCTGCCTCAATGGCCCGATAGGTATCGCCAGGACGGCGCGCGCCGCCGGCCTCGGTGAAGGCTGTTCGCCGTGCCTCAGCCCAGTCGACATCGTCGCGGCGAAGTGCGTTGTCCTCCATGACGGTCAACGCGGTGGACAGGTAGGACCGAGCCTCGTCAGACATTCCCACCCCTGGAGGTGACGCGTTCGCTCCCGAGCACCCGGGCCCGACAGCGAGAACCAACACCAACCCAGCAACCTTCGAACGCAGCGAATGCCCCAGAACCATGCGCCCCCCAGTCGGCCAATCCAGTCGAGCAATTGATGACCCTAACTCTGAGGTGGTACGGCACGGCACGTGCGGCTCGCAGGAGATCTTTTGGTGTCACCGAGGCGGTCGCCACGGCCCGACGCTCAGAAGTCCCAGTCCAGTTCATACTCATCGACTGCAACAGGCACGTAGCCGTCCACCGCCTCGCCGGTCTCCAGGGCCGTAGCTGTCGCATCGAGGAGAGCCGCCAGCGACGCCCACATGGGGTGGGACGAAAAGGTGCATCCCGTCTCGTGATCGGCATCGCCGATCCGTCCGCGGCGGCGGTGGGGTCGCTGGTCGATGACGAGGTAGTCCCCCGCGCCGTCGAAGGCGAAGGGAATCCACCGGGAATGCCACCACGGCCCGTACTCCCCCTCCGGGTCGCCTTCCTCAGCTCCCGCAAGCTGATCTCCGTAGATCCGCATCCGTGTCTGCCAGGCGCTGGTGATGTTCTCCACCTCCAGCAGGGACCAGAAAGGTGGCAGCAGATCGCAGTGGCCCATGCCGTTGTGCCGCAGCAAGGACTCCACCAACGGCTCCGGAAAGGCCTGCCCGATCGACTGTTCAGCCTGAGCGATCGCCGAACGCTCCGCCGGGGGTGCTAGAGCAGCGAACGTGCCAGGCGCGCGCTGGGCGAGCCACGCCTCAATACGGATCCACGACCCGAATATCGACGAAGTCATCCTGCGATGATGCCAGTTCAGCGCGGCGACCATGGGGCGGCTTCGCCCAGGTCGGGTCTGCCCTGGTCGGCGGGGCACCCCTGCTGCGGATCCGAGGATCGGGCCTCGGTCCGACACATCCGTGGCAGCGCCATGGTCCGGTGGCGCGGGAAGGCGTACCTTGCGTTCCCACTAGAAGGCACGTCGGAAGACAGCCTGCCAGGACCCAGCATGCTCCCTCGGAGAAGTCGGCAACTCCTTCCGGCCGGCCACAGACAGAAGGGTGGCTACGTTGGCCCATCGGCATGCCGAGGAGCGAGACGGGGAGCCCGCCAGCAGCTCCGTCTTGCGAGACAGACGTTTCAACGGCTATCTGAGGATCAAGCTCCCGCACGCTCTGGATGCCGAGGTCGAGTCCGTGGTCACGGCCTATGTGGCAGGGTCTGCCTCCACTCGGCAGGCCCTGATCGATGGACTGGGCGAACGAGCCGCTGGGGTTCTGAGCGCGTACGGGCAACGTATGGCATCGGTAGCGGTTCGCATCCGCTCCGTCGACGCCCTGCGACGCGGGGCCGTGGCTGTTGCCCTGGCCGAAGGGTTCCTCGAGGATCGCCGGGACAATCTGTTCGTACTCGCTGCCGTCCATGACAGTGCTTCCCTGATCGGCACGTCTCTCGCAGAAGTCATCGACGACGTCAAGGCCCTCCTGCCGCCTGTCGGACTGGCGGCACTTCACGAGTTCGAGCAACGCGAGGAGCGCGACAAATCGCTGGCAGCCTTGGGGATCAGAAGGTCAGGCACCGGCCAAGACTTCCTCTATCTCTGATCATTACGGGCTTACCCTTGGCAGGCCTGGTACGAGGCCGTCCGCGTCCGGTGCACCGCACTCGCCGCGTTGTGGGCCGGGTCGCGGACACGTACTCGACCGCGAGACAACGGCAGCCCTCCTCGGCGGCCCCGACGGTGTCGGCCAGTATCGCGGCGACGCGCTGCGGCACGCCCAGCGCACCGGCTGGGCCGCGCCCTGGACTATGTGCGCGGGCTCGCCCGAAGCCTGGCGGGCGGTAGTGACCACTACGAAACCCTGGCCGAGGTCGCAAGTGTCCGACCTGCCGTGCGGGATCGCAGTGGCCGCCGTCGGCCGCTCTTGCCTCTCCTTCGCCCTGACTGAAGGCGCAGCCAGACGGCCGCTGGCCCGCAGGCCAGCGGACAAACTCCACCATGGCGGCCACCCTTGGCCTCGCGCACGCGATTACCGAAGGCGGCCACTGCCTTAAATTGCCACTGCCTCAGAGAACCTTAAGTTCCCTTTTTGCATGGCAGCCTCACCTTCCCTCCAGAGTTCCACCATTGACAGCCTCCACCTTCCTTAAAGGAGCACCTTTTCAGACAAATACAAATGGGCCTCATGGAATCCATGGGCCCTCATCACTCAAAAAATGCAAAACCAGCGATATATCACAGCTCCATGAAGAACTTGATAACCCTAACGATGTTGCCCACAGCGCTTGTCACACCGTAGGCGATACGCGCGAAACGAAGCGTTCGCGACCTCCTCCACCTCTCTTGACTCCCATGTCCATCACTCTGACCTGCATTATCCCTTCTCTCATAGCCATCTGTCGTTGATTAGTCACTCTCCGTAGTCTAAATTGGGCATATTTTTGCCGGAGGGTGCTCACCTCCGGCAGTTACACGACACATCATTGCGAGACACGCCTCACGACTTGTGCGCGCCTCGTCTTCGTTCTTCGCTAATAATACCTCATGCAGTGGACACCTGTCGACCCATCAGAGCGCTCCGGATGTCCGGCGCGGACACTTCGGTGTTTCTTCCAACTGTCTACGAAATCGGCTCGTCGGATGCGTTAGCCATGGCATCCACTCAGCGGGATTGGACTAAGTGAAGCACGCCCTTCTTCCTGTCCGCAACCCTGTCTTGCATTCACTAGAGGGAAATGCAAGTTGCGGCACGGGAAGGCGCTCACCGGTTCGGATCCGAGCTGACCGATCAAATCTGCCTGACCCTCCAGCAACGCCTACCGCTCCTGGCAGTTCAGGCAGTCATCTGCAAGGCCGGGAAGCGCGGGCTGTGCACCGCCAGATGCGCACGAGGATTCTCGAAGTGCAGGAACTCCGCTGCACCCGTGCTGCGGACGCCAGACAGGCCACCAGCTCAAGGCACTCCAAGGCACTGCACTGACGGGTCAGGGACCCATGGTCGCCTCCATGAAGCCGACCGAGTCCTTGTGTTGGGGGTCGGCGGCCAGTCGTTCTCCCGCGAAGACCGCGAACTGGTGCCACCAGTCGGCCATCTGGCCTCGCGGGAACATTTCGGGACGCCAGGGTTTCGCGTCCTCGAACACGTATTCCGCCCAGGGGTTTGCGGGGTTGGGTGGTGGCCTGTAGTAGTCCGCTGAGTGGGGCAGCACGGTGATCTCGGCGCCGGTGGCCCTGATCGCCCTGACCAGGTCCGCGCCGGGTGGACCGCCCATGTCGTACGGACTCCATACGACTCGTGCCTGGAAAGCGCCCTGGCGGTCCCGGGCTGTTGTCCTCAGGCGGTCCGCGCCCCGGGCCCGGAAGCCGTTGGGGTCCATCACGATGGCGCGGCTGACGCGCTGCCGGTTGCCGAGGACGCTGAGCAGGCCCCACAGCGCCTCGCCACCGCTGCTGTATCCCCCGGCCCAGATGTCGGGGGCGAGGCGCAAGGTGCCGGTCACCGTGCCGCCGGCGACGTTCTGCGGCAGCACGGGGAAGATCGTGCCGTCCCGCTGGACCAACTGCTGGCCCGGGCCGCCGAGTGCGCCGCGGGTCCAGAGCAGGCGCAGGGCCGTGACCATCCGGTCGGGCAGATGGGGCCCTGTGGCGCCGCCGTAGCTTCCCCCGGTCGACAGCGGCAGGAACAGCACACGCAGCGTCTGGGTCTCCTTGAGCAACCTGGGCGCTGTACGGTCCAGGGCCGCGTCCATGCCGCAGGGCAGGAACGCGTGGCTGTTCAGCGGCAGTTCGCGGTTGAGGGCGTGGTCCAGCAACTCGTGCAAGTCCGGCAGTTCGCCGATCGCTGCCTGCTGTGCCCTCGTCTGCCCGGAGAGCAGGTACCGGCACAGGGCGCGCATGCCCCGTACGGCGTGCTTGGGGTCGGTGATTCCCGTGGGGCGATCTTGGGCGTATGGGTAAGAGCTGGCTACGGGTCGGAAGAAGACGTACGCGCCGATCGTGGTGCCGTCGGGCGGCGGGGGCGGGGGGCCGGGATCGCTGTTGCCGCCTGCGGTGCGTGGCACGCTGGCGAACCAGAGCAGCGGGGCGGTGCGGGTGTTGGCCAGCACCCGGAGTCTGCCCGGCCGGTCGGTGAGGTGTGGTGAGAGGTACCAGGGGTTGAAGCCGGCCTCGCGGTTCTTCGGGCTTCTTTTGAAGTGCAGCTGCCACCAGAGGTCGGTCAGGTCGAGGAACTCGGTGTCGATGTCGAGGGTGTCGCCCCGGGCCGCCACGGTGAGCAGTGGGTGGCAGCCCAGGAAGCGGCGGATCCCGCTCAGCCTCCATGACGGCACGTTCTGCGCGACCTCGTCGCCGTTGCCGCGCCTGTCGATCCGCAGGGTGTGGGCGGGCACCGCGTAGGCGTCCGGGAGGGTGCGGTTCCCCACGACCCGCAGGCGCTGGTAGACGGTGAGGGCTTCGGCCTGTTTCCCCTCGATCCGCGGGGTGACGGTGAAGAAGAGCCGCAGGTGCTGCGCGTCCTGGGGCACCTCGAAGGTGGCCTGGGTGTTCGAGGCGGCGCTCTGCGGACAGGCTCGCCCCTTGTGCGGGTCGGTCCAGTCCTCGACCTCCTCTCTTGACGCAAGGGCATCCAGGTTCAGCTCGACCGAGCCGTCGGCGGCCGCTCCGGACCGTCTGCGGAGCAGGAAGTGCTCCTGCTCGCCAGGACGGCGCCACCGGATAGTGAGCGTGCTCATCCAGCCGTCACCGTTGCTGTCCCGTCCGCGGGTCGTACTCGACCTCTACAGCGACCACCTGGTCCGTCGGCAGGACCTCGGTCCACTGGTCGAAGACCTGGTACGGCTCGGCGGGGCGAAAGCCACCGTCCAGTGGGTCGAAGCCGGTCTCGAAGACCGTCTCCGTGGCCAGGGTGGTGCCGATGTCGGTGTTCTTGCGCTGGAGTTCGGCGGCGAGGAGTTCCAGTACCTGGCCGATCGTCTTGTTCTGGTACCCGTCCGGGTCTCCGGTCTGCCAGGTATAGGGCTTGTCGAGCGCGGCTTCGCCCTCCACGTCGGCCTGTTGGAGCCAGCCCAGCGCGGCCGGTTCGTGGCCCGGGCGGATCGGCAGGACGGCTTTCACCCAGGAGGAGTTGAGGAATTCGTTGCGGCGTTCGTCGCCGTCGATCTGCACCAGCCAGCCGAGCGAACTGCCCACCGGGGCGGGCTGGCTGCCCTCGGTGAGGGGGTAGTTGATCCGCCACTCCAACGCCTCGTCGGATACCGGGGCGACGGCGTTGGGCGGGTTGTTCGCGGCGGTGTGGGAGTAGTGGCCGGGAACCGTGGCGCCCTGGAGGGGTTCGTCCCCGGGGGCGGGATCCCACTGGTGCTGCGGCACCGGGTGCCGGCCAAGTGATGCCTTGCCGGTCGAGACACCCCCGGGCCGCCAGTAGTCGGGGGCGACGAAGTACAGCATCCGGTCCACGTCGAACATCTGCCGGATCAGCTCGGCGCTCAACTGCGGCTGCCGGCCGTCGTACAGGTCGAGTTGGGCGATCAGCCGCTCGAAGACGCAGTAGCGCTCTTCCTTGCGCAGATCCCCTGCGGGCCGGCGGCGCAGGCCGCTCACCGTCTCGACGCGTTCGCGTACGGCCTCGACGTACGCGGTGCGCTGGAGACGGTCCACCTCGGCCCGGTACTCGGCCAGCGCCCGATCGTAGGCGTCCTGGCCGGGGTGGGTCGACGGGGGCTTCCACATGATCCGCACGGACAACGAGATCCAGTTGCCGTTGGCGAAGTTCACCAGTTCGGTGCGGATCTGGTACCGGTTGCTCGCCAGGTCCAGGATCTTGCATTTGCCCAGGTACTTGGTGCCGCTGCCGTTGCTCGCCTTGGCCTCCACCACCCGGATCGGCTCCGGTTGCGAGGTGTCGACGGTCCAGCCCGGGCCGGGTGGGACGGCGGTGTAGTCGAAGTGCGCGACGAGGTATTCGTCCGAGTGGCCGTGCGACAGGTGGTCCTCGTCCGCGACGTAGAACCAGTCCTGGTCGAGGTGGGGGCCATTCGAGCCGATTCGCTGGACGGGGTACACCTCGGTGACCGTGGTGGTGGTCGGAACGAGCGGCTCCAGCGGTTCGGGCTTCTTCAGCCCCGTCAGGTCCGGCGCGGCCACGACGTCGAGGAGCTCGCCGAGACCCAGGGCTCGACCGGGGTCCGGGACGTGCACCTGCCAGCTCAGCTGGGTGCCGATGTGCTGGACCTGGATGCCGACCTTGCGCATCTTGCGGCGCAGTTCGTAGTTGACCAGCTTGTCGGTGGTGTTCTGGACGACGTACCGGCGGCTGGAGGTGTCCGTCGTCTCGGTCACCGTCTTGAAGGTGGTCTTGAAGTTCCGGGTGATCTCGCTGCTGACTTTGGAGCTCTGTGCCCGGGTGTGCTTGTGCGTGACCTCGGAGGAGGAGTGCGTGGTGTTCTTCGTGCTGTAGCTGGTGCTCACGTCGGCCTGGGCGATACCCACGTAGTTCGCCCCGGCGCTGGCTGTCACACCGAGCGAAGTCTCGTTGGCGTTGTCCTCCTTGACCGCATCCGCCACGTCCGTCTGCTCGGTCAGTGACTCCTCGGTCTTTCTGGTGCTCTCCTCGGACTGCTCGGCGGTCCGCTCCACCAGGGTGCGGCGGGTGGAGGTCTCCACCACCTCGACCGTGCCGCCCGGACTGAGCCAGAGATGGCCCACGGGTGCTCCCAGGAAGGTGTCGAACTCGAAGAAGTACTGGCGGAACAGGTTCACCAGCCCGACCGGAGAGAGGATTCCCTCGGTGGGCGGCTTCGGCAGCGCGGCCAGTTCCGGCCGGCTCAGCTGTCGGGCTTCGGCTCCGCTGAACAGTTCACGCTGTGCCGGCCTTCCCTCGGCGACTGCCAGCAGTTGGGTGCTGGAGTAGCCGAGCCAGCCGGGCAACGGCTGGTACACGCCGAACAGTTCGCTCGCGTACGGAAGAGTGCCGGCGAAGTCGACCACCGGTCGGCCGGCCCCGGCCGTGCGGGCCGCGGGCGTCGGCAGGGTGTGCGTGTTCTCGACGGGGCCGCCCGGCCGGGTCGAGAAAGGGACGACGACCCAGGGCCGGTTCTGCACCTGGGTCACCACGAGCAGCTCGCGCTCGACCTGGGCCGGCGGCGCGAGGAATGCCAGTGTCAGGGCTCCGGAGACGCTGCTGACCGTCCGGCCCACGTACAGGCGTCCGGCACCGCTGTCCGACTCCAGGAAAGTGCCTGCCAGTTCCGGCACTTGGGGGAAGAACCGCGGATCTCGCACGCCGCAGTCGGTGGGCAGCGCGATCGCCACTCGCTGCCCTGGTAACAGGTCGCCTGCCCCGCTGCCCTGCACGGTGTAGGTCCAGAGCTGGTACCAGGTACGGACTCCCGGCGCCGTCACCGGCGTCCGCCCCGTGAATGTGACTGTGAGAGTCATGCTGATCTTTCTCCCCACCTCCGCCACAAGGAACACACTCCAGGGCGAACCTGGTCATGTCAGTCATCGGCGCCGGCGCGGGGCTTCGATCGGACCCGCGATCGCACCTAACTGCTCGTGCCGCGAGGTCATTTCGCGGCAGGCGCGAACCCGCGTCTCGGGGCGTCTCCGGGCGGTCTCCTGTGCGGCAGGTTCACGGCTCGGCGAAAGGGGCCCGCTCGGGGACATTGGCCCCGGCGGTGCCGGCGGGCCGGTATGGCTGCATCGGCTGACGGATCGGCACAGGCGTATCAGTGTCGGCGATTCGGCCATTCGGAACTCCCGCAGAACGGCCCCACCGCTGCGCCCACACGTACGACCCCTTACGCCGCAAGGCACCCAGCTCGTCCGGAATCGAGCGCGTTCGATTCCGCTGTCGCGTCGTTATGCCGTGCACCGCCGAACCACCCAGGTGCGGCAACGACCCCAAGGAGGGCCACGGGTGACTGTGACTGACGCCTCGACTGCCAACGAGAAGACGCCGCCCCCTCCTCCTCCGGCCACCTTCACCTTCGAGGGTAAGCACGGCAAGAATCCGCTGGCAGACGCCAGTTTCGGGGCCATGTGAAAGCGGGTGAGGTCGCGGAAGCCGTGATCGGGGCGATGGGGGAAAACCCCCGCAAGGGTCACTCCCACACCTGGGACGACGTCGAGTCCGAGGTCTGCGACGTGATCACGACCGGCATGGTCGCCCTGATGCGCATGAACACCGACGCCCAAGCCCTGTTCGAACGGCACATGGAGCGCATCGCCTCCCGAGACCTGCCCAAGGCTGAGCCCGCGCCTGAGGCAAGCAGCACCGCTCCTTCAGGTACTGCTGCTCTCCTGGTCAACGGCAAAGGTCAGTACCTGCTGCATCTTCGCGACGCGAACAAGCCGATCAATCACGCGGGAATGTGGTGTTTCCTCGGCGGTCATACCGAGCCGGGCGAGACCGAGGACGAGGGAATCACCCGAGTACTCCAGGAGGAGACCGGTCTACTGATTCCTGATCTCACCCCCTTCGCCACGGTCGAGACCGTTGTCCAGGACGGCACCATCCAGGGCAGCGTGAAGGTCTACCTCGGCAGGTGGGACGGCCTGGCTCACGAGATCGAACTGCGGGAGGGCATTGCCTTGCGCTGGACCGATGCAGACGAGCTCCAGTGGATGACCGTGGATGCCGGCACCACCGCTGTGATCAACGCTCACCGAACCCAGGTCGTGGCGAGCCGCAACGCGACTACGCCGCTGGTCCTTCGGGTCCCACAAGCGAGGGCAAGCCGATGACCGATACGGAGTCCGCCCCGATCACGTGCTGCTCGGTCCACCGCTGGGTCCCGGACAAACCCCAACCCGTCGAAAGGGGCAACACATTGAGCGCCCACTCGGTCAACGCAGAGAGCTGGACCATCTACGGTCAGCGACAGCTCGACCGCGGCTACGAGCCACCGGTCCCGGAACAACTCCACTGGGGGTCCTGGGCAGGAGTAGGCCCGGGAGCCGAGGCCCTTGGCGACATCGCGGGCAAGCACGTGCTCGACATCGGTTCCGGCGCAGGCCACCACGCCGTCCACCTGGCACGTGTCCACGGTGCCCGCGTCACAGCCATCGAGCAGTCGCCGACCCAACACCGCCGCGCAGCCGACCGATTCGCCGCCGAGCCCGGAGTCCGCTTCCTGCACGGCGACGTCCTGGATCACCTCAAGAGGGCCGAACCGTACGACGCTGCGTACGCCATCGGCACCCTCGCGTACATCGACCCGCACATGTGCCTGCCTGCCCTGCGCGACGGGCTACGCGCCGGCGCACCACTCGTGTTCTCCGTCCTGCACACCGACATGAACGGGCAACGCCCCGCCGACACCGTGGCACCGCGCCGGCAGGAAGTGCTGCTACGCCAGGACCCACCCCTCCCCGTGCAGTGCTGGGTCCTGACCCCCCAGCTCTGGGAGGACCTACTCACCGACGCCGGATTCGCCGTCACTGACATCCAGCTTCTGGCTGCGCCCGACAACACCAACCGCGTTGTCCACCAGCTCATTCGCGCCCGGCGCCGCATCGCGAGCCGCCCACGCACCACGCGCCCACCGGCTCCTCACGCGGCCGTGGGGGTCGGTGCCATCGTCCTCGGCGAGCAGGGTCTCCTCTTGGGGCGGCACCGTCGCGGAACGATCGAGTTGCCCGGCGGGAGCGTGGAATCGAGCGACCGCACTCCACAGGACACGGTGGTCCGCGAACTTCGCGAAGAGACCGGATTGGTTGCCCGGCCCGAGGATGTGGTCCTGCTCGGCACGCTCCTCGATCACGTCGGCGACGTCGTACGCATCACCGTCGGCGCGATCGTGACCGCTTGGCAGGGCGAACCCGCCACACAACCAGACGAGAACGTGGGCGACTGGCGATGGTGCGCGCTCGACCAACTGCCGCAGCACGATCTCTTCGAGTGCAGCGCTCAGATCCTCGCCGCGTGGCGACCCGACCTACCGATCGATCATCCGCCGGCCTGCTTCACTCCCTACGCCCCGCCAGAGCACACGACCGACAAGACACGTACGGAACCGCCCATCGCGACCTCGTGAAATGATCTGCGCCCAAGATCAAGGACGCTCAGCACCAGCCTCGCATCGGGCGCGCCGCACAAATCCGCAGGTCAACGGGTGCCGCGCCACTGGTAGCGCGCGCCATGGGCTGCGGGGCGCGCCTCGTGCAGTAGATATGCCTGGCAGGCCCACCCGGCACGCTCGGCCCCGGCCTCTCGGCGTCTGCCGCCGTCGACCACTCCTCGTGCGTGCCTGTCGAAGCCGCCGGATACTTGTAGCGGGTCCAAACGACACGCCAGAGCTCATCACCGCAGTCCCGAGTGCCGAAGGCTCCATCCAGCCTGCCGGCCGGGGCCGCCGTCCCCCGGAGAAGCGCATGAACACCTACCGAGCTGCACAGGTCGACACCGCGAACGGGCCCTTCCAAATCGTCGAGCGCGAGGTACCGCAACCCGGCCCCCGACATGTACGCATTGCCGTCGAGGCTTGCGGAATCTGCCACAGCGACGCCGTCTTCGTCAGCGCCGGCGTGCCCGGCGTGCGATTCCCGCTGGTTCCGGGCCACGAGGCCGCCGGGCGCATCGAGGAACTCGGCGAAGGAGCCGAGGCGCACAACTGGAACGTCGGGGACCGGGTCACCGTGGGCTGGTTCGGAGGGAGCTGCGGTCACTGCATTCCCTGCCGCCAGGGCGACTTCATCGTCTGTGTCAACCTCAAGGTTCCCGGCCTCAGCTACGACGGAGGCTTCGCCGAGAACATGATCGCGCCGATCGACGCACTGGCCCGGATCCCCGAAGGCCTCAAGGCGTCCGACGCCGGCCCTATGGCCTGCGCGGGCGTCACGACGTACAACGGTCTCCGGCGCAGCTCCGCCCGGCCCGGCGATCTCGTGGCCGTGCTGGGCATCGGCGGTCTCGGCCACCTGGGGGTGCAATACGCGGCGGCCATGGGATTCGAGACAGTGGCCATCGCCCGAGGTGAGGAGAAGGCCGAATTCGCGAAGCAACTGGGAGCGCACCACTACATCAACAGCACGGGGGCGACACCGGTCGCCGAGGCCCTGCGATCCCTGGGCGGCGCCAAGGCCGTACTCGCCACGGCCGGAAGCTCCGACGCCATCGCGGCGACGGTCGACGGCATGACGCCTCGCGGCGAGCTCATCGTCATCGGAGTGAGCCCCGACCCGATGGGAATCAGCCCCGTCCAGCTGATCATGACGGGCAGGACCGTACGTGGCCACCCGTCCGGCACCGCGCAGGACGTGCAGGACACCATGGCGTTCAGCGCCCTGCACGGTATTCGGCCGACGGTGGAGACCCTGCCGCTGGCAGAGGCCGACGATGCCTACCAGAAGATGATGTCGGGCGCGGCGCGCTTCCGGATGGTGCTCACCACGGACTGACCCCGACTCCGATCCATCGAGCCGGGCGTATCGTCTCTGCCGCTGCGCGCGGCTTCTGCATACGCCGACGCCTACGAGCGCCCTGTGCCCCCGGCCCCCCGGGCCCGTCAGGATGTCCACGTGCCGCATGACGATCCGAGGCTCCCCGGCGCAAGAAACGAAAGGCATATACTTCTGTCGTCAGCACCATGCGCACGAGCCGCGGGAGAGTGATCCGAATGTCCTGGCCGGCCACGGTTCGCTACGGCTCGGAGCCGGCCCCTGGCGGGCTCGCCCTCGTGCAGGACCTCATCAACACCATCTCGGCCGGCAAGCCTCGCACGACGGACCTGCTTGCTGATCTCGGCGACGCCCGGGCCTGGCTCGATCAGGCACTGGCCGAGTGGAGCCAGGCCACCGGCAACGCCTTGCCCGATGTCCAGCTCGAACCGCAGGACCAGGATGAGCTCCGCACCTTCCGCGACGACTTGCGCAGGGCGGCCGGCCAGGACCGCGGGACCGTGGTTCCCCCGCTGCACACCGCGGCTGTCGCGATCCAGCTGGGCGCCGACGGACAGGTGCACCTGGAACCCCGCGGTACCGGATGGCGTCGCGTGGCGGCCGTAGTCCTGATCGAAATCTTCCAGGGCCAGCAGGCCGGCACGTGGCAGCGTCTGAAGATGTGCCGCAACGATCACTGCGGGACCGCGTTCTTCGACCGGTCCCGCAACAGCAGTGGCGTCTGGTGCGACGTCAAGTCCTGCGGCAATGCGGCCAACGTTCGTGCCTACCGGGCGAGGCAGCGCACGCAGAGAGCGTCCTAGGCTCCCCACCGGACACGTCGCGCGCGCCTCGCCGCGCCGCTGCGGCGCCTGATGCGGTTCCTCCTCCGGCACAAGGCAGACGCCATCCGTGTCGCCGACGAACGCCGTCCTGACCGCATCCTCCCTCCCCCTCCAGAGCCGGTCACCGGGGCCCTGGGGCCCACGGCGAACCCTGGACACCGGGCGTGACCTCCCCTACCTTGCGCGACATAATCAAAATGCTTACGCTTCTGTCTGTAGAGGTCGGGGGTGGTGCGTCGGCACCACCCCCGGCCTGGGTCGGCTGAGGATCCGCTCCACCCGACCACCCTCGTATCGCGCAAGGCGCTGCCCTGTGTCACGCAGTCGACCCGTGCGGCTCCCCGACGCCCGGTTCGCGCACAGATCCACCCCGAAAGGTCACGATGGAGTCGGTACGGACAGACACGACAGGTCAGCAGGATGTGACGGCGGGCACCGCCGGTGCGCTGTCGCAGGCACCCGCCGGGATATCCGCGCAGGCTGCCGCAGCGCCCGCCAGTGACGGGCCTGCCACGTCCGGCCACGGCTCACAGATGGCGGGCGGCGCGGCTCTCGCGAATGGTGGGCGGCCATCCGCGCCGAACCCTCGCGCGCAGAGCATCGGCCTGATGTCGGTGTCCCTCGGCACCGCAGGCCTCGGCGGGGCCTGGCAGGCCGCGGCGGCGACCGTCCTGGCACCGCTGTGGGTGAGCGATGTGCTGTACGTCGTCGCCGGCCTGATCTGGATGGTCCTGCTGGGGCGGTACCTGTGGCACGGCGGGGGGCGGTGGCGCAACCTCCTGGAGGACCTGCACCACCCGGGCCAGGGGTTCACCATGGCGTATGTCCCTATCGTCGGCATGCTGGCGGCAGGGCATTTCTCCCGCTTCGGCCTGGACGGCGCGCGGTGGGTCTACGTCCTGTTCGGTGCGGCGGCAGCGGTCATCGCCGCGCGTCTACTCGCGCATTGGGTCACGGGCGGCCTGGGCTCCGCGCCGCTGCACCCCGGGTATCTGCTGCCCGTGGTCTCCGGGCCCTTCATCGCCAGCGCGACGGCCTCGACCCTGCGTCTGCCGGAGCTGGCTGCGGCGGCCTTCGCCGTCGGAATCCTGTACTGGCTGGCCTTCGGCACGGTTGTCCTCGCCAGCCTCCTGTCCGGCGGCGGCAGCATGCCCGCCCCGGCCCGCCCCACGCTCACCATCCTGGTCATCCCGCCGGCCACCGGCGGTCTGGCCTGGACCGCCGCCCACCACGGCCAAGTGGACCCGACCGGCAACGGGTTCGCAGGGCTGCTGCTGTTCACGCTGGTCGTGATCGCCTTCATGCTGCCGCACCTGCGTCAGCGAGCGTTCCACATCGGCTACTGGATCTTCTCCTTCCCCATGGCCACCAGCACCACCTTTCTGGTCCGCTGGCTGGCGGGAACCCAGATCCCCGGCTGGCAAGCCCTCTCCTGGGTCCTGCTGGCGGCCGTGAGCGCAGCCTTCGCGCTGCTGTACGCGGTCACGACCGGGCACGCGCTGGCCCCCCGCCACCGCACCCGCGTGGCCAAGTAAGAGCGTCTCCGGCTTCCGGGCCTGGGCCCTCCCGTAGTGCTCCTCCCCGTCTCACCTCTGCCTTGCGTCAGCGGGCCCGCGAAACTCGTCCGCGGTGTTGGGCAGCCACCGGTGGCGCGACGACTTAGCCTGCGGGCATGTTGCTGGAGCATCGAGGTAAGAAGCCCGTGGTTCCCAAGTCTGCTTATGTAGCTCCCACAGCAGTCCTGTGCGGGGCAGTCGTCCTGGGAGAACAAGCGCGCGTCCTGCACGGTGCCGTGCTCACTGCTGAGGATGGCGAGATCCGCACGGGCGCGAACGTGGTCGTGATGGAGAACGCACTGATCCGAGGGCGTGACAGGCACCCGGCTCTCGTGGGTGACGCCGTACTGATCGGTCCGCACGCGCACGTCAACGGGGCGACCATCGAGGACGAAGTCTTCGTGGCGACCGGTGCTTCACTGTTCCCCGGTGCCGTGGCCGGGACCCGCTCCGAGCTGCGCATCAACAGCGTGCTGCATGTGAACTCGAGGCTGCGGCCGGACAGCGTTCTCCCCATCGGCTGGATCGCGGCCGGGGACCCGGCCGAGCTGTTCTCGCCCGATCGTCACGACGAACTATGGGAGAAGCAGCGCGACCTTGACTTTCCGGGCACCGTCTACGGTGTGCCGCGCGGCACTTCCATGCGCACGGTCATGGCACGCCAGGCCGAGTTCTACGCGGCCCACACGGAGGACCGGCTGCTCCGCGATTCTTGACGCATCGTTCAGTGCCTCCCTCGATGGAGGGCGCCTCCATCACGTGCGGCCCAACTGCCGTGCAGCCAAGGGAAAATGGTCGCTCAGGGCGCGTCCGCCAAAGCCTGCCCATCGGCCCCTGGCTCCTTGGACGCCCGGGGCGCGGTCCGGCCCGAGCCGCCACCACGGGTGAGGTGCACACCGAACGCCGACGTCGCCAGGCCCAGTGCGGCGGCGATGAACCAGACGATCCGGAAGTCGTGAAGTGATGCGGCACCGACATGGGAGCCGACCACCGCGACCAGGACGGCGACGCCGATCGTGGCCGAGATCTGGCGGACGGAGTTGACCAGCGCCGACCCGGTCGCCGCACGATGCCCGGGCACGGCGTGCACGCCGGCGGCCACCAGGGTGCCCAGGGCCAGACCGACGCCCGCACCGGTCAACAGCTGGCTGGGCAGCAGGCCACGCGGATAGTCCGGGGTGACGGACGCGAAGTACGCGAACCAGACCATGCCGCCGGCGAACAGCAAACCGCCGGCGGCGATCAGCGGACCGTGCCCGAAGCGCTGCGCGGCGCGGGCGGTCAGAAGGGTGACGACCGGTACGAGAGCGGGACCCGGAGCCAGGGCGAGACCGGTGCGCAGCGCGCTCCAGTGCCAGACCTCCTGACACCACAGCACGTTGGACAGCAGCATGATCGCGAAGGCGACGCCGAACACGAGGCTGCCCGCATTCGCCGCCCCGAAGCGCGGCAGTCGCAGCAGGTCCAGCTCGAACAGCGGCCGGGGGTGCCGCAGGGACCTGAGGACGAACGCGGCGCCGCTGATCACGGCAACGGCCAGGAGCAGCACGGTCCCGTCGCTCGTCCAGCCCCGGTCGGGGGCCTGCACCAGCGCCCCGGACAGCGTCGCGACCGAGGCGATGAGAAGCACGGCGCCGAGGAGGTCGGGCAGCGGTCCGGTCTCCCGGGCGGCCGGCTTCGGCAGGACCGATCGGCCGACGACGAACGCGGCGACGCCGATCGGCACGTTGACGGCGAAGACCCACCGCCAGTCGATCTCGGTCAGGAGGCCGCCCGCGACGGGCCCGGCGGCTGCGGCGAGCCCGCCGACCGCGGCCCAGCTCCGAGTTGCCTGGGTACGGCGCTCGGCCGGTACAGAGGCCAGCAGCAGGGCCAGGGACGTAGGGATCTGGGCGGCCGCCCCGGCGGCCTGCACCACCCGGGCCGCGACGAGGGTGTCCAGGTTCGGGGCCAGGGCACAGCCCAGCGACGCGAGGGTGAAGACGGCGATCCCTATGAGGAAGACCGGCCGCTGGCCTATGCGGTCTCCGGCACGCCCGGCCACCACCAGCAGCGCGGCGAAGGTGATCGCGTAGGCGTTGAGAACCCAGGACAGCGAACCCAGGGTCGCGCCTGTGCCGCCCCCGGCGAAGGAATCTCCCATCGCGGGAAGCGCGACGTTGACGATCAGCAGATCCAGGTTGGTCATGAAGACGGCCACCAGGACGACCACGGTGACCGTCCGACCGTGCTTTGAAAATCGAAGCATCGCAGGCATGGCGGAAGCCAAGCACGGGATGGTTTGAAAATCAAACCTCTCCCGAGTGATACTCGGGGTATGACCAAGCGCATCGACCCCCAGGGCATGACCGGACGCCCCTGCTCGCTCGCCGCCGCCCTACAGGTCGTCGGCGACCGATGGGCCCTGCCGGCGATCCGCGAGGTCATGCTCGGCAACCACCGCTTCCGGCAGATCGCCAGGAACACCGGCGCCCCCACGGACCGTCTGGCGGCGCGCCTGAAGGCGCTGGTGGAGAGCGGTGTCCTCGAAAAGCGCCCGCTGCCGGACGACGCACGCCACAGCGGCTACTACCTGACGGAGGCGGGACGCGATCTGGCGGGCATCACCCGCGAGCTCATCGGCTGGGGCGACCGCTGGGCCGTCACCTCGCCGCCCGTGCGGCTCCTTCACCGGGACCACGAGCTGGTCACCCATACGGTCTGCGAGAGCTGCGGCGAGCGGGTCCACGGCGAGGACGTCCACCGGGAGGAACTGGTCCCTGGCTGGGAGCAGGACGGCCCGGTGCAGGCGCAGTAGGCCGTGCGGTTGCGCACGTCCGGGCAGTCCGCGCCGAGACCAGCCGGGGTCGGCGGCCTTCCGTTCTCAAAGGGGCGCTTCGTCGCCCGGCGTCCGCCCTGGAAGGGCATGTGTGAGGGCGGGTTCCGGGCAGCGCCGTAAAAGCGGTGCGTCAGCCCTCAGCCGAGGTGCTCACGGAACCATGCGCGGGCCGCACCGCTCGCCTGATCGAACTGGCTGGCGTACGGGTCGAAGTGGCCGCCAGGGATGAGGTGCAGCCGCTTGGGTTCGAGGGCACGTTCGTAGGCGGCGAGCGCCAGGTCGGTCACGGTGACCGCGTCGCTCAGGGCGACCACCATGAGCAGGGGTGTGGGCGAGACCCGCGTGACCCAGATCCCGGGCTCGTACATGCGGGCCGCGCGGGTCGAACGGACCGTCACCCTGTTCTCCCACGCGCCGTCGGGCGTGGGCTGAAGGTAGAAGTCGATGGCCTCCTGTGACCGGTAGGAGGCGGGCACCGCCGGGTCGCTGCTGACGATGGCCACGGAGTGCGGGGCCTCTCCGCGGAACCGGGCCCGCTCGTCCTGCGCGAAGGACTCCTCCAGGCCGGCCACGGCGTCCGGTGCCACGCGGCGCAGGCCCTGCTCGTAACCGCTGATGGTCGGCACCTGGGAGACCACGGCGCGCAGCCGGCGGTCGGTGGCACCCAGGACGATGGCGTGGCCACCGGCATAGCTGCTGCCCCATAGACCGATGCGGTCCGCGTCGACCTCCGGCCGGCTCTCCAGGTACGAGATGGCACGTCGCCAGTCAGCGATCTGCTGCCAGGGGTCGACGTCCTGCCGAGGGTCGCCGTCGCTGGCCCCGAAGCTGCGATGGTCATGTACCAGGACGACGAACCCGTCCTCGGCGAAGGCTCGCGCGAAGGGCTCCAGACCGTGCTCCTTGACCCCCGCATAGCCGTGGGCCATGGTGATCGCCGGGTGCGGGCCCGGCCCGTCCGGCAGGAACAGCCAGCCGCGAAGCGTGACCGCACCGTCGGCCTCGAACTCGACATCCTTGCGCTCGGTCATGAAATCCTCCAACTGGAACACGGGGCAGTCCTGGGCGGAACGATCGGCCTCGATGCCGTCGCGCGGCGCCGCGGAAAGCCGGGACGGGGCTCAGCCGCGTCAGGTGGTCATCCGGACGGCGCCGGGGCCCAGGACGGGCTCCACGTCGGATCCCGCGACCTCGTCGCCGCAGGAACAGCGCAGCTCGACGCGGACGTGGCCGCCGCAGCCGGAGTGGCGCAGCACCACCGGCGTGGCCGCCGGGTCGCCGAGGTGGCTGTCGCCGTACCGGAGCAGCGCGGCCAGGACCCATTGCAGGTCGTGAGCGAGCGGAGTTACGTGGTACTCATGGCGCGTGCGCCGGCCGGCCTCCTGATAGCTCCGCCGTTCCAGCAGGCCGGCCTCCACCAGTTGCCGAAGGCGCTCGGTGAGTGCCCGGCGGGAGATCCCGAGGTGCTCGGCCATCTCGTCGAAACGATGCAGTCCCGCGAAGACCTCGCGCAGGATGAGCAGGGTCCATCGCTCGCCGACCAGGTCGAGTGTCGCGGCGACGCTGCAGTTGCCCAGATCGATTTCTCGCCACTCCATGTCGACAGCGTACCTTGGGTTTCGCTTTGGAACTCAGCCTTGACGGTGCCTGAGTTCCAGATGGAGACTCAGATGGTCGGCTGGAAAGTCGGCTGGTCGGCATCGCCGCCTCCGACCGCGAAAGCCGGCACCAACACCACCTGAGGAACAGCTCATGCCTGTCTTCAACGCCCACATCCCCGCCAACCGCTTCTCCTCGCAGCAGAAGCGCGGTCTCGCCGATGCGCTCAACCAGTCGTTGGTCCGGGCCCTCGGAATACCCGAGGGCGACCGGTTCATCATGATCAGCGAGCACGGCGAGAACGAACTCTTCCTGGACCCGACGTTCATGGACATGCAGCGCAGCGGCGATGCCATGATCATCACGCTTCAGCTCGGGGCCCACCGGCCTCTGGAGGACAAGCGGGCGGTGGTGGCGGCCATCAACGAGCTGGTGGTCGAGGCGCTCGGCGTCTCGCCCGATGACATCTTCATCTCGTTGATTCCGGTCCCGATCGAGAACTTCTCCTTCGGCCGGGGGGAACTCCAGCTTGCCGAAGGCGCCCCGCGCTGGTGAACCAGCCGATTGACACGTGAGCCCGGACAGCGCCCTGTGGAGTTTCTCCCGGCTGGACTGCGGAGGGGAACACCGCCACCGCAGGAGGCCACCTGGCCTCCCAGCACCTCGCGACCTGAGTGATCACCCAAATGCTCGGGGAGGACGCCGCGCGCGCCGTCATCGGTTACGTGGCCCCGGTCGGCGAAGATCAGGAGACCGTCGAGCGCGCCCTGCGCGCCGTCCTCCGGCGCCCCCCGGCACTGCAATGACGAGCCGGAGGCAGCGGTCGGTGCCGGTCACGGCCGGTCGGGGGAGCTCAGACTCCAACGTCCGCCGCTCCACTGTCCCTCGGCCGCCGCACTCAAGGAGACCTCCATGAACGAACTGCTCACCGGGGCGATCGAAGCCCATGGCGGGAGCGCACGCTGGCGCGAACTGACCCAGGCGCGGGCCACCCTCGTCAGCGGCGGTCATCTGTTCAGCGCGAAAGGCATGCCGCAGGATCCCGCTCCACGCGAGATGACCGTTCTCCTCCACGAGGAGAACGCCTCGGTCAGACCGTTCGGCGCTCCGGACCAGAAGACCGACTTCACGCCCGGGCGTGTGCGCATCGACAAGCTCGACGGCCAAGTGGTGGCCGAACGGGAGGACCCACGGTCGTCCTTCAGCGGCCACACTCTGGAGACGCCCTGGGACCCGCTGGACCGCGCCTACTTCAACGGCTACGCCCTGTGGACCTACCTCACCACGCCGTTCCTGCTGGCCATGCCCGGCTTCACGGTCACCGAGATCGAGCCGTGGCGGGAAGGAGACGAACTCTGGCGAGGACTGCGGGCCACCTTCCCGCCCGAGATCGCCAGCCACAGCACCCACCAGGACTTCTACTTCGGCCCCGACCGGCTGCTGCGCCGACACGACTATCACGTCGATGTGGCAGGCGGGTTCGCCGCAGCGCAGTACGTCTACGACTTGGTGGAAGCGGACGGCATCGTGCTGCCCACCAAGCGCCGGGCCTACCGCCGCGATGCCGACGGCCGTCCTGTCCTCGACCAGGTCATGGTCTCGATCGACCTCAGCGACATCCACTTCAGCTGACCGCAGGAGAACGGGCGGGTTCCGGGCGGCGCGATGCCCAGCCTGTTCGCGTCCTCCACCAGCCGGCGCCACACCTTCGGCACGACGGGCACGCCCTCGGCGGCCCGGCCCTCGGCCAGTGCGGCGCTGCGCTCACCGGGGTAGAACACGCCGGCGGCGCCGTCCGCCACCGCTCGGAAGACGAGGGGGACGCGTACCCTCGCCCGGAGCACCGGTGTGTACTCCTCGCATGGCGGGATGCCCGCCTGACGAGTGACCATGCGGTGAGGGCAGCAGATGTTCCCCGGCCTGGAGGCGCCATGCCTGCACCACCCACGACCGCGCTGATGTGGGACGTCATCGAGCGGTACTTCGATCTGCTCCAGGCTCACGTGCCCGCGGAGCAGATGCTGGCCGAGGTGCTGACCGACGACTTCCGCACCGGCTTCGTCGACGGCCTCGTATGGGAAGGCGAGCACGGACTGAGAGAGTTTCTCGCGGCCCGGTCGGACTTCTTCGACGAGTCGCACACGATCGAGCAGCTGGATGTGCCCGAGGAGCTCTCCGACGGCCGGTGGCGCGTCCGCACCAGGCTGGAGTTCTTCCTGCGTCACAGGCCCGAGGGAGCACCGGCCAGCGACTCCTACACCGGCAAGGCCTTCCATGCCTGGGACTTCCAGCCCGCCGAAGAGCCGGCCGACTGGCGAGTCGCGGCCCAGATGGTGGAAGGGTTCGCGCAGCTCAATGAGAACGCGCAAAGGCTCTTCTCCCGCCCGGCCGGCGGCCTCCAGACCGACGAGAGCTGACCCCGGCGCCGTCGACGTCTCGCTCTCCCCGAACCTGGCCCGCACGCCCCCCTGCGCACTACGTCAAATTACGGAAGCCGGGGCATCCGCGGCGTTCGTATCGTCGCCGCAAGGCCGCATCAGCGGGCCCGAGGAACAGGGGAGGCATGATGAGCGACAACGCGCCGCGCGGGAACGTCGTCCTGGTCCACGGAGGTTTCGTGGACGGCTCCGGCTGGCGGGGGGTGTACGAGGCGCTCAAGGCCGACGGTTACCACGTGGCTGTCGTGCAGAACCCCACGCTGTCGCTGGACGGCGACGTGGCCGCGACTCGGCAGGTCATCGACGCGCAGCAGGGGCCGGTGATTTTGGTCGGTCACTCGTACGGCGGGGTCGTGGTGACCGAGGCCGGCAACCACGAGAAGGTGACCTCGCTGGTGTACATAGCGGCGTTCGCCCCCGATAAGGGCGAGTCGGTGAACACTCTGATCGCCGACCCGCCGCCCGGAGCCGCGGTGCCGCGGTGCCGCGGTGCCGCCGATTCTGCCGCCGGTCGAGGGTTTCCTGCATCTGGACCGCGACAAGTTCGCCGAGGCGTTCGCGGGTGATCTGCCGCTCGCCCAGGCGGAGTTCCTCGCCGACTCGCAGGTGCCGTGGGGGCTGGACGCGGCGGGCGGAGCGGTCTCGGCGCCGGCCTGGCGCACCAAGCCCTCGTGGTACCTGGTGGCCACCGAGGACCACATGATCCCGCCGCCCGCGCAGCGCGCGATGGCCGAGCGCATCGGCGCCCGGACCGTCGAGGCCGGGGGCAGTCACGCGATCTACGTCTCGCAGCCGGCGGCCGTGGCCGACCTCATCAAGCAAGCGGCCGGCTGACCCACGGGAACGCGGCAGCGCGCGCCGCCTGGCCCCGAGCGGGCCCCGGTCGGCGCGCGTTCGACTGCTCTCACCCAGTGGGCCCGCCCCGGCTCACGCATGCGGTGGCCCCCAACCCCACGACCCCTGACATCCCGAAGGCGCTCGGCTGCGGGGCAGCTGCCGTATGCCCGCGCTCTCGGCACAGGCCGCCCAGGCGACTGACGCTGGCCCATGCTGCCCAGGCCGTCACCGGAGAAAGAACGCCATGGAATCCGTAGACCCGCGCCAGAAGTTCACACTCGGAGCCGCCGCACTCGTCCTCGCCTCTGCGGCGGCCTTCGCCACTTTGACCCCTGCGGCATTAGCTTCCGGCGACGATCGCCACGGCACGCGCCCGCCGAAGCCCACCGTCGTGCTCGTCCATGGCGGCTTCGCGGACGCCTCCAACTGGAACGGCGTCATGGCCAGGCTCCAGAACGACGGTTATCCGGTCATGGCTGCGGCGAATCCCCTGCGCGGGATACCCACGGACGCCGCGTACATCGCCGGCGTCCTGCGGTCGATCAAGGGACCGATCGTGTTGGTCGGGCACTCGTACGGCGGCGCTGTCATCACGAATGCCGCCGCCGGCAATCCCAACGTCAAGGCCCTTGTCCACGTTGCCGCCTTCGTGCCCGACCAGGGCGAGAAGCTCGGCGACATCATCAACCGCCACCCCGGCAGCGAGACCCGGGCCGCCCTCGACCCCGTACCGTTCAGCAACCCCGACGGCACCACAGGAACCGACCTGTACGTCCGTCCCGACTGCTTCCGCGACGTCTTCGCAGCCGACCTGCCGAGGAAGGAGACGGCGCTGATGGCCGCCGGGCAACACCCCTTCAGCGCATCCTCCTTCGAGGACGTCAGCGGACCCGCGGCCTGGCGCACCATCCCGTCCTACGGCGTGGTCGCCGGCGCCGACAAGGCGATCCCCGCGGCGGTGGAGCGGTGGGAGTACCGGCGGGCCGGCGCGCGCCGGGTGGTCGAAGTCCCCGGGGCCTCCCACGTCGTCATGATCAGCCACCCCGACGTCGTGGAGCGCCTCGTCGAGGAGACCGCAACCGCCAGTCGCTGAGGTCGCCGGGCGCCGGACACCTCCGCTTTTTCCGCGTACGTGACACCTTGGCCGCCCTGAAGGTTGACTTGAGGCATGGACGCATCCCTGATCGGCCGCGAGTTCGACCTGACGATGCTCGCGCGGTTCCTGGACGACGTTCCTCACGTCGGCGGGGCCGTGATGATGTTGGGGGATCCGGGGGTCGGCAAGACCGCGTTGCTCGGCGCGGTCGCCCGCCGGGCCGAATCCGCGGGGGTGCGCGTGCTGCGGACGGCCGGAGTGCAGTACCGAGCCGAGGCCGGTTACGGCGCGCTGCGGCAGTTGCTGACGTCGACGCCGGACACCCGGGCCGCCGCTGTCCGAAGCCCCGCCCTCGCGGCTGCCCTCGGATTCGAGCGCGGCACCGCAGCACACGCGGCCCGAACCGGCGCGCTCGGTCCGGCCGGCGGGACCGGCCACGAGACGGTGGCCGAAGCGGTGGTGGCCCTGCTCGCGGACGGCGCCGGCGACCGATCCACGCTCCTCGTCCTCGACGACGCGCAGTGGCTGGACCGGGCCAGTGCGGACATCCTGGCTCAGGTCGCCCGCCTCCTGGGCGCCGGCATCGGGATGTTGGCCGCGGCCCGCGCCGGAGAGGAGAGCTTCTTCGACCACAGCGGACTGCCCCTCCACGAGGTCGGTCCGCTCGACGAGGCGGCTGCCGAGACGTTGCTGACCCGCCGTTTCCCGGCGCTGGCTCCGCGGGTCCGGCGCCGCTTGATGGCCGACGCGGAAGGCAACCCGTTGGCGCTGCTGGAACTCCCGACCACCCTCACCGGCGTCCAGCAGGCGACATCGCACGCCCTGCCCCCGCGTCTGCCACTGACCCAGCGCCTCCAGTCCGCGTTCGCCTCCCGGATCAAGGGCCAGCCCGCGGCCACCCGGCACCTGCTGCTCGTCGTTGCCCTGGAAGGCAGCGGCAACACGCACATCGTCCGCCGTGCCGTGGCGGACCGGTGCGGCATGAAGCACTGGGCCGCGGCCGAACGGGTCCAGTTGGTCCACACCGACGAGACCACCGGGCGCCTGGAGTTCCGGCACTCGCTGATCCGCTCGGCCGTCGTGGAACTGTCGACCGGCGAGCAGCGCCGCAGCGTGCACCACGCGCTCGCGGAAGCGTGGATCGGCGTACCGGAACAGCGTGCCTGGCACCTCGGCCGCGCCGCGGTCGAACCCGACGAACAGATCGCCGCCCTCCTCGAGGAAGTGGCCGAACTGAGCGCCGGACGAGGCGACGGGCCCAGCGCGGTGGCGGCGCTGGCGCGCGCCGCGGACCTGAGCCCGGACGGGTCCGCGCAGGCCCGTCGCCTGGCCAAGGCCGCGTACGTGGGTGCCACGCTCACCGGGAACCTGCGCGACGTGCCGCGGCTGCTCGACAACGCCCGCCAGGCCGCTCCCGGCCCCGATTCCCTGCACGCCGCCGTCGCCACCGCGATACACCTGCTGAACAGCTACGGAGACATCGACACCGCGCACCGGGTGCTCAGCGGCGCGATAGCCCTGCGGAGCACGCCGCACGATCCGGCCGACGCCACGCTGTTGGACGCCGTGTTCACCTTGCTGATGGTGTGCTTCTACGGCGGCCGAGCCGAACTGTGGTCGGCCTTCGACGAAGCACTGGCGAACTTCACGTCACCACCGGAACTGCTGGAGGTGACCCGAGCCACCCTCGGCGACCCCGCCAACGCCCACCCCGCCGACCTCACCCGCCTGGACAGCGCGCTCGGCTCGGCGCTCAGCGCGTCCGACCCGGTGCAGGTCGTGCGGGTCGGGATCGCCGCCTCGTGCGTCGACCGCCTCGCTCCGCTGGAAGCGCCGCTGCGCCGCATCGGCTACGGCGAACGGGCGGTCGACAACGTCTTTCCCGCCATCCAGGCCCTGGTTCTGTTCTGCCACTACGCCTGGTTCGCCGGACGGTGGGACGAACTGCGCACCGTCGCCCGCGACGCGCTGGATCTGAGTGAGGAGTACCAGTACACCCTGCGCTCCTGGCCCGCGAAGTACCTCTTGGCCGATGTGATGGCCGCCGCCGGCGAGTTCGAGGACGCGCGCCGTCTCGCCGACCAGATGGACCAGTGGGCCGGGTCCCGCCGCGCACACACCGTCCGCTGCTACGCCGCCCACGTCCGCACGCTGATCGCGTTGGGCCAGGGCGACTTCGAGGCGGCGTACCGGCACGTGATCACCATCGCGCCGGCCGGATCGTTCCCGCCCTTCATACGGATGGCGCTGTGGGCCCTGCTGGACACCGTGGAGGCCGCCGTACGCTCCGGGCGCCGCGAACTGGCGCTGCGACACATCGACGCCGCCCGACGGTCCTCCTTGCACCGGACCTCGGCTCGGCTGAACTTCGTCCTCCTCGGCGCCGACGCCCTGGCCACCGAGAGCGACACGGAAGCCGAACTCCGTTTCGACGCGGCCCTGTCGGTGGAGGGCCGCGAACGCTGGCCGTTCGAGCTGGCTCGTATCCACCTCTACTACGGCGAACGGCTCCGGCGCGGCCGCGCCCCGGGCCAGGCGCGCGGGCACCTGGACATCGCCTCCCAGACGTTCACCCGACTCGGTGCGACGCCGTGGGCCGACCGCGCCGCCAAGGAACTCCGCGCGTGCGGGAGTCCGGCCCGTGACATGCCTGCCGGGCCCGAAGGCACGGCACTCACCCCCCAACAACGGGAGATCGCAAGCCTCGCGGCAGCGGGACTGACCAACAAGCAGATCGGCGAGAAGCTGTTCCTCTCCCCACGAACCGTGTCCACGCACCTCTACCAACTGTTCCCCAAGCTCGGCATCAGCTCGCGGGCTGCCCTGCGGGATGCTCTGGAGTCGCTCGACCGACGGAACTTGTAATCGGGGCCTTCGTGCCCGCCGAAAACAGGGCCGCACGCGGCTTTGCCGGGCCGACGGCCGCCATCCGGTGCCAGTTCGCGACCTCGGTGCCGCCCGACTCCCAAGAGGCTCTCACGCGCCCGCCCAGGCTCCCGGCATACATGGTCTGACCTGGTGTTTTCCTCGGATTCTCGTAGGCTGGGGAGCTCGGCTGGACAGCTTCGGAGGGGACATCGTGAGTGACGACGCCATCAGGTACGACGCCGGCCACATCCAGGTTCTGGAAGGGAGGGAGGCCGTGCGGAAGCGGCCCGGGATGTATGTCGGCTCCACCGGTGAACGCGGCTTGCGGCAGCTGGTGTTCGACGTGGCCGACCGGGCGGTGAACGAGGTCCTGGTCGGCCGCGCCAGCCGGGTCGAGGTCACGCTCACAGCAGACGGTGGTGTGCGCATCGCCGACGACGGTCCCGGTGACCCCTTCGAGGACACCGGGACCGCCGGCGCTCCTGGTCTCGAGACTCTGCTGACCCGCATACAGACCGGGGTGCAGCCCGCAGGCCGCCACGACGTGGCACTCGGCTACTGCGGCATGGGTCCCTTTGTCACCAACGCCCTGTCGAGCCGCCTGACGGCTGAGGTACGGCGCGAAGGGGTCAGCCGGGTTCAGGAGTACTCGCGAGGCATCGCGGTCACCCCGACCACCCGTTCGGGGCCGGCGACAGGAACCGGGACCACCATCACCTTCTGGCCCGACGCCGAGATCTTCGGGACGGCGACGTACTCGTTCGACGGCCTGGAGGAGCGGTTCAGGGAACTCGCCTTCCTCAATCGGGAGCTGGACATCTCGCTGACCGACCGACGCCGCCCGGTCGAGGCCCGAACAGTGCGGTTCCGGTTCCCGGGCGGGGCACGGGACTTCGTCGCTTTCCTGGACGAGCGGGCCGGGGCACCCGTTCACCCGGACGTCATCGCTCTCGGATGGGAGGACCGCCGGATCGCCGGGACGGTGGAGGTGGCCTTGCGATGGTGCCACTCTCGAGAGCAGCGGATCCGCAGCTACGCCAACTGCCGCCCCACCCTCCATGGCAGCACGCACGAGACGGGTTTCTGGGAGGGGTTGACGGCTGCGATCGACGCCTACGCCCGTGAGCAGCGGCTACTGGCAGCGTCGGACGCACCTCTCGGCACCGACCGGATCGGCGAGGGCCTGACGGCGGTCGTGTCGGTGAAGCTGGACCAACCCGAGTTCCACGGCGCGACCCGCAGTGTGCTGGGCGGCACCGGAGTGCGCGAATGCGTCGCTCAGGCCGTCCAGGAACACCTCGACAGCTGGTTGGCAAGCCACCCGGAGCAGGCCGCGGCCATCATCGACCGGATCTCGGGATCGAGCGCAGCACCGGTGGCCACAGGAATGTGAAGCGGTCCCGCCACCTCGACGGCTTGGATTCTGCAGCTGGTCCCACACCCAGCCGCAGCGGATCTAACTCGCGTCCCTCAGCGAACCTGCCAGCTCCGCGGTGCTGAGGATGGCGTGGGCGAAGGTCGGGCCGTTGAGCTCGTGGGCGGCCTGCATCATCTCGGGCTGGAAGGCCGCCGTGGCGTCGCGTACCAGCGTGACGTGATAGCCGAGCTCCATGGCGAACCGGGCGGTCGACTCGATGCAGGTGTTCGCCAGCAGGCCGATGACGATCACCTGGGTGATGCCGCGCTGCTTGAGCTGGAAGTCGAGGTCGGTGTTGGCGAACCCGCTCTGGGCCCAATGCTCCTTGACGACGACCTCCCCCTGCTGCGGCTGGAAGTCCGGGTGGAACTCACCGCCCCATGTGCCGCGTGCGAACAGCTGTCGACTCTGCACGCCCCGCTGGCTGGCGGTGAGATGGTCCCAGCCCTCGTAGTCGCCCGGCTCCCAGCGTCGGTGCGGGACGAAGAACACCTTCAGGCCGGCCTGCCGTCCGGCGGCCAGCACCGTCCGCAAGTTGTCCAGCAGACCGACCTCGGTGGCGACCGCCTCGACCCTCGGCCAGACCTTGCCTCCCTCGGCGAGGAAGTCGTTGTAGGGGTCCACGAGGAGGATCGCTGTCCGGCCTTGGGCGTAGCCCTGGGACATCGTCTTGCCTCACCTTCTGCTGGTCGCACCCAACCGCCGCTCCAGGCAAGGATGCAGGCCATCGAGCCGTTCGAGGCGCACATGCCCGCACGTTCTGTCCGCGGTCACCCATCTGCTCAACGGACCCGCGGTGGTGGAGGTGGGCGGCACGGCCTGTGCCGCGTTGCGGGGGAAACCTCAGAACCGGACTGACGGCGCGCCAGGTGATCACGTACCGAGCCGATCCCCCACTGCACTGTGCGCCATGTCACGCAATGCAAAAGTCACCCAGGTTGCCCATATCACAGCGCAAATGTCCATTTAACGCCCATGCTCGAACCGGACACCGCAGTCCGAAGTGGAGCGCACGGGCATGGACTTGAGTGCGCCGTTCCGAAGTGATCCATGCCACAGCGATCGTGACCTTCTTCCTGGCCCTCCGTAGAAAGGTGCTGACCATGCCCGCTTACCTGTGCCCGCCTGCCGTGATACACGGCGAACACTCCGTGAAGACGAGCCAGATCGTGTCGGACGTGCGCGGTCGGCACCCGAACGCGGCGTGGGCGCCGCGCATTGACAGCATCGCGGCCAGTACGGGCATCGAGAACCGCGGATGGATGCTGCCGCTGGAGACCGCCGTCGCGCCCGGCAAGGGCAACGGCTTGCCGACCGCCGGCAGGGGGGCGACCCGCGAGGCGCTGGCCGGTGAGGGCTTCGCCGAACAGGACGTGGACCGCGTCATCGCCGCCCTTGAGTCGATACCCGCGCCGCAGACCGTCCAGGAACGCACAGCCCCGGCCTGGGAGGCCGTGCAGTCCTACGGGGAGCGTGCGGCGCGCGGGGCCCTCCAGATAGCCGGGCTGGACGCCTCGGACGTCGACTGCTTGATCACCAGCCACTCCACCACCCCGGCGCTGCCGGGGCTGGACATCGCCCTGGCCAACAAGCTCCCCCTCCGCAGCGACGTGATGCTGCTGCCGGCCACCCAGTGGGCCTGCATCGCCGGCACCCGCTCCCTCGCCCTGGCGGCCGATCTTGTGGCCGCGGATCCGGACCGGGTGGTCCTGGTCGTGATCGCGGAGGCGCTGAGCACCACCTACCAGCCCGCGGACGACACGCTGGAGTCCTTGATCGTCCGTCTGCTGTTCGCGGATACCGCGGTCGCCGCGGTGGTCACGGGCCGCCGGCGGGCCGAGTCGGTGCTGCGCCTGGACGCCGCCTGGAACCACACGCTGCCCGGCACGCAGGACCTGCACCGCCTGGAGACGCAGGCGGACGGCACCCACTTCGTGATGGACCGGCGCGGTCCGCGCGCCGTGCAGGAGACGGTGACCGCGATGTGGGAGTGGCTGCACGCCCGTTACCAGGACGACCCCGACGCCTGGCACCCCGACGTCCTGCTCGCCCACCCCGGCGGGACGCGGGTGCTGGAGTACATGGAGCAGACGATGCCCGACAGCTGGCCCTCGGGGCTGCTCGACCACAGCCGGGACAGCTACACCAGCGGCAATCGCGGGGGCGCCGCCGTGTTCGACATCCTGCGCAGGGCGCATGACGCCGGGCTGGAGCCGGGCAGTCGTGCCGTGCTGTACGCGGCGGCCCCGGGGCTCACGGCCACCGCCTTGGAAGGGGAATGGCTGTAGCGCGCGCTCGGACCGCCCCGATGCCGGCGGTCGCTCTCCGCACCGGCGGTCGCCGTCCGGCCTCAGGCCGCGGCACCGCCTGACGAGCGCACGTCACCCCCCACACACGTCCTCCCCGCGCACACGTCACCCCCCAACCACACAGCCCCGAGCCCCCAAGCCCCTGAGCCCCTGCACCCCCGCAGGCGCTTCACCTTTCAATCGACGCCCAGACCACCTTGCCGCTGTCCGTCCACCGCACCCCCCACCTCGTGGTGAGCCCATGCACGACGTGCAGACCACGACCACCGTCGCCGAGGAGCCCCTGGCGGCCCAGTCGCGGCCTGCCGTTGCCCGTGTCGCCCACCTCGCACAGCAGTCCGGGACCGGTCCTGATCAGCCGTACCGTGATGGGCCCTGCGGCGAAGCGGACCGCGTTGGCTACCAGCTCGCTGACCACCAGCAGCACGCTGTCCCGGGTGTCGTCCCTGACGCTCCACTCCCCCAGCAGCTCGGACACCAGCGTGCGGGCCCGGGCCGCCGCGTCACCGCGGGCGGGCAGACGCCAGGTCGCGGTGTCCCCCTTGCGGTAGCCGATCATGCGGGCGAGCAGCAGGGTCATGTCGTCCCGCTGGCGTGCGGGCGCCAGCGCCGAGACCACGCGCCGAGCGGCCTGGTCCAGGGCGTCCCAGGGGTGCACCGTGGACACGGCCTCGGCCAGCCTGCCGATGCCCTCGTCGATCGACAGGGCGGGGTCCTCGACCAGGCCGTCGGTGTAGAGGGCGAGCAGCGAGCCGGGGGGTGCGGCGAACGCGTACACCTCGAACGGCTCGCGCAACGCGAACTCGGCCCCCAGTCCGGGGTGGGGACGCGCCGCGACCGGACCGCCCTGCCCCTCCGGTGGCACCAGGATCGGGGGCAGATGGCCGGCGCTGGACAGCGCCACTCGGTGGCTGACCGGGTCGTACACGGCGATGCAGCAGGTCGATCCCAGCGCGCTGTAGCCGGCCGCCAGCCCGGACTCCGCGTCGTCGAGCAGGGTCACGGTCTCGTCCAGGTGCTCCAGCACCTCGTCGGGCGCCAGCCCCGCGGACAGCAGGGCGCGGGCCTCCATGCTCAGCTGTCCCATGGTCGCCGCGGCTCCCAGCCCGTGCCCTACGACGTCACCGACCACGAGCGCCGTACGGCCGTCCGGCAGCGGAAAGCTGTTCACCCAGTCTCCGCCGACGCCCGCGCTGTCGGGGGTGGCGGGCTGGTAGATGCTGGCGGTCTCGATGGTGTCGCCGCCGGACCGCGGCAGGAGCCGGCGTTGCAACGCCAGGACCTGTGTGTGCTCGCGCTGGTGCTGACGGGCCAGGTCCACGTGGTGGGAGGTCCTGGCCACGAGTTCCTGCAAGTCGAGGAGCTCGCTGTCGTCGAAGGGGCGGCCCGAGCGCCGCCAGACCTCCGCCACCCCGAGAACGACGGGCGGTGAGCCGTCCAGGACCAGCGGTATGTACGCCACACCGGCCGCCCGGTCACCTGGCACCAGGGAACGGACCAGCCGCGCGCTGCCGAGCACCCGTTCGATCGCCTGCCGGTCGGGCAGGACGATGGCCTGCGCGGCATTGTCACGGCGAATCGCCTGCGAGAGGAGGCGACTCGCGTCGGTGGGCAGATCGTCGCCCGGGGTCACGTAGCCGTCGGGCCACACCCGGTCCGGCACCAGGGCCGCTCGCCGCAGCCGGATGCGCCGCTGCGGCTGCTCGGTGACCACCTCGCCCGTCCAGACGGCGAGGTCGAGGTCGATGGCGGCCACGTCTCCCCAGGCCAGCAGGGACTCCGCCAGCGACTGCGCGGTCTCGCCGATGTCCAACGAGGTGCCGATCGCGGTCTCGGCGGCATACAGATGCAGCCTCCTCGCCATGGCGATCAGCGTGACGGTCAGTCCCTCATGGGGTGGCGCGGCGGGCAGGATGCTCATCGAGACCACCAGCTCCGACCCGTCGCCGCGCCGCAGCCGCTGGACGCGGGCGACGTGCGGCTCCCCGGTCTCTAGGACCTGCCGCAACCGCCGGGTGACCGTCGGTACGTCCCAGGGAGGCAGAAGATCGACGAAAGGGCTACCCGCAGCGACCTCCACCCCCGCGAAGACGGGAGCGTCCAGATTGCAGCGGGTGACTCTCAGGTCCCGGTCCAGGTTGACCGCGCCGAGGATCTGCTCCTGACGGCCGGGCGGCGTAGTGGTCTGCACGCGTTGACGGGCGGCGCTGCCACCCTGCGGGTCGGCGGAACCCGCTGCCGCCGGCGCCGCGCCGCGCGGGATGTACTGCCCCAGAGCGCCGCTGACCATGTCGAACGGCGACCGAGAGGAACGGGAGGGGGTGGAGTCCATGCGGCTCTCTCAGCTCACTCGCCAACCCCGGCACAGCGCCGGGGCCGTACCGGAACCCGGGCGACAGGGTCCCGAGATTCCTGACCGCACACCTCATTCAATAACACCCGGGACGGCTTCGCCTACGGCAGCGGATCGCGGAGTGGGAGCGCGCAGTGGCGTATGACTACGTCGGGTGACGACCGCTCGCGCTGTCCGTGGGCGCCGAGCGCCAAGGCGATCTTGACCGCGAGATACCCCAGGCCGCCCAGTCCGGCCACCGCCACCCGGGTCCCCGGGCCCACGCGGAGGGCGCGCAGCGGTTCCCAGACAGTGATTCCGGCGCAGAGCAGAGGTGCGGCGGCGGCCGGATCAAGGGCGGCGGGGAGGTCGTGGGCGAGACGATCGCGCACGACGTACTCACGGGAGAACCCCCCGAGTGTGGTGGTTCCGTCACGCCGGTCCACGCCGGCGTAGGTCAGGACCGGGAAGGCGTGACAGAAGCCACCGGTGAGCAACGTCTACGCGACGACCGCACAGGACGACCCCGCCGAGCTGCACGATCAGCGTCGTGCCCTGCTCCACGACAGCGTCCGCCGCACGGGCGATGGCAGCCGACGAAGCCTAATTCTGCCCGTCTGGCCTCCCGGCCGAGAGACTTGCCGCACAGTCCGCCACGAGGCCTTGCTGAGTGGCCGATTGGGCACGCGGCAGGCGGCAGGCGGCAGACGGCACCGATCGCCGCCGGACGCAAAGACGCCTGCCCCGCACCCCCGGAGTACCAGGATGCGGGACAGGCGATGGAGCCACGGTCCAGCCGTCAGCCGAGATCGAATCCAGACCCGGCGTCGCCGAATCCGGACCCGGCCTCACCGAAACCGGACGCGCCCTGGCCGGAGCCGAACGCGCCTTGATCGAACGTGGGCGCAGCCGGAGAGCTGGTGCCGAATTCGGTGCCGGCGTTGCCCATTTCATCCTCGTCGGCGAGGGCCTGGCCCGCGCCGACGAACAGAACGGTCCCGGCGAGAGCGACGGCGGCCAGCACGGTTGGTGCGCGCATGAACGTCTCCTTCGGTCGATGTCAGTTCGCCAGAGGTATGCCGCCACCCCGCGGACGAGTAGCACCGACGTGCACACAAACACCCGAACAGGGGCCCACATGACGCCGCCCGCACCAGAACCTCCACCCGGACGACTACCCCGGACTGACGCTGTGTCAGACGGTCGGTGGCCGTTCCGGTGTTACGGCGTTGTCGGTCCGGCCTGCTTCCACCAGGCGGCGGACGCGTCGCGCAGGGTGTTGGTGCCGCAGTGCACCTCGCCCATGCCGAGGTGGTAGGTGTACCAGTCGTCGATGTACGACACCTTCAGGCCCACCCGCACATAGGCCGCCGTCACGGCTTGCGTGAAGATGTCCTTGCCGCCGATGACAGGACCCCACTGGCGGGGAGCGAGATAGCGGTCCCGGCTGAGGAGGATGCCGTTGACCGCTCCGGGTACGTACGCGCTCGTGGCGACGGTCGCCGGTGCGGCAGCGGCGGCGTCGTTCCCGGCCCCGGCCAGCCACCGCTGCTGGCCCTGTTCCTTCAGGGCGTCCGGCACAGGTGTGTTGCCGCCCATGCGGGTCAGTCGCGGTACGCGGACGTTCTCCCCGCCCTCCGTACGGGCCATCGAGCCGCGGGTGTAGAGGGCCGGCACGCGCACGATCTCGTCGTCGGTCACGCCGGTCTCACGCTTGAGGACCTGGAGATTGGCCGCGATGCGTTCGGCCGCCATCGTGTTGTCCGACACCAGGTGCCGGGAGGCGAGGGCCTGGTCGATGGTGTCCGCCAGCGGCGGGGAGCCCCCGAGCCCCGGGACGGAGAACATCTTGGTGCCGCCATGGCCCGCGCGCTGGGCGTCGCGCAGCAGTTGCAGGCCCGCTTCGGGGTCGGCGACGCCGATCCGCCAGCCGCGTGGGGTGTCGGCGGGCAGGAACTGCACGAACTCGTCGACGTGCCCGACCTCCAGCCAGGAGGTGTCCAGCAGCAACGGGTCCTGTAGTCCCTGGGACTTCAGCAGCGTACGCATCGTCGCCGAAGGACGCTGGCCGCTGTCCTTGCGCCACCCCATGATGATCCGTCCGGCCGGGAACGAGCGGCCGTTGTGGGCGTACGGCGGGACGGTCTCCAGGTTTCCCATGGAGTTGAGCGACCAGTCCGCGGGGGGCGTCCTGTCGAAGGCCTGTACGACTCCGATGTCCCGTCCCCGGACCTTCTCGAACAGCTCACGGCCGGCCTCGCGGTCCGGCTGCGCGGAGCGGAGCAGCACGCGCATCACGTGCCGGCGCCCGTTGGCCGCGGTCATGCTGACGTAGGCCGGCTCGACGAAGTCCTGCGCCCAGGCGTCCTGGTACTTGTCGAACGTCACCAGCGGCCGGGTGATGCCGGCCTTCTCCGCTTCCCTCTTGAGGTCGGTGACGAACTTGCCCTGAAGCCCGCTCCAGTCCGCCTCCCGGTTGAGCTTGGTCACCATCAACTGCTGGGCCTGCTGGAGATGGTGGTGGGTCAGGAGCGGGGCCACGCGCAGGGTGACGGAGTCGGTGGTGCTGCGGCCGCCCGCCGTCACGGTCAGACGGATGACCGTTCTGCCGTCCCACTTCCGCGTGTCCCGGATGATGTCGGTGGCCTCGACGCCGAGTTCCACACCGGAGCGCAACTCGGCCGTCGACAAGCTGGTCCGCGACGTGACCAGGACCCAGCTGCCCGCACGCTTGAGGTAGACGCGAGTGTGGTCGGCTCCGGTGGTGACTTTGAGACTGCCCTTGGCGCCGGACGGCACGTTCCGCATCGGGACCGATCGGATACGGGCGAGGTCGGCGGCGTCGGCCGATCCGTTCACCCGGGTGTCGGAGGCATCGTTGCAGGCGGCCAGCTTGGCGTCGGACAGGGGTCTCCCGCCGGGTCCGGTGACCGGGCAGCGCTTGGTGTCGTCGTCGAGGTTGGGCAGGTAGACCGCTCCCCTGCCCACGGACCAGGTGTCCTCACCCGATGCGTCGGTGCCGCCGGTGACATCGACCCGCCCGTCGCGGTTCGAGTCGGCACGCAGATCGGCCCGTGCGGCCGGCTCCGCTGCGGCGGCGGGTGAGAGCGGCGCGGCCAGGGCGGTTCCGACCGCGGCGAGCGCGAGGACCACCGGTCCGGCTGGGTTCGTACGTATACGTCGGTGTGAACGCACAGCGCGTATCTCCTCAGTTGGGGGGTGCACCGTGCAAGAGACGAAAGGGCGGCCGTGCGTTCACTGTTCCGTCGAAAGTCCCGGGTCACGCAACCCGGTTCGACGGCCCGACGTCCCACTCCACGACGGACAGTTGGCGATCACCCGGGAGAGCACGTGGCGAAGAAGGACCAGCCGACGGATGCGGCGAAGGAAAAGGACCGCGAGAAGTGGATGGCTCGCTTCCAGGTGCGGCTGGCCATGCAGCCGGGTGTGGACCGGGTCGTCGTACTCCAGGCGGTCAAGGAGGTCTCCGTGCACTGCGCGGAGACGGGAGAGCACCCGCGGACCGCCTTCGGCGACCCGGACGCCTACGCCGTGCAGACCGCCGCCCGGCTGGTACCGGAGGACCGAGCGGAGCGCGCGAGGCGACGCGGCTCTGTCGTGGACGCGCTCGACTCGGTGCGCGACGCGGTCGGCAAAGTCGGCGGACTGTGACCGGTTGAGGGCGAGGCGGTCACACGCCCGCCTGGGAGCCGGCCAGGCGTGAGTGCGGCTGCCCGAGGAACGGACCCGCCACCGTGATCTCTGGGAGACTCGTTCGCCCGGAGCAAGGGGAGGCGTCGTGAAGATCGAAGAGCGCGAATCGGCCCAGAAGTACGCCCAGAGCAAGGGGTGGTCGCTGGAGACGGCCGAGATGTCGTGGCAGGGGATCACCACGTTCATCGACCGCTGGACGAAGCCGGACACGGACACGACCGTCACCGTGGTCTGGGTGCACTCCCCCGATGTGTACGCCCATCCGTACTGGGCCAAGGGACACTGGGAGGCACAGGGCAAGAAGGGCCGGATCGAGTCGATGATGTCGGCGTCGCATGTGAAGGGCGTGAGCCTCCAGCGCGCCCTGGACGGGATGGCCCTCTCCTGATTCCACTCGGCGCCGGTGGTCGCTGACGACGAGGGACTTTGAACTCGCCGATGACAAAGTATGGACGCGCTCGGCGAAAGTCCCCTACGGTGTCGGCGCAACCGCACGAGTAACACCTCTGCGCGCTCCCCGCCCAGAGGTAACTCGACCGGAGTGCGATCCGGCGGCCTCCGGTCCGTTCTGGAGGACCGATGCATCAACGGTTGTTCCGCCGCGCCCGAAGACGACTCACCCCCCTGCTCCTCGGATGCTTCCTCGTCGGAGGCGTGTGGACAGCGCCCTCGTCCGCCGCCGCTCCAGCCTCCGCTGACATCCCACCCCAGGAACCGGGAGTGACCCTGCGGGTGTTCGACACCCAGGTGCCGCTCAGCAAGCTGTGCACGCTCAAGCCGGGGCAGACCCCGAACCACGACAAGCTGATGCCGACCGTGGACTGGTCCACGACCGGCGACTTCGGCGGCTTTGCCGACAACTTCTCGGCCGAGGTGTCCGGCTACCTCGTCATTCCCTCCGACGGGTCCTACACCTTCCGCCTGACCAGCGACGACGGCTCCCGCCTGACCATCGACGACCGGACGGTCATCGACCACGACGGACTGCACGGAGCCGAGCCCAAGGACGGATCCGTCCAACTCACCGCCGGGTCCCACCCGTTCCGCATCGACTACTTCGAACGCGGCGGCGAGCAGCGCCTCGCGCTGGCCTGGAAGCCACCGTCCGCGAGCGACTTCACCACCGTGCCGAGCGAGGCGCTGAGCACGGACGCCGGAGTGGTCCGGGTCACCGCCCCGGGACGCAAGGAGTGCGAGTCGGGAGCGGACACCCCGGGCGACGGTCTGCCGCTGACCGACGTACGCCCCGACCTCACCCTCACCGACCTCCGCCCGGACGGCTTCGAGCCCCAGGTCACCGGCATGGACTGGCTGCCCGACGGACGCCTGGCCATCACCACCTGGGGCGGCTCACAGACCACCACCGGCGAGGCGTACCTCCTCGACAACGTCACCGGCGACACCAGTCGCGACAAGGTGACTGTGAAGAAGGTGGCGAGCGGGCTGCGCGAGCCCATGGGCATCAAGTACGTCGACGGCTCGCTGTACGTCTCGCAGAAGCACGAGCTGACCCAACTGGTCGACAAGAACCGGGACTTCGTGGCCGACGAGTACCGCACCGTCGCCACCTGGCCGTACGGCGGCAACTTCCACGAGTTCGCCTTCGGGCTGCTCTACCGCGACGGCTACTTCTACGTGAACCTGTCCGTCGCCATCAACTACGGGGGCGCGACCACGACTCCGCAGCCGGCACCCGGCCGTGGGACCACGTACAAGGTCAGCAGGAAGACGGGGAAGATCCAGCCGGTCGCCGGCGGTCTGCGCACCCCCAACGGCATCGGCTGGGGCCCCGGCGGCGACATCTTCACCACCGACAATCAGGGCGGCTGGCTGCCCGCGTCCAAGCTCGTGCACATCAAGCAGGACCGCTTCTTCAACCACTACACCGAGCCCTCGGGCCCCTTCGACGACCGGTCGGTCACCGAACCGGTGCTGTGGCTGCCGCAGAACGAGATCGCCAACTCCCCCAGCACCCCGCTGTACTTGACCGAGGGCCGGTTCGCCGGGCAGATGCTCCTCGGTGACGTCACCTACGGCGGACTCCAGCGCGCCTACCTGGAGAAGGTGAAGGGCCAGTACCAGGGCGCCGTGTTCCGCTACACGCAGGGACTCGAAGCCGGCGTCAACCGGATCACCATGGGCCCCGACGGCGCGGTCTACGCGGGCGGGCTCGGCGCGGACGGCAACTGGGGCCAGGAAGGGAAGCTGAAGTTCGGCCTTCAGAAGCTGACCCCCAACGGCGGCAACACCTTCGACATCAAGGAGATGCGCGCCGTCCCGGGCGGCTTCGACCTGGAGTACACCCAGCCCCTGTCCCAGGCGACGGCTGAAAAGCTGGCCGTCCGCTACCAGGCCGAGCAGTGGCGCTACACCCCCACGACGGACTACGGCGGTCCGAAGATCGCCGAGGAGCGGCTCGGCATCCGCTCGGCGACCCTCGCCGAAGACGGCCGCACGGTCGCTCTGCGCCTCGACGGGCTCAAGCCGGGCCGAGTCGTGCACGTCCGTTCCCCGCGCCCCTTCGCGTCCGCGTCCGGTGACACGTTGTGGAGCACGGAGGCCTGGTACACGCTCAACGCCCTGCCGGGCAAGCAGCCGCCCCCCGCGACGCAGTACGAGGCCGAGGAGGCGCGGCTGACCGGGACCGCCGGGATCAACAAGGACCACACCGGCTACTCGGGCAGCGGCTTCGTCGACCGTTACGGCACCGAGGGCAAGGCCGCCACCACCTTCGACGTGACTGTCCCGAAGGCCGGCGACTACGACGTCAACCTGCGCTACTCCAACGGGCCCAACCCCTTCCAGGGCACCAAGTCCCTCTCCCTGTACGCCAACGGACAGAAACTGAGACAGACCGAGCTCGCCTCGACCGGCGACTGGGACACCTGGTCGACCCGGACCGAGCGGGTCACCCTGCGCGCCGGCAAGAACACCGTCACGTACCGCTTCGACTCCGGTGACACCGGCCACGTCAACCTGGACCTCATCACCGTCCGGCCGCACGGCACCCGGATCACCCTCTTCGACGGCACGGCCGCCTCACAGAGCCAGTGGCAGCACACGGACGGACGTACCGTGGAATGGCCGCTGACCGACGAGCGGTCGATGGAGGTGTGCTGCGGGGACCTGCGCACCAAGGAGGCCTACCAGGACTTCAAGCTGCATGTGGAGTTCCGTGTCCCGCTGCTGCCGGACGACGTGACCGGCCAGGACCGCGGCAACAGCGGCGTCTACTTCCAGGACCGCTACGAGTTGCAGATCCTCGACTCCTTCGGTGACACCACGCTCGACACGAACGAAGCGGGCGCGATCTACCTCAAGAAGGCTCCGGACGTCAACGCGGCCACAGCGCCGGAGACTTGGCAGACGTACGACATCACCTTCCGCGCGGCCCGCTTCGACGCCGACGGCACGAAGACGGCCGACGCGCGGGTCACCGTCGTCTGGAACGGCAAGAAGGTCCACGACGACATCACCATCGACGGCCCGACCGGCGGCGGCCGACCGGAGGGTCCGTCAGCCGGAGCCATCCGCCTCCAGGACCACGCCAACAAGGTGCGCTACCGCAACATCTGGGTGGAGCCGCTGAACTGACCTGAACAGAACCGCGAGGAACGGGGGCGCGTCCACGAGGCGGTGGGCGCCCCCCTGCACCTCACCGAGCGGCGGGCCGGCCCCCGGAAAATCCACGAGCCATCCGATCCCAGGTCGACCAGGATGTCCCCGTGGATCACCTCCTGCGCGGACTCGCCGCCAACCCGTCGCTGCCACCCGAACTGCTCGACCGGCTCATCGCCGTCGCGGACACCGACCTCAGCGGCGACCTCGCCGAACGCGCGGACCTCACTCCCGCGCAGCTGACCACACTTGCCGCCCGCGGTGACGAGATAGCCGTCCGACTGGCGTACGACGGCCGGGTGAGCGCCGACGACATCGATCCCGCCACCCAGCCGTACGCCGCGCTCGCCCTCCTCGACGAAGGGACCGGCCGGCCGGAGTGGACACCCTTCCTCGCGGCACACCCGTCCACCCGGTGCCGGGAGAAACTCGCCGCCTGCCCCGACCTGCCACCCGACGTCGTACGGACACTCGCGGCCGACGCGGACATCCAGGTGGTCGCCGAACTCGCCCTGTGGACCACCTTTCCCGACACGGCCGCCTCGCTCGCGCGGCACCCGCACGCCGAAGTCCGCCGTGCGGTGGCGGCCAACGACTCGACACCGCCGGCCGTGCTGGAGATGCTGATCAGCGGCGAAGGGCTGGAGCCCGCCCGGCGGTGCCTGGTCTGCGACCAGGTGGAGACGCCGTTCGTACACGAGCGGTCCTGCGCACGGCCGCACTGCGATCTGCCCTCGGGAGCCGCCTGCGACGGTTCCCACCAGTCGACCGTGCACGAGATCCAGCGCATGGCGCTGCTCAACCCGGCCACGCCGGTCGACGCGGCCGTCCCCTTCGCCGACCACACCTCGATGCTGCTGCGCAGCGCCCTCGCGACCCGAACCGACCTGCCGTCCCGCGTGGGCACACACCTGGCCCAGGACCCCACCCCCGGCGTCCGGGCCGACCTCGCCGAGAACCCCTCGATCGACGACGCCTTGATCCGTACGCTCGCCGCCGACCGAGGCCATGATGTGCAGCGCAGACTGGCCCACAACCCGAACGTGCCGCTCGACGTCCTGACCGACCTGGCCCGCACGACCAGGATCGGCCCCACGCTGCTGCCGCGGATCGCCGCCGCCTCCCACCAAGAGCTTGCACAGCTGGCGGCATCACCCGATCCGGCCGTGCGCATGCTCGTGGCCCAACGACGGGATCTGCCTGCCGCGATCCGCGACACGCTGGCCGGCGACACCGACGCCAAGGTGGCCAAGTCCATCGCTCCCCACCCGGGCCTCTCCGACGCACACCTGCGCGCGATGGTCGCCCGCCACGGGGTCCAGGTGATCGCCAGGGTGGCGGCCAACCCCGACGTCTCCCCCGCCCTGCTGGAAGAACTGACCCGGCACCAGCCACCGGCCCAGAAGGTCTTCCGCGAAGCAGCCCGGCACCCTCACACCACAGCCCCCGCCCTACTGACCTGCCTCACCGACCACCGAGCCCGCCCCCTGGCCGCCGCCCACCCGAACCTGCCCCCAACCGTCATCGCGGAGCTCCTCACGGACAACGACGATCGGGTGGCGGAGGCGGCGGCCGCGAATCCCACGCTGGATCCAGGCGTTATGGCGGACCTGACGCCTTGCTGACGAAAGGCACTGTGACCCTGTCGGCCGAGGCGCGGTTCGACGCTCGGGATGCGATGCGGCGACAGGGCCATGACGTGTTGTCAGACGGGCGGCCAGTTGCGCAGCGCCGCATCGGCCACTGGCTGGAGTTCGGAACGGGTGGCGCCGCCGGCGGCCTGGACGGCGATGCCGTTCGCCACGGTCATCAGGTATCGGGCCAGCAGCTCCGGGTCGGCGCCGGGGGGCAGGTCGTTCTCGTCCACGGCCCGCTGGAACCGCTGACGGAGGCGCGTAAGGGCGTCGTCGCGCCAGGCGTTCAGGGTGTCCTGGGCGAACCGGCCGGAGTCACCGGCCGCCAGTGAGCCCTGGACACCGAGGCATCCGGCCGGGCAGTCGGGTCGGGTGGTCGTGCTGACCGAGCCGGCGAGGAACGCCGTGGCCACCTCCCGGGCGCTCGGCTCCTCCAGCGCGCGGGCCGCATAGGAGGCGGGGCCTTCGGTGTAGCGCTCCAGAGCCTTGCGGAACAGGTCGTCCTTGTTGCCGAAGGCCGCGTACATGCTCTTGCGGGTGATGCCCATGGCATCGGTCAGGTCGGTCAGGCTGGCGCCTTGGTAGCCCCGCTCCCAGAAGACCATCATCGCCCGCTCCAGGGCCTCTTCGGCGTCGAAGCTTCTCGGTCGGCCGATCGGCGCTTTCGGGGTGATCTCCACAGCCTCACTCTACCACTTCGATACCGATCGGTGCAGAAGTGCTACGGTCTGGTTCTGCACCGATCGGTATCGAAGTTTCGGGAGTTCAAGCAATGGGACAGCTCGAAGGCAGGACGGCCGTCGTCACTGGCGGAAGTACGGGAATCGGCCTGGCCACCGCGGCGCGGCTGGCGTCCGAAGGCGCTCATGTGTTCATCACCGGCCGGCGAGAGGACGCACTCGACCGGGCCGTCGAGTCCATCGGTCCCGCGGTCACCGCAGTGCGGGGCGACATATCCGAACCTGCCGACCTGGACCGGCTGTACGACGCGGTCCGTGACCGCGGCCAGGGCTTGGACGTGCTCTTCGCCAACGCGGGCACGGCCACGCTCGCACCGCTCGCGGAGGCAACGGAGGAACAGTTCGACCAGATCTTCAGCGTCAACGTCCGGGGCACGTTGCTCACGGTGCGGAAGGCGCTTCCGCTGCTCAACCATGGCGCCTCGGTGGTCCTGAACGACTCCATCCGCGCCGACGACGGTCGGGAGACCTTCGGGCTGTACGCGGCTTCGAAGGCAGCGATCCGCTCCCTCGCCCGGACCTGGGCCAACGAGCTGAAGGACAGCGGCATCCGGGTCAACACGGTCGCACCGGGCGCGATCGACACCCCTGGAGTCGACATCGCCATCGGCGAGGAGAACGCGGCCGCCATCAAGGCGGAACTCGCCGAGGGAGTGCCGATCGGCCGACGGGGACGCCCGGAGGAGGTCGCCTCCGCCGTGGCTTTCCTCGCCTCTTCGGACAGCAGCTTCATGCTCGGCACCACCCTGCACGTCGACGGCGGCGAGAATCAGTTCTGAGCCCCACGACTCCGCCTCCAGGACGCGGAATGCTGATCCACGACCCGGCAGCGGTCCGCAGGACGCCCGGGCCGCGGCGTTCGCAACCCCACTGCTCCGCTCCGCCGAATCCCCGACACCCGCGCGACCTACTGCGGCGTGCCCATGGTTACCGCGGTGGTGCAGCCGTCACGATCGCCTTGTCACACGTTCGGCCGCGCCCTACTGGAGGCTCGCATGTCCGACAGTGCCCCCGAGCCCCGTCCCGCCACCGCGAAGGCCGTCCCCCTGGGCACCGGTGCCCGTCGATGGCTCTTCCGCCCGCCGCGGCGCCACGGCGAGGTCGACACCGGTCGAAGTGTCAGTTTCCTCGAGCTCTTCTACGACCTCGTATACGTCGTTCTGGTCGGCCAGGCGGCCCACACCCTCGCGGAGCACTTCACCTGGCGGGGCACGGCAACGTTCGCCGTGGTCTTCGGGCTCATCTGGATCGCCTGGCTGAACGGCACACTGTTCTACGAACTGCACGGCCGCGAAGACGGCCACACCCGCTCGCTGATCTTCGTGCAGATGCTGCTGCTGTGCCTCATGGCCGTCTACGTCGGTCACGCCGACGGCGACGACGGCCGCACCCTCGCGGTCCTCTACGTGCTGCTGCTCGCCCTGTTGAGCTACCAGTGGTACTCCGTCTACCGGCAGGACCTGCCGGAGCTGCGCCGAACACCCCGCCGCTATTTGATCGTCATGGTCGGGGGCATCATCATGATCGCCGCTTCGGTACCTCTGTCCACCGACGCCCGTCTGATCCTCTGGGCCGTGTTCGTCGTCGCTTGGTGCACGGTGGAGTGCGTCATCCTCATTTCCTGGCGCAGAAGGCCGAGCTATCAGGTGGTGACCGAACCCATGGTCGAGCGCTTCGGGTTGTTCATCATCATCGTGCTCGGCGAGGTCGTCATCGGAGTCGTGAACGGGCTCACGGACACCGAACGCAGTGCGCTGGTCACCACCACGGGCCTCCTCGGGCTCGCCATCGGCTTCGGTTTCTGGTGGAACTACGCCGACCTGGTGTCCCGGCGGATGCCCCGCGAGAGCGGGCATTCCCTGGCGACCTGGATCTTCACTCATCTGCCGATGGCCATGGCCGTGGCCGCGGCCGGCGCGGGAATGGTCGGCCTGGTCGAGCACGCCACGGAACACCGGACCCCGACCGCCGTGAGCTGGCTGATGGGCGGGTCCGTGGCCGTCATGCTGATCACCACCGTGGTGCTTCTGCCCACCCTGGCCGACTACGACCGCTTCCCCGCCGTCTACAAGTCGGTCCAGGCCGTGCTCGTCGTCGCGGCCGTCGTCGCCCTCGTCGTCGGCTGGGCCCGGCCCGCCCCCTGGCTCCTCGCTCTCATCCTGTTGCTCCTCCTCACCGCGACCTGGGTTTTCGCCTTCGTTCGATGGCTGAGTCAGGGCTCTCTCATCAACGAGACGTCAGCCGACTGACCCCCTCGCGCCCCGCTGCCCGGGGCCGGACAGTGCGATCACATCGTCCGCCCGCTCCGACCGGCTTCACGTCTCCGCCGCCGGCGCGTACGCCTCCTCCTCCAGCCCGAAGGTCCACGCCACCCCGGCTCGCGCCGTCCGCGTCGAGGGCGGTACCCGTAGCCAGTAGGTGCGCCGCGTGCCGTCCGGCTCAGGGGTGGAATTGATGACCTCCACCATGACCACCGGCTCGTCGTCCACCAGGTCGATGCGCCAGAGGGTGCCTGTCTCGTCCTGGTGGAGGGGGCGGGCACCGGAGTCGGCGAGGTAGCGGTCGTAGCCGTAGTACTCCAGCATCACGCGCCGGAGTTCGGCGTTCTCCTCGGCGCGGATGCGTTCCGGTGTGAGGGTGGACAGTTCGGCGAGGAAGGCGGCGGGGACGGGCATGCCGCGCCAGGCGTGCAGGGCGAACCCGTCGGGGTAGGCGAGGGCCGGGCCGTCGCCGTGGTCGAGTCGGCCGGCCTCGTCGCGGTGCAGGGCGACGGGCCGCTCGGAGAGGACCGCCACCCGGGCGTACGGCCACCACCAGCCGGCGTTGCGGCAGACCGTCGTCAGTGCGTCGAGGTGGCCGTCGGCGGCCGGGAAGGCGGCGAGCCATGGCGCGTCGTGCTGTCCGAGGACGGCGTCCAGGAGGAGCAGCCGGATCTCGGCGGCTTCCTTGCCGGTGTCACGGCCGGCGAGTTCCTCGATGACGCCGCCGCGGATGCGGTCGACGAGGGCCTGGGTGGAGTCCCAGAGCCGTCCGCCTGTCGCCGCCCAGTGCGCGGACCAGCCCCCGGCACCCAACTCGGTGTGCAGGGAGCGTCTTTGCCGGGCCCAGGGGGCGTTGCGCACCGCGTCCCGTACGCTCGGCCCCCGGTCCGGCAGCTCGTCCCGGAGCAGGGTGACCGCCGCTCGCGGCGAACCCACCCACACCACGCGCTCCGGTTCGGCGAGTCCCGCCAGCCGGTAGGCCCGGCGGACGCCGTCCTCGGCGGCGGCGCGATCGGCGGGGCCGGTCGCCGAGGCCCACGCACGCCAGGGCCCCAGTTCGCCGGAGGCGATGCTCTCCACCCCCTCGGTCCTCTCGATGTCGGTCTCTGACTCGAAGTCTGTCGTGGTCATCTGCTGCCCCTCCACCCTGGTTCTGTCCACCTCTTGTCCCGTCCGGCCTTCGCCGTTCAGTCCGCCACGATCCGCACCGATCCGGGCACGTACTCTCGTTGCCGGATCACCCGGTACCAGCCCTTGGGCAGCGCGATCGCCGCGTGCTCCTCGTGGACGACCCGGCCGCCCTGGGGCAGGTGCAGCAGCAGCGGGCCGAACGGCCCCGGCTCACGTATCAGTTCGCCCGGGCCGACGATCGCGTGAGCGTGGCCGGTGACCTCTCCCAGCGCCAGCACGAGCCGGCCCCGCCCGTCTCGCCGCTCCCGGGGGGCGTGTGCCACATGCGCCGGGACCGCGTCCTGCGTCACCGGCACGATCAGCACGTCTCCCTGTCGGTACATGGCTGTCCCCTCACCGCCGGGTGCACCGCGCACCGGCCTCATGAACACGACGTTAGGGGGCACCACTGACAACGCCCCGAATCCCGCCCCGCCGCACGCCGTTGTCAGTGGCTGTTGGTAGAACTTCCGACATCACAGACCGCACACTCTTCCTCCTCGGGAGCGGCCGCATGACCATCGGTGACCACCTCGACCTGTTCCACGGGCTGCCCACGCACACCTTTCCGGGCCCGGACGCGACGACGGACGACCTGCCCGAGCCGGACTCCGTCGCCTGGCGGATCACGAGCGATGTCTACGACGCCGACGAGGAGTGGCAGAAGGCGTTCTCCCGTTTCTGCGCCGCCGTCGACACCGCTCGGGTGCGGGCGCTGATAGTGGGGGCCTGGCAGGAGGCGTACGACTCCGACCCGTCCCCCGTCATCGAGGCTCTGCTGGCCGCCCGGGACCGCTTCCCCGCGCTGCGTGCGCTGTTCCTGGGTGACATGGTGATGGAGGAGTGCGAGATCTCCTGGATCAACCAGACGGACGTGTCACCGTTGCTCGCCGGGTTCGAGGCGTTGGAGGAGTTCGGTGTGCGGGGCGGGTCGGGGCTGGAGTTCACGGCCCTGAGCCACAGCGCGCTGCGCAGGCTCGTAGTGGAGACCGGCGGTCTGCCCGCCCAGGTCGTGCGCGGCATCGGCGCGAGTGACCTGCCCGCCCTGGAGTTCCTCGACCTGTGGCTCGGCACGCCCGACTACGGCGGCGACAGTGAGGCTGCCGACCTGGAGCCGATCCTGTCGGGCGCGCGGCTGCCGCGCCTGCGTCATCTGGCGCTGCGCAACAGTGAGATGCAGGACGCGGTGGCCGCGGCGGTGGCCTCCGCGCCCGTGGTGGAGCGCCTTGAGGTGCTGGATCTGTCCATGGGGGTGCTGACCGACGAGGGCGCCGGTGCGCTGCTGGGCGGTCAGCCTCTGACCCACCTGAGGAAACTCGACCTGCACCACCACTACCTCAGCCAGCCGGTCGAGGAGCGGGTGCGCCAGACGTTCGGGGCCGTGGGCGTCGAGGTGGATCTCGATCGCGACGACGCGGACGAGGACACGGAGGACGACGGCACGGTCTGGCGTTACGTCGCGGTGGGCGAGTGAGCACACCCTCCCTGGTCCCGCCGGTTTCCCGGCCCGCCGGGTCGCGGTTCGCCGTGGTCGGCAATCCCGAGAACCGGCGGGTGTCCCTCTTCGCGGACGCGGTGCGCGCGGCCGGCCTGCCCGGCCCGCGCGTCGTCCCCTGGAGGGACGTGCTGCGTGACGGCGGGGCCGACTTCGCCCCGGACGAGATCGTGCGGGTCGACTCCCCCGGCGAGAATCCCGAGGTCGACCGGCTGTTGCGGGGCGCGACGGATCCCACCCGGGTCGAGGGTTCGGCTCACTGGTATGCCCGGTTCACCGCCGCGCTGCGCACCCTGCGCGGCGGCGTCCGTCTCGACGACCCCGACGATCTGGCCGTGCTGTTCGACAAGCGGGCCTGCCACGGCGTGCTCGACGCGGCGGGTGTGCCGGTGCCCGCCTCGCCCACCTCGGGGCCGGGCGGGGCTCCGGTACGTGGCTGGGACGACGTACGGGCGCTGATGCGCGAGCACCGTATGCCACGGCTGTTCGTCAAGCTCGCCCACGGGTCGTCGGCGTCAGGAGTCCTCGCCGTCGAGACGGGCGGCGGGGGCCGGATCAGGGCCACCACATCCGTCGAACTCGCCCCGGACGGAACGCTGCACAACTCCCTCCGGGTGCGTCGCTACGACAGCGAGCGGGACATCGCCACCATCGTCGACGCGCTCGCGCCGGACGGGCTGCACCTGGAGCGCTGGGTGCCCAAGGCGTCCCAGCAGGGCCGGGCCGCCGACCTGCGGGTGGTCGTGGTGGCCGGCCGGGCCACGCATGCCGTGGTGCGCACCAGCCGTACGCCGCTGACCAATCTGCACCTCGGCGGCAGCCGCGGCGACCTCGCCACCGCCCGGCACGCCGTCGGCGGGGCAGGCGGCCGCTGGGCCGACGTACTGGAGGTGTGCGAGCGGGCCGCGGCCTGCTTCCCGCGCACCCTGTGCGTGGGCGTGGACCTGCTGCCGGCGATCGGCTGGCGCAGGGCCTTCGTCGGCGAGGTCAACGCCTTCGGGGACCTGCTGCCCCGGCTGACCGGCCTGCCCGGCAGCGGCGCGGAGGGCCTGGACACGTATGCCGCGCAGGTGGCGGCCGCTCTGCGCGCACCGGCCCCGTCCGGCCCGCTCCACCAGCACAGAACAGGAACATCCCATGCCTGAGCCAGACATGAACGAGGTCGTCGGCCACGACGACATCCTCCTGGTCACCCTCGACACGCTGCGATATGACGTGGCCGTCGAGCTGGCGGCCCAGGGCCGGATCCCGCATCTCGCCCGGCATCTGCCCGGCGGTCGTTGGGAGAAGCGGCACGCGCCGGGCAGTTTCACGTACGCCTCGCACCAGGCGATCTTCGCCGGTTTCCTGCCCACACCGGCCGAACCGGGGCCGCATCCGCGGCTGTTCGCGGCGAGCTTCGCGGGCAGCGAGACGACGGCGGAGGGCACTTTCGTGTACGACACCCCGGAGTTCGTGTCCGGGCTCGCCCAGCAGGGCTACCGGACCGTCTGCATCGGAGGCGTCGGCTTCTTCAACAAGCAGGGCCCGCTGGGCACCGTACTGCCCGGGCTCTTCCAGGAGGCGTACTGGGAGCGGGAGTTCGGCGTGACCTCGCCGCACTCCTTCGAGACCCAGGTGGCCCGCGCCGAGAAGGTGGTCGCCGATCTGCCCGCAGAGCAGCGGCTGTTCCTTTTCGTGAACGTGTCCGCCCTGCACCAGCCCAACTGGTTCCACCTGCCCGGCGCGACCCGTGAGGCAGGTGACACCCGCGAGACGCACGCGGCCGCCCTGGAATACGTCGACCGGCACATCGGGCGGCTGTTCGCCGCCGCGAGTTCCCGGCGCCGCTGCTTCGCGATCGTCTGCTCCGACCACGGCACCGCCTACGGCGACGACGGCTACACCGGTCACCGCCTCGGCCACGAGTCCGTGTGGACCGTGCCGTACGCCCACTTCTTCCTCGACTCCGCCAAGGCGCCGCGATGACCACCGCCCAGCTCACCAGCCCGTACCAGCACTACGTCTACGCCTACCCGCACAAGACGGCCTACCGGCGGCTTCCCGACCGGCCCGCGCTGAGCTCTCTGTGGGCGGCGCAGGACAAGAGCGCCCTGGCCCTCTACCTGCACATACCGTTCTGCGAGGTCCGCTGCGGCTTCTGCAACCTCTTCACCCGCATCGGCGCCCCCGACGGTCTGACCGGCGCCTACCTCGACGCCCTCCAGCGGCAGGCCGGCGCCGTACGGGAGGCGCTCGGTGACAGCGAGCCGGTGCGGTTCGCCACCGCCGCCTTCGGCGGGGGCACCCCCACCTTCCTCACCGCGGCCGAGCTGGAACGCCTCTGCGACATCGCCGAGCAGGGCATGGGCGCCGACCTGCGCGCGATCCCGCTGTCCGTCGAGGCCTCCCCCGCCACGGCCACCGCGGACCGTCTCTCGGTCCTGGCCGAGCGTGGCACCACCCGGCTCAGTCTCGGCATCCAGAGCTTCGTCGACTCCGAGGCCAGGGCCGCCGTACGGCCGCAGCGCCGCGCCGATGTCGAGGCCGCGCTCGCCCGGATCCGCGACACGGCCATCCCGGTCCTCAACATCGACCTCATCTACGGCATCGACGGCCAGACCGAACAGACCTGGCTGCGTTCCCTGGACGCCGCTCTGGCCTGGCGACCGGAGGAGCTGTACCTCTATCCGCTCTACGTCAGGCCCCTGACCGGACTCGACCGTCACCGTGCCGCCGCGGAGGGCCCCGATCCGCACTGGGACGCCCAGCGGCTGCACCTGTACCGCGCGGGCCGCGACCACCTGCTCGCCCAGGGCTACACCCAGCAGTCGATGCGGATGTTCCGCCGAACGGACGCTCCGCAGCAGGGTGCCGACGACTACGCCTGCCAGAGCGATGGCATGATCGGCCTGGGCTGCGGGGCCCGCTCGTACACGGCCGACCTGCACTACTCCTTCGACTACGCGGTCGGCATGCACGAGATCCGCGGGATCATCGACGACTACGTCGCCACCACCGACTTCACCCGCGCCGAGGTCGGCTACCGCATGGACCCGCACGAGGCGCGCCGCCGCCACCTGTTGCAGTCCCTCCTCCAGGCCGAGGGCCTGCCCGTGGACGACTACCGGGCCCGCTTCGGCAGGACTCCCCTCGACGACTTCGGCACGGAACTCCGTCGCCTGGCCGACCGTGGCTGGCTGGTCGAGCCCGCCTCCGCACACCTGCGGCTCACCCCGGAGGGACTCGCCCACTCGGACGCCGTCGGACCCGAGCTGTTCTCTCCTGCCGTCCAGGCCGCCATGGCCGCGTACGAGAGGAAGTGACGCGTCCGCCATGGATCTGACCGTCCTCTACCGCGGCCCGCTCGCCTCCTGCGACTACGACTGTCCCTACTGCCCGTTCGCCAAGCGACGCGACTCCACCGCTCAACTGCGCGCCGACCGGGCCGCCCTGGAACGCTTCGCCGGCTGGGCGGCCGACAGCGACGACCAGTTGTCCCTGCTGTTCACGCCCTGGGGTGAGGGCCTGGTCCGCTCCTGGTACCGGCGCGCGCTGACGGAGCTGTCGCACCTGCCGCACATCCGCCGCGTCGCCATCCAGACCAACCTCAGCTGCCGCACCGACTGGCTCGCCGACGCCGACCCGGAAACCCTTGCCCTGTGGTGCACCTACCACCCGGGCCAGACGCCCTACGACCGCTTCCTGGCCAAGTGCCACGACCTCGCCGACCGGGGGATCCGCTACAGCGTCGGCATCGTCGGTCTGCCCGAACACCTGGATGCGGCCCGCCGCCTGCGCGCCGAGCTACCGGCCCAGGTGTACCTGTGGATCAACGCCGCCGAGGGCCACACCTATCAGGATGCCGAGGCCGACGACTGGACCGCGCTCGACCCCCTCTTCCCCTACAGCCGCCACCCGCACGCCAGCGCCGGGCTGCCCTGCCGGACCGGGGAGTCCGTGATCTCGGTCGACGGTGACGGCACCGTCCGCCGCTGCCACTTCGTCCGAGCCGAACTGGGCAACCTCTACGACGGCTCCTACCGCGCCGCCCTGCGCCCCCGTCCCTGCCCGTTGAAGGTCTGCGACTGCCACATCGGTTACGTCCACCTCGAAACCCTGCCGCTCTACGACGTCTTCGCCGGCGGAGTGCTCGAACGCGTCCCGGCCCGGCCACCCGAGCCGCGGCGCGCCCAGGCCGTGACCCTCACACCTCGGACCGGCCACGGCATCCTCGACTGACGGCAGGACCCCTGGACAGGTTCGCGCGGGCGTGCTGTCATGCCAACGACCCGAATTTCTAACGTTGTAGAGATGGAAAGACGGTAGGACGACAACGTTGTCCGGGCCCTTGGTCCCCTTCCGGAAGGCAGGCGTTCCCCATGTCCCTCAGCAGACGGGCACTGCTCGGCGCGGGCTCGCTCTCGCTGGGAGCCGCCGCTCTCGGCTCCCCGTTCGCCGCGGTCGCGGCCGCGGCACCCTCTCCGTCGGCGGAGACGCGCGTACCCGACAGGTTCCGCAGGCTTCGGCCCGGCAGCGTCACCGCCCGTGGCTGGCTCGCCGGGCAGCTCCGGTTGCAACTCGACGGTCTGTGCGGTCGCTTCGAGGCCGGGTCCCACTTCCTGGACTTCTCGGCGACCGGCTGGGTGCACCCCGAGCGCAATGCCTGGGAGGAGGTTCCCTACTGGTTGCGGGGCTACATTCCGCTGGCCGTCGCCACGCGTGATCCCGGCGCGCTGGCCAGGTCGCGCGAGTGGGTGGACGCCATCCTCGCCACACAGCAGAGCGACGGGTTCTTCGGACCGCGCGCCTTGCGCACGTCCCTCAACGGCGGCCCCGACTTCTGGCCCTTCCTGCCGCTGCTGCAAGCCCTGCGCAGCCACGAGGAGTACACCGGCGATCAGCGCGTGGTGCCCTTCCTCGTCCGCTTCCTCCGCTTCATGAACGCCCAGGGGCCCGGCGCCTTCAACACGAGCTGGGTGTCCTATCGCTGGGGCGACGGCCTGGACATCGCCGTATGGCTCTACCGCCGTACGGGGGAGACGTTCCTGCTCGACCTGGCGGCCAAGATGCACACCCACGGGGCCGACTGGACCGGCGTCACCCCGAGCCGGCACAACGTCAACATCGCGCAGGGGTTCCGTGAGCCCGCCCAGTACGCCCAGTTGATCGACTCGGCGGACCTCACCCGGGCGACGTACCGTGCCTACGACTCCGTCATGGCCGAGTACGGCAGGTTCCCCGGTGGCGGGATGGCCGGTGACGAGAACTTCCGGCCCGGCTTCACGGACCCCCGCCAGGGCTTCGAGACCTGCGGCATCGTCGAGTTCATGGCCAGCCACGAGCTGCTGACCCGGATCACCGGTGATCCCGTGTGGGCGGACCGCTGCGAGGAACTGGCGTTCAACATGCTCCCCGCGTCCCTCGACCCGCACGGCAGATCCATCCACTACATCACCAGCGCCAACAGCGTCGACCTCGACAACCGGACCAAGACGCAGGGCCAGTTCCAGAACGGCTTCGCCATGCAGGCCTTCCAGGCCGGCGTCGACCAGTACCGCTGCTGCCCCCACAACTACGGCATGGGCTGGCCGTACTTCACCGAGGAACTCTGGCTCGCCACCCCCGACGGAGGCCTCGCCGCCGCGCTGTACGCACCCAACTCGGTCCGCACCCAGGTCGCCGACGGTACGACCGTGACCGTCACCGAGACCACCGACTACCCCTTCGGGGACACGGTCACCCTCACCGTCTCCACGCCGCGCCCGGTGCGCTTCCCCCTGCACCTGCGCATCCCCGGCTGGTGCCAGGGCCCCGATGTCCGCGTGAACGGCGCCGCGATCGCGGCCTCGGACGGCCCCTCCTGGGCGCGCGTGGAACGGACCTGGCGCGAGGGAGACGTCGTCCGCGTCCGCTTCCCGCAGCGGACCCGGCTGCGCGGCCGGCCCGGTCAGCACGGTGCCGTGAGCGTCGAGCGAGGCCCGCTCACCTACTCCCTGGACCTCGGCGAACGCTACGAGCGCACGGGTGGAACGGACACCTTCCCCGCCTACGACGTCCACGCGACGGTTCCGTGGAACTACGGCCTGGTCCCGGACACACACCTCACCGTCACACGGGCCGGTTCCGGTGTGCCGGACCAACCCTTCACTCCCGAGGCCGCGCCCGTGCGGATCTCGGCGCAGGCCCGGCGCATTCCGGAATGGATCGCGGACGACGAACACGTCGTCGCCCCGCTCCAGGACAGCCCGGCCCGCAGCTCCGCCACCGTGGAAACGGTCACCCTCATCCCCTCGGGTGCGGCCCGGCTTCGCATCACGTCCTTCCCCACGGCCGCCCCCGACGGCAGGCAATGGATCCCGGAGCCGCCCTTCCGCCGTCTCGCGAACAAGCACAGCGGCAAGGTCCTCGCGGTGGACGGGATGTCCACGGAGAACAGCGCCCGTGTCGTGCAGTTCGCCAACACGGGTACCGGCGACCACGCCTGGCAGCTCATCGACAAGGGCGACGGCTGGTACCTGATCCGCAACGGCCACAGCGGGAAGGTCCTCGGCGTCGACCACATGTCGACCGAGAACAGCGCCGTCGTCGTGCAGTTCGAGGACAACGGCACAGCGGATCATCTCTGGAGGCTGATCGACAACGGCGACGGCTGGTACCGCGTCCTCAACAAGAACAGCGACAAGGTGCTGGGCGTGGACCGCATGTCGACCGCCGACAGCGCGCAGGTGGTCCAGTTCGAGGACAACGGGACCGCCGATCACCTGTGGCGATTCGTGTGAGGGGGTGAGAGGGCGAGCGCCCTGTCAGCGGGAACGGCTCACAACGCCTCCCCCGCGGCAGGGACGCTGATCAGCTCCACCATCCGCTGCACGACCTCCCCGGGCAGCGCCGGATTGCGGGCGGCGGTCTCCGCCTCGTCGGCGTCCAGCAGCAGCCGGGTGAGGATCCGTACCGGCAGCCGGGGATGCACGGCGGCGGCATGGCGGACGCGGTCGTGCGGGTCGTCCAGCAGCAGTGCCGCGGTCATCGGTGACAGTCGCGGGTCGGTGGCGGCCCGGTGGCGGACCTCGTCGCTCGGGTCGCGGCTGAGCCGTTCCACCAGTTCGGGTGTGGACAACGGGTCGTCGAGGGCCAGTCTGCGCATGCGCGGGTTCGGGTCATCGGCGTACCGCAGCAGGCCCTGGCGGGGGAAGTTCGGGTGGCCGCGCGGGCGGTCGGGGGTGCTCAGGCTGCCGGTCCACCACTGCCACACCCGCATGAGCATGTCGGCCGGCGCGTCGTCGCAGGACTCGGCCAGGAAGAGCTGTACGACGCGATCCTCGTCGCGGGCGAGGCGATCGACGACGTCCGGCGGAAGGCGTCGGGCGCGAGCCACGCTTCTGCGGACGAGCGGGTGGGAGGAGGCCGCCAGGCGGCGCATGGCATCCGGGTCGTCGTGCAGCGCCACGATCCAGGTGAGCTCGTGGTGGTGGATGCCGGGGTCGAAGTCGATCCGGACGGCCGCCCGTTGGTCCTCCGTCAGGTCGGCGCGTATCGACACTTCGAACCGGACCGCCGGGTCCGGATCATCGCCGAGCAGGGCGACCAGGTCCGCGTCGAGGCTGTGGTTGCGGGCGAGTGCCCGGCGCACGTCGTCCTCGCCGTGGCGCGCCAGGTGTGCGGCGAGATCGTGCTCCAGTCGACAGTCCTCCAGTGTCCGGGGTTCGACATCCAGGGTGTCGTACGCCGAGCGGGAGATCGGGTGCTCCCGGTGATGCCGTAGTCGGGCCGCGCCGCGCACCTTGGCGTCCGGGTCGGCCATCAGCGCCTCGCGTGCTCGGGCGTCGAGGTACGGCCAGGCGGCGTGGCAGGCGACGTAGCGGACACCTGCGTCCGGGTCGGCGGTCAGTGCGGCCACCGAGGAGACGGGCAGATCCCTCAGGCGGGCGGCTTCGGAACGGATGCGGGGGGACGGGTCGGCCGCGAGTCTCCGGCAGGTGTCCTCGTCGAGTTCGGCCCGGCGGTCCGCGGCCAGCAGGGTGAGCACCCAGCGACGCCGCTCGTCCTCCTCGCCGAGGATCACGCGGGACCACTGCTGCGAGGTGATGTCGGGCTGCACCTCGGCCGCCAACGCCCGCAGTTTCCAGTTCGGGTGAGCCAGGATCGCTTCCACTACCTCCGCGGGCATGGGGCGGTACATGGCGTGGTGGGATCTCTCCAGCAGCCGCGGAAGCAGGTCCGCCGGGATGGCCTTGTTGAGCGAGAGGCCGAGTGCCCAGGCTTCCAACAGCCTGTGCGTGGGCTCCCGGCCCTCGAACAACGATCCCCAGGCGGCCGCCCGCTCCTCGGCAGTCTCCGCGGCCGCCGCCCGCGCCTCCCTTTCCCGCCGTTCCCCCAGCCGGTCGACGGCGACGAGCGACACCTCACCGTCCCCGGTGGTGGCCCCCACCAGGCAGTGCCCGTCCTGCGACATTGTGACGAACTCCGGCTGCCCACGCCTCTCCCCCAGCGCACCGGCCAGGTCCCAGCTGTCGGTGAGCCGGACCCTGAACCAGCGGCCGGTGCGGTTGGCGGGGAAGTCGATGAGGAACACCTCGTCCGCACCGAAGATCCCCACCTCGGACGCCGACCGGTACCACTGCGCGTTGACCTCCGCCGCGAGATCGTGCCGCTCCGCCGCGACGACCACGGTCGGTTCCTCCCCGCCGGCGACGACGTGCCGCCACGCGAACGACGGCGGCACCACCTCCTGCACCGGCCACTCCCCCACGACCGACAACCCGGCCCGCGCCAGCAGTTCGACTGCCCCGTCTCTCCCACCCATGAGCACGATCCTGCCAGGCTCGCCGCCCGGCCCACGGCGCTCCCGTCGATCGTCACGGGACGGCCTTAGCCTTGGCTTGTGCACGGCCGCTGCCGAGACGGCCGGTCCGGCGTCCGGGTCGCGAGGTGACCGAGGTGAGTGAGGGGCCCATGGGTTTGCCCGGTATTCAGTCCTCGTCCCTTCAGACGATCGGCGGGACGCCGCTGGTGCGCCTGCGCCGTGTCGTGCCCGAGGGGGCGGCCGACGTTCTGGTCAAGGTGGAGGGAGGCAACCCCACCGGGAGCTACAAGGACCGGATGGCTCTGGCCATGATCGAGGGCGCGGAACACCGTGGGGTGCTGGAGCCGGGGCAGCGTGTCGTGGAGTTCACCGGCGGCAGTACGGGGTCCTCATTGGCCTTCGTCTGCGCGGTGAAGGGGTATCCGCTGTCGGTGGTGACCTCGGATGCGTTCGCACCGGAGAAGCTGCGCACGATGAGGGCGTTCGGCGCGGACGTGACCGTGGTGCCCAGCGACGGGGGCCGGATCACGTCCGACCTCTTCGTGCGCATGCGCGAGGAGGTCGACCGGATCATCGAGCGCGAGGGCGCCTTCTGGACCGATCAGTTCCACAACGTGGACGCCCTCACGGGCTATGCGGTCCTCGGGCGCGAGATCCTCCAGCAGACCGGCGGCGACGGTGTGACCGTGGACGTGTTCTGCGCCGGCGTCGGCACAGCCGGAATGTTCGCCGGCGTCGCCGCATCGCTGCGTGAGGGTGGTCCGGTACGCACCGTCGCTCTTGAGCCGACCTCTTCGCCCATGCTGACCGCCGGTACGGCCGGACCGCACCGGGTGGAAGGAATCGCCACCGGAATCGTCCCGCCGCTGCTCACGGAGGGCTCCTACGACGAGGCCCGCGCCGTCGACGAAGAGGAGGCCCGTCGGCTGGCCTTGCCGCTCGCTCGTCGGGAAGGCGTCTTCACCGGCACCTCCGGCGCGCTCAACGTCGCCGGGGCGCTTCACCTGGCCCGCGAGGTCGGAGAAGGGCACGTCGTGGTGACCGTCGCCCCGGACACCGGGCTCAAGTACCTCACGGGCGATCTGTTCATCGACTGACGGGCCACCGCCCTCCTGCGCCGCCAGGAGGGGGTACGTGTCGTCTGCCGTCCGGGTGGGCCTTCCGGGGAAAGCGGTGGCGGAGGCAACCTGTCGGCCGGCCGCTGTCGGGCGGGCGGCGATAATCGGCCAGGTGAGCAGCGACTACCGCGGCGAGTCGAGTCAGCCGCTGTCCAGCCAGACCCGGGCCCGCTGGCGGACGTTCGTGCAGACCGAGACGGGCAGCGCCGCGTTGCTGCTGGCAGCCGTGGCCGCGGCCCTGCTGTGGGCCAACGTCGATGCGCATTCCTACGAAGCGGTGTGGGGAGCGCACTTCACCATCGGCTTCGACACCCACCACCTCTCGCTGGATCTGCACGAGTGGATCAACGCGGGGTTGATGAGTCTGTTCTTCTTCGTGGTCGGTCTGGAAGCGCGGCGCGAGTTCGACATGGGGGAATTGCGGGACCGCCGCTGGGTGATGCTCAGCGCCGTGGCCGGCGTCGGCAGCATGGTCGTACCCGCGGCGATCTACATCGCGATCAACGCCGGTCGTGACTCGGTGCACGGCTGGGGCACGGCGATGTCGACCGACACCGCCTTCGCCCTGGGCATCCTGGCCGTGTTCGGCTCACGGCTGCCGGCCTCCCTGCGCGCTTTCCTGCTGTCGATCTCCGTGGTCGACGATCTGCTCGCGCTGCTGGTGATCGCGGTCTTCTACAGCGAGGGCATCCGGGTGGCGGCTCTGCTGGTGGCGCTGGGCGGGCTGCTGCTCATCGGTGTGGTGCGGTTGGCGGGCATCCGGAAGGGCGCCTACTGCGCCGTGCTGTCCGTGGTGGTGTGGGTGGCGCTGTACGAGGCCGGGGTCGATCCCGTGGTGACGGGGCTGGCCGTCGGGGCCCTGGTCGTCGCCTATCCGGCGCCGCGCGGCGACCTGGAACGGGCGAGCCGTCTGTTCCGTCTCTTCCGCGAACAGCCCACCGCGGAGTTGCAGCGCTCCGCGGTACAGGGACTTGCCGCGGCGATCTCCCCCAACGAGCGCCTGGAGCAGAAGTTCCTGCCCTGGGTGAGCTACGGCATCGTGCCGCTGTTCGCGCTGGCCAACGCGGGCATCGAGCTGAGTGCCGCCAAGCTGGAAGAAGCGTTCACCTCGCCCATCACGTTGGGCATTCTGTGCGGCTGTGCGGCGGGCAAGGTGATCGGGATCGTGGGTTCCATGGCGGGAGCGCGGCTGCTGACGGGTGGTCGTCTGCGCCCCAACGTGGGCTGGGGTTCCGTCACCGCGGGCGGAGCCATCGCGGGGGCGGCCTTCACCGTCTCGCTGCTGATCGCGTCCCATGCCTTCGAGGGTGAGGAACTGGATCAGGCGCGGATCGGTGTCCTCGCCACCCTGGTCGCCGCGTTCGCGCTGAGCTGGGCGGTCTCCGGCGTCATCAGACTGCTGCCCGAGGCCCGCAGGGCACGGGCCCTGCTGGGCACGAGCGGCACCCTCACGGATCTGGCGGTGGCCGTCGACGTCCGCCACGACCGGATCCGCGGGCCCGAGGACGCGGCCGTCACGGTGGTGGAGTACGGCGACTTCGAGTGCCCGTACTGCGGACTGGCCGAACCGGCCGTGCGGGAACTGCTGGGCACGGACTCCGACGTCCGTTACGTGTGGCGGCACCTGCCACTGACGGATGTGCACCCCGACGCGGAACTCGCGGCCGAGGCATCCGAAGCAGCCGCGCGGCAGGGCAAGTTCTGGGAGATGCACGATCTGCTGCTCGCACGGCAGGACGCCCTCAGCGGCGAGGACCTGGTGCGGTACGCGCGGGAACTCGGCCTGGATGTGGCGCGGTTCCGAGCCGACCTGGAGCGGCGCCGGGGCGCGCGGCGCGTCGCCGAGGACGTGGATTCCGCGGACTTGAGCGGGGTGTCGGGTACGCCCACGTTCTTCATCAACGGACGGCGTCACAAAGGCGCATATGACGTCGCGGCCCTGACACAGGCGGTCGAGCAAGCCCGCCGGCAGGTGCTGGCCACGCAGGCCGGACCGTCGAAGCCGGCAGAGTGAGCCCTGTCGTCCGTTTCCGGCGACATGCCCTCCGCTCCCACTTCATGCCGAAACGTCAACTACGAGGCTGCGTAAGCCCGTTGCTTTCAGGCCATGGTCCGCGGAGGCCTTGATCAAATCCGCTACCAGTTTGGAAGTTCCTGTGGGATCTTGATGGGCGGCCTGCGGACGTCATGTGACCAAGCGTGCCATGTATCGGTCAACTCGGCGTAGACATCCGTACCCGAATGGCGAGATATGCCGCGCTCGATGCGGCACGGAGAAGAAGGATCCGAGGTGGTGTGTGTGCACGGCATACGCAGATGGGGGCCGGCGGCGGCTGCCCTGACGCTGCTGGCGGGAGCCTTTCAGGGACTCCAGGCATCTCCGGCAGTGGCGGCCGACTGCTGGCGAGCCAGCTGCTCGGGCAAGGACCCCATTCAGATGGGGTGTGACGACGACGCCCAGATTCTCCAGCAGGTGACCGAGCCGGACGCGTCGGTCGTGGTGCGGCTGATGTGGTCACCGAAGTGTCAGGGTGTATGGGCGAAGGTCGCACGCGATCTCGACACCTCACCCGACTACGTGTACCTGACGCTGTGGGCGACCCGTGATCCGGACGGCGGCATTCAGCGGCCCACCACGACAAGCGTTCTGCCCGACGGTGTGGCAGGCGCCTACACCGTGATGGAGAACTGGAAGACCACGACGGCGAAGGCGTGCTGGAACGACGTCGGGCCGCTGTTCGACCCCATGCCGTTGAGGTACATCATCAACAACCCCACCGCCGCCGAGGACAAGCCGGTTGACGCGAGCTTCCCGACCACACACGGCAGCTGCACGGATTGGTTGTGAGGAAGACCATGCGTAGAAGAGGTCTCAGGAGATACTTCTCCATGACCCCGCTGATGGCTCTGAGCCTGGTCGCGGCATCCACCGCCCTGGTCCCGCTGGCTTCCTCGGACACCACGGTGCAGACGGCCCCTGCCGCAGCGGACAGCACGGCGCCCCGCCTGTTCTCGACACCCGGCAAGGACCTGGGATCGGGTTACGCCTCTTCGTCGGACGCGATCGTGCAGGCCACCGGCGACGCCGAGGGACTGCACATCCTCTCGGCGAAGGAGAGCGACGGCTTCTCCTTCTATGAGATCGCCCGCCTCAACCGCAAGGAACTGTCGGGCATCGGTCCGTGGACGGGCTACGTCTGCACCACGGGATCGGAGGACTACGCGGCGGCGGTCTACGCCCCGTCGATGTGGGCCAACGAGCCCGGCGCGTACGAGAGAGGCGCGTTCGCCGCGGTGATCCGACTCTCCGACGGCAAGGTCACCGAAATTCCCGACCGGGTGAAACTGGCGTACTTCACGCCCGGCTGCGGAACGGGCGACGAGGTGGCGTTCACCTCCAGTTCGGCCACCGACAGGTCCGCCGGCTCGACGACGGTGATCTCGGTCGACGCTGCCACCGGATCGGTGTCCTCCCGCCGCACGGTCAAGGGCTACCTGACACACGTCACGCCCACACAGAAGGGCACCGTCGGCGTGCTCGGCGGCGATCTCGTCGACCTGAAGGGCAACGGCAAGAAGCTGTCCGCCCGCAAGCTCGCCGACGTACCCGGCCCGATGTTCGCGCTGACCGCCACGAAGAACGGCACCGTGGACGTCGGCACGGTCGACGGCAACAGCAGCGTCATCTCCCGCTTCGACGGCAAGGACTTCACCGAGCTGGGCCGTGCCCCGAAGGGGAAGGTCAAACTGCTCCCGGTGGCCGATGGCGCCGCGGTCGTCGGCGACGTGAAGGGAATCGACACCAGCGACACCCCGGGGCTTTCCAAGCACGCGGTGGACGGGCGTGTGACCGGGATCTCGCGCCACGGCCACCTGGTGACCCATTCCGTGTTCTCCGAGCAGATGAAGGGCATCACCACCCGCATCGGCTCGCCCTCGAACAAGGGTGCCGGAACGCTGACCGTCAAGGCGACCGCGCTCAAGACCGGTGCGGAGGCCACCACGCTCGTGGACGCCGACCGCAAGCGGCCGAAGCCGGATTCCTCGCTGCCGATGGACCCGGCCGCGTTCGTCATGGCCGATGACGACGATCCTCGCAACTGCGGTGAGGGCGCGCCGGAATCGCAGTGTCTGTCCGGATCCGGTGCGGACGTCTACGGCTTGATCGGGCAGATGGAGACCCCCTGCCTCGTCAAGCGCAACGACCCCAAGCGCCAGGCGCTCCAGGCCAGCGCGAACCAGGTCGAGTGGGCCGTGGACCAGGCCGTTCACGGCAATCTGACGGTCACCCGCCCGCAGAACTGGCACGACACCGGGCTTTCCGCCTACACCCCGCAGGGCCTGTTCCCCAAGCCGGCACTGACCGGCGGAGGCGAGATTCCCGCACAGGTCATGCTGGGCATTCTCGCCCAGGAGTCCAACTTCAAGCAGGCGTCCTGGCACTCCATGAACGGCGACTCGGGCAACGTCACCAGGTCGGACTGGTTCGGCAACGAGAACGGCATCCACGGCTACCCCAACCGGTCCAAGGCCGACTGCGGTTACGGCATCGCGCAGGTGACGACCGGCATGTCCTGGGAGCACGACTCGCAGTACGACGCTGTGCGCGCCGGCGCCGTCACCACTGACTACGCGGCGAACATCGCCGCCGGTCTCCAGATCCTGGCCGAGAAGTGGAACCAGCTCAAGGCGCTGGGCATGAACACCAACAACGGCAGCCCGGCCTACATCGAGAACTGGTACATGGCGCTGTGGGGCTACAACTCCGGCGTCTACACCGACGGGGCCGTCGGTGTCGGGTTCTTCAACAATCCGATCAACCCGAGCTACCCCGCCGACCGGCAGCCTTTCCTGCGCTACAGCTATGACGACGCCTCCCGCCCCGGCGAGTGGAACTACTCGGAGAAGATCTTCGGCTGGGCCGAGAACCCGCAGATGACCTGGAACGCGGAAGAGTCGTACTCCGAGCCGAACATGCCGCTCGGCAACATCAAGGTTGCCCCGCGCACCGCGTTCTGCGACCCGGCCATCAACGCGTGCAACCCGAGCGCGGCCGACCCGTGCCCGAGTTGGGACGAGCAGTGCCGCTGGGACGGCTGGGTGAACTGGATGGGCGACTCGCAGAACACCTCCAACTCCAGCACCGAGAAGCTCAGTTACGAGCTCGGCTCAGGAGAGCCCGAACTCCAGAGCAAGTACGGTCACGGCCCGTGCATCGACCACCCGAGCGTCTATTCCAACGCCATCATCGTCGACAACCTCGGCCAGCACGAGGAAACCTACGGATGCGGGGACTTCGAGGGAGCCGACGACGGCAAGTTCACCCTCCAGGTGGGCGACAACATCACCATGGATCGGGGCGACGGCACGTTCCGTGCGACCCCCTACATCGCCGGCCTCGACCTCCACCAGCTCGGCGCCGGGTACGACCACCACGTCTACTTCACGCACAGCTACGAATACACCGAGCCCTTCCACAAGGTCACCGGCCGATGGCAGGTCAACCAGGCCAAGCTCCCCTCCGGAGACCAGCCCGGCCAGCGCTACAAGGTGTGGGTCCACCTGCCCTCCCATGGCGCGGAAGCGGTCGTCCGGTACGACTTCATCCCGGGCGACAACACATCGGGCGCCAAGCCCGACTACTGCAACGTCAACCAGAAAACCCGTAGCGCGGGCAAGGACACCTGGTTCGAGATGGGCACCTTCTCCTTCTGGAAGGGTGGCCGGATCGAGATGGACAACATCCACAAGGGGGGCACCGGGGACGACAACGTGGTGTTCGACGCGATCGCCTTCGTTCCGTTCAACTACGAGGATCCCGGTCCGTGTGCCCTCGTCGACGGTGGTCTGTGATGCGCGCCGCGCTCCGTGTTCCCGCCGTGCTGATGACTGTCGTCATCGGCACGGCGGGAGCCGCCTCCTGTAGCGAGAACAGCCCTCGGTCGGCAGCGTCCGAGCGCCCCGAGGCCGCAGCGCCTCATCCTCAGCCGTCCAAGACGCGGACTGCGCCGCGTGCCGCCGATCTGCCGAAGCACGCGGTGGTCGCCGACAAACGGCCCGGTCTCGGCGCGGCGGACACGATGGCCACCGGATACACGGGGAAGGACTTCCTCGCCGGGCTCGCGAAAGACTGGAAGCTGAAGCTGGACAAGCCGGTTGATCAGGAGATGCCCGACGGGAAGAAGAGAACCTATATCCACGGGCGCGGCGGGAACGGGACGACGGTTTCGGCTGGATACGCCGATCACGAGGACATGTCGTCTCTGCTGTGCAGAACCAGCACGAAACGTTCCGATGGTTTCGACTTTCTCGCGGCCTGCACTGGACTGGACGTGGCGGGAGTCGACCACAGCAAGGCGACGTCTTGGCTCAAGCAGGCGAAGAAGGAAACCGATTCCCTGTATGAGAAGCAGGTCGCCAAGACAGGGAACAAGAAGGAGTACGTCGTCAGCGGGGTGTTTGCCGGCGGGCCGGTGACGATGGTTCTGCACCGGGCGTACGACAAATACTCACTGAGAATCCTGGGCGGAGCGGTGGCGCGGACCCAGTAGCCGGCTTCCCCACGCGAAGGTCCCTGCTGGTGACGGCAGGGACCTTCGTTCTGAAAGCATCTGTTCCGCCCTGGAACGCCTTGACGACAATCCGCTGTAAAGGGCTCAGCAGACGAGCTCTGCGGTCTTCTCCTTGTACTCCTGCATTTCACCTGCCTCGTAGCCCGCCTCCTTCAGGCTCTTCATCAGTGCCGCCGTGTCGCCGCACAGGCGAGGACGCTGCTGGTCAAGATAGGATTTGACACCTTCAGCGGTGAGTTGTTCCCACGCCCGTTTGGTCTCGTTGTTCTTCTCGTGCGCGTAGGAGAACTCGACCCATTCCCTCTCCTGGTCGGTCAGGCGGGATGTGTCAACGGACGTGTCACCTCCCCCGCATGAGGCGGCCAAGAGAGTGCACGCCACCACCACGAGACATATGCGCGCTTTCTTCACGATTCCTCTTCTTGTAGATTTACCCGGGCGCATTGTATAGCATGTACGCGCCAATTGCCGGAATGGAACAATTCCAAATTCTCTGGGCTGCCGTTCGACGGCGTGCCGGACGATCACGATCCACAACCGGCTGCACCTCCTGCACCATTGACGGCCCGTCATCCCGTCATTACCTTCCGAGAGCGCTCTCTTTCACTCACAGCACGTCCCCGGGCTGTCGCCTCGACCGGCGTCCGCAGACCCTTTGCGAAGCTTGGGGGCGTTGCCCTGACGGGGAGGCCCCATGGCTCCCGCACGAAGATTCCGCAGACCGAGTCCCCCCACCGTCGGAGGGTCGGCGGCAGCGCTCGCCCTCGTGCTCCTCACGGGTGTCGCATCGCCGTCGGCGTCCGCTGCCGGCCTTGCCACGACCGCGGCGACCATCTGCAACAAGTACTGCGATGCCCGGGACCCCGCCCTCTCCCCAGGCGACCGCATCCCCGTGACGTCCACCGTCCACGGACGGTCGATCGCGCTGCACTTCGACGACGCCGACGCGATGGGCTGGGCGTCCATCGCCAACGGCGACCCGGGCGACGAGGTGTGGCTCGACCGCTCCTTCGACGGTGGCCGCACCTGGAGTTCCGGCAGCAAGCTCGGCGACACCACCGTGCCCTCGGGTCAACGAGGCCGGCGCACGCTGATGTTCAACGTGGACGACTGGAACAACCGCGGGGTCGGCGCCCTGCGCGCCTGCGGCAGAGCAGGCGATCGCGCCGAGATCGCCTGCACCCCGTGGGCACGCACGACCTGGAACGCCGGCGACCGACGCACCGCGGCGGCCACCGGGCTGATGACCCTCTACAACAACTCCACCGGCCTGTTCGACACCACCGGGTGGTGGAACTCCGCCAACGCGCTCACCGCCGTCATCGACAACATCCGGGTGTCGGGGATGGGCAGTTACTCCTACGCGATCTCCCGCACCTACGACCTGAACCTCCACGCCCAGGGCGGGCAGTTCCGCAACGACTACATCGACGACACCGGCTGGTGGGGGCTCGCCTGGGTCGCCGCGTACGACCTGACCGGCGACAGCCGCTACCTCGACACCGCCCGCACCGACGCCGACCACATGGCGGCGTACTGGGACGGCACCTGCGGCGGCGGAGTGTGGTGGAGCACGGCGAAGACGTACAAGAACGCCATCGCCAACTCCCTCTACATCCAGCTCAACGCGGCCCTGCACAACCGGATCCCGGATGACACGACGTATCGGGAGCGGGCGACGGCCGGATGGTCGTGGTTCCGGGGCACCGGAATGATCAACGGCTCGAATCTCGTCAACGACGGCATAGATCTGGGCACTTGCCGCAACAACGGTCAGCCGGTGTGGTCGTACAACCAAGGGGTCCTGCTCGGCGCCCTCACCGAGCTGCACCGGGCAACCGGGGACGGAGCACTGCTCAGCCGGGCGCGGCAGATCGCCGACGCCGCGACCACGGCCCCCTCCCTGCACACCGCCGAGGGCATCCTGCGCGACCCGTGCGAGGGTGGCGACTGCGGCGCCGACGGGCCGTCCTTCAAGGGCGCGCATGTACGTGGCCTGGGCACACTCAACGCCGCCCTGCCGGACCGTCCATACAGCGCCTATCTGCGCCGCCAGGCGGACCGTGCCCACATCGGCGACCGCAACGCCCTCGATCAGTACGGACTGCGCTGGTCCGGCCCGATCGACAAGGTGGACGCGGCACGCCAGCAAAGCGCCCTCGACCTGCTGAACGCCGCGCCGTAGCCGGCGCGACCGACCCTCACGGAGAAAGGGCGGTACGTCGTCATGTCAGCACGCGGACACCGCATATGGAACGGCCTCCTGGTCCTGGCGCTCAGCCTGGCCGGGCTGGTCGCCCTGCCCACCCCCTCGCAGGCGGCGCCGGTGGTCTGCGCGCTGGCCTGCGACACCCTGGACCCGGCGAGGGCGCAGCAGGACACGTTCCCGGTGCCGGAGCGGAACATCAACGGTCGCGTGCTGCGACTGCACGTCTCCGACCCCGACAACATGGCCTGGGCGAGCATCGACGACGGAGTGCGCGGTGACTCGGTCTGGCTCGACCGGTCCTGGGACCGTGGCGCCACCTGGGAGCCGCTGCTCGGCAGGGCGAGCATCCCCGACACCTGGACCGGCACCCGCACCCTCATGTACAACATCTCCGACCCGGTCGGGCACCGGCGCGGCTGGATCCGTGCCTGCGGCGACGCCGGTGGCGTCTCCTGTACCGACTGGGTGTACCCGCAGGTCTGCGACGGAACGTCCTGCGACGGCGCCGACGCCGCCGCCGCGTCCGGCGACGACACCCCGGTCCCCTCGACCACTCTCTTCGGCCGCAGCATCAGCCTGCACGTCGACCACCGCAACGGCATGGCCTGGGGCGTGATCGAGAGCGGCGGCGCGGGCGACGAGATCTGGCTCGACCGCTCCTGGGACGCCGGCGCGAGCTGGCCCGAGGGCTCCTCCCTCGGCCGCCGGAGCGTGCCGTCCGGGGCTGCCTCGACCAGGACCGCGATGTTCGCCACCAAGGACCCGCGCGGCCTGTTGTACGGCGGGGCGGTCCGCGCCTGCGGCCGTGAGGCCGCCCATCAGGAGGGCAGTTGTACGGACTGGGCGAGGCCCGCGCCGACCCGGGCGCGCGGGGCGGCGGACGCGCTGGTGGCGTCGTACCAGACCAACGAGGGCTGGTGGCGGAGCAGTTGGTGGAACTCGGCCGTCGCGCTGACCTCGATCGTCGAATTCGCCGAGCGGACCGGTCGGCGCGACTACGACTGGGTGATCGCTCGCACCTTCGAGCAGAACCGTGGCGTCTTCCCGGCCGGCGTTCGCAGTTCGGATGCGGTCGAGGGCCACTTCATCAGCCGCGCCGTCGATGACGCGGCCTGGTGGGCGATGGCCTGGATCAGGGCGTACGACCACACCGGCGAGCGCCGCTATCTGGACGAGGCTGTCATCATCACCGACTACGTCCACGAGTTCTGGGATCCCGGCACCTGCGGTGGCGGGGTGTGGTGGGACCGGGAACGCACGTACAAGAACGCCGTGACCAACGGGCTGTATCTGTGGCTCGCCACGTCACTGCACCAGCGCGTCGGTGGCGACACCGTGTGGGGCGGCCGGGCGCTCACGGCGGCCGACTGGTACCTCGCCAGCGGGATGATCAACTCGGCGGGTCTGGTCAACGACGGGCTTACCAGCGGATGTGCCAACAACGGGCAGACGGTGTGGAGTTACAACCAGGGCCTGGCGATCGGCGCCTTCACCCAACTGTGGCGATCCACCGGCAGCGCCCGCTACCTGGACACGGCCACGCGCCTCGCCGACGCCGCGATCTCCTCGCCGGTCCTCACACGTGACGGCGTCCTGACCGAGTCCTGCGACATCGGAGCCGGCACCTGCGACGACAACCAGAAGCAGTTCAAGGGCATCTTCATGCGCAACCTGGCTGATCTGGCGGACGCCACCGGATCGGCCGCCTACCGGGGGTACGCCGGCAGGCAGGCCGATTCGGTCTGGGCCGACGACCGGGACTCCCTCAACCGCCTGGGCCAGCGCTGGTCCGGCGCCGCTCCCAACCCGTCGGACTGGCGCACTCAGGCCAGCGCTCTGGAGGCCTTGACGGCTGCGGAGTGACCTGGCCGTCCGTCAGCAGCCACCGCAGTTGTAGTAGAGGACGTCCCAGTGGTTCCCCTCGTCGGCGTAGATGTTGCCCGAGCCGGAACGCCACTGGAGAGCACCGTCACCGCGCGGGCCGATGTAGGTGAAGTTGTTCTTGATGTAGTTCCCGAGGCAGGTGTACTTGCTGTAGTCGAGCTTGTAGCCGTTCCAGTGCGAGTACGTGCCGGAGGCGTGTCCGGTCTCGGTGCCGCCCGTGATGTTCAGGGCGCAGCCACTGGCGCTCTTGAGGGTCTGCGCGCCTTGTGCGGTGGCCAGGTTGAGCTGCTCGAAGGACGTACAGGTCGGGTTGTTGCGGTCGGAGCAGCCACCTGACGACGACCAGGTGATGCCGACCTGCCGGAACATCGATGTCGCGGTGGCGTGACTGATCTTGGTGGCGGCGGACGCCTCGCCGGCGGTGCCGATGACGACGGCGCCGGGGGCGACGCAGAGGGCGAGAGCGGTCAGGACCGAGCGGAGCTTCAAGGTCTTGGTGACCTTCATGTGGGGACCTTCCTGCGGTGGGCCACGGTTCCTGTGGGGCGGCTGTGCAGGTGGTTCAGATGTGCCGGATGAATAGTGGCCCGGTCTACGCGCGTTGGCCAGAGGACAAAGCGGAACATGTGCGCTCGCGCCACGGAAGCCCCTGCCTGATGCGCGGCCCGGTCACATAGGTGAACCGCCTCCCTGTGAATGCCCGCACGAGTGTGGATGGCGACAGGCCTCTTGTGGGCCCAGAGAGCCTCTGCTTCCCTCCAATAGGAAAGTTTCCTATCAATCACTCACGTGAACGAGGTTCATATGAGCAGAATGAAGGCTTCCCTTCCGTCGTTACGGCAGGGTGCGGTGGCCACCGTGCTCGGCAGCGTCCTGCTGCTGCTCCTCGGCGTCCTCCCGACCGGCTCGGCTCAGGCGAGCACCGCCCATCAGCGTGCCGCGGCCGCCACGCCGGTCTCCGCCAACGGACAGCTGAAGGTCTGTGGCACCAAGCTGTGCAACAGCCGCGGGAACCCCATCCAGCTACGGGGCATGAGCACCCATGGCACCCAGTGGTATCCGCACTGCCTGACCGGCGGTTCGCTCGACGCCCTGGCCGGCGACTGGAAGGCCGACGTCCTGCGCGTCTCCACCTATGTGCAGGAGGGCGGCTACGAGACGAACCCCCAGCACTTCACCAACCTCGCGAACTCCCTCATCCAGCAGGCGACCGACCGCGGTATGTACGTGATCGTCGACTGGCACATGCTCACTCCCGGCGACCCCCACGCCAACCTGAGCAAGGCCCGTCAGTTCTTCACCGACATCGCCAACCGGAACAAGAACAAGAACAACATCCTCTACGAGATCGCCAACGAGCCCAGCGGCGTGAGCTGGTCGCGGATCAAGAGCTACGCGGAGCAGATCATCCCGACCATCCGCGGCATCGACTCCGACGCTCCCGTGCTGGTAGGCACCCGCGCGTGGTCCTCGTTCGGGGTCTCGGAGGGCGCCGACGAGTCGGAGGTGGTGAACAACCCGGTCAGGGCGTCCAACATCATGTACACCTTCCACTTCTACGCGTACTCGCACCGCGACGAGTACTTGGCGACCCTCTCCCGCGCGGCCGACAAGCTCCCGGTGTTCGTCACCGAGTTCGGCACCCAGAACTACGCCGGCGAGGGCAGCAACGACTTCGCCATGTCGCAGCGCTACCTCGACCTCATGGCGTCGAAGAAGATCAGCTGGACGAACTGGAACTTCTCCGACGACAACCGCACCGGGGCCGTTTTCAAGACCGGGACGTGCGACAGGTCCGGCCCCTGGACCGGCACCTCGCCGCTGAAGCCCGCGGGAGTCTGGATTCGCGAGCGCGTCAGGTCGCAGGACGACTTCCCCGCTGCGTGAGTCCCCGCCTCGACTCCTCGACGACCGAAGAGGGGCGACCCGATCCGGTGGCCTGTGTGTCTCACACAGGCCACCTTCGCCGCGAGGGCAGTGGTCACCCCTGGGCCGAGGTGCTGGGTGCCGCCTCCGGCAACGGGTCCGAGGCGGACGACGTGATCACTTCGGAGCTCTCGGAACCTCGGCCACCCCGGTCCATGAGGCCGCCCGTGACGGCCAGGGCGAGGCCCGCCACGGCGAGGGCGGCGCCGACGAGATTCGGTGAGGCCCAGCCCCAGCCGGCCGATATGGCCAGTCCGCCGAGCCAGGCGCCGCCCGCGTTGGCCAGGTTGAAGGCGGAGTGGTTGGAGGCGGCGGCCATCGTCGGGGCGTTCTTGGCCTTCGCCATCAGCAGCATCTGGACGGGGGTGGTGATGAGGGCACCCATGGCGCCGATGAAGGTGACGGTGACCAGGGCCGGAACGGTGCTGTGGACGGTGAAGTAGAACGTCACCAGCCCGGCCGCGAGCAGGGCGAGTCCGGCGTAGAGCGTCGGGCGCAGGGCGCGGTCCGTGAGGGGGCCGGCGATGAGCGTGCCGGCCGTCATGCCGACGCCGTACAGCGCGAGGACCAGGGTGGTCGAGGTGTCCGAGATGCCGGTCAGGTTCGTCAGCATCGGCACGAGGTAGCTGTAGACGGCGAAGAAGCCGCCGAACCCGACCACCGCCGTGGCCAGGCCGATCACGACCTGCCGGTTGCGCATGGCCCGCACCTCGTGCCGGATGCCGGACTGCTGTCCGCGCGGCTGGTGCGGAACGAACGCGGCCAGCGCGGCGAGGGCAACGAGCCCGATGACGGCCACGGCGCCGTAGGCGGAGCGCCAGCCGAACTGCTGGCCGAGCGCGGTGCCGGCGGGGACGCCGATGATGTTCGCCACCGTAAGACCGAGGAACATCTTCGACACGGCGCGTGCCGCCCGGTCGGGGGCGACCAGCCGGGACGCGACGACGGCGCCGACGCCGAACAGGGCGCCGTGCGGCAGTCCGGCCAGGAAGCGCGCGGCGAACAGCAGGCCGAAGTTCGGGGCGAGCGCGGAGGCGATGTTGCCTATCACGAACAGTCCCGACAACAGCAGCAGCAGCTTCTTGTGCGGTACGCGTGCACCGATGCCGGTCAGCACCGGGGCACCGACGACGACACCGAGCGCGTAGGCCGACACGAGGTTGCCGGCCTGGGGTACCGACACCCCGATCCCGTCGGCGATCTGGGGCAGCAGCCCCATCGTGGCGAACTCGGTCGTGCCGATGCCGAAGGCGACGACAGCCAGGGCCAACAGAGCCAGAGGCATGGTGCGGAAGAACCTTTCGAAGACAGCGGTCCGGGGACGAGGGAGCAGAGAAGGCCGAGGTCGTGGGGACACCCACCTCGGCCGGCCGCGTCGAGCACCGTTGCCCAGCGCACCCCCACACAGGGCGAGCCCATGAACAGTGCAGCAGTGCCGGGACAGCGCGCATTCCAAGATCGGGCCGTGATCTGGCGTGATCTATGTCATGTCACGCCGTGGACCACCCGCGCCGCCCGTCCGCTCATGCCACGGCATTCCTCGTGCACGGCTATGGGAAGTTTTGGGGTGCATCGTTACCCTCCGCCCATGATTCCCACGGTTGTTTGGGGCACAGGCAACGTCGGGCGTGCGGCCATCAGGGCTGTCGTGGCGCATCCGATGCTCAGCCTTGTGGCCGTGCTGGTGTCGAGTCCCGCCAAGGTCGGCAGGGACGCGGGCGAACTCGGCGATCTCGGCCGGCGCCTCGGGGTGGCGGCGACGGACGACGTGGACGCGGTTCTGTCCGCTCTGTCCGCGGGCCCGCGCGCGGTCGTGTACGCGGCGTCCGGTGACGTCCGCCCGGACGGCGCGATCGAGGACATCGGCCGCGCGCTCCGCGCCGGCGCGGTGGTCGTCACGCCCTCCGTGTACGGCATGTACGACTGCACGAACGCCCCCGACGACATCCGAGACGTCCTGGCCGAGGCGGCGCGGGCCGGGGGCGGCTCGCTGTTCGTGTCGGGTGTGGACCCCGGCTGGGCCAACGACGTGCTCCCGCTGCTGGTCAGCGGGCTGGGCTCGGAGATCGACGCGGTCCGGTGCCAGGAGATCTTCGACTACTCCACGTACGACCAGGAGGAGGCCGTACGCGACCTGATCGGTATGGGGCATCCGCTGGACTACCAACCGCTGATGCTCGCCGAGGGCATCCCGACGATGATCTGGGGCGGACAGCTGCGGATGATGGCGCGGGCCCTGGGCGTCGAACTGGACGGTATCGAGGAGACCTTGGAACGCCGCCCTCTCGAAACGTCCGTCGTCACCGAGACGATGGGCGAGTTCGCGGCCGGCACCCAGGGCGCGGTGCGGCTGGAGGTGCAGGGCGTGGTGGCGGGCGAGCCGCGCATCGTCGTCGAGCACATCACCCGTATCCACGCCACCTGCGCCGCGGACTGGCCGGCACCGCCGGACGGCGGAGCGGGCGCGCACCGAGTGATCATCGAAGGCCGCCCCCGTATCGAGGTCACCGTCGAGGCCACGGACGAGGGAGAGAACCGGGCCGCCGGCGGCAACGCGACGGCGGCCGGCCGTCTGGTGAACGCGATCGACTGGCTCGTGGAGGCCGGACCGGGTCTCTACGACGCACTCGACGTCCCGCTGCGCCCCGCGGTGGGCAGACTGGGAAAGAAGTGATCATGCAGATCGACATCCCGCCGGGCGCCGAGCCCATCCCGTACGTCTGGGGCGACCTGGTCCCCGAGATCGGCCGGGCGGCCAGCAACTTCTCCTTGTCCGTCTATCAGTACACGACCCTCGGACTGCGCGAGTTCGAGGCGGCCCGACTGCGTATCGCGCAGATCAACGGATGCCTGTTCTGTCTGGACTGGCGCACCGAACGGGACGGGGAGAAGGTCGAGGAGGGGTTCCTGGACGCGGTCACGCAGTGGCGTACGACGGACTCCTTCGACGCGCGGACGCGGCTGGCCGCCGAGTACGCGGAGCGTTACGCGGTCGACCATCACAACCTGGACGACGCGTTCTGGGGACGAATGAAGGCGCACTACAGCCAGGCGGAGATCGTGGAGCTGAGCATGAGCATCGGCTCGTGGCTGGCGTTCGGACGCCTCAATCATGTGCTGGGGCTCGACAGCGTGTGTGTGCTGCCGTCGTCGCAGGGGTCCTGATGAGGCGGGCCTAGGGCTGCGGGCCGGGGCGCGTGTCGGCCACGGCCCACAGTAGTTCGCACGGCGTGCCGAGGGACGCGGCGACTGTCAGAAGTCCTCGGCGATGATCTTCTCGATGTTGCGCTCGGCGAGCGCGGTGATGGTGACGAAGGGGTTGACGCTGACGTTGCCGGGGATCAGCGCGCCGTCCATCACGTACAGGCCCGGATGGCCGTGCAGGCGACCGTAGTTGTCAGTGGCCTTGTCGAGGACGGCTCCACCCAGCGGGTGGTACGTGAGGTGGTCGCCCCAGATCTTGTAGATGCCGAACAGGTCGGTGCGGTAGATGGTTCCCTCGGTGGCGTTGATCTTGTCGAAGATCGTTTTCGCCATGGTGATCGACGGTTGTTTCCACGCGGTCTGCCAGTCGAGCTCCACCTTCCCCGTCGCCGCGTTCCAGGTGAACCGGCCGCGGTGCGGATTCTTGGTGATGGACAGGTAGAACGACGCCCAGGTCTCGATTCCGGTCGGCAGCGGCGCCACCTCGGCGAACGCTCCGCCCGCCGCCCAGTTGTCGATGCCCGCCGTCGGGATGGACGACTGGAGCGCTCCGGTCGGGTCCCACAGGTGGTTGGCCCGGCCGCACATGACGTTGCCGTTCTCGCCCCAGCCGTTGCCGACCTCGCCGTTGAGGCCGGGCAGCGCGCCGGTCGCCTTCAGCCGGACCAGGAGCTTGCTGGTGCCGACGCTGCCCGCGGCGAAGAACACCCTTTGCGCCCGTACGGTCTTGGTGGTGGTGACGGCTCCGCCGGTGTCCAGTTGCTCGATGGTGACGGAGTAGCCGCCGGCGGCGGGCGTCACCGTGGTGACCCGGTGCAGGGGTGAGATGGTGACCCGCCCGGTGGCGCGGGCCTGCGCGAGATAGGTCTTGGGCAGGGACTTCTTGCCGTGGTTGTTGCCGTAGAGGATCTCGCCGGCCAGCGCCGACTTGGTCACCGCCCCCGTGGCCTCCTGCTTCATGTAGTCCCAGTCGTAGACGTTGGGGACGAACATGAAGCGGAAGCCGGAGCGTTGGGCGTGTTTGCGGCCGACACGCGCGTACTTGTAGGCCTCCGCGGTCTCGAACCAGGCCGGATCGATCGTGGTGACGCCGAGGGTGCTGTTGGCCCGCGGGTAGTAGACGTCGTACATCTCGTCGGCGTCGACGGACGGGAGCACCGCGGGGAAGCGGCTGCGCTCGGGTGTCACGGCCATGCCGCCGTTGACGAGGGAGCCACCCCCGACTCCCCGCCCCTGGTACACCACGATGCCGCCCATCTCCTCGGCGTCCAGGATGCCCGTGTACCGGGGCACGTCCTTGTCGATCGGGAAGCCGAGGAAATTGCTGAGGGGCTGCTTGGTGCGGGTGCGGAGCCAGAAGGACCGGTAGTCGGGGGTGGTGGTGTTGGCGAAGATCTTGCCGTCGGATCCCGGGGTGTCCCAGGCCATGCCCATCTCCACCATGTGGACGTCGACGCCGGCCCGGGCGAGCCGCAGTGCGGTGACGGAACCGCCGTATCCGGTGCCTATGACGAGTGCGGTGACCTGTGCGCCGGGTTCGATCACCTCGGCCTGTTGCGGGAGCGCGGCGGCGTGCGGAAGGTCGATCGCACCCAGTGCGGCGGCACCAAAAATAGAACCTGTTCCAGCAATGAAGCGACGACGGGAAAGATTTCTTCCTTCCTGCGTGCTAGGGGGTCTAGAGTCCATGTAGATCTCCTTCCATTCACACAATGGAAACGAGTTCTACTGAGAAGCGTGAAATAAGTCACGAGAAACCTGTGGGTAACTTCACTACCGTCCGCGGATTTCCCGCACCAGGAATTGACGGAAAGCGCACCCGTCTCTACGGCATCAATTCCCACCAGTGGTCAGTCGTCCCGGTGTTCAGTCGTCCGTGCGCTCGATCGCCGCCGGACGCCGCTGTGCGGCGCGGACGCGGTCGATGTCGAGCTTCGTGCCGCGGTCGAAGCGGTAGATGCCGTTGCGTTCCTGGAAGACGTCGGTCAGCTGGGTGTAGCAGTAGCCGAACATGTCACGGTCCTCGAGCAGTACGCCGGTGAGCCCGGCGAAGCGGGCGTGGAACTCCTCCTCGTCGCGGACGCGTTCGCCGTAGCCCCAGGACTTCGTGCGGTCCTCGCCGGACTGGGCGGCGGCCGCCTCGGGGTCCCACCAGATGCCGCCGAACTCACTGACGAAGTACGGCTGACCGCCGTACGGCAGCGAGTAAGGGACGCCGCTTTCATGGGCGTTGACGAAGGGGTCGTCCTTCGCCAGCCCCGACATCAGCTCACGGAAGGCTGCCGGGTCCTGCTCGTAGTGGTGTGAGTCGTAGATGTCGGTCTCGGCGACGCGGTGGGAGTAGCCGGAGGCGTCGATCACCGGGCGGGTGGTGTCCATCGCCTTCGTGGCCAGGAACATCGCCCGGGTGACGTCGTCGAGCTGGGTGATGCGGTCGTGGAGCTTCTGGTATGTCTCGTTGAGCGGGCACCAGCCGATGATCGAGGGATGGGAGTAGTCCCGTTCGACGGCCTCCAGCCACTGGGCGACGTACGAGGCGTGGGGCCGCTGGTTGTCGCCCGAGGAGCCGCCGACCTCGCAGCCCCAGTCGCCGAACTCGCCCCAGACCAGGTAGCCGAGGCGGTCGGCGTGGTAGAGGAAGCGCTCCTCGAACACCTTCTGGTGGAGCCGGGCTCCGTTGAAGCCGGCCGCCATGGCCAGTTCGATGTCGCGCACCAGACCATCGTCGGTCGGGGCGGTCATCAGCCCGTCCGGGTACCAGCCCTGGTCCAGCACCAGCCGCTGGAAGACGGGGCGCCCGTTGAGCAGGACGGCCTTGCCGCGCAGGCCGACGGCGCGCAGACCGGCGTAGCTCTCGGCGGTGTCGACGATCTGCCCGTTCGCGTCGAGGAGTTCAAGGCGCAGGTCGTACAGGTGCGGGTCCTGCGGGCTCCACTCGCGGCACCGGTCGTCGGGGACGGGCAGGTGCAGGCGCGGGGCCAGGTCCAGGTCGGCCCGCGCCTCGGCGCGGCTCACCTCGCCGTCGGCGTCGCTGAGGACGGCCCGTACCCGGTGGCCGGGGCGGTTGCCGGAGATCGGGAGCTCCAGGTGGAAGGCGGAGCCCGCGAGGTCGGGGGTGATGCGGGGGCGGCGCAGGTGCAGCTCGGGGACGGGCTCCAACCAGACGGTCTGCCAGATGCCGGTCACCCGCGTGTAGTTGCAGTCGTGGTTGGCGTACTGGATCGCCTGCTTGCCGCGGGCCTGGGGTCCGGACCTGGGGTCGCGGGCCCGGACGGTGAGGACGACCTCCTCACCCCTGCCCGCGATGTCGCCGAGGTCGGCGGTGAAGGGGGTGAAGCCGCCGCGGTGCCGGGCGACCTCGCGGCCGTCGGCCCACACGGTGGTGTCGTGGTCGACGGCTCCGAAGTGCAGCAGGACGCGGCGACCGGCCCATTCGGCGGGCAGGGTGAGGGCGCGTCGGTACCAGACGGCCTCAAGGAAGTCCGTGTCGCCGATGCCGGAGAGCTCGGACTCGGGCGGGAAGGGGACGAGGATCTCGTCGCGCAGTGCGCGGCCGAGCAGGCCGCGTTCGAGCCCGCTGTCCCCTCGGTCGGTCTCGAACTGCCAGGCGCCGTTCAGGTTGAGCCAGTCGCGCCGCACGAACTGCGGTCGCGGGTACTCCGGGCGCGGTACGGAGGGGGTGGGCACACATGCTCCAGTCGATCGGGGGCCCGCGAGGTGACGCGGGCCTGTGAGTACGGCGAGGGGGTGAGGTCAGGAGCCGCCGAGGCCGGTGGTGGCGACGGAGTCGACGATGCGGCGCTGGAAGAAGAGGAACACCACGATCAGGGGCAGCGCGGCCAGCAGCGCGGACGCCATGGACTGGGCGTACTGGATGCCGAAGGCGTCCTTCACGGTGGCCAGGCCGACGGGGAGCGTCATCAGGTCGGGGTCGTTGGTGACGATGAACGGCCACATGAAGTTGTTCCACGCCCCGATGAAGACGAAGATCGCGACGGCGGCGACGATCGGGCGCGACAGGGGCAGCACGATCGACAGGAACACCCGGAACTCCGAAGCCCCGTCCATCCGTGCCGCGTCCTCCAGTTCACGGGGGATGCCGTCGAAGAAGCGCTTGAGGATGAAGACCATCATGGGCGCGACGACCTGCGGCAGGATGACCGCCGCGTAGGTGTCCACGAGGTTGAACAGCAGCATCTGTTCGAAGAGCGGTACGACGAGCAACTGCGGCGGCACCAGGATCGCGGCGACGGTGACGGCGAGCAGGGCCCGCCGGCCGCGGAAGGTGCCGCGCGAGAAGCCGTAGGCGGCCAGCGTGGAGACGGCGACCGTGATCAGGGTGACCAGGCCGGCGATGAGGAAGCTGTTGAAGGCCCAGACGGTGACGTTGCCGCGTTCCAGGATCTGCCGGTACGCCTCGGTGGTGAAGGCGCCCTTGATCGGGGACAGGCCCGGTGAGGCCGCGTCCTGCTCGCTCTGCACCGAGGTGGCGACCGCCCAGACGAACGGCAGCAGCCAGACGGCCGCCAGGACGGCCAGGGCGGTGCCGGCCAGGACGCGCGGCAGCCGGCCGTGGCCGAGGACGAGGGAGGGTCCGGGAGCGGCCAAGAGAGGACGGCGCCGCGGACGGAGGGGTGTTGCGGTGGCGGACACGGTCAGTCCTCCTGGCGGAAGAGGCGCAGTTGCACGAGCGACACGACGATGACGAGGGCGAAGAAGAGGTAGGAGACCGCGGAGGCGTAGCCGAGCCGGTAGCCGGTGAAGCCGACGTCGTAGACGTATTCCAGGACCGGGCGGGTCGAGCCGTTGGGGCCGCCCTTGGTGAGGATGTAGATCTGGTCGAACACCTTGAGCGAGGCGAGGATCTGGAGCATCGCGACCAGCGCGGTGGTCCGGCGCAGTTGGGGCAGGGTGATGGACCACAGCCGCCGCCAGGCGCCGGCGCCGTCCAGCGCCGCCGCCTCGTAGTAGGTCGAGGGCAGGGACTGGAGCGCGGCGAGGTAGAGCAGGAAGTTGAAGCCGACCGTCCACCAGACGGTGAGGGCGGCGATCGCCCACATCGCGACGGCTTCGTCGGAGAGCCAGCCGACGGGCGCCATACCGAGGGTGTCCAGGAGCTGGTTGGCGAAGCCGAGTTCGGGCTGGTAGAGCCAGGTCCAGATGAGTGTCACCACGGTGACGGGCAGCAGGTAGGGGGCGAAGAAGGCCAGCCGCCACGCCCACTGCCCGGCGAGGCCGCTGTGCACCAGCAGGGCCATCGCCAGTGCGATCAGCACCAGCGGAACGCTGGAGATGGCGGTGAAGACGACCGTGTTGCCGAGGCTGCTCCAGACGTCCGGATCGCCGAACGCCTCGGCGTAGTTGTCGAAGCCGACGAAGGCGGTGTCGCGCAGCGCGAGTGAGCTGTCGGTGAAGCTCATCCAGAGCCCGTGCACGATGGGCCACACCAGGAACAGGGCGAAGACGAGCAGGAACGGCAGCACGAAGACGAGCCCGGGGCCCTGGGTCGTCCGGCTGCCCTTGAGGCCGATCCGGCGCAGGCCTGCGGGGCGGTCTGCGGCCGGGCCGGTCACGGTGTCGGTGCCGGGGGGTGCGGTGGTGGTCACGTGGGTCACTCCTTCTGCTCGTCAGGCCACCGGGTTGGGCTGCCGGAGCAGCGTGTCCGCCTCGCGGACCATCTGGCGGACCGCCTTCTCTGCGGAGGTGTTGCCGAGCAGTGCCGCCTGGAGGGGCTGGCACATCCGGTTCTGGAAGTTCGAGGCGGCGCCGGCGAACCAGTTCGGCGGGTCGAGCACCGCTACCTCTCCGGCGTCCGCGTAGGAGGACTGCGGGTCGAGGGCGGCGTATTCCGGTTCCGCGAGCACGGGCTGGTACGCGGGGAGGTGACCGGCGGTGGCCCAGGTGAGGCTCTGCTTGACCATCTCGGCGACGTACCGGTGGGCCTGGCGGCGCCTCGCCGGATCGGGGTTGTCCTGATGCGGGAGGACGAAGCTGTGGCTGTCCGTGTAGACGCCGGGCTGGTCGAAGACCTGGGGGAAGGGGGCGGCGCCCAGCGGGATGCCGGACTTCTTCAGCGTCGGCAGCTCCCACTCGCCGAGCATGATCATGCCGCCGCGGCCGCCTATGAAGCCGGCCATCGCGCCGTTGTAGTCCAGGTTGTTGGGGTTGGTGCGGCCGTCGAACAGCTGCTGCATGAAGGTGACCACGCGGACGGCGGCGTCGACGTCGATCTGCGGCGGCCCGCCGTCCGGCAGGGTGAAGGCGGCGCCGGTCTGGGCGTAGAAGGCGGCGAACTGCCGCCAGGTCTGGGCCGTGTCGGTGACGTGGCCGAACAGGATGCCCTTCTGCCCGGTCGCCTCGGCGAGTGCCTTGCCGGCGTCGAGCAGGGCCTCCGGGGAGCCCATCGGGGCGAGTTCACCGGAGGAGTCGAGGAGGCCTGCCTTGTCGGCGGCCTCCTTGTCGTAGAAGACGATGAAGGGGTGGACGTCGAGCGGGATGGCGTAGACGGTCCTGTCGTGCTGCGTCCGCCTCCAGACGGCCGGTGCGAAGTCCTTCTGGGTGACGCCGAATTCGGCGAGCAGGTCCAGGTCGAAGGGGTCGAGGAGGCCGCCGGGCGCGTAGCCGGCCAGCCGGGACAGGTGCAGGATCGCCACGTCGGAGGCCCGGCCGCCGGCGGCCGACATGGCCAGCTTGGTGTAGTACGACGGGCCCCAGTCCAGGATCGTCCGTTCCACCTCGAAGCCCTGCGGGCCCTGGGAGACGGCCTTGATCATGTCGTCCATCAGCATGCCGTCGCCGCCCTGGAACAGGTCCCAGACGCTGAGCGCCGAGGCGTCGGCGGCGGCCGGTGAGGCGCAGCCGGTCAGCGGGCCGGCGGCGAGCAGCGCACCTGCGGCGGCCGTGCCGTGCCCGAGCAGTCGGCGGCGGGTGAGACCAGGTGCCGCGCCCGGTGCGGGCGCTGGTGGTGAGGCGGAGAAGCGGGTGAACATCGCGGACCTTCCGACGGCCGGACACGCATGCCGGACCGACGGTGGACCGCCCACGGGGAGGGTGGTCCACCGCCTGGGTCAGGCGGGGGCGCACCGGTCGGGCCGATGCGATGGCTAGTTTTTACATCGATGTACATTGGCTGTAAAGAGCCAGGAGGCACGGCCGGAGAACGAGGGCCGACGGGCAGGGACGACTCGCTGCCGGAGAACGAAGGCCCACGGGCAGGGACGACTCGCTGCCGGAGAACGAGGGCCCACGGGCAGGAGGTCGACTCGCAGGTGGAGAACGAAGGCCCACGGGCAGGGGCGAATCGCAGGTGGAGAACGAGGGCCGACGGGCAGGGACGACTCGCTGCGGGTCCGCGACCTGCCGGGACATAAACTCAGCAGCGCTGAGGGGCAGGGAGGTTCCGGTGGCACGACCCAGGATCAAGGACGTCGCGCGGCTCGCGGGCGTGTCGGAGAAGACGGTCTCCAACGTCATCAATGACTACACGCACGTCTCCGACCGGACCAGACGCGCCGTCCGCGACGCGATCGAGGAACTCGGCTACAAGGTGAACCTGGCCGGCCGGCATCTGCGCCAGGGCCGCACCGGCATCATCGCCCTCGTCATCCCCGAACTGGACGTCCCGTACTTCGCCGAACTCGCCCGGCACGTCATCCGCGAGGCGGAGCGGCGCTCCCTGACGGTGCTGATCCACCAGACCGGCGCGGATCGCGAGCACGAGCTGGCGGCGCTGACGGGGTTCGGCTCCAGTTTCGTCGACGGCGTCATCCTCAGCCCGCTCGCCCTCTCCCCCGACGACCTGCGCGACCGTGCGGGTTCCCCGCCCACTGTGCTGATCGGCGAACTGCTGGAGGAAGGCGCCGACCACGTCGCCATCGACAACGAGAAGGCCGCGCGGGAGGCGACCGAACACCTGCTCGGCCTCGGCCGTCGCTCCATCCTGGTCATCGGCGGACGCGACGACGCGGGCCTGGGCACCGCCGAGGCCCGTACCCGCGGCTACCGCGCCGCCCTCGCGGAGGCCGGCATCGCCTACGACCCGGCCGCCCTCCTCGCCGTCGAGTCCTTCCGGATGCCCGACGGCGCCGAGGCGGTGGCCCGTGCACTGAGCGCGGGCGCCCGCCCGGACGCCCTGCTGTGCCTCAACGACCAGTTGGCGCTGGGCGCGCTGCGCGCCCTGCACGAACACGGCATCCGGGTTCCGGAGGACGTCGCCGTCGTCGGCTTCGACGACGTGGAGGCCGGGCGCTTCAGCGTCCCCACGCTCAGCACGGTCGCCCCGGACAAGGCCGCGGTCGCCCAGGTCGCCGTGGCACTCCTCCAGCGCCGGATGGACGAGGCCGCGGGGTCCGCGTCGGCGGACGCCGCTTCGACGGGTGTGCGGTCGCCTCAGGATCTTGTGGTGGCGCATCGGTTGGTGCTGCGGGAGAGTACGGAAGGAGTCGGCGGGGCGCTACGGCCGGGCTCTCGGCCGGGGATGCCCTGATCGGGCGGCCCCGGTCGCATCGTGCGCGCGGTTTTGGGACGACGCGAGGGAACGTGCCCCGGACTCAACGGCGCCCCACGGTCACCGGCCCCTCGGCGAAGGCCTCGCCCCGCCCAGCCGCTCGCGCACGCGGTCCGGCCACGCCGTCGGATCAGTGCCGTGCTGACACAGGAAGGCGAACATCAGCCGTTCGAGGCCGAAGCCGACGCAGCCGCTGTGGGCCGTGGCGCCGTCGGGTTCGCGGATGTCGAAGCGCTCGGTGAAGAACTTGTCGTGGAAGTTGAAGGAGGCGGCCGCGACGGTTCGGTCGGGGCCGGTTTTGAGTCTCAGTTCGTACTTCAGCTCCAGAAGCCGCTGGGACACGGTCTTCGCGATCCCGTCCTCGGCGGCGAAGAACGGGTCGTTGGCCACCTCGGCGTGGCCTTCGAGGCCCAGGTCGGTGATGAGCTCGAAGGCCAGGTCCATGAAGCGGCGGCGGGATTCGGTGACGAAGTCGCGGGTGCCCATGAAGACGATCTCGCGGATCGTGAAGTCCCACAGGCGTTCCAGCGTCGTCGCGTAACGCGATTCGAAGCGGAAGGACTTCCCCTTGGCTGTGACGACCCCGTCTCCCGAGCCGGGCAGTCGTGTCCCCTCGTACTGGCTGAAGGTGTGGAAGCACATCGTGGGCGGGAGGCAGTAGTCGACGTTGTCGCAGTCGGCCAGGATGTCGGCCGACACCCGGCGGCGCGCCGCGTAGGACTCGCGGAACGCTCCGTAGGTGCGTGAGTCGCTGTGCAGCCTCGTCACGAACATCAGGAACTGCGGGAAGGACGCGAAGTAGTCGCACTTCTCGAGAACGCGGGTGGGTATCAGGGTCGGATACCGGAACTCCACGGCCCCGAACTCCCCGACGACGAGGTCCCGGATCAGGTCGTCCAGGCAGTCCATGAGGGCGAGCAGGTTGCCGCCGATGCCGACCTGACCCTCGCCGAGCGAGCAGGCCTCGCCCGCGACGACCAGATCGTCGAACACCTCGGGGCGCGCCGGGCGCCGTACGCCCGACTCCCAGATGACCTTCTGCCGGAGCACCCCGTGCGGCAGCACCTCGGATTCGACGACCGCGGCGGCACGCGCCGCGAGCTCTTCCACGTCGACCGCGGTGTCGGTCCTCACCTCGATCGACGTGATCAGCCCGTCCTGCTCCACCAGCGAGAAGTCGGAGATCCGCGAGTCCACGAAGTGGACCCGGCGCGCGATCTCCGGTGCGAGCGCCACCGGCAACGGCGTCGGCAGGATCAGGTTCGCCTCAGGCATGGCGTACGGCACCGGTCTTCGCCAGCACCAGATCCGCGATCGCCGAGATCGACCGGAAGCGGTCGATGTCCAGGTCTTCGGGCGCCACCGTCACCTGGAACTCCCCCTCGATGAACACGACGAGCTGCATGGCGAAGAGCGAATTGACGATGCCGGCCGCGAAGATGTCCTCCTCGTCGGCCAGGACGTGCTCGCCCATGTGCGGGGCGAGGAAGGTGCGGATACGGGCGATGACGTCGTTGCGCGACATGTAGGCCTCCTTGCGGGACAGATCGGGCGTCTCAGCGTGCGTACTCGTAGAACCCTCGGCCGCTCTTCACGCCCAACAGCCCGGCGTGGACCATCTTCTGAAGCAGCGGAGCCGGTCGGTACTTGGGATCCCGGTAGCTTTCGAAGAGCACCGTCAGAGAGTTGAGGATGGTGTCCAGGCCGATCAGGTCGCCGGTCTCCAGCGGACCCATCTTGTGGCCGAAGCAGCCCTTGAAGATCCGGTCCACGTCCTTCGCCGTGGCGACCTGATCCTGGACGCAGAACACGGCCTCGTTCACGGTCAGCATCAGGACCCGGTTGGTGATGAAGCCCGGGAGGTCGGCCACCACCACGCCCTCCTTGCCGATCCGGCCCAGCAGTTCCAGGCCCGCGGCCATGGTCTGTTCGGAGGTGTGGAACCCCTTGATCACCTCCACCATGGGCATCAGCGGGACCGGATTCATGAAGTGCATCCCCAGCACCCGTTCCGCACGCCCGGTCGCGGCGGCGACCCTGGTGATCGAGATCGCCGAGGTGTTGACCGCGAACAGGGCGTCCGGCTTGCAGATCCGGTCGAGGCGGAGGTAGACGTCGTGCTTGACGTCCCAGTCCTCGGTGACGTTCTCCACCACGAAGTCCGCGCGCTCCAGCAGCTCCAGACCGGTGTCGAAGGTGATGCGGTCGAGCACGGCGGCCGGGTCGGCGACCGTCTCGCGCTGGGTGTACAACCGCTGAAGGCGCTGGAGGTCGGCGATCGACTTGCGAGCGTCGGCGAGCTGCGCTTCCGAGATGTCCGCCAGGACGACGTCGAAGCCGTGCTCGGCGAAGGTGTGCGCGACGCCGCGCCCGATGGTTCCGGCGCCGACGACGCCGATCGTTCGCATGCTCATGTGGTTGTGGTCATCCCCTGTCATGGTGTCGGCCTCCCTTCTTCACGGGGCATCACAAGCCCGCCCCGGTCGCGGCGGCGCCCAGGATGGACTGGAGGAGCTGGCTGGTGCCCTCGATGATCTCCATCACCTTGGCGTCCCTCAGATGGCGCTGGACCGCAGCCTCGCTCCCGATGCCGACGGCGCCGTGGATCTGCACGGCGTCCGTGGCCGCCCGCATCGCCGCCCTGGACGCGAAGTACTTCGCCGCCAGGGTCTGGTTGATGGCCTCGGGATCGCGGGCCGCGCGGGCCAGGCCGGCGCGGTGGCACAGCAGCCGGGCCGCTGTGGTGTCGACGTGCATGTCCGTGAGCATCGCCTGGACGAGCTGGTGGTCCCGGATCGGCCCGCCGCCCTGCGAGCGCCGGGTCGCATAGGCCGCGGAATCCTCGGCGCAGGCGCGCGCCAGACCGACCGAGCCCCAGGCGGTGCTGTACCGCCCCACGTCCAAGGCGGACGACGCGACGAAGGTCAGACCGGTCCCCGGCCGGCCGACCAGGTTCGCGGCCGGGATGCGGCAGCCGGTGAACGTCAGCTCCGCCAGCTGTGAGCCGCGCAGTCCCAGAAGGTCCACGATCGGGCTGATGTCCAGGCCCGGCGCATCACGCTCCACCAGGAACGCGGTGTGCTTCCCGTCGTACTGCGCGAACACCAGGAACACGTCGGCGATCGCGCCGAAGCTGATCCATTTCTTGCGGCCGCGCAGCACGATCTCGTCGCCCGCCGGCTCCGCCGTGGTCGTGACGCTCTTGGCGTCGCTGCCGACGTCGGGCTCGGTGAGCGCGAACGCGGCGATCACCTCGCCGGCGGCGATCGGTGCGAGCCAGCGGGCACGCTGGGCGTCGGTGCCCCACCGCCACACGGAGTGCGCCACCATGTCCGACACGGCGACGAAGTTGCGGACGTTCTGGCAGGCCCAGCCGATCTCTTCGGTGAACAGTCCGTACTCGACCGCATCGAGGGCCGGTTCGCCGCCGGGGCCCGGGATCATCGCGGACAGCAGTCCCTCGGCCGCCAACGCCTTGATGACGTCACGGGACAGCGCCTGCCGGGCGTCCGCCTCCGCCGCCCGGGGTCGGATCGCGTCGGCGGCGAAGGCGTGGAACCGCTGCCGCCCCGCGGACTGTTCGGTGGTGAGCAGATTCCTCATCGAATCAAATCCCTGCCGTCCCGGGTCTTTTCGTTCTCCGATGTGGTGACGTGACGGTCCGAGTCAGGACTGTTCATGGATGCTCCCGGCACAGGTCGGCGAGGTGATCGAGGAAGGAGTCGACGAGGTCGTGCGCGACGGCGGCGGGCAGGACCGAGGTGTGGTACTGGAACATGCCGCGGACCCCGGCCTCGCCGTAGTGCACGATGAGCGCCGCGTCGAACTTGGGCTGCGGCAGCCGGATCACGTACTCCGCGCAGTCCAGGCCGGGCAGGTCCAGCGGGGTCAGCGCGTCCATGCTCAGGTACAGCTGCGGGAACTGGCGCGGCCTCGGCCGCACGTCCTGGAGCAGGCGGTTCGCCACCGCCGAGAACGGGATGTCCTGGTCCGTGACCGCGCCCACGAGGCGTTTGGCGGTCGTCATAAGCTCCGCGGCGTCGGCGGCTTCCGTCTCGGCCGCTCCACTACCGTGCATCAGGACGGTGTTCAGCAGACAGGACACCACGCGCTCCTCGTCCTCGGCGGTGTGCCCGGCGACCACACACCCCATCAGGAACTCGCGCAGGCCCAGCACTTCCCCGACGGCGCGCTGATAGGCGGTGGCCAGCACCGCCGGCTCGGTCACCCGGGCCGCCCGCGCCGCCGCGCGCAGGCCGGGCAGCCGGCCGCGCCGGTCGGAGATGACGACGACCTCGGCCCGCCCGGCGCCGTCGACCCGGGCGCCCAGCGGCACCGGGTCGAGACCGGAGTAACGCTCGGCCAGGGCCGCGGCTCGGTCGTCGACCTCGGGGTCTGCGGCGTGCGCGAGATGGCGGCGGTGCACCTCGGCCAGGCTCACACCCGGCTCCCGTGGTCCGCGGGCCGGATCGGCGAAGTGCGCGGCGACGTCGTCGAGCAGGACGCGCAAGGAGAACCCGTCCATCACCAGGTGGTGCCAGACGAAGAGCAGCAGGTGCCGCTCGCGGCTCACGGTGATCAGCACACAGCGGAACAGCGGTCCGTCGGGCACCCGGACTCCGGCCTCGATCTGCTCCTCGACCAGGGCGGTGAGACGGACCGGGTCCGGCGGACCGTCACAGAGCACGTGCTCGACCCTGATGGTGTGCCGGCCCGGCAACAGCGCCGGGACGCCGCCGTCGAGGGCCAGCGTCGCGCCGGTGCCCGGGTGTTCGGCGAGCGCGCGTTCCACGGCACGGCCGAGGTCGTCGGCGTCCACCGGTCCTCGGATCTCGTAGCCGATGTGCTCCCGGTACAGCGTCGGGTCGCCGGTGATGTGCTGCTGGGTCCAGATCGACCGCTGCATCGGCGTCAGCGGCACGCCGTCCTCGGACCCGGCGGGCAGCACCGCGCCGGACGGATCGGCGACCAGCGCGACCAGGGCGTCGTGGTGGTGACCCCACAAGCGGGTCAGCTCGGCCTGGTCCCAGACGCCGGCGTCGCCGGCCAGGTCCAGCCTCAGCTCGCGGGACGCCGCGTCGGCGATCACCTCGACCAGCAGGGGTTGGCTGGACTTGTCCCACATGCGGGAATCGCCGACCCGCAGGCCGGTGTCGGCGAGCCGGTTGCGGACATGGAAGTGGGCGTAGTTGAGGACGGTGTCGAACAGCGGCCGCCCGGCCATCTGGCGCAGCGCGGGATACGGGTAGCGCCGGTGCGGGAGTATCGCCGTCTCGGCCTCGAAGAGCCTGCGGGCCAGCACCGCCCAGCTCGGCGCGTCCAGGTCCGCGTCCAGCGGCATGACGTTGAGGAACAGGCCCATCAGCCGATCGCTGTCGGCGGTCTCCGGACGGCCGTTGAGCACGATCCCGGTCACCGGCCGCGCGGTGTCACGGTGTCGGCCGAGCGCCGCGAGGTGGGCGGCCAGCACCAGGGACTTCACCGGGAGGCGGAGCTCGGCCGCGACCGCTTCGAGCCGGGGGCGCAGGCCGACGGGCAGATCCGCGCCGACCCGGACCCGCTCGACGCTCCGGAAGTGCGGCTGCGCCGGGGGCGGGGAGTCCGAGCCGATCCGCGCCAGGCGTCCGCGCCAGAACTCGCGGGTGTCCTCCGACTCCATGGCGGCGGCCTGGAGCCGGGCGAACTCGGCATGCCGTCCGCCGTCGGCCCACGCGGGGCGCTCTGGCGGCGGGGCGCCGTCGCGGGCGCGGGCATAGGCGGCGAGCAGGTCGACCAGGAAGACGGACTCGCTCCAGCCGTCGATGATCGCGTGGTGGAAGCCGTGGACGAGCCAGAAGGACGTGTCGTCGACCGCTGCCGCGTACACCCGCATCATGGGTCCGGCCTCGACGTCGAAGGGCCGGCCCGCCTCGGCGGCCAGCTCCTCCAACGCCGCGGTGAGCGTGGCGCCGTCGTGGTCGCGCCAGTCGAGCACGGTCAGCGGCAGCCGCGGTTCGCGTTCGACGAGCTGGCGCGGACCGGCCGGGTCGGCCAGATCCAGGCGGGTGCGCAGCGTCGGATGCGCGGCGGCGACGTGGTGCAGCGCGGTCCGCAGCGCCTCCGGGTCCAGAGCGGTCTCGACGCGGTACGCGGCCACGTCGTGGTAGAGCGACTCGTCCGAGCTGCCGGCGGCCTCGTAGACCAGGCCGAGTTGCAGGAGCGTCGCGGGATAGGCGCGGGCGATGTCGGCGGGTAGGTCGTCGGACGGCTCGATGGCTGTAGCGGCTTCGGCGGCGTCGGGCGTTTCGGCGGCGGGCCTCTCGGCGGCGTCGGCGTGGGCCGATTCGGCGATGCCGGGCGTCTCGGGGGCGCCGGCGGCGAGGCCGTCAGCGGCGATGTTGTCGCGCCGGCCGCCGTCGATGGTCGTGTCATCTGCGGTGCTGTTGGTCGCCGGGCCGCTGTCGCCGGCACCGCCCGAGCCCGGACAGAGATCCCTGACGGTCGGCGTGGCGAACATGTCGGTCAGCGAGATCTCCAGACCGCGGACCTCGGCGTCCGCGATCGCCCGGATCGCCAGGATGGAGTCGCCGCCCAGGCCGAAGAAGTCGTCGTCCAGCCCCACTTCGGGCACGTCCAGGACCTCGGCCCAGATCTCGGCGAGCAGCCGCTGATCCGTCGTCGGACCGGAGGCGGCCGCGCCGGGAGCGGCGGACTGCCCCGGCTCGGTGCCTCCGGCCAGGGCAGTGCGGTCGATCTTCCCCGACGGGCTCAGCGGCAACGCGTCCAGCAACGCGACCTTGGCCGGGATCTGGTGCGCGGGCAGGACGTCTGCCAGCAGCGTCCTGATCCGCTCCGCCGTCAGCCCGGTTCCGGAGCGCGGCACGGCGAACGCCGACAGGCGCTTGGCGCCGTCCGCGTCGGAGACCACCAGGACCGCGGCGTCGGCGACATCGGCCAGAGACAGCAGCGCGTGCTCGGTCTCCCGGGGCTCGACGCGGAAGCCACGGATCTTGACCTGGTCGTCCTGGCGGCCCAGGAACTCGACGGTCCCGTCGGGTGACAGGCGGCCCAGGTCACCGGAGCGGTACATCCGGGCGCCCGGCGGGGCCGGCTCGGGCTCGGGAAGGAAGCTGCGCGCGGTCTGGCCGGGCCGGCCCAGGTAGCCGCGGGACACCCCGTCGCCGGCGATCCAGATGGCACCGACCTCGCCGGGCCCGACCGGCCGCAGCCGGTCGTCCAGCAAGTGCACCCGGACGTTGCGCAGCGGGGTGCCGATCGGGACCGAGCCGCCCTCGGCGGGCGCGCTGCGGACCTGGTGGGTCAGCGCGAACGTGGTCGTCTCGGTGGGGCCGTACCCGTTGACCAGCCTCGGTCCCCCGGTCCGGGCGGCGTACTCCAGGAACCGCGCCCCGCGCGCCGGGGACAGCACATCGCCGCCGACCACCAGCTCGGCCAGGCCGTCGAAGACCTCGGTACGGCCGCGGACCAGCTCGTGGAACAGCGCCGGCGTCAGGAACAGGGTGCTGACGCCGAACTCCTTGATTGTCAGGCCGAGTTCGTCGACGGCCTGATAGCTCGGCGCGGCGACCACGAGCCGGGCCCCGTGCAGCAGCGCACCCCAGATCTCGAACGTCGAGGCGTCGAAGGCCGTGGGCGACATCTGAAGCACGGTCCGGTCCGGGCCGAAGGCGACGTAGTCCTGGTCCAGCACCAGGTTCAGCACGCCCTGGTGGGTGACGACGACACCCTTGGGTCGTCCCGTCGAGCCCGAGGTGTACATGACGTATGCGGCCGACAGCGGACCGGCGGCTCCGCTCGCGAAGGCGCGCGGCGTCGGCGTCGCGTCCCTTGGCGGATGGTCGACCGCGACTGCGACCGTGGCCAGCCCGGCCAGCGCCGGGTCGTGCCGGAGCGCGTCGGAGGTGAGGACCAGCGACGCGCCGCTGTCCGCCAGCAGCAGGCGAACACGCTCGGCCGGGTACTCCGGCGAGACCGGCACATACGTCCCGCCGGCCTTCAGCACCGCCAGCATCGCGACGATCAGGTCGACGGAGCGCGGAAGGTACAGCGCGACCCGGGTCTCCGGCGCCAGGTCGCGGTCGAACGACGCCGCCAGCGCCTCGGCCCGCCGCCGCAGCTCGACGTAGGTGACGATCTCGGTGCGGTCCTGGAGCGCGACTTGGTCGGCGTGCGCGGTGGCGACCGCGTCGAAGCGGGCGGTGATCGTCGTCGGGCGGGCCGTGGCCGTCGTCGGGTGGGCGATGATCGTCGTCGGGCGGGCCGGGATGTCCGGTATATCCGGGGTGTCCATGGGCAACCTTCGCAAGGCTCGTTGGCGGCAGCGCGGTCAGCCGGCTCGGCCGGCGGCGAATCGCAAGGCGTCGACGCTGGGCGTCAGGCGGACCGGCAGTGCGGAATAGCCGGCGACGAAGGCGGAGTACACCGGCGACGGCGGACCGTCGGGCCTGATCTGCTCGACGGCATGGCGCATGCCCTCCAGCACCGCCGTCACCTCGATCCGGGCAAGGTGCGCGCCCAGACAGAAGTGCGGCCCGAACCCGAACGTCAGGTGCCGGTTGGGGCGGCGCGCCGGATCGAAGCGCCCGGGGTCGGCGAACTCGCGCTCGTCACGGTTCGCCGACCGCGGCCAGAGGGTGACGATGTCTCCGGGCCGGATGCGCCGGCCGTGCAGGTCGATCTCGGCGACCGCGGTGCGCGCCAGGTGGACCACCGGCGTGGTCCAGCGCAGCACCTCCTCGACCGTGGACCCGATCTCGAACTCGCCGTCGCGCACCCCTTCCCACAGCGCCGGGTCGGCCGCCAGCGCGGCGACCCCGCCGACGATCGACAGCCGGGTCGTCACGTCGCCGCCGAGGATGAGGCTGTAGCAGTTGAGGACGAGTTCGTCGCGGGTCAGCGGGACGCCGTCCAGCGACCCCTCGGCCAGCACCCGCAGCATGGCGCTCGGGTCGTTCCGGGCCAGCCGCGAGAAGTACAGGAGGATTTCGGCCTGCGCCAGCCGCGACGCGTCCTGCACGGGTGTGGCGAGGTCCGAGCCGAGCGCCGCGGTGGTCCGTTCGCCCACGTAGGCACGGTCCGTCTCCGGGACTCCGAGCAGGTCGCAGATCGCCGCCAGCGGGATCTTCGCGGCGATGTCCGTCGCCACGTCGCAGCGTCCGTCCAGTGCGGCCCGGATCCACAGGTCACGGGCGACGCGACGGATCCGCTCGGCGAGCGACTCCAGCGCGGCCGGCATGAACCCGGACTTCATCAGACCGCGCAGCGCGGTGTGGCGCGGCGGGTCGCTGACCACGAGCATGCGGTCGCCGCCGGGATCGCCACCGTCCAGCAGGGTCTCCAGCATGTTGCCGCGCGCCGAGGACAGCCGGGTGGTGTCCCGGGCCAGGACCGCGACATCGGCGTGCCGGCCGGCCACCCAGAAGCCCCGCCCGCCGGCGGTGGGCGGCTCGTGCCAGACCAGCGGACGGTCCCGTCGCCGCTCGGCGAAGTAGGGGTCGAGCTCGCCGGTGACGTGGGCCAGCGGCCGGGTCAGGTCGAGCCCGGAGCCGGTTCCGGGTTCCGCGGCGGATGCGTCAGCCCCAGCCGGGCCGGACCCGCCGGTCGCGACGCCCTCTGCCGCCGCGGCCGACCCGCCCACCCCGGCCTCCCCGTGTCCAGTGGTCATACCGCCCCCGTGGTTCCTGTCCGCGCGGCCACGATCGCCTCCCGGACGGACCGCGGCCGGATGTCCGGCCAGTGCTCCTCGACCCAGCGCTCGCAGGCGTCGACGCCGCCGGCGAATCCCGCCTCCCGCCAGCCGGCCGGGGCGGGGAAGTCCTCGGGGACGATCGCGTGCTGTTCCTCGTCGTTGACCAGGACCCGCATCCGCTGATCGTCGGTCGGTGTGTCGGTCATCGTTGTGCTCCCGTCGTCAAGTCGGTAGGCCGGCGAGGATCCCGCGCAGACCGACCGGGCCCCGCTGCTGGAGGAAGTGGCCGCCGGGCAGGGAGACGGCCTGGAAGGGGCCGGTGGTCCAGGTGGCCCACGCCGCCGATTCGGCCGCGCTCACCTGCCGGTCGCCGATGCCGTGCACCGCGAGCACCGGGCAGCGGACGCGGTGCGGCTCGGCGTGCGCGATGTGGTCGTCTCCGATCGCGAGGTCCGCTCGCACGATCGGCAGCAGGGCCTCGCGCAGCTCCGGATGCTCGAACACGTCCAGGTCGGCGCCGCCGAGCTCGCGGAGGCGGGCGATCAGGTCATCGTCCGACTGCTCGTGCCACCGGTCCCGTCCGAGCGGGCCGGCGTCCGCACCGTGCGGACCGACGGCGTCGCCCGGCGCCCGTACCGACACCACGACCAGCGCCCGAGGTGTGATCCCGGCCGTCTCCAGGGCCGCGGTGAACGCCTGGGCCACGTGGCCGCCCAGGCTCTGTCCCAGCACCAGCGGCGGTCGTCCGTCGTCGACGGCGAGGAACTCGGCGAACGCGGCGGCGGCCAGGTCGGCCACCGAGGCGGCGAACGGCTCCCGCGAGCGCGATCCCCGGCCCGGGTACTGCATGACCAACGGCCGCCACTCGGGGGCGAGTTCCGCGATCCACTCCCGCATCGAGTGCGCCGCTCCGCCGGCGAACGGGAACAGCAGCGCGCGGGGCTGGTCCGGCGCGGCCACGTCGTCCGGACTCCACCAGTTCGTGGTGATCATCGCCATCGGGTCAGCCCTCCGCCTCGGCGCCGCGCGGCCCGCCCAGGCGCCGCAGCGGCCGCCACGTGACGGCCGCGAGCAGCAGCAGCGCGGCCCCGCTGACCACGAACGGCGTCCAGATCTCGGCCTGACCGGCGACCAGGCCGGCGCAGACCGCGCCGAGCGGGGCGCCGCCGGTGCCGATCAGCCGGTAGACACCGTTGATGCGGCCGATCACCTCGCGGGCGACCGTCGTCTGACGGAACGCGACGGTGAGCGCCTGGTACACCACCGCGGCCAGGTTGAGGGCGAAGAAGCCCGCCACACCGGCCACCGGGTGGTGCACCAGGCCCATGAGCAGGCAGGCCGCGCCGAGCGCGGCCAGCGCCGTGGACACCACCGGGAACGTCCCGAACCGCTCCCGCAGCCGGGACGCGGCCAGCCCGCCGACCAGCCCGCCGAGCGCGGCGACGGCGAGGAAGAAGCCGTACGCGGTCGTGCCCAGGTCCAGGACTTCCAGGACGTAGAGCACCAGGATCGCGCTGACCCCGGCGAAGAAGAAGTTGAGCCACCCGAGCATCAGGGCCAGCAGCATCAGCAGCCGGTCGCGGCGCAGGTAGCGGAATCCGTCCCGGACCATCTCGCCCCAGCCCGGCGGCTTCGGGGCCGGGCCGGTGCCGGTGCCGGCAGCAGGTGTCGCCGCGGAGGTCGCGGGGGCGGCGGACAGCGAGTGCACGGTCAGCAGGACCATGACACCGATGGCGAACGACGCGGCGTCCAGGAGGAACGGCAGCGCCGCGGACACCGCGAACAACAGGCCGCCCAGCGGCTGCCCGACGGTGTCGAGGAAGATCAGTTGCACGGCCTGGAGCCGCCCGTTGGCCGACGTCAGCCGCGCCTCGGGCACCACCTGCGGCAGGTAGGCCTGCGCGGTGATGCCGAACACCGTTTCGCCGACGCCCAGCAGGAAGGCGGCCGCGTACAGCATGGCCAGGTCGTCGGACTTGGTCCAGATCATGAGGGCGACCAGCCCGACGATCACCGCTCGCCCCACGTCCAGCCACACCATCAGGGCGCGGCGCGGCCAGCGGTCGGCGGCCACCCCGGCCAGCGGCGACAGCAGCATCGGCACGGTGCCGGCCACGGTGACCAGCGCGAGCAGCGCGGGATCGGTGGTGTAGGTGACCGCCAACAGCGGTAGCGCGGTGGCCCGCAGCCCGTCGCCGAGCGCTGAGACGCCGGCCGCCGCGATCAGCCGGTTTCCGCCGTCCTTGGCGCGCGCCCGTTTCCGTATGGCACCATGCTCGGCGTCAGCCGGGGTTGCCGCGGCATCGGCGACGTCCGGGGTGTCCGGGGGCGAGCCCGCCGGGTCGTCCACGTCGCTCACCGCGTTCTCCTCTGCGGTCGCGGGACCGTCACCGGGACCATCCGGCCGCATCAGACCTCCCACAGGGTCACGGCCCAGGCCGCGACCTGACTGTTGTTCAGGACCAGCACGAGGTCACCGCGCGCAAGGTCGCCGCCCGCGAGCAGATCGCGCAGGTTGAGCACCACATCCATGGCGCCGAGGTGGCCGTAGCGGCGCAGGTTCTCGCGGCAGACGTCGTCGATGTGCAGGGAGAGCAGGCTTTCGTAGAAGTCGAAGGCGCCCGCTGTGATGTTCTGCATCAGGGTCGCCGCGATCCGCCCGGCGTCCACGCCGGCGTCGACGAGGACCTGGTCGACCAGCCGCTTGAGCCTGTCCCGGCTGTGCAGCGCGAGCTGGAACTGGTACCGGTCGACGTTGTCGCAGACCTCGCGCCACTCGTAGGCAGGGCCGGCCTTGTAGTCCACCCGGAACAGGTCGTGGAACTGCCCGTCCATCTCGGCGCGGTGGGCCCGCAGCACCGGGCGCCCGCCGGGCACCAGCGTCATCGCGCACGCACCGTCGCCGACGACGGTGACCGGGAACCGGACCCGGTCCAGGCCGGTCGGCCGGCTGGCGTGCGCGATCACCACCGACGACCGGGAGGGGTCGGCGCGCAGCAGGTCGGCGCCCAGTGCCCAGGCCGCACTGGACCCGACACAGCCCAGGCCGTCGACCGTGAGGCCGAAGGCGCGGCGCAGTCCCGCGGCGGCCTGGACGGCGGCTACGTCGGATCCCAGCAGCACGTCCGGCGACCGCGGTGCGGCCAGCACCAGCACGTCCGGATCGGCGCCGGTGTCCGCGACCAGCGTCCGGACCGCTCGGGCGGCCAGGACGCGGGCCTCCTCGTCCAGCACGCCGACGGTCCGGATACCCGTGCGTTCCACGAACTCCCGGTGTCCGCTGTCCAGTTGCTCGGCCTCGGCCAGCTCGGCGGGGGTGACGAAGCGGTCCGGCAGCAGAACGCCGATGTCGCCGATACCGATGGGGGTGCCCATCACACGACCTTCCTTCCGAGCGCGGCGCCGACGGGGTGGCGCGGGGAATCTCCGTGCCCGATGACGCCCGCCAGCAGTTCCCGGTACATCCCGCCCTCGGTGCCGGCCAGCCACCGGATGCTGCGGGCCAGCGCCGAGCCGTCCACGGCGGAGCTCAGTCCGCTCCGGGTCAGCCAGCCCCGCCACGCCTCCGCCTCGACCCGGACGACGTCGCCCAGTTCCTCGTCGAAGCCGAGCAACGCGACCGGGGCGAGTACGTCGTCGCCGACGTCCAGTGCCCGCTCGCGGACCAGTTGCTGCCACCGTGCGGGCGGCAGCGGCGCGGTGGGCAGCCCGGCTGCGGACAACGCCGCGAACAGGCCGCGGATGGACAGCGGCTCGTGGTGGACCAGGTGTTGGGCCCGGCCCACGGCGCCGGGCTCGGTCAGCCCGGCCACGATCGCCTTGGCCACCACGTCCACCGGGGCCGAGTACAGCAGCCGGTCGTCGGCAGGGTGCGCTCCCACGGCCAGGCCGGCGACGATCAGCCGCCATGTCATGTCCTTGGGATTGCAGGCGCCGCTACGGGAGTCGCCGAGGATCAGCCCCGGTCGCCAGATCCGGACCCGCATCCCGTCCCGTTCGGCGCGCTCGGCCAGCCGCTCGCTGACCCATTTGCCGGTGCCGTACCCGCCGGCTCCTTCGGCCAGCGGCTGGGCGCGGGTCTCGGCGATCGCCATGCCGGGGCCGGTCGGCGAGCACGCCGCCAGCGAGGAGACGTAGCCGAAGTCCTGGACCCCGTTCTCCCGGGCCCAGCGCAGCAGTTCGGCGGTGGCGATCGAATTCTCCGCGCGCAACGTCCGGTAGGTCTCGGTGAAGACGACGCTCGCCGCGCAGTGCAGGATCTGGCCGACGGCCCGCCCGAGCTCACCGTCGGGCCCGCTGCCCGGCCCGGCCAGCGCCCGCCGGACGTCGGTCAGGTCGCCGGGCACCATCCGGACCCGTTCGGGATCCGGCGCGGGCAGGTCGTAGTCGGCGGCCGCGGCTCGGACCCGCTCCCAGGCGTACGCCTCGTCGCGGGCGCGCACCAGGCAGCGGATGTCGTCGTGGCCCGCGATCTGCGCTTCGTGCAGAAGGAACGCGCCTACGTATCCGGTCGCGCCGGTCAGCAGCAGCGCGCGGCGCGGATCCGGCCGGGTCGGGCGCACCGTGCCCAGCGGCAGGTCGAGGTCCGTGTCGATCAGGGCGCCTTCGGCGTCGGTCGAGCCGTAGGCGGCGGAGCCGAGCCCGCGTGCGCGAAGTACGGAGGCGATACGACGCACCGTCGTCCGGGTTCCGCCGACGCGGTGCAGGTTCACCTGGAAGTTGTCGTGGCGCTGCGCGATCTCCAGCGCCATCCGGGTCGCCGTGAGGGAGGTCCCGCCGAGGGCGGAGAACTCGTCCGTCACGCCGACCGGGGCGAAGCCGAACATCTCCTGCCACAGCCCGACCAGATCGGCTTCGACGTCGTCGGCGGCGGGCACGGCGGATGCCAGGTGCTCGGGGCGGGTTCCGTCGGCCGCGGCCGGGACGCCGCCTTCGACGGAACCGCCGGGCACGGTCGTCCCGCCGGCGGCGAAGACGTGTCGGATGCGGTCGAGCGCCCAGAACCGCCGCCGCTGGAACGGATAGGTGGGGAGCGGCACCCGCCGGGCACCGGCTTCAGCCGACGTCGACCAGTCGACATCGACGCCGTCGAGCCACGCGGCGGTGAGGGCCGCGTCGACGAGGTCGGCGATCTCGTCGTCGTACGCGTCGGTCGCCGACTGGATGACGTGACGGTGCGCGGCGGCCACGCCGGGACCGACGACGATCACGAACTCGCGCTTGGTAGGCGGCAACTGCTCCGCGGCCGCGTCCGCGACGGTCACCGGACAGCCCAGCGCCCCGGCCACGGCGTCGGCGATGAGCGTCGGCCGGGCGCCGTCGCCGGTCCGGACCACCAGGGCCGAGCGTGGCTCGACCAGCGCGGTCCGCGCCGCGGGCGGACGGGGGACGCGGAGCGCGGCGATCAGTCCCGGCCGGTCGCCGCTGACCACGCGGCGGTGCTCGAAGGACCGGCGCCCCACCCGCAGGGTGTGCGCGACCTCCCGGAGCCGGTGCCGGCCGGCCGCCAACTCGTCCGCCAGTTCGCGGGATGCCGCGTCCAGGGCGGCCCGGCTGCGCGCCGAGAGGATCAGCCGAACCGGTGGCTCGACCGTGTCGGCCGCGCCTGACGGATCGGTCCGGACCGCCTCCGGCGCCGGCTCCAGCACCACGGCGACGTTGGTCCCGCCCTGTCCCATCGAGTGGACCAGTACGGCCCTGTCGCCGACGGCGTTCCGCCGGGCCACGGTGTCCAGTACGAACGGGCTCTCGGCCAGCAGGCCCGGATCGCGGGGAGTGCGCAGGTGCGGAAGTGGTGGGATGTCGCCGGTCTGCACGATGCGCAAGGCCTTGATCATGCCGACGATCCCCGCCGCCGAGCCGCAGTGGCCGATGTTCGCCTTCACCGAGCCCAGGCCGCAGAACCCGGAGCGCGCGGTGGTCCGGCCCAACCCGCGGGTCAGGCCGAGGAGTTCCACCTGGTCGCCCAGCGGAGTGCCGGAGCCGTGCGCCTCGACGTAGATCAGGCGGTCGGCCGGGACGTCGGCGGTGTGCAGCGCGGTCGACACCACGTCGGCCACCCCGGCGGGACTGGGCGCGGTGAACCCCGGGCGGTCGGGGCCGTCGTTGTTGACCGCGCTGCCCTTGACGACCGCGAGGACGGGGTCGCCGTCGGCGAGTGCGTCCTCCAGTCGCCGGAGCACCACGACACCCACCGCCGCGCCGGCGACCGTGCCCGTCGAGGCCGCGTCGAAGCTGCGGCACTGTCCGTCGTCCGACATGATCCCGGCCGGGTCGCGCCGGTGGCCGTCGGGCGGGTGCACCGTCGAGGTGCCGCCGGCCAGCGCCAGGTCGCAGTCCCCGGCCAGCAGCGCGTTCACCGCCTGGTGCACAGCGGTCAGCGACGACGAGCAGGCCGTCTGGACCGAGATCGCCGGGCCGCGCAGGCCGAGGCGGTAGGCGACGACCGCGGGCAGGAAGTCGGGGAGGCTGCCGCGCCGGATGTCCCCGTCGGAGAAGGCCGAGAACCCGGACTCCCGCGCCCGTGCCAGGTACTGGGCCATCGCGTAGGTGCTGAAGCTCGCCCCGGCGTAGACGCCGGTGATCAGCCGTTCGCGGCTTCGGCCGGCGTGCCCGGCCGCCTCCAGCGCTTCCCAGCAGGCTTCGAGGAACAGTCGCTGTTGGGGATCGGTGACCTCGGCCTCGGCCGGGGTGATGCCGAAGAAGTCGGCCGCGAACTGGTCGTAGCCGGGCAGCGGCGTACCGAACCGGATGTAGTCCGGCGCGGCGATCATGTCCTCGCTCACTCCGGCCGTGCGGAGTTCCTCGTCGTCGAGTTCGCGGACGCAGACCCGTCCGTCCTGGACGTTCTGCCAGAACTGCGCCGGCGACCAGGCGTCCGGGAACCGGCCCGCGACGCCGGTCACGGCGATGTCGGTCTGTGAAGTCGTCACTCTCGCACCCCGTTGTCTTGACTCGTCCCCGCTCGCGCCCGGCTCCGCCGGGCCGCCAGGCCGTCGCGCCGCCTCGCCGTGGCGGGTCGCCCGCCATCGGCCCGAAGGTCGCCCTCGGCCCGGAGGTCGCCTTCGGCCCGAAGGTCGCCCTCGGCCAGCAGCGCGGCCTGCGTTCGCACGGTCACGTGCGAGAACAAGTCGCCGACGGCCACCTCCCGGGCACCCAGTCCGCGCAACCGCTCCAGCAGCGCGATCAGCAGCAGCGAGTTGCCACCGGCCTCGAAGAACGGCTGGTCGAGCCCGACGTCCGGCCGGTCGAGGAGGGCACACCAGATGGCGCGGATCTGCTGCTCCGGATCGGATTCGCCGATGGCCGGGGCGGCTGTCCTGGGCGAACCAGAGGCCGGATGCTCCACCCCGGGCGCCGCGCCCGGTTCGCCGGTCAGCAGGGACCGCAGAGCCGTCCGGTCCGCCTTGCCGGTCCGGGCCAGTGGGATCGACGGGACGGGCACCAGGAGTTCGGGAACCAGGTGGTTGGGCTGTGTCGAGCGCAGCCGGTCGAGGACGTGGCGACCGGCTGCGGCGCCGGACCCGCCGTTCTCCCCGGGACCCGACTCGCGGGCGACCCGGAGGTCCGCCCCGCCCGCGTCCGGGTCGCCGTCCAGCACGGCGAACGCGACCAACCGGCCGTCGTGGCCGAACACTTCGGCCTGCCGTACCTCGGGCAGGGCCAGCAGCGCGGCGCGGACCTCGCCCGGCTCGACCCGGAAGCCCCGGATCTTGACCTGGTCGTCCACGCGTCCGTGCAGGCGGATGGTGCCATCGGCCGACCGGACCGCCACGTCGCCGGTCCGGTACATGGGCCCGGCGCCGGCGTCGGCGGCCAGGAGGCGGTAGGCGCGCGCCGTCTCGGCGGGACGGCGCAGGTAACCGGCGGTCACCTGGGGGCCGCCGATCCAGAGCATCCCGGCTTCGCCGTCCGGCAGCGGACGCAGGTCCTCGTCCAGGACCAGGACCCTGACACCCGGCAGCGGCCGTCCCACCGGCGGCGTCTCGGGGACGCCCGGGTCCAGGACGTGGGTCACGGCGCCGATCGTGGTCTCGGTCGGGCCGTAGTGATTGATCGTCAGCGTGCCCGGCGGACGCGCCGCGGCCAGCGCCCCGACCAGGGGGGCGGTGATCGGCTCGCCGCCGAGCACCAGCACGTCGGCATCGCGCAGCGCGGCGCCGAACGGCGTGTCGAGCAGCCGCGCCGCGTGTGAGGGCGTGAGCTTGACGACCTCGATCCGGTGCCGGCGGATCAGGTCGGCCAGCAGACGGCCGTCGAGGCACTCGGCGTCATCGGCGATCACCGTGGACCCGCCGGTGGTGATCGGGGCGAGGACCACGGTGCCGGAGAAGTCGGTGTCGGCGGTGCTGGCCAGCAGGTGCCGGGTGCCGATCAGGCGCGGGTAGGTCCCGTGCATGGCCGCGATGTACGACGTCAGGTTTCCGTGGGTGACGACGACGCCCTTGGGGTTGCCCGTGGTGCCCGAGGTGAACAGGACCGCGGCCGGATCGGCGCCGGTGACCGGCGGCGGCGCGGTCGCCGGACCGCTCAGGCCGGTGATGTCGATGGTCGCCAGGTCGTCGACGGCGACGCGATCGCCGTGGTCGACGAGCACCACGCGGGCTCGGACCTCCCGGGCGATGTACGCCAGCCGGGGCGGCGGGACGTCGGCGGAGACCGGCGTGTAGGCGGCCCCGGCGCGCAGCACGCCCAGCCAGCCGGCCACCATCGCGGGGCCGCGGCCGGCCACGACCGGTATCACGTCGCCGGGACCGATGCCGGCCGCCCGCAGCCGCGCGGCAACGCCCCAGGCCCAGGCGTCGAGTTCGGCGCGGGTGAGCTGCGTGGCGCGGTGGATGAGCACCGTGCCGTCCGGGGCGCCGGGCAGCGCGCCGAGCGCCACCGGCAGGGCCGGGCCCATCTCGGGCAGTCCGAGTCCGGCGGTCGGGGCGGTGACCAGGTCGGTCAGCGCACCGCCGAGGTCGGTGGCGATCCGGGCGGCGGTGGCGTCGTCGAACAGCGCGGTCACGTAGCCCAGGGCGAGGTCCAGTCCGGCGCCGGTGGTCCGGGCGTCGACGACGAGTTCGTACTTGGCCCGCGCGAACCCGGTGGGCAGCCAGCGGGTTGTGACATCGGCGCCGAGGTCCATCGGCGGCAGGACGCCATCGGACAGTGAGATCTCGACGGGGGTCAGCGGCGGCCGGCTCAGGTCCCGTTCCGGTTGGAGGCGGGCCACGACGTCGTCGAACGGCACGTCGGCGTACCGGTACGCGGTCAGCGCCGAGGCTCGCACGCGGGCCAGGACGTCGGTCCAGGTCCGTGCGCCCCTCAGATCCGCCCGCAGGACCAGGGTGTTGACGAGCATGCCGATCACCTCGGCCCGGTCCGCGTCCTCCCGGCCGGCCCACGGTGAGGTGAGGAGGAAGTCGCGTTGTCCGGAGCGGCGGGCCAGGGCGACCGCCACCGCCGCCGCCAGCACCATGAACACGCTGACGTCGTGGGCGGCGGCGAACTCGGCGATCCGGGCCGACACCGCGGCGTCCAGCGGTACCGGACAGGAGGCGGCGGCGGTGTCGGCGGTCTGCGGCCGCACCCGGTCGTGCGGCAGCAGCACGTCGGTCGGCGCGCCGCGCAGCGACGCGAGCAGGTCGTCGGTGCGCTCCGGGGTCGTGGTCGACAGCGCCGGCAGCCGGGTCGGGGGCAGCGCCACGTCCGGCGCGCCGGATCGACGGGCCCGGTAGGTCGCGGCGATCTCCCCGAGCAGCAGGCGAAGTGACACCCCGTCCACGGCGATGTGGTGCGCGCACAGCACCAGGAGCTGCCGGGTCCCGTGGGTGATCACCTCGGCCCGCACCGTCGCCTGGTTCCGGAGGTCGAACGGGTCGCCGCACAGGGCGTCGATGTGGGCGGCGAGCGCCGCGTCGTCCAGGTCTGTGGCATCGAGGCGGCCGACCTCGGGCGGGGGCCCCAGCCGGCCTTCGACGCCGCGGCCGTCGGCGGCGAGACGGAAGCGGGCGCGCAGCATGGGATGCCGTTCCAGCACCCGCCCCACCACCGCGCACACCGTCTCCGGGTCCACCGGTCCGGTCAGCTCCAGCACAGCGGGAATCAGGTAGGCGGTCCGATAGGAGGGAACCTGGTTGAGGATCCAGAGCCGCCGCTGGGCGCTGTCGGCCCGGAAGGTGTCGTCGGCTCCGTCGGGGTGTCCGGCGTGCGACGCGGCAGAGAGGGGCGAGGCGGTTCCCGATGCGGCGGCCTCCGGTGCCGGGGAGGCCGCGGCGGCCAGTGCCTTGGCTAATCCGCCGACCGTCGGATCGGCGAGGAAGTCCCGCAGTGCCAGGGTGGGGCGGTCCGGGGTCTGGGCCTCGGTGATCATCCGTGCGGCGACCATCGAGGTGCCGCCGAGGGCGAAGAAGTCGGCGTCCGCCGCGAAGTCGGCGGTCTCCTCGTCCCGGCCCAGGGCTCGGGCGAAGAGGCGCACGGACAGGTCGTGGTCGGCGGAACGGTTCGCCGGGTGTGGACCGTTCTCGTCCGCCGCGGCTGCCGGCTCCCGCCATGGGGCCGAGCGCAGCGCGGCGACGTCGAGCTTGCCGTGCGCGGAGCGCGGCATGGCCGCGACTACTCGGACCGACGTGGGGACGACGGCCGCGGGCAGCCATCGGCGCAGGGCGGTGCGGACCTGCCCGGCGGTCGGCTCGGCGGACTCGTCGACTTCGACGTAGCCGACGAGCCGGTCGCGGTCGCCGTCGCGGTCGGCGAGCACCGCCGCGCTTCGCACGCCCGGCACCGCCTCCAGGAGCGCCTGGACCTCGCCCAGTTCGACGCGGTTCCCGTTCACCTTGACCTGCCGGTCGGCCCGGCCGCGGTATTCGAGGCCGCCGTCCGGCCGCAGGACCGCCAGGTCGCCGGTGGCGAACATGCGGGCGCCGGGGATCTCGGACCACGGATCGGGCAGAAAGCGCCGCGCGGTCAAGGAGGGGCTGCCGAAGTATCCGGCGGCGACCCCGACGCCGGCGATGTGGAGTTCGCCGACCGCTCCGTCCGGCACCGGTTCCAGATTCGGGCCGAGCAGGTGGACCCGGGTGTTCGGGACGGGCGTACCGATGCCGGGTAGCTCCGGGTCGGTGTCCGGGTCGGCGGTGTGCGTCGTGGTGATGGCCGGGGCCTCGGTGACGCCCCAGACGTTGGTCACCCGACAGCCGAGCTTGGCGCGGGCCTCACGGACCCGGGCGCCGGTGAGCACCTCGCCGCCCATGATGACGTGCCGTACCCGGCCGGAGCCGGGGGCGACGTCGGCCAGCGCGGCGTGCACGGCGCTGGGAGTCCCGAACAGCGCGCTCAGGCCGGGCTCGGCGGTCAGCAGCGGAGCCAGCAGTGCCGGGTCGCGGCGCTGCGCGTCGGTGGCCAGAATCAGGTCCGCGCCGGACACCAGCGCCGCGCCGATGTCGGCGTTGCCGGCGTCGAAGGACACGGAGGCGGACGACAGGATGCGGTCGCCGCGCTCGAACGGGAACAGCCAGCACCAGCGCAGCGCGGCCTGGAGCAGGGTCGCGTGATCGATGACCACACCCTTGGGCCGGCCGGTGCTGCCGGAGGTGTAGAGGACGCACGCCGGGTCGCTCTCGGCCGGCGCCGCGACGGCGTCCGATGGTCCGGCCGATCCGGTGTCCGCGGCGGGCGCCGGGCCGACGGACGCAACCGGCATGGGCAGGTCATCGATGCTGAGCACGGTCACGCTGGAGTCGAATGCCCCCTTCGGGGCGCCCGGAGACGCGTCGACCAGCGCCACTCGCGCCTTGCTGTCGGCGGCGAGGTAGGCGACGCGCTCGTCCGGCAGGTCGATGTCGATCGGCAGGTAGGCGGCCCCGGCACGGAGCACGCCGAGCCAGCCGGCGACCATGGCGGCGCCCCTGCCGGACGCGACTGGCACGATGTCGCCGCGGCCGACGCCGACGCCGCGCAGGGCGTCGGCGACCTCCCCGGCCCAGGCGTCGATCCGGCTGTAGGGCGTGAACCGGCCGCCGCAGGTGACGCCCGCGGTCGCCGGGGCGGTCGCCAACTGCGCGACGACCAGGTCGAGCAGTTCGGTGCGGGAGTCCGGTGCGCCGGGTGTCACAGACCCGTCCCGCCGCCGGCCGGATCCAGCGTGGCTCCGAACAGCCGACGGGTGGCGCCCACCGACGCGGCCACCTTCTCGTAGGCGTTCTCCGGGTCGGCGAACGGGCCGACCACCACCGCGACCAGTGCGTCGTCGGACTGCCGGGCGTTGCTCACCTCGGCGGCAAAGGCCGCCATGTCGCTCACCCCGGTGCCGGGCGGCAGGTGTTCGTGCCAGCGGCCGTTGGAGTCGGAGAAGTTGACGGTGTCCAGTCGGCCCTTCAGGATCCTGATACCGCTCGGGTGGATCGCGCGGACCACGAGGTGGGAGGTGTCGACGTTCGCCGACAGTACCGGCGAGGCCACGTCGTCCAGCATCTGCAACAGGGTGTACGTGTCGTTGATGTAGGCGTTCTCCAGCGCCTCCGGCTCGAGGCTCACCATGATCGAGTGCTGCTCCGCGTAGTCGCACAGGCGGCGCAGGTTCTCGACGGCCAGCTGCCACTGCAACTCGTTCGACCAGTTGCCCTTCCAGACCCATTCGCCCAGCAGGACCTTCACCCGGCGCGCGCCGACGCCCCGCGCGAAGTCCACCTGGGCCTTGGCCCATTCCAGGTTGAAGTCGCGGACCGCGTCGCGGGGGTCGGCCAGCCCGAAGGCGGGACAGGCGACCAGGTTGATCGGGATGCCCGCCTTGTAGGCGTCGTCGCGCAGTTCGTGGATCCTCTCCTCGGGGAGTCCGTACGCCTCCACGACCACGCTGAGCCACTCCGCGCCGGCCTCGGCCGCCGCGCGCCACGCGTCGAGGCCGGTGTACGGCGAGCCCAGGTACGCCTGGTCGACGACCAGGCCGACGCTGGCCTTCCAGGGCTCGGCGATCGCCTCGGGGGTCGTCTCGGCACTCTGGTCGACGGTCTGCTCGGTCATCCGCGTCCTTTCTTCCCCGTGGCCGCCAGGCGGCTACGGACCATGGTCACGAGATCCAACTGCGGCCCGATCAACGTGCCCTGTGCTCCGCCGCCGGGGCGGGGTGCGAGCGGCAGCCGGGACACCGGGACATCCGGGTCGGCCAGGGCGGCGGACAGCACAGTGGTGAAGTCGTCGTGCAGCGCCGCGACCGTCTGCCGCGGATAGACGGCCGGGTCGAACTCGATCACCCCGGTCGGCCGGTCGCTGCCCGTGGCGACCAGCACGGTGAGGTCGAACGCCGCCTTACCCGGCGGGGGGACGGGCAACTCGCGCCATGCGCCCGCGGGTTCGGCCGGCCCGGTCGGCAGCACGCTGAACGCGAGCTGCGTCAGCGGCCGGCCGGCACGGCTCACCGAAAGACCCTGGACCAGGCGGTCGAACGGTGTCGCCTGGCATCGCATGCCCTTGGTGAACTCCTGGCGGACCACGGCGCAGAGCTCTGCGAAACTCGCGGACGCCCGGACCCGGCAGCGCAGCGGCACCGTGTTCAGGAAGTAGCCGACGGTCCGGTCGAGTTCGGCGCCGGTGCGCTGGGTCAGTGTGGTGCCGATCAGGAACCGCTCCTGTCCGGACCAGCGGCGCACGGTCTCCTGGAAGGCCGCGAGCGCCAGAAGGAACGGCGTCACCCGCAGCTCCCGGGCCCGTCGCGGCAGCAGTTCGCCGACGCTGTCCGGGAAGTTGAGGTCGAGCAGCCCGCGCTCGCTGTCCGGTCCGCTCCGCGCGGCGTCGCCGGGCGGGGGCGCGCCGAGCCGCAGCCGGCTCGGGTAGCCGCGCAGGTCCGCGATCCGCTCCGACTCCGTCCGGCGTGCCTGATCGGTGTCGAGCGCTTCCCTCTCCCAGGCCGCGAAGTCCGCGAACTGGAGCGGGACTTCGGGAAGCCGGACGTCGGTCCCGGCCTCGACGGCGTCGTAGGCCGTGGCCAGGTCCTCGACCAGAACCGCGACGGACCACTGGTCGATGGCGATGTGGTGGACACAGAGCAGTACCGCGTCACCGGAGGCCGGTCCCTGCCACACGACGCAGCGGATCGGCGGCGCGTCCTCCAGATCGAAGGGGGCGGCGGACCGGGCGCGGGCGTCGCGCAGCACGAAGCTCTCCGCGTCAGGGCGGTCCCGCACATCGACCACCTCGACGTCGATGGGGCCGGGATCCCCGATCCGCTGTACCGGCCCGCCGTCCCGCACGGGGAAGGTGGTGCGGAGCATCTCGTGACGCGCCGCGACCGCGGTCAGGGCGGCACGGAGGATGCCGACGTCGATACCCTGCGGTCGCTGTATCAGCGTGGGTATGTGATAGGTCGTCGCCTCCGGATCGGCGGCCCGAAGGAACCACAGCGACTCCTGGGCCGACGACAGCGGCGCCGTGCCGGCCGCGCGACGCGTCGGCACCGGCCCGAGCTCGCCCCTCACCGTACGGCGTCGGTCGGGTCGAGGAGGCTTCGGCTCAGCTCTCTGAGACTGTCGGCGAAGAGGATCTCCGCGGGGTTCAACAGGACGTCGGAGGTCAGCGCCTTGCGCAGCCGGCTCGCCGTCTGTAGCGCCAGGATGGAGGTGCCGCCGAGGTCGAGGAAGTTGTCCTCGGGCTTGACCTGCGGGAGGTGGAGCACGCCGGCCACGACCTCGCACAGCAGGGCGCAGAGTTCTGCTTCCGGATCGGCGGGTCCGGTCCCGGCGCCGGCCTCCGCGTCGACCGGGGCGGCGCCGCTGCTCGCGCCGTGCGCGGCGTCGGCTGCGGTCGTGTTCGCGGACTCAGCGAGGCCGGCCACCAACCCGGTCCTGTCCACTTTCCCGTTGGAGTTGATGGGGAGCGTGGGGAACAGCCGCCACCGGTGGGGGACCATGTACTCGGGCAGGGTCCGACTCAAAGCCTTGATGAGATCGGCGACCGGATCGGTGGAATCGGACTCGGGGGTGGGGGCCGCGAAGCCCACCAGGTGCGCTTCCGGGCCCTCGCCCGTCCGCTCCACCGCCACGGCCGCCACCAGACCGGTGCGCAGCGCGGCCGCCTCGACCTCGCCGAGTTCCACCCGGTAGCCGCGCACCTTGACCTGGCGGTCCACGCGGCCTTGGAAGTCGTACGTGCCGTCCGGGAGCAGCCGGCCGAGGTCACCGGTCCGGTAGATCCGCTCGCCGTCCGGCAGGACGCTGAAGCGCTCCGCCGTCAGCTCGGGCAGGCCGAGGTAGCCCAGTGCGACCTGAGGCCCGCCGATGCAGATCTCGCCGACCTCGCCGGACGGCACCGGTCGCAGGTCCGCGTCGCGCAGTGACAAGGTTGTCGACTGGACCGCCTTGCCGATCGGGACCCGATGGGCGTCGCGCAGGTCCTCGCCTCGGCACAGGTGCGAACTGGCGAAGGTGGCCGTCTCGGTCGGGCCGTAGACATGCACGAGTTCGTGTGGCGGCCGCGCGGCGCGGATGGCACGCAGAGCGCCTGGGTCGACGACGTCGCCGCCGAAGATCACCGACCGCACCGAGGCGAAGGCGCTGGGGTTCTCCCGGACGATCATCTCCAGCAGCGCGGTGGTCAGGAACAGGGTGTCGATCCGCTGCTCCGACAGCACGGCGGCCCAGTCCGCGATCGGGATGTCGACGGCGTCCGGCAGGACGACCGCGGTCCCGCCGCCGGCCAGGGTGGTCCAGACCTCGAAGAGGATGATGTCGAACGCCGGGTTCCCCAGGCACGCGACCCGCAGGCCCGGTTCGAAGCGGAGGTAGTTCGGTGCGGTGGCGAACCGCTCGACGGCACGGTGCGGAATCATGACGCCCTTCGGGCGGCCCGTCGAGCCCGAGGTGAAGCCGATGTAGAAGACGGATTCCGGGTCGGCGGCGGGATCCGGGACCGGGGTGCCCGGGTCCCGGTCGGGCAGACCGGTGACAGGCGTGGTTCGGGTCGGCGGCAGAGCGGGCGACGGATTCGACGCGGCCAGGATCACGGCGGGCTCGGCGTCGGCGAGGATGCCTTCGACCCGCTCGGGCGGGGCCATCGGGTCCAGCGGGATGTAGGCGGCCCCGGCACGGATCACGCCCAGCACCGCGACCACGAAATCGACCGAGCGCCCCAGGGCCAGGGCCACGCGGTCGCCGGCTCCGATTCCGCGGCCGGCCAGATCGGCGGCGAGCCACCCGGACCGCTCCCAGAGTTCGGCATAACTGAGCGCCACGCCGGCGGTGTCACAGACCGCCGAGGCGTCCGGGTGGGCAGCCACCCGCTCCTGGATCAGCGTACGGATTCCACGCGGAGACCAGAGGTTTCCGGACAGGTCACAAGCATGATCAGCAGTCACCGTTACCACTCCCCGTTACCACTCCCCGCGCTGTGGGGCGACGCCGGCAGAGCCGGGCAGCGCCCAAGGGCGTCGAGATCAGTGATTCATCGCCGGGATCCTGATCCGGCATCCGCGAAGACGACGACGTCGAATTCGCGGTGGTCGTCCATCCGGCTCCCCCGCCCTCCTGCAACTCCTGAGTCGCGTGGTTCACGATCGTGCTCGCCCCGGCCGGCCGGCACCAGGAAACTCCGGCGGCAAACTCGGGCGGCAAACTCAGCTGGCCGGAACGCCGAGTTCCGGCCCGACCGGCGTGGAACGTGCCTGTCAGTTGCCGTGTTCGTGCCTGGTCCACGCGATCCGGCGCCGGGCATCATCGGGCTGCATGGGGAACGAAACGCCGCTGACGCGACTGCTCGCCAGACCGTCGGCACCGTCGGGACCCGCGCAAGAACCCCCCGGGCTGAAGCAGCTGAACGTGGTCGTGTCGGGGACCGAGTCCGATGCGCACACCTGGAATCTCGTCTTCCTCCAGCTCCTGCTCGAGGAGTCGGGGCATCGCGTTCACAATCTCGGCCCGTGCGTTCCCGCGACGCTTCTCGCGCAGGAGTGCGCACGCCTCCGTCCCGACCTGCTCGTCCTCGGGACCGTCAACGGTCATGGGACGGAGGACGCGTTGACAGCCATCGAGCAGCTGCGGGGACCGGGTGCGCCGGTCGGGATGCCTGTCGTCATCGGCGGCAAACTCAGCACCTCCGACCGGGGACGGCGGGATGCCGAGCGCCTTCTGTCCGCCGGGTTCGACGCGGTGTACTCCGACGACCCGGCCGTGATCGGAGAATTCACGTCGTTCGTCCGCGCGTTGGCCGTCGGAAGGCCGTGATGGACCGCGCCGGCCGGCCCTCCGGCCCGCCTTCGTTCGGCGCGTACGTCGCGGCCGCACACGCCGCCGGCCGGCTCGTGGTCCAGCCGAGAATGGGAGTCAGCGATCCGGGCGGGATGCGGGCCGGGCTGATGGCGACGAAGTCCGCGGCAGCGACCACAGCGGGCACGATCACCGTCGACAGTTACACCCGGCTGGGCCGGCACGAAGCCGCGCGGAGGGCGCTGGAGAACGGTTCCCCGCTCAACGGATACCCGATCGTCCTGCGCGGACCGGCCACGACGGAGTCCGTTCTGCGAGGCGTCATGGACCGGGATTTCCCGGTCCAGGTCCGCCACGGCGCACCCGACCCCCGAGCGATCGTCTCCGCACTGATCGCCGCCGGGCTCGACGCGACGGAAGGCGGTCCGGTCTCCTACTGCCTGCCGTACGGCAGGACACCTCTCGACGCCTCGATCACGGCCTGGGCAGCATCCTGCCGTGAGCTTGCCGCACTGGCCGAGGCCGGCCGAAGGCCGCATCTGGAGACGTTCGGCGGCTGCATGCTCGGCCAACTGTGCCCACCGAGCATGCTGGTGGCGCTCAGCGTCCTGGAGGCGTGCTTCTTCCGCCAGCACGGCGTCACCGATGTCTCGTTGAGCTACGCCCAGCAGACGAGCCCGGATCAGGACGTCGAGGCCGTCGACGCTCTGGTGCGCATCGCCGAGGAGCGCCTCGGCGACATCGACTGGCACGTCGTGGTGTACACGTACATGGGTGTCCACCCGCGGACGGCGACCGGTGCGCGTCTGCTGCTGCGTGAGGCGGTCCGGCTGGCGGTGCGGACCGGATCGGCGCGACTCATCGTCAAGACGGCCGCGGAGGCGTCGCGGATCCCCCTGGTCGCCGAGAACGTCGACGCACTCGAACTCGCCGCGGCCTTTGCCGAGGACCTGCGGCAGGACGCGGCGGGCCAGGGCGCCGTCGTGCCGGCCGAGGGCACCGTCGAGCGAGAGGCACGGGCCCTGGTGGACGCGGTGTTGGAGCTGGACCCTGATGTGGGCCGAGCGCTGCTCACCGCGTTCCGTCGCGGGTACCTGGACATCCCGTTCTGCCTGCATCCGGACAACGCAGGGCGTACCCGCGCGGCCATCGACTCCGACGGGCGCCTGCGATGGACCGCCCTGGGCGCACTGCCGATCGGCGATGTCACGGACATCAGCGGTGCTCGTCCCCTGCGTTCCCCGGAACTCATGACCGCGCTCACCTATGTGCGGCGCCGGTACGACTCGTACCCACCGGGAACACGCGTAGATCCGTTCAGCGCCGCAACCCATGAACTCATGTGATCAACGTCATACCGGGATTCCATTGCCATCCGGTTGTTGATTACCGAATGAAGTCATCCCTGACAGGAGGGTGTCGAGGGGCTGGCGGTTCGGCCCCAAGATTCACTGACGCCCGGTGATCAAGGCCCCACCCAGGGTTGACGCCCAGAGTACAGGCGGCAAGCCTGGGTAGCACGGTTGTTCGTGATCAGTTCATTGCGAAGTGACGTTCCGGGGGCCTGTGAGTACTTCTGCTTCTCGATGCTGGATGGATTGCTACGCGAGTTGGTGTCTGCTCGATCTCAGAACTTGGGGCCGAGGGTGTGAATCATGAAACGTGGCAGCAACCTCGGGGGATTACTTGCCCGCCAACGCATGGATGCGGGGTGGTCCCAGGAGGAACTCGCTGATCGCTCGGGAGTGAGCGTACGAACGGTCAGAAACATCGAGACCGGTGCCGTGCGGTCGCCCCGGCACTCGTCCCTGTCACTGGTGGTGGCGGCTTTCCAGGCGGCGGGCCTCTTCGAGGCGGAGTTCGTGCTTCGGGATTTCACCCACAGGAACGGGACAGAGCACGCCGCAGCCCTGTCCGGTCGGCCGGCAGGGGTGTCGACGGCGAACGGCGTGCACGCCGCAGGCGATCACGACTGGTTGGTGGGGCGGAAGAACGACATCGCCCGCATGTGCGACAGTCTGCATCGAGACCGGTGGACCACTTTGGTCGGACCTGGCGGCGTCGGCAAGACGAAGTTGGCGTTCGCCGTCGCGGATCGTTTGCGCAGTCAGTTCGCGGGAGGCGTCTCGGTCGTTCCTCTCGGAGAGACGTCCGAGGACCACGACGAGACGGCCGTCTGGCAGGCGGTCTGCGAGGCTTTACGGGCCGAGAGATCGCCGGGCGACTGTTCCGCGGCCATGCGGCGGCTGGTGGTCATCGACAACATCGAGCATCTGCAGACGCCCGCGGTCCGGGCGTGCCAGCGGCTGCTGGCGGAGTTTCCCGATGTGTGGATCTTGATCACTTCTCGACATGCCGTGGCCGCGGCCGGGGTCAAGACCGTGGAGGTTCGTCCCCTGTCCACGGTCGACGCCGAGCAACTGTTCCTCTACCGCGCGCAGGCCGCGTGCCCGGACCTGGACCTGACCGGCCGCGGGTCCGCTGTCACGGAGATCTGCCGCAAGCTGGACGGAGTGCCGTTCGCGCTGGAGGTGGCGGCGCTGCGGCTGCGCTCGTTATCGATCGACACGCTGCTCCAGGCGCCGCTGCGCCAGATCGTCGCCCAACCGAGCGTCGCCGGCCTTCCTCATCAGCGCACCCTCGTCGAGAGCGTCACGTGGAGCTACGGGATGCTCGGCGAGGAGCAACGCCGCCTTCTGCACTGGCTGTCGGCGTTCCTCGAAGCCTTCACGATCAAGGACCTTCTCGGCCGTCCGGACCGGGAGTCGGTCGCCGACGACTTCCCGCACCTGGTCGACATCGTCTCCGATCTCGTCGATCGATCCATGCTCCAGGTCAGCCGCGGAACGGAGTACCGCTACTCCATGCTGGGGCACATCCGTGAAGTGATCGGCACTCTCCAGTGAGCACGATCTCCGCTGCCCTCGGGCGCACGACGGGCACTACTCGAAGAACTTCAGGCTCCAGCCGGTATCCGTGTTCGGACCGGGCTCGTCGGCACGGCTGTAAGGGGTGTTGCCCCACCAGCAGAACGTCCCGGTGTACCAGTACCGGTTCTCCCACGCGTACGGCGTCCCCTTGGGGACCGCGTGGAACATCAGCGGGAACCTCGGGCCGGCCGGCGGGCTCGTGCCGATGTCGCCGTCGAGCAGAACGAAGCTGTGGTGGCCGGGCCCGTTGACGTACAGCGTCGGGTCCCAGCCGGCCATCATCGTGGCGCGGTTCGAGCCGAACAGGCAGCCGTTGGACTTGTACCAGTCCCATACGTACGTCGGGTCACCGCCGGCCCGCAGCCGCAGGTCGGCCAGGCAGTACTGCTCGCTCCAGCTGCCGTTGGCCGAGTACACGATGTGCAGTTGGCCGCCTGGGTCCTTGATGGCCTCGGGGGCCTCGTTGATGAACGGGTCGCCGACCACCCGCTCCCAGCTCTCCCGGGGCTGCGAGATGATGTGGCGCCCGCCGGTCGGGGTGGTCGGGCCGCTCATCCGGGCGATGTAGAGGTTCTGCTCGACGTTGGTGTCGCCGGCCCAGCCGGACCACACGAACCAGCGCTGCCCGTTGAAGGTGAACAGGGTTCCGTCGATGGCCCATTTGCCGTCCGGCAGGGCCAGTTGGGCCTCGGAGGTGTATCCGCTGTCCGGAGCGGCGGAGCTGATGACATACATCCGGTGGGCCGGTCCGCGGCCCGCCGAGAAGTAGATGTAGTAACGGCCGCCGTCGCGCACGATCTCGGGAGCCCAGACCTCGCCGAGGTTGCGGGTGTCGGACCAGACCTGGCGGGCAGGCGCCGTTGCCAGAGCGTCCGTTGACGGTGCTTGGCGTACGACGATGCCGCCGCCGGCCGACTGCACCGAGACATAGGTGCCGCCGACGCGCAGCACGCTCGGGTCGGCGGCCCGCAGACTCGTCTGCCCGGCCCGGGCCGGTTCGGCGGACGTCACGGTCAGCACGGCGGCCAGGACGCCGGACAGCAGCACTGCCGTTGCGCCCGTGATCCAGCGAGGAAGCTTCATCGTCACCTCGGCGCCCCCGATTTCCATCGATGGAACAGCTCTTCAGCAGCATGGTTACGCATCGCGAGCATGTCAACGCCGGTTGGAGGGCCGAGTCCACAAGTCGCCTTCGGCCAAAGCCCGTGAGGGTTGGTGACCGAGTGGTGCGCGAGGTCTGGACAGCGGTCGAGGGCCGTGCTGTCATTTCGGCTGTCGCAGGATTTCCAACGTTGAAAGAGCCGCCCGACCGCGTCCGGTACCGGTCTTCCTCATCCCGGCGGCCCGGTCGTTCCAGATGGCCGGTCCGGTCGAGCGGCATCTGTGCGAGGAAAGGTTCGATGACGAGACAACACTTCCGCCCACGGACCAGACTGTGGGCGCTGCTGGCCACGGCCGCGCTCGTTGTGCCCCCGAGCGGTCTGGCCGCCACCGCGTCGGCAGCGGAACCGACCGGCAGCGCCTCGGCGCTCGCCACCGAGGCAGCCGACGTCGAGGTGCACGGCCTGAAGGGCGAGTACTTCGGCATGTCGGCGCCCGGCGCACGGGACTTCGCCGAACTCGGTGGCACGCTGCTCGACCCGCAGATCAACTTCTCCGGCCTGACCAGCACCTTCCAGGAGCTGAACGGCAGGACGGAGCACACGACCGCCCGCTGGACGGGCCAGATCGAGGCACCGGCCACCGGCGACTACACCTTCTACGCCATCGGCGACAACGGCTTCCGGCTCTACATCGACGGCGAACCGGTCATCGACCACTGGGAGCCCGACTGGGACAAGGAGCAGACCAGCGCCGCGATCCGGCTCGACGCCGGCGAGAAGCACGACTTCCGGCTGGAGATGTTCCAGGACTTCGGCGGCGCCAACATGTTCCTGCGCTGGGCCGGCCCCGGCCTGTCCAAGCAGCTCGTGCCCATGTCGGCGTTCACCCCGCCCGAGGGCTTCGAGGTCTACCCGGTGGAGCTGTCCGTGGCCGCGGACGGACGCCGGCTGCGCGCCCGGTTCGAGGGAAAGGTCGACGAACTCCGGTCGCTCAAGGACCACTTGAAGGTGGAGGCCGACACCACGGCCATGCCCCTGAAGTCGGTCACCGTCGCGCCCGGCGACCGCAACTCCCTGCTCGTGACGCTCGCCGAGCCCATCCAGAGGAACCAGCAAGTGCGGGTCACCTACGACGGCGAGGGCGGCCTGACCTCGGGCGGCGAGGTCGTGCCGAAGGTCATCCGCTACGCCGACAACGCCTCCACCCACCGGCTCACCACCAAGTGGGGCGACAAGGTCGACACCAAGAACCCGCTGCCCGAGTACCCCCGTCCGCAACAGGTGCGCTCCAAGTGGAAGAACCTCAACGGACCTTGGCAGTTCAGCGGCGCCGAGGCGGGCGAGCAGCCCGTGTTCGGCAAGGATCTGGACGAGAAGATCGTCGTGCCGTACCCGGTGGAGTCGCAGCTCTCCGGCCTTGAGCGGCACGAGGACCACATGTTCTACCGCAGGCTGGTCGACGTCCCCAAGGGCTGGAAGGTCGGCAAGGACAACCGGTTGAAGCTGAACTTCGGCGCCGTGGACTACCAGGCGCGCGTCTTCGTCAACGGCACGAAGGTCGCCGAACACACCGGTGGCTACGACGCGTTCAGCGCCGACATCACCGACGCGCTGAAGGGCTCGGGGCCGCAGGAGGTCGTGGTCGCGGTCACCGACACCGGGGGCGCGGACCAGCCGATGGGCAAGCAGTCCACCAACCCGGGCGGCATCTTCTACACCCAGTCCTCGGGCATCTGGCAGACCGTCTGGATGGAGCCGGTCGCGAACGCGGCGATCGATAACGTTGTCTCCACTCCCGACATCGACACGAGCAGCCTCGCCGTGACGGTGGAGTCGGACAAGGCGTCCTCCGGCGCCCGGGTCGAGGCGGTCGCGCGCGACAGGCGCGGCAACGTCGTCGGCAAGGTCAGCGGGCCGGCCAACGAGCAGCTGCGGCTGCCGGTCGCGAAGCAGCACCTGTGGAGCCCGGACGACCCCTACCTCTACGACCTCGACGTCAAGCTCACCGACGGCGGATCGACCGACAGGGTCCGCAGCTACTTCGGTATGCGCGAGATAGGCGTGGCGAAGGTCGGCGGCTTCCAGAAGCTGGTGCTCAACGGCAAGCCGGTCTTCTCCCTCGCCACCCTCGACCAGGGCTTCTGGCCCGACGGCCTGTACACCGCGCCGAGCGACGAGGCCCTCGCGTTCGATCTGAAGGCGCACAAGGAGATGGGCTTCAACGCCGTACGCAAGCACATCAAGGTGGAGCCCGCGCGCTGGTTCTACCACGCGGACCGGCTCGGCCTGCTGGTCTGGCAGGACTTCGTCTCCGGCAACATCACCAACGAGACCGGGCGGCGCGCCTTCGTCGACCAGGGCCGCGAGGTGCTGCGTGAGCACCACAACGCTCCGTCCGTGATCGGCTGGATCGTCTTCAACGAGGGCTGGGGCGAGTGGGACCGCACGGAGACCGGCAAGCTCGCCGAGGCCGTGAAGGAAGCCGACCCGTCCCGTGTCGTCAACGCCCACAGTGGCGTCAACTGCTGCAATTCCAAGGGTGATTCGGGCAAGGGCGACATCATCGACCACCACGACTACAACAACGAGGACCCGCCGTTCCCCGACGACAAGCGGGCCGCGATGGACGGTGAGCACGGCGGCTTCACCCTGCGCACCCCCGGGCACATGTGGCCGGGCGCCCCGACCGTGATCTACAGCGGTGTCGCCGACAAGGAGGCGCTGACCCGCAAGTACGTCGAGAACACCGAGAAGTTCTATCTCGACCAGGCCGCGAACGAGCTGTCCGGTTCGGTCTACACGCAGATCACCGACCTGGAGAACGAGCTCAACGGCCTGTACACGTACGACCGCCGCGAGATCAAGGTCGACCCGGTCCGGGTGCGTGAGGTCAACCGCAAGGTCATCGCGGCCGGCGCCGCCGCGGGCGAGCGGCAGCCGCTGAAGGGCGGCGGGACCTGGGCTCTCGACGAGGGCACCGGGAGCACGGCCAAGGACGGCGGCCCGAACGCCATGGCCCTGACCCTCGCCGAGGGCACGACCTGGACGCCCGGCGTCAGCGGCAGCGCGCTGAAGTTCGACGGCCAGGGGCAGTTCGCCGAGACCGACGGGCCGGTGCTCGACACCACCGGAAGCTACTCGGTGTCCGCCTGGGTCCGGCTGGACGAGCTCCCCGGCAACTACGCCACCGCGATCAGCCAGGACACCCGGCGCCAGGCCAGCCCGTTCTATCTCCAGTACGGACAGGGCGCGTTCGCCTTCAGTACCCCGGGCGAGAACCGCGCCCGGCTGGTCACCACCCCGGAGAGGGGCCGCTGGTACCACCTGGTCGGCGTCCGCGACAGCGCCGACAACACCATCGAGCTCTACGTCGACGGAAAGCCGGCGGCGAGTGCCACCGGCGGCGCGGCCTACCCCAGCACCGGTTCCCTGGCCGTCGGCCGGGCCCAGTGGGACGGCAACGACACCGACTTCTGGAACGGCGCTGTCGACGAGGTCCACGCCTACGACAAGGCGCTCACCGCCGAGGAGGTGAGCGCGCTCTACGCGGACGAGAAGCCGTAGCGAGAGCGGCGACGAGTGGGCCCCGGCGGAGGGTACTTCCCGCCGGGGCCCACTCTGCTCCATTCCTCGGTCAGGGCGCCCACGGGGCTTCCACGGCCCACGTGGTGTCCTCCGCGAAGAGGGCGGGGTTGTCCCAGGTGTGCGTGCCGCCGGGGGTGGCGAGCCACAACTCGGCGTTGTAGTGGCGCAGGTACTGCTCCGGGAAGTTGTACGCCGACAGCCGCACTCCCCCGTTCACGCCGGGTACGGGACAGAAGGTGGCGTCGGCCCGGTACAGGTCGCCGCTGCCGGTCTCCTTGTGGACCCGGTACGCGCGGTGGCGCAGGTACTCGCCGGGGTAGTTGCGTGACTCGAAGCTGTAGCAGGAGCTGTTGGCGAGGCCAGGGACGATCTTCCAGGTGGCGTCGTTCTTCAGCAGGGAGTCGCTGGTGCCGGTGACGACGTCCGTGAAGGCGGCTCCGTCCCGGTGGCGCAGGTACCGGTCGGTGTAGCCCGGTGTCGTCACGCGCAGGGACTTGTACTGGCCGGTGGGCAGGGTGATGGGTGCCGTGGAGCCACGGGAGGCCTCTATGAGGGCGCGGTTGGCCGTGCGTACCCGGGCCTCGTCGACCTTGACGACCTGACGGTCGTAGGTGAGCAGGCCGTTGACCTCGTTCTCGACGTCGGTGATCTCGGTGTAGACCGAGGCGGACAGGCCGCGGGGCATGCGTACCTCGCGGATGGCGTCGATGAGGCCCACGAAGCGGTTGTTCAGGTGGGCGAGGTCGGGCTGGTCCTCGTAGCTGAAGCCGCCGCCGGGGTACCACTCGTGGCCGGCGACCTTGAAGCCGAGTCCGCCGAACTCGCCGAGGACGGCGGCGCGGGTGGCGCTGGGCACGGTAGTGCCGGGGCCGACGTAGACGTGGTGGTCGACGACGTCGCCGTTGCCGCCGTCGACGGCGCCGCAGCAGTTGACGCCGCTCATGTTGTCGACGAGGCGGGAGGGGTCGTAGGCCTTCACCTTGTCGGCGATGCGGGCCTGGTCGTACTGGCCCCAGCCCTCGTTCTGGTTGACCCACATGACCAGGGACGGTGAGCTGCGGTGCTGGTCGATGATGCGGTCGTACTCGGCCTCCCACTGGGTGCGGGCGGCGGCGTCGGGGGTGTGCTCCATGGACGGCATGTCCTGCCAGACCAGCAGTCCCAGCCGGTCGGCCCAGTAGAACCAGCGCTGCGGCTCGACCTTGATGTGCTTGCGGACCATGTTGAACCCGAGGTCCTTGTGCTTCTGGAGGTCGTGGCGCAGGGCGGCGTCGGTGGGCGCGGTGTAGATGCCGTCCGGCCAGTAGCCCTGGTCGAGGGTGCCGGTCTGGAAGACGAACCTGCCGTTGAGGACGGGGCGCAGGACGCCGTCGACGCGGGCGGTGCCGATGGAGCGCATCCCGGTGTAGCTGCCGACCGAGTCGACGGTCGTGCCGGCGGAGAGCAGGTCGGTCTTCACGTCGTAGAGGAAGGGGTCCTCGGGAGTCCAGAGGTGGGGGTTCGGGATCGGGACGGTGAACTCGGTGCCGACCGGGCCGGTGGCGGTGCCGATCGTGGTGCCGCCCGTGGAGACGGTGACGCGGGCCTGGTGGCCGTTCGTGCCGGTGCATCGGACGGTGACCTTGAGGCGGTTGTTCGCCGGGTCCGGAACCATGTCGAGTCGGCTGATGTACGCGGAGGCCGTGGGTTCGAGCCATACCGTCTGCCAGATGCCGGACGCGGCGGTGTAGAAGATGCCGCCGCCGGGGTGCGGGGCGGTGTCACGGATCCGCTGCTTGCCGACCGCCTGGCCGCCGGTCTCGGTGGGGTCCCAGACGGAGACGACGATCGTGTTGGTGCCGCCGTTGAGGAGGTCGGTGACGTCGTAGGAGAAGGCGTCGTAGCCGCCGCTGTGGATGGCGCCCGCCTGGCGGCCGTTGACCCAGACGGTCGTACGCCAGTCACTGGCGCCGAAGTTGAGCTGGACGCGGCGGCCGTTCCAGTTCGAGGGGACGGTGAAGGTGCGCTTGTACCAGAGCTTGTCGTTCTGGGTGATCTTGCGCTGGATGCCGGAGAGCGCGGACTCGGCGGCGAACGGGACCCTGATCTGTTCGCTGAAGGTGGCCGGCTGGCCGGCGTCCGCCGAGGTGACGGCGAAGTCCCAGATGCCGTTGAGGTTGGCCCAGTCGGGGCGGGTCAGTTGGGGGCGGGGGTATTCCCGGAGCGGGTTGTCGACGGGGACCTGGTTGGTCCACGGGGTGGTCATGGGCGACGGCTTGGGGGTCCAGGCCCGGGGTGCGGCGGCCGCGGAACCGGTGGCCGTCAGGACCGTACCGCCGACCAGGGTGAGCGCGGCGAGCGCGGTGGTCGCCCACCGCGCTCGTCGTCTCAGCCAGTCCAGCGGCCTTCGGCCTGCGGGTACTCGACGCATCGTGCCTCCTTGAATCGTGGGGTGGGGAGACGTGCGCGTGCGGGCGGCGGCCGGAGGGGAGTCCGGCCGCCTGGAACCGGACCCGGCGGCCGGGCCGTCGGAGGGGCTCGGCCGCCGGGTCCGGGGCTTGTCACATGAGTTGCCGTCTGCGGCCCAGCCAGGTCTGGGCGATGACCACGACGGCGAGGAAGGCGCCGCTGACGACCTGCTGGTAGGAGGAGTCGAGGGAGCCGATCTGGTTGATGACGTTCTGGATGACCTTCAGGAGCAGTACGCCGACCAGGGAGCCGCTGACGTAGCCGAGGCCGCCGGTCAGCAGGGTGCCGCCGATGACCACGGCGGAGATGGCCTCCAGTTCCATGCCGCTGCCGAGGATGGTCACGCCGGAGGCGAGCCATGCGGCGTTGAGCGCGCCGGCCAGCCCGGCGAGGAGCCCGGACAGGGTGTACACGAGGATCTTGGTACGGGCCACGGGGGCACCCATCAGTGCCGCCGCGTCCTCGTTGCCGCCGACCGCGTAGACGTGCTGTCCGAAGCGCGTGCGGCGCAGGACCACGGCACCCGCGACGAACAGGGCCAGGGTGATCCACACCGGGTTGCCGAGGCCCAGGGTGGTGCCCTGGCCCAGTTCGGCGAGGAAGGAGCCCTTGCCGATCAGAAAGGTGTCCGCGCCCTCGTCGGTGATGGCGAGCAGCAGGCCACGCGCGCCCAGCATCGCGGCGAGCGTGACGATGAACGGGGCGAGTCGGGAGCGCGCGACCAGCAGGCCGTTGACGACACCGATCAGTCCGCACACCGCCAGGGGCAGCAGCAGGGCCACCAGAGTGCCGTGGCGTGAGCCCCAGGCCGCGAGGACGCCGCCGAGGGCGAACAGCGAGCCGACGGACAGGTCGATGCCGCCGGTGATGATCACGAAGGTCATGCCGAGGGCGACGATGGCCAGGAAGGCCGAACTGGTCGCCATGTTGGTGAGGTTGTCGCCGGTGGCGAAGGCGTCGAAGGAGAACGACGCCACCAGGGAGACGAGCACCAGGACGGCCAGGGCGCCGTGCTGCTGGACGAGGGCGCTCAGCCGTTCGGAGCGGGCGGAGCCGACCGGTGCGGTCTCCCCCGTCGGCTCATTGCTGGCGGTGGTCACGGGCGCGTCCGCTTTCGTGACGGTCATCGCCTCCCCCGTCCCCGTGCCGCGTAGACCGCGGCGACGATCACTATGGCCTGGGCGATCTGGGTCCAGGAGGGCGGCAGATCGTGCTTGATGAGGGTGGCGGTGAGCAGTTGGATGAGGACGGCTCCCGCGACGGTGCCGGCGATGTTGACCCGGCCGCCGGTCAGCGGGGTGCCGCCGACGACGACCGCCGTGATCGCGGACAGCTCCATCAGGTTGCCGAGGGAGGTCGGGTCGCTGGCCTGGAGGCGGGCGGTGGCCAGCACGCCGGCGACGGCGGCGAGCAGTGCGCAGACGACGTACACGATGATCAGAACGCGCCGTACGGGCAGACCGGCGAGCTGCGCGGCGGGGCGGCTGTCGCCGATGGCGAGGAGCTGGCGCCCGAACGTGGTGCGGCGCACGACGAAGGCCACCAGCACGGCCAGGACGGCTGCGATCAGGATCAGGTACGGAATGCCGAGGACGTCGCCGGAACCGAGCGAGGCCAGGGAGGGGTTGCGCAGGTCCTCCAACTGGGGCAGCAGGACCAGGGCGAGGCCCCGTCCGCCGACCATGAGCGCCAGCGTGGCCACGATCGGTTGGACGCCGACGAGGGCGACCAGCGCGCCGTTGGCCAGTCCGACGCCGGCCGCGAAGAGCGCGACCACGAGCAGTGCGGGCAGGAGTCCGTAGCCGAGGTAGAGCGCGGTGACCGAAGCCGCCAGTGCCATGACGGCACCGACGGACAGGTCGACGCCCTCGGTGCCGATGACCAGGGCCATCCCGAGGGCGACGATGATGACGGGGGCGACCTGGACGGCCTGGGTGCGGAAGTTCTCCGCGGAGAGGAAGTGCGGGGTGATGACGGTGTTGACGACGAGCAGCGCCGCCACGCCCGCGTAGACGCCGTAGGTCTGGAGCCATGCCAGCACGCGGGTCCTGTCCAGCGGGGCGGTGCGGAGGGTGGCCTCAGCCATCGGTCGCCGCCTCCTTGGCCAGGTGCTCCACCTGGGCGTCCCCGGCGATGGTGCGCATCAGCTTGTCCTCGGTGACGTCTTCGCCGGTCAGTTCGCCGACGACGGCACCGTCCTTCAGTACGACCACGCGGTCGGACCCTTCGATCAGTTCCTCCAGGTCGGAGGAGATGAGCAGGACGCCCAGGCCGTCGGCGGCCAGTTCGTCCACGAGTTTCTGCACCTCGGCCTTGGCGCCGACGTCGATGCCGCGGGTGGGCTCGTCGAGCAGCAGCACCTTGGGGTTCATGGCGAGCCAGCGGGCGAGCAGCACCTTCTGCTGGTTGCCGCCGGACAGTTCGCCGACCTTCTGGTGCGGTGAGGAGGCCTTGATGCGCAGCCGCTTGATGAAGGTGTCGACGACGCTGTCGACGCGGGCCTCGGAGACGAGGCCGAAGCGGGAGAGGCGGGGCAGGACGGCGAGGGCGATGTTCTCGCGGACGGACAGTCCGGGGACGACGCCCTCGCTCTTGCGGTCCTCCGGCAGCAGGCTGACGCCCGCCCGGATGGCGGCCGGTGCCGAACCGCCGCGCAGCGGGACGCCGGCCACGGTGACACGGCCCGAACGGACGGGCAGGGCGCCGGAGATGGCCTTCGCGGTCTCGGTGCGGCCGGAGCCGAGCAGTCCGCCGAGGCCGACGACCTCGCCGGGCCGGATGCTGAGGGACACCTGGTGCAGTTTGTGCGGCACCGTCAGTTCCCTTGCGTCCAGCACGGGTTGGGTGTCTGTCGCCTCGTGGTCGCCGGTGAACTTGGTGAGACCTTCCGCGCGGACCTCGCCGAGGTCCCGGCCGAGCATGGTGGACACCAGGGCGAGCCGGTCGAGGTCGGCGAGGCGGCCGTGGTGGACGCGCCGGCCGTCGCGGAGCACGGTGACCGTGCCGCACACGGCGTACAGCTCGTCGAGGCGGTGGCTGACGTAGACGACGGCGATACCGGCGTCGCGCAGCCGCCGGATCACCGAGAACAGGGTCTCGACCTCGCGGGGTTCGAGCGAGGAGGTCGGCTCGTCCATGATGACGATGCGGGCGTCGGTGGCCACGGCTCGGGCCAGGGCCACCATCTGCTGGGCGCCGACCCCGAGGGTGCGCAGCGACCGGCGGACGTCGACCTGGACGCCGTAACCGCGCAGGGTCTCCTCGGCCTCCCGGTTCATACGGGCGATGTCCAGGACACCGAAGCGGTTGCGGGGTTCCCGGCCCAGGAAGAGGTTGCGGGCCACGCTGAGCAGCGGGATCAGGTTGACCTCTTGGTAGATGGTCGAGATGCCCGCCTTCTGCGCCTCCAGGGGCGTGGCGAAGGAGACCGCGCGGCCCTGGAAGGTGATCTCGCCGGCGTCGGGGCGGTACACGCCGGTGAGGAGCTTGATGAGGGTCGACTTGCCGGCGCCGTTCTCGCCGATGAGGGCGTGGACCTCGCCGGCGTACAGGGTGAGGTCCACGTCGTCCAGGGCCCGGACGCCGGGGAAGGTCTTGCTCAGTCCGCGGACGGCGAGGACTTCGGCGGGGGGTGCCACCTGTGCCTCCAGGGAGAGGATCGAGAAGGGGGGAGAGACGAGCGCGGGGGCCCGGACGTCCGGGCCCCCTACAGCTCAATACGCCTTGCTGATCTCCGTCTTCGCGTTGTCCGCGGTGTAGGCGCTGTCCTGGATGATGATGTCCTGCGGGACTTCCTCGCCCTTGGTGAAGGTGTCCAGGGTCTGGAAGGCCAGCGGGCCGAACCGGGGGTTGGACTCGATCACGCCGCTGATCCAGCCGTCCACGATGCCCTGCACGGCGTTGCGGGTGCCGTCGACCGTCACGATCTTGACGTCGCCCGCCTTCTTGCCGGCGCCCTTGAGCGCGGCTACCGCGCCGAGGCCCATCTCGTCGTTCTCGGCGTAGATGCCCTTGATGCCGGGCTTGGACTGGATGAGCTGCTCGGTGACCTGCTGGCCCTTCTCGCGGGCGAAGTCACCGGTCTGCTCGAACACGACCTTCAACTCCGGTGCCTTCTCGGCGATCCGCTCCTTGAAGCCCTTGGTGCGCTCGGTGGTGACGTTGTTACCGGCCGAGCCGAGGAGGATGGCGACCTCGCCCTTGCCGCCGGTCGCCTCGATCATCTGGTCGGCGGCGCGCTTGCCCTGCTCGACGAAGTCGGAGGCGATGAAGGAGACGTAGTCCTTGCAGGCGGTGGCGTTGATCTTGCGGTCGATGGTGACGATCGGGACCTTCTTGGCGGCGGCGGCCTGAAGCACCGGGTCCCAGCCGTCGGAGTTGAGCGGGGCGATCACCAGCAGGTCGGCACCCTTGGCGAGCAGGTCCTGTACGTCGCTGATCTGCTTGGAGAACTGCGACTGGGCGTTGGCCGTCAGCAACTTGACGCCCCGCTTCTCGGCCTCGTCCTTGATGGACTGGGTCTCGGCGATACGGAACGGGTTGGCCTCCTTCTCCGACTGGGAGAAGCCCACGGTCGCCTTCTTCAGGTCCAGCTTCTCGCCGCCGTAGGCGTCGATCGCGCAGGTCTTGCTACCGGGCTTCGGCGTGACGACCTTCTGTTCGGCGCCCGCGGCCGCCGGGGACCGGGTGTCCTTCGAGGCGTCGTCCTCCGACTTCGCGCAGGCGCCGGCGGTCAGGGCGACCGCGGCGGCCAGGGCCACGGCGCCGGGGCGGGCGAGGAGACGAGGACGGTGAGTGGTGCGCTGCATGGTGACCCCGATCCGGGCGACGCTGAAAGGGAACTGGGGAGCTGACACATGAGCAGAAACGGTGCGTCTCCCCCGGCGGGCAACGTTGTCGGGCCCGCTGCAAGGAGGTTTTTACATCGTTGGAAGGACGCTGTAAACCCCCTGTGCGCACACCTGTGTGCGCGGTGAGGTGGTGGAGACGCGGGGGAAGCGCTTGCCCACGCCGGAGCAGCCCAGGGAGCGCCAACTCCCTTACGACCGCGGGGACCTCGGGCGACCAGGCTCTTTGCCGGTGCCGGCGGCGAGTCGGAGACGGGCATGGCCGCGTCCGCCCGGCGGATGGCATGACCGATGACCCCGACCGGTCGGTCGCTCGACCAATTGGCGGGGTTCGTGACGTAGTTGCCAACGACCGGTCAGCTTTGCGGTACGCCCCCGGCCGCCCCGCGTCCGAGGGTGCTCTCCCGCTCGACGAGGCGGTAGTCCGCCCAGACGCGGCGGGGTTCGGGAGCCTCGCCGCCCAGCCGGGCGAGCACGGACTCCACGGCGAGTCGGCCGATGGCCTCCTTGTCCGGCGACACGGAGGTGAGCGTCACCGCGCCGAAGCGCCCCTCGACCACGTCGTCGAAACCGACGACCGCGATGTCCTCGGGGACGCGCAGTCCGCGCTCGTGCAGGACACGCATCACGCCGATGGCCATGGGGTCGTTGTACGCGAAGATCGCGTCGGGGCGCCGGCCGGCGTCGAGGATACGGGTCATGGCCGCCGCGCCGTCCGCGTGCCCCCAGCCGTCGGTGGCGGCCACCAGACCGTCGTCGGCCGGGAGTCCGGCCGCGGTGAGCTCCTCGCGCCAGCCCCGTACGCGCAGTTGCGCGGGCTCGCTGCGGCCGCGCCGGTCGCCGATGAACGCCACCTCCCGGCGTCCGAGGCGGACCAGGTGCCGGACGCCGGCGCGGGCGGCGGCGACGTTGTCGATGGCGATGTGGTCGTACGGCAGGTCGTAGTCCCGCTCGCCGAGCAGCACCAGCGGAACGTTCTCCGCCCGGTCGAGCAGGTCCTCGGTCTCCAACTCGATGGGGCTGAGGATGAGTCCGTCGATCACGCGTGCGCGGAAGCCCTGACTGACCAGGAGTTCCTGTTCGCGGCGGCCGCCGGTGTGGTCCAGCAGCACGATGTAGTCATGGGCGGCGGCGGCATCGATGACGGCGGCGGCGAGTTCCGCGAAATAGGGGTTGCCGAGTTCGGGCAGGGCGAGCGCGATCATGCCCGTGCGTCCCTTGCGCAGGTGCCGGGCGGCCAGGTTGGGCCGGTAGCCGAGTGCGTCGATGGACCGCTGGACGCGTTCACGCATGGCGGGGGTGACGTGCTGGTAGTTGTTCACCACGTTGGAGACGGTCTTGATGGAGACCCCCGCGTGGGCGGCGACGTCCTTGAGGCTGACCCGCACGGCATTCCCTTTCGAAGCGTCCCGACTCGGGTGGTCGGTGCGGGTCCGGTGTCGTCACCGTGAGCCTGGCGCCGAGTCCCGGTGCTTGACATTTACAACGTTATACAGCCGCTGTCCGAGCGGTGACAAGGCGTTGCTCCAGCGAGAAGTGTCGCCCGGGACGTGTGGATACGTCGATCGCACATCCCGGTCCGCCCGATCGTCCGGGCGGCGCGGACTCGAGGAACGCACTGTTTACATCGATGGATATGTGGTCCGGCGGCGCAGGTCTCGCCGCCGGCCACGGGCACTCCGTTGCGGGACGGAACGGGCCTGTATCCGCGTGCCATCCGGCTCGCCCACAACGGGGCGGCCGACGGCCGCGTCATCGCCGGTGTCGTGACCTTCGACGGCGACAACGGCATCGGCGCCCTCCACGAGAGCACGGACTCCGGCGCGACCTTCCGCGAGGTCGGCCGAGTCGCCGACCCCGAATCCGCGGCGGGCCAGGGCCTTTGCTGTGCCACGCTGTTCGAACTGCCACGACAGATCGGCACGATGCCGGCCGGCACTCTGCTCTGGGCCGCCTCCGTGGGCCAGGACGAGCCGGACCGCCGTATGGCCTTGCGGATCTGGCGCAGCGACGACGTCGGGCGCAGCTGGTCCTACCTGTCCTCCTGTGCCGTCGCCGGGGGAAGCGGCGGTCTGTGGGAGCCGGAGTTCTCCGTCGCCGCCGACGGCGCGCTGGTCTGTCACTACGCGGACGAGACCGACGCGGCGCACAGTCAGAAGCTGGTGGCCGTACGCAGCTACGACGGCGTGAACTGGCAGGGACGCCACGACACGGTGGCGAGCGGCTGGGCGCCCGACCGGCCGGGCATGCCCGTGGTGCGGAAGCTGCCCGACGGCACGTATTTCATGAGCTACGAGATCTGCAACCCGGGCGGCCAGTACCAGTGCGTGGTCCACTACCGGACCTCCTCGGACGGCTGGAACTGAGGCGACCCCGCCCACCTCGGCATCCGGCCGGAGACCGCCGACGGCAGGTACTTCCGCGCCGCGCCGACCATCGCCTGGGCGCCCACGCCGGGCGGCGGCGCCGACGGGCGGATCCTGCTGATCGGTCAGCGTCTGCTCGACCGGGACGGCTCCCCCGCGGCCGGCAGCGGCCGCACCATCCTCACCAACACCGGGAACGGCAGCGGGCCGTGGTCCACGATGCCGTCGCCGGTCACGGTCCCGGATCCGGAGGTGAACCACTGCCAGAACTACAGCTCTCCCCTGCTGCCCTCGACCGACGGCAAGCGGCTGCTGGAGATCGCGACCGACTTCGAGGGCCCGGTGTGCCGGGCGTACTTCGCGACGGGCGGCATCGGGTGAGTCGTGGTCGTCGGTCTCGGCGACGCACTGGGCGCTTCTGACGGGCCGTCGTTTGTCCAGCTGCCCCTGGCATTTTCACCGGATCGTGGGAGAGAGAGGCCGGAGCGCGCATGTCGGGCGCCGCCGGCCTCTACCGTCGCGCTCCTGTTCCCGTGTCGCTCGTCCGGCGTCGGCACCACCGCCCCGCGACAACGGCTCTCGTCCGCGACGAGCCGTTCCCGCCACGCCGGGGACAGGACCATCGTCGACGACCATGGGAGCACCGTGCCGGGCACAAGCCTTCCCGAAGACCGCTACAGCCGCACCGAGGCCACCCGGCTGCTGTGCGCGGGCGTCTATCAGGACGCCACCTTCCGACGCCGGGTGCTCGACGAACTGGTCGGCCATCTGGAACGGCCCGTCGCTCCCGCGCTCGGCGTGGACGTCCTGCCGGTGCTCGCGCACGCCGTGCGGGTGGCCCGCAGGGAGGCCCGCACGGCACTGTTGATGCTCGCGGCCTGGGCCGGGTTCGTCTGCTCCGACTTCCTCATGGTGTGGGACAGCCTGTCCGACCGCTGGGGTCACGGCGCCGAGGTCGGCTTCGGTGACGTGTTCGCCGCGCTCTACCAGGGCCAGGAGAACGTCAGCGGCGGGGTCCCGATGCCCTGGTCCCAGCTCTACGCCCTGGTCGCCCTCGCCCTGTGGTTCGCGGCCACGCTCGGCGAACGCGGCAACGACGTCAAGGAGTTGGGCCTGCCCGGCACGGTGGCCCGCGCGGCCGACGGCCTGGGCCGGCTCGCCGGCGTGGGCAGTGTGCTGTTCGCCTGCTTCTACTGGTACCTCTACCTGGCCGGACTCCTGGACGGCACCGCCCAGACGCCGTACCCGGCGCTGTTCCCGCTGCTGATCGCCCTCATCGGCTGGCAGCACCAGATGAGCCACCGCAAGGCGCTCTGCCAGTGGCTCTCGAAGTGGACGTTCCCGGCCGCCACCCAGCCCGGGCTGCCCGCGGGGCTCCCGTACGACGACCTGGTGCCCACCCTCCACCGTGAGCAGCAGGCGTCCGTGACCCTGTACGACCTGGCGGACCCCTTCATCGGCCTGGGCACGCGCAGGGGGAGCTGGTCCTTCGCCATGGAACTGCGCAAGCTGTCCGAGGACCGCCCGGGACAGGTACCCGCACAGAGCGACGGGCCGCACCGGGCCGCCAACGGTTCCGGGAACGGCCTTGCCCGGCGGGCCGCGGAGCGGCTGACGGCGAGCGCCGCACTGGACATGATCGAACCGCAGCTGATCGACCTGAGGGAGTCCGCCGCCCGTACCGGCCGCGACCGCTTGCGTGAGCTGGAGATCGAGCGCTTCCTGTACCTCCCCGGAGGCGTCGGGCGTGACGAGGAGGTGGAGGTCGGCGGCGTCGACGACGCGGCCTCGTTCGCCGCCACGCCTCGGGGACGTGGCCAGGGCGGACGTCTGGTGTACGACCCGGAGCAGATCGCCGCGCACCTCGCCGAGGCGGCGGACGAGGGCGGTGAGGCCCGGCGGGTGTTCCTGCGGGTCCGGGTGGGTGCCTGGCACGAACAGCTCGTCGTGACGGTGCTGGTGCGTGTGCACACCCAGGGCGGCATGCTCGTCCTGGAGGTCGAGCCCCACGTGCTGGGGCCGGTCCGCAAGGAGTTCCGCGGCGTGGACGCGCTGGTGGAGCGGCTGCCGGAGAAGTGGCCCAGCGCCGCCCTGCGCGCCCTGCGGCACGCTCCGGCGATCGGCGTGAGCTGTGCGATCGGCGCGCTCGGCAGCGTGTACCGCGAGATCGCCTCCGGTTGGTCGGCCGGCGAAGAACCGCCGGACGTTCCCCGCCTCTCGCTGCGCGCGCTGGCCGCTCAGAAGGACCTTTCGCGGTTCCAGGAGATGGACGCCGAGCGCTACATCAAGACCATTCAGGAACGGATCGCGGGCGGTGTCCGGGCGGCGCTCCGCGAGCACGGCTACCGGACCGAAGAGTTCGAACAGCACATCTACCAGGTCAGTGGCGGGGGCGTCTTCATCCAGGACATGTCGGGCGGCGCGATCGCGACCGGCAGCCACGGTCAGGCGTCCTCGCGGACCTCGCCGGTGCCCGGCACCGGACTGCCGCGCCAGGAAGGAAACCTCACATGAGCCAGAACCACGCTTCGCCGCAGATCCCCCACGACGGAGGACCCGGCGCGCATGCGCCGGGAGGCGGAGTCAGCATCGGCTCGATGTCCGGCGGCTCGATCGCCACCGGCAGCCACGGCCGGGCCGTCTCGGTCAACACCACGGGCGGCCCGGTCCCGGATGCCCGGCACCAGGAACTGCTGGCAGCGGTCCGGGAGTTGCTCGCAGAGCTGCCCGAACAGGGCACCCGCCAGGCGGAGGACTCGGCGTTGCACGCCGAACTCACGGAGCTTCAGGACGAGATCACGAGCTCGGGCCGGGCGGAGTCCGGCCGTCTCACGCGGGTTCTGGGCAGCGTTCGGCGCTGGCTCGGCTCGCAGGCGGCCGCGGCGGGCGCGGTGGCCTCGGCGACCGCCGTGGTGCAGGGCATCGCCCAGCTCCTCGGCTGAGAGCCGACCGGACAGCACAGACGGCCGGCAGCGCGTGAAAGGGCGACGGCGATGAGGGTGTACGACAGGCAACGGCAGGAGTGGGCGGGCGGGCGCCGCGAACGCCTCTACCACCCGGAGCAGTACCTGGACCTGCCGCGTCAGCGGCGCGTCCTGGAGCGAACCGGCGTGGTGCTGGCCGTGGTGGGCGTGTGCTTCGGCGTCTGGGCGTTCGCCTGGAAGGACGAGCCGGAACCACCATCACCGCCGCCCGCCGCCGCGAGTCAGGGCGAGAGCGCGCCGGCCGACCAGGGCAGCCCCGTCCCGGAGGAGGAGTTCCCCTCCGGGACGGAGTCCGGGAGCGGTTCCGGGACCGGCGCCCTGCCCGCCGACTACGCCGAGCTGACCGACGAGGAGGGGTTCCGGGTCGCGGTCCCGACGAGCTGGTCGCGCGACAGCAGCGGGTCCAAGTTCGGCATCGACATCGTCAACTACCGCAGCCCCGACGGCCTGCGCCGGCTCCAGGTCTTCCAGCTGATGGAGGCGTCCCCCTACGCCTCGCTCCAGGCCGCCCAGACCGAGAGTTCCAAACTGGACGGCTACGAGCTGATCGACCTGATCGAGATCCCGTCCTCCCCGTACGCGGCGGCCGAACACGAGTACCGGGCCAGTGAGATCACCGGGGAGTCGGACACCGGGGCGGTGCGCCATGTCATCGACCACCGTTTCGAGGCGAGCGACGGCGAACGCTACGCGCTCGTCGCGTACGGCCCCGACAGCACTGACGGCGCCGAACGCGAACTCGTGGACACGGCCCTCGCCTGGTTCTGCCCACCGGACGCCATCTGCCCCACTCCCTCGGGCTGATGGCCTCGGCCGTACGGCGGACCGCTACCGTCCCGGTCGGGGAACCTCCGCCAGGACACCGGCGACCGTCGAGGCGACGAGGCGATGCCACTGACGTCGGTGGCGGAGCATGGCGTGATCGCCCCCCTGCACCAGCTCCACGCGCGCCCGTGCGCCGGCCGCGCGTGCGCGGTCCACGAACGCCACTGACGCGTCGGGGTCGGTGACACGGTCGTGGTCACCGTGCAGCACGACCACGTCCTTGCCCCGCAGTTGGTCCACCGGCTCACCCTCCGGGCACCACGGGCCGAGCGCCACGACCGCCCGCACCTGTGGGGCGGCGGCGGCGCGCAGTGCCGCGCGACCGCCCATGGAATGCCCCACCAGCACGACCGGGACCTCTCCCACCCGCGTGGCGAGCTCGCGCAGCGCCCGTTCGGTGTCCCGGACCGGGTCGGCGTCCTGGCCGTTCCAGCCGCGCACGCGATAGCGCACCTCGGCCAGCAGGATGTCGGCGTCCGGGACCGCCGCGGCGACGGTCCGGACGAAGGGCCGCATCCGCAGCGGTGCCGGATACCAGGACCGCGACCTGGCCCGGCTGTCGGCAGCGCCGCCGTGCAGGAACAGAACCGCGGCGCGAACCGAACGGGAGGTGCGGCGGGTCAGCAGCGCGGTGGACTGCCCCTGCTCCGCCGTGTCGCCGGGTACGCTCTCGTGCCCTGCCATCGGTCCTCCTGTGCCCTCGGCCTTGTTCACGGGGGTTCCGGACCACCCGGCGTCCATGATGCTGGATCGGTCCGTCGCGGCTCAGGACCAAGGTCTACAGTGCGGCCATGCCCATAGCCCTGCCCGATGGTCTACCGCCCGGACGGTTCCTGTCGTCCGGTCCCGCACAGGTGTGGTTCTCCGACGAATTCCCCGACGACGTCGAAGAGCTGTGGCCCCGCCTGCTGAGCGAGCAGGGTGCCGGCGGCCTGGTTCCGCTGCTGTGCCGGCCCGACGGCTTGGGAAGGCCGCTCGGCCCGGACGAGGTGGACGCCGTCCGGCTGGAGGAGGTGCTGGCCCGGGACTTCGTCGAGTACCGCCGCAGGCGTCTGCCCTTCTGGACGGACCCGAGTCCTGAGCCGGCTCCCGAGGGAACCGAGCCATGGCCGCACGACCCCGGGCCGCCCTTCGAGCGATGGCCGGGGCTGACACCGCGGACGCCGGTCACGTCCGCGGACCCGACGCCCGGGGAGGCTTCGGTGAGTCTGCTGGCCGGGCTCATGGACGCGGGCTCGTTCGGCCTGGCCGAGTGCCGCCTCGCCCTTGTCCCCGCCCCGCGCGGCAGCGACGCGCTGGGGTTGACCGGCTGGTCCGCGGAGGCACCGCTGCCCTTGCTGTGCGCACTCCTGCGGAGCTGGGAGGACCGCTTCGGCGCCCAGGTGGTGGCGGTGTACGACAGCGAGCTTCACGTGTCGGTCGCGAGACCCCCGGTTGACGAGGAGCACGCCAACCAACTCGCCCTGGAACATGTGCTGTCGACCGCCGACAACGTCGTCGACGACCCGCCCACCCCCTTCCCCGAGTACGCGAAGGGCCTCGTGGGACGGACCTCCTGGTCGTTCTGGTGGGACTAGGCCCGGCGACCGGGAGGCCCTATCGGTCTGCTACTCCGGCCGCGGTTTACCGCGCAGCTGCCGCCTGTCGACCAGGCCGAGCAACCCCTCGGCCTGGTAGCGGCGGCGGAGGTTGCCGACGGTGCTCATGCCGGCCCGGTGGCCCGACCTCGTCAGCTCCCCGGCTTTGGCCAGCTCACGTGCCGTCAGCGAGCGGCGGGCCGGGTCGTATTCGGGCCGTGGCACGGCGTCGACGTCCGCCCCGGGGCCGACTCCGTGGAGGACCTCCAGGATGTGTTCCTCCCACCACAGGGCCTTTTCCCGTACCCGTTCCGGGAGCTCCTCCAGGAGTGACTCCGGCGGCAGCGGCATCCGCACCCGGCTGCCCAGTACTTCGAACTCCTCGTCGCTCAGCAGATCCGCCGGCGGCACCTCGCGCGGTGGGCCGCCGCGGTCGGTCATCCTGACCGACCGGGCGGACACCGCGAGAACCGCCCGGGCCTGCCCGGCGAACCGTATCCAGGCACCCACCCGGATCGACGACGGTCGGGACAGCTCGTGCATCGGACTCCCGTCCTGCCAGGCCCGGGAGCGCGTCAGTGGGCGGCTCGGATGCGGTGGATCGAGTCGATGGACCGGGGGCCGGCCGCCGCCTTGTCGACGACGTAGGCCGTCCCGTGCACGACGGTGACATGGTCGCTGTTCGCGCCGGTGGGCAGGTCGGCGACGACAGTGCCGGCGACGGGGTCCACGACGCTCGTCGTACCGGCGTCCTTGTTGACGGCCAGGAGCCGTCCGGACCAGGCGTCCAGCGCCACCGCGAGGGTCCCGGCGCCGGTCTTGATCTCCCTGGTGACCTCGCCGGTGGCCACGTCGATGACGGAGACCGAACCGGCGGCCTGGTTCGCGGTGTACGCGGTGCGGCCGTCGGCGGACAGCTCCACGTCGATGGTGCCCTGCCCGGCGGGGAGCAGCCGCGGCCGGTCGGAACCCGGACACACCTCGATCAGACGGCTCTTGGCCAGGTCGGCGGCGTAGACCTTGCCGGTGAACAGGTCGACGGCCAGGCCCGCGGGCCAGGCGCCGTCGACGGTGACCCGCTTGCGCTCCTGGTGGGTCCGCAGGTCGAAGGCGACGACGCTGCCCTCCTCCAGGGCGCTGCACCACACCAGTCCGCGCGGGATGTCGATCGCGACGTCACGCGGGTGCCGCACACCGGGCAGCTTGGCGAGGTGGCGTCCGGTGCTCTGGCTGTAGACGGCGAGAGCGTTGTCCAGCGTGGCGGTGACCCAGACGGTGTTGTGCACGTCGTCCACCGCGACGCCGTAGACGGCCTCCACGGCACCGGTCGCGGGGTCGCTGAGCGGCGGCTCGTAGCTCGCCAGCAGCTCCAGCGTCTGCGGGTCCACCTTCAGCAGGCGGGAGTGGGTGACCGGCGGGAAGCCGACGGAACTGGTCACCCACAGGGCCTTGTTACGGGTCGAGTGGGCCACCTGGTAGAGGCCCTGGGCGAGTTCCGCTGACGTCACGGCGTAGTTCGCCTCCTTCGTGTGAGCCTGGTGGGGGGCGGCGGCAGCCGCGGGTGCGGCCGAGCCGAGGGCACCGCCGGCGGCGAGCGCGACGCCGAGGACGGTACGTCGGCCGATCGGAGTGGGGGTGTCGGACATGGTGTTTCCTCCGGGATCCGGGGTCATGGGGTGAGGGGTGAGCGGGCTCGGGGTGCCCCTGGCCGGCGTGCGTCGAAGGCCCGGCTCATGCGTCGAGCTCCTTGAGCCGGGCCGCGAGGACGGCCGCGATCTCGTCGAGCGGGCCCTGCCGGGTCATCTCCGGGTGCAGGCAGTCGAGCTGGTGTTCGTCGAGCGTTCCGGTGAGGTACGGCGTCCAGGCCCGGGGCGTCAGCCAGTGCTCGGCGCGGGGCGCGCCGGCCGTGAAGAAGAGCAGGTCGCCCTCGAACGTCCGGTGCCGCTGGGTGCGCATCAGCCGGGCGTTGTTGGTGACGATGCCGACGACACGGTCGAGGACCCGCTCGGGCAGTGCGGCGAGCGCGCTGCCCTCTCGGCGCAGTACCTCGAGGACCTCGTCGCGGGTCAGTCCTGTGCCGCCCTCGTAGCCGGCCATGCGGAGCAGGGCGTTGAGGGCGTCGGCCTCGGTGGGTCCGGCGAGATCGCGCCACTGGTCGGACGGGTAGGCGTCGAGCAGGGCCAGCAACTCGACGCTCTCACCCGACTGTTGCAGGTCGACGGCCACGGTGTGGGCGATGACGCCGCCGACCGACCAGCCCAGCAGCCGGTACGGGCCGTGCGGCTGCACCGTGCGCAGCCGGTCGGCGTAGTCGGCGGCCATCTCGTCCATCGTGGTGTGCGGTTCCTCGCCGTCCCGCAGTCCGCGGGCCTGCACGCCGTGGATCGGCTGGTCCGGGTCCAGCCGGGACAGCAGGCCCGAGTAGCACCAGCTGATGCCGCCGGCGGGGTGGAACACGAACAGCGGGGTGCGACCGCCCGAGGCGCGCAGCGGCAGCAGGACGTCCAGGGCCGCGTCCTCCTGGCCGGTGTCGGTCAGCCGGTCTGCGAGTGCGGCGGGGGTGGGCGCCCGGAAGAGGGTGCCGAGCGGCATGTGGGTGCCGAGCGTGTCGCGGATGCGGGCCATCAGGCGGGCGGCGAGCAGCGAGGTGCCGCCCAGGTCGAAGAACGCGTCGTCCGCGCCGACCCGGTCCAGGCCGAGCACCTCGGCGAACAGACGGGTCACGGTCTCCTCGGTGGGCGTGCGCGGGGCACGTCCGTCGGTTCCGGCCGTGGTGGCCGGTGCCGGGAGTGCCGCGCGGTCCAGCTTGCCGTTGGGGGTGAGCGGGAGGTCGTCGAGGGCGACGAACGCGGAGGGGATCATGTAGTCGGGCAGGACGGCGCCGAGCCGGGTGCGCAGTTCGTCCGGGGCGGGGGCGTCGCCGGTGAGGTAGGCGACCAGCCGCTGGTCGCCGGGGCGGTCCTCGCGCAGGACGACCGTGGCCGCAGTGATGCCCTCGATCGCCGTCAAGTGGGCCTCGATCTCGCCGGGTTCGAGGCGCTGGCCGCGCAGCTTCACCTGATGGTCGGTGCGACCCAGGTAGACGGCCTCCCCGTCGGCGGTCCAGCGGGCGAGGTCTCCGGTGCGGTACATGCGCGATCCGGCCGGGCCGTGGGGGTCGGCGACGAACCGCGCGGCGGTCAGGTCGGGGCGGCCCACATAGCCGTCGGCGAGCTGGGCGCCCGCGAGGTACAGCTCGCCCGCCACGCCGGGCGGGCACGGCTGGAGGGCGGCGTCGAGGACGTACAGGCGGGTGTTCCACACCGGGCGGCCGATCGGCACGGTGCCGGTGTGCTCGGGTGCGCAGGTGTGGTGGCTGACGTCCACCGCGGCCTCGGTGGGGCCGTAGAGGTTGTGCAGGGGGACCTCGGGCAGCAGGCGGTGGAAGTGGTGCGCGGTCTCGCGCGGCAGGGCCTCGCCGCTGGCGAAGACGTGCCGCAGTCCGGTGCATCCGGCCGCCGCCGGCTCGGCGAGGAACACCTGGAGCATGGAGGGCACGAAGTGGCAGACGGTGACGTCCTGTTCGCGGATGAGCCGGGCCAGGTAGGCCGGGTCCTTGTGCCCTTCGTGGTCGGCGAGGACCAGGGTGGCGCCCACCCTGAACGCCCAGAAGAACTCCCATACGGAGACGTCGAATCCGGTCGGCGTCTTTTGCAGGACGCGGTCGCCGGGGGCCAGCGGGTAGGTGTGCTGCATCCAGCGCAGCCGGTTGTCGATCGCGGAGTGCGGTACGACGACACCCTTGGGTCTGCCGGTGGAGCCCGAGGTGTAGATGACGTAGGCGGGGTCGCTCGGGGTGAGCGGGCGGGGCGGGTCGAACGTCGGCCGGCCCGACAGGTCGGCGCGGTCCAGCAGGACGAGCGGGCGGCCCGGTGTGGGCAGCCGCTCCGCGGTGGCGGCGTCGGTGACGACGCAGGCGGGGTCGGCGTCGTCCAGCACCTGGGCGAGCCGTTCGGCCGGGTGGCCCGGGTCGAGCGGCAGATAGGCTCCGCCCGCCTTGAGCACCGCGAGCAGGGCGACGATCAGCTCGACCGAACGCGGTATCGCGACGCCGACGACCGTGCCGGGCCGTACTCCCCCGGCGGCCAGGTGGTGGGCCAACTGGTTGGCTCGGGCGGCGAGTTCGGCGTACGTCAGGACGCGGGAGCCGTGGACGAGGGCGGGCGCGCCGGGGGTGCGTCGGCTCTGGGCCTCGATCGGCCCGATCAGCGTGGTGGCCGGGAGGTCGCGGTCGGTGGCGTTGAACTCGTGGAGCACCAGGTGCCGTTCCGCGTCGGTGGCGATGCCGAGCGTGGCGAGGGGGGTCTCGGGGTCGTGGTCGGCGAGCCGGTGCAGCAGGGCGAGGAACCGCTCCTGGTGGGCGGCGAGTTCCTCGCGGGTGTACAGCGCGGGGTTGGCGTCGTGGTCGATGCGCAGGCCGCGGCCGTCGGCGCGGTCGTAGACGTTGACGGTGAGGTCGTCCACGGGGCCCGCGGACAGGTTGTGCGGGACGGCGGGGGCGCCGGCGAAGGCGAGGTCGTAGTCGAACGGCATGACGTTGATCAGCGGGCCGACGAGCGCACGGCCCTCGCCGAGGAGGCCCAGGTCGCGCCGGATGTCCTCGAAGCGGTAGCGCTGGTGGCGGCGGGCGGCGCGCATCGCGAGGACGACCTGTCGGGTCAGCCGGGCTAGTGTGGTGGCCGGTGGGACCTCCAGCCTCAGCGGGAGGACGTTCATCACCATGCCGGGCACCCGCAGCGCCACCGAGCCCATGCGGCCCATCAGCGGAAGACCGAGGACGATGTCCGGGCGTCCGGTGACCCGCGAGACGTACAGAGCCTGTGCGGCGACGATCAACTCGGGCCAGGTGGCGCGTAGTTCTGCCGCACGTGTGCGCAGCCGCGCGGTGACCTCGTCCGGTACCCAGGCGCTCGCCCGCAGGAAGGTGCGTGACGGCAGCGCCGTGCGGCCGGCCGGCGTGGACGGCTCGGGCCGGTCGGCGAGGAGCCCGCTCCAGTGCGCGCGGTCGATGTCGTACTGTTCGCCGGCGCGGTAGGCGAGATCGTCTGCCACCAGGTCGTCGATCCGGTCGAACGGGTTGTCTCCCGGTGGCCGGCCGGCCGCGAGGGCGGAGTAGATCTCGGCGGTGCGGCGGGCGACCATCGAGTAGCCGAAACCGTCCAGGACGATGTGGTGCACGCGCTGGTACCACAGCCAGCGTTCGTCGCCGACGCGCAGCAGCGCGTGCTGGAACAGCGGTCCGGCGGCGAGGTCGAACGGCCGGGTGAGGTCGTCGTCCATCCAGGCACGAGCGACGGCGTCCGGATCGGGTGCGCCACGCAGATCCGCCCGGTGCAGCGGGAACCCGGCGCCCGGCCGGGGCGAAGGGTGGCTGAACTGCCGTGGTCCGTCCGGGGTTTCGGCGATCCGGACCCGGAGGGCCTCGGCATCCTCGGCGGTGCGGTGCAGGGCCTGCTCGAACAGGTCGGGCCGTACCGTGCCGTGAATCTCCAGGTACTCGGCGGTGTTCAGCGCGGGGCTCTCGGGGTCGAGGGCCTGCGCGAACCACATCCCCGTCTGGGCGGCGGTCAGCGGCAGCTGCCGTTCGGGCGTGCTCGTCATTCCCGGGCTCCCAGCAGCGGGGCCCACGCCTCGATGGCCGTACGGGCGGCGAGGTCGACGAAGGAGACCTCGGCACCGTGTTCGCGCCGCCAGCGCTCGACGAGGCTCATCAGCCGGACGGAGTCCAGGCCGTAGTCGACCAGGTCCTCGTCGACGGGGATGTCCGCGGGGTCCTCGCCCAGCACGGCGGCGACGTCCGCCCGGATCCGCTGCACGGTCAGGGTCATCGCCGGGCCTCCTGGAGGACGGTGTCGCACGTGGTGACGAACGCGCAGGAGCGGGCCGCCCAGTGGAGCGCTTCGATGTGCTCGTCGGGGCCGAAGTCGGCGACGGCGTCCGCGACGACGAAGGCCTGGATGTCGCGCATCCAGGCGTCGCAGGCCGTCATGTTCACCCCGAGGTGGGCGTACACGCCGACGATGATCAACTGGTCGCGCCCGTCCTGGGCGAGGAGGTCGGCCAGGTCCGTGCGGACGAACGCGCTGTACTTCCACTTGGTCAGCACGGTGTCGCCGTCCTGCGGCGCGACGGCGGCGGGGATGGCATGCGCGTGCGCGTCGTCGGGCAGGCCGGGGCCCCAGAAGTCCAGTTGCAGTCCGCGCTCCCGGGGGCTCTGGCCGCCGGTCTGGGCGGAGTAGACGACCGGGATGCCGAGCCGGCGGGCCTCGCCCGCCAGCCGGGTGACGCGCGGGACCAGGTCGGCGACCGGAGAGGTGCCCTGCGCGAAGGCGGACAGGAAGTGGTTCTGGAGGTCGTGCACGAGCAGCACGGCCCGGCCCGGATCGACGGTCCAGTCCACCTGGTTGGCGGGCAGGTCCGCATCGGCGGGCATGGGGTACGGCGGGATGGAGGGGAGTCCCATGATGTGGTCGCCTAGTCGTGAGGGGCGGCTTGGGAGGCGGGGGCGGGTTCGGCGGCCGGAGCCGAGTCGGCCGCGGTGGCGCGCAGGTCCTTCTTGCTGACCTTGCCGACGCCCGTGTGCGGGAAGGCGTCGACGAACTCGACCCGGTCGGGCACCTTGTAGGCGGCCAGTCCCCGTTCCCGTACGAAGCGTCTGAGCGCGACGGCGCGCAGGTCGGCGCCCGGGCGCAGGATGACGTAGGCGCAACTGCGTTCGCCCAGGTAGTCGTCCGGTACGGCGACCACGGACACGTCGTGCACGGCGTGGTGGCCGAGGATGACGTTCTCGACCTCCTCCGGCGCGATCTTCTCGCCGCCCCGGTTGATCTGGTCCTTGCTGCGTCCCTCGACCACGAGGTGGCCGCTGTCGGTGAGCCGGACCAGGTCGCCGGTGCGGTAGAAGCCGTCCTCGGTGAAGGAGCGGGCGTTGTGCTCGGGGGCGCGCCAGTAGCCGCGGATCGTGTAGGGGCCGCGGGTGAGCAGGTGTCCGGTCTCCCCCGGCGCGACGTCCCGGTCCGCGTCGTCGACCACGCGGATCTCGTCGTCCGGTGAGAGCGGGCGGCCCTGCGTGGTGACGACGGTCTCCTCGTCGTCGTCGAGCCGGGTGTAGTTCACCAGGCCCTCGGCCATCCCGAAGACCTGTTGCAGGGCGCAGCCGAGCGCGGGCCGGACGCGGCGGGCGGCCTCGGCGCTGAACTTGGCTCCGCCGACGAGGAGCACTCGCAGGCTGCCGAGGTCGTAAGGCGTGTCGGTCGCGGACTCGGTCCACGCCAGGGCGAGCGGCGGGACGAGCCCGGTGAGGGTCACCCGCTCGCGCTGGATGAGGGGGAACGCGGTGTCCGGGTCCGGTCTCGGGCACAGCACGACCCGGCCGCCGGCGGCCAGTGTGCCGAGCGAACCGGGCGAGCTCAGCGGGAAGTTGTGTGCGGCGGGCAGGGCGACGAGGTACACGCTGTGCTCGTCGACCGCGCAGACCTCGTTGGATGCGAGCACCGAGTACAGGTAGTCGTCGTGGGTGCGCGGGATGAGTTTGGGGACGCCGGTGCTGCCGCCCGACAGTTGGAGGAAGGCGAGGTCTCCGGCTTCGGGCTCGTCGTGCGGGACGGGGTCGCGGGGTAGGTCGGCGAGCGGCGTGTGTTCTCCGGCGTCCGGGGTGTCTCCCGCGTGTGCGGCGTCCTGCACGACGAACACGTGCCGCAGGGAAGGGCACTTCGTCCGCACCCGGGTGGCCAGCGCCCGGTAGTCGTAGCCCTCGTGCACATCGGCGACGACGTAGGCGACCGCCTCGGCGATCGTGCAGAAGTGTGTGATCTCCGTGTCCCGGTGGGCGGGCAGGGCGAAGACCGGCAGGGCGCCGATCCGGAAGAGGGCGAAGACGGTCTCGAAGAACTCGGCGATGTTGGGCAGTTGGACCACCACCCGGTCGCCTCGTTCGATGCCGGCGTCGAGGAGTCCGGCCGCCAACCGGTCGGCCCGGGTGTCGAGTTCGGCGTAGGTCCAGTCGCGTCGGGAGCCGGCCGGGTCGACGACGGCGATCCGGTCCGGGTGGAGTTCGGCACGTTCCCGCAGCATCCGGCCGAAGGTCCGGCCGCGCCAGTGTCCGGCGGCGCGGTAGCGCTCGGCGAATTCGGCCGGCCAGGTGGGCGCGTCGGCACTCACAGCTCGGCCCCCACCGCGTCGAGGAAGGTGCGGAACTTGGCGTGGGTCTCCGCGGTCTCGGCGGCGGGGTCGGAGGAGGCGACGACCCCCGCTCCGGCGAACAGCCGAAGTCCCTGCTCGGTGGCTTCGGCGCAGCGGATGGTCACCACCCACTCGCCGTCGCCCTCGGCGTCCCCCCAGCCGACCATGCCGGTGTACAGGCCCCGGTCGAAGGGCTCCAGCTCCTCGATGACGCGGCGGGCGTGCGCGGTCGGCGCGCCGCACACGGCGGGGGTGGGGTGTACGGCGCAGGCGAGTTCCAGGGCGGAGACGGACGGGTCGGCCAGGGTGCCCGTGATGGTGGTCGACAGGTGCCACATGGTGGCGGTCTTCACCAGCGAGGGTCGTTCGGGTACGTGGAGTTCGGCGCAGTAGGGCGCGAGGACGGCCCGCATGGCGTTCACGACGACGGCGTGCTCGTGCAGGTCCTTCCCGGACTCCAGCAGCGCGGCGGCGCGTCGTACGTCCTCGGCGAGGTCGCCGCTGCGCGGGGTGGAGCCGGCCAGCGGGTTGGCGACCAGGGTTCCGCCGCGGCGGGAGACGAGGAGTTCGGGGCTGGCGCCCAGCAGGGTGCCGCCGGTGGGGGTGGGCACCGCGAAGGTGTAGCCGTGGATGTCCCGGCGGGCCAGGCGCTGGAGCATGGCGGGGACGTCGGGGGCCTGGCCGGCGGTGAGGTCGAGGGCCCGGGCGAGGACGACCTTGTCGAACTCGCCGGACCGTATCCGGTGCGCCGCGGCCGCGACGGCGGCGTGGTAGCGCTCGGGCTCGGGAACGGGACGGACCGTCCAGGCGAGCGGCTCGGGGCGGGGCGCGGGGAAGGCGACCAGTGGGTCCGTGCCGAGGGCCGGGGCCCGGTGCAGCACGGAGGGCACGACCAGGGACGCGGGGGCGGTGGCGTCGAACGGGATCGCGCCGATCACCACGGGAGCCGGCTCTCCGGCCGAGCGGGCGGTGGTCAGCGCGTCGCGTACTCGGTCCGTCAACGGCTGGGCGCCGTGCGGTACTTGGGCGCACTCGCCGTAGGCGAGGAGCGTGCGGGTCGGTGACCCGAAGAAGCGGTGCGCGCCTGGCCGGTAGGCATCGAGCAGGGCTGTCGCCGTGCCGACGGCGCCGACTTCGGTCTCACCCCGGGCGAGGGTCTCGTGGACCGTGCTCACGTTGGTTCTCCGGGTTCTCCGGTACCAGCGGGTACCGGGGGCGAAGGTGTCGGTCAGTGCGGGGGCCGGACGGGACCTGGTGCGTCCCAGGGCGCGCACGAGTGCGGTGCCGGTTCGGCCGACGGGGGTTCGGGACGCCCGCCGGGGGGCCTCCGCGGCAGACAGTAGTGACGGCGCGTCATGCGGGTCTCGTCTGCTGACAAGGCCTGACATTCAGCCGCAAGGCGGATAAATCACGCCAATAATTGGCAAAGAGGTCAACCGAACCGCGGATCGCGGCGGTTGCCGCACGCACGGGCGGAGCGTGGGCATGCCGGACCGGGCGCGGCGACGGTTGGGGCCGTCACCGCGCCGGGTCCGGGCGGGCGGACCCGGCCCGACGGCGGGGGTGGCGTCGGGCCGGGCGTTCAGTGGGCGGCGCGGCCGCCGTTCGTCGCGTCGACGCGGGCTTGCTCGTCGATGCGCCGCTTGGCGTCGTTCCAGTCGATCGGCAGTTGATCGACCGGCACCTCCCAGAAGGTGAACGTCGAGCCGCGCATGGTGGAGCGCACGTCACGCACGACGTCCTTGTGCGGGTTGGTCCTGGCGTACGTGTAGAGCGCGTCCTTGCTCTCCCACGCGGACAGGGTGAAGAAGACCCCCTTGAACAGCTGGGCCTCCAGCGAGGCACCGAGGGCACCGGGGGCCTTGCGGACCTGGCCCCAGGCGGAGAGGGACTTCAGGAAGAAGCGGGGGACGTGTTTCAGGGATCGCACTTCGAGCCGGGAGGCCATGACGAAGGCGCTGGTGTCGGGTCGGGCCGGATTCGGCTTGACCCAGGGAAGGGTGGGCACAGTAGCCTCGCATCCACAGTTGGCGAGTGGCACTATCTATATTAGACAGTGGCACTACCCAATTGCCAGGGGGAGAGAGCGGGAAGCTGATGAGAATCTCGGAACTGAGTCGCCGCAGCGGGGTGGCCAACGCGACGATCAAGTACTACTTGCGCGAGGGCCTGTTGCCGCCCGGCCGCGCCACGGCCGCCACCCAGGCGGAGTACGACGACACCCATCTCAGGCGGCTGCGGCTGATCCGGGCCCTGATCGGGGTGCGCGGTCTGTCCGTCGCCGCCGCCAAGCAGGTCCTGGACACCGTCTCCGAGTACCAGGCGGACACCCACCAGGTGCTCGGCCTGGTCGTCGGCATCCCCACGGGCAACGGCACCCCCGAGGCGGCCCATCAGGACGACGACGCCGAGGAACGGGGCAGCGAGGCGGCCGCCCTGCTCACCGCGTTGGGCTGGGAGGTCTCCGAGTACAACCCGGCCCGGCACGTCATCGACGAGACCCTCCAGGCGCTGCGCTCGCTGGGCCTGGACCACGACTGGCACTTCCTCCTCCCCTACGCCGAACTCGCCCGCCGCACCGCCCGCCTGGACCTGGACGAACTGGAGTCCCTCAAGGACCCGCTGGAGATGGCCGAGCGCGCCGTACTGCTCACCTTCCTCCTCGAACCGGCGCTGATGGCGCTGCGCCGGCTGGCGCAGGAAGCCGAGTCGATGGTGCGTCACGGCGAGGCCGCTGAGCCCCTGCCCGACTCCGGTACGGCCGGCGGCGACGGGCATGAGTGAGGGCTACTCACGTCTGCCGACGGACGGCCGGCGATCACCGGGCGGCGCGCTCTCGCCGTAGCGCGCAAAGGTGAGTGATCGCGACTCAGGAAAGTCCCATCTCCCCCGTGGTCTTCTCGTGTGCGGAATTCCGTACGGCGCGCAACAACAAAGTGCGCGCCCTGCTGTCACCGCATACGGGAAGGCGAGGGAATGCAGTTCCGGATTCTGGGCCCGCCCGAGTTGTACGACGAGACCCGCGGCCTGAGCGTGGCGCTCAACGCCCCCAAGCAACGGCTTCTGTTCGGCTCGCTGATCGCCCAGCCGGCCTGCCCTGTCCCCCGTGACGAGCTGATCCGGGAATTGTGGGGCTCCACGCCGCCACGCCGGGCCGGGGACAGCCTCAACGCCCATGTCTCCGCCTTGCGCAGATCGCTGCTGCAACTGGAGCCGGAACGCGTCGGCTTCCCGCGTCTGGCCACCGTGGAGACGGGCTACGTCCTGCGGGCCGTCGCGGCGGAGACGGACGCCGGGCGCTTCCGCCGGGCACTGGCCGAGGCACGCCGCACGACCGCCGACGACCCGGAGGGCACCTACGCGGCGCTGCGCCGTGGCCTCGCACTGTGGCGGGGCCGCGTGCTGGGCGGCGGCGCCCGCGGTCCGGCCGGCACCAGGCTGGCGGCGCTGCTGGAGCGCGAGCGCCAGGACGCGCTGGAGATCTACTTCGACTGCGCGCTGCGCACCCGGCGCCATCACGGCGTCCTCACCGAGCTGGAGGACGCCACCGCCGCCCACCCGCTGCGCGAGCGGCTCCACGACCAGTTGATGCTGGCCCTGTGCCGCAGTGGTCGCGGCCCGGAGGCCATCGGCGTGTACCGGCGCGCACGGCAGCGGCTGGCCTCGGTCACCACCCACACACCGCTGCTGACGGCCCGTCTGGAGCAGATCAGCGTGTGCTCCCCCGTTCTGTCCGATCCGTCCGCCGACACCCCGGCGCCCGGCCATGGGAAGCGGGTCGCGAGCGGAGCGCAGACGGCGGCCGAAGAGCCCTCCGCGCGCTCGGTGATGGGGTATCTGACCGATCTGCTCAGCGGTCAGGTCCTCACCTCCTGAGGCGCCCCGCCGCTCGCACACGACAGCGCGCCCTCCGTGTCGCACGGAGGGCGCGCTTTGCGCCGCGAATCACTCAGAGTTCGCTGATCAGCTGTCGCGCGACGTCCATTCCGGAGGAATAGCCGGCCTCGTGCGAGCCGATCTGGTCCACGCCGTGCCGCTTGGCGTGGAAGTAGGAACCGCACAGCTTCACACGGGTTCCCTCATTGACGCCGTAGATGTCCTTCTGCATGTCCCGGACGTGAATGTCGATGATCGGGTGGCTGTACGGGAATTCGGCGATGACCGTCTCCGGGTCGACGTCCAGCGGATAGTCGAGGGTGACGAAGTAGTCCTTCTCCGAGGTGAATCCGTGGAGCTTGTTCATGTAATAGGCGACGTACGTGCGGTCCTCGCCGTCGACCTCGACCTTGCCGTAGTTCCACGCCTCCCAGCGCTCGCGGTCGGCGGGCATCACGGTGCGGTCGGTGTGCAGGATCACCGAGGAGCCGTTGTAGCGGACCTTGGACAGGACCTCCTGCTGGCGGTCGGTGGGGTTGTCGAGCAGGGCGAGGGCCTCGTCCGCGTGGGCGCCGATCACCACGTAGTCGTAGCGCTCGCTCCCCCCGGCGGTCGTGACGGTGACGCCGTCGGGCTCCTGATGGATCGCGGTGACGGGCTCGCCCTTGCGGATCTCGGGGCCGATCGCGGCCAGGGCCTTGCGGACGTACGAGATCGAGCCGCCGCCGACGGTGCGCCAGTCCACCTGGCGTCCGCCGAGCCCGCCCTCGTCGTGGCCCATGAAGAAGGCGATGGCGGTGCTGGCCGGCATCTCCCAGATCAGCTCCGCCGGGATGGACCAGACGGCCGAGCAGAGCAGGATGACGTACGAGTTGCGGAACGCCTGGCTGTAGCCGCCCCGGTCGAGGTACTCGCCGAGGGGGATGTCGGCCTTCTTGCGGACGAAGTCCTTGCGGCCCTCGGTGTGGAAGCGGTTCGCCTCGCGCCAGATGGTCAGGAACTCCTCGGAGTAGCGGGCGGCGACCTCCTCCTCGGTCAGGCCGAGCTCCTTGGTCCCGTACTCCAGACCGGAGTCCAGGTCGAAGAAGTTGAAGGCGCCGCGGTGCTCGACGGCCTCGACGCCGAGCTCGTCGAAGAACTCGCAGAGGTTGGTGTAGGCGGGCCGGTTGAAGACGACGAACGCGGTGTCGATGCCGAGGGTGCGGCCCTCGTCCTGGACCTCCACGGTGTTGGCGTGGCCGCCGATCCGGTCCTCCCGCTCGTAGATCGTGATGCGGGCGCGATCGCGCAGGTGGTAGGCCGCGGAGAGGCCGGCGACACCCGCACCGACGATGGCGACACGCGGAGTGGTGGGTTGCGTCATGGTGATGTCCTTCATGCGGTGGTCTCAGCGGTGAGCGAGAGGTCGGACAGGTCGATGCGGCGCAGTGCTCCCGGTCGGCCGTGCTCGGTGGCGACCGCGAGGACGTGTCGGGGGCCGGGATGGATCAGGTCGAACGACCAGCGGGTGTCCGCGCCCGGCTGCTGCGGATCCCGTACGGCGATCCGGCTGCCCGGACCGCGTACGACGGTGAAGCTGCCCAGGCCCCGGGTCAGCCCGGCGCCCAGTGCCTTCAGATACGCCTCCTTCAGCACCCACAGCTCGCCGGCGAGGGCGGCCCGGGCGCCGCGTGCCGCGCCGGCGAGCTGAGCCCGCTCGTCGGGGCCGAGCCGTCGGCCGAGGTGGGCGAGCAGCTCCCCGGAGGCCGTGGTGGGGCCGACGTCGACCCCGCAGCCGCGTCCCTCGGTGACGACGCATGCGAGGAGGCCGTCGTCGTGCGAGAGGTTGAACCGCACGCCCGCGTCGGCCGGTTCGGGTTCGGGTCGCCCGTGGACGTCACGCGTGAAGCGCCAGCGGTCCACGGGCCGGCCGGTGCGCGCGGACAGCGCGTACCGGCACAGCAGCCGCGCCCCGAGGTAACGGCGGCGCGCCCCCGGGGTGAGCCGCCGGTCGAGGGCGGCGCGCTCGGCGGCCGTGAGCAGCCGGGTGCCGCCCAGTGCGGTCGCGAAGCCGTCCACGGCCGCCTCGGGCAGCAGCCAGAGGAACGCCGGAGCGCTGCCGTTCATGCGTGATCCCCCGGTCCGTGGCGGCTCAGAGGGCGGCGGCGGCTTCGTCGGTGACCCGCTTGGCGAGCGGGAACTGCCAGTACGAGAACAGGCGGTTCTCCTGGTGGAAGTGGCGCAGCACCTCCATGACCTCGTCCACGACGGCCTGGGAGGTCACCGGCTCGTGCGGGAACAGCTGCCGGCGCACCCGCTCCAGCTGGAGCAGCAGCAGGGACGCGCTGGGCAGCGGGGCGTCCATGGCGCCCCGCGAGTGGACGTAGGTGAGCACGCAGGCGGCGGCCGCGTGCACCAGGCAGTACTCCTTGGCCAGTTCGAACAGTTCGGGCGACTGCGCGTAGTCCTTGCCCAGCGTGCTCTTCAAGGCGGCGGCGCGCTCGCGCAGCGAGGCGGTCCGGCCGACGAGTTCCTCGCCGAGGTCGGCCGCGCAGCGCAGACGGTCGGCCTCGGTGCCCTCCGCCGTCTCGGCGAGGGCGCGCAGCCGGCGCAGTCCGTCGGCCGCGGCCAGCACGGCGTCGTCGCCGCCACGGCTGAACAGCTCCTGCTTGACCGGCTGGTACACCGGCAGTTCGCGGTCCATGTCGAACAGGGTGGCGGCGCGCTCGGCGGCCCGCTCGCGGGTGCTGTCGTCGGCCTCGGTGGCCTTCTCCAGCAGGCCGGCGAGCTGGTGGCCGAGGTTGCGCAGGTTGACCACGGTGTTGCCGTCGGCGATGTCCGTGATCAGGATGTCGCGGACCATCTTCTGGTGCATGCCGTAGTGCGGGTGGTCGCGCAGGAAGGTGCGCGCGCCGAGTACGACGGTCAGCTGGGACAGCGTCTTCTGGAGCAGCGTCGGCACCTGGTACTTGACCACCGAGGACCAGACGCTGATCTGCTCGGGCGCCGCCTGGAGGGCGCGGGCGGCGCCGAGGACCATCGCGTCGGCGACCATCAGGTCGGCGAACGCCTCGGCCAACTGCCGCCGGGTGTAGGGGACATCGCTGATCCGGTCGCCGAACAGCACCCGGCGCTCGGCGAAGTCGAGGGCGAGACGCAGGCTGGTGTCGACGGCGGACAGCGCCAGGTGCATCAGCACCACACGGGCGGTCTGGCTGGTCTTGAGGGCGATCTCCAGGCCCTGGCCCTCGCGGCCGATCATCGCCGAGTCCGGGACGAACGCCCGCTCCATCCGCACGCCGCTCAGGTCGAGGGCGCGGGTGCCGTAGAGCTCCTCGAAGGGCAGGTCGTCGACGGTGCCGGGTTCGGCGCGCCACTTGTCGAGGACGAACAGCGAGTACGCGGCGGGGCCGGGGCGCTTGCCGGTGCGGGCGAAGACGACCATCTTGTCGGCGACCGTGGCGTTGCCGATCGGCCACTTCTCGCCGGTCAGCAGCCAGCCGCCCGCGGTCTTCTCGGCGAGCACCTCGTTGGCGACCAGGTCGCTGCCGTGCACCCGCTCGGACAGGCCCCAGGACACCGAGCTGCCGCGCTTCATGTCGGCGACCAGCGCGCTGTTCTGCTCGGAAGTGCCCAGGATCCAGGCCGGCATGAAACCGAGGCTGTTGAGGGCGAGGCCCACGGCGGTCGACGGGTCGCGGCGGGCCACCAGCCGCATCAGGCCCATGCCGGTCTCCACGTTGCCGGCCTTGCCGCCGTCCGTGTCGGGCAGGCAGTGCAGGTGCAGGCCCCAGCGGCGCAGCAGGGCGACGAACTGGTACGGGTACTCCCCGCGGACGTCGTGGTCCAGGATCTGGGTGAAGGGCATCCGGCTGTTCGCGTCGTGCGGGTCGCCGAGATACTCCTCCAGCGAGGCGGCCAGCACACTCACGTCGGACTTGGACATCGATGAGCTCCTATCGGGTGGTGGCCAGCCGTACGGGCGCGGCGGTGAACAGCCGGTCGTCGTCGCGCAGTGCGAGGACGGCGTCGAGCGCGGGGGTCAGCAGGTCCCCGCGCCGACGCGGGTCCACGCCGTCGGCGCGGGCGAGGAGGAAGGCCAGGGCGGCACCGAGCCAGCCGGTGGAACCGGGCTCGGCCCCGTACAGGGACCGGTCGCGGTTGGCGTTCCACAGGTGCAGGCAGCAGGCGGCGGCGTGCAGCCAGGCGTACCGTTCGGCGGCGTCGACGAGCGCGCTGGGGTCGGCCCCGCGCTGCTGTGCGGCCCGGACCAGCTCGCCGAGCCCGGCCACGGCGTCCGCCAACCGCCGTGCCAGGACGGCGACTTCGCCCAGGTCGTCGGCGAGGGCGGCGGCGGTCTGCGGCAGTCCGGCGAGGATCGGGTCCGAGCCGCGGGCGAACATGTCGAGCCGGGTGGGCTCGTACGGCGGCAGTTCGGCGTCCAGCGCGAACACGGTGTCCACGGCGGCCGGGTCCGGGGCGGCCTCGCCGTCGGTGAGGGTGGGCAACTGGCCCGCGTAGGAGCGGAGGTTGGCGAGGGTGCTCGCGTCGATGACGCGCACCACCGCCGAGTCCCGCTGGAGCTTCTGGAACAGCCCCGCGCCCCGGTCCCCCTCGCGGAGCACCGAGCGGGTGGCGAGCACCGTGCCGCAGCGGCGGATCAGCTCGTCGCAGGCCTCGGCGACCACGTGCTTGGCGGACAGCGCCCACACGCTGAACGCCTCCGGCACCACATGCACCCCGCGGGCCGCGCTGAGCGCCACCGCGTCCGCGGCCAGCAGCGCCGCCGCGGCGACGGACAGCTCCCGCCGGGGCCAGGGCGATTCGGTGAGCGGGGCACGGCCGACACGGCGGTCGGCGGCGAAGTCCAGGGCGATGCGTACAGCGGTGTCGGCGATGCCCAGGCTGCCGGCCATGCTCATCAGCCGGACCGCCTGCTGGGCCTTGACGGCGGCCTCCAGTCCGGTGCCCTGCTTGCCGACGAGCGCTCCGGCCGGCACCGGGGTGTCGTGGAAGCGGAGCGTGGCGAGGTCGATGCCGCGCATGCCGCCGGTGCGCGGGGCGGGCAGCCGCTCCAGCCGCTCCCGCGGGACGCCGGCGATCTCCAGCAGAACGGCGGAGAAGGCCCCGGGGCCGCGTTCGCCGGTGCGGGCGACCACATAGACCGCCTCGGCGCGCAGGCCGAGGCCGACCATCCACTTCTCGCCGCTCAGCACGCCGTCCGGGCTCAGCCGTACCTCGTTGGTGAGCAGGTCGCTGCCGTGTCCGGCCTCGGTGAGCGCGAAGGCGACGGCGCCGCCCCCGCGCAGTATCTCGGCCGCCCGCAACTGCTGCTCCAGGCTGCCGTGCACCTGGAGGCAGGTCGCGGCGATGATGCTGAACATCGTGCCGGGCATGATGTTCACGTCCCGCCGGGCCGCGGACCTGACCAGGGTGAGACTGCGGTCGAAGGACTCGAAGGCGCCGCCCCACGCCTCGGGCAGGTAGTTGAGGTGGAAGCCGGCGCGCACCAGCTCCGCGCACAGCTCGTCGGGGAACTCGTCCCGCTCGTCACGGGCGACGGCGGCGGCGAAGCCGTACGGGTTGGTGGCGTCGCCGGGGTCGCCGAGCCGCCGCTCCAGTTCCTCGGGGGTGAGCGCGCTCATCGCAGGCCCACCGTGGATCCGTGCGCGGGGCTCTCCAGCGGCACCGGGCGGTAGTCGGCGGCGGTCGGCGGAATGTGCACGCCGGCGGTGCGCAGTTGGGCGAGCCGGGTGTGGAAGGCGGCCCCGCGCATCAGGTGGTGGGCCACGTCCGCGACCCGGCGGTTGCCCGGCGTCTTCAGATAGCTGCCGGTCACCCAGTCGTTGAAGCTGCCCATAGCCGGGCCGCACCAGACCTGGTAGTCCATGGTGCGGCCCTCGTCGCCGGTGACCGCCCACCGGGAGGACATGCCCAGGTACCAGCGGAACACCAGCGCCATCCGGCGCTTGGGGCTGCCCTGGGCGCGGGCGAGCTGCTCGGGGTCGCGCCGGGTGAAGTAGGTGACGCACTCCTGCCAGACGTCCTCCAGGGAGCGGCGGAAGATCTGCTGCTCCAGCCGTGCCCGGTCGGCCGGCGGGATCGACTCCAGGCCGTCGCAGGTCTGGTAGAGCTCGTACAGGCGCTTGGCCCGCATCGGGAAGAGCGTGCCCTTCTTGAGGACCTGGAGTTCGACACCCATCTCGAACATGTCGGCGGCCGGGGCCATCTCGCAGTCGGCGATGCCGGCCTCGGCGAGCATCGCCTTGGACTTCGCGGAGGCGCCGGACTCCAGACAGGACTGGTTGACCGAGCCAGTGACGACATAGGCGGCGCCCATCGCGAACGCCGCCGCCACCGCGACGGGCGTGCCGAGGCCGCCGCCCGCGCCGACCCGGACCGGGACGGCGTAGCGGAACTCGCGCTGCACGCTGTCGCGCAGCCGCAGGATGGACGGCAGCAGCGCGGGCAGCGGGCGACGGTCGGTGTGGCCGCCGGAGTCCGCCTCGACGGTGATGTCGTCGGCGAGCGGCAGATGGTGGGCGAGCGCGGCCTGCTCGGAGGTGATCAGACCTTGTTCCAGCAGGGCGCTGACCACCGGGGCGGGCGCCGGGCGCATGAAGCGCTCGGCGGTCTCGGTGCGGGAGATCTTGGCGATCAGCCGGTTGTCGGCGATCACTCGGCCGTCCGCGTCCCGGCGCAGTCCGGCCAGCCGGTAGCGCACCACGTGCGGGGTGAGGTCCATGTACGCGGAGGCCTCGACACAGCGCACGCCGTGCCGCAGGAACAGCTCGACGGCCTCCCGCTCCAGCCGGTCCTCGCTGGGGCTGTGGATGAGATTGACCGCGTACGGCAGTCCGGGGATCTCGGCGGCGAACCGGGCCAGCGTCCGCTCGATGGACTCGGGCAGCAGCCCGGCCGCGCCGAAGGAGGCGAGGAACCCCTCCCTGGCCAGGGCGATCACCATGTCGGCGGAGGCGATCCCGCCGGCCATGGCGCCGGCCATGTAGGGCTGGGCCACGCCGTGTGCGGCGCGGAAGGCGGCCGAACCGAGGCGCTCGGGCGGCAGCGGCTGGGCGGCGGCGAGCAGCGGCAGACCGTCGCCCTGGGCGGTGGCGAAGCCGCCTGAGGCCGCGCCGATGCCCTCGGGGGTGAGGACGATGAAACAGGGCTGGTCCAGGTCGGCCAGCGCCTGGTAGATCCCGGCCGGGTCCGTGTTCGGGTACCGGTCTCCGTACCAGCGGAGAGGGGTGTCGCGGATGTCCATGGTGAAACGAAGCTCCTTGGCTGGGCGGCGGGTGCGGGTCGGGGCCTGTGCCGGGCGGGCGGGATGCCCGGCACAGGCCCCGGCCGTCACGCTTCGGCGGAACGGACCTCGATGGCCACGTCGGTCAGTTCGTAGATGCGCAGGCCCGGCTTCCACAGGTCGGCGTCGCCGATGACCAGCAGCCGGCCGTCCTCGCGGCGGACCTCCTTGACGTGCACGTCGAAGAAGAGCTCCTTGTCGTGACGCAGGATCTGGCCGCGGTACTTCCAGGACATCTCGACGTCGGTGGCCATGGCGAAGCGGGGCCGCTCCATGCCGTCGGCGAGGTTCTGCTCCAGCACGAACAGCCGGAGGGCCTGGAGGACGGCTTCCACGCCGAGCGAGCCGGGCATCACCGGGTCGCGGTGGAAGTGGCAGTCGAAGTACCACTCGTCGGGGCGGATCGCCCGGTGGCCGTACAGATAGCCCTGGTCGTGCCGGCCGCCGTCGACGACCAGGTCGACGCGGTCCACGAGCGCGAACTTGTCGCCGGGCAGGTGCAGATGGCCACCGCTCGGGTCCGTGAACGCCGGGGCGCCCTCGGGGAGTTCGATCCGGCGGACCCGGGCGGCGTCGGGCTTCTCGGACTCGATCCAGGGGGCGACGTACGTGCCGTTGTCGAGGCCGACCTGGTTGGCGAGGGCCGCGTCGCTGAAGTAGCCGAACAGGGACTCGCCGGTGTAGAAGACCTCGCCGTCCGCGGAGAGTTCGTAGCTGAAGTTCTGGAGGACCGCCCCGTGCACGGCGCTGGTCATCAGCAGCTTCGAGTGGTGCCGGACGGTCCTGCCGCGCAGGTCGATGTCCTTGACCAGGGTGGCGCGGCCGTCGAGGTTGCGGATCGCGTACTTCTCCTCGGGGTTCTTCAGGGTGGCGCCGAGGTAGTAGCCGAGGAAGATCGCCGCCTGGAGGGAGGACTCCATGTAGACCGCGTTGGGCATGTGCGGGTGGGAGTTCTGCCCGTAGTACCAGGCGTCGCCCGGGGAGTCGTACTCGGTGACCATCTCGGAGCCGGGCGACAGGTCGCCGCGGGTGCCCTTGAGGGACATGACCCGGTCGACGAACTGGAAGTCGCCGTTGGGGATGTAGGGGGCGCGGCTGTCGCGGTAAACCTCGAACTCGGGGCCCATCGCCATGTCGAGCAGTCCCTTGGCGGCGTGCGCCAGGTGCAGCTCGTTGATCATGGCCGGCTCGCCGGCGCGGTTGCGGCGGCCGAGGAACTGCGGGATGCCGCCGGCCTCGGGCCGGTAGGGCGAGCCCTCCTTCTCGCGCACCTGGAGACCGAGGTTCTTCATCCGGATGACCGGCTTGTCGCCGAGGTAGATGAGGACGTCGGCGATGACGGTGGCGCGCGGCAGGAGCGTCAGCTCCATGACCTCGACCTCGTAGCGGATCTCCTCGTGGGCCTGGGTGATCTGGCCGCGGACCTGGACCTCGATCGGGGTGTCCGTGACGCACTGGAAGCGGGCGTCCGGGAGGGTCAGGTGCATGCCCTGGTGGAGCAGGTAGATCTGGAGCAGCTGTACGGCGCCCTCGGCGACCAGTGAGCCGGCGAGCACATGGTCGTCGGGGAAGTGGCAGGTGAAGTACCAGGCGTCGGGCTGAAGTTTCTTGATCGCGCTGAGCGTGCCGAGGCCGCGGGGGCCGCCCTTGCGGTCGATGACGACGTCGTCGACCATCCGCAGCTTCTCGTCCGGCAGACGCAGCGCCGGGTTGATGCCGGGGTCCTGGGCGTGGTCGGGGCCGAAGACGTCGCCGGGCCGGCCCTGGGCGAGCAGGTTCAGGTCCTCGGTGGTGAGGTAGTTCTTCTCGGTGTAGGCCAGCGGCTTGAAGTAGCCGCGGGGCAGCTGGGCGCGGGCGGCCTTCTCCTTCTCGGTCATCACGACGCCGAGCGGGGTTTCGAGCTCCTGCCGGCTGAAGAACCCGGCGCAGGCGTCGTGCAGTTCGAGGATGAGCTCGTCGTCGGCGTAGCACTTGTAGCTGAAGAAGAAGAGGGTGGTGTCGCCCTGGTGCACGAAGCGGTCGATGGAGATGTCGTAGCGCAGGGTCTGGCCGACGCGGGGCAGGTTGCCGCGGAAGATCAGGGTGCTGTCGAGCAGCCGGTAGACGCGCTCGCCCTTGTTGCGGAAGTCGATGCCGAGGTAGCTGACCAGCAGCAGGTCGCACTGGCCGGCCTCGACGGTGACGGCCGGCGGCACACCTCCGTCGACGGCGTACCAGGCGTCCTCGGGGACGTCGTACTCCGTGGTGATGGTGGCGGGCTTGAACTCCCCCGTCGTTCCCTCGATCGCGGTCACGCGGGTGACGAAGTGGTACGGCGGTGCGGGCAGCCGCACGCGCTTGGCGTACCCGTCGATCACACCGAACTCGGGGCCGAAGACCTTGGCGACGGAGCCGACGGCGAACTCCAGGAGGTCGGCCTCGTCCCAGATGACGCCTTCCTTGACGTCCTTCGTGGGGTGGCCGGTCGGCTCGACGGCCGGTGTGCTCGGGGCGGCCGTCGGCAGGGCCGGGGCGGGGGGCGCCGGGGGCAGGGTGGGGCGCGGTGCGGGAGCGGGCGGGGCGACGCGCTCGGCGTGCACCGTCGTCTCGGCGGCCGGCTGTGCGACCGTGCCCTCCAGGAGCCCTTCCATCCGGCTGAGCGCGGCCGACTGGAGGACGTGCTGGGTCTCCATCACCACCGAGTGGGTGGCCACCATCTGGCGGCGCATCTCCCGCACCAGGTCGGCGGCGACGGCCGCGGAGGTGCGTCCGACCCCGTGCGCGGTCGGTCCGGCGACGGTCGACGGCGGCAGGACGGGGGCCGTCGGGGCGGGCGGCGTCTCGGCGGCGGGAGAGCCGACCGGCATGTCGGGTGTCCAGGGCAGGTACGAGATCGGGGTGCCGTCGAAGGTGATGACCTCGGCGTCGGCGAGGGTCGGGTCTGCGGGCATGAGTGCTGAGTCCTCCGGCGGTACGGACGGGACGGGGTCGGGCGCCGGGCGGGCGGCGACGGGGTGCGGGGCGGGCGCGGCTGCCGGCGGAAGTGCCGAGGTGGCGGCGGGACCGGCGCCCGGTACGGAGGGGGTTCCGGCGGAGGGGGTCGCCGTGGCGGCGACCGCGCTGACGCTCGGCACGGATGCCGCGGTGTCGAGCGCGGCCGTCGAAGGAGAGTTCGCGGACCGGGCGGCCGTGACCGCCGGGGTTGCCGTCCCGGCCGTCGCGGCCGTCGCGGCGAGTTCCCGGGCGATGCGGGACGGCGCCGGGTCCGCGCCGCCCACCCGGAAACGGGCCGGGCGGGCGGGACGGGACGGGACGCGTTCGGCCGCCGGGTCCAGGAGCAGGGACAGGTCGACGTCGAGGCCGTGGGCGGTCAGCCGGGCGGCGAGCTGGGCGATGGACTTCGTGGCGGAGACGCCACGCCGGTCCACCGGGGCCGCCACGTGCACCGACTCGCCGAGGGTCTCGCGGACCCAGCGGGAGCAGGTGGCGCTCGGGCCCACCTCCAGGAAGTAGCGGAAACCACGCTCGTAGGCGCCGCGCACCAGCCGCGGGAAGTCGATCGGGGACCGCAGGGTGTGCGCGATACGGCGGGCGATCTCCTTGCGGTCCAGGACGGGCAGCGGCTCGTAGTCGTATGCGCTGAGCAGGTCGAGGTCGCCGAAGGAGCCGGTCGGGTAGTCGTTGAGTCCGGCCAGTCCGTCGAACTCGGCGTCCACCACCGGGCAGTGCATGACCGCGTTGACGGGCGAGCGCGCCGCGGGGCAGTCCAGTTCCTTGATCAGGGCCCGGCACTGGGCCGCGTCGCCCGCGATGACCAGCTCGGCCGGGGTGTTGACGTGCGTGAGGTGGACGCGGTCGTAGCGGGGCAGCACGGCCCGGACCGACTCCGCGTCGGTGAGCAGCACATGGCTGGCCCACACGTCGGAGTCCCTGGTGGCGTCCGGCAGTCGCCACGCCTCGCGCACCGTGCGGCGCGGCCCGCACAGCCGGTCCTTGAAGATCGGCGTGTTGCTGATCAGCGCGTCGTCACGGCCCTCCGGCCGCCAGCCGCCGGTGGCGAACAGCATGCTCGACTCGCCCAGGCTGTAGCCGAATCCGCCGTGCGCGGTGATGCCGAGCACGTCACGGACGAGGTCGGTGTAGAGGATGGCGAAGCTGGTGCCGGTGGCGAGCATGAACGGGATGTCCTCGCCGAGCCCCGCCTCCAGTCCCATCAACTCCCGTCGCCCGAGGGCGGCTTGGGAGCGGGGGTAGAGCGCGGTGGCGCGCAGGTGGCGTTCCGGGGCGTCGGCCTGTGCCTCGAAGCGTTCCAGCAGTCCGGGGAATGCGCGGAACAGGTCCTGCCCGAGCCCGGGATAGGAGTTGAAGGCGCCCGGATAGACCAGCGCGACCTTCCCCTCGGGTCCGATCGGGCGGGCGGTGAAGCAGCTGCCGGCCGGGGTGGTCCACTCGCCGCCGGAAGCGTGTACGGCGGGCAGATCCCGGGCGGCGAGGTCGAGTTGGGCGCGCAGCTCGGCGCGGTCGCGTCCGACGAGTACCGCCCGCAGCGTGCGGCCGGTCAGCTGCCGGGACGCGTCGCGGGCGAGGGCGTACGGGTCGGCGTCCTGGGCGAGCAGCTCGCGGTGCCGTTCGATCGCGGTGAGCAGGTGGTCGAAGGAGTCCGCGGAGAGCGGGAGGACGACGGGACCGCCGGCCCGCTGCCAGTCGCCGGCCGTGAGCGTGCCACGGGTCGCGTCGGCGGACAGCACGAGGTGGCCGTGGGCGCCGGACGCGCCGATGAAGCCGACGGCCGCGTACCTGCGGGAGCCGGCGGTGCGGCGCAGCCAGGGGCGGGAGGCGTCCGGCACGTACAGCGCGGAGGACGCGAAGTCGTCGGCGAGTTCGGTGTCCGGGCGGCTCCAGCCGCTGGTGCCGGGCAGATAGCCGTGGTGCAGGCAGAGCACGGTCCGGATGAGCCCGGCCATGGTGGCCGCGCAGCCGGCGTCGCCGATCTGGGCCTTGGCGCTGCCGAGCGCGACCCGGCCGGTGCGGCCCACCGGGCCGTCGGCGTCGGCGTCCGCCGGGTACACCCGTGCGAGGCCGGCGATCTCCGCCCGGTCCTCGGCGGCGGTGCCGCCCGCGTGGGCCTCGACGTAGCCGATGTCCTCGGCGGTGATGCCGGCCGCGGACAGCGCCGCTTGCGCGGCGGCGGCGTAGGTGCCGGCGTCGGCCTCGGGCACCCGGCCTTCCACGGGTGCCGCGTGCCGGATCGCGACCGAGTCGAGGCGGGCGTACACGGGTGCGGCCGCCTCGCCGGGCCGGGTGACGACGATCGCCCCGGCGCCCTCGCCGATCCGCCGGCCCCGGCCGCCCTCGCCGAAGGTGAGTCCGGCCTCGGCGACCACGTCGGGTCGCAGCAGCAGGTTCTCGGCGGAGCCGGCCAGGTCGACGGCGCCGACCAGGACGGCCTCGATGCCCGGGTCGAGCAGCAGCAGCCGGGCGACCTCCAGGGCCTCGGCGGTGGCCGAGCCGTCGGAGGAGACGGTGAACGAGGGGCCGGTCAGGTTCCACAGGGAGGAGATGCGGCTGGCCATCACGTTGCCGATGTAGCTGAGCACCTCGTTGGCGACGATCGGGTCGACCACCGCGTCCCGGCCGACGGCGGTCAGCCGGGCCAGTTCCTCCTCGTCGACCTGGAGGCCGGCGCGCTCGAACTCCTCGCGTATGAAGGCCCCGAGACCGTAGCGGGTGATCCTCAGGTGGGTGGTGGGCTCGGTCTCCATTCCGACGACGACCGCGATGCGGCGCGCGGGCGGGGCGCTCTCGCCCTTGGGCGCGGCCCGGCTGTATCCGGCGTCGTGCAGGGCCTCGTCGGCGACCTTGATGGCCAGGGCGTGCTGGAGGTTGTAGGTGCGCAGGTCGGCGGGCGGGATCTTCAGGTCCATCGGGTCGATGCCGAGCCCGTCGACGAAGGCGCCGTGCGGCAGCGCGTCGGGCGAGACTCCGGCGCCGTGTTCGAGGGAGCCGCCGCGGGTCTGGTCGAGGCCGCGCCAGCGTCGTTCGGGCAGCGGGATCAGCGCGTCCCGCCCGCTGTGCACGGCACGCTCGTAGGCGTCGAGGGAGTCGAAGGAGCCGTAGTGCGCGCCGAGTCCGGCGATGTCGAGGGCCGGTACGGGCGTCTCGGGGGCCGGGTCCTCGGCGGTCGCGGTGTCCGGGGCGGACAGCACGACGTGTGCGTTGGTGCCGCCGAAGCCGAACGCGGAGACCGCCGCGCGGCGCGGGCCGTCGCCCTCGGGCCAGTCGCGGCCGGTGCGGACGAGGGCGTTCTCGCCGACCTGACCGTCCTTGGAGCGGACGGGCTGCTGGATGCCGGTCGTGGGCGGGATGTGGCCGTTGCCCATGGCGAGGATGACCTTGAGCATGCTGCTGAGGCCCGCCACGGTGAGCAGGTGGCCGATGTTGCCCTTGACGGAGCCGATCAGCGGGACGTGGCCGGCCGCGCCGAAGAAGTCGGCGACGGACTGCGCCTCGGTGGCGTCGCCGATGGGCGTGCCGGTGGCGTGGCACTCCAGGTAGTCGATGGTGGTGGGGTCGATACCGGCCTGCTCGTAGGCCAGTCGGTACGAGCCGAGCTGGCCCTGGCCCTGCGGCACGAGCAGATGGCGGCCGCTGCCGTCGTTGGTGAGGCCGATGCCGTCTACGACGGCGTGGATGCGGTCGCCGTCGCGCAGCGCGTCCGCGAGCCGCTTGACGGCGACCATGCCGGCGCCCTGGCCGGTGAGGATGCCACCGGAGGCGGCGTCGAAGGGCTGGCTGAAGCCGTCGCGGGGATAGGCGCCCAGGTCGCCGAAGGACAGGTGGATGAGGGTGGGGTCGGGTGCGCAGACGCCACCGGCGAGGACGAGGTCGGCCTGTCCGGCGGCGAGGTGGTCGCAGGCCAGCTTCAGGGCGTACAGCGCGGACGAGCAGGCCGCGTCGAGGGCGTAGCGGGGACCGCCGAGGCCCAGAGCGGCGGCGGTGACGCCGGCCGGGGAGCCGCTGACCCGCAGGTCCTCGGCGTTGAGACGGGCGGGGTCGATGCGGTCGGCGGAGTGCGCGAGCGCGCCGAGCGGCGGATGCCCGGCCCGGCGCAGCCCCTCCAGTACGGCCTCCTGCACCAGGGGCACGCTGACCTCGGCCGAAGTGGGCGTCGGGAACGAGTAGTTGCCCAGGATCAGGCCGGTGCGGGCCAGGATCTCCGGGCGGTCGGCGTGTCCGCTGTCGCGCAGGACCTCTCTGGCCACGTGGAGCGACCAGTGGAAGATCCGGTCGAGTTCCGCGAGGTGAGCGGGGTCGAGCAGATAGCCCTCGGGGTCGAAGGCGAAGTCGGTGATGAAGCCGCCCCGGCGGCAGTAGATCTCGTGCCGGGGGTCGATGTCGCGGGGTTCGGGCGTCTGGCCGAAGACCTCCTCGCCTCCTTCCCGGCGGCTGTCCGCGCCGGAACGGAGGTTGTGCCAGAACTCGGCGGGCGTCTCCGCTCCCGGGAACAGGCAGGAGAGGCCGACTATGGCGTACTTGCTCATGAGAGCTCTCGGGTCCCTTCTGACGGGCGGCCGGCCCGGACGGTGGCAGGGTGAGGAACCGTCCGGGCCGACCCGATCGCTTGCGCCGGCTGTGCTCGGACGCGGCTCGGCCGCGCCCGGGCGGAGTCAGCCGCTGATGAACTGGGCCGCCAGCTGCGGGGCCGAGACCGCGCGGACACCGTCGAACCGGGCCAGCACCGTTCCGTCGGTGGCGCAGGCGGTGATGGTGAGCGACGCGGTGGTGGAGGTGCTGCCCCGGGCGGGCTCGACGACGATCAGGAACGGTGCGCCGTCGGGCAGCGGGTGGTGCAGGTCGGCGCGGGTGACGCCGAGCGGCAGGGACGCGCTGTCGCGGAACATCCAGACCCAGACCAGGGCCGCCTGGAGCAGCAGGTCCGCGGTGCCGGGCGCGAACCTGGAACCGCCGAACGCGCCGCCCTCGGGCCGCAGTTCGGCCAGTTCGCACTGGAGGACCAGCCGGGACTCGTCCTCGGCCAGGATGCGGCGTATGCCGCGCAGCGCCGGGCCGTGGAAGAGGGTGCCGTCGGTGTAGATGCCGTCGGCGTCCCGTCCGCCGCCGAGCGTCGGCAGGCCGCTGATGGTGGCGGGGGCCGGTGCGGTGCCGGGGGCGACCACGGCCGCGTAGTGCGGGCGTACGGCGCCCTGGGCGTCCGTGGACCGGATGGCGACGCGGACCGTGTTGTCGGCCGGGGTCATCGTGAGGGCGAGCCGGTCGGGCTGGGTGCCGTCGAAGACGATGCCCTTGTGGACCTCGAAGTCGGTCACTTGGCGCACCTCGGTGCCGCTGCCGCGTTCCACCGCGCCGATCGCCCAGCCGAGAGCGACGGCGGCGGGCAGTACAGGGGACTGTCCGATCACGTGGTCGGCGACGATCGGGTCGCCGGGCAGGGCGTCGAGGCCGCGCTCGACGGTGACGGCACCGCCGGCGGCGGGACGCTCGGGCTCCGACAGGGGGGTCGTCGGACCGAGGACGGTCACCACGTCCGCGGCGCGGTCGGCGGCGAACTGCTCGGTGAACAGCCGGGCTCCGGTCTCCACCGGGATCAGGGTGATGCCCCGCTCCCGGAAGACGGCCTTGATCTCCGGGGAGACCATGCCGCTGTCCCAGGCGCCCCAGTTCAGCGAGGTGACCCGGGTGGCGGGGTGGCGCTGCTTGAAGGAGGAGGCCCAGGCGTTGAGGACCTCGTTGGCCATGGCGTAGTCGGACTGGCCGCGGTTGCCGAAGAACCCGGCGACCGAGGAGAACAGGATCACGTGGCGCAGGCGGTCGGCGTCGAGCGCCTCGGCCACGGTGCGCAGTCCGGTGAGCTTCGGCGCGAAGACCCGCTCGATCTCGGAGGCCTTCTTGTTGGCGATGAGCTGGTCGGCCAGGACTCCGGCGCCGTGCACCAGGCCGGTGACGCGCTCCTTGTACGGGGCGAGGGCGGTGGCCATGGCGGCGGCGTCGGTGATGTCGACGGCGAGGTACTCCACGGTGCTGCCGGCGGCGCGGATGCCGGCGAGCGTGTCGCGGATCTCCCGGGCGCCGGTCACGGCGCGGAAGAGCTGCTCGACCCGCTTCGGGGTGGGCTTCTCGCCGGACGCCTTCAGCTGTGCGGCGGCCGCCGCCTTCAGCCCGGCGTCCTCGACGCCCTGCGCCCAGGCCGGCTCGTCCTCCAGCGGGGTGCGGCCCAGCAGGAGCAGACCCGGCTGGTGGCGCCTGGCCAGTTCGGCCACGCACGTGGCGGTGATGCCGCGTCCGCCGCCGGTGACGACGATCAGGTCCTCCGAGGTGACGGCGGGGACGTCGGCCGTCGCCGGGTGCAGCGGCTGCTCGGCGAGACCGAGTCCGACCCGGCGGGTGCCGTCGTGGCCGGCCTGTGTGGCGTCGGTGGCCGCGTCCTGCGTCTCGGCCAGCACCAGGGCCGCGCCGGTCTCCGGGGTGAGCTCCGGGGCCAGGTCGACGGACCGGCAGAACAGCCGCGGTGCCTCCACCGCCAGGGTCTTGACCAGGCCGGCCGTACCCGCGGCCGGGGCGAGGTGCTCGGCGACGCCGGTGAGTCCGAAGGCTCCGTCGAGACGGGTGACGGTGACGAAGGCGGCACGGCCGCTGTCGGCCGCGGTGTTCAGCGCCTCGACCGCGTGCTTGGCCACGAGCAGGGTGTGGGCGAGCCGGCGGGTGCCGGCGCCGAAGTCGTCGTGGTGAGTGGCGGAGAGGTCGAGGACCAGGCTGATCCGGTCGGCGAGGACGACCTCCATCTGCTCGGCGAGTTCGGTCACGCCCCAGCCGGACAGCGTGTGGTCCTTGACGCCGCTGATGCGCTGGGCCACGCCGGGCAGCCGCAGCACGTGCACCCGCGTGCCCGTCTCGGTCAGCTGCGCGGCCAGGGCGGTCGCCAGCTCCGAGCCGTCGTCCACGATCAGCGCGCCGGAGCCCTGCGGGTAGGCGTCCACCAGCCGGTCGGGCGTGGGCAGTTCGACGAGCGCGGCCTGCGCGCGGCCGATGCCGGCGCCGGACTCCTCGGCGTGTCCCGGCTCGGCGGCGACGGCAGTCGTGGCAGCCGGGGCCTGCGTGGCGGTGTCACCCGAGGCGCCGGACATGAACTCGACGATGTGGCGCAGAGTGCGCAGCTCGGCCAGCTGCTCCGGACCGGCGGCGACGCCGGAACCGAACTTCTCCTGCATCACACCCATGATCTCGACCCGCTTGATCGAGTCGATCCCCAAGTCCGCCTCGACATCCATGTCCAGGTCCAGCATGTCCGCCGGATAACCGGTCTTGGCGCCCACCACCTCCAGCAACGCCGCCTCGACACCCGCCGCGTCAACCGCGGGCACAGCAGCCGCAACCGGGGCGGCAGAAGCGGAGGCACCAGCCATGAAACCGACGATGTCCCGCAGCGTCCGCAGCTCAGCCAGCTGCTCCGGACCGGCCGCGACACCGCCACCGAACTTCTCCTGCATCACACCCATGATCTCGACCCGCTTGATCGAGTCGATCCCCAGATCCGCCTCGACATCCATGTCGAGCTCCAGCATGTCCGCCGGATAACCGGTCTTCGCACCGACCACCTCCAGCAGCGCCGCCTCGACACCCGCCGCATCGACGGCGGGACCGGCAGCGGGCGCGGGAGCCGGCGCCGACCCGGCCGACGAGGCCATGAAGCCGACGATGTCCCGCAGGGTCCGCAGCTCGGCCAGCTGCTCAGGACCGGCGGCGACACCGCCACCGAACTTCTCCTGCATCACACCCATGATCTCGACCCGCTTGATCGAGTCGATCCCCAAGTCCGCCTCGACATCCATGTCGAGCTCCAGCATGTCCGCCGGATAACCGGTCTTCGCACCGACCACCTCCAGCAGCGCCGCCTCGACACCCGCCGCATCGACGGCGGGACCGGCAGCGGGCGCGGGAGCCGGCGCCGACCCGGCCGACGTCGCCATGAAGCCGACGATGTCCCGCAGCGTGCGCAACTCGGCCAGCTGCTCAGGACCGGCGGCGACACCGCCACCGAACTTCTCCTGCATCACACCCATGATCTCGACCCGCTTGATCGAGTCGATCCCCAAGTCCGCCTCGACATCCATGTCGAGCTCCAGCATGTCCGTCGGATAGCCGGTCTTGGCGCCCACCACCTCCAGCAGCGCGGCCTCGACTCCGGCCGCGTCCACGCCGGGCGAGGCCTGCTGCGGGGCCGGCTGGACGGCCGGTGCGACCGGCTGGGCGGCGGTGGCCGGTGTGGTGACGCTCAGGAGCTGAGCGGCCGGTGCGGGGGCAGGGGCCAGGGCGGCCGGGGCCTCGGTGGGCAGGGTCGGCTGCGGGGCCGGCTGCGGGGCGATCCGCGGCGTCGCCGGCGCGGACACGGGGCGGGGTGCCGGGGACGGGACCGCAGCGCCCAGCTCCAGGCCCGCGAGGTCGCGCAGGATCTCGTTGGCCCGCTGGTGGCTGCGGCCGATGTCGATCCCGTGCTCCTTCACGGCGTTGACCCCGGGCAGGATCTGGCCGAGCCGGTCCTGCTCGGCCGCCCGCTCCACGAGGCCGGTGAGTCGCTCGGCGCTCTGGAGCTGGCTGGTCAGATAGTCCTCGTGCAGGGCGAGATGGTCGGCCATGAGATCGGCCAGGCGGTCACTGTCCACGTGAGGGGTCTCCATGACGGTGGAAGCAGGAGCGGGGGTCGGGGCGGCCTGGGCCGCGGGGCTCGGCTCGCGCACCGCCACGGCGGCGGCGGCCGCCGAACGCGTCGCGGGGGCCGCGCCGTTGGAGCCGACGGTCGCCGCGACGGCGGGCGCCGGGGCGGCGGGCGCCGGGGCGGCCGCACGGACGGGAGCGGAAACCGACGGGGCTCCGGCACCGGCACCGGCGGATCCCGCGCCGCCGGGTCCGCCCGTCGTGCCGGCCGGCGCTCCGCCGCCCGTCCCGGGCAGGGTCGGTACGGCGATCCGGTACCCGTTGTCGATCGCGTCCCGGTACTTGGCCTTGCGCTCGGGCGAGACGTAGTTGATGCCGTTGAGGAGGATCGACATGCCCTTGGCGGGCGTCTCCTCGGCGACGGGCTCGACGTAGCGGTCGGTGGTGGCCAGCGGCAGCCCGTGGACGGCGAGTTGGGCGACGGCCTGCTTCAGGGCGACGTCCGCGTCGCGTCCGGGGCCGGCGTCCAGCGACAGCGCGGTGTGCTCGCGGTCGCCGAGGATGCGCCGTACGAGCTGGGTGAGCACGCTCTTGGGGCCGAACTCCACGAACACCCGGTGTCCGGCCGCGTACATGTCCTCCACGCGCGTCGCGAAGTCGACCGGGTTGATGAGCTGCTCGGCGAGGACCGTGCGGTTGGCGGCGATGTCGTCGCCGTACGTGGCGCCCTTGGTGTTGGCGTAGACGGTGCCGGCCGGGGCGCTCACGTCGCAGCGCTCCACGTCGGCGCGGAAGGCGTCCACGGCGTGGCCGACGAAAGGCGTGTGGAACGCGGCGGACACGGGCAGCCGGCTCGCGCGCAGGCCGGCCGCGGTGGCTTCGGCGACGAGGCGCTCGACCTCCTCGGTGGGGCCGCCGACGACGATCTGTTCCGGCGCGTTGCGGTTGCAGATCACCACGTCGGTGCGCTGGGCGAGCAGTTCGCTCACCCGCTCCTCGGAGGCGGCGACCGCGGCCATCGCACCGGCGTCGAATCCGGGGTCCTGAGGCGGCGCCATCGCCTTGCCGCGGGCCCGGGCCAGCGCGAAGAACGCCTCGTCGGTGAGGGCTCCGGCGGCCCACAGTGCGGTGAGTTCGCCGAAGCTGTGGCCGAGGAACCCCTCGGCGGCGAAGCCGAGTTCGGTGAGGTAGGCGAACTGGCCGGCCGACAGCGCGCCGATGGCGGGCTGGGCGTAGGCGGTCGCGCGCAGCGCGCTCTCCTGCTCGGCGCGCTCGGCGTCGCCGAACACGGGCGGCGGGAAGGCGATGCGGGACAGCGGCTCCACGCCTTCGAAGTGGCGGTTGGCGGCGTCGAACGCGGCCCGCAGCGGCGGCAGCGCCAGCACGGCGGAGCGGCCCGGGTTGACGTACTGGCTGCCCTGCCCGGCGAACAGCGCGGCGACCTTGCCCGTGGGTGCGGCCGTACGGCGGAAGTACACGCCCTTGGGGTGGGACCAGTCGCCGGCGTCGGGGCGGGCGCGCAGTTCGCCGAGGGCGAGGGTGCGCAGGTCGTCCAGCTCCTGGGCGCCGCGGGCGACGAGGGCGACGCGGGCGTGGTCCGCGGGGGCCGGGCCGCCGGTCGCGGGCGCCCCGGCGGCGAGGGCCTCGGTGAGCTGTGCGGTGTCGGGCGCGTGCCAGAGGTGGACCGCCGCGACGGGGTGGGAGACGCGCAGGTCGTCGCCGTCGCCGTACTCCTCCATCACCACGTGGAAGTTGGTGCCGCCGAAGCCGAACGAGGACAGCGCGGCGCGGCGCTTGGGCCGCTCCGGGGTGCGGATCCAGGGCCGGGTCTCGGAGTTGACGTAGACCGGTCCGTCCGTGAAGTCGATGGCCGGGTTGGGCTCGTCCACGTTGATGGTGGGCGGGAGCACCTTGTGGTGCAGGGCCAGCGAAAGCTTGATCATGCCTGCGGCGCCGGCCGCGGCCTTGGTGTGCCCGATCTGCGACTTGATGCTGCCGAGGGCGGCGAAGCGCCGGACGTCGCTCGCCTCCGAGACCACGGCGGACAGCGCGCTCAGTTCGGTGGCGTCGCCGACGGCGGTGCCGGTGCCGTGCGCCTCGAACAGCTCGATGCTCGCCGGTGAGCAGTCGGCGTCCTCGTAGGCGCGGCGCAGGGCGACCATCTGGCCTTCCTTGCGCGGGGCGTAGATGGACTTGAAGCGGCCGTCGCTGGAGGTGCCGATGCCGCGCAGCACGGCGTAGATCTTGTTGCCGTCGCGCTCGGCGTCGGAGAGGCGGCGCAGCGCGAGCATGCCGATGCCCTCGCCGATCAGTGTGCCGTCGGCGTCCTTGTCGAACGGGCGGATGTGCCCGGACTTCGACAGCGCCGGCGTCTTGCTGAAGCAGAGGTACATGAAGATCGTGTTCTCGGCGTCGCAGCCGCCGACGAGCATGGTGTCGGCGCGCCGCTCGACCAGTTCGCTGACGGCGGCGCGGACGGCGCCGAGGGAGCTGGCGCAGGCGGCGTCGATCGTCATGTTGATGCCGCCGAGGTCGAACCGGTTGGCGACGCGGCCCGCGACGACGTTGCCGAGCATGCCGGGGAAGGAGTTCTCCTCCCACGGGGCGTACGCCAGGCGGAACTTGGCGACGATCTCCTCGGCGTCCCGCTGGGACAGGCCGCAGCTGCGGACGACCTCCTTGAGCACGCCGCTCTGCAACCGCGCGGTGAGCGGCTGGGTGAGCTGGTTGGCGCCGGTGATGCCGAGGACGACGCCGGTGCGCGCCTTGTCGTACCAGGCCTGGTCGGCGCCGGCGTCCTTGAGCAGGTCGCGGGTGACGACGAGGCTGAGCAGCTGGAGGACGTCCGTGACCTCCAGGGTGTTGGGCGGCAGCCCGAACTCCAGCGGGTTGAACGGCGTGTCGGGGATGAAGCCGCCGCGCTTGGCGTACGTCTTGTCCGGCACGGTGGGGTCCGGGTCGTAGTGCTCGTCGACGTCCCAGTGACCGGCGGGCACGTCGTCGATGCAGTCGGCGGCCGAGACGACGTTCGACCAGAACTCCCGCAGATTGCTGGACTTGGGGAAGAGCGCGGAGAGGCCGACGATGGCGATGGGATCCCGGGCGAGCCGACGGTCGAGGTCGGATTCCTGCGAAGAGTTCACGGCGAATCTCTCTGGATCTGGAGCGAACAGGGAGGTCGTGGGCGGCGGCCGGGCGGACCCGGTGAGCGGGCCCCGGCCGGCGGTGGCCGTGCGGGTGGTGGTCCGGGGGCGGGGCCGGCGCGGCGGTCCTGGACGTGCGCTCTACGGGAGGCGCCTGGCGGCGGGCTCCGGGCGGACGGTGGGGGTACGGACCGGCCCGACGCCCACCGGAGTCAGGCCGCGGCGGTGCGCTGCTCGGATTCCTCGGCGATGTGCGCGGCGAGGGCCTCGATGGTCGGGTGGTACCAGAGGGCCGTGGTACCGAGCTCGAACCCCAGCCACTTCTCCATCTCGCCCGCGATGATCAGGGCGGCGGTGCTGTCGAGGTCGAGCTCGTCGAAGTACTGGTCCGGCGGGACCTCGGACGGGTCGACGCCGAGGCGCGTCGCAATCTCGTCGATCAGCCACTTCTGGGCCTCGTCGGCCGTGATCTTCACCATTTCCGATCCTCTCCGAACGGCTAGTCGCACGTTTTCCGGGGGTTGGGTGGATTGCAGCAGCGTGCCGCACCGCAAAGGTGCGGATGTCTCGGTAATGAGGGCCACGACGGGCCGGGCAACGCAAAAAGAGCGCCGCGTCCGTGAACCTACGGCCAGGGTCGTCGACGGGCAACCTGCACAGTGCCCGGAAAACACTTCCGGCGCGTACGGAAAGGGTTCGGCGGCGGACTTCGGCGCGTGTCAACCGCGCTGATCAGCGGTTTTTGTGCAGCGCTGACCAGGGATGGCGCCGATGTCAGGCTACAAAAGAGATGTCAGCGTCCGTGTCAGCCCGCACGTCGGCAATATGTTTGCCGGGCTCGTCGTGAATGGCAGCAGCATTGCCTGGACCGGGCCGCGCGTAAAGGCAATGGACACCAAAAGGAGGGACTCGTCACCCAGAAGTCGACTCCCCAACGGAAGGTTAATTCCGAGGAGTGCGATTCCGGGACGAGTCCCTCCGGCCGGTTACGTGGAATACCGGGTTCCGCGGTCACACCGCGCGAATTCCGCCCTCCGGTGTCTTCGCGAGGTCAGCGGCGGCCGGCGGGGAATCCGTCGCCGACTGCGCACTGGATCCGCGCACCACGAGCAGCACCAGGACGCCCGCGACGATCGCCAGGATTCCCCCGGCGAGGAACACCTGGTCGAGGCCGGCGGCGTAGGCGTCCTCGACGACCCGCTGCGCGGCGGCACGGGATTCCCCGGGGACCGAGGCGAGAACGTTCGCGGACTGGCCGCCGGTGACGAGGTCGGCCTGGTCGTCGGCGCGGCCGAACAGCCCGCTGTCGGTCAGCTTGGTCGCGACGACCCCGGACAGGATGGTGCCTACGGCCGGGATGCCCAGGGCGAAGCCGAGTTGGCGGAAGGTGTTGGCCGCGCCGCCCGCCATGCCCATCCGGTCGGGCGGGGCCGCCGCGAGGGCGGCCGAGGCGAGGACCGGTGAGGCGATGCCGACGCCGACGCCGGCCACCAGGAAGCCGGCCAGCAGCGCCGTCCACCCGGAGGTGCCGGTGAGGGACATCTCCAGGAACGAGCCCACGCCGATCAGGAGCAGGCCGCCGCCGATCGGGTACTGCGGCGGGACGCTCCCGAGGAACCGGCCGGCGAGTCCGGCGGCGAGGAACGACATCGCGCTGAACGGCATCAGGATCAGACCGGCCTTGACGGGGCTGAACCCGAGCACCGACTGGGCCCACACCGACACGAACACCAGGTTGGCGAAGGCGGCGGCGCTGAACACCACGGCTCCGGTCATCAGGGTCGCGAAGGACGGCGTGCGCATCAGCCGAAGGTCCAGCATGGGGTCGCGCCGGCCGCGCTCGACGAGGATGAACAGCACCAGCGCGAGGGCCGATCCGCCGAACAGGGCCAGGGTGCGGCCGTCGCCCCAGCCGTCCTCGCCCGCGTGCAGCAGGCCGAAGATGAGCAGGGTGGCGACGAGGGTGAAACCGATCGTGCCGGGCAGGTCGATACGGCGGTCGGACCGGGTCGCCGAGGCGGACAGGTAACGGCCGCCGATGTACAGGGCGAGGGCCGCGACGGGCAGATTGACCAGGAAGATCCAGCGCCAGTCGAGGTGCTGGGTGAGCAGACCGCCCAGGATCGGACCGGCGGCCGCGGCGGCGCCGTTGACCGCACCCCACATGCCGAACGCGACCCCGCGGTCGCGCCCGTGGTAATTGCTCGCCAGCAGCGCGGTGTTGGTGGCGAACATGGCGGCCGCGCCGAGTCCCTGCACACCGCGCGCGGCGATCAGTATCTCGCTGTTGCCGGCCAGACCGCAGGCGAGCGAGGACAGGGCGAAAACGGCCAGGCCGGCGAGGTAGACGCGCCGGGCGCCGACCAGGTCCGACAGGGATCCGAGCGCCATCAGCAGGGCGGCGAGGACGAGGACGTAGATGTCCACGACCCATTGCAGGGCCGAGAACGAGGCGTCGAGCGAATCGGTCATCTGGGGCAGCGCGACGCTCACGATGGTCACGTCGACGAGCAGCATGAATGTGCCCAGGCACACGGCCAGCAGCGGCATCCATTTGCGCATGGCGTGGAGCCTCTCGGGGTGGGTTCGGTGCAGGTGGGGAAGGCAGCCGCACCGGGGCGGAAGGGGCGGCGGGACGACATCTCCCGCAGAGGTCGAGCGACCTCTGTTAGTCACTGTCTAAGAGCCTACCTCACACTGTTAGACAGTGGCTAATAAGTTAGAGTTGATCGTGCCTAGCGAGCCGCCGGGCATCAAAGCGCTGGAGCAACAGCGCCTCAGTGTGAGGTCGTTCGTCATGTCTGACTCAGCACCGCGCCGCCGGTCCCGGGCAGCAGCGGGCCTGCCGCCGATCACGGCGGACAAGATCATCGATGCAGCAGTCGAGGTGACCGGGGAACTGGGACTCGACGGTCTGTCCATCCGCCAGATCTCCACCAGACTGGACGTCTGGCCAGGCGTGATCGCCTATCACGTCGGTGACCGCGAGGCGGTGGTCATGGGCGTGATCGACCGCGTGATCTCGCGGATCCCGATCCCCGCCGAGGACGTGCCGTGGCGCGACTGGTTCCGCTCCGTGATGTCCGAAGGCCGCGCCGTGCTGCGCCGGTACCCCGGCGTGGCCCGACGGCTGTGCGCGGTGGGGCCGAACGTTCCGTCGGCCCTGCCCACCATCGACACGGGCATCCGGGTCCTGATGAAGGCCGGGTTCGGCGAGCACGCCCCCGAGGTCTACCGCTTCCTGTTCAACACCGCGTTCACGCTGGTCGCCGTCGAGGACGATCGCGGTCAGTTCCCGACCGCGCGGGCCGACATGGGGCGTGCGCTGGCCGCCTTCGCCGAGGACGAGTCGCAGCCGGGCCTCGCGGCCGCGGGCTCCACCGCCCGGGCCCGGAGCAGCGATCCCGAGGCCATAGAGGCGCAGGAGACGGAGTTCTTCCTCTTCACGCTCGAACGCTCCCTGGACGGGGCGGAAGCCATGCTGACGGCTGGCTGAAACGTAACAACGGCCTGTGGGGCTGCCCGGACCACCGTGTCCCGGCAGCCTCACAGCCGTCTGCCGGCCGGCAACCCCGCTGTACCCGCGTCGGCGCACCGCCCCGAACGCACGTCGGCCGCCGTCCCCGCCCGGACCGGCCGCACCCGGTCCCTGTCGGCGAGGACGGCGGCAGCTGCGCGCCGTGCTCCGCGATATCCCGCTCGGCTAGGCCGTGGGCTGCTCCTGCTCGGCGTGGTCGTCGGTCAGCGCGGCGGTCAGATAGCCCACGATCTCGCTCACCGTGGGGTAGTTCCACAGCAGGGTCGCCGGCAGCGCGACGCCCAGGTCGCGTTCGAGAGCGACCCGCACCGCCGTGGCGAGCAGCGAGTCGACACCGGCCTCGGTGAGCGGCCGGTGCAGGCCCAAGGCGCCGGGCTGGACGCCGAGTACGGCGGCGACCCGGGCCCGGACCTCGTCGAGCAGATAGGCCACCAACTCGTCGCCGGACAGGCCGACCCAGTCCGGCACTTCGGCCGGCTCCCCGGCGTCGCCACGGGCCAGTTCGGCCAGCAGCGCGGGCCGCGGACCGGTGTGCCCGTGCCGCAGACCGAGCACCGCCACCAGCGCGCTCGCCGGGTGCGCGACCGTCTGGTCGAAGGCGCGCAGCGCGTGCTCCGGCGCGATGTCGGTGGTGCCGCGGGCGGCGAGTTCGACATCGGTCGCCTCGGCCGAGGTCGCCATGCCCAGGCCGCGCCAGCTGGTCCAGGCGAGGGAGACCGTCTCCTGGTGCCCGCCGGCGCGCCGGTGCGCGGCGAGCACGTCGAGGAAGGTGTTGGCGGCGGCGTACGCGCCCTGACCGGGCAGTCCGAGCAGCGGGCCGGCGGACGAGAACAGCACGAAGAAGTCCGTCGAGCCCGGCGGGAACAGCTCGTGCAGGACCAGCGCGCCGTCGACCTTGGGCCGCATCACCGCTCGCAGGTCGGCTTCCGCCAGGCGGTGCATCAGGGCGCTGTGCACGGTGCCGGCGGCGTGCACGACACCCCTCACGGGCGGCAGGTCGAGCGCGTCGAGCGCCTCCCGGGTCGCCACCGGGTCGGTGATGTCGGCCGCGACGGTGCGGACGGTGACGCCGGCCGCCTCCAGGCGGCGCAGCGCCTCCACCCGCGGATCGTCGTCCCGCCACTGGGCGCGCGGCGGCACGGGGGTGCGGCCCAGCAGGACGACGCGGCGCGCGCCCCGCTCGGCCAGATGCCCGGCGAGTTCGAGGCCGAGCACACCGAGTCCGCCGGTGATCAGGTACGTACCGTCCGGCCGGCAGGTGAACGGCTCGCCGTCCAGGGCGAGTTCGGCCGGCACCAGACGCGGTACGCGTACGCCGTCCTCGGCGACCGCGACCACCGGCTCGGCGGGCCTGAGGTGCAGCAGGTTGAGCAGCAGCCGGGCGCTCTGCTCACCGAGCGGTCCGGTCGACAGGTCGACGACTCCGCCCCAGAACTCGGGGTGCTCGCTCGCGGCGACGCGGCCCATGCCCCACAGCGGCGCCTGGGCGAGGGCGCCGGCCGGGACCGCCTCGCGCACCCCGCTCGTCAGGCACCACAGCATGGGCTTGCGACCGGGCAGCGCGCCGACCTCGGCGACCAGCCGGGTGAACTCGGCGGCCACGTCGGCCGGTTGTCCCACCTCCACGCCGTCCGGCACGCCCGGTGCGAACAGGACGTGCTCGGCGTCGGCGAGTGCGGTCCGGTCGACGCTCACGGTCGCTCCGTGCGCCGCGGCCTCGGGCACCAGGGAGCGGGCCAGCTCGATCGGTCCGAGCACGAGGACGGTACGGCCGGTCAGCGTGGTCTGCGCGGCCGCGTCCACGGGAAAGTCCTGCCAGGCCACTTCGAAGCGCCCGGCGCCCAGGTCGTCGTCCGACAGGTCGCCGTCCAGCTCGCCGTAGTGCAGCCCGCGCAGGGAGAGCAGCGAGCCGGCGTCGTCCCCCTCGCCCCGGACGTCGACGTGCACGGTGGTGCTGCGGACCGGGTCCAGCCGTACGGCGATGGTCGCCCGGCGCGGCGGTGCGCCCGCGCGCGTGACCTGGTCGATGTGGGCGGGCATGCGCAGCACGGCGGGCCCGGGGAAGATCACCGACGCCATGGACAGCGCGGCGTCCAGGATCGCCGCCCAGCTGCGGTCCAAGGGGGCGCTCGCGAGGGCCGTCAACGTGCCCTCGCCGCTGCGGAGTTCGTCGATCGTCCAGGGGTATCCCATGTCCGCCACGCCGAGTTCGGCGAGCCGGTCGATCACGTACCGGCCGTCGAGGTCCTCGGAGCCCTCCGCGGTGACGGGCTCGACCGCCTCCTGAGCGCCGACGGCGGCCAGGGTGTGCGTGGCCCAGGCCGTGTCCGGTGCGCCGAGGCGGCGCGAGACGAGCCGCAGGGCCGTGCCCTCGCGCACGATCTGCACCTCGCGCGTCTCCGTCTGCGGCACGACGACGGGCTGGCGCAGCCGTACGTCGTTCAGTTCGTCGGTGTGGCCGGCGGTCAGGAAGGTGTTGATCAGCACCGCGGCCGGCACGATCTCCGTGCCGAGGACGGGGTGCCGACGCGGGTAGGGGCGGGTGCGCAGGTCGAGCGTGGTCTGCCAGACGCGGGTGTTCGAGCCGTGCACCGCCGTCTCGGTGCCGAGCAGCGTGTCGACCGGCGGTTCCGCGCCGAGGCGGGCCTCGACCCAGTGCCGGTCGTGCTGCCACGCGGTCGTCGGCAGGTCGGTACGGCGGCCGGTGGGCTGGAGCGCCGACCAGTCGACCGGTACGCCGTTGCAGTGCAGGTTCGCCAACGAGGTGAGCAGCGTGGGCCGTTCGGGCCGGCGGCGGCGCAGGCTGGGGGTGACGAGGGCGCCGGGCAGGCTGGAGACGACCTCGGTGATGGAGTGGCTGACCACGGGGTGCGCGGAGATCTCCAGGAACAGCCGGTGGCCGTCCTCGACGGCGGCCTGGACGGCCTGGTGGAAGCGGACCGGGTTGCGCAGGTTGTCGGCCCAGTAGCTCGCGTCCTGACGGCGTCCGCAGCGCGGGTCGTCGACGGCGGTGAGGTACACCGGCACTCGGGGCGCGTCCGGCTCCAGTTCGGCGACGGCGACCGCGAGGTCGGCCGCGGCCTCGTCCATGTGCGGGCTGTGGAAGGCCACGTCGGAGTCGATCCTGCGGACCGTCCAGCCCAGTTCGGCCCACTGCTCGGCGGCCTCGTCCACGGCCGGGATGTCGCCCGCGACGACGGTGGACGAAGGGGCGGCGGCGATGGCCGCGCACAGCGTGTCGGTCTCACCGATGCGTTCGCGCACCTCGTCGAAGGACCGGTCCACCATGATCATGGCGCCCTTGCCGGCCACCTTGCGCAGCAGCACGGAACGGCGGCAGATGAGCCGGGCGCCGTCCTCCTCGCTCAGCACCCCCGCGGTGACCGCGGCGGCGATCTCGCCGACGGAGTGCCCGATGATCGCGCCCGGGGCCACGCCGTAGCGGCGCCAGACCTCGGCCAGACCGATCTGCACGGCGAACAGCATGGACTGGATGACGTCCACCGAGTCGAGCTCACCGCTGGTGAGTATCTGGCGTGGGGTGATGCCCATCTCCTCGGCGTAGACCGGCCCGAGCCGGTCGATGGCCGCGGCGAACACCGGCTCCTGAGCCAGCAGTTCGCGGCCCATGCCCGACCACTGCGCGCCATGCCCGGAGAACACCCAGACGGGGCCGGCGACCGGCCCCGCGGCCTCGCCGGTGACGACGTCGGGGTGCGGCTCGCCCGCCGCCAACGCGGCCAGTCCTTCGGCGAGTTCGCGCCGGCCGGCCGCGACGATCGCGGCGCGGGCGCCCAGGTGGGACCGGCGGTGGGCGAGGGTGTGGCCGATGTCGGCGAGCGCGTGTCCGTCGAGTGCGTCGGCGAGCGAGCGGGCCTGGGCGACGATGCCGGAGTCGGTGGCCGAGGAGAGGGGGTAGAGCGTCCTCGCGGCGGGGTCGGCGGATGTGGGTGCGGCCTCCGGCTCGGGCACACCGGCCGCCTCGGGCGCGGGCTCGGCCGTCACGGACCCGGCGGCGTCCTGGGTGGTCGGCGCCTGCTCCAGTACGACGTGCGCGATGGTGCCGCCGTAGCCGTAGCTCGCCACACCCGCGAGGCGCGGGCGGCCGGAGTCGGGCCAGTCGGTCGGCTCGGTGACCAGGCGCAGGCCGGACGTCTCCCAGGGGATGTCCCGGCGCGGGCCGCCCATGGACAGGGTCGGCGGGATGACGCCGTGCTCCATGGCGAGCGCGGTCTTGATGAGCCCGGCGACACCGGCGGCGGACTCGCAGTGCCCGATGTTGGTCTTCACGGAGCCGATCAGGCACGGTTCCCGGCCCTCGGGCCGGTCGCCGACGACCTCGGCGAGGGCCGTCGCCTCGATGGGGTCGCCGACCCGGGTGCCGGTGCCGTGCGCCTCGACGTAGTCGACCTCGTGCGGGGCGATGCCCGCCGCCTCGTAGGCCTTGCGCAGCAGATGGGCCTGTGCCGTGGGGCTGGGCGCCATGATGCCGTCGGTGCGGCCGTCCTGGTGGACGGCGCTGCCACGGATCACCGCGAGGACGCGGTCCCCGTCGTGCACGGCGTCGGACAGGCGCTTGAGCACGACGACACCGCAGCCCTCACCGCGGCCGTAGCCGTCGGCGGCCTCGTCGAAGGCCTTGGATCGGCCGTCCGGCGAGATCGCGCCCGCCATGTCCAGGACGGTCGTCAGTCCGGGGCCCGCCATCAGCATCACACCGCCGGCGAGCGCCACCGGCACCTCGCCGCTGCGCAGGCTCGCGCACGCCTGGTGCACGGCGACCAGCGAGGACGAGCAGGCGGTGTCGACGGCGAGGGACGGGCCGCGCAGGTCGAGCGTGTAGGAGATGCGGTTGGGCACACCGCACAGCGACGAGCCGATGCCGGTCCATGCCTCGACGCCGGGCAGGTCCTCCAGCAGCCGGCGGCCGTAGTCGTCGGTTCCGACGCCGATGAACACACCGGTGTCGGTGCCGGCGAGCGAGGTGGGCGGGATACCGGCGTGTTCGAGGGCCTCCCAGGCGACCTCCAGCGCGATGCGCTGCTGCGGGTCGAGCTGGCGCGCCTCGGTCGCCGAGATGCCGAAGAACGCGGCGTCGAAGCCGGAGATGTCGTCGAGGAACGAGCCGCGGGCGGTCACCCGGGTCAGGACGGCCGCGTTCTCACGGGACTGCGCGCGCTGCGGCTCCCACCGGTCCTCCGGTATCGGCCCGGACGCGTCCTGCGCGTCCATCAGCAGCTCCCACAGTGCCTGTGGGGAGTCGGCGCCACCGGCGAACCGGCAGCCGACGCCGACGACCGCGACCGGCTCGGACGGGCTGGGGGGCGAACTGGGGGACAAGGGGGACTGCTCACTCATGGAGTCACCGCTCACGGTTCGATGCCGATCTCGGGGGACGACGTGGGGAGTTGTCTCGCGCACGGCTGCGGACGCGAGAGAGGAACGGAGGGTCCGGGTCTCGGGAGGCATGCTCGGCAGGCGTCAGAAGTACATGACCGCCTTGTCCCAGTCCTCGCCCTCGGCGAACAGGTAGCGGGCCTTGAGGATGTCGCGCCGCGCGGTGAGCGCCTCGGTCGGGACGAGCGTGCCCAGGGGCAGGCCGGTGATCCGGTGCGGGACGCCCAGTTCGCGGTCGAGGGCGGCGCCGAGCTCCTTGGCGGCCTGCTCCCGCACCGCCCCAGGCGCCTCGAACTCCAGGCGCAGTACGTCGGAGTGCGCCATGGCCCGCCAGAACATCACCTCGTACTCGGCCGGCAGGGAGAACACCAGCTCCTCCAGCCGCTGCTGGGTCACCACCGCGGAACCCACGGTGTGCCCGGTGCCGGCCCGGCCGAGCACCGTGACCGTCGGCAGCAGCCAGCCGCACGCGCACGCCTCGGTCGACACCTCGACCTCGTCGGCGAGGTTGTAGCGCAGCAGCGGCATCGCGTCCCGGTACAGCGGGGTGACGACCATCTGCCCGCGGCCGGAGTCCGACAGCACCCCGGTCTCCGGGTCGTACACCTCGAAGATCGCGCGGTCGGCCCACAGGTGCATCCGGCCCTCGGGGCACTGCCCGGCGATGGTGCCGGTCTCGGTGGAGCCGTACTCCTCGACGACCGGGATGCCGCCCCAGATCTCGCTGAGCCTGCGCCGGCGCACCTCGGTCAGCGGTTCCGCGGCGGTGAACATGGCGCGCAGCGCGGGGAAGTCCTGGTCCGGGCGCAGCCCTGCGGCCTTGGCGGCGGCGGCCAGCATGGTGATCTCGGTCGGGTTGCACCAAGTGAGCGTCACGTCGAGGGACTTCAGCACGCGCACCATGCGCGACAGCGGCGTCGCGAGCGAGCGGGCGTCGCCGGGTACGACGGTCGCGCCGCGCAGCCGGCCGGCGGCCTGCGCGAGATGGCCGGTGATGACCAGGCCGTAGGGGGTGCGGACCAGGAAGGTGTCGGAGGGGTTGATGCCGACCCACTTGCGGGCGTACCGCTCGGCGAGGTCGGTCCAGTCCTCGTCCGTGTAGTACGAGGCGGTGGGCTCGCCCGCGGTGCCGCTGGACTCGTGGTAGGTGGCGAGGCGCTCCCGCTCGACGGCGAGCATCCCGAACGGGTACTGGTCGCGCAGGTCCTGCTTGGTGGTCAGCGCGATGCCGGCGAAGTCGTCCGCGGTGCGCGGCGGGGTGACTCCCTCGTAGCGGGCCGCGTAGAAGGGTGACCGCAGCGCCTGCGCGAGCACCCTCGGCAGCTGGGACTGCTGCTGTTCGGCCAACTCGGCGGGGCTCGACCAGTCACCGGGTTCCGGACGCGAGCGCGACATTCACATCTCCCTCGTGTGTGGCCTGGGGCCTGACTTACGGATCAGCCCGGGGCCATGGGGCCGTGGCGCGCACCCCGCTCACCGGCGTTCGCCTGGTGCTGTCGTGTGGTCCGGACGGCTCCGGTGAGACAGGCCCCGGCCGCGCGGGGGAACTCACGCGGCGGCTGCACGGGCAGTAGCACACCAATTCGGCCAGGACGGCGGCGCGAGTAGTCGCCACTCAAATCGGCCACCCGGGGTGGCGCCGCCCCGGTGCTCCATCGGCACTCCGCCGCCCCACGCCACTCACGTCGGGGAGGTCTAGACCCGTGATGGATGAGTGACGCCCACTCATGAGGCCGCGTGGCGCCGGTGCTGTGCTTGCCGCGTGCATCGGACCGCCCGCCGCACCCACCACGACCTCTCTCCCCCGGCCCTGATCCGCCCGTCCGCACGAGGGGCGCGACAGGGCCCGCTCCAGCCCGGATCGCCGGACGCACCGCACGTCTTCCCCGCGCGTCCGCGCGGCCACACATCGCCCGCACACGCACCGGACCACGCACCAGGACACGAAGGAGTCGGCTCGATGAGGACTGCGAACCTGTATCTCGCCGGGATCGGCAGCCATCTGCCGCCTCTTTTCCCGGCGGAGCGCGCGGTCGCCGAGGGACTGTACGACGAGGAGGCACGGCAGGCCTCCGGGATGCGGTCCGCCGCCGTGAGCGAGTCGACGCCGGCCCCGCAGATGGCGATCGAAGCGGCCAGGGCCGCGCTGGCCGACTCCGGGCACGGCCCGGACGACATCGCCATCCTGCTGCACAGCTACACCCACCACCAGGGCCCCGACGGCTGGTCGGCGGTGCACTACATCCTCAACAACACGGTCGACCGGCCGGTGCCCGCCGTCGAGATCAAGCAGGGCTGCCTCGGCATGCTGGCCTCGCTGGAGGTCGCCGCCAACCGGCTGATCGCCAACCCGACGCACGATGCCGCGCTGATCACCACGGGCGACAACTACTCCACCCCCGGAGTGGAACGCTGGCGCGCCTCGGGCCTGTTCGTGCTCGCCGACGCGGGCTCGGCCGTGGTCCTCTCCCGGCGGTCCGGTTTCGCCGAGCTGCTCGCCCTGGACTCGCTGTCCGACTCCTCGATGGAGATCCTGCACCGCGCCGGCGAGGAGCTGTTCCCGCCCGGTGTCACGCGCGGTCGCGGGCTGAACTTCGCCGAACGCGCCGAGAAGGTCCGCGAGCAGTGGGCGGCCGGCCAGGCCCCGCCCATCAAGAACTTCGGGGACCGGGTCGCGGAGGTGGCCGAACGCACCCTGAAGCAGGCGGGGGTGACGTGGGACCAGATCGTCAAGGTGTGCCACGTCGGCTTCGGCCGGCCCGCCCTGGAGGCGATGTTCCTGCTGCCGCTGGACGTCTCCGAGGACCAGGAGGTCTGGGAGTACGTCAACACCGTCGGACACACCGGCGCCGCCGACCTGTTCCTCGGCCTGGAGCACGTCTGGCGCACCGGTCAGGTGAAGCCGGGCGACCACGTCCTGCTGATCGGCGCGAGCACCGGGATGGAGGCCGGCGCGGCGGTCGTACGCATCACCGAGCCCGCCTACACCACCCAGGGCTCGCCCGCCCAGTCCTCGTCCGCCCAGTCCTCGTCCACCGAGTCCGAGTAGGAGCGCCGGCATGCTCGACGGATTCACCCCCTGGCCCGAGGACATCGCCCACCGGTACCGCGACCGGGGTATCTGGCGCGGCGAGACGCTCGGCACGATGCTGCGCAAGGCGGCGCGGTGGTACGGCGACAGCACGGCGCTGATCCACGGTGAGCGGCACATCAGTTACGCCGAACTCGACGGCTGGGCCGACCGGTTGGCGGCGGGATTCGCCGCGCACGGTCTGCGGGCCGGCGACCGGGTCGTCGTCCAGCTGCCCAACGTGCCGGAGTTCGTGGCGATCGCGTTCGGGCTGATGCGGCTCGGCGTGAAGCTGGTCTTCTCACTGCCGGCGCACCGGGCCACCGAGATCACCCACCTGGTCGAACTGAGCGGCGCGGTGGGCTACTTGGTGCCGGAGACGCACCGCGGCCACGACTACCGTGAGCTGGCCCGGCAGGTCGCGGCCGGGACGGGCCGGCTCAGCTCCCTGTTCGTGCTGGGCGCCAAGACCGAGGGGTTCGTCTCGGTGGCCGAGCTGGAGGCGGCCGTCCCCGACCCGCAGCGGCTGCCCGAACCCGACCCGGCGGACGTGGCGTTCTTCCTGCTGTCCGGCGGCACCACGGCCCTGCCCAAGCTGATCCCCCGCACCCACGACGACTACCTGTACATGTCGGATCGCGCGGCCCAGGTGTGCGAGCTCACGGACGACGACGCGTATCTCGCGGTGCTGCCCATCGAGTTCAACTTCGCCTTCGGCTGCCCCGGCCTCATCGGCACCTTCCTCACCGGCGGCACCGCGATCCTCGCCGACACCCCCAACCCGATGGACTGCTTCCCGCTGATCGAGCGGCACCGGGCCACCGTCACCGCCATGGTGCCCTCGATCATGGCGCTGTGGCTGGAGGCGGCGGAGTGGGCCGAGGAGGACCTGTCCAGCCTGCGTCTGGTGCAGGTCGGCGGGGCGCGCATGACGCGCGAGTTCACCTCCCGGATCCAGCCCGCGCTGGGCGCCCGGCTCCAGCAGGTGTTCGGCATGGCCGAGGGGCTGCTCACCTTCAGCCGCCCGGACGATCCGGCGGAGTCGGTGCTCACCACACAGGGCAAGCCGGTCTCCGACGCCGACGAGCTGCTGATCGTCGACGAGGACGGCAGCCCGCTGCCGCCCGGCCGGATCGGCGAGCTGATCACCCGCGGCCCGTACACCCTGCGCGGCTACTACCGGGCGCCCGAGCACAACCGGCGCGCGTTCACCGAGGACGGCTTCTACCGCACCGGTGATCTGGCCCTGCTCACCGAGGACGGCGACCTGGTCATCGAGGGCCGGATCAAGGAGACGATCATCCGCGGCGGGGACAAGATCGCCGCCGGTGAGGTCGAGGATCTGCTGCTCGCCCACCCCGGTGTCGCCGCCGCGGCCGTGATCGGCGTACCCGACGAGTTCCTCGGCGAGCGGATCTGCGCCTATCTCGTCGCCGCCGGCCCCGAGGTGTCCCTCGCCGAACTCAAGCAGGCCGTGCACGCGCAGGGCGTGGCCGACTACAAGCTGCCCGACCTCGTCCGCTATGTGACCGAACTCCCCCTGACCCCTCTCGGCAAAGTCGACAAGAAGGCGCTGGCCGCACACGCCGCGTCCGAGCAGGAAGGCTGAAGTGGACACCTCTTTGTTCCCGACCGAAAGCGAGCTGCGCGCGATCGTCGCGCCCGTGCTGGGCATCGAGCCCGGCCGGATCGAGCCGGACGCCAACCTGGTGCTGCTCGGGCTGAGTTCGCTGGAGATCATGCGGCTGGTCAGCCGCTGGCGCAAGGCGGGCGTCCCGGTGCAGTTCGACGCCCTGGTCGCCGCCCCGACGCTGAGCGGCTGGTGCGCCCACTTCGAGTCGCTGGCCGCGTCCGCCCCGTCCGACCCCGGGGCCGCCTGATGAGCGCGCTGCTGATCACCGGCGGTACCGTCTACACCGCCGACCCGCAGGAGTCCGTGCACGAGCGCGGCGCGGTCCTCATCGTGGACGACAAGGTCGCCTCGGTGGGCCCGGCCGCGCAGGTCGAGCAGGCCGTGGCCGCGCTTCCCGCGGCCGTCCGGTCGGAGCTGCGCCGCTTCGACGCGAGCCGGATGATGGTGCTGCCCGGCTTCGTGAACGCCCACTGGCACGAGATGTTCGCGATGGGTTTCACCATGCGCGGCGCGCTCCGCCCGGCCTCCGACCGCGGCGACCAGGCCGCATTCATGGCCGGCGGCGGTGACATGCACCAGATCTCCGGCACCTTCGACCGCTTCGACGGCCTGATCGAGGCGATGACACCGGACGAGGCGCAGGCCATCGCCGAGTACTCGATGTGGATCCAGCTGCGCGGCGGGGTGACGACCCTCGGCGACATGGGCTCGCTCAACCGGCCGCTGTCCATGGTCGCCGCCGCCCGTCGCGTCGGTCTGCGCTTCTCGGCGAGCACCTGGGCGAGCGACGCCGTCTGCCCGCCGGACCGCTCGCGCTTCCAGCGCACCCGTGACACCGACACGGTCCTCGCCGGCTTCGAGTCGCTGATGGGCGCGGTCGCCGCGGACACCACGGGCCGGATCAGGTGCCGCCCGAACATCTCCTACGTCACCAACATGACCGACGAGCTGGTGCGCGGCATGGCCGACCTGGTCGTGCGGCACGACCTGCCGTTCGCCACGCACGTGGGCGCGCTGCGCAACGAGGTCGAGGCGATGCGCACGTACTACGGCGAGACCGGGCTGCGCCGGCTGGAGGAGGTCGGCCTGGTGAACGACCGGCTGATGGCCGGCCACGCCTCCTTCCTGGACGAGCACGAGCAGAAGCTGATGCTCGCCACCCGGGCGCACATCAGCCACTCCCCCGGCAAGTACGGCCCCTCCGGCGAGTCCTCGCTGACCGAGACCGGAGTGGTGCCGGCCCTGCGCCGGGCCGGGCTTGACGTGTCGCTGTCGACCGACGCGGCGGCGCTGCCGGGTGCGGGGATGGCCGAGACGATGCGCGCGGCCTGGCAGATGTACAACGAGATGAGCGCCGATCCCACCGACGTGCTGCCCACCGACGCGCTCGCGATGTCCACCCGGATCGCGGCCAAGGGCCTGCGCTGGGACGACGCCGTGGGCAGCCTGGAGCCCGGCAAGCAGGCCGACCTGCTGCTGGTGCGCACCGACGACTGGCGCTATCTGCTCAACTCCCGGCCGCTGGAGAGCTTCCTGTGGCTGGCCGGTTCCGCCGACGTGGACACCGTGATCGTCGGCGGCCGGACCCTGGTCGCGAACGGCCGGGGCGTCGAGGTGGACGAGGCGGCCCTGCGGGACCGCTACCTGGAGGCGCTGCGCGGGTTCACCACGCGCGTCCTGCGCGTCCCCGTCGAGGCCGTCGACGCGGTGCTGGGGAGGGTGGCCCGATGAGCGCTCTGGGCACGACGGACCACCCGTCCGGGACCGAGTGGTCGCGTACGACGGACCACGAGCCCGGCACGGAGTGGTCGGGAGCCGCCGTGGTGACCGGAGCGGCCGGCGGCATCGGCGCCGCCGTGGCCACCGCCCTGGTCGCCACCGGGGTCCCCGTCGCGCTGCTGGACCGGGAGCCCGTGCCGCTGTGGGAGCTGGCGGACGAGCTCGGCGGTTCCCGCGGTGGGGTCATGGCGCTGCCCGTGGACGTCACGGACAGCATCGACGTGGACACCGCGATCGCCAAGGTCGAGGCCGAACTCGGCCCGATCGCCTACCTGGTCAACGGCGCCGGGATCCTGCGCAGCGGGCCCGCGCCCGAGTTGAGCGACGAGGAGTGGGACGCCACCCTGGCGGTCAACGCGGGCGGGGTGTTCCGGGTCAGCCGGGCGGTGGCCCGCCAGATGATCCCCCGCAAGCGGGGCTCCATCGTCACGATCGCCTCCAACGCGGCCCTTACTCCCCGGACTTCGATGGCCGCGTACGCCGCGTCCAAGGCGGCCTCGCTGATGTTCACCAAGTGTCTCGGCCTGGAACTGGCCCGGCACGGCATCCGCTGCAACACCGTCGCACCGGGTTCGACCCGTACCCCGATGCTGACCGCGTTGCAGGGCGACGCCGCCGAGCGGGCGTCGGTCGACGGAGTGCCGGAGGCCTACCGCGTCGGCATCCCCCTCGGCCGGATCGCCGAGCCCGCCCATATCGCCGACGCCGTGCTGTTCCTGCTCTCCGAGCGGTCCGACCACATCACCCTCCAGGACCTGACGGTGGACGGCGGCGCGGCGCTGGGCGTCTGACAACCGACTCCCGTGGACCGGGCACCGGCCCACCCACCACCAGACCCACTCCCCTCCAGGACCGGCCCCTTGCGGGCCGCCCGTCCGGACCCCTCCTCCAGGTCCGGGCAGGAGGGCGCCCGGGACCGGCACTCCCCCACCGTCCCGGGCGCCCCCACCGGCGCGCGGCCGTGTTCCCGAGCACCGGGGACCGCGGCCGCCCGTCATCCGACCAGGAAAGGAACCTGACGTGGCGATCGCACCGATCGACCCGTATCCGATGCCCCGCCCCGCAGAGCTGCCGTCCAACACCGTGTCCTGGAGCGTCGATCCGCGCCGGGCGACGCTGCTGGTGCACGACATGCAGCACTACTTCCTCGCCCCCTTCAAGCACGGAGCGCAGCCGCACTCGGACCTGGTCGCCCACGTCCGGGTGCTGCGGGAACGCTGCGCCGCACTCGGCGTGCCCGTGATGTACTCGGCGCAGCCCGGTGACATGACGCCTGAGCAGCGCGGTCTGCTCGCCGACTTCTGGGGTCCCGGCATGTCGGCGGCCCCCGAGGAGCAGGGCATCCCCGAGACCCTCGCACCCGGTGAGGGGGACACCGTCCTCACCAAGTGGCGGGCCAGCGCCTTCCATGACACCCCGCTGCTCGAACTCCTGCGCGAGCAGGGCCGCGACCAGCTGATCATCTGCGGTGTCTACGCGCATGTCGGCATCCTGCTCACCGCCTCCGACGCCTTCGCGCACGGCGTCCAGCCGTTCGTGGTCGCGGACGCGGTCGCCGACTTCACCCCGGACTTCCACCGCATGGCACTGGAGTACGCGGCGTCCAGATGCGCCGTCGTCCTGCCGACCACCGCGGTCCTCCGGGCCCTGCCGGCGGCGGCCCCGACACCCGTGGGAGCGCGGTCATGACGTCCCTCGAGGAACTGGCCGCGGGCGGACAGCCGTTCGCCCTGCTCCACCGGCCCGAGAGCGGGGTCGCCGGCCAGGTCGACCTGCTGGTCGGCGAGTTCGGCTCGGTCGCCGGGATCGAGCAGCTGCCGGTGCCCGACCTCGGGCAGCCCGGCACCCACGAGGTGCTCGCCCTGCTGCCGTACCGCGTGATCGGCGAGCGCGGCTACGACCACCGGGACGACGGTGAGCCGGTGCTCGCCATGCCGGTGCGCGAGCAGGCGCTGCTGCCGGTCGAGGACATCCTCGACACCGTTCTGGCCTGGCCCGTCGTCACCGCCGAGGGCCGCTTCGACCTCGACGACGAGGAGTACGGCGACCTGGTGCGCCGCGTCCTCGCCGAAGAGATCGGGCACGGCTCCGGCGCCAACTTCGTCCTCAAGCGCACCTTCGTCACCGAGATCCCCGACTGGTCGGCGCGTACGGCACTGGCGTTCTGGGGCCGGCTGCTGCGCGGCGAGCCGGGCGCGTACTGGACGTTCCTGATCCACACCGGTGACCGCACCTTCATCGGGGCGAGCCCGGAGCGCCACGTCAGCCTCGACGACGGTGTCGCCGTGATGACGCCGATCAGCGGCACCTACCGGTACCCGGCCGACGGGCCGAGCGTGCCGTCCGTGCTGGGCTTCCTCGCCGACGGCAAGGAGACCAACGAGCTGTACATGGTGCTCGACGAGGAGCTGAAGATGATGAGCCGGGTGTGCGACGACGCGCACGTGGCGGGGCCGTACCTGACGGAGATGGCCCACCTCGCCCACACCGAGTACCGCATCGCCGGCCACAGCGCCCGGGACGTGCGCGACATCCTCCGCGAGACGCTGCTCGCCCCGACGGTGACCGGCAGCCCGGTGCAGAGCGCCTGCCGGGTGATCGCCGAGTTCGAGCCGGGCGGCCGGGGTTACTACGCCGGTGTGGCGGCCCTGATCGGCCGCGACGACCTGGGGCGGCGACGCATGGACTCCTCGATCATGATCCGCACGGCTGACGTCGACCGGGACGGCCGGGTGCGGATCGGCGTCGGCGCGACGCTGGTGCGCGACTCCGACCCCGCCCAGGAGGCCGCCGAGACACGGGCGAAGGCGGCGGGACTCCTCGCCGCCCTGGACCGGGTCGCCGAGCGGCGCCCCCCGGCCGGCCTGGGCGACGACCCGCGGGTGCGGGCCGCGCTCGCCGCGCGCAACGCGCCGCTGTCCGACTTCTGGCTCGCCCCGGCACCACTGCGGCCGGCCACCGGCGACAAGGTGCTCATCATCGACGCCGAGGACACCTTCACCGCGATGGGCGCGCTGCAACTGCGCAGCCTCGGCTACGACGTGACGATCCGCCGCTACGACGAGCCGTACCGGCTGACCGGCTACGACCTGGTGCTGCTCGGCCCGGGCCCCGGCGACCCCAACGAGACGGACCATCCCAAGATCGCGCATCTGCGGGCGGTCACCGGCAGCCTGCTCAATCTGCGGATCCCGTTCGTGTCGGTGTGCCTGAGCCACCAGGTGCTCTGCTCGCTGCTCGGGCTCGACGTGCGCAGGCTGGACTTCCCGAACCAGGGAGTGCGGCGCACGGTCGACCTGTTCGGCACCGCGGAGCCGGTCTACTTCTACAACGCGTTCGCCGCGTACAGCGACGCCTCGCTGCTGGACACCGCCCTCGCCCGGGACCTGGTCGAGGTCGCCCGCGACCCGGCCACCGGCGAGGTGCACGCGCTGCGCGGCCCCGGTTTCACCTCCGTGCAGTTCCATCCCGAGTCGGTGATGACGCTGCGCGGCGCCTCCATCCTGGACGACCTGGTCGCCGGCGCCCTGACGCCGGCTCCTCACCGAGCGGAGCTGACGGCGTGACCCCCCTGCTCGAACTCCCCGCCGAACAGCACGCGGTGCACATCGGCTGGCGCTCGCTCCCGGCCGGCCAGCAGCCGGCGTGGCCGGACGCCGCCGCGCTGAACGCCGCGGTCGCCACGCTCTCGGCGAGCCTGCCGCTGGTGATGCCGCGCGAGTGCGACACGCTGAAGAGCCGGCTGGCCGCGGTCGCCCGCGGCGAGGCGTTCCTGGTGCAGGGCGGCGACTGCGCCGAGGCCCTGGACGCCGCCAGCGCCACCTCCATCAACCGGACGATCGCCACGCTCCAGCAGTTGGCCACCGTCTTCGGATACGCGATGTCGCTGCCCGTGGTGACGCTGGCCCGGATGGCCGGGCAGTACGCCAAGCCCCGCTCGAAGGACACCGAGACCCGCGACGGCCTGGAACTGCCGGTCTACCGGGGCGACGCGGTCAACGGGCACGCCTTCACCCCGGCCGCCCGCACCCCCGACCCGCACCGGCTGGTCCGCGTCTATCACACGTCCGCCGCCACCCTGAACCTGGTGCGGGCGTACGGCGCGGGTGAGCACGCGCGGCCCGAGCAGGTGCTGACGGCCCTGCGGCAGTTCACCGTCACCTCACCGTCGTGCGCGCGCCATGAGGCGCTGACGGAGGAGATCGAGCGGGTGGGCGGCTTCACCGGCACGGGCGACGGCTGGCACACGCCCGGCGAGTTGTTCATGTCCCACGAGGGGCTGCTCCTGGACTACGAGTCGGCGCTCGCCCGTGTCGACGCGGCCACCGGACAGCCGTACGCCACCTCCGGGCATCTGCTGTGGATCGGCGAGCGCACCCGTCGGCTCGACGGGGCACATGTGGAGTTCTTCTCCCGGATCAGCAATCCGATCGCCGTGAAGATCGGCCCGAGCACGAGCGCCGACGACGTGCTGGGCCTGATCGAGCGGTTGTCGCCCGACGGCGAGCCGGGCCGGCTGACCCTGGTGGCCCGGATGGGCGCCGGAAAGGTGCGGGAGGCGCTGCCCGGCCTGGTCGAGAAGGTCGGCGCCGAGGGACGGCCGGTGGCCTGGGTGTGCGATCCCATGCACGGCAACACCATCGGCGCGCCGAGCGGCCACAAGACCCGCCGGTTCGACGACGTCCTGGCCGAACTGACCGGGTTCTTCGAGGTGCTGCGCGGTCTGGGCGCCCACCCGGGCGGGGTGCACCTGGAGCTGACCGGCGACGACGTGACGGAATGCGTGGGTGGCGGCGCCGGCCTCGACTACGCCGACCTGCCGAAGCGCTACCGGTCGCTGTGCGATCCGCGGCTGAACCGGGACCAGTCGCTCGACCTGGCCTTCCGGCTCGCCGAACTCCTGGACGGCGTGGACACGCCGGGCGCCACGGGGACCCCGCGATGACGGATCTCTGGCTGCTGCCGGAACCGGCGGCGGAAGCCTTCGTCGAGCGGATGGGCGGCGAGCGGCTGCTGACCGACGAGGAACGGGCCCGGATGGCACGCATGCTGATGCCCCGCCGGCGCCGGCAGTTCCTCGCCGGGCGGCTGCTGTGCCGGCACGCGCTGAGCGCGCGGACCGGTCACCCCGAGGACGGCTGGCACTTCCCGGTGGACGCCTACGGGCGGCCCGAGCCCCGGCCGGACTGGTACGGCGTGCGGTTCAACGTGTCGCACACGGACGGCCTGGTCGTGTGCGCAGTGACCGACGGTGCCGCCTGCGGAGTGGACGTGGAGGGCCCGCTGTCCGAGGAGTCGGCGGCCCACGTCGCCCGCTTCTTCTCCCCCGCCGAGCGGGCCGAACTGGACGCCCTCGGGCCGGCCGAACGCCCGCGACGCACCGGTGAGTTGTGGGTGCTCAAGGAGGCGTACCTCAAGGGCCTCGGCATCGGCGGGCGGCGCGATTTCGACGGCTTCGCCTTCACCTCGCGCTCCGCCGGGCGCATCACCGTGCACGACCCGGAGCAGCCGCACGGCGGCGGCCCCGGCTGGTGGTTCGAGCTGTTGCGGCCGGCCACCGGGCACACCCTCGCCCTCGCCGTCGAGGGCGGCCGGGCCGACGACGTACGCCTGATGGACCTGACCGATCCGACCAGCCTGAGCGAGCCGATCGCCGTATCGGGCTTCTGACGACCACGGGAGTCCTCCCATGAACCGAGACCTGGATCTGACCGTCGCGCTCTTCCCCGGACAGGGCGCCTACCGTGCCGGCGCCCTCGCGGGCCTCTGGGAGCGCGGCACGGACGCCGTACGGGGCACCTTCGAGGTGGTGGACGAGGTCGCCAAGGAGCGACTCGGCCAAGAGGTGTCCTCGCTCCTGTTCCAACCCTCGCCGCCCAGTCCCGCCGCGCTGCTCCAACAGGCTCCGGACATCCTCCAGTTGGCGATCTTCGCCACCTCGGTGGCCACCCACCGCCTGCTCACCGAGGAGGGCGGGCGCCCCTCGGTCCACATGGGGCACAGCCTGGGCGAAGTGGCCGCGCTGGCCTGCGCGGGCGCCTACGAACTGGCCGACGCCACCGCGGTGCTGTGCGAGCGGATCTCCGTCGTACGCGCCCACGACCGCAGGGGCGGCTCGCTGCTCGCGCTGCGCTGCGGCCGTGACCGGGCCGAGCGGCTCGTGGCCCTGATCGACCACGCCAGTCTGGTGGTGGCCGTCGACAACGCCACCGACCAGACCGTCCTCTCCGGCCCCGCCGACGCCCTCGGCACGGCCGAGGCGATCGCCCGGCAGCTCGGCGTCACCGCGACGCCGCTGCGCTCCCCGCACCCCTTCCACAATCCGCTGCTCGCGGGCGCACGACGGGAACTGGCCGCGCGGCTCGCCGGGTTCGAGCGCCATGACACCACCGTGCCGGTGTACTCGCCGATCCTCGGCCGTTTCTACCGCGACGGCGACGACCTCGCCGAGCTGCTCGCCCTGCACCTGGTGACCCCGGTCGACTTCCGCACGTCCCTCGCCGCGCTGCACTCCGCCGGTGCGCGGACCTTCGTCGAGACCGGCGCCGGGCGGGTGCTGACGAGCCTCGCCGAGGCGGCCCTGCCGGGCGTGCACACGATGGCACCGCTCGCGGGCCGCGACGACGAGGCGGGCCTCGCGGCGGCAGCCGCCGCACTGCGGGATCCGCTGAGCCGACCCGGTGCCGCCACCGCCCGTCCGGTGGGGACCCCCGTGGTCGCGGACGGTCCGGTCGCCACCGCACCGCCCGCTGCGGCCCCGGTCGCCCAGGTGGCCCCCGCTGCTGCGGCCCCGGCGGCCGCCGCGCCCGCGCCGGTGGACCGCGACGAGCTCGCCGGCCGGGTACGGGCCCTGTACGCCGAGGCGATGGAGTACCCCCAGGAGGTCTTCACCGACGACGTCCTGCTGGAGGCCGACCTGGGCGTCGACTCCGTGAAGCAGACCGAGCTGCTGAGCCGCCTCGGCGACCGCTTCGGCCTCGGAGCACCCCCGAGCGGGCTGCGCGTGGCCGACTACGACACCTTCGGCAAGGTCGTCGACTTCGTCGCCACCGGTGTCACCAGCGGCACCCTCGCCCCCGCCGCCCGATGAGCGCCGATCCGACCCTGGGCCGGGGGGAGTTCGCCGGCCGCGTCGCCCTCGTCACCGGGGGCGCCGGAAGCGTCGGCCGGGTGATCGTGGAGCGGCTGGCCGAGCGCGGCGCCACCGTGCTGCTCAACTGCTTCCACTCCTACGACGCCGCCAAGGACCAGGCCCGTGCGCTGGCCGAACGGGACCTCGACGTACGGGTGGTGAGGGCCTCGGTCGCCCGCCCGGCTCAGGTCGAGCGGATGTTCGCCGAGATCGGTGAGGAGCACGGCCGTCTCGACATCCTTGTCAACAACGCCGCGGCGGGCTCCTTCGTGCCGTTCGAGGAGATCACCGAGGAACTGCTCGACCGGACCTTCGCCACGAACGTCAAGGGCCCGCTGTGGTGCGCCCGTTACGCCCGCCCGCTGCTCGCCCGCGCCGCCGGGCAGGGCGGCGCCGTGGTCAACCTGTCCTCCCTGGGCTCGGTCACGGCTCCGGCGAACTACCTGCCGGTGGGCATCTCCAAGGCCGCCCTGGAGTCGCTGACCCGCTATCTCGCCGCGGAGCTGGCCGAGGACCGCATCCGTGTGAACGCGGCGTCCTGCGGGCTGATCGACAACCCCGTGGGCCAGATGTTCCCCGCCTTCGAGGACGTCAGCGCCAACACCGTCGCGGCCACCCCGCTGGCTCGCCTCGGCAGCCCCGAGGACCTCGCCGAAGTCGTCCTCTTCCTCGCCTCGGAGCGGTCCGGCTGGGTCACGGGACAGACCCTGCTGGCGGACGGCGGCCTGACGCTGCTGCGCTCGGCGATGTCCCCGACCCCGGACCGGCCGCCGCGGGTACCGCAGCCGGCCGAGGAACCGGCCGAAGAGCCGGCCGGCGCTCCGGAGGCCACGCGGGACGAGACACCGGCCGACGAGGACGACCCCATAGCCGTGGTCGGCATGGGCCTCGCCGTCCCCGGCGCGTCCTCGCCGGAGGAGTTCTGGCGGCTGCTGCTCGAGGGCGGTGAGCTCTTCGTCGAGGCGCCGGCCGACCGCTGGGACATCGCGCGCTTCCACGACGAGGACCGCGCCGCGCCCGACAAGACCTACCAGCGGCGCTCGGGCTTCATCACGTCCTTCGAGCCGCACGAACGGCTGCGCGAGGAGGGCCCGGCCACCGCCGGCCTCGACCACACCACCCTGTGGCTTCGGCACAGCCTGCACCAGGCTCTGGAGGGCGTGCACCGCCGTCCCGCCGACCGCTTCTCGTTCTGCGTCGGCTACACCCCCGACGGCAGCCAGCACCTGGAGGAGGCCTTCGTCCTGCGGGCCGCGCTGGACACGCTGGCCGAGGACGGCGACGACGCCGTCGAGGGGCCGCTCGGCGCCGCGCTGCGCAGCCGCTTCCACCGCGGCGACGACCCGTCGGCGGGATATCTCCCGCACCGGGTGGGCGAGGACGCGATGGCCGGCATCCTGCCCGCCGGCACCCGGCTGCACATGGTCGACACGGCGTGCTCCTCCTCGCTCTACGCGATGGACCTCGGGGTGCGCGATCTGCTGTCCGGGCACAGCGATGTCGCCGTCTGCGGTGGTTCGTTCGCGCTGGCGCCGAGCGGTTCGGTGCTGTTCGCCAAGCTCAACGGGCTGTCGGCGGGCGGCGCGGTGCGGGCGCTGGACGCCGGGGCGGACGGTGCGCTGTTCTCCGACGGCGCCGGTCTCGTCGTACTGAAGCGGCTGTCGCGGGCGCGGGCGGACGGGGACCGGGTCCTCGGGCTGCTCTCGGCGATCGGGCTGTCGGCCGACGGCCGGGGCAAGGCGATCTACGCTCCGGCGCCCGCCGGTCAGGAGCTCGCGGTCGAACGCGCCCTGGACCGGGGCGGGCTGGACGCCCGGGACGTGGACTGGATCGTCGCCCACGCCACCGGCACGCCGGCCGGCGACGAGGCGGAGTTCACCGGTCTGCACGCGCGTTACGCGGGGGACGGCACGACCTACGTCACCTCGAACAAGTCCCTTGTGGGGCACAGCGGTTGGGCGGCCGGTGTGGTCTCCGTGATCCACGCGCTGCTCGCGCTGCGGCACGACACGATCCCGGCGCAGTACCGCTTCGAGCGGCTGCCCGAGGCGCTCACCGCGCTGTCCGGGGCGCTGCGTGTGCCAGAGGCGCCGGTGCCGTGGCCGGCCCGGCCGGACCGCCCCCGCCGGGTGGCCGTCTCGGGCTTCGGCTTCGGTGGCACCAACGCCCATCTGATCCTGACCGAGGACCACCGGTCGGCCGCGCGGTCCGGCGGCCCGATCGCCGTTCCCGCCCCCGTGGACGAGGATCTGGTCGTGGTCGGCTGGTCGTCCCGGCTGCCCGGTGAGCCGGATGCCACGGCGGTCGCGTCCTGGGCCGCGGGCCGAGGACCCGTCCCCGAGGCGTCGTTCGGGGCCGTGTACCCCGTGCCGCCCTTCCAGGAGCTGCGGATGCCGCCCCCGACGGCGCGCACCACGGACCGCACCCAGCTGATGCTGGTCCGCTGTGTGCAGCAACTCGACGAACCCGTACGGGAGTTCTGCCTGAACCGGCGGCTCACGGCCGGTGTCGTGGTGGGGCACACCGGCGCGACCCGCAACGCGCTGCTGTACAAGACCCGTGCCTACCTGGACGAGATCGCCCATGCCGTGGCGGGTGCCGAGGAGCCCGCCGTGACGGCGAAGTTCCTCCAGCGTCTCGGGGAACGGGCCACGGGTCTGATCGCCGAGCCCACCGAGGACTCCTTCCCGGGCGAGATGCCCAATGTGATCGCCGCCCGGCTGTGCAACTACTTCGATCTGCGGGGCCTCAGCCTCACCGTCGACGCGGGCGAGGCCTCGCTGCTGGAGGCCTTCGACGTGGCCGGGCTCTATCTCGGCTTCAAGGAGATCGACGTGGCGCTGGTCGCCGGTGTCAACGGCGCGGCGCTGCCCGGCTGGAACGACACGGACGGGCGTCCGGCGGGCGAGGGGGCGTTCCTCTTCGTGGTGACGCGCCGCTCCCTCGCCGAGGAGGCCGGGCTGCCCGTGCTGGCCGTCATCGAAAGGAGCGATGCCGCATGACCGCCGCCCATCGGGAGACCACCCTCCTGGGCGCCGAGGGCGCCCGCGAACTGATCGCCTTCCTCACCCGGGCGGACGCGACGGCCGGGACGGCGGTCCTGGAGCGGCCGGTGCGCCCGGGCGGTCCGGTGCGCCGGCTGACGTTGCGCCGCGCCGACCGCCCCGCGACCGCGCCCGCGCCCGGGGACGGCCACGAACCGGTCGGCCCCGCCGAGCCCCACCTCCTCGACCGGCACGTCCTGCGGCTGGCCCCGGCACCCACCCCGGCCCGCGCCGACGCCCCGGCACCGGACCTCTTCCCGGCCGGGACCGCCCTGCTGACGAACACCGGCAACCACGTCCGCGGGGTGGAGCCGGTCCCCCTCGACGACACGCTCGAGGACACGATCGCGCGGGTCCGGCCCCGCCACATCCGCGTCCTGGTCGATCTGCGCGCCGATCAGGCCACCCCCTCCGAGGCACTGCTCGACCTGCACGACGCCGTGTTCCGCACGGCGAAGGCATGTGTCGAGCGCGCGGCCCGGCCGGAGTCGTTCGCCGTGGTGGTGCTCGGCGGAGTCGACGGCGCGCGGGTCCCGCACCCGTGCGCGGGGCTGTTCACCGGGTTCGCGAAGAGCCTGGCGCTGGAGTGGCCGGACACCTCGGTCGTGGCCGTGGTGCACGAGGCACGGGACCTGGTCACGGCCGAGCCGGACGCCGCCCGTGAAACGGTGACGGAGCAATTGCTCCCCGTCGTCTATTACGCCGGCGGAACCCGGCTGCTGTGGCAGGCCGTCACCGACCCGGGCGAGCGCGCCGACACGCGGTCGGGCACCGGGGACTACGCGGTGGTCGCGGCCGGCGGCGCCCGCGGCATCGGCGCCGAGCTGCTGGTCGCCCTGGCCCGCCGCGACCGGCCCCGGCTGCACATCCTCGGTTCCACCGACCCCGACTCGGCCGAGGCCGACGCGCGGCTGGAACGCAAGGACTTCATCCGCGCCCGCACCACGGGGCCCGAGCGGCTCACTGTGCGCGAGGCGAACCTGGCCTACGACCGGCTCGGCTCCGCCCGTGAGGTCCGCGCCACGCTCGCCACGCTGCGGGAGTTGTGCGGCACGGACCGGGTCACCTATCACCGCTGCGATCTGCGGGACGCGGACGAGGTGAACGCCGCCGTCCGCCGGATCACCGACACGGAGGGCGGCGTCGACCTGCTGCTCAACATCGCCGGTACGAACCGGGCGGCGTCGGTGGAGCAGAAGCGGCTGAAGGACTTCCGCACCGTGCGCGACCTGAAGGTCCGTACGTACGCCCACCTCAAGGCGGCGTTCGCCGGCCGGCAGCCGCGCCTGTGGTGCAACTTCGGTTCGTTCGTCGGCTTCACGGGCCAGACCGGCGAGACCGACTACGGCGCCGCCAACGACTACTTCAACACCGCCGCCCTGCACCACTCCTCCCACGGCACCCGGGAGTTCACCCTCGGCTGGACGCTGTGGCGCGATGTCGGCCTGGGCGCCACGCCGCTCATGCGGACCTTCCTCGCCAAGAGCGCGCAGTTCACGGCCATGCCCACGGCCGAGGGCGTCGATCACTTCCTGCACGAACTGGACTTGGCGCACCACGGGCGGCAGGCGCCGGTGACGGTGTTCTTCGGCGCCGCGGAACGCGCCGCCATCGAGGCGGCCGCGCCGGGCTACCTGGACTTCTGCCGTGGAGTGCCGGCCGCGCCGAGCGGCCCGCCCGCCGCGCCGTCCCCCCGGCGGCCCGAGTTCTACGTCGACGACATCGTGGACCGCGGCCCCGGCCGGCTGACCGTCGTGCGCAGCTTCGGACTCGACCGCGACGCCTATCTGCGCGAGCACGTCGTCGACGGTCACGCCACGCTGCCCGGCACGTTCGTGCCCGAACTCGCCGCGGAGGCCGCGATGCACCTCGTGCCCGGCCGGGTTCCGGTGGTGATCGAGGACGTACGCCTGGAGTCGTTCCTGCGCGTCTACAAGGCCGATCGCGAGGAGGTCAAGAAGACGACGGCACGGCTGCTCTCCCACGGGCCCAGGGAGTCGGTGGTCGCCGTCGAGGTGACCGGTGACGTCCGCGCGCCGGACGGACGGCTGCTGGTGAAGGACCGCCGGCACTTCAGCGCTCGGGTCCGGTTGCGCGACGAGCCGGTCGCCGCCCCGCGCTGGGAGCACTGGGACGACCACGGCGCCGAACCGCTGGCCGATCCCTACCATGTGCCGAATCCCGCGGTGCTGCTGAGCGGTGTCTTCGTCTCCACGTCCGGCACCCGCACCCACCCGAGCGGCCGGCGCGCCCGGTACTCCCCCGACCGGGCCGGCATCGACCGCTGGTTCTCCGGTCTGGTCGTGCCCTCCGTCCTGCTGGACGGGCTGGCGCGGGTCTGCGTCCTGGACCGGGCCGAACTGCCGGGCCACGGCGGGGACTGGACCCCGCTGGCCGTACCGCGCACGATCCGCCGCATCGACCTGTACGGCGGCCACAGCGACGCCTCGCTGGCCGCCGCCGGAACCCGCGTGGAGCTGTACTCGCTGCCCGCGCGCCTCGATCTGGAGAGCGGCGCGGCCAACCGGGCGGTGGCGGTCACGGCGGCCGGGGACGTGGTGCTCCAGATCAAGGACATGACCGGGGTGGTCCTCGGCCATGTCCACCAGACCACCGGCGCCTACCGCGAGCGTCCACGGGACGCCGCCCGCGCCCACCAGGCGACACCGCAGGCCCAGGAGGCGACCTCATGACGCGTCGGAGCACACCGCAGGGCGGCGACACCGAGGCGGTCCCGCGCTGCCCGGTGACCGGAGCCCTGGCGGGCGACGCCCCGCCACCGGAGCCCGACGGGCCCACCGGCCTCCCGCTGGCCTGGCCCGTGGTCGGGTCCACGATCCTGTACGCCGCCGACCCTCCGGGTTTCGCGGTGAAGGCGCAGACCGCCCACGGCACGGTGGTGAAGCTGCCGATGGTCCCGCACAACCCCACCGTGCAGGTGACCGACCCGGAAGCGGTCCGCCGGATCCTCCAGGGCAACGCGGACAACTACTGCCGGGGCGCCTACTACGAGGCGTTCCGGCTGTTCATGGGCCACGGCCTGCTGACGCTGGACGACGCCGACTGGCGCGAGCACCGCAAGGTCGTCAACCCCGCCTTCGCCCCGAACGCGATCGCCGCGCGGTCCGCCGAGACCGACGCGGCCCTGGCCGAACTGACGGACCGCTGGGCCGAACACGCCCGCACGGGCCGCGCGTTCGACCTGTACGCGGAGTCGATGCGGCTCACCTGCCGGGTCATCGGCCATGCCCTGGTGGGACGTGATCTTTCGAAGGAGGGCGGGGAGTTCGCGCGTGCGCTGAGTGTCGCGCTGGAAGCGATCTTCAAGGAGGTCGGCTCGCTGGAGAAGTTGGCCCCCGCGTTCGTCCCCACGCCGTACCGGCGTCGGGTACGGCGGGCTCGGCGGACCCTGGAACGGGTCATCGCCACCGCGGCCTGGGACGCCGACCAGGGCTCCGGAGGCGAGGTCGCCGCCCTCATCCGCGCATCCGACCTGCCCGCGGACGCCTTCTGGTCGAACCTCGTGACGCTCATGCTCGCCGGGGTGGAGACGACCGCCCTGGCCCTGACGTGGACGCTGTACGAGGTCGCCCGGCACCCGGAGGTCCGCGACCGGGTGGAGGAGGAGACGGACGGGGTGTGCGGGACGCGCCGGCCCACGTCGGACGACCTCGACTCCCTGACGTACACGGCCCGGGCCGTCGACGAGGCCCTGCGTCTGCACCCGCCGGTGTGGCAGTTCCCCCGGCAGGCGATCGAGGACGACGTCCTGGCGGGCCGCCGCATCGCCGCCGGCACACCGGTCCTGATCTCCGTGTACGCCGCGCACCGCAATCCCGAACAGTGGAAGGACCCGGACACGTTCGCCCCGGAGCGGTTCGCGCCGGACGCCTCCGCCGGGCGTGACAGGTCGGCGTACGTCCCCTTCGGCGGCGGACGCCGGCAGTGCATCGGCAAGCGGATGGGACTGGAGCTGCTGCGCCAGGCGGTGGCCACGGTGCACGGCCGCTTCCGGCTCACCCTGGTCGACGACGCTCCCCGCAACGGCGCGTACATCACCCTCTTCCCCAAGAACGGCATCCGGGTGACGGCCGAGGAGCGCCGGCGATGACATCGACCGCCGTACCGGAGACGGCTGTTCGGGACTGGCCCGCGCTGCGTCCGCACCTGTCCTCCTTCGACCCCGACGCCTTCGTGCGCCCCGTGACCCGGTTCGTCTGGGAGCCCGTGGAGGCGCCGCGCCCTGACCCGGGCACGGATGCTCCGCCGGCCGGTCGGACGCTGTTGCTGGTGGGTGAGGAGCGGGATCTGGTCGACGCGGTCGGCGCCGCGCTGGAGCGGCGGGGCGCACGCGTGCTGGTGCACGCCCCCGGTGCCGAGCCGCCGGACGGCGACTGGGACGGCATCGTCGACCTCAACGTGGTCGGCACGGCCTATGAGTTGGGGGACACGTCATGGCGCCGGGCGCTCGCCCGCACCGCCGAGGCGGTGCGCGGCGCGTATGCGAACTGGGCCGCCGAGCGCCGGTACGGCCACCACGTCTATATGGCCGTCACCCACCTCGGCGGGCTCGGCGGCCACGGCGCAGGAGGGGTGCCGCAGCCGCTCGGCGGTATCTGGGCCGGCTTGGCCAAGTGCCTGCCCCGTGAACTGCCCGCCGCCGGAGTCGTCGTGGTGGACGTCGACCGGGCCGAGCCGGAGGTGATCGCCGAGGCGGTCGCCCGGGAGTACGCGCGCCCGGAGGACTTCGAGGTCTGCTACCGCGAGGGACGGCGTCATGTGCTCGCCGGGCGGCCCGCCCCGGCCGCGCCGACCGGCGCCAGCGCGGCCCCCGGTCCCGGCGACACGGTGCTCGTGACGGGCGGTGCCCGCGGTGTCGGTTTCGCGGCGGCTCGCGCGTTCGCCGAGACGTTCGGCTGTCGGGTCGTGGTCACCGGACGCGGCGAGCTCCCCCGGCCGGAGGGGATCTTCGCCTTGGACGACGAGGAGTTCGCGCGGTGGCGCCGCGAGCGGCTCGCCACCGGCAGGACTCCGCAACAGCTGGCCGAGATCCGTCGCGAGGTGCGCCGGGCCGAGGAGAACCGCGCCGTGCACCGCAACCTCGCCGGCGCGGCGGCCGACGGGCTGCGCGTGGACTACCTGCGGTGCGACTGCACGGATCCGGAGCAGGTCGAGCGTGTCTTCGCCGCGTTGGGCGACGGGCCGACCCATGTGGTGCACAACGCCGGGATCGACGAGCCGGCCCGCTTCGACCGGAAGTCGGCCGACGACGTCGTACGCACCGTCGATGTGAAGGTCACCGGTTTCGCCAACCTGGTCACCGCCGTCCTCGCCCGGCCCGAACGCCTGGCGCGGCTGCGGCTGTTGAGCAACGTCGGCTCGCTGGCCGGCCGCATGGGCGGCATGGTCGGGCAGATCGACTACGCCGCGGGCAACGAGGCGCTGGCCAGGCTCGGCTTCTGGGCGCGCAACAACCTGGGGCTGCCGGTGCAGACGCTGTGCTGGCCGACGTGGGAGCGGCTCGGCGTGATCGCCAACTACGCGGCGGCCGTGCGGTACGTCTCCACCCTCGACCCCGCCGAGGGGGCGCGACTGTGGGCCGCCGAGCTGGCCTGCGGGCACACCGACGAGGCGGTCTTCCTGGGCCGTATCGGCGCCGTCCTCTCCCCCGGTCAGCTGCGCGGCTTCGGCAGGCTCACGGGCCACCCCGACCTGCCCCGGCTGCACGCGCTGGACCACTATCTGGGTGAGGTCGAGGAGTACGAGATCTTCCGTACGCTGCGCACCTCACTGAGCCTTGCGGCGCGTCGCCATCCGTGTCTGACGGAGTTCCGGGTCGGTGCGGACCTCGCCGTCCCGGTCGGTGTCGTGCTGGAGTACCTGGTGGCGGCCGGTGACTGGGTGGTGCCCGAGGGCTGGCCCCTGCTGCAATTGCGCGAGCTGCGCGCCCTGCGGGTGTCGCTCGCGGGGCTGCGGTTCACCGGTGAGTCCCTGACCCTGCACCGCGAGGCGCGGGGAGTGCGGCGCGACGGCGAGTGGTGCGTGGACGTCGCCGTTCGCGACGGTGCCGGAAGGGACGTCGCCTCGGTGACGCTGGTCTACGGCGACCAGCCGGGGGCGGATCTGCCGGACGGCGGGTCCGACGGGCCGGTGGCGGGCTCGGGTCAGCCGTCCGCGGGCCTGCTCGACTGGGCCGGCGTGGTCTACCCCGAGGTGCCGGAGGGCGAGGAAACGGTGCCCGAGATTCATCCCGCCGACCTGTGGACCGTGCCCTTCCCGCCCGCCCCCACGGTGGATCCCGCGGCCGTCGAGGCGCTCGTGCGCGCGGCCGACCGCGATGCCCCGAGGACCGCCGCGGGCACCTTGTCCGTCCACCGCCTGGTCCTTGCACCCGGCGCCCAGCGGGTCGAACGCCTGCGTCCCGAAGGCGAGTCGGGCCGCTGGACGGGCAGCCGCGAGGGCGTCACGGTGCTGCGTGCCGAGGGCGTGGTGATCTCGGACTGAACCGCCCGTCGTCGTCCAGCAGGCCCGGAGTCACCTTCCGGGCCTGTTGTGCGTCTGCGAACGATCGCCGAGGCAGGCCGGCCCCGCCTCGGGCTCTACTGTCCTTGGTCGACCCGCCACCCGGTCACCACGGCGCGCAGCATCCGCTCGTAGGTGTCGGCGATCAGCAGTCCGGGCGGCTCGTTGCCGGACAGCTCCAGGGACACCAGCCCGTGGGCGGTTCCCCAGCAGGTCAACGCCACTACCTCGGGGGCGAGTTCGGCGGTGAACTGTCCGTCGCGCTGCCCGCGGCGCACCGCGTCGACGAGCGGCTGGTACATCTCCACCATCTCGCGCTGCCCCTCCTCCTCGGGCTCGAACTGGCCGAGGCTGTCCGCGAAGAGGATGGCGTAGAGATGTGGATTCGCGAGTGCGTAGTCGCGATAGGCGACGCCGAGGCGGATCACGTCGTACGCCGGGTCGTCGGTCGAACGGACGGTGGCCAGCCGCACCACGAAGAGCCGCGCGGCCTCCTCGTAGAGGCTGGCGAGCAGCCCCGCCTTGTTGCCGAACAGCGAGTAGACGGCGGTGGTGGAGGTCTTCGCTTCCGCCGCGAGCTGCCGAAGGCTCAGCGCGGCGGTACCCCGGTCGAAGACCGTGGCGGCCGCGCGGTTGATGAGCCGCAGCCGGAGCGCTTCGTCATGTGTCTTGAGCCTGGCCATCCCCCAACAGTATGACAACGGCGTTGTGAAAGGGCACTGACATCGCGTCAGCCTGCTGTCAGATCACGCGCCCCAGCCGAGCGCAAGCCCTTGGCAAGAATTTTTTTCAGCACAAAGCCGCAGGTCATGTGGGGTAACCATGAGTTCGCCGGGTTAGACAGTGTGCAATAGGCCTGGAGCGAGCAATAAAAACACTGTTACGGTTTTCGCGTCGCCGGTCTCCGGCCGGCGTGCGGCGCTCGCCAACTACCCCTAGGGAGAACCATGTTCGAGGCGCTGGGGCGATTCCTATTCCGCAGGCGCAAACCGCTCCTGGTCCTGACATTGCTGTTCGCCGTCCTGTCCGGTCTCTACGGCGTCGGCGTCTTCGGCGACATGAAGCCCGGCGGGTTCGAGAACCCGGGGTCCGACAGTCGCAAGGCGGCGCAGCTGGCCGAGCGGGCCTTCCCGCAGCGGGCACCCGACGCGGTGATCGTCTACCGCGACAAGGAGCGCACGGTCGACGACCCGGCTTTCCAGAAGTCGGTCACCGAGACCGTGCAGGCCCTGCCGAAGTCGTCGGTCACCGGGTACTCGACCTTCTGGATGACCAAGATGCCGGCTCAGGTCAGCCATGACCGGCACGCCACCTTCGTGACCCTCAACCTCCGCGGCGACAGCGACAACGCCAAGGAACAGTCCTACCTGGCCATCACCGACGAGCTCGCCGCACCGGGACTCGAGACCGAGCGCGGCGGTCCGGTGCCCACGGGTCACCAGGCCGGTGACGAGATCGGCAAGGACCTCGGCGCGGCCGAGGGCCTGTCCTTCCCGGTGCTGTTCATCCTGCTGGTCGTCGTCTTCGGCGGGCTGGCCGCGGCCAGTCTCCCGCTGCTGGTCGGCGGCCTGGCCATCCTGGGTTCGATGGCCGTACTGCGAGTCATCGCGCAGTTCACCGATGTGTCGGTGTTCGCCATGAGCCTGGTGTCGATCCTGGGTCTCGCGGTGGCCATCGACTACGGCCTGCTGATCGTGAGCCGTTACCGCGAGGAGCTGGAGCGCGGCTACACCGGCGAGGAGGCGGTGGCCCGCACGGTCGCAACCGCGGGCCGCACGGTCATGGTCTCCGGCATCACGGTCGCGGTCGCGCTGGCCGGAATGACCTTCTTCCCGTTCGGCTTCCTGAAGTCCATGGCGTACGGCGGCGTGGCCGCGGTCGTGCTGTCGGTCTTCTTCTCGATCATCGCCCTGCCGGCGGCGCTGGGCCTGCTCGGCTCGAAGGTCAACGCCCTGTCGCTGCGCCGCCGGAACAAGGCGCCGCGCCAGGAGGGCCAGGGTGCCTGGTACCGCCTCGCGCAGGGTCTGATGCGCCGTCCGGCGCTCGTGACGATCGGCACGCTGGCCATCCTGCTCGCGCTCGCCGCGCCGTTCCGCAACATCGAGTTCGGGATCAGCGACGCCCGGCAGCTGCCGAACAGCGCCGAGGGCCGACAGGTCCAGAACGCCCTGGACCGGGACTTCGACAGCGACGCCATCAAGTCCATCGACTCCCTGCTGGTGTTGAAGACGGAGGCCACGTCCCCGGAGCAGGGCGCCGCCCTACAGGCCTACGCCGAGCGGCTGGGCCGGACCGAGGGCGCGACCGGCGCGAAGATCACCGGCGCCACCGGTACGACCGCCCGGGTCTCCGTCACCTTCGACGGTCCCGAGGTCTCCGGTCCGTCGCGCGATCTGGTGAACCGGCTCAAGGACGTGCCGCCCCCGGCGGGCGCCAAGGCCTACTTCGGCGGCCAGACGGCCGTGTTCGACGACACGTTGGACGCGCTCGGCAAGACGCTGCCGTGGATGCTGCTCTACATGGCGGTGGCGACGTACATCCTGCTGTTCCTGTCCTTCGGTTCGGTGCTGCTGCCGCTGAAGGCCATCCTGATGAACCTGCTGTCGCTGTCCGCCACGTTCGGCGTCCTGGTGTGGATCTTCCAGGAGGGTCACCTCGAAGGTCTGATCGGCTTCGACTCGACGGGCAACATCGAGCCCAACATGCCGATCATGCTGTTCGCCCTGATCTTCGGACTCTCCATGGACTACGAGGTCTTCCTCGTCTCCCGGATCCGCGAGCAGTACGACACCCTGGGCGACAGCAAGGCCGCGGTGGCCTCCGGGCTACAGAAGATCGGCCGTCTGATCGTGAGCGCCGCCCTGCTGATGTGTGTGCCCCTCGCCGCCATGGCCACCAGCGGTGTGCTCATGATGAAGCTGTTCGGCGTCGGCATGGTGTTCGCGATCCTGGCGGACGTCGCCATCGTGCGCATCCTGCTGGTGCCCGCCGTGCTGAAGCTGATGGGCCGTTCCGCCTGGTGGGCGCCGGGTCCGCTGGCCCGGTTCTACGGCAAGTTCGGCATCAAGGAGTCCGAGGAGATGCCCGAGCCGAAGCCCGTGCCCGTCGCCGGCTGATCTACCGCGCGCCGAGGTGCCGCGCCCGACGCGGCACCTCGGCGCCCATTCTTTACCTCCTCTTCACCTGCCTCCCCCCTCTTCCCCTTGACCCGAATCAAGGGCGTGTGGGTACTGTCCCTATTGTTAGACACCGTCTAACACCCGTCCAACCGAAGCGCTTGGAGGCCCGCATGTCCGCGGGAAAGAACGCACTTGGCGCGATCCTCGCTCCGATCAGGGGGAACCTGCGCTGGGCCGTCGTGGCCCAGGCGGTGGCGGCGGCCGTCAGCGTGGTGCCGTTCGTCGCGGTCGCCGAACTCGGCCGGATCCTGCTCGGCGACGGCGACGACCGCACGTCCCGCGCCTGGACGGTCACCGCGATCGGCGCGGGCGCGCTGCTGATCAGGCTGATCGTCGCGCTGGTGGCGGGCGGGATCTCCCATCTCGCCGACAACGCCCTCCAGTTCCACATCCGGCGATCGCTCGTGGACCGCCTCGGCCGGGTGCCGCTGGGCTGGTTCTCGTCCCGCAATTCCGGCCAGGTCAAGCAGGCCGTGCAGGACGACGTCGACGCGATGCACCATCTCATCGCCCACTCGATCCTCGACATCACGACCGCCACGGTCGTGCCCGCCACCTCCCTGGCGTATCTGTTCTGGGTCGACTGGCGGATGACGCTGGTGGTGATCGCGCCCCTGCTCATCGGGCTGACGCTGTACAGCGCCACGATGGCGGGTCTCGCCAAGAACCTGCCCCGCTACGAGCAGGCGATGGGCCGTATCAACGGCAGCACCGTCGAGTTCGTACAGGGCATCGCCGTCGTCAAGACCTTCGGCCAGGCCCGCCGGGCGCACCGCGAGTTCGCCGACGCGGCCGACGACTTCTCGGCGTTCTTCCTCGACTGGGTGCGCTCCACCCGGTTCTCCAAGGCGGCGGCCGAGATCGTGCTGTCGCCGATCGCCGTGCTGGTCACCACCCTTGCGGGCGGTGCGCTGTTCGTGACGCGCGGCTGGCTCGACGCGGCGGACCTGCTGCCCTTCGCGCTGCTCGGGATCGGGCTGACGGCTCCGATCCTGTCGCTGTTCTACGCGGGTTACGAGATGCGCATCGCCCGGGGCGCGGCGGAGCGCGTGGCCGGGATCCTCGACACGGACGAACTGCCGGTGCCCGCCGCCCCGAAGAGCCCCGCGGACAACCGCGTCGTCTACCGCGGGGTGCGCTTCTCCTACGACGGCGAGCAGGAGGCCGTCGCCGGTGTCGACCTGGAACTCGCCCCCGGCACGGTCACCGCGCTGGTCGGCCCCTCCGGCTCCGGCAAGAGCACGCTGGCCGCACTGCTGCCCAGGTTCTGGGACGTCACCGGTGGCTCGATCAGCATCGGCGGCGTCGACACCAGGGACATGGCGCTCGAAGACCTCTACGGCCGGGTCGCGTTCGTCTTCCAGGACGTGCGGCTGGCCCGGGACACCATCGCCGCCAACATCCGTATGGCACGGCCGGACGCCTCCCTGGAGGAGGTCCGCGCCGCGGCCCGCGCGGCCTGCGTCGACGAAGTGATCGAGGCCCTGCCGCGCGGCTACGACTCGGTGTACGGGGAGGACGCGCTGCTCTCCGGCGGCCAGGCCCAACGCGTGTCCGTCGCGCGGGCGTTGCTCGCCGACACCCCGGTGATCGTCCTCGACGAGGCCGCCGCCCACGCCGACCCGCACTCCGAGGCCGCCGTGCAGGACGCGCTGTCGGAGCTCACACGCGGCCGGATCGTGCTGATGATCGCCCACCGGCTCTCCACCGTGGTGGACGCCGACCAGATCCTGGTGCTGGAGGAGGGCCGGATCGTCGAGCGGGGCCGGCACGCCGAACTGGTCGCGGCGGGCGGCAGGTACGCCCGGATGTGGCACGCACATGAACGCACACCCCAGTGGCAGCCGCACGGCCCCTCACCCGTGGAGGCCATCCCGGCGGGAGGAACAGGCTGATGATCCGTCAACTCATCGATGTGGTGGGCCCCGAGGACGCCCGGCCGGTGCGCCGGATGGCCGTCGCCCTGGTGGTCGGCGCCGTGCTCCAGGGCGTCGCGTTCGCCTTGCTGGTCCCGGTGCTCGAAGCAATGCTCGGGGACGACCCGGGCGATGTCTGGCCGTGGCTGTGGACCCTGGTCGCGGTGTCCGCGCTGTACTGCGCGGTGTACTTCTGGAGTCTGCTGGTCGGGTTCGAGGCCGGCGCCGCCCTGGCCCGGAGCCTGCGCCACCGCATCGGCGACCGGGTGGCCGAGATGCCGCTGGGATGGTTCGGGCCGGAGCGGGTGGGCCAGCTCGGTCAGCTCGCCACGAAGAGCGTGATGGACATCATGGGTGTGCCGGCGCATCTGCTGCGGCCCCTGGTGACCAGCTTCGTGACCCCGGTGACCGTGGTCGCGCTGATGTACTTCTTCGACTGGCGGCTGGCCCTCGCGGCCACGCTCACCATTCCGTTGATCGTCCTCGTCTACCGGTGGAGCACCACGCTGACCCGGCAGGCCGACGAGGCCCGCACCGCCGCCCGGACCGAGACCGGCGGCCGGGTGGTGGAGTTCGCCCAACTCCAGCCGGTGCTGCGGGTGTTCGGCCGGGGCGAGGCACGCTCGGGCGCCCGCCTGGACGACGCGCTGCGCACCCAGACCGAGGCGTCCCGGCGGGTGCTGGTCACCGGGGTTCCCGGCCTTGTGGGCTTCGCCCTGGTGATTCAGGCGGCGTTCACCGTCGTCCTGCTCACCGGCACGTACCTGGCGCTGGACGGGAGCCTGGACGCGGCCAAGCTGCTGGCACTGCTGGTGCTCGCGGTGCGGTTCACCGAGCCGATCTCGGAGACCGCGGTGCTGGGCTCGACCCTCAACACGGCGCGCTCCGCCCTGGCCCAGGTGGCCGACCTGCTGGCGCAGCCCACGCTGCCGGAGCCGAGTACGCCGCGGGTGCCCGACGGCAACGGAGTCGAGTTCGACGACGTCGGCTTCGGTTACGACGACAAGCAGGTGCTCTCCGGCATCTCGCTGACCCTGGCCGAGGGCACCATGACCGCGCTGGTCGGCCCCTCCGGTTCGGGCAAGACCACGGTGAGCAAGCTGATTCCACGGTTCTGGGACGTGGACAGCGGAGTGGTGCGCGTCGGCGGAGCGGACGTGCGGAACATCGCCCCCGAGGTCCTCATGTCCCGTATCTCGGTGGTGTTCCAGGACGTCTACCTCTTCGAGGGGACCATCCTGGACAACATCCGGGTCGGGCGGCCTTCGGCCACGGACACCGAGGTCCGGGAGGCCGCTCGGCTGGCCCGGGTCGACGAGATCGTGCACCGGCTGCCGGACGGCTGGGACGCCCGGGTCGGCGAGGGCGGGGCGCTGCTGTCGGGCGGTGAGCGCCAGCGGGTGTCGATCGCCCGGGCGATCCTCAAGGACGCCCCCATCGTGCTGCTGGACGAGGCGACCGCCTCGCTCGACCCGGAGAACGAACAGGCGGTGCAGGAGGCACTGGGCAATCTCACCGCAGGCCGCACTCTTCTGGTCATCGCCCATCGGCTTCAGACCGTCGCGGCCGCCGACCAGATCCTGTTCCTGGACGAAGGCCGGATCGTCGAGCGCGGCACACACGAGGCACTTCTCGCCGCGAACGGGCGCTATGCGTCGTTCTGGGCTCAGCGCCGCCGGGCCGTGGAGTGGAGTCTGGCCGGCCAGCATTCCTGACTTACGTCCAACCGGCAACGGAAAGCGGTCTCCCTGGATAAATCCGGGGGGACCGCTCGACGACGTCCAGGAATGTGAAGTGAGTCACGCCAGAAACAAGAAGTAAATCGAGCCGGAACGCTCCGGTTTCCCTACGCGGCAACAATGTCAGAATTGTCCGGTTCCAGGCACTGATTACCCGTCGGTATTCTTCGGCAACCCTAGCCCGACCAGCTAATTCAACTGTTCAACTCGGCGTTGCAAGATTCGCACTGCGTCAGCCATCCACCGGTCTATACTCGCCATCGCCTGACGGAAAAACAGACTCGAACGCCTAACAGCGGGAGAGGTATCGATCGGATTCGAGGAAGCCGGAAAGCTGAAATCAACTCACCTTCATCTCCTGACTGATTCGATCATTCAAAAGTCCAACTTTGAAGCATGTTGGCGGCTCCAGAAACGCATCGCAAGATGGCCGAATTAATTCCACCGCGGGGGCGGAAACAGATGTCGACGAGCGATACCTTCGATTGGCCGATAACAGCGCGGGAGACAGAGCTTCAAACCCTCGGGAACGCCGTCGCACAACGCGGCGGAGCCCTCCTCGTCGGCGCCTCGGGAGTCGGCAAGAGCGTCCTTCTGTCCGCCGCGCTGCGGCAGGCCGGCGACGACGGCCGCACGGTGATGTGCGTCGGCGGAGCCAGCTGGAGCAGCGGCCCCCACACCCGGGGTTTCGGCACGCTCGCCGAGTGCCTGGAGGCCGTGCAGCTCTCCTCCTCGGACGGCAGGGCCGGCGAACGGCCCCTCATAGGGATAGACGACGTCCACCTTCTCGACGCCGCCTCCAGCATCCGGCTGCACCGGCTCGTCGCCGCGGGGCATCTGACCGTTCTGGCCACGGCCCGCCAGGACGCTCCGACGCCGGCCGGCGTGGACAAACTCTGGGTGGAGCGGCTCGTCGAGCACGTCGAGGTGATGCCCTTCGACCGCAGCGCGATGGACAGCGTGCTGCGGGCCCGGCTGGGCGGCCACACCGACACCACCACTCTGGAGCGGCTGTGGGCCGCCACGCACGGCAACGCCCTGATGCTGCGCGAACTCGTCGAACACGCCCTGGAACAGAGCACGTTGCAGTGCGTCGACGGCACATGGCGGTGGCCCGGACTGACCGAGGCCCCCGGCAAGCGGCTCTCGGACGTCATCCGGCTGGGACTGCGCGACCTCAACCACGACGAGCACGAACTGGTCCACATGCTCGCCGTCGCCGAACCGCTGGAGTCCGAGATCGTCGCGGCGGCCGGGCTGTCCAAGGCGGCCGAAGCGCTCCACCAGCGCCGGATCGTCAGCGTCGAGCGCAGCCGCTCACGGGTCCGGCTGCGGCTCGCCGTACCGCTCAACCGCGCCGTGGTGGCCTCCCGCATGTCCGACCTGACCGCGGCGCGGCTGCGGATCGAGGTCGCCGACGCCCTCGAACGCATGGGCGCGCGCCGCGAGGAGGACATCCTGCGGATCGTCTCGCTGCGCATGGACGCGGGCCTCGTACCCCATCCGGACCAGTTGCTCAGCGCGGCTCCCATCGCGCTGCGACGCCGTGAGTTCGCGCTCGCGGAACGCATGTGCCTGCTCGCCCTGGAGGAAGCGCACTCCGACCTGGACACACCGGCGCTGCCCGGTCCCGTCCCCGGCTCCGCCGACTACGGCAGGGAACTGCGCCGGCTGGTCACCCGCGTCGCGCGCAGCCCGGAGCAGGCCGGACAGCGGGTCCGTGCCACCCTGCTGCTCGGCCGGGTGCTCGTCGGCAAGTCCCGCCCCTCGGAGGCGGAGACGGTCCTGGCGGCCGGGCTGGAGTCCGGTGTGCCGGTGCCGCTCACCGAGCACATCAGCGCGGTGCACACCCGCGTGACCAACCTGGCCTGGAGCCTGAGGCGCATCGAGGAGGCCAGCGAGCTCCTCGACCGCACGATCACGGCCATCGGCGCGCATCGCGCCGGAGTGCTCCACGGCACCCGCGTGATGATCGCCGTGACGCTGGACCGGCTCCACGAGGCCGTCGCCCTCGGCGACCGGGCGCTCGGCATGGACTCCCCCGATGTCGGTCTCGCCCAGACGGTGGTGCCCACGGTGGCCTTCGCCCGCGCCGAACTCGGCGACCCCGCAGGCGGGTTGGCACTCCTCGACCGCTACCAGGAGGCCTCCGACAGCTGGGACGCCGAGTCCCTGCTCCTGGCCAACTCGGTCTCCGCGCGTTGCTCCTCGCTGCTCGGACACCTCAGGACCGCCGCCGCGGCGCTGGACGCGGTGCACCGCTACGACCCCGGGCACGGCCGGCCCGCACTGCTCCAGGCGCTGCTCGACCGCTGCCGGCTGCTGCGGATGCTGGGGCAGCCCCAGCAGGCCGTGGCCCTGCTGCGCGGGGCGATCACCTCCGAGACGGCGCACTCCTACCCGGTGCACAGCGCCTGGCCGCTGGCCCAACTGGCCGGTGCGCTGGCGGAGTCGGGCAACCACACGGAGGCCCTGCGCACCCTGGTCGAGGTCCGCTCGACCCGCGGCGAGGGCACCTCGTCGCCCATCACCGAGGACGAGATCGACTACGAGAACGCCCTGGTCGTCGCCTACACGGGCGACCACGCGGCGGCCGCGTCGCAGTCCGTGCTGCTGGCCGAGCGGGCCGCGGCGGCCGGGCGTATGGTCCGGGCGGCCACCGCGCTGCTGCTGGCCGCCCGGCTCACCGAGGGCGAGGCGGTGCGCTATCCGCACCAGAGCCTGCTGCGCACGGCCCGTGCCACCGGGGGTCTGATCGCCGTGTACGCCGACTACACGGCCGCCCTCGCCGACGGCGACGGTGCCGCGCTGATGGACGCGTCCAGGCAGTTGGCCGACATGGGCGCGCTGCCGCTGGCGAGCGAGGCCGCCGCGCAGGCGGCGCGCGCCTTCCGGGCGTCGGGTCAGTTCGGCAAGAGCCGCAAGGCCAGGGCCGCCTGCCAGGACCTGCTGCGCGGCTGCGGCACGATGCTGCCGCCGTGGCTGCACACGGACGGGCGGCAGGAACGCGACTCCGCCTCGCTCACCCCCCGGGAGCAGGAGGTCGCCGCCCTCGCGGCGGCGGGCATGTCCAACCGCGACGTGGCGGACCGGCTGGTGGTCTCCGTACGCACCGTGGAGAACCATCTGCACCGGATCTACCACAAGCTCGGTATCACGGCCCGCAGCGAGCTACAGCGTGGCCTGGAGAAGCTGATCGGCCGGCCGCAGGAGAACGACCCCCTCCCCTCACTGCGCCTCCTCGGCGCCGGCTCCGAACACGTCGCCTAGGGCGTGTGCGGTTCCGTTCCCAGACGTATGGCCCGCACCAGCCGACGCTGATGCGGGCCGCACCTGCTCGAACCCTCCCCCGACCACCTGAAGGCGATCCCGTAGGGCGACTTCGGCGCCCGGACCCGGGACGGCTGTGCCCCGTGAGGAGCGTTCCTCACGGGGCACTCGCGGCTCGCGACCCGTAGGCAGGCCCGTGCGCCGCGCCCTACGCCCGGGGGTCCGGCAGAACGCCGTGCCGTACGAAGTACGCGACGTAGGTGCCGAACACCGTCTCGTCGATGGCGGGGCAGGAGACGTCGGTGCCCTTGAGCAGATCGCGGGTGATGTCGTCCGAGAATTCGGCGACCTCCACCTTGTCCGACTCCACGAGGATGCTCAGCAACGGGGCCATGGAGTTGGTGACGTCGGCCGCGACGGCCTTCATCCACTTCAGGATGCTGACCTCCTGGACCTCGTAGCCGGCGCCTCGCAGCAGCCGCAGGATCCGCTCGGAGTCCAGCGTGCCGGGACTGACCTGGTGGTAGATCCCGCCCGTCCCCTCCGGGTGCCGGGACGCGGTGACGATCGCGGCGCTGACGTAGTCCACCGGCACCATGTTCATCTCCAGCCGGAACCGGCGTGGGTACAGGCCGACCTGGAGGGAGCCCTTGATGAAGCGCCACACGAAGTCGTTCGGCTGGCAGGCTCCCGTCCCGGAGTCGCCCCAGACCTGACCGGGGCGGTGGATCGTCACGGGCACCCCGCGCAGGGAGGCCTCCAGCACCAGCTGCTCGGCCACCCACTTGCTCTTGGTGTAGCCCAGTGAGAGGTCCTCGGGCGGCCCGGTCGGGTCGAGCTCGCCGCGCGGTGTGCGGTCGGTCCCGGCATGGAACACGCCGGTGGTCGAGACATGGTGGAGCGGGGCCTCGGCGGCACAGGCGAACCGCAGGACCTCGTGCGTCGCGTCGACCGTTGCCTTGCGCAGCCACTTGTAGATGGTCAGGAAGTTCACCTTGGCCGCGGAGTGGTAGACGGCACCGATCCGCCCGGCGAGTTCGGTGTACGCCTCCTGCGGCATGCCGAGCCGAGGCCGTGTCACGTCCCCGGTGTGCACATGGACTCGGTCCAGGTCGAGGCCGTCGAGCAGTTCGTAGGTACGGAGGTTGTCCTCCAGGCGGGCGCGGGCGGCGGCGTCGTCCGCGCCCCGGACCAGGCAGTGCACCACGAGCCCCTGCCGCAGCAGGTCCCTGAGCAGGAACGCCCCGAGGAAACCGGTCGCACCGGTGAGGAACACCTCGCGCACCGTCAGTGGGTCCGGTGCCGGGAAGCCGGTGATGTCGTCCGCCAGGACGACGTCGGCGGCGAACTCCTCGGCGATGTCCGTGAGTTTCGTCGAAGTCATGGGTTGTCTACGGTCCTTCCGGTGACGTTCCGTTTCCGGAGTCGCTCCGCGTTCCGCCCCGACGCGCTAGGCGTCGGCGGCGGCTTCGGCGGTGGCGTCGGTGAGCATGGTCATCGCCTCTTTGACGTCGGCTTCGGTGGCGACGATCGGCGGGAGCAGGCGAATCGTGGTGGGGCGGCTCAGACACGGCGAGACGACCATGCCGCGCTGCGCGAGCCCGGTCAGCACCGCGCCGGCCAGTTCCGGCGAGCGGTAGTCGACCCCCCACAGCAGCCCGCGGCCGCGGGTCTCGACGACGGCCTCGGGGAACTGCTCGCGCAGCTCCGCCAGGCCCTGGGCCATGGCGTGGGCGATCCACTCGCCGTCCTCGGCGTGCCGCTCGATCAGGTCGAGGGCCACGGGGATGACCGCGGTGGACAGGGGGTGGCCGCTGAAGGTGGCGGTGTGCACCATCGGATCGGCCAGCAGCGGGGCGTACAGGCGGTCGTTGCACACCGCGGCGGAGACGGGCATGACACCGCCGCCCAGCGGCTTGCCGAGCAGCACGCAGTCCACGTCGAGTCCGGCCGCCAGCGCCATGGAGCGGGGACCGCACCGGCGCAGACCGACCTGGATCTCGTCGGCGATGACGAAGGCGCCGTGTTCGTGGGCGTCGCGGCACCACCGCGCGAGCACCGCCTCGTCCAGGATCCGCACCCCGTTCTCGGCCTGGACGGGCTCGAACACCACGGCCGCGGCATCGTGTTCGCGCACGGCCTTCGCGACGGCCTCCGGATCGTCGGCGCTGACCCGTACGACGCCCTGGAGCAGCGGCTCCAGCCCGGCCTTGAAACGCGGGTTGTCGGTGAGGGCGAGGGCGCCGAGGCTCTTGCCGTGGAAGGCGCCGTCGACCGCGAGGACCGTCGTCCGGCCGGTGGCCATGCGGGCGAGCTTGACGGACACCTCGACGGCGTCGGCGCCACCGCACCCGAAGTACACCCGGTTCAGGTCGCCGCCCAGGTACTGGGCCAGGCGCTCCGCGGCCAGCGGGGAGACCGACGTCTGCACCGAACGGGTCGATGCGGGCATACGGTCCAGCTGGTCGCGGACCGCCTCGGTGATCTTCGGGTTGGCGTGTCCGAGCAGGGCGACGGCGTAGGAGCCGAAGTCGAGGAGACTGCGGCCGTCCGAGAGGATCACCCGGGAACCCTGGGCCTCGACCTCCACCGCTCCCTGGCCGGTGAACTTGCCGGCTGTGGCGAGGGCGGGTGAGAAGTGGCGCTTCACCCGGCGGAAGGTTTCCTTGGCCTCGGCTCTGGCGACTGTGGGCAGCACTGTCATGATTCGTCGTCTCCTACGGGTTCTATGGGGTTCGCTGGACTATTTCTTGCTGATAGCCCTCCAGGGCCTTGGCCACAGCCGGGTGGATCATGTCGGCGAGCATGGGTAGCCCGACGTCGAATTCCACCTTGAGTTCGAGGCCGGCGGCGCCGTCCTGCTCGACCACCTGCCAATAGCCCTCGTAGTGCGCGAGGTCGCCGTCGGTCTGACGGAACGCCCAGCGCCGCTCGGCGTGATCGAGCAGATCCTCCTGCTCCCACTCCATTTCGGAGCCCTTGAGCTCGACGACCCAGTCCGAGGTACGGCGGTCGCCGTCCTGGCTCGTGATCGTCACCTCATGGACGCCCTCCATGTAGCCGGAGAACGACTCGCAGTCCAGGAGCACCTTCCACAACGCGTCCGGCGAACCGGCGCCCATGGCGGTGTTGTGCAGTACGTGCATGATCAAGTCCTCGTCGAAGCGTCGTGAGTGGAGAGTTGAGGGTCGATTTCCCCGCGGCGGATCACCGCGGGTGAGTCTGTGCGACCCGGCATGTGGTCACGCCGAGTCCTTGCGGCGGGTCAGAGACCTTTCCTCGACCAGCGCCGCGAGCCGCTCCATCTCCGAGCGGAGGGCGTGCTGCACCTGTGTCAGCTCCTCCACCCGGACGCGCAGTCGCGCGATCTCGTGGCCCTGCGAGCCGACACCGTCGGCGAAGTCCTCGGGTCCGGGGACCTGGGGGGTGACCGGCGCGCCTCCCGCTCGGACGGCTTCCGGCCAGGCCCTGCCCGCCTCGCGCAGCATCCGGACGTTGCCGGGCCGGCCCGTCGGGCCCGCCGGGGCCGCGGAGGGGCGCTGCACGCTCTCCCGTACGACGCGCGCCTCGCCCGGCCGTCCACAGCGTTCGAGCGCCACGGCCAACTGCTCCTTGAACCGCGGGTGGTACGGGTGCGCCGCGACCAGCTCCTCCAGATGGTGGACGAGTTGCTGGTGCTGCCCGGCCCGCAACGCGGCCTCGCACATGTAGCCGAGTGCCACCAGCCGCTCCTCTTCGAGGCGCGCGGCGGCGGCGGAGCAGAGCGGGCCACGTGAGCCGCCGTCCAGTGCCCGGCCACGCCACAGACCGAGCGCCTTGCGCAGCATCAGCGCGGCCGCCTGCGGGTCGGACTCCACCATGCGCTTGGCCCTGGCCACCTGGAGCCGGAACTGCACGCTGTCCAGCGCGTCGGGACGGGCCTGGAGCACATAGCCCGAGGCGCGCGCCACCAGCCTCGGGGTGTTCGCCCGGGACGGTTCCAGCTCGATCAACTGCTGTCGCAGCCGCGAGACATGGGCCTGGAGCGCGTTGCCGGCCTTGTCCGGCGCGCTGCTCCCCCACAGCTCGTAGATGAGCTCCTCGGTGGGTACCGGAGACCCCAGACGGACCACCAGCGCCCCGAACAGCGCCCGCTGCTTCGGACCCGTCAGCTGAACGCTCCGCTGCTTGACGTCGTCGTAGATCGCAGGGGGTCCCAGTACCCGGAACTGCATCGAAACCTCCACCAGTCGTCGCGGCCCGTTCCACGCCGCACACTGAGGTGATCACGCGGGGAGGGCCGCCCACATGAGTACTCAGGTACTCCAAAACACCGTTACGGGACGGGTCCGCCGGCTCCGGCCACCGCTTCCCGGAGGCCGAACCCCGGCACGAGGTGAGTGACGGCTACTCATGTGCGCGGTACGGGCCCCGCCGCCTCCCGGCACGGTCGGGGGGGGAGACAACGGGCGGGCCGGTATCAGGCGTTGAGGCCCTGGGAAGCTGTTCGTTCGCGGCTGTGCGCGCCCCGGCATCGCGTGGGCATGCGGAATCCGTCCGCGGGCCTGGACACGACCCGGCCGCACACGCTCCAGCCGTTCATGACGGTCCGTCAGATGGTTCCGCCCACGGATGTCGGCGCGCGCCACACCGCGCGCTCTACTCGGGCCGAAGGGCCTTGCGGCAGATCCGCTCGCCGACCCAGGCCACGAGATTGCGCGGGCGCCGCGGATTGAGGTGCGCCGTGATCGCGTTGGCGAAGCCGGGAGTCACGTAGGCACGGTCCCGGTCGAGGGCCTTCAGCGCCGTGCGGACCACCGGCTCGACCGTGGTGAAACTACCGGCGACGGCCGCGTTGCGGGTGCCGACCACCTGGAAGAACTTCGTCTCGACCGGGCCCGGGCACACGGCGGTCACCCGCACGCCCCTCCCCCGGTACTCCTGGCGCAGCGCCAGCGAGAAGTTGAGCACGAAGGTCTTCGACGCGCTGTAGACCGTCAGGTAGGGGCTGGGCTGGTATCCGGCCGTGGAACCCACGTTGAGCACAGCGCCCTTGCCGCGCTCGACCATGCCCGGCACCAGCTCGTGGGTGAGGTCGACGAGGGCGACGACGTTCACCATCAGCATGTCGTGATCGCGTTCCGGCTCAATCTCCTCGAATCGACCTGCCGTACCGAAGCCCGCGTTGTTCACCAGCAGGTCGATCTGGAGGGACCGGTCGGCGAGTTCACGCGCGACCTTCCGGCCCGCGTCGGGCTGCGCGAGATCCTGCACCACGACGTGCGTCTTGACTCCGTGAGCGGAGGACAGCTCCGCGGCGAGTTCCTGAAGACGGTCGCCGGAGCGAGCCACGAGGACCAGGTCATGGCCCCGGGCGGCGAGTTGGGAAGCGAACTCGGTGCCGAGACCGGAGGAGGCTCCGGTGACGAGGGCGGTGGCCGGGGCGGTCAGGGCAGTACTCATGGCTGTTCCCTTTCGGCAGGACGACTGACACCTCGCGGGCATCGACGAGGCGTGGCCGACGCGTCCCACCTCGTGCCGGTCGGTCCGCCGCCTGCTGCCGCCCCCTCATCCGAGACGTCCAGAGTCACACCACACTCCACGGCGAACAGCGCCAAGACGCATCGGCCACGCCCGCGCGGCCACGCTAGTGAAGCGCCGTACGCCCCGGCCCGCCCCCTGACAGGGCCTGACACGTCAGCCTCGCGGAACGGTGGCTCGGAGCTCCGACCCCGCTGTACCCGGCGCGCACCGCCTCAGCGCGCGCGACGCTGTTCGGCCTTGGCGGCGAGGTACTGCCGGGCAAGCACCCTGAGAGTGGCGGCGATCGGCGGTCGCGCCCCGTCGGTCAGGAGGGCGCCCCCCTTGCGCCGCACGGCCTGGAGTTGCAGCTCCTGCACGGAGATCAGGGCCCTGAGGAACGGTCGGTACGGTGCCTCGACCAGGTCGGGCAGTCCCCGGCACGCGCGCAGCCCCGCCTCGGCGAGATCGGCCTGGGCGCTGACCAGCGGCTCCAGAGCGGGCACGCACTTGTCCGGGTCGCTGCGCAGGTCCGCGAAGGTCAGCCCGTACCGGACCAGTTCCTCATCTGCGATGCCGATGCGGCCCTGCTCGGCGTCCTCGGGCAGGTCGGCGAGGAAGTCGGACCGTTGCCACGCCTCGATCAACGCTCGGCATCCCCGGAGGAACGCCTCGTCCGCGCCGCTGTCCGGGGCCGGCGCGATCAGTGACGCCGTGAGCATCAGGGCCGGCAGTGAGTAGCTGTCGATGTAGGCCTGGAACTCGGACTCGGTGTCGAAGCCGGTCCAACCGGCCTCGGTGGGCGCCCCGTCCAGGAAGTCGCGCACGTGCGCGGCCAGCTGCGGGTGTCGGCGAGCGGTGTCGGACAGGGTCCGAAGCAGGGCGGCGTCGGACGTCCCGGGACCGGGGGCGGTCGCAAGTGCCGCTCTCACCTGTAGGTCCCAGGCGCTCAACGCCTTGCGGCGGGCGCCGGGGTCCCCGGCGTCGATCCGGTCGTCGGTTTCGTGCATGAAGGCGACCATGGCGACGACGGACGGGTGCAGCCGCGCCGGGAGCAGCAGCCGGACGGCGAGGTACTGGTGGAGCGCGAACTTCCGCACCAGCTCCCGCTGTGCGTCGTACGCTCGCCGCAGGGTCCGGTCGGTGATGCCGGCCTCGTTCAGGGCGGCGGACCATCGGGGCACTGTTCTCCTTGGACGCGGGGGCGGGTGAGGGTTGGCGGGGTGACGGCGCCGACGGAGCCCCTCCGTTCGATGCCGCCGTGTGATGCCGCCTTACCGGGACCGGTACGCGCGCAGGAAGGTCCGTACTCCCTCGACGATGAGTGGCCGCACGCGGGGGTCCTCAGCGGCGTTCGCCGAACCGAACCTGTTCAGCGCGACGTTGAAGGTCAGCGCGATGAACTGGTCCGCCGCGAGCCGGGCGTCGGGGACGTCGAGCAGTCCGGCCTCGGCGAAGGCGGCCAGTCGCTCGGCGAGCGCCTCGTCAGGGGCGTCCGCCATGGAGTTCTCGCCCCCGTCCGGCACATGGGCGGACTGTGCCCGGACCAGTCGTTGCAGCGTCGCGTACTCCGCCGAGCCGAGCATGTCGGTCGCGATGCGCATCGAGAACGTGACCAGGACGTCCTCGAGGTCGGCCGCCTCGGTGAGGTCGGTGAGGGTGTCGTCGAGGATGTGCCGGGTCGTGGTGACCAGTGACTGGCCGACGCCGTCGACGACCGCTTGCAGCAGCGTCCGCTTGTCACCGAAGTAGTCGTAGACCGTCCGCTTGGACACCTCGGCGCGCGCGGCGACCGCGTCGACGCTGGTCCGGTCGAAGCCGTCGGCGAGAAACAGTTCCCGGGCCGCGGTGAGGATGGCGGCGCGCTTCTGCGTGGAGCCCTCGCGCAATGTCTTCGTGGTCGGCATGGTCACATCCTAACCCAACTTTACTGCACGGTGTAGTGTAGTTTCAGAAGCCGGCCCGCACAGCGCCATGCGCCGCCGGACCCCCAATCGCCCTCACTCGCACTCAGCGAGGGGAAGGACGTTCATGACCACGACCACAGCCCCGGCTCCCCCGGTCCGCATCGGGAAGCCCGCCGTATGGGCTCTCGGCATGCTGGCCGCGGCCACCGGGACCCTGGAGTCGGTGGTGACACCGACGCTTCCGCTGTTACAACGCCAATTGTCGACAAGTCCCGCCCAAGGGGCCCTGCTCAGCATCGCGATGCTCATCACCGGTGCCCTCGTCGCGCCCGTCGCGGGCAGCCTCGGTGACCGCTACGGCGGGAAACGGGTCATGCTCCGGCTGATGGCGGTGGTCTCGGCCGGAGGCCTGGTGTCCGCCCTGGCACCGAACCTGGCGGTGCTGCTGCTCGGTCAGGTACTGGAAGGCGCGATGGTGGGGGCGATGCCCCTGTCGTTCATCCTCGTACGCAAACACCTCCCGGCAGGGGAATCCGCGGTGGCCATCGGGTGGGTCAGCGGACTGTTCGTGGGCGGCGGCATGCTGGGCACGCTGATCGCCGGGCCCATCGCGGAAGGACTGTCCCGGCACTGGATGTTCGCGATACCGACGATCGCGATCGTCGTGGCGACCGTGTGCGTCCAACGGCTGATGCCGGACGATCCACCGGCCCGGTCGGACGCCAGGATCGACTGGCCCGGCCTGGTCCTCCTGAGCGGTGTGCTGCTGACGCTCATGTTCGGCCTCTCGATGGCACCCGAGCTCGGCGGCCGGCCCCTCGCGCTCGGCGCCCTCGTCGCACTGCTGGCTCTCCTGGTGACCGGATGGATCCGCGTCGAACGCCGGTCGTCCTCACCGATGGTCGACCTGCGCGTGGTGGCGAGGCCGGCGGTCTGGAGTTCCTACGTGATCACGTTCGCCGTGTGCGTGGGGACCGCGGTGTCGATGTTCCTCGTGCCGCAACTGTTCGCGGTCTCCGCCGACGGGTACGGCTTCGGAGCCGGCTCCACCGACATCGGACGGTACCTGTTGCCCGGTGCCGTCACGGCGGCGATCAGCGGGCCGCTCGGCGGGATGGCGGCGCGGCGTTTCGGCTCTACTGCCGTGGTCACCGCCGGAATCGGGGTCATGACGGCCACCTTGGTGGGCCTGGCCTTCGTGCACACCGAGGTCTGGCACCTGATCGTCGGCAAGGCGCTGATCGCCCTCGCCAGCGGTGTCTGCATCACGGCGATGGTGGTCAGGACGGCCACCTCCGTCGATCACGGCAACACCGGCACCGCCACCAGCCTGGTCCTGGTGACACGCGTGATCGGCTTCGCCACGGGCGCACAGGTCAGCGGCGCCTTCCTCACCGCGGGGACCGCACCCGGGACGGACGACCCGGCCGAGTCCGCCTTCGTCACCGGCTTCGTCATCGCCGGCATCGTCACAGCGCTGTCCCTGCTCGTCGTCCGAAGCATCAGCCGCTCCACGAGCGAAGGAGTCGAGAAGTGAAGGTCCTGATATCGGGAGCCGGCGTCGCGGGTCCCGCCCTCGCGTTCTGGCTGAACCGCTCCGGGCACGAGGTCACGGTGGTCGAGAAGGCGGGCACGGTCCGCCACGGCGGCTATCCCATCGACGTGCGCGGCACCGCACTGGAGGTCGTCCGGAGGATGGGAATCCTGCCCCAACTGCGGGACGTGCAGGTCGACTCGCGTCGGTTCACCTTCCTCGACGGAGACGGCGGCAGGATCGCTTCGGTCGACCCGCACCACGTCGCCGGCAGCGTCGCGGGACGGGACCTGGAGGTGCGGCGCGGGGATCTCACCGACGCTCTGCACAAGGCGGTCCGTGACGACGTGGAGTTCTTGTTCGACGACTCCGTCGACACCCTCGAACAGCCGGCTCGCGCCGATCAGTTCGGCCGCCCCGGCGACGGGGTCGATGTCACCTTCCGCGGCGGCGGCAGGCGTACGTTCGACCTGGTGATCGGTGCGGACGGTCTGCACTCTCGCACCCGGGAGCTCCTGTTCGGCCCCGAGGAGCAGTTCCATCGCTACCTCGGCTACTGCTTCGCCGTGTTCACGATGCCCAACACCCTCGGTCTCTCCCACGAGATCATGATGTGGAACACCCCGGGCAGGGCCGCGGCGCTCTACGCCGTGGGAGACAGCGACGAAGTGCACGCCTTCCTGAACTTCGCCCGCCCGGAACCGCCGTTCGACGCCGACGCCTTCCGGAACCCCCACGCCCAACGGGATCTGGTCGCGGCCACCTTCGCCGACGCGGGATGGGAAGTGCCGGGCATGATCGCCGCAATGCGCGAAGCGGACGATCTCTTCATCGACGTGGTCAGTCAGATCCGCCTGCCTCGCTGGTCCAGCGGCAGGGTCGCGCTGGTGGGCGACGCCGCGTACGCTCCCTCGTTCCTCACCGGCCAGGGCACCAGCCTCGCGCTCGTCGGGGCGTACATGCTTGCCGCCGCCCTGGCCGGCCGGGACGCCGCCACCGGACTCGCCGCCTACGAGCACGGCACCCGTGACTTCGTGACCCTCAATCAGGCGCAGATCGGCGAGGGCGGCGCCACCCTCTTCCCCACCACCGCTCACGCCCTGGCCAGGCGCAACGACATGCTGCGCGGCCTCAGCACCATGCCCTCCGCGGAAGGACGACCGGCCCACTCGGCGCTGAGCCTGCCCGAATGCCTGCCCTCGCACGGCTGACTCAAAGGAACGGGCACTAGGGTGAGCCGCTTCACGGCTCGTACCGATCGGTACGCGGTCCCGCCGCGCCCGGAACCGGCCTGGCCCCGGGCCCCGTACACCCGAGGATCCCGCAGTGGCGTCGACGAAGCGGACGTGCGAGGCGTGCGGTGGCCCGCTGGGCGCCTCGCGCGGGGACGGGGAACCAGGCTCGGGAAAGGGCGGCCGGCCTCCCAAGTACTGCTCCAACGCCTGCCGACAGCGGGCCTTCCGCACCCGTGCGACGACGGCATCCGAGGTGGGGCAGCCGTCGGCGGGGCAGGCGACCGTTCCCGGCGGGAGGCCCACGGGGGCGGACGTACGCCTCGACCCGCCGCCCGGCGGCGTGTTACCCCGGCCGCTCGACCGGTTCATCGGCCGGGCCGGCGAGTTGACGCGGCTGCGCGGGCTGCTGCGTTCGACGCGGCTGCTGACCCTGGTCGGCCCGGGAGGGGTCGGCAAGTCACGGCTCGCGCTGCAATTGGTCGGCGGGCGGCGGGAGCTCACCCGACTCGTCGCACTCGATCCGCTGCGTCATCCCGCGCCGCTGCGGCAGTTCGTCGCGACCTCGCTCGGCTTCGGCGACCAGCACGGTTGTGCCGAGGAAGAGGCCCTGGTCCGTGCGCTGAGCACACCCGGGCTGCTGCTCGTGCTGGACAACTGCGAGCATCTGGCCGAGTCCTGCGCCGAGTTGGTGGCGCTGCTGCTCACCCGCTGCCCACGGCTGCGGATCCTCGCCACGAGCCGTGAGGCCCTGCGGGTGCCCGGCGAGGTCGTCTTCCGGGTGGGCGAGCTGTCGCTGCCTCCCCGGCCCGCGGAAGACCGCGCCCAGGACCGCTCGGCCCTCCGGGTGGACGACGTGAGCGGCTCCGACGCCGTGCGGTTGTTCGTGGAGCGCGCGCGGGCCGCCGCGCCCGGCTTCGGTCTCACCCCGGACACGGTGGACGCGGTCAGCCGGATCTGTCATCGGCTGGACGGGCTGCCGCTCGCCATCGAGCTGGCCGCGCGCCGGGTCGCGGGCCTGCCGCTCGGGCAGATCGTCGACGGGCTGGACAACCAGCTCGCGCTGCTCACCGGCGGCAGCCGGATCGGACCGGCGCATCACCGGGAACTGCGCGCGGCGATCGCGTGGAGCCACCGGCTGCTGGACCCGGCCGAACAGGCCGTGCTGCGGCGCGTGTCGATCCTCGCGGGCGGCTTCGGCCTGGACGGGGCGCGGGCGGTGTGCGCGGGCGAGGGGATACGCACGGGGGACGTGCTGCGGCTGCTGTGCTCCCTTGAGGAGAAGTCACTGCTCGTGCGCGTGCCGGGCGAGGAACGACGTGCCCGTTTCCGGCAGTTGAGCGCCATCCGTATGTACGGCCTCGGCCGGCTCGCCGCTTGTGGGGAGCTGGCACTTGTACGCGAGCGCGCCCTGTCCTGGCTGGCGGGGCTGACGGACGACACCGTGCACAGTCCGCCCGTCGGCCTCGTCACCCGGGAGTTGGTGGCCGAGCGGGAGAATCTCGCGGCCGCGGTGGCGTGCACCGAGGACGAGGGCGGGGACCGGCACTTGCGGCTGGCGCTGGCGCTGGCCCGGGTGCACCGGGAACTGGACGAGTTCATCGCCGCCCGCAGAATGCTGGACGCCGCGCTGCGCCGGGTGCCTTCGTCGCCGTACCGGAGCGACGCCCTCGCGCTGGCCGCCCGTATCGCGTACAAGCAAGGAGATCGGGCGGTCACACTGCGGCTGGCGAAGGAGGCCGTGGCCGCGGCACGCGGACACGACCGGCCGGCGGCGCTCGCCGACGCCTTCGACGCGCTGGGCGTGGCCCTGCTGGCGCGTCGGGGTTTCGCGGCCGCGGTCGTCGCACAGCGGGCCTGCCTCGACATCACGCGGCGTCTCGGCGACGACCTGGCCACGGCGGTGTCCCGGCACCGGCTCGCGTGGGCGCTCCAGCACGTCGGTGCCGTGGCCGAGGCGCAGGAGCTGCTGGCGCGGTGCCTGCCGGTGCTCCGTACCGAGGCCGCCTCGCACCACCACAGCGCGGCCGTCCACACGGCCGGGGTGGTCGCGCTCGCGGCCGGCGACGACGAGGCCGCCGAAGAGGCCTTCGCCGAAGGACTGGGGATCGTCGCGCCGGACACGTTCCACGCCATGTACCCGGTCGAGGGACTGGCCATCGTGGCGGCCGGGCGCGGTGAACCGGGCAGGGCGCTGCGGCTCGCGGCGGCCGCCGCCGAGGTGCGCGGACGGATCGGCGTGCGGCCCGACGCGGAGTGGCAGCGGCGGGTCGACGCCGCGGTCGCCCGGGCCCGGAGCGGACTCGACGCCGAGGCGGCGGAGTCGGCCCGGGCCGCGGGGCGACGGCTGCACGGGGACCGGCTGGTCGCCTACGCGCTGCGCTCGGCCCGGTCAGTGCACGGGCGGCCGGGGCGCGGCGGGGGCACGGGCCCACTGACCGAGCGGGAGATTCAGGTAGCCACGCTCGTCGCCGAGGGCCTGACGAATGCTCAGGTGGCGGTCCGGCTGGAGCTGTCCCCGCGTACCGTCGAGGCCCATCTCGACCACATCCGCGACAAGCTGGGGGTGCGGTCGCGCACTCGCATCGCCGTGTGGGTGGCCGACCAGGCGGCGGAGGAGCGGGACGGACGCGGGTAGCCGGGGCGCGCCCGGGGACGATCCCGGCCAGGACCACGTGATGATCAAGCCCGCCGGTTTCGTAACACTCCTCGTGTCGTCCGTCATCCGCCGGATGTGCCGCGTGTCCGCTTGCGGCAGGGTCGGTGATCGGCAGGAGGGTTCCCCTGTCGCACCTCTTTCACCCTTGCCCCCGGCGTCGTTCGCCCCATGAGGACGCGTCGGGGCCTCCCCCACAAGGAGTGCCATGCGCCAACACGGCCACGACCGGCGAGCCGGCAGCATGCCCGGCCGGCGGCCCGACGAGTCGCCCGCACCCGACGCGGCAGCCCTCGACCCCGCCGAGGACAACCCCGAGGACACCCCACGGTCCCGGTCCCGCCGCACCTTCATCCGCACCACCTCGATCGGCGTCGGCTCGGCGGCCGTCGCCGCAGCGGGGATCTCGGGCTCGACCACCGCCTCCGCCTCGGCACGCGTCCGGCCCCTCGCCGCGAAGGCCGCCGGTGTCCCGCTCGCCCTGACGCCCTCCTGCAACGGCGGTGAGACCCCCGAGCAGATGGAGGGCCCACTGTTCAAACCGGAGTCCCCACAGCGCACCAAGGTGATCACGCCCGGCATCACGGGCGTGCCGCTGACCCTGCGCGGTGTCGTGTACGACCCCGACTGCGACCCGCTCGCCGACACGCTGCTGGAGTTCTGGCAGACCGACCACAACGGCGACTACGACACGTCCGGCTTCTCGCTGCGCGGCCACCAGTACACCAACGCCCGGGGCGAGTACCGGCTGGACACCATCATCCCCCGTGACTACTGGGGCCGTTGGGGCCGGCGCACCCCGCACATCCACGTCCGGGCGCAGGCCCCGGGCGGTCCCCTGTTCATCACCCAGCTGTACTTCCCGGACGACACCCGGGCGTACGGGCGTGACTTCGCGCTGCTGAACGCCCGCGACCAGCTCCTCAACCGCGCCTGTGTGGTCGCCCTGGAGGCCCGCGACGACGGCGGCTACGACGGCACCTTCGACTTCGTCGTCAAGACCGCCGTCTGATGCCGTCGCCCGCCCAAGAGGCAGTGGACACAAGGGACACACGGAACACGAGGGGCTTCGCCATGAACGAGAACACCACTCCCGGTGCCGCACGGACGCGGCGCCTGCGGCGGACGGCGCTGCCGACGGCCGTCGCCGCCCTGACGCTCGCCGCCGGTCTCGCCGGGGTGCAGCTGTACGACGGCTCCGAGGGCCGGGCGACGGGCTCGGCACCCGTCGCCGACAGCGAGCGCACACCCGGTGGCTGGCAGCAGACCGCCGTGCCGTTCGAGAAGGGCGACATCACCGCCGTAGCCGCGCTCGACGACGAGCGGGCGTGGGCGGTCGGCTACCACCTCAAGTCCTACGACGAGGTGGAGCACGTCGCGCTGCGCTGGGACGGCACCGCGTGGAAGCGGGAGTCCGCCCTGCCGGCCGGGGTCTTCCCGACGGCCCTCGCGGTGCGGGCGGCGGACGACATCTGGGCCGGCGGCTCGACGCTCGTGCACTGGGACGGCAAGGCCTGGACCGAGTTCCGGGCCGCGCAGGACCCGGCGGGCCGGGTCCTGCCCGAAGCCCTGGCCGCGAGCCCGGACGGCGGCGTCTGGTCCGCGGGCCGGGCCATGGGCATGGGCGTGAAGACCGGCGTGCCCTCCGTCCAGTCCTGGGACGGCACGCGGTGGGTGCGCCACGAACTGCCGGACACCGGCAACGGCGAGCTGAACGGCATCGTCGCCCTGGCCGAGGACGACGTGTGGGCCGTCGGCACGAGCTACTCCGCCGACGCCGCGTCCGACCAGGAGCCGCTGGCGCTGCACTTCGACGGCGACACGTGGACCGAGACGGAGCTGCCCGGCACCTCGAGCCGGGCGACCTGGCTCAGCGCGGTCGCCGCGCCGTCCGCGAAGGACCTCTGGGCGGTCGGCGGCAGCTTCACCGCCCAGGGCGACCAGCCGTACGCCCTGCGCTACGACGGCAAGGCATGGAAGAAGACGGCGACACCCGAGGCCCCCGACGGCCGGCTGCGCGCGGTCGGCCGGGCGGCGAACGGTTCCGTCTGGGCCGTCGGCGGCAAGGGCTCGGCCTCCCTCGGACTGCGCTGGAACCAGGCCGAGCAGCGCTGGGAGAAACTCGCCGCACCCGGCATCAGCGTCCGCGGGCTCGGTGCCGTGCCCGGCAGTTCCGCGCTGTGGGCCGTCGGCGTCGCCACCAAGGGCGACCTGGTGCCGCGGATCGTCCGCTTCGGCGGCTGACCCGGCCCACGTCCCCGTCCGACACCGCGGACGAACGCCGGGGCGCCCCGAGTCCGCTCGGGGCGCCCCGGCCCTCGGCGAGCCCGGGGCCGGGTCCGAGGCCGCGATCGTGGCCCGAGCCGGATGGCGAGGGCCGGGCTACGTTGATGATGTATGCCTTACCTACTGCCGCTCGACGTAGTGCCACGCCTGACCGGGGCGCTGGCACTCGGCCTCGCTGCCGGTCTGACGGTCGGACTGCTGGCCGACGCGGCACTGGGCGTGCTGGCCGGAATCGCCGCCACCGGGTTCGCCTTCGTCGTCGCGGGCTGGGTGGTGCTGTGGCCGATGGATGCCGCCCGCACCCATCACACCGCCCGCCGTGAGGACCTCCGGCCGGTCATGGAGGAACTCGTGCTGGTCGCGATGGCACTGTGCGGTCTGGTCACCATCGTGCTGGTACTGGTGCGCAGCGAGTCGGACAGCCTGCACGCCTCGGCGGGGCTGTGCGGAGTCGTCACGGCCTGGGCCGCCCTGCACCTGATGTACGCCACCCGCTACGCCTACGAGTACTACAGGCACGACGGGGGCATCGACTTCAACGGCGACCAGCCGCCCACGTACCGGGACTTCTTCTACTTCAGCTACAACCTGGGCATGACCTACCAGGTCTCCGACACCGACGTCTCCAGCCCGAGGATCCGCGCAATCGTGCTGAGGCACTCGCTGCTGTCCTACGTCTTCGGTACCGGGATCCTCGCCACCGCCATCAACGTGTTCGTCGGCGTTCTCAGCGGCTGACGGACACCGGCGCCGACGTACGGGACGGCTCCCTTCACCGCATCGTGCGCAAGGGCGAGTCGGGGGGCGGCTCATCACAGGGGACCGACCTCGGGCTACGACATCTGGGCGGCAGCCTCTCGCAGATCCCCGCGGCTGTGGTCCATCAGTTCGCCCAGGTCGTTCACGTCGGGATCGAGCTCCTCGGCGCGGGGCGCGACCTGTTGCAGACAGTCCGCCATGGAGAGCGCCAGACCGGATGCCTCGTCCGTCTCGCCCTCACCGAGGAGTTTCTCGATCCGGAAGGCGATCCCGGCGAGCGTCTCGTCGTCGGTCTCCGGTACGAGGTAGCCCCTGAGGCCCGCCGGGTACGGAGTGCGCTCACGAAATTCACGCAATGCCGTGACCACCGCTTGGTTGTCACTGAACTGGTCCAGGATTCCCATGAACACATACAGCCGAGCCGCCAGTCGCGGAAGTCCGGGAAATCCGTCCAGCCACTTCACCAAGGCCGAGTGCCCACCCAGGTGATCGATCATCTGCGACATTTCGGAGGCGTAGGTATTCGTCTGCACCCAGTGGAAAGGCAGCAGTCGCGCCACTTGCCCCGCGAGCTCCTTCTCCTGCTCGGAAGAAAGGGTTCCCGCGTCGAAGCCCGCGATCAGCGCACCGTCGAGGCCGAATCCTTCAGGTGTCGATCTGCCCTCGGACGCGTGCGACCCATGGTGACGCAGGTGCAACAGGCGGTTCTCGACCTTGCTGAACGGCTTCTCCCGCATCGAATCCTCCTTGACCGGCGCGCTACGACACCGCGCATCCACCTTGCTGCCCGGCGGTGGGGGGCGCGCGCCGGGCGAGCCATTCGGTCCAGCGGGCCCGGGTCCGTGCCCGCGGGGCGGACGGTGCTGTTGCGACGTCCGGGCCGAGCGATGGAGACTGAGTCAGTGACACCTCGAGGGCAGGTGGGTCATGACCATTGAGGAGACGATCGACGTCGCGGTTCCGGTGGAAACCGCGTACAACCAATGGACCCAGTTCAAGAGCTTTCCCAGGTTCATGGGCGTGGTGAAGAAGGTCGATCAGGTCAAACCCACGGTGACCGTCTGGACCATCGGTTACGGACCGCTGCGCCGGGAATTCCAGGCCGAGATCCTGGAGCAGGAACCCGACTCGCACGTGGTCTGGCGCAGCCTGGAACGACGTCCCTCCCATCAGGGTGAAGTGGGATTCCGGCCGACCGCGGCAGGCGGCACTGCGGTGACCGTACGCCTGCGATTCGAGCCGCGCGGGCCCCTCGCGGCGGTCGCCGAAGCCACGAATCTGCCCGTCCGCGTCCTGCGTTCCGAACTCGGTCACTTCAAGGAATTCATCGAAGGGCTGGGACAGGCGGGCGGGGCCTGGCGGGGAGCCATCCGCAACGGTCACGTACGGCCGGTCGAACCGGAACCGCCCAGGAGTCGTGTGGCCCGCTGGCCCGTCGGCTGACCTCGTGGCGGACCGGGCAGACGAGAGGCAACGCCATGCCCATGCAGAAGCCGCCCGGCGAAGAGCCGCAGGAAGACCTCTCCGTGACGCCGCCGAAAACATGGGCGGCGGGAGTCCCGGCGGTCGTGCACGCGCTGGAGTACTCGCTGGAGCAAACCTCGCCGAAGACGGCCGGCGTGGACCTGCTGACGATCAACCAGGTGGGCGGCATCGACTGCCCCGGCTGCGCGTGGGCGGACCCCGCCGCCGGGCACCGGCATCGCAACGAGTACTGCGAGAACGGCGCCAAGCACATCAACGACGAGGCGACGACACGCCGCGTCACGGCCGGCTTCTTCCGTGAGCACACGGTCTCCGAGCTGGGCCGACGGTCCGACATGTGGCTCAACCAGCAGGGGCGGCTGACCGAGCCGATGGTCAAGCGGCCCGATGCGGACCATTACGAGCCGATCAGCTGGCACGACGCACTGGGACTGCTGGCCGAGGAACTGCGGACGCTGGACTCGCCCGACGAGGCGGTCTTCTACACCTCGGGCCGGGCCAGTAACGAGGCCGCGTTCGTCCTCCAGCTCTTCGCCAGGGCCTACGGCACGAACAATCTGCCCGATTGCAGCAACATGTGCCACGAGTCCAGCGGGTTCGCCCTGCACGAGACCCTGGGCACCGGCAAGGGCACGGTCTCCCTGCACGACCTCCACCACGCCGACCTGATCTTCCTGGTCGGGCAGAACCCCGCGACGAACCATCCGCGCCAGCTCTCCGCGCTGGAGCAGGCCAAGCTGAACGGCGCCCGCATCGTCGCGGTGAACCCGCTTCCGGAGGCGGGACTGATGAGGTTCAAGAACCCGCAGAAGGCACGCGGTGTCATCGGGCGGGGCATCCGGATCGCCGACCGTTTCCTGCACATCCGGCCCGGCGGCGACCTGGCGCTGTTCCAGGCCCTCAACCGGCTGCTGCTGGAGGCCGAGGACGCCCGGCCCGGCGAAGTCCTCGACCATGACTTCATCCGCGCCCACACCAGCGGCCTGGCGGAGTTCGCCGAGCACGTCCGGGCCGTCGAGTGGCGGGACGTCCTCGCCGCGACCGGACTGACCCGCGCGGAGATCGAGGAGGTCCGCGACGATGTCCTGCGCAGCCGACGCGTCATCGTCTGCTGGGCCATGGGCGTGACCCAGCACAAGCACGGAGTGCCCACGGTCCGGGAGATCGTCAACTTCCTGATGCTGCGCGGAAATCTCGGCAGGGCCGGCAGCGGCGCGTGCCCCGTCCGTGGGCACAGCAATGTGCAGGGCGACCGCACGATGGGCGTCTGGGAGCAGATGCCGGACTCGTTCCTCGACCTGATTCAGCGGGAGTTCGGCTTCGATCCGCCGCGCGCCCACGGACTGGACTCGGTGAACGCGATCAGGGCGATGCGGGAAGGGCGCGTCAAGGTGTTCCTCGCGCTGGCCGGCAATTTCGTGCGGGCGGCTCCGGACAGCGCGGTCACCGAAGAGGCCATGCGGTCCTGCCGCCTGACCGCCCACATCTCCACCAAGCTGAACAGATCGCACACGGTCTGCGGCCGGACCGCGCTGATCCTGCCGACGCTCGGCCGCACGGAGCGCGACTTCCAGGCGGGCGGGGAGCAGATCGTCACGGTGGAGAACTCCATGAGCGAGGTGCACACCTCCCGCGGCCGACTCAGGCCCGCCTCCAAGCTGTTGCTCAGCGAGGTCGCGATCCTGTGCCGGCTCGCCGCCCGCACCCTGGACGGCAAGGTGAACGTGCCGTGGGACGCCTTCGAGGCCGACTACGGCACGATCCGGGACCGTATCTCGCGGATCGTGCCGGGGCTGCACGACTTCAACCGGCGCGTCGCACGCCCCGGCGGCATCCAGCTGCCCAACCCGGTCAACGAGGGCGTGTACGGCACGCCGCTCGGCAAGGCGCTGTTCACCCGCAACGACTGGGAGATGCCCCGGGTGCCGGAGGGCCACCTGCTGCTCCAGACCCTTCGCTCGCACGATCAGTGGAACACCGTCCCCTACACGCTCAACGACCGCTATCGCGGTATCCACGGCAGCCGCCGCGTGGTCCTCGTCAACCCCGGGGACCTGACCGCGCTCGGCCTGGCCGAAGGGGAGCACGTCGACCTCGTCGGGGTGTGGACGGACAGCGCCGCGCGCCGCGCGGAGGACTTCGTGGTGGTCCCGTACCCGACCACCCAGGGCTCCGCCGTCGCGTACTACCCGGAGACCAACGTCCTGGTCCCGCTGGACAGCGTGGCCGACCTGAGCAACCAGCCGACGTCGAAGGGGATCGTGGTCCGTCTGGAACGCACCATCGAGCGTGCGGGCACCGGGCCCTGAGAACCGGCGCTCCTCAGGAGCGTTCCGCCGCGAAGCCGAGAAGACCGTCCGGGTCCTACGGGCCCGGCCCCGAGGATGCAGGAGTCGCCATGACCGGACTCGCCTACTCCGTGCACGTGGCCCCGTCCAAACCGGCGGTGTCCGATGATCTCCCGCCGGGCGAGGACCGTCGGATGTGGTCCCCGACGTCGTCGACGCTCATCCACGGCGAACGCGACGCGGTCCTGGTGGATCCGCTGCTGACCGTGGACGAGTCGCACCGCCTGGCCGACTGGGTGCTCGCGCAGGGCAAGAACGTGACCACGATCTTCGTCACCCACGCGCACGGCGACCACTTCTTCGGAGCGCCGGCGGTGCTCGACCGTTTCCCCGACGCCCGGCTGGTCGCCGCGCCGGATGTGGCGGCGCACGCCGGCGCGCAGTGGGAGTCCGCCTGGTTCGACGGGTTCTGGCAGCCCCGCTTCCCGGACCAGATCTCCGAGCAGCACCTGGTACCCGAACCGCTGCCCGAGGGCCGGATCGAACTGGAGGGCGAGGAACTGCGCACGATCGAGCTGGGCCACACCGACACCGACGGCACGAGCGCCCTGCACGCACCCTCCATCGGACTCGTGGTCGCGGGCGACTGTGTCTACGGCGACGTCCACCTGTACCTGGGCGAGGCGAAGGGCAACGGCACCCGGGACTGGCTGGACGCCCTGGACGTGGTCGCCGAGACCCGGCCCACCGCCGTGGTGTCCGGCCACAAGCGCGACGGCGACCCGGACAGCCCCGACGACATCGACCGGACCCGCCGCTACATCGAGGACTTCACGGCGGCGGCGGAGACGGCCCAGGATCACACCGACCTCTACGAGACCATGCTCCGCCGGTACCCCGACCGCGTGAACCGCGGTGTGCTCTGGAACTCGGCGAAGGCCGCCCTGTCCTGATCCGACGTCGGCCTCAGTCCCCTGCGGACCGGGATCTGTGCCTGCGCAGCAGCCACTGTCCGAGGGTCCGGCGTGGGGGCCGTACCACCACACGTCCATGGGCCTTGTGACCGACGAGCTCCACGCGCAGAGTGACCGGCGTGGCCGGGTCCGGCTGAGCCTGACGGTGTTTCACCCGGCTGTGCAGCAGTTGCAGTCCATCGGTATCGACCACGATGCCCGGCCTGGTGACCAGCGTCAGGGTCTTGCCCGCCATGGCGACGTCGATCCGCAGGGTGTCCTGTGTGATCACGGCATCAGTGAAGTCGAGCGTGACCGCGCACCAGGCGACGGCGAGTTCCATCCTCCGCGGCACCACCCAGCGCCCCACGCGTTCGACCGCGCTGCTGTGGGCCTGTTCGATCCGGACCACGTCCTTGACCTCCACGCCGGTCACGGCACCCGTGGCCGATACGGGCGGCAGGTCGGCGGTGAGCGGGGCCAGTTCGCTCAGGGTGCGCGCCGACAGGGCGGCTTCCACCCGCTCGTCCAGCTCGTCCGCGGTCAGCAGGCCGTCGCCCGCCGCGATCCGCAGCACGTCCACCACCCGGTCCCGGTCCGCATGAGAGGCCCGGAGCTCCGGCGACGAACCAGGGCCGGGGCCCTTCCCGCTGGGCGAAATCTCTCCCGACATGCTTCCGTCCCGGTCCTGTCGAACGTTGGGCGACGCAGGGCAGCGGCGCGCGAAGAAGACTAACGCTGTATCGCGACACGATCCCCAGGGGGCCGCGCGGAGCACCGCCCCCTGGTGACAACCGTCCTCACGGTCACCCACGCCGCCCCGACGGATCGGGTACGGCGCTGTCGTGTCCCTCACCGACGGCCGTCGCGTGACCGGGCCCGCCGCCATCGGCCGCCGCCGGTTGCGCCGCCCGGTCCCCGTGTCCCGGCCACCACGCCGCATGGCCGATCAACGCGGTGAGGCTGGGCGTGAAGAACATCGCCATCACGAACGCGGCGATCGCGATGCCGAAGGAGACCGCGAAACCCATCTCCGTGAGCAGCGCGTTGCCGGCCAGCATCATCGTGGCGAAGGTCGCCGCGAGGATGAAGCCCGCGGCGGCCACGGTGGGCCCGGCGTGCCGCAGCGCCATGCCGGCCGCCTCCCGCGGTTCACGGCCCTCGCGGGCCTCCTCGCGGAGCCGGGCGATCATCAGGATGTTGTAGTCGGTGCCGATGGCGACCACGAAGAGATACATGATCACCGGCAGCATGAACATCAGGCCCGAGTGGCCGGCCCCCTCCTGGAAGATCCACACCGTTGCGCCGAGGGTGGCACCGAATCCGAGGCCCACGGAGGCGATCAGATACCAGGGGGCGACCACGCTGCGCAGCAGCAGCCCGAGGATCAGCATGATCAGTACAGCGGCGACCGGGAAGACCGTCCTGTAGTCGTGGTTGACCGCCGTGTCGATGTCCTTGAAGATCGAGGACATCCCGCCCACCAGGGCCTCGGTGCCGTCCGGGGCCTCGGAGCGAGCCACCTCGCGCACCTCGCCGACGGCCTCGATGGCCTTGTCGGTGGACGCCTCGTACTTGAGCGTGACCGTGAAGTCCGCGGTCGTGCCCTCCTTGTTCACCTGACTCATGCGGGCGCCGGCGACACCGTCCACGGCGCCGAGTTCGGCGGCGTACGACGCGAAGGTGCTCGTGTCGAGGGGCCGGCCGTCCGTGCTGGAGAGGTAGACGTCGGTGGGGGCGGCGGCGCCCGCCGAGTACGCCGTCTCCATCTCGTCCTGGACGACCATGGACTCCTTGGTGTCGGGCATGGAGCCGGACGCCAGGTCGAAGGTGGCCTTGTAGCCGAGCGTGCCCAGCGACAGCGCGACCAGTACGAGGCCCGACGCCACGGCGGTGAGCGCCGGCCGGCGCTGCACCCCGCGTCCCAGGGCGGCGAACCGGGCGTTCTCCGGCTCCCGTTGCCAGGACTTGGAGGGCCAGAACACCTTCGGGCCGATGAGGGAGACCACCGCCGGGATCAGGGTCAGGCCCGCGATCAGGGTGACGGTGACCGCGATCGCGAGCGCCGGGCCCATCTGCTTGAGGAAGCCCAGCGTCGACAGCGCCAGCGCGAGGAAGGCGATGATGACCGCCCCGGCGGCCGAGGCGATGGCCTCGCCGACCCGGTCGACCGCGTTGACCATGGCGTGCTTGGATTCGTCGCCGGCGCGCAGCCGTTCGCGGTAACGGAACATCAGGAACAGGAAGTAGTCGGTGCCGACGCCGAACAGCACGACGATCAGGATCGACGAGATCGAGCTGTTGGCCTGGAGGTCGAACAGCTTGGTGGCGTACGCGATGAGTCCGTTGGCGATCACGGAGACCACGCCGATCAGGATCAGGGGCAGGAAGGCGAGGATCGGCGCCCGGAAGATGATCAGCAACGTGACCAGGATGATCACGAACGTGCCGATGCCGATCAGCGCCTCGCCGCGCTTGGACGAGTCCTGCTGGTCGAGGGCCTGTGCGGCGGAACCGCCGAGTTTGACGTCGAGGTCGGTGCCCCGGGCGAGTTCCTTGACGTCCGCGCGCAACACCTCGGCGGCGTCGGCCTGTTTGGGTGTGCCGGCGTTCTTGCTGTCCATCTGGACCAGGGTCATGGCGTACCTGCCGTCGTCGGACGGCCGGCCGGGGACGACCTTCTGCACCTGGTCGATCTTCTTCTCGCCCAGTTCGGTGGTGATCCGGGCGATGTCCTGCTTGTCGGCGGCGGTCAACTTGCCGCCGTCGGTGCGCTGGTAGAGCGCGATCGCGGACGGGGTGAAGGCGGCGGGGAACGCCTTCTCCTGGATGGCGGCCGCCTTGATGGACTCGTAGCTCTTGGGGAGGAAACTGCTCTCGTCGCTGGTGGACGGCAGGCTCGGGGCGGTGGCCACGATGGCCACCGCCGCGATCAGCCATGCCACGATCGTCCAGACGGGATGTCGGACGACAGCACTGCCAATACGTCGGAACATGCGGGGGGTCCTCCTGGGAAGGAAGATCACCGCAGCCCGGGGAGCGGGCCCTGGCATCGGCGACCCCGACCGGCGCATTCACCGAACGAGCCGGTCGAATGGTTGGTGTCGTATCGATGTGAACGGAAGACGGTGAACAGAAGACAGGGATCACTATCCCGATATCCGTCGCCGGTGTCAGCAGCGCGGTGACGGCCTTCGGGGCGGTTCCGCGACCGCGTCGGCCGCCGGCCCTGTACGACGTACGGCGGATCTGTCCGGCCCGTTGAGTGTCCGGTCGGCGGAGAGGGGTGCTCCCACGGGTGGATGTGGCCGGCCGATGGGCGTCCGAAGCTGGAGTTCCGCCGAACGAGGGGGAATTCAGGTGGACCGCTGGGACCGGATCGGACGATGCGCCGCGTACGCCGCCGCACTGGCTCTGACGCCGTATCTGTTGATCAAGGTGTCGTGGGTCATCGGTTCCCTCCTGGGCGTGGCACCGATCGGGAAGGGCTTCAGCCTCGGCTCCTGGGTGCTTCTCAACACGGTGACCATCGCCATGGCAGGGACCGGCATCGCGCTGGCGCTCGCCCTCGTACGGCCGTGGGGGATGCGGCTGCCGGGACGGCTCGTGGCGCTCGGTGCGTGGGCGGGCGCAGGATTCCTCGTGTCGATCCTGCCGTACGCCGTACTCAGCACCCTGCTGGGCGCCAGTCACGGCGACTCGGAGACCGGACCGGCTGACGACGCCGCCGCACCGGGCTGGGAGGCCGCGCTCATCCAGTTCGGCTTCGTGGGGATGGGTCTGGGCCTCGCCGTGGCGCTGCCCTGCTACTTACGGCGGCGCTGGCCGGACGCCTTCGCCGGGCGAGTGGGGGAAGGCCCTCGGGCCGGTCTGCCCTGGGCGGCGGTGACCGCGGCCGTGGTCGGGGTGGTCTGGCTGTACTGGGCGGTCGGCGGCACCCTGGGGATGGCCCACCCCGCCGAACGAAGCACCGACGGACACCTGTTGACCGGACTGGGCGCCATCTGGGCACTGATCGGCGCCACCGCGGTCTGGATGATCTGCCGCTCGCGCCCGGCCCGGTGGCCCCGGTGGCTTCCCCTCGCGCTCGGCTGGCTGGGCTCAGGTTCGCTCGTCGCATGGAGCGGCTGGAAGCTGCCGGCCACCCTGTTCATCACGCTGACCCACCCGGCCGACGTCATCCCACCCGAGAACCCGGCACTCGCGATCCCCCTGCACCTGGCCGCCGTGGTGGCCGGAGCCGGCATGTTGCGGACACTCGTCGCGCGGTGATGACGACCGGCCCGCCGGACGGCCGCCCCCTCCGCCGCCACCGAGGCGGATGGCAGACGGCTGGCAGCCCTGTCAGGCCGCGAACCCGATGTTCGTGACGTACTCGTACTGGCCCCACTCGGAGCCGAGGTCCACCGTCGCGTCGCTGACCCAGGCGTCGTCCAGGGCCTCGTCGTCATCGTCGGCCCATGCCTCGACGATCCGGTCCCAGTGGCGCACGTTGAGCGTGCGGAAGGACAGAGCGCGCTGCTGCGGGCGAGGCACCTGGGACTGGTTCAGCGGATGGAACTCGACCCGGGTACCGCGCCCTTCGCGGTTCAGGCGGGCGAGCAGGTACCGGGCGACATTGTGACGGCGCACCACGAGGTACGCGGACTCGATCCTCGCGAGGTTCTTGTGCGACGGGTTCCGCCTGCCCTCCAGCCATGCCCTCAGCGTCCGGTCGGTGACGGTGAGACCGGCCTCGCGGGCCGCCGCTCGGGAATGGTCGGTTCGGGTGAGGTAGTTCAGCCGGGCGAGGAGACCTCGGCGCTGCGTGATCGGCGTGGCGATGAACCCGGCGAGTCGGTCCAGCTGACGGGCTACGGCTTCATGTCCCTTGATGCCGCTTGCCCCGAATTTGCCGAACTCGATATTCCTCTCCGGCACCCTCTACTCCTTGCCTCCGGAAAAGTGCTGGACGCTCATCATTGTGGCAATTCCAACACGGCCAAATCATACAGGAATTCAAGTGCCGAGCTGCGAACGCGACTCATCGGTTCAGTCTTCCGGTGCCGTCGGCGTGTGGGGTGTGCCCACGGTGTAGACGTCCTTGAGCTTCACCTCGGTGACGCCGCGGCCCTCGTCGAAGACGGCACGCCAGTCGCCGATGACGTGCAGTTCGTCGGTGCCCATCGCGCGCACGACCATCAGTCCCTCGTCGTAGGCCCGGTGCGCCTTCCACCACAGGTTCGCGAAGGCCTGCGACCGGATGAGGTGCATCCAGTCGGTGCGGTACAGCTCCCGGTTGTAGTTCGACTCCCCCAGCGTGGAGACGAACTTCGAGTACATCGCCTTGACGTACTCCAGTGTCACCTCATCGGCTTCCGCGATCGCCCGGTCCCGCGCTTCCCTGAGGGCGATGCGGAACTTCTCCAGCAGCCCCTCCGTGGCCCCGGAGGTCCACGACTCAAGGATCTCCGGCGGCTCACACAGGCCGTACTTGGGTCCCGAGATCCGCAGCAGCAGACGCAGCGTCGACTCGGTCACCCACAGCGGGCCCGGCTCGTCGCGGCTGCCGATCGGATTGGGAAGGTAGGCCTCGTGCTCCCAGTCGGGCGGGGTGATCAGGTGCACGCCGGCCCGGCGCCGGTCGTGGTGATCGCCGGTCGAGTGCTCCAATTGGCCGAGCGGCAGATGGGTCTTCAGCGCGCTGAGGTAGGCGCCGTTGACGTCGAGGGCCGTGACCTCGTGCTCCCCCACGGGCAGTTCGGGCCGCGTCCACTTCGGGCGCGCCTCCCAGATCTGGTCGGCTCCGCGGGCGGACTGCTTGCGCAGGACATCGGGCAGCCACGGGTGGGCGACCACGTCGTAGCGGCCACCCTTGCGGCTGTGGTCCAGCAGGGCCATCGCATCGGGGATCGCCCGCTTCACCAGCGCCTGGGTCGCCGCCTCCACGTCACCGGCGTGCTCGGCGAGCGCGGCGGCGACAGCGGAACCGATCAGGTCGGGATCGTCACCGGTCTTGAGACGCCGGCCGACGGGCACGACCTTGACCCCGCGTCCCCCTTGCGCGGGCCGTCCGGAGGGTCGCGAACGGCCGGCCCGCGGGTCCGCGGGGGGCTGCTCCGGTGTCGCGGACGGTTGCGCACGGCGGGCCTGCGCGTCCGCGGGGGGCTGCTCCGGTGTCGCGGGCGGGTGTGTCCGCGCGACCTCGGCGGTGCCGCACTCGGCGGAGTCGAGATGCTGGGGGAATCCCGCGACCTGGTGACGGGCCGGCTGCCCGCACAGGACGCACGGTCGGGGCGTGGCGAGCACGTCCACGTCGAGGTCCGGGTCGGTCGCCTGCTCGGCGTCCGTGCCGTACTCGTCCTCCGGCTCGTCGGCTGGAGCTTCCTGCGCCGCTTCCGCGTCGGCCGCCAGCTTGGTCTTCGCTCCCTCGAGGAAGTAGGCGTACTTCTCCCGCACTTCGCCGCTCGGATCCCGCCCGGACTCCCAGCCTCCGACGGTCGAGGGACTGACACCGAGGGCCTGGGCCAGCTGGGCGCGCGAGACGTTCAGCTCCTCGCGCAGGGTGCGCCGCTCCTCGACGCCCGGCAGCGGCACCTCCTTCCTGGCCCCGGCGAGAAGCGCGTCGATCGCGCCGAAGTCGGTCATCACACGCCTCCCTCGACCGTCGCCGGACGGTGCGTGCCGATCTGGCGGCCGACGGCGCGGCGTCGCGCGGCGGGCAGCGCCTCCGTGGCCCGGGTGGGTCCAGCCAGGAGTTCGAGGACGTCGATGCCGTAGTGCGCGGCGACCGCCTCGCAGTCGGCCAGGCTCCAGGCCGCGGTGCCGGACTGACGGCGGCTCACCTGTGCCTGGCTCACGCCCATGGCGCCGGCGAGTTCGGTCTGCGACTCGCCGGTCGCGTACAGGAGCGCCGCCACCGCGGAGCGCACCCGCTCTTCGAGGCTCATACCCATGGTGCAGAGCCTATCCCTCAGGCACTACGCACCATACGCATATCGCATACCTGTTCCGTACTCCTACGCCGGCCGCGGGCGCCATGTGCCGTCGACCGGGACACCGGCGGCGTTCGCGATCCGGTCGCGGGATTCCACCAGCCGGGTCCTCAGCGCCGCCAGGTCCACGCCCACCAGTACGCCGTCCCGCTTGACCACGCGGCCCGCCACGAGGACGGTGTCGACCAGGCCGGGATGGCCGGCGCTGACGACGGTGGCGAGCGGGTCGGTGACCGGGAACACCGTCAGGTCGTCGGCGCGCAGAAGGATGAGGTCCGCGTCCTTGCCGGGCGTGATGCTGCCCGTCCGGGCGTCGAGTCCGCACGAGCGGGCGGCGTCGACGGTGGCGAACTCCACCAGGTCCCGGGAGCGCAGTCCGCCGTCCAGGCCGCGCTGCACGGCGAAGGCGGTGCGCATCGTGGAGAACATGTCGCCGCCGACCGAGGGGACGTCGTCGATGGACAGTGTCGGACGCAGGCCGGCGGCCAGCGCCCGGCCGGTCATCGGCGATCCGAACCCCATCTTCAGTTCGACGTCCGGGCTGATCGACAGCGAACCGCCCGCGTCGGCGATCATCCGCAGTTCCGCGTCGGCGATCCCGTTGGCGTGCACGAAGGTGGTGGTGTCCCGCAGCAGGCCGTGCTCGCGCAGATCGGTGATGGTCCCGCCGGCTTCGATGTGCAGGCTGCTGCGCAGGCCGAGTTCGTCCGCCAGCTTCAGCTCCCGGGCGACGGTGTCCATGCCGGTGGCCTCGGGTCCGCGCAGTCCCAGCGCCATGGTGACCAGGCCGTCCCCGGTCAGGTCGGCGCGGACGCGGCGGATGTCGGCGTCGACAGGGCCGGGGGTGCCCCATCCGGCGCCGAGGCAGTAGATCGACCGCCCCGGCGCGTCCCGCAGCGCGGCGACGGCGGCGTCCTCGTGGGCGTGGCTCTGTGCGACGTGGTACCAGTCCAGCATCGTCGTCACACCGGAGTGCAGGGCCTCCAGGCGGCCGAGCAGGGTGCCGACATAGACGTCCTCGGGCTGGTAGTGGGGTTTGACGGTGCCGTGCATGGCCACCGCCCACTCGGGGAACGTCCAGTCCGCGCCGACGCCTCGGAACGCGGTCTGCCAGGTGTGGCGGTGGTTGTCGACGAAGCCGGGCATGACGATCCGGTCGGTCGCGTCGATCACCTCGGCGTCCGGCGCGTGGACGCGCTCGGCCACCTCGACGATCACGCCGTCCTCGATCAGTACGTCACCGCGGTCGAGATCGCCGACGACCGGGTCCATGCTGACCACGGTGCCGCCGGTGAGCAGGGTCTTCATCGGATGAACTCCTTCACAGAGGCTTCGGGTTGTTCAAGATCGTGTTGCGGCGGCCGCAGGTTCTCGGGGCGGGTGCGCCTCGGCGCGGCCGCAGCAGCGCGAACGACGCTCAGGGGGCCCCGGCTTCGGTCTTGGCTGCGGCTGCGGCCCCGGCTCCGGCCTTGGCTTCGGCCTTGGCTCAGGCTCCGGCTCCTGCTCCTGCTCCGGCGAGCACCGCGTCGGCCGCGGCGAGCGCGTCGGCGACCAGGTCGGCCGTGTCCTCCGTGCCGGCGGCCAGCCGGATCAGGCCCGGCGGCACCGAGTCCGCGAGTTGCTCCTCGCTGAGCATTCCGCGCCACATGGACGCCGGGTGCACGGCCAGCGATTCCACGCCGCCGAGGCTGGCCGACCTGCGGGGGTAGCGCAGCCGGCCCAGGAAGGCATCGGCCATCTCGAAACCACCGGTGAACTCGATGCCGAGCACCCCACCGAAGCCGCTCATCTGGTCGGCGGCCAACTTGTGCTGAGGGTGCGTCCCCAGACCGGGATAGTGCACCCGCGCCACTGCCGGGTGCTCGTTCAGCGCTTCGGCCAGTGCCATGCCGTTGGCGTTGTGCCTCGGTACTCGCAGCGGCAGGGTGCGTATGCCGCGCAGCAGCAGCCACGCGTCGATCGGTCCGAGAGTGGCACCGGTGAGCAGGGAGACGTCCCAGACCCGGTCCAAAATCTCCGCCGGCCCGGCCAGCACTCCGGCGGAGACGTCCGCATGGCCGTTGAGGTACTTGGTCGCGCTGTGCCAGACCAGATCGATGCCGAAGTCCGACGGCCGCTGGTTCAGGGGGGTGGCGAAGGTGTTGTCCGCCATGGTCAGCACGTCGTGCGCGCGGGCCAGGTCCGCTACGGCGCGCAGATCGGTGATCCGCAGCAGCGGGTTGCTCGGGGACTCCACCAGGATCAGCCGGGTCCGCGGAGTCAGTGCCTTCGCGAACTCCTCCGGGTCGGTCTGGTCCACCAGGGTGGTCGACACGCCGAGGCGCGGCAGCAGGTTCAGCAGCACCGACGCCGTGCCCCCGTAGGTGGACCTCTGCCCGATGACGTGGTCACCGGCGGACACCAGTGCCAGCACGGCCGTGGTGAGCGCAGCCATCCCGGACGCGGTGACCAGGGCCGCCTCGGTGTTCTCCAGTTCGGCTACGACGGCGGCGACCTGGGCGTGGTTCGGGTTGCCGAAGCGGGTGTAGAAGTCCTTGCCCCTCGGGTCGACGGCGACCTGTGCGAACGTCGCCGTGTCCTCGGCCGAGAACGCCGCGGTCTGGTAGATGGGCGGTGCCACGGCACGGCTGGGCTGGACTTCGCGATCGGCGTGAACGGTGACGGTGCTCTTGCCCGGCATGGCTGCCCTTCCTGGACCTCGGTGACCTTTGCTGTGACTCCAAGAAGCGTTGCCGACGGGCGCGCCGATGTGACCGGATCCGAGCAATTTTGGCAGCAAATTGCGCCATGAACGGGCGCACGATTGTGCTAGGTGAGCTCTGTGCGCAATATTCTGCCGCCATGGATGAGGTGGACAGGTCGATTCTGGCCGTGCTCGAACAGCACGGTCGTATCAGCAACAGTGAGCTCGCCGCCCGGGTCGGGCTGTCGCCGTCGCCCTGCCTGCGGCGGGTGCGTCAGCTGGAGGAGGCCGGGGTCATCCGCGGCTACCGGGCATTGATCGATCCCGCCGCGGTCGGCCGCGGTCTGCGGGTCTTCGCGGGTGTCCGGCTGATCCGGCACAGCCACGCCGACGTGGTCGCGTTCGAGCGTGGGGTCATCCATCTGCGCGAGGTGGTCGCCTGCCACCACATCACCGGCAACTTCGACTATCTGCTCCAGGTCGAGGTCGCCGACCTGCCCGCCTATGAGGACTTCCACGCCAACCAGTTGGCCACCCTGCCCGGCGTGGCCACCGTGACCAGCTACGTCAGCATGAAGACGCTCACCCCCGACACCGCATGACTGCTCCGGGGGCGCGGCGTGGGTGGAGGAGTCAGAGCGTGATGCTGCCGCGAACGCACACGGTGGCAGCGCCGCTGACCCAGACGGTGCCGTCCGGATCGGCGGTGATCTCGATGCTCGCGGCCCGGCCCAGCCTCGTGCCCTGGGACACCCGGTAGGCGGAGGGTGCGGCGCCGGTGGAGGTGAGCCACTGACCGACGGCGGCGTTCATGCTGCCGCACGCGGGGTCCTCGGGGACGCCGGCGCCAGGGGCGAAGGTACGCAACTCGAAGTGGTGCCGGTGCCCGTCGGGGTGGGCGCCGATCGCGCCGACCATCGCGGTCGGGATGAGGGAGAGGTCGGGTTCGAGGGCGAGGACCTCTTCGGCCGTGGGCAGGAGGAGCACAGCCCAGCCGGGACCGTTGTCGACCCACTGATGGGCCACGACCCGGTCAGGTGTGATGCCGAGGGCGGACACGAAGCGGTGCAGATGCTCGTCGTCGAGCGCGCCCTCACGCACCCGCGGCGGGGCGGCGAAGGACAGCGTGTCCTGGCCCTGGCGCACGATGACCAGGCCCGCCGCGCACTCCTGCACGATGCGGTCGCCGTGCTGCGGTACGCCGCCGTCGTCCAGCCAGCCGCGCGCGGAGCCGAGGGTGGGGTGCCCGGCGAACGGCAGCTCGCCCTGGGGCGTGAAGATGCGCAGGCGGTAGTCCGCCCCCGGGACGGTGGGGGGCAGCACGAACGTGGTCTCGGACAGATTCGTCCAACGAGCCAGCCGCTGCATCTCCTCGTCGGTCAGGCCCGTACCGTCCAGGACGACCGCGACCGGGTTGCCGGAGTAGGGGATCGTGGAAAACACGTCGACCTGCACGAACGAACGTGTGCGCGGCATGGTCATCAGGGTCCCTTCACGCGACTGCGGTGGCTACGGCGCGTCCCACCCATCGGTGGAGGCACCTCCATCCCAACCGGTGCCCGCACGGCCGGAACAGGGCCGGTCTCGACAAAGTGGACTGATAGGCCGCCCTGCTCCATGAACGCGCCGCCACGCAGGTCCCGCTCAGCCCGCCGCGCGGTAGGCGGCCCCGACCCTGTTCGCCGTGGCGCCGCGATACAGGCCGCTGCCGTCGCCACGGTCCGTGGAGAGCGTGAACCAGGCATAGCGCTTGACGTACGGCAGACGCTGAAGCATTGCCGTCGACTTCTTCACGAACGCGGCCTGTTGAGCCTTGCTCGGATAGCGAGGGGTGCCGTTCGTGAAGTCGATGAGCGCGTATTCGGTGAGCCAGATCGGCTTCCTATGGCGGCTGTACACGGCCTGGAGATAGCTGCGCAACTGGGCCGTCGCGCGCGTGGCGTCGAAGTCCGCGCCGTACCAGTGCAGCGGGATGAAATCGACCCTGTGGTCACGGGCGGCGGCACCCTTCATGAACCGGTCGAGCCAGCCACCGGCGAGATCACCACCTGTCGCGACGGCCGGGGCGCCGAGCCGCATTCCGGTCGACTCCAGCCGGGGCCACAGATCGAGCGCTTCCTTCACGGTCATGTGCGCCTGGTCCGCCCGGTCGGGTTCGTTGAAGCCGAGCAGGACCTTGCCCTGCTTCTTGGCCCGGGTGAGCTCCGCCTTGGTCACCGATCCCGCGTCGTGCATCATCGGGACGAACTCGACACCGGCCGGAGCCTTGATCCCGCCCCTGCCGGAGGACCAGGTGTAGAACCAGCCGACCTTCGCGTCGGCGAGGGCCCTGGTGACACCATCGAACTTCCAGGCGCTGACGCCCTTCTTCTGCGCCGCCGCCACGGTCGCGCCGCCGTCGTCACGAGCTGTCGGTCGTGCGGATGCTCCACCCTCAGCGCCGACCGCGAGCACGGCCGACAGCGCCAGCGGCAGGGCGAGGACGCGTATCTTTCGCATGGGGCTCCCCAACTCTCCGTATTCCGTCCTGAATTGCCGCGAACCTATCCGTCTGCGAGAGAGGACGGCCGTCAGAAATTGCTCGGAGAACGCCAGTCGTTGCGGTGTCGGTCAATTCCCGCCTCGGACACCGAAATCACGTCGGCCGGAAAGCTAGGGTGAGCGCATGCGCCCCCTGATCGACCGCACAGGTCATGACTTCGAGTCCGAGGCCCTCGTCGTACGCACGGACTTCTCGGACGACGAAGCGTGGCGGTCGATCGTCGAACTGCTCGCCGAGCCGGACGGCGAATACGCGGTGCGCAGTCATCTGGTCGACGACCGGGCCTTCGGCAGCGCGAGCCCGGAAGAGGTGGCGCTGTCCACGATCGGGGGCGATCCGGGGCTGGAGGTGGTCTTCGTCGCGGATTCCGCCGCCATGGCGGGTGAGCATGCCCTGCTCGCCGTCTCGACCAGAGAGGAGGAACTGGACGAGGACGACGACGAGGAACTGGGCCCCGAGTTCCGCCTGCTCCCCGCGCTCGTCAACGAGATGCACGTGAACCTGGCGATCGGCCACCTCGACTTCTGGGAGTACGCGTACACCGCGGCCCAGGATCCCCGGCACATCCTCCGACCCTGACGGTGCGAGCGGAGAACACCGACCGTGATGATCGAAGAGCTCACCGACCCCCAGATCCGGGCCTTGGCCGAAGTCGCGGACCAATGGCTGGCCCACGGCCTGGCCACCGGCCCGGCCGACCGCCCCGAGGCCGAGGCAGGGGTGGCCGACGCCTACCGCGCGGCGGGGCTGGAGCCCCCGACGACGTTCGTCTGGCTCGACTCTCCCCTCGCCGGAGCCGTCGGCGCCTGGGTACTGGCGGGCGCGAAGGCCGAAGTCAGGGATCAGGTGGGGGCAGACATCTGGGACCGGGTCGAGGCGCGGGTCCGGGATCAGGTGCGCGGTGGCGCCGGTGATCTGGTGCGCGGTGGCGCCGGTGATCCGGTCCGCTCCCGGGTCTGGGGCGAGGTCCGGGACGAGGTCGGTGCGCGAGTGCGGCCCCGGGTCGAGGACCAGGTGTGGGTGCGGATCTGGGAAGGGATCAGAGGTTCCGCTCTCCAACAGGTCACCTCGGTGCGGAACGCGGTCCGGGCCGAGGTCGCGGAACAGCTCCGGGACCGGGTGTGGGCCGGGGTCCGGGACGGCGTGGAGCCCCCGTTGCGGGCCCAGCTGAAGGATGGCAGCACCTGGGCCGAGATCCAGGATCGGGTCCGGGACGTGGTCCTGCGTGGGCGGGCAGGGGCTCGGCCCCTCAAGTCCGTACCCGGCCAGCACGACGCCGAATGGCTGGGCTTCTACGACTACTTCCGCGGCCCTTGCTCCCTCGCCGAGGCCGACCGGCTCTCCGGGCTCATGCGGGTCGCGCGTTCCGCGGGGCGGTGGTGGCCCTTCGAGCGCGTCGCCGTCCTCACCGAGCGTCCCTCGGTGCTGCACCGCGACAGCCGGAACCGGCTGCACGGCGAAGCCGGCCCCGCCATCGCCTACCCCGACGGATTCGCCGTCCTGGCACGGCACGGCGAACTCGTCCGCCGCGGCGCGACCGGCGACGTTTCCTGACCGCCACAAGATTTCCACAAGGTGGGTCCCTACGGTGCGGGCGCATTGCCAACGCCCCCCGCAGAACTCATGTGGAAGGACCGACCTGATGTCCGACCTTGCTGTACCGCACCGTTCGCGGCTCGCGGATCGTCTCGCCGAGAGCCGGGAGTCCATGTTCGTCGGGCGCGCCGACATCCTGGCGGTCTTCCGATCCGCTGTCGCCGCGGCCGGCTCTCAACCCGGGGACGTTGCCGTGATCTTCGTGCACGGTCCCGGGGGCACCGGCAAGTCCACGCTCCTCCAACGCTTCGCCGACGAGGCGCGCACCGCCGGCCGCCGCGTGCTGCGGGTGAACGCGCGGGAGCTGGAGCCGTCCCCCCAGGCGTTCGAGGCACACGCGGCGGAAGTCCTGGAGCTTCCGGCCGGAGTGCTGATCGTGGACAACTTCGAGCACTGCCAGGCGCTGGAGCCCTGGCTGGCCTACGAGTTCCTGCCGCGTCTTCCGGTGGGCGCCCTCGTCGTGCTGGCCGGCCGCAACGCGCCCTGCACCCATTGGCAGGGGGACCTGGGCTGGGCCGCCGCTCTTCATGTGGCCCGTCTGTCCAACCTCAGCGACGCCGAGGCCCGCGAGTTGTTACGCACGATGCGGGTCCGTCCCTCCCTGCACGATGCGCTGATCGAAGGCACCCACGGTCATCCCCTCGCCCTGCGCCTGGCGGCGGAGATCGCCCTGCGCGACGACGCCGCGACCGTGTCCTGGGAGTCGAACGGCTCCGTCCTGCGACAGCTCGTCCAATGCCTCGTCGGAGACGCTCCCTCGCCGTCCCACCAGCACGCGCTCGAAGTCTGCGCCCACGGCCTGACCACCACGGAGAGCCTGCTGCGCAGCACCCTCGGCGAGGAGGCACCGGCTCTGTTCACCTGGTTGAGGCGGCAGCCCTACGTCGAGTACGGCCGGCACGGTCTGGCCCCGCACGACCTCGTGCGGGAGATCCTCGACGCCGATCTGCGCTGGCGTGACCCGGCCGGATACCAGCGGATGCACGAGCGGATGAGCCGGCATCTCCTCGACGAGGCCCGCGCGGCCACCGGTCCCGAAGTGCTTCCGGCCGTCCTGGCCTACACCTATCTGCACCGGCACAACGGCTTCGTCTCCCGCTTCCTGACCTGGGACATCGACAGCGGGATCTACGAGGACCGCTACCGGCCCTCCGACCGCCGGGCCGTGCTGCGGCTGATCGAGTCGGCCGAGGGGCGCCGGTCCGCCCGGATCGCCGAGCTGTGGCTGGACACCCAACCGCACGCCTTCCGTGTCTACCGCCAGGCCGACTCCGCCACGCCGGTCGCCGTGCTGGCCTGGCTCCGGCTGACGCCGGACCTGTCCGAAGCGGTGGCGCAGGATCCGGTCACGGCTGCCGCGTGGGAACACATCGGGTCCCGACGGCCGCTGCGGGACCGCGAGCACTTCGCCGTCGGCCGGTTCCTGGTGACCGCCGACGGCTGTCAGCGTCCCTCGCCGAGTATGGACCTGATGATTCACCGGTGCCTGGCCGAGTTCCTCCACTCCGAGCATCTCGCCTGGTCCTTCATCGCGCTGGCGAGCGACCCCTTCTGGACCGACTTCATGGAGTACCTCGACCAGCGCCGGCTCGTCGGCGAAGTGGCGGTGGGCGCGCGGCACTTCACGTTGTACGCGCACGACTGGCGCGTCGTCACCCGCGAGCGGTGGACGGAGGTCGGCACCTCCATCGAACTGGCCGGCCCCGGAGCCAAGCCGAAACCGCTCGCCCCCCGGCCCGGCGAGGTCATCACCGTTCTGAGCCGGGCGGAGTTCGACAAGGCGGTCCTCGACGCCCTCGACTCCTGGCACCGGCGCGACGGCCTCGCCGCCAACCCCCTGACCCGGACCAGGATGGTCGCCGCCCTGGGACGCGACGAGCCGGTGGCTTCGCTGCGGGGCCTGCTCGGCGAAGCGGTCGCCGCGCTGGCCGCGGACCCGCGGGCGGAGAAGTACCACCGCGCGGTGGATCTGCGGTTCCTGCGCGGCGCGCCGACCCGGGAGGCGGCCGCCGAGCGGCTGGGGATGTCCGTCAGCACCTATCAGCGCCACCTCAAGCGAGGCCTGCAACGGGTGTTCGATCACCTGTGGGATCGCGAACTACGGGGCAGGGACATCGAGCAGCACGTCGCCTGACACGGCGTCGGACCGCAGCGGGGCGACCGCGCCCCGCCGGCCGGCGTGGTCGGCCGTCGGGGCGTCGAGTCGTGGGACGCGGGTGGTGCCCGGCCGCAGCCAGGCCACGGCTCCCAGTGCGGCACCGAACTCACCGAACCGCGCCGGGCGCAGGCTCACCTGTGCCCGTGCGTCCGGCAGCAGGCCGAGGTCCAGCGCCCGCCTGATCGGCTCCAGCACCGCCTCGCCCACCGCGGCGAGTTCACCGCCGACCACGATCACGCGCGGGTCGACGGTGTGGGACAACGCGGCCAGCACCCTGCCGATCCGCGTCCCCACCCCGGCCAGCACCGCACGGGCCGTGCAATCGCCGGAGGCGAGGGCGGCCACCAGGTCGCCCAGATCCCGTGCGGCACCACCGGCGGTCCGGTACGCGTCGAGCACGGCCCCGACCGAGGCCACCGTCTGGAGGCATCCCACACCGCCGCAGCAGCACGCGGCCCCCTCCGGATCCACCGTGATGTGCCCGAACTCGCCGGACAGCCCATAGGCGCCCCGATGCAGCGTGCCGTCGACGACCAGGCCACCGCCGACGCCGTGGGAGAGGTGCAGATACACGACGTCGCGGTCCCCGCGGGCCGCACCCCACCGCGACTCTGCCAGCGCCGCCAGCCGGGAGCCGTTGTCCCACCGCACCGGAGCGTCGAAGCGCCGCCGCACCAGCTCCGCCACCGCACCGGGTCCGTCCCCGTCGGGGAGTTCGGCGGCCGTGGCGGCCAGAGGCGCGCTCACCCCGACACCGATCGCGCTCAGTGCGCCGAGCCGTGGCGCACCGCCGGTGAGCCTGCCCACCAGGCGGTACGCGGTGTCCACGCGCTCCTGCCACGTCGCCGTTGCCCCCTGCCGTTCGCCGGCCGTCGCGATGACCTCGTGGGTGATGCTCGCGGTCGCCACCCGCACGGCCTGCCGTGCGAAGTCGATGCCGATCACCTGCCCGGCGGCCGGATTCAACGCCAGCTTCTCCACCGGACGGCCGCGCCCACGCCGGGCGACCTCGGGGACCGAGACCGTGACGGTGCCGCCGTCCACCAGGGCGACGACGATGTCGTACAGCGTGGTCCTGGACAGTCCGCTCAGAGCGACCAGTTCGCCCCGGGACAGCGGGCCGTGCCGGCGCAGCAGCCGCAAGACCAATTCCTCGTGTTCATTACGCACTCGCAGCACGGGATCTTCCTGTGGTGGGGGCAACAACCGCGATGGGGACCGGAATTACTCATATGACGTACCCCATTGGTACAGCGGCGGCCGGGTCACCATCGAGAGCAGAACCGGGTCACTTCCGGGTCAGCAACAGCGGTCGTCCGTGCAGCAATTTCCGCGCGGTGGAGCGAAGCGCCGACGGATACCTTCGGTTTCGCCCGCGCAGGAACAACAGAATTCCCGCGCACATTTCTCGAACGGAGATCTGCCTTGTCGGTTTCCCGATATCTGGCGACGGCCCTGGTCGGTACGGTCGCCTCCACCGCGCTGCTGACCACGTCCGCGTCGGCGGCGCCCACCTCCGCGCCCGCCTCCGCTGCCGCCACGTCGATGCAGAAGGCGGTGGTCAAGCTGACCAACGTCGAACGGCGGAAGGCCGGTTGTGCGGCGCTGAAGCCCAGGCCCGCGCTGCACAAGGCCGCTCAGCGCCACTCGGCGGACATGGCCGAGCACAACTTCGTCGGGCACATCGGCTCCCGCGGCAGCACGATCGTCGACCGGGTCGAGGCCGCGGGATACACCGGCTGGAGCGCGCTCGCGGAGAACGTCGCCGCCGGGCAGGTCACCGCCGCCGGCGTGGTCAAGTCGTGGATGCGTTCGCCGGGTCACCGCGCGAACATCCTCAACTGCTCGCTCAAGCACATAGGCGTCGGCTACGTGAAGAAGTCCGGCAGCGCCGACGGCACCTACTGGACCCAGAACTTCGGAGCGAAGTTCTGATCCGTGAGACACCGGCGCCCGGCACGACCACGATCACCGTGGCCGTGCCGGGCGCCCGCCGTTGAACGGATCAGGCCCTGCTCGCCTTCCGGTAGAGCTTGCGAGCCTCGTCGCCGAGCCGCGGATGGAACTCGGAAACGCCGTTGCCGACGCTGATGTTGCCGACCAGATAGCCGGAGCCCTTGTCGGCGTCGAAGCCGGCGAGGAAGCCCCCGCCGCTGGAGCCCCCGGTCTGCACGCAGTCGATTCCGCGCATCGTGGACCCGGGGCGCGTGGTGTCGGCGTGCTCCTTGCCCTGGCAGTGGTTCAGCCGCTCACCGTTGCCCTCGGCCGGTGTACCTCCGTAGCCGAAGGAATGCACGTAGCGCGCCATCGGGGTGTTGAACCTGATGCCCTGGGCACCCACGGTGCCGGCCAGCGTGCGGCCATTGCGCTTACGCATCTCGACGAACGCGAAGTCCCAGTTGTCCCTGTTGTTCGAGGTGACGTACCGCTTCAGGTGGAAGAGCTTCTTCGCGGTGAACGTGCCGAAGGGACGCTCGCCGTGGGCGTAGCCGGGAATGAACACCCACTTGCGGTAGCCCTGGCCGGTGGCGGGGTCGACCACGCAGTGCGCCGCGGTGAGGACGACGGACTTGTTCCTGCTGTTGGTGACGGTGGCCGAGCAGGACAACGTGGCGCCGGCCGCGTTCTGGAAGAACGCCTTGCCCGATGTCCTGCGGATCAGCCCGCCGCCCCTCCACGGCTTGGGCGAGGAGGCGAGGGCGGAGACCGGGGGCACGGACAGTTCCGGGCCGTCGTCGGCCGGCGCCGAGGAGGGGGCGGGAGCTGCTGCCGGGGCCGGTGCGGGTGCGACCTGCTCGGCCGCGCGCAGGCGGGCGGCGGTCCAGAACTTCAGCGCCTGGTCCTGCTCGTGGTCCGAGAACGAGGTGACGCGCGTGTCGTCAGGGGCGGCGGGGGCGGGCTCCGCGTGCGCGGGGCTGAGTGTCGAACCCAGGGCGGCCAGCGCGACAGCGCTGACCAGCATGGCGGTGCGTCTCATGTGATCGACTCCGAATATGGAAAGGCAGTTGACGGAGAGAAGGAGGAAAGAGAAGAGGGAAGCGAGGAGGAAAAGGAAAGGGAAGTCCGGCGGCCCGGGACCCGTTCCGGGCGTGAGGCCGTCGGACTTCCCTTCATCGCTTCCGAGGAGATGTCAGCAGCTGAGGTGCTTGCCCGGGCTGACGCCGAGAAGGCGGGTGAACTTCTTGTACGTCTTCACCCGGCTCTGCACCTGCGCGGGGTTGCCCCCGTTGCACTCGATGGCGCCGTTGATGCTGCGGATCGTCTGGCCGAATCCGTCACCGTTGACCATCGCCTTGTGCGGGGTCATCGTGCCCGCGCCGGACTGGGTCATCCAGAACCACAGCGCGGTCTTCCACGCCACGACGGGCTTCTTCTGCACGAGCCCCGGCTTGTGCAGCAGGTCGATGCCGAGCGCGTCGCCGGCGGCCTTGTAGTTGAAGTTCCAGCTGAGCTGGATCGGGCCACGGCCGTGGTACGCGGACTGGCCGGCCGGGCAGCCGTACGGCTGGGTGGTGTCGCAGTACGACGGCCAGTTGGCCTGGTTCTGCTCGACGATGTGGACGAGCCCGCCGGTCTCGTGGCTGACGTTGGCGAGGAAGGCGGCCGCCTCACGCTTCTTCGTCCTGGCGTTGCCCTTGTCCGCGAACGCCGGGAACTTCTTCATCGCCTTGACCAAGGCGTCGTAGCTGTAGAAGCGCTTGTGGTGGGGGAACATCTTCTCGTACTGGGCCTTGCTGACGACGAAGGCGCCGCCGGCCGCGCGCGAGGCCGGTGTGGCGGACGCCGTCGTCGTGAGGCTGATTCCGGTCGCCGCCAGCAGTACGGCCGTCAGAAGGGCGTACAGGATGCGCAGCCTGGGCATGGTGGGAACTCCTCGGTGGTGTGTACGGCTCATCGGACGAACTTCCACTTGACCTTGTGCAGGACGCCCTTGTCCGGGTTGGCCAGCTTCGCGAAGGCCGGCTTGCTGAGGTCGATGTGCTTGGGCCCGCATTCCATGCACTTGTCCACGACGGGGACGGTGATCGTCTTCCCGCGGAAGGTCAGCCGGACCTTGACGTTGCACAGCGGATCGTTGTTCGGGTTCTCCGCCTTCCAGTACTTCGGCGAAACGGCCACGAGCATCTGCGACGAGGCGTCGATGGGGTCTCCACAGGCCCCGGTTCCGACGTTGTCGTAGAAGGTCGCCTTGCCGTGCTTGACCTTGCCGAAGGGGACGGCGGAAGCGGGCGCGGCATTGGCTATGCCGAGAACGGCGGCGGCCAGGCTCACGGAAAGAACCGCACGCGTGCGGCGCTTCATCTGCATTGCGGACAGACCTCTTTCAGGTCGGGAAAGGGAAAGGGATGGGACAGGATGGGACGGACGGCCCGGTTCTCGGTCAGAACGGGGTCAGCGTCAGATGCATGTGCTGGGGCTGGGTGTCCTGGATGTAGGAGGCCCAGTCGGCCACGTCGTCGAAGGCGAAGCCGTACGCCTTGCCGTTGCTCGTCGCGGCGTGGATGACCCTGGCGTAGTGGTTGGTGACGGCGGTGTCGTAGAACGTGGCCGCGCGGGTGGTGGGCTGCTTGCGGTGGCTGACGAGCGTGGAGCGGTTGAAGCCGGCGCCCAGGACGGCGGCGACGGGGCCGGTGATTCCGTCGTTGGGAGCGGCGAGGGCGCCGTCGCAGAAGAGCACGTCACGGGTGGAGGGTTTGGCGAAGGACACCGATGCCGGGCCGTCGAAGGTGAGCCGGCGGTCCCGTACCCGGCCGGTGAAGGTACCGGCGTTGGTCCTGACGACGAGGCTCTTGTCCCGGTACGTGTTCCAGACCCGGTCGATGTAGGGGTCGAAGTAGCGCTGGGGGAACCGGCCGACGTCCAGGCCGTGGCTCGGGGCGATGACACGCCGCTCCCCCACCACCAGGCGCGAGAAGTCGGGGTTGTTCCGCAGGGCGCGGAAGATTCGGGCACGTCCGCCGTCGCGGATCCTGCCGGTGCTGTGGTCCTTCGCACCGTTCAGCCGGATCATCATCGGGACGCTGAACATGTCGACCATGGTGGTGTTGCAGAACATGCCGGACTCGTTGTGCGTGAACTCCACGAAGTCGTGCAGCACCGGGTAGTTGGGGTCGGACTCCACCCAGCCCGCGGGATGCTGGAGGGAGACCCTGCCGTCCGCGCCCCGGACGGCCTTGAACTTCAGCTTGTCGCCCAGCGCCACGTAGATACGGCCGGACATGTACGGCAGGTGGAGCTTGGTCCTGCCCTGGGCGGCCAGTGGGATGGCGTAGTCCGTGAAGCCGTTGTCGCGGTTGTCCGAGAGCTTGACGCGCTCCACGGTGCCGCGCCGGGTCACCCTGACCTGGTGGTCTCCCTTGCTGCCCACGATGTACAGGTGGACGGAGCGGTTGGCGAACTCACCGTTGTGGTTGACGACGGTCAACGGCAGCTTCTGCGCGGCCGCGGCGGCGAGTTCGTCGTCGTCCGCGGCGAAGGCGTGCGGGGTGGCGACGGCGATCGCCGATCCGGCCACGGCTGCGCCGGCCATCGCGGTGAGCAGCCTTCGCCGGGAAAGCCCATGAGGGTCGGGCGAGATGGTCATGCAGGGGTTCCTCTCTCCTTGCGCCGCGCGCAATGCGCCTGATGGGGCTCGGCGGAAACGGGCCCGATTACCGCGGGAATGGCTGCTGAAGCCGATGACGGAAAGCGATTGACGAGGCCATTCGTTGAGGCCGTCTCTTGCCGACGGGAGAAGACGCTACGCAGCGTGAATTTTTCCGCCAAGCAGTGACAGAAATGACATGTCGAAATTCGGTGAGGGCCGCGTCACACTCGTCCGCCACCACGGTCGAGGGACCACCGGCGGATCACAGACTTCCCACAAGAACGCTCTCTACCGTCCCCGCGCAGTTGTGATCGAAGAGGGGATGCGCCTTCCGCCATGTCGAATGAGATGACCGGACACGGGCCGCTGGTCCTGCGCCTGTTACGCAAGCACGGTCCGCTGACGCGGGGCCAGTTGAGGGCCTTGAGCGGTCTGTCCCGCACCACGCTCTACGACGCCGTCGCCGGCCTGCTGGACGGCGGCACCGTCGTCGCCTCGGTACCGGCGGCGGCCCCGCGCAAGCGAGGCCGGCCGGCGGAGGTACTGGCCCTGAATCCCGATTCCGGCCACACGCTGGGCATCGAATTCGCGCGCAGGGCCGTGCGGGTGGCCGCGATGGACGCGGCGCACGAGATCGTCGGCACGGCCTGCCAGCCGCACGGCGCCGACGTTCCGTGGCAGCTCCGGGTGGATGTCGCATGGCAGTTGGCGGACAGGCTGACGGGCGGCACGCTGCGATCGGGCGCTGTCAACGGCATCGGCGTGGGGGTGGCCGGCCGGGTCGGCCCGCCGGACCGGGGCTCACTCCTGGCCGCCCGGAGCGGCACCGTCGCGGCGCTGGTCCGTGAACGCTTCGGAACACAGGCGCTGATCGACAACGGCGCACGGCTCGCGGCGCTGGGCGAGACGGTCTGGGGCGCGGCAGCGGGTCAGCGGAACGTGCTGTACCTGCGGCTGTCGCACGATGTCGGCGGCGGTCTGGTGGTGGCGGGCCGGCTGCACCGCGGCGCTCACGGGGTGTCCGGGCGGTTCGGCCATATCGCCGTGGACCCGGAAGGTGCGCTCTGCGAGTGCGGCAGGACCGGGTGCCTGGAGACGGTGGCCTCGATCGGAGCCGTGCTGGAGGCATACCGAGGCGCGGGCGGTCGCGCCGCGGATGTGCCGGAGCTGGCGGCCGCGTCGGCGTCGGGGGACGCGGCCGCGCTCGCGGTCGTGGCCCGGGCCGGTACACGGGTCGGCCGGGTACTGGCCGATGTGTTCCACGCCGTCGGGCCGGACGTGATCGTCGTGGGCGGTGAATTGGTCGCCGCCTGTCCGGCCGTCATGGAGCCGATCGCGCACCAGCTGAACGCCGGCGCCGTACGCGGTTCGGGCCCGCGCCCGCCGGTACGTCCGGCCGAGCTCGGCCCGGCCGCGTCCGCGCTCGGCGCCATCGCCCTGCTCCGGCAGGGGGCTTCGGCGCTGCCCCGCGACTCGTTCGAGGTGGGCATCGGAGCCTGACGACGAGGAAAGGAGCTTCCCGGTTCGCCGGAACGCGCCGATGCCCGGGCCGAGGGGGACGGCCCGGGCATCGGAGCCCTGTCGCGGTGACGTCGGTCGGAGGGCCTACGGGTGTCCGGCACTCCAGCAGCCGTCACCGTCGCACTTCTTCAGGCGGGTCAGCGCATCGTGCAGTTCCGCGCGGCGTGAGGGGTTCAACCGGCGCACGGTGTTGTGCAGTTGATAGGGGTCGGTGCGCAGGTCGTAGTACTCCTTCGCTCCGCTTCCGTACTCGACGTAGGTGTACGCGTCGGTACGCATGGCGTGATAGTTCGGCGGGCTGATGCTCTCGCCGCCGTTGTTGTCGGGGTCACCCGCCGACTTCTCGGCATGGCGGTGCTCGATCAGGTTCGCCCGGCGCCAGCCCGCGTCCGAACCGCCGTCCAGCAGCGGCAGCAGGCTGTGCCCGTCCACCCGGGACGACACCGGGGCGCCTCCGATCCGCTGGAAGGTGGGTGCGAGGTCGATGTTCGACACCTGGGCGTCGCTCGTGCGTCCGGCGGCGACCCCGGGACCGGCGATCACCAGGGGTACCCGCACATCGGTGTCGAAGGCGGTCTGCTTGCCCGCCTTCAGCCGGTACTCACCGAGGTGGAAGCCGTTGTCGGAGCTGAAGACGAAGTAGGTGTTGTCGGCGACACCGGCCTCGGTCACAGTGCGGCGGAGCTTGCCGATCATCCGGTCGATCGACTGGAGCGACTGCGCACGCTTGCGGAACTTCTTGTCGATCGTGTCCTTCTCACCCTGGGTCAGCCGGTTCTGCCGGGCCAGCCAGCGCGGCGCGTTGGTCGGCAGCTCGTCGAACGCGGGGCTGCGCGGCGCCTTCAGACCGGGAAAGGCGTCCTTGTCCTGGGGCGCGGGCGTGGACGGCCCGTGCGGTGTGAAGAGCGCGACCTCCAGCAGGAACGGCTTGTTCGCCGCCGCGGACTTCTTGACGAAGGCGTTGCCCTTCTTGCTGAGGACGTTGGTCAGGTAGTCCTTGGGCCGGTGACCGTGCGACTGGATGGTGTGGTTGTGGGCGAGGTCGTAGTCGTAGCCCTGGTAGCCGCCGCCGACGACGTCCCACTGGCTCCAGCCCGGCGGTACGTACGGCCGTTGACCGTCGACGGTGTCCCCGGGGACGTAGCCGTTCAGGTACTTGCCCATCATCGCGGTCCGGTAGCCCTTGGCCTTGAGGGCCGTGGCGAACGTGTCCCGCTCCTGTCCGCTGTCGTGGAAGGCGCGGAAGCCACCGTCGGGTCCTTCGTTCGTGAGGACGCCGGTGTTGTGCGGGTAGCGGCCGGTGAAGATGGACGAACGGGACGGGCAGCACAGCGAGTTGCTGACCACGTAGTCACTGAACGTCGTGCCCTGTGCCTGAAGTCTGCGCACCTCCGGCATGTACTGGAGGAGGTTCGAGGACATGTCGTCGGTGAGCACGAAGACGATGTTCGGCCGTTCCGCCGCGGCCGTGGTCGCGGCCCGCGGGGTGACCGCGGGTGCTGCGCCGGCCGCCCCCGCGGGCACCCCGCTCTGGGCGGCGAGTACCAAGGGCACCACACCGGCTATGAACGCGAGTAGTTGACGAATGCGAATCATGTCCGGCAGCGTGCCATCACGAATGAGAGCCGGTCAATATGAAACGGCTTCGATCGAATTATTCCGGCATGGCAGGCAATTAATCCGGCGCCGGCCGCCTTGTGACCTCTTCGACTCGCCCGCATTCTGGAGCAGGCCCGGCGGAACCGGCAGAGAGGACAAGGGGCGTTGGAGGCGATCAGCGGACCGATAGGCGGAGGGTGGAAAACCCTCCGAACGCGCAGGGCGACGCTCCGGAAAGGCATCCGGACATTCCATCTTCCGTCGTCACCGGGAATCACGGTTAGTGCCCAACTGAGCGGCCTGGTGGTATTGCGCGGGACCGGCCGGGGGACTGCCGGAAAGGAGACGTTCCCGCTGCCGGACGACGTGTACATCGTCCCTCCGGGGGTCAGCCGGACCCTGCTCGTCGCATCGAAGGGAGGCGAGCCCGCGACGGTCGCCTCGCTCACCGTCCCGCTCCCTGCGCTGGACGGGTTCGCCGGCGAGGAGGCCCCGTCGTCCCGCGATTCCCTGTTGCGGGAGCTGTTTCCGGCCGTACGGTTCGACCCGGTCCTGGCCGCGATGGTGAAGGCGGTGGTGGCCGCCCACGAGGCCGGCGCGGACGAACTGTACGCGCGATCGGCGGCGCAGTTCATCGCGGCCCACGTCCTGGCCCCGCACACCGCCGGTCCCGCGAAGTCGGCCGGTGCGCTCAGTCCGTACCAATTGGAGACGGTCATCGCCCATATACGAGAAAATCTCGAACGCCCTGTCTCCCTGGACGATCTGGCCGCTCTGGTCTCCTTCAGCCGTTTCCATTTCGTGCGCTGCTTCAAGGCCACCACCGGATGCACCCCGTACCGCTATCTCACCGAGCTCCGGATCGACCTCTCGCGCAAGTACCTGGAGAACGGCGACGGCACGATCGCGAGCATCGGCCGACGCTGCGGATTCTCCGGACCGGAGCAATTCTCCCGCAGCTTCCGCCGCGTCATGGGATGTACGCCGTCGCAGTACCGGGCGATGCGGGCCTGACCCAGCGCGAACGCATTGCTGCAAACATCCGGTGCCGGGTGGAGACATCCCCCGCTCCGATGCTTGGATCGGTCCTCTACGGATCGGCGCGAAACCGAGGTGGGCATGGCAGGCAGAGCCGGGCGGGTGCTGGTGGTCGACGACGACGCGGCCATACGGCGGTCGCTGGAGCGGGGACTGCGGCTGAACGGCTTCTCGGTGGCCCTGGCCGAGGGTGGTCACGCCGCCCTGGCCGGGGCACGAGCCGACCGCCCCGACATCATCGTGCTGGACATATCCATGCCGGACCTCAGCGGCATCGACGTATGCCGGAGTCTGCGCGGAGACGGCGACGACGTACCCGTGCTGATGCTCTCCGCGCTGGACGAGGTGGACGACCGGGTGGCCGGGCTCCAGGCGGGCGGGGACGACTACCTCGTCAAGCCGTTCGCCCTCCAGGAGTTGGTCCTGCGGCTGCACGCCCTGCTGCGGCGCCGCCCGCCCGCGGCCACCGACCGGGTCCGCGTCGCGGGTCTCGTCCTCGAACCGGCGGCCCACGAGGCGTCCTTGGACGGCCGGCCACTGAAACTGACGCGTCGTGAGTTCGCGCTTCTCGAGGTCCTGGCCCGCAACGCCGGTGTCGTCCTCACCCGCGAGCTGCTGCTCGACCGCGTCTGGGGCTACGACTTCGAGGTGCGCAGCGACGCCGTGGACACGTTCGTCAGTTACCTCCGGCGCAAGCTGGAGGCCGGCGGCCGGCCCCGGATCCTGCACACCGTGCGCGGCGTCGGCTTCGTGCTGCGGGCGGGCGTCGAGGGCGCCCCATGAGACTGTCCACCCGTGTCGCCCTCGCCGTCGGCGCGAGCGTGCCCGTGCTGGTCCTGGCGTCGGGCTGGCTGCTGCTGCACATGGTCACCCATGACCTGCGGGCCCACCGGGACGCCCAACTGCGGGTCAGGGCCACGATCGTCGCGAAGAACGCCAAGGCCTACCTGGACGTCGTAGGCACCGACCACCCGGTCATGGAAGAGGCCCGGCACCAACGCCTGGTCAACTCCGCGCGCGACGTGGGCATCCGTCTGACCGGCCCCCAGGGCTCGGTCTCGGCCGGCCCACGGCCCGACCCGCTTCCCGATCTGCCCCCGGCCGCCCCACAACCGGTCACCGTGACCTCCGGTGGCAAGGACTGGCTGGTGCTGTCCCTGCGCGTCGGCGCCGCGAAGGAGGGCCCCACACCGAATCTGTGGCTGTTCTCGCCGGAAACCGCCGCCGACGAGCTGACGTCGGTGCGTGAACGGGTGCTGACGGGGGCGCTGTTGGCCGCACCGGTGTCCGGGGCCGCCGCCTGGGGCATCGCGGCCGGGGCCGTACGTCCGCTACGGCGGTTGCAGCGCCGTACCAGCGGCCTGGACCCGAGAACCAGCGCGGCGCGCCTGGAGCACACCCCGACCCGGATCGCCGAGGTCGACGACCTCGCGCAGACCCTTGAGACGGTCCTGGCCCGCTACGACGAACAGGTCGCCCGCACCGGCGAGGCGCTGGCCACCGCCCGCGCGTTCGCCGCGACCGCCTCCCATGAGCTGCGCACGCCGTTGATGAGCATGCGCACGAACCTCGACATCCTCACCGAACACCCCGATCTGGAGGCCGCCGACCGTGCGGAGGTGCTGGAGGACCTGGAGCGTGAGCAGGCCCGACTGCTCGGACTGCTGGTGATGCTCAGAGCCCTCGCGCAGGGCGACCTGGTCGAGGCGGACGCGTTCGCGACGCTGAGCCTGGCGGAGCTGGTGGACGCGTCCGTCACCGACCTGCGGCGCGCCCACCCCGACGCGGACGTCACCGTACGCGCGGCGACCGGGCTGCGGGTGCACGGCTGGGAACAGGGGCTGCGCTCGGCGGTGGACAACCTGCTGACCAACGCCTGGACCCACGGCCGCGCCGACGACGGAGTCGCCCGCATCGAGGTCACCTTGCGCGCCTCCCGCGACCCGAGTCGGCAGGCCGCCGTACTCACGGTGGACGACTTCGGTCCCGGCATCGCCGCCGAGCGCCGCGAGGAGATCTTCCAGCGCTTCCGCCGGGGTCCGGACAGTCCCGGCTCCGGTCTGGGTCTGACGCTGGTCGCCCAGCAGGTCGCCCTGCACCGGGGCCGGATCACCGTACTGGACCGCCCCGACGGGCGGCCCGGCACCCGGTTCGAGCTGCGCCTGCCGGCCACGGGCGTCGAGGACGTGCAGAACACCCTGACACTGGTGTCACGGGACTGGCTGACCGGCAGGGTCGCCGATCGCTGAAGTGCCCGTTCAGCCCTCGCCGGACTACGAGGCCGGTGCGTAGTGCGGGCGGCCCGCGGGCCGAAAGACCTGGGTGGTCACGCCCTTCGAGTCGACCCGCGAGTGGATCAGGTCGAGCGCGAGGTCCGGGCCGTCGGCGGGGAACAGTCGCGAGCCCTGGCCGAGGACCACGGGGACGACGAGCAAGGTGATCTCGTCCACGAGGTCGTTGGCGAGGAGATAACTGGTCAGGGCGCCGCTGCCGTGCACCTGGAGCTCGCCGCCCGGACGCGCTTTCAGCTCTCGGACGGCCGCGGCGACGTCGCCGGAGAGAACGGTCGTGCCGGCCCAGCGCGGTTCGGTGAGCGTGGTCGAGGCCAGGTACTTCGGCCTGGCGTTCAGGGCAGCCGCGATCTGGTGACTGTCCGGATCCTCCGCCGCGGCGCGAGCCCGGTCCTCGGCGCCCCAGTAGGGGGCGAAGATCTCGTAGGTCTTCCGGCCGAACAGGAACGCGTCGGCGCGCTGGTAGGTCTCAGAGATGAACGCCGTGGTGTCGTCGTCGAAGACCCCCATGGCCCATCCACCGCGGTCGAACCCGTTCCTGCGTTCCTCCTCCGTCGCGTGACCGTTTCCCTGCATCACGCCATCGACGGTGACCTGCGTCATGGTGGTCAGTTTCATCGGTCCGTCCGTTTCCCGTGGGGTCTGTGGGGTCTTCCTTGCTTGTTATGACCGCCTCGGGGTCCGGATCTCATCGGTGACGGCGGCGTGACCGTTTCCGCTGGTCAGCGAGGGCCACAAAGATCGACCACGGGTCCGCGCCCCCGACCGGCGGTGGGGAGCGCGGACCCTGATCGGCAGGTCGCGCTCAGCGGGATTCGACGGTCATGAGCATCTTCCCGGGACGGACGGTGACCCGGGCCACGGGACGCACCGTCTGGCCGGCCGCCAGCGTGAACCGCATCTGACGCAGGATGGTGGACAGGCCGGTGATCAGCTCCATCGTCGCGAAACGATCGCCGATGCATCGGTGTTTGCCCGCCCCCCAGGGCAGCAGAGCCCCCGGCGGGGGCTTGGTCGCACCGTCCAGCCAGCGGTCGGGATCGAACCGCAGCGGATCGGGATACAGGTCGGGGTCGCGGTGCAGCGCGTGCTGGCAGTACGCCAGGTTCGTGCCGGCGGGCAGTGTCCACGCCCCGAGCTTGGTCTCGGTGAGCGTGCGACGGGTGAGGAGGAAGCCGGTGACATGGAGCCGCAGCACCTCCTTGATGACCCGGTCCAGGAGGGGCAGTTGGCCGGTGTCCGCGAAGGTCACCGGCCGGTCGCCGAGGACCGTGTCCAGCTCGTCCAGCACCTTCGCCTCGATGTCGGGATGCCGGGCGAGTTCATAGAGCACCCAGGCCATGATGGTGGCCGTGTTCTCCTGCCCGGCCAGGATCAACGTCAGGACCTCATTGCAGACCTGTTCGTCCGTCAGCCGCCGCCCGGTCTCCTCGTCCTGCACGTTCATCAGCACGGACAGCATGTCGCGGCCGTCGGTGTCGTCGCCGCTGGCCCGCAGATCCGCGACCGCCGCGGAGATGGTCTCCCGAATGTCGGCGCGGCCTCTTTCGAAGCGCGTGTTGAGCGGGATCGGCAGGCGCTTCGCCCAGCCCGGCAGCATGAGCCGGACGCCGATGCTGTCCATGACCGTGGACATGTTGTGACGGAGCCGGCGGAAGGTGCCCGCGTCCAGACGATCGGAGAAGATCGTCTGCATGAGCATGTCGAGCGACAGACGGATCATGGTCTCGCGCACGTCCATGCGCCGGCCCGGCTCCCAGGTGTCGATCTCGGCCTGAGTCGCGGTGCGCATGATCTCGACGTACCGTCCGAGCTCGGGACGTGCGAAGGCGGGGTACATCTGGCGCCGCTTGGCGCTGTGCTCCTCCCCCGCGACGGTGACCACGGAGTCGCCGAGCAGCACTCGCATTTCGTCGAAGAAGGCACCCTTGTCGAGAGTGCTGGCGATCGGGTCGGTGAGCATCGCGCGGATCAGGGCCGGGTCCTGGACGACCAGCGTGCGGGTGCCGGGCTGGAGCGTGATTTCCACCATGTCGCCGTATCGCTGACGGAGCGACGCAATGAAGGGGAGGGGGTCGGGGAAGAGCCGGAAGAGGTGACCGAACAGCGGGACCGATCCCGCTGCCCGGGGTATGGGGGGAGGCTCTACGAGCGTCACAAGGCGTCCCTTCTCGTTGAACAGGCGCCAGAATGACTTCCCTTCGCCCGCTCCCCGACAATCACTCAGGCCGCGTGTCCTCCACCACTCCCAAAAATCTCGGTGGCACGCCGCGCGGCGCCGCTATGGTGGCCCGATGGGGTCGATCAAGAAGTTCCAAGTCACCTTCGACTGCGCCGATCCGGAGCGCGTCGCCCGGTTCTGGTGCGAGGTGCTGGGGTACGTCGTACCGCCTCCGCCGGAGGGGTTCGCCAGTTGGGGCGACTACGATCGCACGCTGCCGGCCGAGCAACAGGGCGCGGGGTTCGTGTGCATGGATCCCTCGGGTGAAGGTCCGCGCATGTATTTTCAGCGCGTTCCCGAGGGCAAGGTCGTCAAGAACCGGGTGCATCTCGACGTGCGGGTCGGCACCGGGCTCGTGGGTGAGGAGCGCGTGGCCGCGCTGGAGGCCGAGTGCGCACGACTGGTCGCGCTCGGGGCGGTACGGGGTCAACTGCTGCTCGCGGACGAGTACAACGAGTCGTGCCTCCCGATGCAGGACGTCGAGGGCAACGAGTTCTGTCTCGACTGAGGGGCCGCGAATCCGTTCCCCTTCGAGGTGACGGTCACCGTGCGTCGCGCAGCCGCAGTACGTACGTCGCGGTCAGCGCGACTGCCCGGTCCGCGTCCTGGGTCAGCTCCACCAGGGCCTGGGACGCCGTAGTTCCCGGGATGCCGGCCAGCGCCTGGGTCAGCCGGCCGCGGCCCGGCGCCTCGGTGGTGTCGAGGCGGTCGACGAGCCTGGCCGCGATCCGGTCCGCTGTCGCGGTGTCGCCCGCCAGCACGCTGAGCGCGTCGGCCGCGTCGGTGTCGTTCCTTCCCTCCACGATCATGTCGACGAGCGTCGGGACCGCATCGGCCACACCACGCGTCCCGAGCGCCAGCGCCGCATGGCCCCGCACCACGGAGTCGGGGTGGCCGAGGGCCTCCCGCAGTCGCGCGGCGGCCTCATCACCGGGCATCTCGGCGAGGGACCGAACGGCACGTTCCCGTACCGCCGCCGCCGGTGAGGCGAGGCCCTTCGCCAACAGGGCCGGGCTGTCGTCGCCCAGTCGTGCCAGCGCCCATCGAAGGGCGCCGGCGACGTTCGGTTCCGTCTCGCTCAGCGCCGCCTCGACGAGGGCCTCCACCGGCACCGGAACATCGTCGGCGGAGGAGAGCGCCGCGCGCTGGCGGGTGTCGGCGCTCTTCGACTCCAGTGCCCGCAGCAGCGCCAGGACCTGGAGGACGTCCTCCCACCCGGCGGGGTCCGCCGCATCGATCCGGCGCAGCCGCGTCAGCAACTCGGTCTCCGCCTCGATGCGTTCACGTGTCTGACGGATGAGGTCCTCGACGAGCGCCGAGGGCGTGAAGCTCTGATCGTCGAGCGCGCGTGCGATCTCCCGCAGCGACAGCCCCAGCGACCGAAGGCTCTCGATATGGAAGATCCGCTGGATGTCCTCCCCCGAGTACTCCCGGTAGTTGGAGCCGGTACGACCCGAAGGCCGTAGCAGACCGAGCGACTCGTAGTGCCGGAGCATGCGGGCACTGACCCCGGACCGTCGCGCCACCTCACCGATCAACACGCCCTATTGTCCCTCTTGGCCGGACCCGCCGAGGGCCACGACGCGCTTCGCCTCCTCGATCGCGAACCCGAACCCGGTGTCCGGGTCACGCAGCAGTCGTCGTGTGGCCAGAGCGTGCGCGCGGGTGCCCGGGTCCGGGACCGTCGTCGCGGCGAGCAGAGCCGGCTCGATCACCTCACCGAGCGCGACCAGCGCCCGGCTGAGACTCAGCTGCGTCTCCCGCCCACCGCGCCCGAGTTGTGTCGCCAGCACCGTGGCCAGCGCGGGCTCCTCTCCGTGCGGCACGAGCACGACCGCGGTCCGCCAGGCGCTCCGCGCCACCTCGTCGTCGGGGTCGGACAGGAGGGTCCGTGTGATCGCCGGCCACGCCCGCCGGTCCCCGATCTTGGACAGCGTGTGCAGCGCCTGGCTGCGTGCCTGCGCACGCTCCGAGCGGACTTCGCGGAGCAGTTCGGGAAGTGTGAGGGACACCGGGTGCCGGGTGAGTGCCCAGGTCAGCATGTCGCGTACGAAGAACTCGGGCTCGGTCCCGCACCGCTCGACGAGCTTGCCGACGAAGCGTGCGTCCGGTGTCGTGCCCACCGCCAGGGCGGCCCGCAGTCGCACCGACGGGCTGTCGTCTTCCAGCCCCTGGAGCGTCTGTGCCGCGTCGGTGTCCTGTCCTGTGATCGTCATCGAGACCACCTCCTGGCCGAGCAGTGAAAGCCCTGCCACGGTGTCAAGGTCAACCTGCGCCGGCCGCGCGAACACCGGTCACCTGCCGGGGCCCGGTCACTGCCGCATTCTCGGGTCCTCGGTGGGATCGGCGTACATGGGCGGGCAGCCCTGGTCGGTCGCGTCGGGGCGCAGTTCGTAGTGCCAGGACTCGTTGCGGTAGATCTGGCACAACCCGTGGTCGGCGCCGTGCTCGGACAGCCAGGCCGTGGCATCGGCGTTTCTGATGTCGATGGCGTCCCCCGAGACATGAGGGGATGTCTCGGGGGTGGCGGCCCATCGGGCGGCTTCCTTCGCCGACCCGTACTTCCTCACGGCCTCACGGAGTAATCGTTCCTGGTACTGCGGGGAACGCCAGCCGCTGCTGACGAACATCGCCACCCGGTCGTCCGCGGCGTCGGTCGCGGCTCGGCGCAGGGCGGCGAGGAGGTCGGGGTCAAGGTTGGCCACGGCCGGAACGCCGTCGTCGAAAACCGTCACGCCTTCCGGGACGGCGCCATCCGCCTCGCCGAGGGGGCGAGGCGGGCGGCCATGCAGTGCGGCATCGGGTGAGGCGGGCGGCGCGGACGACTGCTCCACCGACCGGTGGATGAGGGCCCCGGTGAGCGTCACGCCGATCGTGACGAGGGCGGTGATGACGGTTGCTCGGGTCCGGTGTGCTCCTGTTCCTGCTGTTTCGCGGTAGGTCATGCCCGCAGTCAAGACAGCCCGGCGTTGCCGGCACGTATGTCGTTTTCGATACGCGGACGATATGTACCGACTCGTAGCCTCGGAGCATGCGTGTACTGATCGTCGAGGACGAGCCCTATATGGCAGAGGCCATCCGCGATGGCCTGCGCCTGGAGGCGATCGCCGCGGACATCGCCGGGGACGGCGACACCGCTCTGGAACTGCTGGGCGTCAACGCCTACGACATCGCCGTCCTCGACCGGGACATTCCGGGGCCCACCGGGGACGAGGTCGCCAAGAGCATCGTCGCTTCGGGCAGCGGCATGCCGATCCTCATGCTGACCGCCGCCGATCGTCTCGACGACAAGGCGAGCGGGTTCGAGCTCGGTGCCGACGACTACCTCACGAAGCCGTTCGAGCTCCAGGAACTCGTGATGAGGCTCAGAGCACTCGACCGCAGGCGTGCGCACAACAGGCCACCCGTGCGTGAGATCGGCGGTCTGCGGCTCGACCCGTTCCGCCGGGAGGTCTATCGCGACGGCCGTTACGTCGCGCTGACCAGGAAGCAGTTCGCGGTGCTCGAAGTCCTCGTCGCCGCCGACGGCGGTGTCGTCAGCGCCGAGGAGCTCCTGGAGCGGGCCTGGGACGAGAACGCGGACCCGTTCACCAACGCGGTGCGCATCACGGTCTCGGCGCTGCGCAAGCGACTGGGCGAACCCTGGATCATTGCCACCGTGCCCGGCGTCGGCTACCGCATCGACAGGGGACCGCAGGCCGGACACGACGGGGGCGGCCGTGGATAGGGCGCCGGGTCTGAGCGTTCGCCTCAAACTCACCCTCAGCTACGCCGGGTTCCTCATGGTCGCCGGCGTCCTGCTGCTCGCCGCGGTGTGGCTGTTCCTCCTGCGGTACGTCCCCAATCGCGCGATGCTCATCGACCCCGATGACTCGCCCACCGGGGGTGTCTTTCCCGTACGGTCCGCGCTCCTGGACGTCTTCGCCCCGAGGGCAGCCGCAGTACTGGCCTTCCTGCTGCTGTTCGGGCTCGTGGGAGGGTGGCTCCTCGCCGGCCGCATGCTCGGCCCGCTGACCCGTATCATGGACGCCACCCGCACGGCCACGAAGGGATCGCTCTCCCACCGGATCCGGCTGCCGGGCCGCCGGGACGAGTTCCGTGAGCTCGCCGACGCCTTCGACACCATGCTCGCCCAGCTCGAAGCGCACGTCGCAGAGCAGCGGAGATTCGCGGCCAACGCCTCGCACGAACTGCGCACCCCGCTGGCGATCTCGCAGGCCCTCCTCGACGTGGCGCGCAGCGATCCGACCCAGGACCTCGGCGTGATCATCGACCGTCTGCACGCCGTCAACGCCCGCGCGATCGACCTCACCGAGGCGCTTCTGGTGCTCAGCCGCGTCGATCAGCGGTCCTTCACCCGTGAACCGGTCGACCTGTCGCTGCTCGTCGAGGAGGCCACCGAGACGCTGCTTCCGCTCGCCGAGAAGCGCGGGGTCACCATCGAGACCTCCGGTGACGTCGCCCCCGCCTTCGGATCGCAGGCGCTCCTGCTGCAACTGACGACGAACCTGGTACACAACGCGATCGTGCACAACCTGCCCGGGCGGGGGTCCGTGTGGGTCGAGACCGGCGGCGGTCCCGAGACCGTGGTGCTCACGGTCGAGAACAGCGGCGACAAGCTCTCCCCGCAGTTGGTCGCCACTCTCACCGAGCCGTTCCAGCGCGCCACCGAGCGGGTGCGCAGCGACCACGCGGGGGTCGGCCTCGGCCTGGCCATCGTCAAGCGGATCACCGAGGTGCACGACGGATCCCTCACCATCACCGCGCGCCCAGCGGGCGGACTCCGTATCACCGTTCAACTGCCCGCCCCACCGGCGGATTTCACCGAAGGACGTCCGACCAGTGAGTGAAGCACTACGAGACGGCACCGAGGCGCGGCAGCGGGTCGACGCCGAGGAGCGGGCGAGGACGCCGGACAACGGGGAGACCGGGCAGGGGGGCACCGGCCGCCCGGTGCCGGGTTCGGGTGCCTGGGGCGCGCGTATGCGCCACGCGATCCGCGCGCTGGCGGGACCCGGTCCGTGGCGGCGCGGCCTGGTGCTCGCCGCGCTGGCGCTGCTGCTCGGCCTGCTCCTGCTGCTGCACGGGGAGATCACGGACCGGGGCGGCCTCGGCAGCCTGGTGGAGACCTTCCTGCCGTGGTTCGGCGTGTTCATCCCGGTGCTGCTCGCCGGGGCGCTGTGGCGCCGGTCCGCCACGGCGGTGGTCGCGTTGCTGCTGCCGGTCGTGGCATGGCTGAGCCTCTTCGGCGGACTGCTCCACGACAAGTCCCGGTCGGCCGGCGACCTCACCGTGGTCAGCCACAACGTCGGCGCCGAGAACCCCGACCCGACCGGCACCGCGCGCGACCTGGCCGCCTCCGGCGCGGACCTGCTGGCCCTGGAGGAGCTGGAGCCGCGGGCCCGAGGCGCGTACGAGAAGGAACTGGCGAAGGCGTACCCGTACCACACGGTGCAGGGCACGGTCGGCCTGTGGAGCAGGCTGCCGCTGTCGGACACCCGGCCCGTCAACGTCGTACGGGGCATGGTCGGGCCGCTGGCGAAGACCCGGCCGGACGTACCGGAGGACCCGCCCCGGGCGCTGCGCACCACGGTGGCCACGCAGCAGGGGCCGCTGGCCGTGTATGTGGCACACCTGGGGTCGGTGCGGGTGATGCCGAGGAACGGCTTCTGGACGGACTCGCGCGACTACGGCGCCGACGCGCTCAGCGAGGCCGTCGCCGCCGAGCGCGTCGAGCGGGTGGTGGTGCTCGGCGACATGAACGGCACCACGGACGACCGTGCGCTGGACGGCCTCACCTCGCGGTTGCGCTCGGCCCAGGAGGCGGCCGGGGACGGCTTCGGCTTCACCTGGCCGGCGTCCTTCCCGATGGCGCGGATCGACCAGATCCTGGTCAGGGGCGTGGAGGCGGAGAGCTCTTGGGTGCTGCCGGGCACCAGCAGCGATCACCTGCCGGTGGCGGCCGGGATCAGCTGGTGAGCGGTGCGCGCCCGGTCGGCCCCGGCCGTCGTGCGCTGCGGACCGTGCCGTTGCCGGGTTCCGGCGTCCCCTGAACCGGCCGCTCCGATCGCCGCTCACTGCCCACCAGGTGACCATGACAGGAGGAAGCCGGCCGGCGTCGCGCGCCCATCGGTTCGGAGGTGGCCACGCTGGAGATCACGCTGTCCATCGTCTTCGCGCTGTGCGCGGCGCTCAGCAACGCCGTCGCGACGGTGCTGCAACGCAAGGCGGCGCTCACCGTGCCCAGCTCCCAGGGGCTGCGGGCGGGGCTGATGCTCGATCTGCTGCGCCGGCCGATCTGGCTGGCCGGCATCCTCGCGGTGATCGCTGCCGCCGTCTGTCAGGCGTTGGCGTTGGTCACCGGGCCGCTGACGATCGTGCAGCCGTTGTTCGTGCTGGAGCTGCCGTTCACCCTCATCGTCGCCTCGCTGCTGATGCAACGACGTCTGCCCGGCACGGGCTGGCTCGCCGTGGCGGTGGTGGTGGCGGGGCTCGCGGTCGCGTTGGCCGCGGCCGCCCCCACCGGGAATCGCACGCACGTTCCACTTGATCGCTGGATTCCCGCGCTCGCCGTGTGCATGGGCCTGGTCTTCGCGCTCGCTCTCGCCGCCCTCAGACGACCGGAGGGACGCGCCCGCGCCGCCTGTCTGGGGGCCGCCACGGCCATCAGCTATGCCGTGACCGCGGCGCTGTTGAAGTCCGCCACGCACATCCTCGACGACCGGGGACTGGCCGCGTTCTTCTCCGCCTGGCAGACATACGCCTTCGCCGCGACCGGCGTGTGCGCGCTGTTCCTGCTGGAGAACGCCATGCAGGCCGGCCCGCTGGTCGCCTCCCAGCCCGCGCTCACCCTCGGCGACGCGCTGGTCAGCCTCGCGCTCGGCATCATCCTGTACGAGGAGACGATCCGCTCCGGCTGGTGGCTGCTGCCCCAGCTCCTCGGCGTCGCCCTGATCGCCGCGGGGGTCCTCGCACTGTCCCGGATCCCCTTCACCCAGGCGGTGGTGGCGCCGGAGGAGGAACGGGAGGCGGAGAAGCGGGAGTAGCGAACCCTTCGGCTCGACGAGTCTCGACGATCTCGACGATCTCGGCGTTGTCGACGATCTCGGCGTTCTCGACGGCAGGCTCGCCGAGCCGAAGCGGTCCGCGGCGCGGGTCCCCAGGTCAGCCGGCGAACACGCGGCCCTGCTTCACGACGTAGTGCGTCGGCTCGGAGCAGCCGATGGACGGCGTGATCAGCAGGCTCACGGTCAGCGGCGCGGGCTCGGTGCTCGCCGTCGAGAACTCGCAGACGGCACCCTTGCCCGTCAGCGGGTACCAGAACCAGCCGTCGACGTCGCCCACGGTGACCCGGTCGGACTCCTTCCAGCCGCCGTCGCCGCGCGTGTACACCTGGAGCCGGACGGACGCCGCGAGGTCGTCCTCCGGCGACCGGAGCGCGGTCAGTGTGATCTTGTAGTCGCTCCCGAGGACGGACGAGGCGATCTGCCGGGTCTGCGGTGCCGCGGCGGCGCCGGCGTTGGAGGTTCCGGCACCGGCGGTCCCCAGGAGGACCGCCATCATGAGGGTGCCGGCGGCGGTCGCCGCGAAGCGGGTGCGGTTGTGGTGCCGGTGGTTGCGGATCAAGCTCATCTGTTCCCCCGTGGAACCGAGTTGTGCCGAATGATCTGGTCTGGTCCGGTCTGGTTCGTACGGTGGTGAAGACCAGTCAGCTTCCCGCAAGGTTGTGCGCGGCTTCCCGAAGGGTTCGACTTCACGATGTCCGACGGACCGGTGCGCGGCGACGGCTGTGCCGCTACGGTGCGCCCATGAAGGCAGCGGTGCACAGCCGATACGGGCCACCTGATGTGGTGCGGATCGCCGAGGTGGACAAGCCCTCGGTCGGGGAGCACGACGTTCTGGTGCGGGTGCACGCGACCACGGTCAACCGGACCGACTGTGCCTACCGGGCGGCGAGGCCCTTCTTCATGCGCGCGCTCACCGGGCTCGCCCGTCCGAGGCGCACCGTGCTCGGGACCGAGTACGCCGGAGTGGTGGAAGCAGTGGGCGACGGCGTCACGTCCTTCTCCGTCGGCGACCGTGTCTTCGGGTACAACGAGGGCGCGTTCGGCACACACGCCGAGTACCTGTCGGTCCCGGAGGACGGCGCGGTCGCCACCCTGCCGGAGGGTGTGACCTTCGAGGAGGCCGCGCCCGGGACCGAGGGGGCGCACTACGCGATGTCGTTCGTCAGGACCGCCCGCGTGCGGGCCGGGCAGGACGTGCTCGTGTACGGCGCGACCGGAGCCATCGGGTCGGCCGCCGTGCAGCTTCTGAAGCATCACGGCGCCACCGTGACCGCGGTGTGCGCCACGGCCCAGCTGGAGCTGGTGAAAGGCCTGGGCGCGGACCGGGTCGTGGACTACACGGCCGAGGACTTCACCCGGGACGAGCAGCGCTACGACGCCGTACTCGACGCCGTCGGCAAGAGCACGTTCGGTCGTTGCCGGCGGCTGCTGAAGCCGGGCGGCGCGTATCTGTCGTCGGAGCTCGGCCCCGGCGGGCAGAACATCTTCCTCCCCCTCGTCACACCGCTGTTCCGCGGCCGGCGCGTGAAGTTCGCCTTCCCGCAGCAGGACCAACGGGTCGTGCGAGAGATCCGGGATCTGATCGCGACGGGTGAGTTCAGGCCGGTCGTCGACCGCCGGTACCCACTGGAGCAGATCGTCGACGCCTACCGGTACGTCGAGACCGGTCGCAAGATCGGCAACGTGGTCATCACGGTCGTACCGCACACCTGACGACGTCGAACCGGTCGCGGCCCTGGCGCAGGCGCCGCACCGCCTGGGCCTCGGCGCGTTCCACGGCGCCGCGGCCATGGGCGTGGACCAGGGCCAGGTGGAACAGGGCCGGGGTGACGGGGCCCAGCGGTGGAGGCGGTCCGGGCGCAGCAGGTAGCGCACGACGTCCGCCGGGCGGAACGGTACGTACTCTGGTGCTCCCATCGGTCGGCGACTCCGTGGGAGATGCGGGACCGCAGGGCGTCGCCGGTCAGATCGGTGAGGTGTGTGCGGTGAAGTGGGCGCTCCACTGTCGGCGTTCGACGTCCAGGACGAGGGCCGGCCGCTATGTTCACGCCGAAGCTGCACTGGAGGAACGCGGGCGCGTCCAGCGGGTGGTCGGGGTCGAGGTAGCGCCGGCGTGGTGTGGTCGTCGGGGAGCCTGCGGTCGAGCTGCTGCGCCGCCAGGAAGGTGAAGTAGTCGGTGGGGCGCAGCCGCAGCCGGACCTCCACGTGCTCTTCCGGCGCGGTACGGGAGATCTCCAGCCCCTCCACGGCGTATCGGGGGCCGTTCCACGTGCGCACGCGCGTGCCGGACGTCTGCGCCCGCTCCTCGTCCGCCTCGATCTCCGCCCGCCACGGTGCCATCTCCGCGGGCAGGACCACGTCGCCCTCCAGCACCTGGACGCGGACCGACTCGGGTGCGATGGCCTGTTCGCCGTCGCCCTCGACGACGAGCGCGGAGGTGTGCAGCGGCCCGATCGAGATGGCCGACCACGAGGTCGTCGGGGCGGCGACCGCACGCTACGTCAGGCTGCGCACCCCGGTCGCGAATCGGCGGCGTAGCCTCAACCAGGCGTCCTGAAGCGGCTGTTGGAACAGGATCGCGACGACGACGCCACAGACGGCCCCGACCGTCCCGTTCACAAGATCGATTCCGGTTACGGAACCGGAGCGTATCGCCTCGCGCTCCCCGGCCTGGGCCGTTTCCTCCGGATCACCTCGCCGACCGGATGAAGACGATGCGGGAACGCGAGGTCCGGACGGGTGAGCTTGTGCCAAGATCGCGGGATGTTGCGACTCACCGACTTCATTATCGACTGTCCGGACACGATGAAGCTGGCGGCTTTCTACTCCGAGGTGACGGGCCGTCCGATCAAGGAAGACAGCTCGGCGGACTGGGCAGGCATCCGGTTCGGCGAGATCGAGCTGGCATTCATCCGGGTGGATGACTACCGCGCTCCGCAGTGGCCGGACACCGAGCACCCCAAGCAATTCCACCTCGACTTCGAAGTGGACGACATCGAGTCCGAGCAGAGCCGCGTCGTCGCCCTCGGCGCGACGCTGAAGCAGGACTTCATCGGCCCAACGGCTACGGCTGGCAGGTCTTCACGGACCCGGTCGGGCACCCCTTCTGTCTGTGCCGCAACAAGGGTGTCGTCTGGGGCGATCAGGGGCCGGTCTGGCCCGAGCGCGGCTAGGGCGTTGCCTTGGGACCACCGGGCTGACCAGATGAAGAAATGAATACGTCCGGTCGGCCGGCACCCTGTTCGGCCACGAGCCGAAGGGCTCGGGCAGGTCCATCCACGGCATCCCGGTGCGGGTACTTGAACGCGATCGCGTCGATCATCTGCTGGTGATCCCGCAACCGCCCGCCCCGCCGGGAGCACGGTCCGGCAGCAACGGCTCGATCCTCGTCCACTGGGCATCAGTCGACGACACCATCCACCAACGATCAGATGATCCGAAGGAATCGGCCTAGCCACCGCTGGCGATTCGCGCCCGCCACAGGTCGCGCAGCAGCGCGATCTCGGCCATGTGGTGGATGAGTTCGAGGTTGGCCCCCGACAGCACGGAGATGAACGGCTCGTCCGGGTCGGAGCCGTACGGATACTGCGAGAAGCCGACCGTGTCGAGTTGCTCCTCGGTCATGGCACCCACACTGTCGCGCCAGCGGTCGATGAGCGCCCAGAAGCGTTCGAGGGCCAGGGTGGCGGAAGGGGTGAAGTCGACCAGGAGCCGGGGCTCATGGCGCCGTTCGCCGAAGGTCCACTCCCACTGACCGGCGAAGCAGTAGTGCAGGTGGCCGAGCCGCCACGCGATGGTGGTGACCGGGGTCTCGTCGGGCTCCGGTTCACCTTTGTGGTCGAGGATCTCCTCGACCCGCTCGACGCTCACGCTCCAGTCCTCGGCGATCTTGGCGACGCTCATGCCGGCGGCGGCCTGGCGGGCGACCTCGGCGTACTCGTTCGCCGGGATCTCCGGGGCGCCGAGGTCCAGCACCCATTCACCGGGGCCGAACGCCCTGGGCGTCGTCGCCTCACCGCGCCGCCGGATCGACCAGCAACCGGGCACCGGCTCCCACAGGTACTCCTCGTCGCCGAGCCCTTTGAGCCGTACCTCGGCCATCTCCCTGGCTCGGTCGAACTGGTCGAGCAGCAAGCCGAATCGGTCGGTTCGTACGCCCTCGGTCTCCATGCCCTGCTCCCCTCACCGTCACCCCGCACCCGGCGCGACGAGGCGGAGGCTAGCCGCTCGCGGGGAGGGGACGCGACCGAATTCCGTGACCGTCGGGGGCTGTCGGACCGGCCGGACCGGCCGCGCCGGATAAGCGGATAGCCCATCCGGATCTGCTATCGTCGCGTCAACCGGATACATCATCCACATACGCGGAACGGGTCGGAGTCGGGTAATGAAGCAATCAGCAGTGGTCACCGCCGGCACGGCGGGAATCGGGTTGGAAACGGCCATAGGGCTGGCCGAGGCCGGCCTCGCGGTCACCGTGGTGGGGCGCAACCCCGAGCGGGGCGCCCGGGCCATCGAGAGGATCAACGCCCTGGGACCGTTGCACTCCGCGAGGTTCCTGGCCGCCGATCTCTCCTCCCTCGACGAGGTTCGCGGTCTCGCCGACCGGATCGCCGCCGGCGGCCCCCTGAACGTGCTGGTCAACAACGTCGGGGCGATGTTCCCGGACCGGCAGGACTCGGTCGACGGCATAGAGGCGTCGTTCGCCGTCAACCACCTCTCGTCGTACCTGCTGACCGAACTGCTGCTGCCGGCGCTGCGGGCCGGTGCGCCGAGCCGGATCGTGAACGTCACCTCGGGTGCGATCGGCGTCGCCAAGCGCGTGTTCGACGCCGTCGAGCCGCCGGGCGGGTACTACGCCTTCCACTGGTACGGCCGCGCCAAGCTCGCCAACCTCGCCTACACACTGGAGCTGGCCCGCCGGCTCGACGGCTCGGACGTCTCGGTCTTCGCGGCGGATCCGGGCGGTGCCGCCACCGATATGACCGACGGCACCATGGGCGACCCGAAGATCGTCTCGCCGGGGCTGCGGCTGCTGTGGCCACTGGTCCGGCGCAAGTTCGAACGGTCGACCTCGGGCCCGGCGTCCGTCGCGGCCAGGTCCTCGGTCTTCGCCGCGACCGACGAGTCCCTGAGCGGCCGTACCGGCGTCGTCATCGGTCCCGAGGCGCGGCCCGTCGCCCCGTTCCGCTCGGCCACGGAACCCGGCATCGCGCACGCGGTACGCCGGCTCAGTGAGCGCCTCGCGCCACTGACGCCCGTGACGGGAAGCTGAGCGGCTCGGGTCCAGGCGTACGGCTGACCAGGTACGGCGGACCAAGTCCCTTTCCGGGGAGAATAGTTGGCCGTACGCCCGCCCAGGTGGACCATCAGGCATCCGGATCATGGGCCGCACCTATCCGGATGAGCCATCCGGATAGACTTCCCCCATGACCTCCAGCCCTCTGCGCAAGGACGCCGCCCGCAACTGGGAGCGGATCGTCGCCGTGGCGCGCGAACTCGTGGACGAGGGCACTCCCCTCCAGCTCAACGACATCGCCCGACGCGTGCAGATGGGTGTCGGCACGGTCTACCGCCACTTCCCCACCGCCGAGGCTCTTCTGGAGACCGTCGCCACCCCCACCCTGGAGGCACTCGTCGCGCACGGCGAGAAGGCACTGGCCGAGGAGGACCCCCGGGATGGCCTCACCGGCTTCCTGACCCGCACCGTCGAGGCGCAGGTCACCGATGCCGCGCTGCCCCCGGTCGCGGCGGCGCCCGCCGACGCCCTGCCGCGCACCACCGAACTGAAGCGGGCCCTCAGGTCGGTGGGCACGCGGCTGCTCGGGCGGGCCCATGACGCCGGCGTCGTGCGCGCCGACCTGGCCTCCGAGGATCTGGTCCCGTTGATGTGCGGCGTCGCCTTCGCCGCGAACGTGCACGGCGAGGCGGAGGACCGTGTCGAGACCGCCCGGCGCTATCTGACGGCGCTGCTCGAAGGCCTGTTCATCCGTTGAGAGCCCAGGGTTCACCCCTGCCACGGTCGCGGAGTGGTGATCGCCACGCCGGGCCTGTTCGACCTGACGCCGTCTCTGGTGGAGAATCCGCATCATGAGCGAGAACGTTTTCTTCAAGATTTCGGCCGATGGCGAGGACATGGGCCGCATCGTCTTCCGCCTGTACGACGACGTCGTGCCCAAGACCGCACGCAACTTCCGTGAGCTGGCGACCGGCCAGCACGGCTTCGGCTACAAGGGTGCGCCCTTCCACCGCGTGATCCCGGAGTTCATGCTTCAGGGCGGCGACTTCACCAACGGCAACGGCACCGGCGGCAAGAGCATCTACGGCGAGAAGTTCGAGGACGAGAGCTTCGAGCGGAAGCACGACAGGCCGTTCCTGCTCAGCATGGCCAACGCGGGGCCGGGCACCAACGGCTCGCAGTTCTTCATCACCACCGTCGTGACGCCGTGGCTGGACGGCAAGCACGTCGTCTTCGGCGAGGTCATCGACGGCGAGGACGTGGTCAAGGCGGTCGAGGCCCTCGGCAGCGACTCGGGCAGGACCAGCAAGAAGATCGTCATCGAGGACAGCGGAGTCGTCGCGTAACGACCCGGTTCATGCCGGGCGGCCCATGACGCGGCCGCGCATCAGGTCCGCCGGACCCGCCTCGCGGGGTCGGCGGACCTTTCCTTTCCCCCTCGTCACACCGTCGTGGTCAGTGCGACTCGCGGCCCACATCCGAACCGCTGGATCCGACGAGGAAGTCGAGATCGGCGCCCGTGTCGGCCTGGAGGACATGGTTGACGTAGAGGCGTTCCCAGCCTCGCCGCGGGTTGGCGTAGGCCGTGACCGTGGCCTCGCTGGGCCTTCGGCGAGCGAGTTCGTCCGCGGTTACGTCGACGTCGATGCGGCGGGCCTCGACGTCCAGGGTGATGTGGTCGCCGGTGCGTACGAGGGCGAGCGGACCGCCCGCCGCCGCCTCGGGGGCGACATGCAGGACGACCGTGCCGTACGCGGTTCCGCTCATCCGGCCGTCGCAGACCCGGACCATGTCGCGGACGCCCTGTTCGAGCAGTTTCTTCGGCAGGGGCATGTTCGAGACCTCGGGCATGCCGGGGTAGCCCTTGGGTCCGCAGCCGCGCAGGACCAGTACGGAGTCGGCGTCGACGTCGAGTTCGGGGTCGTCGATCCGGGCGTGGAAGTCCTCGACGGAGTCGAAGACGACGGCTCGGCCGCGGTGCCGGAGCAGGTGGGGCGAGGCGGCGGCCGGTTTGACGATGGCTCCGTCGGGAGCGAGGTTGCCGCGCAGGACGGCGATGCCTCCCTCGGCGACCAGGGGTTCGGCGCGGGTGCGGATGACCTCGCTGTCCCAGATCGTGGCGTCGTCGAGCGAATCGACCAGCGGTTTGCCGGTGACGGTGAGGGCGTCGGGGTCGAGCAGGTCGCGCACCTCGCGCAGGACGGCGAGCAGGCCTCCGGCGCGGTGGAGGTCCTCCATCAGGAAGCGGCCGGCCGGCTGGAGGTCGACGAGGACCGGGACGCGGGAGCCGACGCGGTCGAAGTCGTCGAGGCGCAGGTCGATGCCGAGCCGGCCGGCGACGGCCAGGAGGTGGACCACGGCGTTGGTGGAGCCGCCGACGGCGGCGAGCGCGACGATCGCGTTGTGGAAGGACGCCTTGGTGAGGAGCGTCCCCGGCCGGCGGTCGGCGGCCACCATGTCCACGGCCAGCCGGCCGGTGTGGTGCGCGGCCTCCAGCAGGCGGCTGTCGGGGGCCGGGGTGCCGGCCACGCCGGGGACGACCGTGCCCAGCGCCTCCGCGACCAGCGCCATCGTGGAGGCGGTGCCCATGGTGTTGCAGTGGCCTCGGCTGCGGATCATCACCGACTCCGAGCGGGTGAACTGCTCCTGCGAGAGCGTGCCCGCCCGGACCTCCTCGGACAGCCGCCATACATCGGTGCCGCAGCCGAGCGGCGTACCGCGGAAGGTCCCGGTCAGCATGGGGCCGCCGGGCACGACGACGGCGGGCAGGTCCACCGACGCGGCGGCCATCAGCAGCGACGGGATCGTCTTGTCGCAGCCGCCCAGCAGGACCACGCCGTCGATCGGGTTGGCCCGCAGCATCTCCTCCGTGGCCATCGCGGCCATGTTGCGCCAGAGCATGGCGGTGGGGCGGACGTTCGTCTCCCCCAACGACACCACGGGCAGGTCCAGCGGAATGCCGCCCGCCTCGTAGACACCGTCGCGCACCGAGGACGCCACCTCGTCGAGATGGGCGTTGCAAGGGGTCAGGTCCGAGGCGGTGTTGGCGATGGCGATCTGCGGCCGGCCGGTGAAGGCGTCGTCCGGGACGCCTCTGCGCATCCACGCCCGGTGGATGTAGGCGTTGCGGTCCTGTCCCTCGTACCACTGTGCGCTGCGCAGCCTCGCCATGGGACCTCTTCCGACAGTCGGTACGGAGGTCTACAGTCTGGAACGCCATGGAGCATACGCAGCCGTACGACGGCCCGACAGACCACGGTGGGAACGGCCCGTCATGCGCGCGTTCGTCCTGACCGCGCCCGGCGCGTACGAGGTCCAGGACCTCCCGGCGCCGGTGGCCGCGCCCGGTGAAGTCGTCGTCGATGTCGAGCGGGTCGGTGTGTGCGGCACCGACATGGAGTTCTTCACCGGTGCCATGGCCTACCTCCACCAGGGGCACTCCAGCTACCCGTTGCGGCCCGGCCACGAGTGGTGCGGGCGGGTGGCGGCGGTCGGTGACGGTGTCGACCCGGAGTGGACCGGCCGTCGTGTCATGGGGGACACGATGCTCGGCTGCGGCCGTTGCCGCCGCTGTCTGCGGGGCGCTCAGCACGTGTGCGAGAAGCGTCAGGAGGTCGGCATACGCGGCGGGCGGGCCGGTGCCCTGGCGGAACAACTCGCCGTACCGGCGGCCTCGTTGCACGCCCTGCCCGACTCGGTGGACGCCGTGCTCGGGGCGCTCGTGGAGCCCGGCGGCAATGCCCTGCGCGCGGCCCGAGCGACCGCGGCGCACGCCGGGGATCGTGTGCTCGTGCTGGGAGCCGGCACCATCGGCCTGCTCGTCGCCCTGTTCGTACGGGCCGGCGGCGCGGAAGTCCATCTGCTGGACCGGCCCGGCAACTCCCCCGCGTTCCCCCACTCCCTGGGCTTCGAGCACGTGTGGGACGAGGGCTCCCTTCCCCAACTGCCGTTCGACGCAGTCGTGGACGCATCGAACGCCATTCATCTCCCGCGACGCGCACTGGAGTTGGTCGAACCGGGCGGCCGTGTCGTGTACATCGGCCTGGCGGGCGAGCCGAGCCTGGTCGACACCCGCCGGCTGGTCCTGAAGGACGTGAGCGCGGTCGGTGTGCTCTCCGCCTCCCCCGGCCTGGACGCCACCATCCGGGCCTACGCGTCCGGCACGGTCGATCCCAGGCCCCTCGTGGCGGCCACGGTCGGCCTCGACGAGGTGGGGCCGGTTCTCGCGGGCGGACGTCCGGCGGGCGCCGGACCCGGTCCCAAGGTCCATGTGAGTCCCCGGGGGGTGGAAGCGGCGGGGTAGCGGATACGGAGCGACTTCCCGATGCGCCCCGAGGACTGGGGCATCGACTTCGATGCGGCGCTGGACGGCTCCCCGCACTGGGACACCGGCCGGCTGCATGCCGTCAACCGGGGCAACGCCGAACTCCTCATCCCCCGTCTGGCGAACGGCGGCCGGCGCTCATAGCCGCACTCCAGGCCCGATCCCACATGCGTCGCCATCAGATCTGTGTACTCTCCATCGCTTCGGGTAGGCCCCCTCCCACTGATGAACTCCCGGCCGGAGTCGACGGTGAGACTCGAAGGATGACGGACCATGCGCCGCGAACAGGATCCCCCCCAGATCCCCTCCCACCTGGTCGGCGAATCCCACCTGGTCGGCGAACAGGCTGTCGAGGTCGTGGAGGACCTCGTGGCCCTGTGGTTCTCAGCCGTCGAAGAGGTGCATCCGCGTCTGTCGCCGCGTCAGATACGGGCCTTGCGGGCCGTGCGCCATCGCCCCACGCTCAATCTCACCGCCCTGGCCGACCATCTGCGCATCGGGCTGCCCACCGCCAGCAGGCTGTGCGACCGGCTCGAAGCGGCCGGACTGCTCCGGCGCAGCGTGCGGCCCGGCGACCGGCGCGAGGTGCGCCTGGAGGTGACGGACCGAGGGAGCCTGTTCCTGGCGGACGTCACCGAGCGGCTCTCCGCGCGCCTGACCACCGCACTCGACGGTGTGCCGCCCGCCCGGCTCGAACAGGTGCTGCGGACCTTCCACGAGGCCGGCCCGCCCGCCCGCACCGACCCGGGCGCGGACCCCGCGAACGAACACTGAGGTATCGAGAGCGTTGACTTGTCGCAAGGCTTGACGCACCATCCTGAGACAAGACTTGCGACAAGTGGGGGGTGTCATGCCGAACGGAACGACTCCGGACGCCGACCGGTCGACGCGTGCGGCGAGCCTCGAGGGGGCCCGCGTGTGGCTGGCCGGGCACGGCCTGACCGACGTCCCCCCGACGCCGCTGCTGGCCAGGCGTCTCGCGGTCCGGTGGGGTGCCCGTCTGGCCGCTCAGCTCCTGCTGGCCGCGTTCATCGTCGCGGTCGCCCTCACCTACGCGATCGACCTGCCGGCCGGCGCCGCGGACGACGGGTCCGGGCCGGACCGGCGCTGGTCACTGCTGGTCCTCACGGCGGTGGTGGCGGGGTTGGTGCTCGCCCAGACGCTGCTGGACTGGTGGGTGCGGCGGGTCGACCGGCGCGCCGGTGCGACGCTGCGGCGCCGGGCGGCCCACCCGATCCGGCCGGGCTGGCGCACCGTGCTCGGCGTGCCGCGTGCCGTCTTCGCGGTCGCCACGTTCGCGGGTGCGACCGCGCTGGCGATCGGTTCCCTCACCGTGCGGGACGACGCCGCACGGTACGCGGGTGCCGTCCTGCTCATCGCGCTGTGCGGGGTCGCGGTCGGGATGGTCGTCCAGCTGCGCCACATCCTCACGCGCCCGGTCGTGGCCGACGACGAGGCCTCGCTGACCGCCGACGTCCTCCTGCGCATCGAGGACGCCCGCGAGGTCGCCACGCCCACCGTGGTGTGGTGTCTGCCGGTCGCGTCGGTGCTCGACACAGGGCTCGGCTGGTGGACCACCGCCTGGCTCGTCTTCGTTGCCCTGAGCGTCCTCGCTCTCCTCCTGATCACCGTCCGGACCGCGCGGAGGGGCACGGTGGCACGACACACCACGATGGCCCGGTGAGCCGATGATCGTCATCGACTCCGCCTCGCCCGTCCCGCCGTTCGAGCAGCTCCGCGCCCAGCTCGCCCGGCAGATCCAGGACCGCACCCTGGCCGTGGGCACCCGGCTGCCGACCCTGCGCCGCCTGGCCGCGGACCTGGGCCTGGCCGTCAACACCGTCGGCCGGGCCTACCGGGAGCTGGAGGAGGCGGGGCTGATCGAGACCCGCGGAGCAGCCGGCTCGTTCGTGTCCGCGGCCGGCGAGATGGGACGCGAACGGGCACGCCGCGCCGCCGCCGACTACGCCGCCGTCATCGCCGGCGTCGGCATCGACACCGACGAGGCCATCCGCATCGTCCAGGCGGCACTGACCAACGGTACCGCGGCATCGCCCCCCTCATGACCGGCCCGTCGCGACCGGCCTGGATGTCGGGGCGCGTGGGCCCGGCTCAGGGCCGGGGCGTCTGCGACCGGCCGTCGCCGTGCACATGGCACAGCAACAGGCATACGTCGTCGTCGTGTTCGGAGTCGTCCAGCAGCGGATGCAGGAGGAGGTCGGCCGATCCCTCCAGGTCCTGGTGGAGTTCGGTCGGGCCGAAGCCGCCCAGTCTCTCGGCGAGCCGCTCGATACCGGGGTCGATCCCCAGGGCGCGCCGCTCCACCAGCCCGTCGGTGTACAGCGCCAGCGTCGAGCCGGGCGGCAGCGGGGCCGTATGGTCGGGGATCTCCTGTTTCAGGGGGATGCCCAGCATGGCGCCGGGCTTGGCGTCGAGGATGTGCACCCGCCCCTCGGGGTCGCGCAGCACCGGTGGCGGGTGACCGGCCGCGGCCCAGGTCAGGGTGTGGTCGTCCGGGTGGAAGCGGGCGATGACCGCGGTGGCGTAGAGGTCCAGGCGCAGACGGTGCAGGAACAGGTGCAGCCGGGTCAGGAGTTGGCCGGGACTGCTGCCGTCGACGGCGTAGGCGCGCAGGGCGGTGCGCAGCTGGCTCATCATCACCGCGGCGTGCAGCCCGTGTCCGGTGACATCCCCGACGACGGTGATCAGGCTGCCGTCGGGCTGGCGGAAGGCGTCGTACCAGTCGCCGCCGATGTTCAGGCCGCGGGTGGCCGGCAGGTAGCGGGCGGCCAGGCTCAGGCCGGGGGTGGTGGGCAGGTCGGTGAGCAGGGCGCGTTGCAGGGTCTCGGCGATGTCGCGGTTGTGTTCGAAGCGACGGGCGTGCTCCAGGGCGATGCTGGCTCTTCGGGTCAGCTCGATGAGCATGACGGCGTCGTCGGCGTCCCAGCGGTCGTCGGGGGCCGACAGGGTGAGGACGCCCTGCGGTGCCCGGCGGCTGAGCAGCGGGATGCACAGCAGGGGCCGGGTCGGGTCGAGGGCGGAGGGCGGCTGGTCGTCCACGCCCGGCAGTCGGCCGGGGTGGTCGGCGGCGTACTGGGGCCGGCCGCGGCGGGCCGCGAGCACGGCAGCGGCCGAGTGGGGTCCGCTGCGCAGGGCGTCGTCCACGCCGTCGAACAGCCAGACGTCGACGGAGCGGGCGTAGCGCGGCACCAGCAGGGCGGGCAGCAGCCGTACGATCGCCTCGTGGTTCAGGGAAGCGGTCAGCGCGGCGCTGGCGTCGGCGAGGAAGTTCAGCCGCCAACGGGCGTTCTCCGCCTCCCTGCGGGCCTTCTGCTCGGCGTCGAAGAGGTCGCGCTGGGCCCGGCCGGCGGCGTCCAGCTCCGCGTGGAGCGCCAGCACGCCCTGGTTGGTCTGGTGGAGTTCCTCGCGGTGGAAGGCGACCATCGCCTCCTGCTCGTCGAGCCGCTCCAGCAGCAGTGCGGCGTCCTCGTCGGCGCCGAACAGGGCCTCGGCGAGGGCGGCCGGGTCGTCGATCGCGGGCTCGTCGGAGAAGTCCGCGTCCTCGGCGCAGGGCACCGACGCGTGCCACGGGGGCCGCGGGTCGTCCGGGCGGCGCTGGGCCGAGTCCACCTCGACGCGGAACTCGCCGCCACCGGGCGCCGGGCTGGCCGTCACGTCGACCCGCCACTCGCCGCCCTTGGTGAGGCACTGCCGTAGCTGTGCGGTCAGCGCGGTCACCAGACGGGCCCGCTCGACGGTGGTCACGCCGCTCGCGACGGCCAGCCGCGCCGTGCCGATGCGGGCCCGCGCGGCGTCGGTGATGGTGTGGACGTGCCAGGTGCGGTTCATGGGGAGCGGTCCGAGGGTCTGGGGCTCAGCACGACGACAGCGGTGTCGTCACGTACCGGCCGGGCGGAACTACTGGCGTCCCGCACGATCGAGGCGGCGATCACAGCGGGGTCGAGGGACGTCAGGGCGTGCACGACGGGGCCGGGGCTCCAGCGGCTCGGCAGGCCGTCGCTGTGCAGGACCAGGAGGCACTCGCCGGTCCAGGTCTCCTGGTGCATCGGCAGCTGCGTGGGGAGGTGGGCGCCGACGATTCCGGGGCGGGAGACCAGGCCCTGCCAGGCGTCGGCGCGGCGCAGGCGTACGCCCACGTTGCCGACTCCGGCGAAGGACAACCTGCCTGCGGTGGTGTCGAGTTGGGCGATGGCCACGGCGGCGCCCCTGGTGTCGCGCAGGGCGTCGTGCATGTGTCGCAGGAGATCGTTCGGTGGCAGATGGGGCGCTTGGCGAAGTGCCTCCACCGCCGCGGTGGAGGCCCGGGCCGCCTGGGGGCCGTGGCCCAGGCCGTCGGCGAGCATCACGGTCACGAGGTCGGTCGCCCGTACGCACGCCCAGGCGTCGCCGGAGTAGTCCCCGCCCGCGAGCGGGACGTTGACTCCGCCGGCCCGTACCGGGAGCGCGGCGCTGGTGTCGCGGCCGGTGCGGGCGGCGATCCTGGCCATGACGATCGTGCCGCGCCCGGGCGCGCTGTGCAGGTCGAAGTCGTCGGAGGTACGCCGGCAGGTGCCGAGGCCGGCGCCGAGGGAGGCGGCGGTGGAGTAGCCGTCGCGCATGGCCGCGGCGGTGTCCCGGATGCCGGGCCCGTGGTCGACGGCCATGATCTGCACCCGCGGCGCCCGCTCGTCGGCGTAGGCCGGGACGGGCGGGCCCACGACGTCGAGGAGCACCCGTCCGCCGCCGGCGTGCTTCAGCAGATTGGTGGCGAGTTCGGTGGCCACGAGCTCGGCGGCGGCGACCCGGTCCTCGGGCAGCCGGGCCCGGTCGGCGGCGTCCCGGGCCGCCATACGGACGTCGCGGACCCGGGTCGAGTCGTGCACCGGTACCTCCCAGACGCGCGGCATCAGGGCGCCTCGCGCGGGCGGGGCGGCCCGGGGATCCAGGACGTCACGGTCACCGTGGTGCCGACGCCGCGACGGCTGTCGATGGAGAACTCCTGGACCAGGCGCCGGGAACCGCCTAGCCCCATCCCCAGTCCACCTCCTGAGGTATAGCCGTCGGACAGGGCCTGGTCCAGGTCCGCGATGCCGGGACCTTCGTCGCTGAAGACGAGGCGCAGCCCCCGCGCCCCGCCGCTGGTCACCTCGGTGCACTCCATCTGTCCCCCGCCGCCGTGCACGAGGGCGTTGCGCGCCAGCTCACTGGCCGCGGTGACGAGTTTGGTCTGCTCGACCAGACCGAACCCGAGTTGGGCCGTCATCTCCCGCACATGCTGCCGTACCCGGACCAGGTCGAGGTCCGAGTGGATCGGCAGGCAGGCGGAGACGCTGCCGGTGCTGTGGGTCACTGGCTCTCCCGGCGTGCGTGCCCGTCACGGGGCAGGGACACCTCGGTTCCGAGCAGGCGCATGGCCTCCTCCGTGTTGAGAGCGGTACGCAACCCGGGCAGGTTCAGACCGAGTTCTACCAGGGTGATGGCCACCGCCGGGCGCATCCCCGCCACCACCGTCTGCGCGGCCAGCAGCCGGGTCATGGCGGCGATGTCGCTGAGCACGCGCCCCATGAAGGAGTCGACGATCTCGACGCCGGAGACGTCTATGACCACACCGCTGACCGCGCTGTCGGCGGCCGTCTCGCCGATGTCCTGCCGGAGTCGCTCCGCCGTGCTGTCGTACAGGTCGCCCTGGAGGGTGACCAGGAGGACCCCGCCGAGCCGCAGTACGGGCACATGCCCTTCGTACGGGAAGGTGGCGGCGCCGGTCACCGGGGCTCCGCGGTCGGGCCGGCGTTCGGCACGATGTGCGCGCCCTGCTGCTGGAGGGCGTAGGCCAGGGCGTCGGCGAGGCTGGCGCGGGTGAGCACCGAGCTCAGGTCGATGCCGAGGTGCACGATCGTCTGCGCGATGGCCGGACGGATGCCGGAGACTATGCACTCCGCCCCCATCAGCCGCGCGGCCGCCACGGTCTTCATCAGGTGCTGCGCGACCAGGGAGTCGACCGTCGGTACTCCGGTGATGTCCAGGATCGCGATGCGGGCGTGCTGCTCGACGATGGCGTCCAGGAGGGTCTCCATCACCACCTGGCTGCGGGCGCTGTCGAGTGTGCCGATCAGCGGTACGGCGACGATGCCTTCCCACAGATTGATCACGGGGGTGGCGATCTCGAGCAGTTCGAGCCGCTGACGGTTGATGAGTTCCTGCCCGGCGGTGGTCGTCGTCTCCAGCATGACCAGGCGCAGCGTGCCCATCAGCACGGTGAGAGCGGTCGCGCACTCCCGGCGGTGCTCGGCGGACGCGTCGGCGAGTTCGTCGAGCAGGAGCTCGGTGACCGGCGGTCGCAGCGCCTCCATCTCGGACGAGATCTGCCCGACGGTGGCTCCGGCTCGCGCGCGGGACTGGGCGGTACGGGTCAACTGATCACGTACGACGGTGAATCCGTCGGCCTCCGAGTCCTCCACGCGGCCCGAGGCGGCCACCGCGGCCAGTGCCTCGACCACGGCCCGGCCGGCTTCCACGGCCTCGTCCCGGGAGACGGTGAACACGGTGCGGAACACCGCCGCGTCGGCCCAGCGCTGGGCGACCTGCTCCCGGCGCCGCCGCAGGAAGTCTCCGACCACCTCCGCCGGGCCGAATCGGTCCTCTGCCGTTGGCTGCTCCGGCACTTGCTTCCCTCCTCCTACGTTGTGCGCCGCCCCGTTCCCGCGGGGCGGCGCCGGACACTGCGGTCAGGGCTCCCGGGGCGGCCCGAACCAGTCGAGACACACCACGAGCGCGTCGTCGTCGGCCACGGGCGTGCCGCGGTGCCCGGCCAGTTCCCGCAGGACGGCCCGGGGGACCTCGGCCGCCGGCAGCAGGCTGGTGGACACGATGGCGCGGGCCAGCGAGCGCTCCCCGTAGCGCTCCCCGCCGGGCGCGGCGACCGCGTGCACTCCGTCACTGGCGAACACGAGCCGGTCGCCGGGCTCGATGTCGATCTCGTGGGAAACGTAGTCGGTCTCCTCGAACATGCCCAGCGGCAGCTGCGCCTCCAGGTCCACGAAGGTGGCGGAACGGCCGCGCAGGCGCAGCATCCGCGGAGAGCCGGCGTCGATGATCCGGAGCCGGCCCCTGCGCAGGTCGAGATCGACCAGGAGCACGGAAAGGTAGGCGTCGCCGCGGTACTGGGCGAAGACGGCCTGGTCGGCGAGGGCGGCCTGGTCCTCGATGGACAGGCCCGCACGGCGTGCGTTGCGCAGCGCGTTGATGCCCAGGTTGGTCAGCAGGGAGGCCTCGATGCCCTCGCCCATGCCGTTGGTGATGTAGAGCATCAGGCCGTCGGCGCTCGCGGACCAGTCGAAGTTGTCGCCGAAGATGGCGTAGGCGGGCTCCAGTTGGGCGCCCAGCGCGTACTCGGGGCGGGTGCAGGACCGGCCGGGCAGGAGCTGCCACTGCATCTCGGCCGCCAGCGTGAGCCGGTCGGTGCGGCGCGCCCGGACATACAGATCGGTGTCCCGGTCGGCGACGATCACCTCGTGTCCCAGCACCTGCGCCACGTCGGCCAGTTCCTCCAGGCCCTCCTCGGCCCGGTCGGCGGAGGGCATCGTGACCGCCAGCACCCCGAGCCGGTCACCGCGCACGGTCACCGGCAGGTGCAGGCAGACCTCGCCGTCGGTCAGCTTCTCGACGAACGGCTCCTGCGATCCGAAGGCCCGGCCGGCGGGGCCGACGTGCGTCGGCACGGACTCGGGCGGGCCCTGCGCCGGGAGGACGGGCTGGAGCGTGGCGAGGCCGTAGTCGGCCAGGAAGAGCTGCACGCTCGTCGCCCCGTACTCGTCGCGCAGTACTTCGCGGACCGCGTCCACCAGCCGGTGCGGGGCCGCGGCGCGAAGCGCCCGCTCGGCTGCCACGAATCTGTTCACGATGTTGGATACGCCATTTCTGTCACAGTGACGGCGTCGGACCCGCGCTGCCGCGGACGCCATCCGTCGGTCCTTCGTGTCGGTATCTAGTGTTCTGTACGTATTGCCGGAACCGGTGAGCTGACAGTGCTCGTGAAGCCTGAAAGAGTGGGAGCGTGACTTCCTCCTACTCGCAACCGCGTCCGGACGAGGTGGCGCGTGTGACCTCCGAGGCCGCGGAGTTGCTGGAGGTCCTGTGGGGCCGCGCCTCGACGGCACCGGTGTCCGCCTCTCAGATCCGCGTGCTCTTCATCCTGGAGCACAGCGACGGCATCAATCTGCGCATGCTCGCCGAGGCGCTCGGCTCCACGCCGCCGTCGACCAGCCGGCTGTGCGACCGCCTCCAGGCGGTGGGGTTCGTCGAGCGGGCGCCCAGCGCCGCCAGCCGTCGCGAGCTGCGGTTGCACCTGAGCCGCCGCGGACGGACGTTCCTGGCGGAGCTGCGGGCTCGCCGCGAGGCCGCTCTTCAGTCCGTACTGGAACAGATGCCCGCCTCGAAACGGACCGCGCTGCTGGAGGGCCTGGAGGCGTTCTGCGCCGCGGCCTCCGCGGAGATCCACGAGGGTGACGATGCCTCCGACGTCCGGAGCGCGTGAGTCCCGGCCTCGCCCCGGCGCGTCTGAGGGGCCGGGGCCGGGCCGCGGGTGCGTCGCCGCTCGGCGACGCGGGTCGTAGTCCTTGCTGACCGGCACGTTCCACACCCCTCCCCACGCTTGACTCGCTCACTCTGTTGCCTGATGGCCATAGTTGTCAAACGGCAACTGTTGTGCTGCGAGGGTGGGCCGGGTCTGTGAACTTCCTCTCCGGCAGGCGGTCTTCACTCCTCCGCTCGGGCGGGCGACTCGATGCCCGGCCCCTCGTCCGCCACGGCGAGCACCTCCTCGACGCCGGACACGATCGGGACGGTGATGCTGACGCCGGTCAGATCCATGATCCGACGGACGGCCGGGGTCGGGGAGATGACGTACACGCCACCGGAAATGTCCCGTACCTCCTGATAAGCCCGCAGGACGATGTTCATGCCGGAGGAGTCCATGAAGGGGACGCCGGAAATATCGAGAATGAAATGCTTTCGGCCGTGGTGGAGCTGGTTGGCAAGGTGGTGCTGCAACTCGGTGGCCGTATCCATGTCCAGGTCACCCTCGACCGTGAGCAGCACGGCATCCTCACGGGGCACTTCCACCTTGATCGACAGGGGATTCTGGGCAACGGACACAAGTACCTCCCACAGGCGTTGGCGATCGGGACGGGTGCCCCGTCGGGCGGATTCGATGCGTCCTGGAACGAAAATTCCGCGACGGGCCCGACGGTGCGTTCGCCCGCCTACCCCTGAATCCGTGCAGCACACAGGGCCGGTGCGAGGCAACGGGATGTGGTCACTCTTCTGGCTGCTTTTTGCGTGTGCGAGCCCGAACGGCGGTTTGGCGGCCGGTCGACTGGTCACGCGATGAGAGAGAAAGCACACGCGTCGTGGAGGAGGAACGGGAACTCGGACCTGCGTGATGTCTCCGAGAGACCAGAGACAGACACACGGCAGGTTCTCGCTCTCCTCGCCCGTGTGACGTCTTCTGCGTCAGGGAGCGAAAGGATGAGCCAGGAGTACCGGACCGGCGCCACCACGAGCCCGGCGGACCGGCTGTGCGGTGCCCCGCGCAGTCCGGCCGAGGCACGCGGAGCCGTGCGCCGCGTCGTGTCCGAACAGTCGCGCGTCCGGGGCGTCGTGTGCACGCCGGACACCCTCTCGGACGCGCTGCTGGTGACATCGGAGCTGACGACCAACGCGATGCTGCACGGCGGCGGCGTCACGGGTTTCGACGTGCGGTTCGTGGACGGGGACCTGCATGTGTCCGTCTGCGACCGCGAACGGCGACGACCGGTCGCCCGGAACCCGATCGACCGCCACGGCCGCCAGCGCCTCGGAGGCCGCGGCTGGCCCATCGTCTGCCGGCTGTCACGCGCCGTCCACGTCTCCGACCTGCCGACCGGCGGCAAACGGGTGACGGCGGTGATCGCCCTCGCGGCGGAGTGCCGGCGGGCGGAGGAACGAGTCTGACGCGAGCGGGAACCGCTACGGCGCCGCACGGCGGGGGCGGGCGCGTCATCGCGGTGATCACCTCGGGGACAGCGCGTCGACGCGGGTCCGACAGCCACCGACGCGCACGACGTGACTCCGGCGGGGCCACGTGGCAGGCCGCACGTCGGCAGCCGACCAGGGCGCCCCGGCCCGGTCCCGTATCGACCGACACGGACGACACCACCTCAAAGGCCCCGAACGGCGCTCGGCCGACGGCGGGAACGTCTCCCCCGGCCTAGCGACAGCTGGCGCGGCACCGCTGCCGCTGCTCCCACAGCGGAACCCCGGCCACCCACCGACGAAACACCGACCACGGAAGCCGCAAGCCGGACGCGGCGGCCCAATAGCCCGGGCCGCAAGCCGGACGCCGGCGGCCCATCGCCCCGCCGAGCCCTTCCCTAATCCTGCTGCCGCGGTGAATGCGCCCCGCGGTCACCCCCTCGACCGGCCGACGGACACCGGCAGGGGGCAGCGGCCGGCTGGCCGGTCCTTCGGCCGGGACCGGCGCCTCGGCGGACACGGTCCGGCCGGCCGTTCCCGCCCGCTGCCGATGTCGGCAAGCGCGGCCTCGGGCTCACGGTGGTGCTTCGACGTCACGCCGCGCGGCGCGGGCCGTCGGCCGTGAACCGTGCCGGGCTTCCGCGTCGCCGCCCTGGCCAGACACGGCGATGGGCCCGCAGCCGTCCCGCTGCGGGCCCACCTGGTCGTTGCCGTCCGGGACGGTCAGGCCACCCCTGGCTCCAGCAGTCCGGCGCGCAGTTGCTTGATGATGCGACTGATGAGCCGGGAGACATGCATCTGGGAGACGCCGATCCGTTCGGCGATCTGCGCCTGGGTCAGCTCCTCGACGAAACGCAGGTGGATGATCCGGCGCTCACGCTCGTCGAGCCCGGCGATCAGGGGCGCCAACGAGTGGAAGTCCTCGACGAGTTCCAGTGACGGATCCTCCTCGCCGAGAAGGTCGGCCAGGACGGACTCGCCGTTCTCGGCGTCGCCGCTGACGGCCGCGTCGAGGGAGGCGGACTGGTAGCAGTTGGAGGCCTTACGGGCCTCGATCACCTCTTCCTCCGACAGCGACATCAGCTCCGAGAGCTCACGGGTGGTCGGCGTACGGCCCAGCCGGGAGCTGAGCTCCTCGGTCGCCTTGGCCAGCTCCACGCGCGCCTCCTGCAACCGGCGCGGTACGTGGACCGCCCAGCTCGTGTCGCGGAAGAAGCGCTTGATCTCGCCGACGATGTACGGGACGGCGAACGTGGTGAACTCGACCTCCCGGGACACCTCGAAGCGGTCGATGGCCTTGATCAGCCCGATGGTCCCGACCTGGACGATGTCCTCCATCGAGTCCCCACGTGCGCGGAAGCGCGACGCCGCGTACCGCACGAGCGAGAGATTGATCTCGATCAGGGTGTTGCGCACGTACTGGTGTTCATGCGTGCCCTCTTCGAGCACGACCAGCCGGTCGAAGAACTGCCGCGACAACTCGCGTGCGTCCTGCGGCCTCACCCTCGTCGGATCCTCGATCAGCGGCAGCGCCGCCTCATCCGTCGTGACCGTCTCCTGTGCCGTGGCCGTTGCCTGCGCCACCGTCACGGCTGCCATGCCGCCCTCCCCGATTGCCGGAACCCGTTGCCTCCCCCCGTGTGCCCGAGTTCGCGGGATTCACTCCTCCCGCCGTGCAGCAAGTTCGCCGGGGTGGTGGGTTCCGGCGTGAAGTCGCCCCTCGTCGGGGCCGGTTCCGGGGCCCCGCGCAGCGGAGTTCGGCCCCTGCTCGGAGCCCTCTGTCAACCCCGTCGCATCCCATGCCGTTTGCGTCGGGAGCCGCGGGGCATGCGGGATCTCGTGCTTCGGAACAGAGGCGCACCGGTGCGACGGATGAGAGCGCCCCGGGGCCGCAGAGCCCCCCTGCACCGTTTCCCACAGAGATTGCCTGAGAAAGACGTTCAGGAGTTGTTCCCTCATGCTGGTTGAAACGTCCGCACATGGTTCCGACAACTCTGTCCGCCCCCGTGTGGCCGGAGGACGCGTCCACGACGACGCCCCCGACACGGCGAACGACTTCGCCCGTCTGGCCGCTCTGCCCGACGGGCCGGAGCGCGAGGCGATACGCGACGAACTGACCAGGTCGTGGCTGCCCATGGCCCACCGCATCGCCGGCCGGTTCCGCAACCGCGGTGAGTCGCTGGAGGATCTGCGTCAGGTCGCGGCTCTGGGCCTGGTCAAGGCGATCGACCGCTACGAGCCCGGACGAGGGGCCTTCGAGAGCTACGCCGTGCCCACCATCACGGGTGAGATCAAGCGGCACTTCCGCGACCGGATGTGGGCCCTCAGGGTTCCCCGCCGGGTCCAGGATCTGCGCAACAAGGTGCGCATCGCACGCCGCGAACTGACCCAGACCTCCGGCGGGTCCACCCCTTCGGTCGCCGAACTGGCCGCCCACACCGGGCTCACCGAGGACGAGGTCAACGCGGGACTGGAGGCCCTGGACAGCTTCAGCACGCTGTCCCTGGACGCGGAGATGTCCGCCGGCGACGACGGCTACAGCCTCGCCGACACCCTCGGCAGCTGCGAGGAGGCGTACGACGTCGTCATCGACCGCGAGGCGGCGAAGGAGGGACTGCGCCGCCTTCCCGAGCGCGAACGCACCATCCTGTACATGCGCTTCTTCGAGGACATGACGCAGAGCCGCATCGCCGACGAGCTCGGCATCTCCCAGATGCACGTCTCCCGCCTCATCAGTCGGTGCTGCGCACGGGTGCGCAACGAGGCCCTCGACCACGACGCACAGCAGGAGCACCGGGGCGACGACGGCCGGTCCGGGTGACACGGGAGCGGCCGGTCCCCCGGCGCGCCCCGCGGCCCCGCGCACAAGCGGCCTCCCCGAGCGATTCGGCGGGCACGACGATCACTTCCTCCAGGAGCGGATTACCGATGCTGATGCCCCATCCCGCCATGCTGCGCAGCCTCGTCGAGGAGTACGAGACGCTCATCGCCCACGAGGGCGACGGCAAGGCCGGCCGGGGCGGGCGTGACCTGCGCGCCCAGGACCTCGCGTACACGTTGTGCGTGTCGACCGGCACGCGCGAGGTCGGCCAAGCCCTGGAGACGGCCCGCCGGCTGCTCGCCGCCGCGCACGAACCCTTCGCACCCGCGAAGCGATCTGTGGGCATCGCGGGGCCCGGCGAGCCGCCGGCGCAGGAGGCGGCCGTCGTCGGCTGAGCCGGGCCGGCGTGGGGAAGAAGAACGGCAACGACAGGAAGAACGACAGGAAGGAGGCATAGATGTGAGCAGCGACAGCATCTGGTCGTACCCTCCCGGGAGCGGTCACCAGGAGGGGCGGACGCTCGACGGGTTCACGGTCCAGGCGACCGACGGTGTCATCGGCCATGTGGATCGCCAGGCCGACGACACTCCCCTGCGGCACCTGGTCGTCGACACGGGAGCCTGGGTGTTCGGCAGAAGTCTGCTGATTCCGGCGGGCACGGTCACCGGAATCGACATGGAGGCCCGGACGGTCGCCGTAGGGTGCACCCGGGCCGCGGCAAAGGCGGCACCCCGTTTCACGACCGACCGCGAGACCCTCGACCCGGAGTATCTCTCCGCCGTTGGGGCCTACTACGCGGACCTGCCCCATGATTCGGACGCGGGCGGGTAGCAGAGGCCTTGAAGGCGGACGAACGACGTGGAGCGGAGACGACAGCGTGCGAGGAATGGTGAAGTGACCAAAGCCACAGACCTCTTGGCGCACGCCCGCGATGCTCGGGGAACGACGAGCATCGCGCGGGCGGCGAACGAGCAACCGTGATGCCGGCGGAGCGTCGCCCGGCCGGGGACAGCCGGGCGGCGCACACCGGATCGGTCCCGATCACCAGCGCCGCGGCGGCACGCAGCTACGTGCGGTCGGTGGTGGAGGCCCACGGCCACGGTTCGTCCGGCCCGACGGCCGAGCGAGCCGTGATCGATCTGCTCCTGGTCGTGTCGGAACTGGTCACCAACGCCATACGGCACGGCCGCGGCCTCGCGGGGTTCGAGGTGGACCCCGTGCCCGAGGGTGTGCGGCTGAGCGTGCACGACTACAGCGAGACCGTCCCCTCCGCCGCCTACGGGCCGGGAACGCTGCCCCACTCGCACGAGGGCAACGGATACGGATGGCCGCTGATCATCCGGCTGTCCCGCGAGATCCACATCGAACGCCGCCGCGAGGGCGGCAAGACCGTCAGCGTGCTGGTACCGCTGACGTGAGCGGCCGCCGCCAGAGCGAGCGGCTGGTCCGGTGCGCGGGACGGATGCGCACCGGGTGACTCACCAGGGCAGGAACGCGTGCACGTCCTTGCCGTCCTCGCGCACCACCACGCTGACCTGGTCGCACAGCGTATGGATCAGGTACCAGCCGATGCCGCCACCGCTGCCGGTGCCCGGATGGAAGGGGCGCGGCGCGGGCGGGGTGGTGCTCGTGTCGCTGAAGGTCACGTGCACGCCGTCGAAGGTCCTGCGCATCATCAGCCTGAGCGGCCCCGGGGCGTACTGGATGGCGTTGGCGGCCAGTTCGCTGACGACCAGCAGGATGTCGTCGCGGTACTCGGGAGTCGCCGGTGGTGCGGACCGCGCGAGCGCGGTCAGATACTCCTCCGCGCTGAGGCGCGCTCTCGTCACATCGCCGAACCCCCCGTCAAACCTGGCCTCCCAGTCCTGGATCTTCTCGGAGGACGGTGTTTCGCCGCTCCCACGCGATTCGGTCGCCATCACACCTTCTTCGGCCTGTCTACCGTCGGCCGCGGTGACTTGTCTCGTGCTGCTTCCACCGCTGCTGGTTCCCAGCCAGCGCGCGAATACGCGTCCGAAACGGGTAGGAACCGGCGGGACACCACGGGAGAGTGGGGCCACAGAGGCTGCGACGCAGGTCGGAAGCGGGTCCCGGCCGGAAGCCGGTTTCGTCTGTGGCCTGAGAAGTCGCTCGCGGCGGTGAGTGCCGTCCTGGACCCTGTTCAGGCCGCACCTACACCCTTATAACTATGACAAAATCGCCTATAGGCATCAAAGGAGAGTCGCTGTGAGCAGCCCCGCCGACGAAGTCGGCCACGGGAGCGTCCAGCCCGACCGCACGGGTCAGGCCGAGGCCTTCGACGCCATCGGGGAGCGCTACGACGATGCTTTCCCGCACAAGGAAGGGCAGGTCGCGTCCGCCGAGTGGCTCATCGGCAGCTTGCCTGCGGGGTCCCGCGTCATGGACCTGGGGTGCGGCACCGGGGTCCCCACAGCTCTCCAGCTGACGGAGGCCGGCTTCGAGGTGGTCGGCGTCGACCTGTCGGACGGGATGCTCGCGCTGGCCCGCAAGAACGTGCCGAACGGCCGCTTCCATCGGGCGGACATCGCGGATCTGCGACCCGAAGGGCCGTTGGACCTCGGCCGTTTCGACGCTGTGGCGGCCTTTTTCTCCTTGCTGATGCTCCCGCGCGTGGAGATCCCCCTCGCGCTGCGCACCATCCACCACCTGCTGGTTCCTGGCGGGCTGTGCACGCTGTCGATGGTGGAGGCGGATGTGGACGACTTCGCCATCCCCTTCATCGGCGAGACGATCCGGGTCTCCGGCTATCTGCGGGACGAACTGCGCGAGGTCGTGGAGGGGGCGGGCTTCGAGATCTCCGACGAGTCCTCGTACACCTACGCTCCGGCGAGCGCGGACGTCCAGCCCGAGGTACAGATCTTCCTGCGGTGCCGCCGGCGGAAGGTCTGACGCCCTGTGATCCGCCCGCTACGGCGGGGGCCCGCAGCGCGGGAAGGACGTACAGGTGATGACGAAGCGCCTCGGGGCCGGCGAGGGCGCCGACGGGCAAGCGGCGGACGGGCAGCACCCCGCGGCGCCGGACGCGCTCCCGCGCGGGTCGCCGGGTCCCGAGAGCATCGGACCCGGTCTCACCGGAGCACAGACCGACCGGCTCCGCTACCTCGACGCGGCGACCCGGCAGATCGCCCGGGGCATCGATCTGGACGAGACGCTGCACGAGCTGTGCCGGGCGGCGGTTCCGGCGTTCGCCGACGCGGCGTTCGTTCATCTGTACGATCCACTGCCGGTCGGCGACGAGGCCACCCCGCCCCGCTTGCTGCGGCTGCACACCACGGACCGCATCTCCTCCCAGCTCCCGGACGCCCCGCGCGCACAGGCGGCGGAGGTCGTACACCCGACCGCGGACGGTGAGCTGGCCAAGTTGCTGGAGGGCGGGCGGCCGAAGTTCGGGGACACCCCGGGTATGGCCGTCGCGGCGGCCGAGTTGCTGGGCGGCGCCGGTCCACCGCCGGCCGCCGCTCCGCCCGGACGACGGCTGATCATCGCTCCCCTGCACGGCCGCACCCACGCCCTCGGCAGCGTCGTCCTCCTGCGCGGCCCGGCCCGGCCCGACTTCACCGGCGACGACATGCTGGTGGCCTCCCAGCTCGCCACGCACACCGCGCTCGGCATCGACAAGGCGACCATGTTCGCGCGCGAGGCCTCGGTCGCCGACGCGCTCCAGCGCACGATGCTTCCCCCCTCGCTGCCCGAGCCCCCCGGGATCCGGCTGGCCAGCCGCTATCTGCCGTCCTCACGGACCGCGCAGGTCGGCGGCGACTGGTACGACGCGATCCCGCTGCCCGGCAACCGGGTCGCGCTGGTCATCGGCGACGTGATGGGCCACTCCATGACCTCGGCCGCGATCATGGGGCAGCTGCGCACCACCGTGCAGACCCTGGCCCTGCTCGATCTGCCCCCGGACGAGGTCCTGCACCACCTCGACGAACAGGCCGGGCGCCTCGGCACCGAACACACCGCGACCTGTCTGTACGCCATGTACGACCCCGTCCTGCACCGGCTGCTGGTCTCCAACGCCGGCCATCTGCCGCCGCTGCTGCTGCGCCCGGACGGGCGCGGCGAGATCCTGCGGGTCCCGCCCGGAGCGCCGATCGGCGTCGGCACCGGCGGATTCGAGTCGACCGAGCTGCACGCGCCGGCCGGGGCGGCGCTGCTGCTGTACACCGACGGCCTGGTCGAGTCCCGCGACGCGGATGTGCTGAGCGGCATGGAGCGGCTGCGGGCGCGGCTGGAGGCGGCCGTGGCGGCGTCCGGGCCCTGGGCGCTGGAGGCGCTGTGCGAGGAGGCGCTCGGCACGGTCGGCGCGGGCGACCGGGACGACGACATCGCGCTGCTCGCCGCCAGGTTCGAGGGCATCCAGCCGGAGACGGTCGCGTACTGGTACCTGGCCCCCCGCCCGCAGACCGCACGGCAGGCCCGTCGGCTGACCCGCAGAACACTGCGGCTCTGGCAGCTCGACACCCTCGCGGAGTCCACGGAGCTCCTGGTCAGCGAGGTGGTGGCGAACGCCGTACGCTTCGCCACCCGGCCGATCACGCTACGGCTGCTGCGGTCGGACGTGCTCCGCTGCGAGGTCGGCGACGACTCCCCGGTGGTGCCGAGGATGCGCCACGCCCGGCTGAGCGACGAGGGGGGCCGGGGGCTGTTCCTGGTCGACCAACTGGCGCTGCGCTGGGGGGCGACGAGGGTGGGCACGGGCAAGGTGGTCTGGTTCGAGCAGCCACTCCGGGATGATCAGGGCCCCGGCTGACCCGCCCCGCAGCGCCACACTCTGTGGCGCGGCCGACTCCCCGCTCCGCCGTTGTCACCGGCGCTGCCGACTCCCCGCCCATCGGGCCCGCGCACGGAACCCCGCACACCGTGACTCGCGCCCTCAATGCCCGTATTCTCATCAATGCCAGATTCTTCCGATGAGCGCATGGTCGACGGCGCGAGTGAGGCGAGGCGTGATCTGGTCCGGCGGCGAACCGATGCTGACGGGGCCTGCGGCAGGTGGCACGGGACCCTCTGGTTTCCGTGAGCGTTTTCTCCAGGGTGAGCCGGTCACGGACGGCGTCCGGCCGTCGATCCTCAACTCCTGGCAGCGCTCCAGCGCCCTGGGCCTGTCGCCCGACCAGACCGAGCTGCCGTTCCGGGAGGACTTCGAGCCGGACGGCCGTATCGTGCACGCCGCCGTGCCGGTGCTCGACCGGTTGCAGTCCAGGTTCGAAGGCAGCGAGATGAACATCTCCCTCGCCGATGCGAACGGAACCGTCCTGCTGCGCCGCTTCGGAAAGTCGTCGCTGGCCAGGAGCCTCCCGGCGATTCAGAGCGTCCCCGGGTTCGTGTTCGCCGAGCGGGTCGCGGGCACCAACGGGATCGGTCTGGCCCTGGCGGAGCGCCGGCTCATCCGCGTCTACGGCGCCGAGCACTTCGCCGAGCGCTCCCAGGGCAGCGCCTGCCATGCGCTTCCCGTACGCGATCCGCTCAGCGGTCGCATCGAGGGCGTCCTGTGCTTCGGCTACCCGCGCGGCACCGAGGACCCGTCGCTGGACTCCGTGATCCGCAAGGCCGCCGAGGCCATAGAGCGGCGCCTGCTGCGGCAGAGCTCCACGCGGGAGCGCGCTCTGCTGCGGGCGTATCTGGACGCGGGGACGCAGGCCGCCGACGGCCTCCACCACGGCCTCGACGTCGCCGAACTCGCCGACCGGCTGCGCCCCCGGGACCGGGCGATCCTCGTGGAGAAGGCCGCCGAGCTGCTCTCCTGCGCGCAGCGGGCCGCCGTCGACGTGCCGCTTCCCGACGGGCGGTCGATCACGCTGGTGAGCCGTCCGATGACCGATGCGTCCGGGGTGGAGGGCTTCGCCGTCGAGGTGGTGCTCCCCGGGGCCGCGCCCCGTGCGGCGGCCGACGGCATTCCGCACCAGGTCGTCGAGCCCCTCGGCCGGTCCGCCGGACCGGCCCCCGCTGTGGCCGCACGGTCCGAGGCCTCAGCCGCCGCAGCCCCGTCCGGCCGGCGTCCCGGCGTTCTCGCCGCCGGCCTCGACGGCGAGAGAGGCCTAAGAGGCGTTCACGACGTTTCCCCGCCGTCGGCCAGAGGGCTCGTACTGGTGGGGGAACCGCAGGTGGGGACGTACGCGCTGGCCGCGCGGCGGCGCCTGGAGCTGCTGTCCGACGCGGGCACGCGGATCGGCAGCACCCTGGAGGTGGGCCGAACCGCCCAGGAACTCGCCGAGACGGCGGTTCCGCGACTGGCCGACTTCGTCACCATCGACCTGTCGGAGGCCGTGGCGCGCGGCGAGGAGCCGGCCGCGCCCCTGGACGAGCTGCTCCGCGCGGTGGTCCACGGCGTCCGCGGAGGCTGTCCCTTCAAGGCGGTGGGCAAGCAGGTCGACTACGGCTCCACCTCGCCCCAGCTGCGGTCGCTGACGGCCGGCGCGGCGGTGCTGGAGCCGGACCTGACGGCCGCCGCGGGGTGGCTCGCGCAGGACCCGGAGCACTCCGAACGGCTGCTGCGCCATGTGCGCTCCCTCATCGCCGTGCCCCTGGTCGCCCGCGGTGTCGTCCTCGGCGTCGTCAGCTTCTACCGCGCGCACGGTTCCGCCCCGTTCGAGGACGACGACCGCTCGCTGGCCCAGGAACTCGCCGCCCGCGCCGCCCTCTCCCTCGACAACGCCCGGCGCTACACCCGTGAACGGACCATGGCCCTGGCCCTCCAGCGCAGCCTGCTGCCGCACGGGCGGACCGAGCACAGCGCCGTCGACGTGGCCCATCGCTATCTGCCGGCCGAGTCCGACGTCGGCGGTGACTGGTACGACGTCATCCCGCTGTCCGGCACGCGTATCGGCCTCTTCGTCGGCGATGTCGTGGGCCACGGCATGCTCTCGGCCGCCACCATGGGGCGGCTGCGCACTGCGGCACGCAGCTTCGCCGAACTCGACTTCCCCCCGGACGAGGTCCTCACCCACCTGGACAACCTCGTGAGCCGCCTGGACCGGGAGGACCCCGCCTCCGACGGCGCCGGCATCATCGGCGCGACCTGTCTGTACGCCGTCTACGACCCGACCTCGCAGCGCTGCACCATGGCCCGCGCCGGTCATCCCCCGCCCGCGCTGGCCCAGCCGGACGGCACCGTGACCTTCCCCGACCTGCCCGCCGGTCCTCCGCTGGGTCTCGGGGGGCTGCCGTTCGAGGCCACCGAGATCGACGTGCCCGCCGACAGCAGGCTCGTTCTGTACACCGACGGCCTCATCGAGGACCGCAAGCGGGACGTCGACGTCGTCCTCGACCAGCTGCGCGGCACCCTGGCCCGGTCGGCAGGCACCCCCGAGGAGACCTGCGAGGTCATCCTGGACACCGTCGCGCCCGCCCGGCCGTACGACGACATCGCCCTGCTCGTCGCCCACACCCACGCGCTGGAACCCCATCGGATCGCCAGCTGGGACGTCTCCACCGACCCGGCCGTCGTCAGCGAGGTCCGCGCCGCGGCGATGCGGCAGCTGGCCGACTGGGGGCTCGACGAGGCCGCGTTCGCCGCCGAGCTGATGCTCAGCGAACTGGTCACCAACGCGATCCGGCACGGGTCCGGGCCCATCCAGGTCCGGCTGCTCCACGACCGCACCCTGATCTGCGAGGTCTCCGACGCCAGCGACACCGCCCCGCATCTGCGCCGGGCGGCCACCACCGACGAGGGCGGCCGGGGGCTGTTCCTCGTCGCGCAGCTCTCACAGAGCTGGGGGACGCGCTACACACCGCAAGGCAAGATCATCTGGGCCGAATGCGGACTGCACGGGATGTAAATATCCGAAATACAGCCATACGCACGGCTACTATCGCTCGTGGAAGTCGGGAAAGAACCCGCCAGGCCGACCACCGGAGTTGTCCGTGGAACCTCTGGTCCGTGTCCGTGGGCTCGCCAAGCGGTTCGGTGGGACCGTCGCGCTGGCCGGAGTCGACCTGGACGTCCACGCGGGCAGCGTTCTCGCCCTCCTCGGTCCCAACGGCGCCGGAAAGTCCACGCTCATCAAGGTGCTCGCCGGTGTCCACCACGCCGACGCGGGGCGGATCACGGTGGACGGGCAGCCACTCGGAAGCCACCAGGCCGCACACACCATGTCGTTCATCCACCAGGACCTCGGCCTGGTGGAGTGGATGACGGTCGCCGAGAACATCGCCCTGAGCACCGGCTATCCGCGCCGCACCGGGCTGATCTCCTGGCGGCGGACCCGGGAGCGCTGCGCCGAGGCCCTGGAGACCGTCGCCGCGCATCTCGACCCCGACGCACCGATCGCCCTGCTCGCCCCCGCCGAGCGTTCGCTGGTCGCCATCGCCCGGGCCCTCGCGGCACGGGCGAGGCTCATCGTCCTGGACGAGCCGACGGCACGTCTGCCCGCCGCGGACTGCGCCCGGCTGTTCCGCGTCCTGCACACCCTGCGCGACCGGGGCCACGGCATCCTCTACGTCACCCACCGGCTGGACGAGGTCTACGAGGTCGCCGACGCCTTCGCCGTGCTGCGCGACGGCCGCCTCGTCAGCCAGGGCCCGCTGGCCGGCCACAGCCAGGCCCGCCTCGTGCACGACATCACCGGCGAGCACCTCGCCGGCCACCACCCCGCCCCGGCACCCACCGGCGATTCGGCCGTGCTGACCCTCGACGGGGTACGCACCACCGGTACCGCGGCGGTCGGCCTGGAGCTCAGGGCCGGTGAAGTCCTGGGCCTCGTCGGCCTCACCGGCGCCGGGCACGCGGACCTGGGCCGGGCGGTCGCGGGCGCCCGGCCGCTCCTCGGCGGACGGGCCCTGCTCGACGGCCGGCCGTACCGCCCCCGCGGCGTCGTCGACGCGGTCGCGCTGGGTGTCGCCCTCGTGCCCGGTGACCGACAACTCGAAGGCTGCCTGGCCGAGTTGACGGTGCGGGAGAATCTGCTGGCCAACCCCGGCCCACCGCCCCTGCGCTGGATGAGTCCCCGTCAGGAGCGCCACGAGGCCGCCGCGCTGATCGACCGGTTCTCCGTGCGTCCCCGTGACAGCGAGGTCCCCATCGCGACCCTGTCCGGAGGCAACCAGCAGAAGGTCGTGATCGGCCGGTGGCTCCGTCCGGGCCTGCGTCTGCTCGTCCTGGAGGAGCCGACGGCGAGCGTGGACGTCGGCGCGAAGGCGGCGATCCACCGCCTGCTCGACGAGGCGCTGGCGGCCGGCCTCGCGGTCCTGCTCATCTCGACCGACTTCGAGGAGGTCGCGGGCGTGTGCAGGCGGGCGCTGGTCTTCGTCCGCGGATCCGTCACGGCGGAGCTGAATGGCCCGGACCTCACCGTCGCCGGGCTCACCCGGGCGGCTTCGGCTGTCCCTCCCGCCGACGCGGCGACGCAGCGGTGACTCCCTCCCGCGGGCCCCGGTCGCGTCGGCCCAGCCCGTTCGGCCGCCTGGGCGGGACACCCCTGTCGGCCCGGCTGCGCGGCGGCCAGGCCGGGCACTTCGTCGGCGCCTACGGCCTCCTGGCCCTGACCGCCCTGCTGATCCTGGTCTTCTCGCTCACCCTGCCGCGCACCTTCCCCACCCGGGACACTCTCGACTCGATCCTGTTCACCCAGTCCATCCCCGCGATCCTCGCCCTGGCCGCGATGGTGCCCATCGTCACCGGCGCGTTCGACCTGTCCATCGGTTACGGACTCGGTCTCGCGCACGTCCTGGTGATGCAGCTCATCGTCGACGAAGGCTGGCCCTGGCCGCTGGTCTGCCTCACGGTGATCGTCGGAGGCGGTGTCGCCGGCGTCCTCAACGGCGTCATCGTCGAGTTCGGACGGATCGACTCGTTCATCGCCACGCTCGGGACCGGCAGCATGATGTACGCCGCGACCGGCTGGATCACCGACGGCAGCCGGATCGTCCCCGGCCCGCAGGGCCTCCCGGCCGCCTTCACCGACCTGTACAACTCCACGTTCCTCGGCCTGCCGGTGCCGGCGTTCTACGTGCTCGCGCTCACGGTCGTCCTCTGGCTGGTGCTGGAGCGGCTGCCACTCGGCCGCTACCTGTACGTCGTCGGTTCGAACCCGCGCGCCGCCGATCTGCTCGGCATCCCGATCCGTAAGTACACGGTGTACGCCTTCGCCACGTCGGGGCTGCTCGTCGGCTTCGCGGCGGTGCTGCTCGCGGCGCAGCAGCAGATCGGCAATCCGAGTGTCGGCCTCGACTATCTGCTGCCCGCCTTCGTCGGCGCCCTGCTGGGCTCCACCGCGATCAGGCCAGGCCGTCCCAACGCCCTCGGCACGCTCGTGGCCGTCGCCGTCCTGGCCGTCGGGCTCACCGGCATCGGCCAGGCGGGCGCCGACTTCTGGACGGTCCCGCTGTTCCACGGAGGCACCCTGCTGCTCGCCGTCGGCCTCGCCGGATACGCCGCCCGCCGCCGACTGCGCGTGGGCGCCTCGACGGCCCGCGACTCACCCGCCGGGCCGCCGGATCCGCCGTCCGGCCCGCCCCAGGACGGCGACCCGTCGCCCGGCACCGCGTGACCCGTGCCCGCCGACGTCGCCGACGTCCCGGCCCGTTCACCCCGCGTCTCCGCGCACCGTCGCACACACCTCCGCGAGGAGCTCCCGTGCACCCCACCCCCAAGACCTCACTCGGCGCCCTCAAGGTCAAATCCGGCGCCGCCGCTGCCCTCTTGGCCGCCGTGACCGTCCTGGCCGGATGCGAACGCGGCTCGCAGAGCGGGCAGGAGGACCCCCCGACCGGCCCGAACGGCTGTCCCGCGGTGCACGCCGAGGCCCGGACCGCGGTCGACCGGGCACAGCGGGCCGACGTCCCCTGGAACGGGCCGACCACCGGTCCCCGGGCCGTGTCCGGCAGGACCCTCGTCTACGTCGCCCAGACCATGACCAACCCGGGGGTCGCGGGAGCCGCCGACGGTGTGCGGGACGCCGCGCGGGTCATCGGCTGGAACGTCCGGGTGATCGACGGCGGCGGGACGCCCGCCGGCATCCAGGCGGCGATGAGCGAGGCGGTGGCGCTCAGGCCGTCGGGCATCGTCATCGGCGGCTTCGACCCCAACGCGACCTCGCAGCAGGTGACTCGGGCGGACGCGGCCGGCATTCCGCTCATCGGCTGGCACGCGGTAGCCGACCCGGGCCCGAGCAGGCGTCCCCCGCTCTTCACGAACGTCACGACCGACGTCCGTCAGGTGGCCCGGATCAGCGCGCGGTGGGTGATCGCCCGGTCCAACGGCGACGCGGGGGTCGTGATCTTCACCGACGCCTCGATCCCGTTCGCCCGGAACAAGTCCGAGCTGATCAGGAAGGAACTCGCCACCTGCGCAGGGGTGAAGCTGCTGTCGTACGAGAACATCCCGATCCCGGACGCGAGCAGCCGTACCCCACGCGAGGTGTCCTCTCTCCTGTCCCGCTTCCAGGACCGTTGGACCTACTCGGTGGCCATCAACGACCTCTATTTCGCCGACGCCGCGCCGGCGTTGCGCGCCGTCGGCCGGAACGGGTCCGGCCCGCCCTTCAACATCGGCGCCGGGGACGGCGATCCGTCCGCCTTCCAGCGCATCAACAGCGGGCAGTACCAGGCGGCGACCGTGCCCGAGCCGCTGTCGCTACAGGGCTGGCAGATCGTCGACGAGTTCAACCGTGCCTTCGCCGACCGTCCCGCGAGCGGGTACGTGTCCCCCGTCCACATCAGTACGGCCGACAACACCGACGGGGCCACGAGGTGGGATCCCACGGGATACCGGGTGGCGTACCGGAAGATCTGGGGCAAGTAGCCGCGCGGCAGACGCGGCCGTCGGCCCCGGAATTGAAGCAGTCGAGCACTGGAGCTCCGGAGCACTGGACACCACATGAATGACAGCTCACCCGACTCCCCACCGCCCCCTCCCCCGGCGGACAACGGACCGCTCGTCCCACGCGAGGAGTTCGACGCCCTGTTCGAGCGCGTACGCACCTGGGGGCGCTGGACCCCCGCCGACCGAGGCGCGTGGAACCGGGTCACGCCCGACCACGTCCGCCGGGCCACCGCCCTCGTCCGCACCGGCACCACCGTCCCCATGGCCCTGCCCTGGAACACGGTGCCCGGCCCCGACAACAGCCGGCCCGCCCTGCACTACATGTCCGACCTCGGGGACGTGGAGCCGCCGGAGCCGTCCTGCCACAAGGACTTCATCGCCGCCGACTACCACGGCAAGGGCGTCAGCCACCTGGACGCGCTCAGCCACATCGCCTATCGCGGACAGCTCTACGACGGGCGTACGGCCCGCGAGGTCGTCGACGCGTCCGGCGCCCGTTTCGGCGCGGTCGCCGCCCTCGGCGCCCTCGTCACCAGAGGCGTGCTGATCGACCTGCCGGCGGTTCTGGGCATCCGCTGGCTCGAACCGGGCACCGCCGTGCACGCCGAGGACGTGCTCGCCGCCGAGCAGGCACTCGGCGTGACCTTCGGCGAGGGGGACGCGGTCCTGCTCCGGTCAGGCCACTTCCGGCGCCGAGCGGAAGCCGGCCCCTGGAACCCGGACCACGCCAGTGCCGGCTTCCACGTGGACGCCGTGCCCCTGCTGGCCGAGCGGGGCATCGCGCTGCTCGGCGGCGACGGCGACAGCGACGTGCGGCCCTCCCCGGTCGACGGTGTGCACTCCCCCGTACACGCCCTCGCCCTGACCGCCATGGGGGTACCGCTGCTGGACAACCTCGACCTGGAGCCGCTGTCCTCGGTGTGCGCGGCGGAGGGTCGCTACGAGTTCCTGCTCGTCGTGGCACCGCTGAACGTGCCCGCGGGCACGGGCTCGCCGGTCAACCCGGTCGCGGTCCTGTGACGACGCGGGGCGCAGCGGCGGCCCCGCGGGCCGGGAACGGGAGGCGCCGCACAAATTGCCTGGCGCGTTTGCGGCGTGGCGGCGGAGACTCTTCCCATGGCTGACATGGGGGCGTTTCGGGACGCGGTCACCGGATGGGCGACCGGGGGCCCCGACGAGTCGGCGCGAGAGCTGGCCGCGCGGTTGCCGGTGCGGGCGGTCGTGCTGCTCGAAGGCCCCAGCGACGTGGCGGCGGTCAACGCGCTGGCCGAACGTCGCGGCCGGGATCTCGAAGCCGAGGGGGTCTGTGTACTGGCGATGGGCGGCGCGATGAGCGCCGGCCGTTTCGCCCGCCTCCTCGGACCACCCGGCCTGGGACTGCGGCTCACGGGGCTGTGCGACGAGGGCGAGCGGCGCTACTACGCCCGTGGCTGGGAGCGGGCGGGCGTGGCGCGCGAGGAGTTCTTCGTCTGCGCGGCCGACCTGGAGGACGAGCTGATCCGCGCGCTGGGCCCGGCCCGGGTCGAGGAACTGGTGCGGGAGGAGGGCGACCTGCGGCCCTTGCAGACCTTCCTGTGCCAGCCCGCGCAGCAGGGGCGCACCTCGCAACAGCAGCTGCGGCGCTTCTTCGGCACGAAGAGCGGCCGCAAGATCCATTACGGCCGTGTCCTCGTCGAGGCCCTCGAACCCGACCGTGTCCCTGAACCGCTGGAGGCCCTGCTCGCCGGTCTCTGAGCGCGCGGAGGCCGCAGTGCCTAGGGTCGGTGCCATGACCCCGTCGAGTCGTGACACCGCGGCGACCTCCTCGTCCAGCCGCACCCTGACCGCCGCCGTCGTCCAGGCGGCCGCCCCGCTGTTCGACACTCCGGCCGCGCTGCGTCGCGCGGAGGAGCTCATCAGGGAGGCGGTGCGGGAGCGAGGCGCGCAGGTCGTCGTGCTGCCGGAGGCGTTCGTAGGGGGCTATCCCAAGGGGCTGGACTTCGGCATCACGGTCGGGAGCCGCACCCCCGCCGGGCGGGAACTGTTCCGCCGGTATCACGCCGCCGCCATCGCGGTCCCCGGCCCGGAGGTGGACGCCCTGGCCGCCCTCAGCAGGGAGTTGGGGTGTCATGCCGTCGTCGGGGCGGTAGAGCGGCGCGGCGGCAGTCTGTACTGCGTCGCGCTGTTCTTCGGCCCGGACGGCTATCTGGGCCTGCACCGCAAGCTCATGCCGACCGCCGCCGAACGGTACTTGTGGGGTCAGGGCGACGGTTCCACGCTCCCGGTGATCGACACGGGCGCGGCCCGCCTGGGCTCGGCCATCTGCTGGGAGAACTACATGCCGTTGTTCCGTACGGCCATGTACGCCAAGGGAGTCGATCTGTGGTGCGCGCCGACCGTGGACGACCGTGACGCCTGGCAGGCCACCATGCGGCACATCGCGCTGGAGGGACGCTGCTTCGTCCTGAGCGCCTGTCAGTACCTGCGCCGCGACGGCCTGCCCGCCGACCTCCACCCCGTCCAGGGCGACGAGCCGGACACGGTCCTGATCGGCGGCGGCTCGCTGATCGTCTCCCCGCTCGGCGAGGTCCTCGCCGGCCCCTTGCGTGACGGCGAAGGAATCCTGACGGCGGACCTCGACCTCGACGAACTCACCCGCGCCCGCTTCGATTTCGACCCCGTCGGCCACTACGCACGACCTGACGTCTTCTCACTGCGCGTCGATACGTCGGCTCGGGCGGGCGTGCTGGGCGAGTGACGTCGGGTCGTGCCGGGCGTGGAGCCGGCCTGCGGGACCGGCCGGGCCCCAAGTGCCGCCGACCGGGCCGGGATGCCGGATCACGGCCGTCGAGACGCGTCGGCGGTGATCCGGGCCCGCCCCGGAAACATTGTGTTCACGACAAAGCAAACCCGGTGGTAACACCAGCTTTCTAGCGTGACCGGCTGTGGGATCGGCCCACTTCACCGCAGCACCCGCACCCAGCCCCACCGGGAGGCGTGGCATGAGTACCACCGAGTCACGGCTGACGACGTCCGGCGCGACGGACGCGAGCACGACGCAGACACCCGCCGACCAGGCGGTCAAGGAGACGCTGGAGGACTACACCCTCCGTTTCGCGCCCCGCAGTTACCGCCGCTGGAGCCCCATGGTCGTGGCCACCACGGCCCTCGGCGGCATCGCCTACATGGCCGACTTCTCCATCGGCGCGGGCATCGGCCTGGCCCACGGCACCGGCAACGCGCTGATCGCGATCGCCGTCGCCGCGGTCGTCATCTTCGTCACCGGGCTTCCGCTGGCGTACTACGGCGCCCGCTACAACATCGACCTCGACCTGATCACCCGCGGCTCCGGCTTCGGCTACTACGGCTCGGTCCTCACCAGCGTCATCTTCGCCAGCTTCACCTTCATCTTCTTCGCCCTCGAAGGCTCGATCATGGCCCAGGGCCTCAAGCTCGGCCTCGGGCTCCCGCTGTGGCTGGGCTATCTGGTCTCCACGCTGATGGTCATCCCGCTGGTGATCTACGGCATGAAGGCGCTCAGCAAACTCCAGGTGTGGACCACGCCGGTCTGGCTGCTGCTGATGGTCGGCCCGCTGGTCTACCTGGTCGCCACCGACCCGGGCACCGTCGACCGCTTCCTCGGGTACGCCGGTACCGACGGGGAGGGCGGCGTGAACACCGCGTCGGTGCTGTTGGGCGCCGGTGTGTGTCTGTCCCTCATCGCGCAGATCGGCGAGCAGATCGACTATCTGCGGTTCATGCCGCCCAAGACCGAGGAGAACAAGCGCGGTTGGTGGACCGCCGTGCTGATGGCCGGGCCCGGCTGGGTGGTGCTCGGGGCGCTGAAGCAGGCCATCGGTGTCTTCCTCGCCGTGTACATCCTGGCCGAGGTGGGCCCGGCGGCCGCGCCGGAGCCGATCCAGCAGTTCCGCAGCGCGTTCGACGCGATGATGCCGTCCTGGTTGGTCGTCCCGCTGGCCGTGGCCCTGGTGGTCATCAGCCAGATCAAGATCAATGTGACGAACGCGTACTCCGGCTCGCTGGCGTGGACGAACTCCTTCACCCGGGTGACGGGGCGCTACCCGGGGCGCATGATCTTCGTCCTGGTCAACCTGGCCTTCGCGCTGATCCTGATGGAAGCCGACATGTTCAGCTTCCTCAACAGCATCCTCGGCTTCTACTCGAACTGCGCCATCGCCTGGGTCGTCACCGTGGCGACCGACATCGGCGTCAACAAGTACGTGCTGAAACTGTCCCCGCTGCGGCCCGAGTTCCGGCGCGGCATGCTCCACGCCGTCAACCCGGTCGGCGTGGTGGCGTTCGTCGCCGCGTCCGGGCTGTCCATCGCGATGTACTTCCATGCCCTCGGCGACACCCTCCAGCCGTACTCCCCCGTCGCCGCGGCCCTGATCGCCTTCGTCCTCACCCCGCTGACGGCCGTCGTCACCAAGGGCAAGTACTACCTGCGCCGCGCCGACGACGGAATCGCCGAGCCCTACCTGGACGCCGACGGCAACCCGAGTGCGCTGACCCTCGACTGTCACGTCTGCCGGCAGCCCTACGAGCGCCCGGACCTCACCGCCTGCGCCACCCATGACGCGGTGGTCTGCTCGCTGTGTCTGAGCACGGACAAGGTGGGTGACCACGTGCTGCCGGCCACCGCCGCCTGACTCCGACCGACCTGCCCGGCACGGCGCCCCTACCGTCGGCTGCGCACGAGCAGATGGAGGAAGTACGGCGTGCCGATCACCGCGGTCATCAGGCCGGCGCCGAGTTGGGCGGGTGCGATCACGGTGCGGCCCAACAGGTCGGCGGTGCAGACGAGTACGGCGCCGAGCAGCACGGCCACCGTGACCACCCGGACGTGCTGTCGGCCCACGAGTGCCCGCGCCGCATGCGGGGCGACGAGGCCCACGAAACCGATGGTGCCCGCGGCGGCGACGGCGGTGGCGCTGAGCAGGACGCTGAGCAGCAGGAAGCCGAGGCGTCCGGATGCCAGGCTCAGCCCGAGCAGTCTCGGGGTGTCCTCGTCGAGGGACACGAGGTCGAGTTCGACACGTCGTAGGACCGCGACCGCCAGGCCCACGGCGAGGACGACGGACAGCGGCGCGACGTCGGACAGGGACCGGCCGTAGGTGGAGCCGGACAGCCAGGTGAGGGCCTTGGCCGCGTTGAACGGGTCGGTCAGGACGATCAGCAGGCTGACCAGCGCCGTGGTGCCGGTGGCCACGCCGATGCCGACGAGGACGAGCCGGTTCTGCTGGAATCCGCCTCGCGCGGCGAGTCCGAAGACGACCACGGAGCTCACGGCGGCGCCCGCGAAGGCCGCTCCCGCGACGCCCCAGGATCCGGCGGACGGCACGGTCGTCACGAGGAGCACCGCGCCGAGCGCGGCCCCGCCGGAGACGCCCAGGACGCCGGGCTCCGCGAGCGGATTGCGGGTCACGGCTTGGACGAGGGTGCCGGCGAGGGCGAGCGCGGCACCCGCGAGGAGCGCGGCGAGGACCCGGGGCACCCGGGTGTCGAGGACGAAGGAGACGGTACGGCCCGCCCTGCCCTGCGCCCAGTTCACGACGTCGCCCAGCAGCAGTTTGCTGTCGCCGAGCAGCACGGCGGCGATCGTCACACCGACGACCGCGGCGGCCAGGACGGCGGTGGTCGTGAGGAACACGGTCCGGCTTCTGATGCGCAACCGGTCGGGCGCGGCGGCAGCGGCCGTGTCCTTCAGCCGGGTGGCCATCACGACGAGGAACACGGCACCGACGAGGCTGGTGACGACGCCCGTCGGAACGGCGACCGCCAGGTCCGTGGGCACGAGGGCCCGCAGCAGCACGTCCGAGCCGAGCACCAGTGCCGCACCGGTCAGGGCGGTGATCGGCAGGCCCGCTCGGGTGCGCGCGAAGCGGTGGAACCTGCGGGCGAGGGCACGGACCAGGGCGGGGGCGCACAGACCGACGAAGCCGATCGGGCCGGCCAGCGTGACGGCCGCCGCGGAGAGCAGCACCGCGAGGACGACCGCCGTGACCCGGGTGGCGCGCACGGGGACGCCGATCCCGCGGGCGGCGTCGTCCCCGAGGGCCAGGGCATCGACCCGGCGTGCGACCAGCAGCAGCCCTGCGAGGCCGACGACGCCGAGCGGTGCGATCTGGACGATGCCGTCGAAGCCGTTCTGGCCGATGCTGCCCTGGTTCCACCGGTACAGGCCCTGTGTCTCCTGCGGGAAGAGCAGGAGCAGCCCCTCGGTCACGGCGGTCAGGCCGAGAGCGAGGGCGCTGCCGGCGAGCACGAGGCGGACGGTGCCCGCGCCGAGCCCGGACAGGCCGAGCACGACGGCGGCCGCCGCGAGGCCCCCGACGAAGGCGACGCCGGAGGAGGCGACCAGCGGCAGCGACACCCCGGTGACGGCGACGAGGCCGAGCGCCAGATAGGAACCCGCGTTCACGGCGAGGGTGTCGGGCGAGGCGAGCACGTTGCGGCTGACCGTCTGGAGGGCGGCGCCGGCCATGCCGAGCACCGCTCCGACGAGCAGCCCGGCGGTCATGCGTGGCAGCCGGGAGGCGATGACGACGGAGGCGTCGGCCGGGTCGGCCCGGCCGGTGAGCGCCTTGAGGACCTCACCGGCGCCGACGGCGGCCGTGCCCTGCGTGATGTCGACGACCGCGAGGGCGGCGACCAGCAGGACGAGAGCGGCCGTCACCGCGACCGCGCCGGTCCGGGACGTGGCGGACTGCGGCCGGGTGGCGGGAGGTGTTGCGGTGACGGCCATGGTGTTACTTCGTCAGCTCCTGGACGAGGGCGTCGATGTACGCCCCCATCGACCCCTGGCCGCCGAACATCCAGATGCCGTCGGGGAGTCGGTGGACGTTGCCCTTCTTCACGAACGGCAGGGAGGTCCACACCTTGTCCTTGGCGAGGGCGTCGGTGAACGGGGTGCTGCCCTTGTCCCCGTCGTTGCCGATGTAGGCGAACCGCACGTCGTCGCCCAGCTCGGTGAGGCCCTCGACGTCGGTGGTGCCGAGCCCGTAGTCCTTGTCGCCCTTGAGGGTCCAGGCGTTCTTCAGGCCGAGTTCCTCGTTGACGGCGCCGATCAGGGAGCCGCTGGTGTACGGCCGGATGGAGATCTGGTTGGAGATGTCGTAGCCGTCGGCGAAGGCGACCGGGGCGCCCGCGAGCCCGGCGTCGGCGAGGGCCTTCTTGCCCTCGGTGACCTTCGCGTCGAAGGCGTCCTTGAGTTCCTCGGCCCGCTCGGTGGTGCCGGTGGCCTCGGCGAGCAGGTCGAGGTTCTTGGTCATCTGCCCGATCGGGTCGGCGGCGCTGGCGGACCGTACCTCCACGACGGGCGCGACCTTGCGCAGTTGCTTCACGGCGGCCGGCGCCAGGTCGGTGCTGGCGACGATGAGGTCAGGCTTCAGGGCGGCGATGGTGTCCATGCTGGGCTCGCCGCGGGTGCCGATGTCCTTGGGCTCGTTCTTGAGCGGGACCGCGCTGTCCCAGGTCTTGTAGCCCTTGACGTCGGCGACGCCGACCGGGTCGACGCCGAGCGATATCAGGAGCTCGACCTCGTGCCACTCGGTTCCGACGACCTTCTTGGCGGGCCCGTCGAGTTCGACCTCGGTGCCGGAGGCGTCGGTGAGGGTGATGCCCTCGCCGGTCTTCTTCGCGTCGGCGCTGTCGGCGGCGGGCTCGGTGGTGCCGCAGGCGGTCAGGGCGAGCGCCGCGGCGGTGGCGGCCGCCGCGGTCGTGATCAGGCGTCTCATGAGGGTGTGCTGAGCCTTTCGGTTCGGGTGTGGTGCCGGCCGATCGCACGGGTGCGCAGCCGTCCGGTCAGGGGGTCGGTGCCGACTTCGATGCGGATGCCGTAGACGCCGGTCAGCCGCTCGGCCGTCAGTACGTCCTCGGGGAGTCCTTCCGCGGCGATCCGCCCGTCGTGGAGCAGCACGATCCGGTCGGCGAGGGCCGCGGCCTGGTCCAGGTCGTGCAGGACGGCGCCGACGGCGATCCCGTGGTCGTCGGCCAGGTCGCGGACGAGGTCGAGGAGTTCGATCTGGTAGCGCAGGTCGAGGTAGGTCGTCGGCTCGTCGAGGAGCAGTACGCCGGTCTCCTGGGCGAGGCAGCCGGCGAGCCATACCCGCTGGAGCTGTCCGCCGGAGAGGTGTTCCGCGCCGCGCCCGGCGAGTTCGGCGACGCCGGTCATGGCGAGCGCGCGTTCGACCGCGGCCGGGCCGTCCGGGTCGGCCCTGCCCCAGCGGCCCCGGTACGGATAGCGGCCGAACTCGACGACGTCCCGTACGGTCAGGCCGCCGGGGGTGGGGCGGCCCTGGGTCAACAGGGCGACCCTGCGTGAGAACTCACGAGGCGTCAGCGCCAGTCCGTCGGTGTCGTCGATGACGAGCGTGGCGGTCCTGGGCCGCTGCAACCGCGCGATGGTGCGCAGCAACGTCGACTTCCCGCTGCCGTTCGGACCCACCAGCACGGTCACTTGCCCCGGCCGCAGGGTCACCGACGCGCCGTGTACGACGTCGACGCCCTCGTAGGCCACGGTGACATCCGTGGCCGTCAGTTCATGACCGCGGGATCTCGCCGCGGAGGTTTCTTCGCCTGCCTGCACGCGACATAGGTTAGCCTAACCTAAATTCCACCTGTAAGGGGGTGGGAGGAGACCGGCACAAGGCGAAGACCGGCCAAAGGTCAGTCCTCCGCCGGTGACACGTCGGTGACCTTGCCCCGGGTGTCGGCCTCCAGGTAGCCGGCCTGGCCGTAGTCGTCGGTCAGGTAGACGGCGAGACCGGCCGGGGTGTCGAAGATGTCGTTGGGTTGCCTCACCATGACGTAACGGGTGTCCGGGTCGTCGACGTTGAGCTTCTTGTCCGCCTCGGCGAGCAGCGCGGGCACCGCGTCCCAGTTGAACCCGTCGAGGCTGACGGGCTGTTCACCGCCGGCGAGGGAGCTCTTGATGATGCCCTGCTCCACTCCTCGTCCCGGGCGGTAGGTGTAGGAGTCGTACTTGGTGTCGCTGCCGTCGACCATCACCTGGGCCGACACGAAGTCCTCGTAGACGGTGAAGTCGCCGAACCTGTCCCGGCCGGTCTCCTTCTCCAGGGCCTTGATGGCGGTGCGGATACCGTCCGGGGTGAGCAGGTCGGCGCTCTGCGCGTCCCCCGACCGCTCGGCGGCGGGAGCAGCGGTGGTCGAGGACTCGGTCGGCTCCCGGTCCGAGGCGGTACTGGACGGGTTTCGCGCGTCCGAGTCGTCCGCGCCGCTTCCCAGGGGCAGCAGCCACGACACCAGGACCACGGCGCCGATGAGGGAGGTCCCGGAGACGCTCAGCAATACCGCCCGTCCGGGCGTGCGTCGACGGTCCGACCGCACGGGCGTGGTGACCGGCTGGGGTGGCGGGAACGCGGGCCCGGGGTGGAGCGGCGGCCCGAAGCCGGTGGGCGCGGCCGGCGAGGGCGTGGCACCGAAGGGGACCGGTGTGGTCGGCGGGGCGGAGGTGCCCGGGGTCCAGGGTGAGGCGGGCGGCGGGTTCAGTGAGTACGAGGTGGGCTCGTCCCGCACCGCGTCCCGGCGGGGCGCCCCTGACTCGATCTCGCCCAGCAGGCGGTCCAGTTCGGCGGCGGACGGCCGGGCCGCGGGGTCCCGCACGAGCACGCGCATCAGGACGTCGCCCAGCGCACCGGCTCGTACGGGCGGCGGCACGTCGTCGCTGAGGACCGCGGCCAGGGTGGCCAGGGTGCTGCCCCGGCGGAGCGGGTGGTGGCCCTCCACCGCCGTGTACATCATCATCGCCAGCGACCACAGGTCGGAGGCGGCGCCGCCCTCGTGCCCCGAGATCCGTTCCGGGGCCATGAAGTCGGCGGTACCGATGATGGAGCCGGTGGCGGTCAGGCTGGACGTCTCGCGGATCGCCGCGATGCCGAAGTCGGTGAGGACGGGGCGGCCGTCGGGTCGCAGCAGCACGTTGGCGGGTTTGACGTCCCGATGCTGGATGCCGGCCTCGTGCGCGGCGGTCAGCGCGGCCAGCACTCCCCTGCCGATCCGCGCGGCCTCGGCGGGCGGCATCGGCCCCCGGTCCAGCAGGTCGGCCAGTGAACCACCGCTGACCAGCTCCATGACGAGCCAGGGGTATGTGCCGTCGCCGCCGTCGACTATGTGGTGGATCGTGACGACGTTCGGATGGTCGATCCGGGCCAGTGCCCTGGCCTCGCGCAGCACCCGCTCGCGCAGCATCCGCGCGCCCTCGGGGTCGTACTCGGCGAGGTCCCGGTCGGGCGGGCGGACCTCCTTGACCGCCACCAGCCTGTGCAGCACCAGGTCCCTGGCCCGCCAGACCGTGCCCATTCCCCCGCCGCCGAGACGCGCTTCCAACTCGAAGCGTCCGTCGACGACTCGTCTGCCAGGGCCTCTGTCTGCCTCACTCATGGGCGGGAGCTTAACGGCCGGCACCGACACCGTTGACAGGCTCCGATCATGGGGGCCGCGTCGGACGGACGCGCCGGGGAAAGTCGTCGGTGCGGCTGTCGTATCCGCGGGGCCGCCGATCGTCTTCTCAGTAGCAGGGCAGTCCCGCCCTGCTCAGCAACAACACGAAGGAGGCGAGAACATGTCGTCGACACCCGCACCGAAGCCGGTTCCCGACACCTACCGCCGGGTCACCCCGTGCCTGGTCGTCCAAGGCGCCGCGAAGGCGCTCGAGTTCTACCGCGAGGTGTTCGGGGCCACCGAACGGCTGCGGTTCCCCGGGCCCGGCGGGACCGTCGCGCACGCCGAGATCGAGATCGGGGACTCCGTCGTCATCGTCGAGGACCCGTCGCCGATGCTGGGGACCGAGGCTCCGCCCGCGAGCGGGCTGCCGGGCAGCCCCACGTTCCTGTTCGTCTACGTCGAGAATGTGGACGCGGTGGTCGGCCGGGCCGTGGAGCTGGGGGCGACGCTCGCGCGGGCGCCGCAGGACCAGTTCTACGGGGACCGGGACGGAACGATCGTGGACCCGTACGGGCACTGGTGGACCGTGGCCACCCATGTGGAGGACGTGTCCTCCGAGGAGGCGGAGCGGCGGATGGCCGCCATGATGGGACAGGGAGGCCAGGGATGAAGTACGTACTGCTCTTCGTCGAGACCGAGGAGTTCGCCCAGGAACTGCGGGCGATGGGCCCGGCCGAGCGGGCCCGGGCGTTCGAGCGGGTCAACGAGTGGATGGCCGCTCACGCCGACAAGATCACCGGCGGGCAGAAGCTGCGGGACCCGGAGACGGCGACGACCGTACGGCTGGAGGGCGGCGAGCCGGTCGTGGTCGACGGGCCGTTCGTCGAGGGCAAGGAGGTCGTCAGCGGCTACTCCGAGATCGAGGTGGCCGACCTCGACGAGGCCCTGCGCATGGTCCGCACCTGGCCCGGCTGCCCGGTGGTCGAGATCCGACCGGTGGAGACCGGCCCGATGAAGTGAGCGCCCGGTGAACTCGTCGCCGTACGAAGCGGCCGAGTCGCACGACCGGCTGGCCCACGTGGTCCGGGAGCACGCGGGCCGGCTGGCCGGTGCGCTGATCCAGGTGACCGGCGACTTCGCCACCGCCGAGGATCTGGTGCAGGACGCCGTGCTGGTGGCGCTCAGGACCTGGCCGCAGGACGGCATCCCGGAGCGGCCGGACGCGTGGCTGTTCACCGTGGCCCGGCGGCGCGGGCTCGATCTGCTGCGCCGCCAGGAGAACTACCGGCGCAAGCTCGCCCGATTGCGGTGGCCGCCGGACGACGGCGACGGGCCGGAGCCGGACGGGCGGCTGCGGCTGATCTTCACCTGCTGCCACCCGGCGCTGACGCGGGAGGCGCAGATCGCCCTCACCCTGCGGGTGGTGTGCGGGCTGACCACGGCACAGATCGCCCGTGCGTTCCTGGTGCGGGAGTCCACCGTGGCGCAGCGCATCACGCGGGCCAAGCAGAAGATCACCAAGGCGGGGATCCCGTACCGGGTGCCCGACGACGAGGAGCTCGGCAGTCGCCTCTCCCAGGTGCTCGCGGTGATCTACCTGCTGTTCAACGAGGGCTACCTGTCCACCGCCGGACAGGCGCAGTCGCACGACCTGGCCGACGACGCCGAGTGGCTGGCGGCCCTGCTGGACCGGCTGATGCCGACCGAGCCGGAGGTGGCGGGGCTGCTGGCGCTGATCCGGCTGCACCGCGCCCGTACGGCCGCCCGCTTCACCCCGGAGGGCACCCTGGTGCGGCTGGCGGACCAGGACCGCTCCCTGTGGGACCACGAGACGATCGCGGCAGCAGCGGCCCTGCTGACCCGCGCCATCCGGCGGCAGCGCCCAGGGCCGTACCAGCTCCAGGCCGCCATCGTGGCCGTCCACGCGGAGGCGGCGCGCTGGGCGGACACCGACTGGGAGCAGATCGTGCTGCTGTACGACATGCTGCTGCACCTCGCCCCGTCACCGGTCACCCGCCTGCACCGGGCCATCGCGCTGAGGTACACCCAGGGCCCGCCGGCCGCCCTGGCCGCGGTGAACAGCCTGGCCGCGGACCTCGACGGCTACTACCTGTTCCACGCGACCCGGGCCGACCTGCTGCGCGCGCTGGACCGGCCCGAGGAGGCCCGTGCCGCGGACCGGCTCGCCCTGGACCTGACCACCAACCCGGCCGAACGTGTTCTGCTCCAGGAACGCGCCTCCTCCTGAGCGAGTTCCGGCCCTCGGCTCATGCGTCCGGCCCCTGCCCGTCCCCGCCTGCCGGGACCGTCCCGTCGCCGCGTGCCTCGATCGCGTGCAAGACCGCCACCATGTCCTCGTCGCCGTGCCCCTGGGCGACGGTCTCGTCGAAGAGGGTGTGGCAGATGTCGAGGAGGGGTGAGGCCAGTCCGTTCTTGCGGGCGGCCTCGGCGATCAGACGGTTGTTCTTCAGTACGTCCGCGGCGCCGGCCTGCACGGAGAAGTCCCGCGCCAGCAGCTTCGGCGCCTTCATCCGGGACACGGCGCTGGCCATCGGTCCCGCGTCCAGGACGTCGACGAACAGCCGCCGGTCGAGTCCGTGCCGGTCGGCGAAATGGAACGCTTCGGTCAGCCCGGTCACCTGCGCGATCAGGAACAGGTTCACCGACAGCTTCATCAGCAGGGCACCCGGTACGGCACCGCAGTCGAAGGCCTCACGGCAGAGGGGGGCGAGCAGCGGACGCACCCTCGCCACGGCGTCGTCGTCGCCCGCCAGCAGCGCCACCAACCGCCCCTGCTCCGCCGGGACCCGGGAGCCGGAGACGGGCGCCTCGACATAACTCGCCCCCGCGGCCAGGAGATCGTCCCGCAGCGCGCCCGAGTACTCCGGCGAGGTGGTGCCCATGTGGACGACGGTGCGTCCGGAGACCCTGGGCGCGAATGCGGGTGTGCCACGTGCGAGGACCGCGTCGATGGCGGGTTCGTCGGCCAGCATCAGGAACACGACGCCGGCCCGCTCGAACACCTCGGCCGCACCGGCGGCGACCTCGGCGCCGGCGGCGCGCAGGGGTTCGCAGCGCTCGGGCGTGCGGTTCCACACGAGGAGCGGTGTCCCGGAGCGGGCGAGGTTGAGCGCCATGGGGCGGCCCATGACTCCCAGGCCGATGAAACCCACGTACACGATGCACCGCCGTTTCCGGCTCGCGCGGAGGTCGAGCCGTCGTCGCCCACTATGACAGCGGTCATAGTAGTCGCCTCTATGACAGCGGTCATAGGATGGCGCGGGAAGGTGACGAGACTCCGGGAGGTCGGGATGGCGGTGTCCGAACGGGGACCGCGGGAGCGGATGGTGTTCAGCGCAGCGCAGCTGATCCGGCGTGACGGGGTCGCGGCCACGGGGATGCGTGAGGTCGCCGCGCACGCCGGCGCGCCTCGCGGCTCGCTCCAGCACTACTTCCCGGGCGGCAAGGAACAGTTGGTCAACGAGGCCCTGGGATGGGCGGGCCGGTACGCGAGCGATCGCGTCGCCCGGTTCCTCGCCGCGCTGGACGAGCCGACACCCGGCGGGCTGTTCGCGCTGATGGTGCGCCAGTGGACCGACGAGTACGAGGCCGTCGGGTTCGCGGGCGGCTGTCCCGTCGCGGCGGCCACGGTGGACTGCGCCGAGTCCATCGACTCCACGCGGGAGGCGGCGGCCGCTGCGTTCGCCACCTGGACCGGGCCGGTGACCGTGGCCCTGGTGGACATGGGAGTGCCCGACGAGCGGGCCGGCGCGCTCGCCACCCTCATGATCAGCGCACTGGAGGGGGCGATCCTGATGGCGCGGGCCGAGCGCGACGTACGGCCGCTGACGACGGTGGCGCGGGAACTCGGTCCGCTGCTCGACGGCGCGGTGCACGGCGCCGGTTGATCCCACCGGACAACGCCCCGGGCCCAACGGCTCTGCCGACCCGAATAATTGACGGTGGATCAGTCATGGCTGCGGTTGCCTGTGGGTCTCGCGATGGTCGGACCGTCCCTGCCCAAGACGGCGGGCCCCCGGGGGACTCCCCCAGCGGGCCGGAACCCCCCACGGCGGCCTCCGGCCGCTGCTGATGCGGCGACGGCCGGTCCGACGCAGACTGGACGGGTGACTGGCACGTCTTCAGGACGTGGCGAGGCCACGTCCGTATCCGGTTCGGCACCACGGCAGACCGTGGCGCTGGCGGCGATGATGTTCGCCGTCGCGATGACGTTCATCGACCAGACGATCGTCTCCATCGCCGCCCCCGACATCGTCCGCGAACTGGGCCTGTCGGCCTCCGGCATGCAGTGGGTCGTGAACGCCTATCTGCTCGCCCTCGCCGCGTTCTTCGCCCTCGGCGGGCGTCTGGCGGACCTGTACGGTCCGCGCAGGCTGGTCGTGATCGGCACGATGGTGTTCGTCATCTCGTCGGTGCTGTGCGGCTGCGTGCCCAAGGGCGACGGGGCGCAGGCCTGGCTGATCGGGTTCCGGGCCGTTCAGGGGCTCGGGGCGGCGCTGCTGTTCCCGGCGGCACTGGCCGTGGTGGTGGCGGTGTTCCCACCCGAGCGGCGCGGCCGTGCCCTGGCGCTGTTCTTCGGGCTGTCCGGCGCGTTGACCGCCATCGGCCCGCTGTTGGGCGGCTGGCTGACGGCGGGCTGGACCTGGCGTGCGGTGTTCTGGGTCAATGTCCCCGTGGCCGTCGTGGCGCTGGCCCTGACCGCGTGGGCCCACATCGCGGACCGGAGGCGACCGGGCACCCTCGACGTGCCGGGAGCCGCGCTGATGGCCATCGGCATGGGCCTGAGCGTCCTCGGCTTCCAGCAGGCGTGGTCCTGGGGCTGGGACAGCGCCGCGACCTGGGGCTGCATCGCGGGTGGCCTGGTGATCCTGCTGGTGTTCGTCCGGTACGAGCAGAGGGTGCGCAATCCGCTGATCGATCTGCGGGTCTTCCGGGACCGGGCGTTCACCATGGACGCGGCGGTGCTGTTCTTCGCGATGCTCGCCTTCGTACCGCTGTTCTTCTTCGCCTCCGTGTACGCCCAGGTGTCGCTGAGCGCCTCCCCCAACCAGGCAGCGCTGTTCCTGCTGTACTTCTTCGCCGGGTTCGCCATCGCCTCGCAGTGGGGCGGCCGGATCCTCGACAAGCAGGGCGCGCGCCCGGCGCTGAAGCTGGGCACGGTGGTGGGCGCCGTCGGGTTCGCGCTGTGGGCGGGCAAGCTCACCGATCTGTCCATGCACGACCAGTGGCCGTACGCGGCCCTGGCCGGCGCGGGCATCGGCTTCATCCTCGCCCCCGCCTCCACCGACGCCGTCAACCGGGCCATCGGTCCCTCCTACGGCGAGGTCACGGGCATCACCCAGACGGTGCGCAACTACGCGGCGAGCGTGGGCCTCGCCGTCTTCGGCACCATCCTGACCCACGTCACCAACACCAACGTGACGAACACCCTGGAGGCCCGCGGCCTGCCCTCGAACGTCGCGGACGACGTGGCCCACGGCGTCACCGAGTCCATCACCGGCAACGGCGACTCCAGCACGCCCACCGGCTCGGGAGCCGTCGCCACGGCCACGCGGAACGCGATGAACGCGATCCGCATGGACTTCGCCGAGGCCAACCAGTGGGTGTTCTACGGCATGGCCATCGCCCTGGGCGTCGGCTTCCTGTGCGCCCTGCGGCACCCCGGCGGGCGGGCGGTCACGTCCCAGGACGCGGACCAGGAGGAGCGCACGCCCGGTCGGACGCCCACGGCGCCGCAGCCGTAGCAGCCCGAAACGGCGGCCGCTCAGAGGAAGCTGACCCCCTGGGCGAGCGGGAGCTCGCTGGAGTAGTTGATGGTGTTGGTCGCCGCGCGCATGTAGGACTTCCAGGCGTCGGAGCCGGACTCGCGGCCGCCGCCGGTCTCCTTCTCACCGCCGAAGGCGCCGCCGATCTCGGCCCCCGACGTGCCGATGTTGACGTTGGCGATGCCGCAGTCCGAGCCGGCGGCGGACAGGAAGATCTCGGCCTCCTGCTGGTCGCGGGTGAAGATGCTGGACGACAGCCCCTGCGGGACGTCGTTGTGCAGCGCGATCGCCTGGTCGAGGGTGTCGTAGGTGAGGACGTACAGGATGGGGGCGAAGGTCTCCTCCCGGACGACGTCGGTCTGTTCGTCGACGCGGACGACGACCGGCTCCACGTAGGCGGCCGTCCCCGCCTGCTCGGCCAGCCGGCGGTTGCCGCCCACCAGGATCTTGCCGCCCTGCGCCTGGACCCGGGCCAGCGCGTCCCGCATGCGGGTGTGGGCCTCGGTGGAGATGAGCGGGCCGACGAGCGTGGTGTCCTCGAAGGGGCTGCCGATCGGGAGTTTGCGGTAGGCGGCGGTCAGCCGTTCGATCAGGGTGTCGGCGATGTCGCGGTGCACGATGAGGCGCCGCAGGCTGGTGCAGCGCTGGCCCGCGGTGCCGGCCGCGGCGAAGACGATGCCCTGGACGGCGAGGTCGAGGTCGGCGGACGGGGCGACGATCGCGGCGTTGTTGCCGCCGAGTTCGAGCAGGGTCCGGCCGAAGCGGGCGGCGACGCGCGGGCCGACCTCGCGGCCCATGCGGGTGGAGCCGGTGGCGCTGACGAGGGCGACGCGGGGGTCGTCGACGAGCTTCTCGCCCACCGCGCGGTCGCCGAGCAGGAGTCGGTGCACGTCACGGGGCGCGCCGGTCTCCTCGGCGGCGCGGGCCAGCAGGTGGTGGCAGGCCAGGGCGGTCAGCGGGGTCAGTTCCGAGGGCTTCCAGACCACGGTGTCGCCGCAGACCAGGGCAACGGCGGTGTTCCACGACCACACGGCCACGGGGAAGTTGAAGGCGGAGATGACACCCACCACGCCGAGCGGGTGCCAGGTCTCGGCGAGTCGGTGGCCGGGCCGTTCGGAGGCGATCGTACGGCCGTACAGCTGGCGGGACAGGCCGACCGCGAACTCGCAGATGTCGATCATCTCCTGGACCTCGCCGAGCGCCTCGGAGCGGATCTTGCCCGCCTCGATGGTGACGAGGTCGGCCAGCTCGCCCTTGTGCTCACGCAGCAACTCGCCGAGCCGGCGGACGAGTTCGCCACGCCGCGGTGCGGGGGTCGTGCGCCAGGTCAGGAAGGCCGCCCGTGCCGCCGCGACCGCCTCTTCCGTGTCGGCGTCGGCGGCGGCCCTCAGTCCGAAGAGGTGCTCGCCGGTGACGGGGGTGCGGGCCTGGAGGTCCTCGCCCTCGGGGACGGTGACTCCGATGCGCTCCAGCGCCCCGCGGGCGCGGGTGCGGAGGTCGTCCGTGGTGGGCAGTGCGGTGCTGGTCATGATGGTCCGTCCCTTGCGCGTGTGAGGGGTCAGCCGAGGAGGTCGGGGAGGTCGAGTTCGCGGGCGACCCGGCCGAGGGAGTCCGCCTGCTGCCGTGCGTAGAGGGCGTAGGGGTCCAGTACGTCGCGGCCGATGGCGCCGGCGAGCCGGGCGGCGTCGTAGGCCGTGCCCTCCTGGTCGCCGTAGCGGGTGCCCTCGCCGCTGAGGTTGGACTGGAAGATCCCGGCGGCGGAGCGGGGCAGGAAGTCCTCGTAGACGATGGGCTCGGCGTGCAGCCAGCCCTGCCGCACCAGTGCGTCGACGGTCGCGGGCGGGCGGCCGGCGTCGCTCGGCCGCTCGTCGGCGAGGCGGTAGGTGAAATAGGCCAGACCCTTCGCGGCCAGTTCCGCTTCGCTGCCGGGCATGTGCCGCTCCCACACACCACGTGCGAGGTCGCCGCGGGCCGCCGTCGGGTTCGCCGAGGTCTGCTCGTCGACGCGGCCGAGGAGTTCGTCGTACAGGGCGCGGCCCTCGCGGGTGAGGGCGATGCCGCGGGCCTCGACCTCGCCGAAGCGCACGCGTAGGGCGCCGTCCTCGACGCTGCCGTCGGCCAGGCGCATCGGGCGCGGCTCGGCGAGCGCGCGGAAGGAGGTCTGCCGGAGCAGGACGTCCGGTCCCTTCCAGGCGGGTGGGCCCTGGATGGTGTCGATCATCTCGATGCCGCGGTCGGTCATCCGGCGGTACAGGTCGTCGATGTCCAGGACGCGCGGGGTGAGGTGGTTGATGTGGGTGCTGCGCACACCGCCGACGTCCGCGGCGACCGCGGAGATCCGCTCCAGGGTCCGGTACCACGCCCGGTCCACCGGCTCGCGCGACAACTCGAAGGCGGCTACGGCGAGTTGGAGGAACCGTTCGGCTTCGCTCTCGGGCAGTTCACGCTCGGCGGCGGCGCGGTCGGCCAGGGCGAGCAGTTCCGGCGGGAACAGTTCGCGGGCGGCGAGGAAGGCTTCGAGGCGTGCGCGCAGGTCGGCGTCGAAGAAGCGGGGGTCGGCGGTGGTGAGCATGGAGGTGAACACCCGGAAGGGATTGAGCGCGAGTTCCTCGCCGTCGACCGGGCGGAAGGCGGTGGAGACGACGGGGACGGCGCTGGCGGCGGCCTCCCGCAGGTCGTAGAAGCCGACCGGGTGCATGCCGAGCGCGCCGAAGACACGGGCGACCTGGGCCAGCTCGCGGGGGGTGCCGACGCGGATCGCGCCGTGCCGCTCGGCGGTCACCCGGCCGATGGAGCCGAGGCGTTCGGCGTCGGCTCCGCGGGTGCCCAGGACGTCCTCGTTGACCTCGCGTGAGACGTCGACGAGCGTGGTGTAGGCGGGAACCTCCCGCCCGTACATCTCCGACAGCCGCACCGCGAACGCGGCTCGCAGCTGCCACTGACTGATCGTCGACATGGTTCGCCCTTCCGGTCGAGAGGTGCCGAATACCAACAGGGATGTCGATCAGCTGTCCGTGCGTCATCGTGCAGCAAGGCCCCTGGGGACGTCCATCGACGCTCGACTGGACGAGTGCACGGCCGGGCTGTCCCACCTGTTCGGTAGGGTGCCGAGTTCCGAGCTGAAGATCATGAGGGGACAGACGTCGTGCGGGAAGTGGAGTGCCACGAGGTCGGCGAGCGAGGGATGACCGAGGCGCTGGACGACATCGGCCCGCGCACCAGGGCGCGTTGGCATTCGATGCGCTACGACGGCCCCTCGCAGGGCAAGCTGCGGGCGCTGCGTGACGAGCTCCTCGACCACGTGGCCGCCGGGATCCGGCGGGACTCCGCGCTCGACGAGCCGTCGCGAGCCGCTCTGCGCACCGCCGCGGAGTGCTCCTTGGGGATTCTGAGCATCGGCTGTTTCCCCAAGGGTGATCAGGAGATCCTCCTGCCGCTCGTCGACGAGACGCTCAGCAGCGAGGACGTCTCGTTCGGCGACGCGGCCGACGAGGCGCCGACGGCACGCACCTGGCTCGACACGTTCGCGCTGTGCGTGGTCAGTGGCTCGGTGTGGGAGTGGCGGCGGGTGATCGGGCTGCTGCTCCGGGGCGACTACGCGCCGGCGATCCGGGACGGGGTGCCGTACTCGAAGCTGACCTCGACGTCGGCCCCGGCGGACCTCGCCGCGATGGACGCGCTCTGCGGCTACCTGGCCGAGGCACGCGGGCATCTGCCCCGCGACTGGCCCACCGTGCCCCTGCGCAAGCCGGACGGCGAGGAACGTGCGCGGGCTGCACGGCAGTTGGACGCGGTCGGCGCTCCCACACCGGACCAGCGGCTCCTCCGGGTCCTCCTCGACGATGACCGCGAGGCCTTCACCGAGGCTCTGGTCGCCCGGCTCGTCGAGCACCGGCAGGGCGTCGGACCCGATCCGGCCCCCAGGACTCTGCTGCCCCTCGGAGCCCTCGCGGTAGCGGCTCTCGCGGTCCAGGTGCACGGGTGGGAGCCGTCCGTCTCGTCCGGCTATCTGCCGAAGGACCTGCTGGGTTCCCCGGACGCGTTGCGTGGTGCGACGGAGGGTGGCGAGACCCCGTCGGGCGGATGGGTGGCCGTCAAGTAGCCCGACCCGCCGACCCGTTCACCGTCACGGGTCGCGCGTGCTCCCGTACAGTCCGTGGCGCCGGCACACACCGCCGTCAGGGTCGACCAGGAGACGAACATGGACACCGAAGCCGACCTCGGCTCCCTCCCGCACGCTCCGGGTTCGGCTCGGCCCGTCCCCGAGGCCGGGCCCGAGCTGCTGGAGCGGTGGCGTTCACAGGGAGGCGGGCTCATCGAGCTGCTGGCCCAGGTGCGCGAGCAGGTCGGTGGCGTCGCCGTGTTCCGCACGGGGCCGGCCCGCACCGTCCTCGTCACCGACCCACAGGCCGTCCAGCATGTGCTCGCCCGCCGTCCGGAGCGGTACGTCAAGCGTTCGCACCGCGCACGACTGCTGGTCGGCGACGGTGTCCTCTCGGCGAGCGGCGAGGCGTGGAAGCGGCAACGCCGGCTGCTCCAGTCCCAGTTCACCGGCACTGGGATGCGTCGCTACGACCGCCGGATCACCGAGGCGGCCCAGGTCACCGCGGAGCGCTGGGCGGCATACGCGCGTACCGGGCAGACCCTGGACATCGGGCAGGAGATGCACCGCTTCGCCCTGGACGCCATCTGGCGCTCCCTGACCGGGCATCCCCTCGACGACGGGACCGCGCGCGAGCTGGAGGCCGTGGAAGCCGTGGGAGCCGCCCTTCCGGCGCTGCCCGCGAACGCCGAGGACGCCCGCGAGGCCGTGGCCGCCGATCTCGCCCGGATCGACACGGTCGCCCGGCACGCGATCGAGGCCGCCCGAGCCGGGGACGCCGGTCCCGACGGGCCGGGGCTGCTGCACGTCCTGATCGACGCCGCGACCGAGCGGCCGGAGTACACGGACCGGCTGATCCGCGACGAGTTGGTGACGTTGCTGGCGGCCGGGCACGAGACCACGGCCGGCACCCTGACCTGGCTCCATCTCCTCCTCGACCAGTATCCCGACACCCGCGAACAGGCTCTCGCCGCCGGCCCCGAGGGCTCGGAGCAGCGCCGCCGGGCCATCCAGGCGCTCGTCCACGAGACACTGCGCCTGTATCCGTCCGTGTGGATCCTGCCCCGCCACACCGCCGAGGACGACACCCTCGCCGGCTACTCGGTGGAGGCGGGCACCGACATCCTGGTCTGCCCCTGGCTGACCCACCGCGACCCCGAACTGTGGCCGGATCCCGAGCGGTTCGACCCTCGGCGTTTCCTCACCCCGGACGGCCGACCCGCCCAGCCGGGCGCCTACCTCCCCTTCGGCATCGGCCCGCGCACCTGCCTGGGAACGCAGTTCGCGCTCCGCGAGTCCACCGTCCTGCTCGAACACCTGCTGCCGGCCCACACCGTGGTCTTCGCCTCCACCCCGACGAAGGCGAAGTACGGCATCACCGTCCGGCCGGACGGTCCTACCCCCGCGACCCTGCGGGCGCCGCTCACCTGAGGCGGGCGCCACGCCCTCAGCGTCGCCCCCCGAACTCCCAGCCGTGGACCTCGACCTCGGCGTACAGGTCCGCCGTCAGCGCCGCGCGGGCCATCGTCGCGTCCGGTGCCCGCAGCAGTGCCGCCGTACCCAGCCAGGCGGTGCCGTCGTCGGACAGCAGCGGGCCGTACGCGATGAGTTCCCCGTGCTCGGGCGGCCCGGCCGGGACGGCGGACGGATCCGGGCCGAGGCCCAGGACCAGGTAGCGGTTGCCGCCGCTGGTGCCGCCGGGGAAGTCCCACATGGTGCGCCCCAGCATGTTGCGCCAACGGCGCAGCAGCACGTCCCGGTACACGCCGGCCTGCTGGTTGGGCTCGTCGAAGGCGAACGCGCGGGCGGCCACGGGATCGGGCAGGTCGACGATGTGCACGCTTCCGGTCGGCGTCTCCCCGTCCGGCGCGAACGTCGGACCTCGCGCGATCAGCTGCCGGGCGAACAGGTCCATGTACGACCAGTGTTCCTCCCGCAGCCGCTCGCGCAGTGCGAGGGAGTCGGCCCGGTCACGGTGGTAGCAGAAGAACTCCATCTCCGCAGTCTGGGCCATTGCCTCACGCGCTGTGGAAGGATCCGCTGTCATGCTCTCGATTGCCGCGAGACCGTCAAGTGCCGTCGTCCGTCTGCTCGTTGTCCTGCTGGCGTTGCTGGCGGCACAGGGCGGCATCGCCCCCGCGGCCCGGGCCGTCGACGCATCGGCGGCGACACCCGACCGGCCGCGCTACGACGTGACGTTGCGGGGCGACGCGGACGGCTCCCACTGGACGGGGCGGCAGCGCGTGTCCTTCCGCAACTCCTCCGACCGTGCGCTGCGCGAGGTGTACGTACGCCTGTGGGGCAACGGCACGGATCAGTGCCGCGCGCCGCTTCCGGTGAAGGTGTCCGACGTCCGCGGCGGTACCGCCGCCCCGCTCACCGTGAACTGCACGGCGCTGCGCATAGCCCTGCCGAGGCCGCTCGCGCGGGGCGAGCGCGCCGCCGTGTCCTTCGACGTGTCCATCACGGTGCCCGAACGCAACCAGCGCTTCGGCCGCGAGGGCGCCTTCCGCTTCCTCGGCAACGCCCTGCCGGTGCTCGCCGTGCGCGACGACAAGGGGTGGCACCTCGATCCGTATGTGTCGACCGGCGAGAGCTTCTACACCCTGGCGAGCGACTTCCGTGTGGCGCTGAACCATCCCTCCGCGCTCAAGGTCCCGGCGACCGGCCGCTCCCGGACCGTGCCGGCCGGACCCGGCCGTAGTGTCACCCTCAGTGTCGCCCACCGGGTGCGGGACTTCGCCTGGGCGGCGGGCCCGTTCCGTAGCGCCGAGGAGACCACGCCCGACGGTGTGCGCGTCAGGTCGTACTGGGCGCCTGGCACCTCCGCGGCGGGGGTGCGCCTCACGCGCCGGGACGGCGTCGCCGCCGTCGACCGGTTCGGCGAGGAGTTCGGCCGGTATCCGTACGGCGAGATCGACCTGGTGATGACGCGGGGGTTCGGCGGCGGCATGGAGTACCCAGGACTGGTGCTGCTCGGCACCACGGACGAGGGCAGTGCCGTCGTGCACGAGGTCGCCCACCAGTGGTGGTACGGCGTCGTCGGCAACGACGAGTACGGCGCGCCCTGGCTGGACGAGAGCTTCGCGCAGTACGCCAACGCGCGCTTCTACGCCTGGGACACCCGCGACTGCTGGTCGGAGGAGGAGTGGCCCGACGAGAGCGCGGCACTGACCAACTCCATGAGGTACTGGTCCGCGCACCCGGGCGAGTACCACCTGATCTACACGGCCGGCTCCTGCGCCCTGGCCGAACTGGAGCGCACGCTCGGTGCCGGCGGCATGGCGCGCCTCCTCAAGCGGTACGCCCACGACCACTGGTACGGCGTCTCCACCACCGCCGACTTCAAGAGAGCCGCGCAGGCCGTGACGGAGAAGGACCTCAACTCCTTCTGGAGGAAGCACCGCATCCGGTGACCTTGCTAGAAGGGCTGTGAATATACCTAAAACAGGGGCAAGTTAGACCCGGCCCTTTTGAGAAAGCGCACCGACCGAGACCCCGGCCGCGCCCTCACTCCAGCGGGAAACGGCGTCGGACGTCGGGCCGGGACTTGAGCCGGTCCGGATAGCCGGGGCCCATCCGTGCGGTGGTGTCGTCGGCGTTCAACGGCTCCCCGCAGGCCGAGCAGACCACCTCCGCGTGAGCGTCGTGGCCGCATGCCTCATGACGCAGGGTGATCGGAGGCCCTTCGGGACCGGCGAGCCACCGGTCGCCCCAGCTCGCCATCGCGGCGAGGACCGGGAAGAGGTCTCTGCCCTGCTCGGTCAGCAGGTACTCGTGGCGGGGCGGCTCGCTCTCGTAGAGCCGCCTCTCCAGCAGTCCCGCCTCGACCAGGCGCCGCAGCCGGTCGGTGAGCGTGTTCCGGGCGATCCTCAACTCGCTCTGGAACTCGTCGAACCGGCGGCTGCCGTAGAACGCCTCCCGCAGCACCAGCGGCGTCCAGGCGTCGCCGACGACGTCCAGGGTCCGCGCGATCGAGCACGGCCAGTTCGCGAAGGACGTCCGCGCGCTCACGGCCGTCCTCCGACCTCGTGGACCAGCTCGATCGCCCGGCCCAGCGTGTCCAGCCGGGCGGCCAGATCCGCGCCGGCCGGGTACAGGCGCACGGTGTCCACGCCGGCGTCGCGCCAGACGCGCAGCCGCTCCCGGACCATGTCCTCCGTGCCGATGAGCGTGGTCGCGAGCACCATCTCGTCGGTGACCAGCGTGGCCGCCCCGTCCCGGTCCCCCGACTGCCAGCGCTCCCGGACCTCCGCGGCGACCTCCGCCCAGCCCTGGCGGCTGTAGGCGCGGTTGTAGAAGTTGGTGGAGGCCGAGCCCATGCCGCCGAGGCTGAAAGCCAGCTCCTTCTTGCGGCCCGCCACCATGGCGCTCAGCGCCTCCTCGTCGGGGGCGAAAGCGACCTCGGCGCCCTGGCAGATGTCCAGATCGGCTCGGTGGCGCCCGCCGCGCGCGAGCCCCTCGTCGAGGTGCGCGAAATAGGCGTCGGCCGCCCCCTCGGGCACGAAGCTGGTGCCGAGCCAGCCGTCGGCGACCTCGCCGGTCAGCCGGAGTATGGCGGGTGACAGGGCGGCCAGGTAGATCGGCACGGGGTGCTCGGCCCGCATCGACAGCCTCATGGGCACGGTGTCCCCGCCGGGCAGCGGGATGCGGTACTCGGCGCCGGAGTGGTCGATCTTGTCGCCGTTCAGGACCTGCCGCACGATCTCCACCGTCTCGCGGACGCGTGCCAGCGGGCGGGCGAAGGACACGCCGTGCAGCCCCTCCATCACCTGGGGGCCCGAGGGCCCGAGGCCCAGCAGGAAACGTCCCTGGGAGAGGTTGGACAGGGTGATCGCGGTCTGGGCGAGGGCCACCGGGGTGCGCGTCCCGACCTGCATGACGCCGGAGCCCAGCAGCATGCGCTCGGTTCGTGCGGCGTAGTAGCCCAGAGCGGAGGGCGCGTCGGAGCCCCAGGCCTCGGCGACCCAGCAGATGTCGAGGCCGAGCTTCTCCGCCTCGACGACGAAGTCCGCCTGCCCTGTCCAGGTGCCGAGACCGGACGCCTCGATCGTCGTCGCGGTCCTCATCACGCCTCCGCCAGCTTCTTGATGTGCCCGAGTGTGGCGGTCATGTTCCGCTCGAACTCACGCATCCGCACGAACACGATCTTCTGCTCCTTGTCCGGCATCGCGTCGATGGCGAAGGACAGCCCGGAGCGGCCGGGTCCCATCTGCATCCACTCCGACAGCTCGGTTCCGCCGTCCTTGGGGTCCAGCCGGAAGCGCCAGACCGCGGTGGGGCTGGAGGGGTCCTCCACGGCCCAGGCCAGGACGTGCGGGGACTCGCATTCGATGACGTGCGAGGTGGTCTCCCACTCCCCGAGGGACTCGTGCCTGCTCCGGCCGATGAACCGGGCGCCCACGGCGGGCCCGGCCGCGCCGTCGAGCCAGTGGACGGACTGCAATTCCTCGCTCATGCCCGGCATCAGCGTCACATCGGAGACGATCTCCCACACCCGGCCCGGGGGCGCGTCGATCCACGCCCGTACCTCGACCGTGGGCGTGTCCGCGTAGCGTGCGCCCGTCCACTCCACCTCGCACCAACTCCTTCCCCGACGAAGACCCGTGGCCTCCAGAGTTGCGTAACGAGACTTACCGCGTCAAGAGAAGGGGCGTCACCGGGAGCATGTTCCTACACCCCGGCGCCGCCCGTCTCCGTGTGCAGGACCGCCTTGTGCACCTGCTCCTCCACGTCGCTGCGCGCCTCACCCTGTTCCCTGGCGTAGTCGGCCACCGCGATCTGCACCTCCCGGGCCAGGTCCCGCCAGGCCCGCAGCGCGGTGTTGTACGTCTCTGTCTGCCGCGGGCTCCAGCCGCCCTGCTGGGTGGGCGGTCCGTACATGCCCCGCAGCTCCTCCACGCGGCTCTGCGCCTGCTCCGCCGCGCGCTCTTTCGCCACCAGCTCTTGGAAGATAGTCGTCACACAAATGGAGCATAGGCGGGCATTTCATCTGTCGCGCGCCGAGCGTGCGAACCGATCAGGCCGATGGCGCCACCACAGCCCGCTCCGCCCACTCCCGGGGTGACAGCGCGAGCAGCGCCTCCACCTCCGGCGGATCGGGCAACGGGCCGTGGTCCCCGGTCACTTGGAGCGCGGAGGCTGCGGTGATGTGGCCGAGGCGGAGCGCGTCGGCGGTCGTGGCGGCCCGGAGCAGACCGGCGAGGAATCCGGCTGCGAAGGCGTCGCCGGCGCCGACGGCCTCCACCACCGTCGCGCGCGGTGTCGGCACGGTCACCGGGCCCTCGTCGGTGAACGCGGTCGCGGCGTTCGCCCCGTCCTTGACGACGAGGACGCGCGGACCCGGGAGCAGGGCCCGTACGTCCCGTTCGGTCAGGTGCGTGCCCCACAGCGCCTGTGCCTCGTCGAGGCCGACCAGGACGATGTCCGCGCGGTCGGCGAGTTCGCGCAGCACCTCGGGGGCCGTGCCGTCCGGCCACAGGGCGGCGCGATGGTTGACGTCGAAGCTCACCGTGTACGGGCGGGCGCCGGGGTCGGCGGTGAGGGCCCGGGTGACCAGCCGGCGGCAGGACTCGGACAGGGCCGGGGTGATCCCGGTCAGATGCAGCAGCGAGGCCGTGGCCACCGGCGGGCCGTCCAGCAGGTCGGGTCCGAGGGCGGAGGCGGCCGAGCCGCGCCGGTAGTAGTGCACCCGCGTTCCGGCGGGGCCCGGATCCTTCAGCAGCAGGCCGGTCGGCCGGTGCGGGTCGGTGCGCACGTACGACACATCGACCCCGGGCGCGGCGACGGCGGCGCGGACCCGCCGCCCCATCGGGTCGTCGCCGAGCGCCGAGAGCCAGGCGACCTCGATGCCGTGGTCGGCCAGATACATGGCGACGTTCGACTCGGCTCCCGCCACCGACAGTCGCAGCTGAGCCGCGGTCGCCAGTGGGCTCGACGGCTCGGGGGCCAGGGCCGCCATCGTCTCGCCGACACAGACGACCGGGCCGGGGGCGGGGCGCCAAGGGGTGGTCGTGGGGGCTGTCGGTCGGTCGTCGGTCATGCCGGGTTCCCGGTCGTCGAGGGGGCGGGGCGGTAGCGGGCGGGCTGGGTGCCGGGCTCGGGGATGCGGAGCGCCGGGGCGGCGGCGGTCGTGGAGGGCGGTGGGCCGCCAAGGGATGGTCCGGGGGCGTTCGGTCGGTCGCCGGTCATGCCGGGCTCCCGATCGTCGAGGGGGGCGGGGCGGTGCCGAGCAGGCGAGCGGGGGCGGGCTGGGTGCCGGGCTCGGGGATGCGGACCGCCCGGGCGGCGGCGGTCGTGGAGGACGGCGGGCCGCCGGTCAACCCCGACCTCCGATCGTCGACCGGTACCGGACGCTGTCGAGTCGGCAGGCGGGTGTCGGGGTGCAGGGGACGTCCACGCGTGCGGTGAAGAGGGCGCCGTCCTCGGCGCCGGGTTCGGACAGTCCGATGCGGGCGGTCGTGATGTGCAGGACGTCGTGGGCGAGGCACACTCCGGCCGGTTGCCGGGCGGGCAGGCGCAGCGTGCGGTCGAGGGTGCCGTCCGGCAGGTGGCGGCGTACGGTGCCGGTGCCCCAGACCGCGATCCACACCGCGCCCTCGACATCGACCGCCATGCCGTCGGGACTGCCCTCCGCGATCCGCAGGAACTCCTCCGGTGCGCCGAGTTCGGCCGTGACGGGGTCCACGGAGTACCGCCGGACCACGCCGCGCGCGCTGTCGGCCAGGTACATGAGGCCGCCGTCCGAGGTGAACGCCGGCCCATTGGGCACGGTGATGCCGTCCAATACGGGTACGACCGTGCCGTCCCGGCCGACGCGGTACAGGGAACCGGCGCCCTCCGCGGCGTCGTACGCCATGCTGCCGGCCCAGAACCGGCCGAACGGGTCGGCGACGGCGTCGTTCATGCGCATCGGGGTCCGGGCGTGCTCCTCGGGCCGTGCCAGCCAGTCGAGGGTGCCGTCGGGGTGCAGCAGGCAGATGCCGGTGCCCGCGGCGGCGATCCAGGTGCCGTGGTGACCGGCCACGGGTGCCACCGCGCCCAGCGGGACGGGGACTTCGGCCACGGTGCGCAGCGGTGCCGTCGGGTCGTGCGGGGCGGACAGGAGGCGGCCGGCGAGGATGTCGACGAGGACGACGTCGGTGCCGGTCCAGCGGACGCCCTCGCCCAGTTCGAGCCGGTCGGGGCGGGCGGTGGCCGGGGCCGCGGTCACGGCGTCGCCTCGGCCACGACGGTCCGGAACAGGCGGGCGCGTTCCCTGAGCGCGCTGATGCTGCCGCCGTCGGCGGCGTCGCCGACGAGGGGTGAGCCGACGCCGACCGCGAGCGCACCGGCGGCGAGACAGGCGCGGGCGGCGGCCTCGTCGATCCCGCCCACCGGGACGAACGGCACGTCGGGGAAGGGCCCGCGCAGTGCCTTCAGATAGGCCGCTCCCCCGAACTGGGCGATGGGAAAGATCTTCAGCGCGGCCACTCCCATGGAACGGGCGGCGATGATCTCGGTCGGGGTCAGGGCTCCGGCGAGGACGGGCATGCCCAGTTCCCGTGCCGCGTCCACGCCGTCGCCGAGACCGGGGGTGACCGCGAAGTCGGCTCCGGCGCGGTGGGCGGCGCGGGCGTCCTCAGTGGTCAGCACGGTGCCGGCGCCGAGGGGGCGGTCCGGGCCGAGGGCGAGCCGGGCGCGTTCGATGACGGAGAGGGCGTCGCGGCCGGAGAGCGAGACCTCGACCAGTTCCACGCCTTCCTCGACCAGGGCCAGCACGGTGCGCAGCGCGGCGTCGGGGTCGTCGCCGCGCACGATCGCGACCAGTCGGTGGGTGGCCAGCGCGGCTGTCAGGTCCACGAGCGGTGCTCCTTCAGGGTGGGGGGCGGGGGGCATCGGCAGGCGGCGGTCAGGGTGAGCCGCCAGCGGATCTCGCCCGACGGGGGTACGCACGCGGCGTCGTCGGGGCCCGCGTCGGTGAGGTCGAAGACGCGGCCGAGCATGGGTTCCACGCCGGTGCTGCGGTAGGGGTGCGGCCGGGGGTAGCCGTTGAGGTTGCGCCACAGGGCGATCGACACGGGTTGTCCGTCCGCCCGCAGTGCCAGGGCCAGTCGGTCGCCGTCGTCGTGGACGCAGCACAGCGGGGTGTCGACGACGGCTCCGACGGCGGTGCCGTCGTCGGGGCCGAGTCGGTCGAGGGGCAGTCCGTGGGGTGTGGGCCAGGGGCCGGTGACCCAGGGCGCTCCGCTGGGCCAGGGGTCGTCCAGGAGCGGGGCCGCCTCGGGGAACAGCCGGGTCGCGGCGCCGGAGGGCATGCGCAGCGTCGCGCCCGCGGACAGGTCCAGCAGCGCGTGGGCCGCCCAGACGAAGCGGAAGCCGGGCCGTGCGGTGAGCGTGTAGTCGGCCCGGGCGCCGTCGGCCGTGCTCCGGACGGTCCTGGCGAGGGTGAACGATCCGCCGTCCACGCGTTCCGTGTCGCCGGTCCGGGTCCACGGGCGTGACCAGGCGTCTCCGTGGTCGGGGAGGCCACGGACGGTCGGTACACACTCCTCCAGTCCGCCCGCGTCCACGAACGCGTCGCCGGGTGCGGCCGAGTTCCGTTCGGGGGCCGGGCGGTGCCAGAGCCATTCGCGTCCCGCCGAGCGCAGGGAGGTCCAGCGGCCTCCGTGCGCGGGGTCGGTGGTGATCCGCAGCACCGTCACCACTCGGCGAAGGAGTCGTCGGGGTGCCGCCAGACGGGGTTGCGCCAGGCGTGTCCGGCACGGTCCGCGGCGCGTACGGCCGCCTCGTCGAGGGTGATGCCCAGGCCCGGGGCGTCGTTGCGGGGCGCGTGTCCGGCCACGAAGCGGAACGGGGCGGGGTCGGCGAGATAGGACAGCAGGTCGGCGTCCTTGTTGTAGTGGATGCCGCGGCTCTGTTCCTGGATGAGGAAGTTCGGGGTCGCGAACGCCACTTGGAGGCTCGCGGCCAGCGCGATCGGGCCGAGCGGGCAGTGCGGGGCGAGCTGGGCGCCGTAGGTGTCGGCGAGGGAGGCGATGCGGTGGACCTCGGAGATGCCGCCGGCGTGGGACAGGTCGGGCTGGGCGACGGCGATGCCGGCGGAGAGGGCGGGCAGGAAGTCGCCGCGGGAGTACAGGCGTTCGCCGGTGGCGAGGGGGACCGGGGTCGCGGCGACGAGTCCGGGCAGCAGGTGACCGTGTTCGGGGACGACCGGCTCCTCGACGAACAGCGGGTGCAGGGGCGCGAGTTCGGCGAGGACGCGGCGGGCGCTCGCCGCGGTGAAGCGGCCGTGGAAGTCGACGGCGACGTCCCGGTCCGGGCCGAGGACCTCCCGGGCGGCGGCGACCCGGGCGACGACGGCCGCCGTCTCGGCCGCGGTGGCGATCGGCGAGGTGGCTCCGGCGGCGTTCATCTTGACGGCGGTGAATCCGGCCTCGACCTGGGCGGTGATCTGCTCGGTGAGCTCGGCGGGTTCGTCGCCGCCGACCCAGGCGTAGACCCGGACGCGTTCGCGCACCGGGCCGCCCAGCAGGGCGTGCACGGGGGCGCCGTAGGTCTTGCCGGCGATGTCCCACAGGGCCTGGTCGAGCCCGGCGACGGCGCTGGAGAGGACGGGGCCGCCGCGGTAGAAGCCTCCCTTGGTGAGGACCTGCCAGTGGTCCTGGATGCGCAACGGGTCCTGTCCGACGAGGTATTCGGCGAGCACGTCCACCGCGGCGCGGACCACCTCGGCCCTGCCCTCGACGACGGGTTCGCCCCAGCCGACCACACCGTCGTCGGTCTCGACGCGGCAGAACAGCCAGCGCGGCGGGACCAGGAAGGTTTCCACGCGAGTGATCTTCACTTGGCGCCGCTGCCCTTCGTGTCGTCGGAACCAGTCTGCTCGGTGCGGTCGATCCGGTCGAGGTCCCGTCCGGCCTGGACGAGCAGAGCCCGCATGGCCGTCTCCGCCGCCCCGGGATCCTGGTCGCGCACGGCGTCCAGGACGGCGCGGTGGGCGGGAACGGGGTCCTCGCTGTGCGGATGGCTGTGCACGATGCGGTCGCGGTGGGCGAGGCCCGGCTCGATGACCATCTCCATGCGTTCGAGCAGTTCGTTGTGGGTGGCGGCGAGCAGCGCGCGGTGGAAGGCGAGGTCGGCCTCCACGGCCCGCCCCGGGTCGGAGCCCCGCTCACCCATGGCGTCCAGGGCCGCTTCGAGGGCCGCCAGGTCGGTGTCGGTGCGGCGCTCGGCGGCCAGCCGTACGGCGGCCGGTTCGACGATGGCGCGCACCTCGGAGAGGTCGCGCAGCAGCGTCCGGTCGGCGTCGGTGGCCTGGTCGGCGCCCTCGAACTGCCAGCGCAGCACGTCGGCGTCGAGCAGGTTCCAGTCGGAGCGGGCCCTGACGAACGTGCCGCGTTTCTGGCGGGCGTCGACCATCCCCTTCGCGGCGAGCACCTTCAGGGACTCGCGCAGGGCGGTGAGACTGACGTCCAGCTCGCTCTGGAGCGCCACCAGGTCGAGCGTGGCGCCCTCGGGGATCCGGCCGCCCAGGATGCGGCGGGCGAGGGCCTCCACGGTCTGGCCGTGCACACCGCGGCGGGCGTAGGGCGTCATGTCGTACAGCCTTTCTGCTGAGGGGTGGGTCCGGCGGTGCTCATGCGGAGGCCTTCAGGACGCTCCAGCCGCCGTCCACGACGAGAGACGTGCCGGTGATGTAGGAGGCTTCCTCGGCACTGAGGAAGGCGATGGCCGCGGCCACCTCCTCGGGGGTGCCGAAGCGGTGGGCGGCCGTCTCGGCGACGCTGCGCTCGCGGTCCTCGGGCGGCACCCTGTCCCACGCCGCGGTCAGGATCGGCCCCGGCAGCACGGCGTTGACCCGTACCTCGGGCCCGTACTCGACGGCGAGTTGGCCGCACAGGGAGAGCAGGGCGCCTTTGGCGGCGGCGTAGGCGGGGTGTCCGGGGATGCCCACGCGCGCGTGGACGGACGAGGTCAGCACCGCCGCTCCCCGCCCGGCCCGCAGGTCGGGCAGCACCGCCCGGAAGCCGAGGAAGCTCGCGGTGAGGTTGACGGACAGCTGCCGCTGCCAGGACTCCAGGGTCGTCTCATGGGCCGGCGCCACGTCGACGGTGTAGGCATTGCTGACGAGGACGTCCACGGGCCCGAACTCGTGGGCGGCGGCCACGATCCGGTCCCAGTCGTCCTCCGCCGCGACGTCGGCCCGCACGAACCGGGCCCGGCCGCCGTCCTCCGCGATCCGTTCGGCCACCGCCGTGCCGCGCTCCTCCGCCACGTCGGCGAGCACGACGGCGGCTCCCTCCCCGGCCAGCCGTGCGGCGGTGGCGGCGCCGATGCCGGAGGCCGCGCCGGTGACCACGGCCGTGCGGCCGGTGAAGCGGTCCATCGTGAGCTCGACTCCTTCGTGGGCGGCGGGTCCGGTGAGAGGCCGTGCGGGAAACATATGCGGCTCACTCATGTGTCAGTACCACCAGGTCGGCGTCCCGCTCGGCACTCCAGGCGAACGGCAGCCCGTAGTGCAGCAGATGGGCTCCGCTGTACGTCGTGCCGGTCGCCGTGTCCCGGTAGCGTGCCCCCGGGTCCAGCGCCCGCAGCCGGAGCCGGTCGGGCCTGCCGGGCACGAGCGGGGCGCCGTCGAGGCGTCCGGTGCCGAGCGCGGCGACGACCGTGCGGTCGCCGGCGTCGTACTGCACCCCGCAGGTGGTGTCCGCCGGGGAGCCGAGGAGCCGGGCCTGTCCGTGGTGGATGACGTCCCGCACCTCCTTGTAGCGGGCGATCCACCGGGCGCCCTCGGCCCGCTGCTCCGGGGTCCAGGCCCGCAGGTCGGCCCCGATGCCCAGCACCCCGCACATGGCGTTCACGAAGCGGAACGCGAGGCTGCGCGGGCGCGGGTCGAAGACGCCGGGCGCGTCGGTCACCCAGGAGCTCATGACGTGCGGGGCGTGCGCGTGCAGGAAGCCGTACTGGACGGACAGCCGGTCCAGCGGGGCGGTGTTGTCGCTGGGCCAGACGACGTCGGTGCGGGCCAGCGTCGCGTGGTCGACGCGGGCACCGCCGCCCGCGCAGCCCTCGACGGTGACGTCGGGGTGGGCGGCGCGCAGGTGGTCGAGGACGCGCAGGTATCCGGCGACGTGCTCGGCGTCCAGGTCGACGCGGCCGGCGCCGGGGCGGCCGCGTTCGGTGGGCGGACGGTTCATGTCCCACTTCAGGTAGCCGATGTCGTAGGTGCCCAGGAGCCGGTCCAGGGTGCCGATCACGAAGTCCTGGACGTCGGCGCGGCCCAGGTCGAGCAGGAGTTGGTTGCGGACCAGTCGGTTGGTCCGGTCGTCGACGCGGTAGACCCAGTCGGGGTGCTCGGCGTACAGCCGACTGGCGGGACTCACCGCCTCGGGCTCCACCCAGAGTCCGAAGTCCAGTCCCAGGCCGCGCACGTCGTCGACGAACTGGTCGAAGCCCTGCGGGAAGGCCGCCGGGTCGGGGTACCAGTCGCCCAGTCCCCCGGTGTCGTCGTGGCGGCCGGTGAACCAGCCGTCGTCGACGACGAACAGTTCGGCGCCGAGGTCGGCCGCCGCCTTGGCCAGCTCCAGCTGTGCGGCCGCGTCGACGTCGAAGCCGGTGGCCTCCCAGGAGTTGTAGAGGACCTTGCGGGTGCGTCGCAGGCGGTCGCCGGCGAGGTGGCGGTCGTAGCGGTGCCAGACGCGGGACAGCCCGTCGAGTCCGTCCGGGCTCATCGCGCAGGCGAGGCGGGGTGTGGTCAGGGTGGTGCCGGCGGCAAGCTGCACCGCGCCCTCGTGCGGGACCCGCCCGGCCCGCACGCGTACCGCGCCGCCGGGCTCGGCCTCGGCCGTGATGTGCCAGTTGCCGGGCCACTCCAGGGCGACACCGTAGGCGGGGGCGTCGTCGGACGGGCCGTCCTGCACCGCGAGCCAGGGCGCGTACGCGTGACCGGGGACGCCCTGGGTGCTGCCGAGGGTGAACGTGCCTCTGGTCAGGTCGAGTCGGGTGCGCTGAAACTCCTGCGACCACTGGCCGGCGAGGTAGGTGAGTCGCGCCCCGGCGGTGACGGGGACGTTCACGGCGGCCGAGTCGAGGCGCTCCAGGCGCACCTCTCGCGAGGCGGTGTGCTCGGTCCAGCGCAGGATCACCTCCGTGCCCGGCACGGTCTCGTAGCACAGGACCGTACGCAGACCCAGGACGTCGTCCGCGAACGCGAGCCGCAGCGTGCGCTCGCCCTGCTCGGCCCCCTCGAACTCCCACCACACGCCCCGCTCGCCGCCCGTCCCCGAGGCGACGAGTTCGGCGCCGGTGAACGGGCGGAGCCCGTACGGCAGATACTCGGCCGGGGCGGCGTCGGCGGGTGTGATGAAGTGGGTGCGGCGCGACGGTTCGAGTACCGGGGGTCCGGTCTCGACGCCGTGCGGTCCCCAGGCGTCCAGCTCGGCCCAGGGGCCGTCCGCGGACAGACGTACGGTGTAGCTGGTGTGTTCGGTGCGCAGGATCCAGCGCTGGTACGAGGTCACTTGACCGCTCCGAGGTTCAGTCCGGCCACGAAGTGGCGCTGGAAGCGCAGGAACACGGCGACCGTGGGGGCGGCGGCGATGACGGAGCCGGCGGCGATCACGTTCCACATGGACACGTACTGGCCCTGGAGACCGATCAGGGCCGCCGTGACGGGCATCTTGGTGTCGCTGCGCAGCACCGTGATCGCCCACAGCAGGTCGTTGAAGATCCAGGTGAACGACAGGGCGCTCAGCGCGGCGAGGGCGGGGCGGGCCAGCGGCAGGATGATCCGCCAGAACACCTGCCAGGGCCCGGCGCCGTCCATGACGGCCGCCTGCTGGATCTCGACGGGGATCGCCCGCATGAAGCCGTGCAGCACGAAGACGTAGAAGCCGACGCCGAAGCCGATCTGCACGCCGATCAGGGCGGGCAGGGTGTCGTAGACCCCCATCAGTTCGCTCAGCTTGGCGACGGGGATGAGCAGGATCTGCGGTGGCAGCAGGTTGCCGCCGAGCATGAGGAGCAACAGGGAGCGGCGCAGCGGCAGTTCGTACCGGCTGAGGGCGAACGCGGCCATGGCCGCCAGCGCCAGCGTCACCAGGACGCAGGGGACGGTGACGATCAGGCTGTTGATCAGGGCGCGCTGCTGGCCCCCGTCGACCCAGGCCAGCCGGAAGTTGTCCAGGGTGAAGGAGCGGGGCCAGCTGCCCAGGCCGTGCGCGGCGATGTCGTCGAAGGAGCGCACGCTGGTCACCAGGACCAGGGCGATGGGCAGCAGCCACAGCAGGGCGAGGGCGCCGGCGCCGAGATGGAATCCGGCGGTCGCGGCGCGCCTGCGCCGAAGAGCGGTCGCCATCAGTCGGCCTCCCGGAAGGCGCGGACGAGGTAGGAGGCGATGACGCCGAACGCCAGCAGGAAGATGACGACGGCGAGGGCGGAGCCGTATCCGAGCCGCAGGGACTGGAAGGCGGTGGAGTACATGTAGGTGCTCAGCAGTTCGGACGAGTGGTAGGGGCCGCCTCGGGTGAGCGACCACACGACGTCGAAGGAGCGCAGCGAGTCGATGATGATGACGGACAGAACGACCGCGTTGACGCTGCGCAGTTGGGGCAGGGTGACATGGCGCAGGCGCTGCCAGGCGGTCGCGCCGTCGACCTTGGCGGCCTCGTACAGCGCGGGGTCGATGCCCTTGAGGCCGGCGAGGTAGAGCACCATCACGTAGCCGATCTGCCGCCACAGCGCGGGCACGATGACCGCGTACAGGGCGGTGTCCTGATCGGCGAGCCAGGCGTGCCGCAGGCTGCCGAGGCCGACGGATCGAAGGAGTTGGTTGAGGACGCCGTCCGGCTGGTAGATCGCCTGCCAGACCAGGGCGGTGGCGACCAGGGAGAACACGACGGGCAGGAAGAGGGCGGCGCGGTAGAAGCCGACGCCGCGTCGCTCCTGCTGGAGCAGCAGGGCGGCGGCGAGGCCCAGCAGGGCGGACAGGCCGCCGAACAGGACCAGCCACAGCACGGTGTGTCCGACGGCGCCGCGGAAGATCTCGTCGCCCGCCATCTCACGGAAGTTGCCCAGCCCGACGAACTTCGGTGCCGACACGCCGTCCCAGCTGGTCAGGGCGAGGTAGAAGCCCTGGAGCGCGGGCCAGAACACCCACACCGCCTCGGCGAGCAGCGGGACCAGGACGAAGGCGAGCACCAGCGGTGGGGTGCGCCGGGGTCCCCGGCCCCGGCCGCCACGGGACGGCGCCGGGACCGGGGGCTTGCGGTGCGGTGCGGTCAGGACGGCCATGTCAGGCCTGCCAGATCTTCTCGGCGTCGCGCTGCCAGTCGGTGAGGATGGACCCGATCTCCTTCGGCTTGGCGAGGAACTTGGTCAGCGCCGTGTCGGCGGTGGGCTGGAGCGCGTCGCTGGAGTCCCGGTTGAAGAACTGGGTGATTTCCGCGGCCTCCTCGATGTGCTTGCGGCCCTTCCTCACCAGCGGGGTGCCGGAGTCCTGGGCGTCGGGATGGCAGGGCAGGACGGTGCCGGACGAGCCCTTGATGTACGTCTCCTGCGACTCGGCCGTGGCGAGATACCCCAGCAGGTCGAGCACACCGTCACGGCGGCCGGTGCGGGCGCTCGCGAAGTAGCCGTCGGTCGGGGCCTCCTCGGCCAGCGGGACCTTCGGGTCGATGACCGGGAAGCGGAAGAAGTCGATGTCGTCGAGGGCGTCCTTCGGGGCCGCGTCGGCGAAGAAGGTGCCGATCAGCATCATGCCGCTGCGGCCGTTGAGCAGGGCGGTGGTGGCGTCCTGGAAGGCGCCGGCGGTGCCGTTCGGGTCGAAGTACGGCAGCACCTCCTGCCAGCGGTCGAAGACCTTGCGGACCTCGGGGTCGTCGAAGCGGTGCTTCCCGGCGAGCAGTTCCCGGTGGTACGCGGCGCCGTTGATACGGATGTCGAGGTAGTCGAACCAGGCGGAGGCCACCCAGGCGGTGTTGCCGCCGGCGCCCAGCCCGATCGGGGCGACGCCCTTGCTCCTGAGCTTGTCGCACAGGTCGAGGAAGTCGTCCCAGGTCCTGGGTTCGCTCACGCCCCACTTGGCGAAGTGGGACTTCCGGTAGAACATCCCCCACCAGTAGTAGGTGGCCGGGACGAAGACCTTCTTGCCGGAACTCGCCGTGCACAGCGTCCGCAGCGCCTTCGAGTAGCGCTTGAGGTCGGGGGAGGACCAGAGTTCGTCGAGGTCGAGCAGCAGGTCCTTCCTGGCGTAGGCGTCCGCGACCGAGCCGGGGTACCAGGTGTAGACGTCCGGCGGGTTGGCCGAGGTCAGATACGTCGGCAGCTGGGTGCGGAAGGTCTCCGCGGCGACCGTGTTGAGGCTGACGCCGCCCTTCCCGCCGTAGGCACCGACGACGTCCTCCATCGCCGCCTTGGCCTGCGGCGCGGAGAGGTTGGACTGGAGGGTGACCGCGCCCTCGGAGGAGGACTTCGAGGAGGAGGTCGCGGTGACACAGCCGCTGAGCAGCGCGGTCGTCCCCGCGGCGCCGAGTCCGGCGAGGAACCGCCGTCGGCCGGGGTGAGGGTTCGTCATGGAGGGCTCCCTGTGGATCCGCGCGGCGGATCCAGGTTCGCGTGGCGCTCGCACCACGTCAAGATTAATTCCTAATTTATTTGAACTGGGTCCGGTGTACGTCCCCGTCGACCCCGCGGTACACGACGTCCACCGCGCCGCCCTCCCCCGCGACCGCACCGAGCGCGCCTTCGAAGGCGGCGCTCGGGAACTCCTCCCGCTTCGTCCAGCCCTGCCAGCCGCCGGCTTCGTGGCGCCGCTGCCAGAGGGTGTAGTCACCGGCCCGCGCGTACAGCACCACCGCGTCCCCCACGGCGACCAGCGTCGGACTCCCGCTCACGGTCCCGCCGAGCGAGCTCCACTGCGACCACTCCCCCGACGCGTCCCGCGACCGCGTCCACACCTCGTCCGCCGAGGTGCGCACGGCGACATGCACGCGCCCCTGCGCGTCGACCACGGCGGCCGGCCTGCCGTACGTCGGCCGGTCGCCCGGCGCCCCCAGCGACGACCAGCCTGTCGCCGGCCCGCGAAGCACGATCCGCCCGTCCGACCCGCGCGCCACGAGGGTCCAGTGCGCGGCGTCGGTGAACGCCACCGACGGCGCGTCGGTCACGCGCCCGCCCAGGTCCTGCCAACCGCCCCAGCGCCCGCCGGAGAACACCCGCCGGTACACCCGGGAGTCGGCGCCGCGCACGAAGACGTCGATACGGCCCGCTCCGGAGGCGTAGGCGGCGGGCTGACCGAGGATTCCGCCCCGGACCGGGCCGCCGAGGTCCCTCGTACGGGACCCGCCCTGCTCGACCACGGTGTTCTGGACGAGGTTGCCGCGCGGGCCACGGAAGAAGGTGCTCTGCGTGGAACCGGAGCGCACGACGGCCGGGCTGGCGCTCGCCCGCTCACCCAGGCTCGCGCCCGGCAGGGCGTCCTCGCCGGTGAGCTTGAGGAACGCGGTGCCGTGAGCGGGGACCTCCACGCTGTACGACCCGGTGTGCGTGCCGCGGTCCGCACGGCCCCGCAGGTCGCGCACCTCGACCGGACCGCCCAACGCGACGTCGCCGAAGTCCACGGTGCGCCGGAGCGGTTGGTCGGAGCGGTTGAGCAGGACGACCGCCCGCCGGCCGGGTCCCGACAGGACCTTGCTGTAGACGTCGCCCGCGGAGTCGGTGGCCACCCGGACGCCCTGGACGGCGAGCGGGTCCTGGTTCACGGCGATGATCTCCGGGTTGCGCAGCGTCCTGATCATCGACGCGGACAGGGTGCGGGGGTCGGAGCCGAGGACGAGCGGCGAGGCCATCTCGGCCCACATCACGAACTGGGTGGTCGACTCCTCCTCGGTCAGCTCCAGGGTGCCGTCGGCCATGCGGCGCATCGGGATGAGGTAGTCGGGGTCGTTGTAGTGACCGGGCCCCTGCGCCTCGGGATGCCAGGCGTTGGCGTCCATGTTGCGCAGCACGTTGGGCCACTGACCGGGGCTGGGCGTGCCCCAGGCGATGTCCGTGCCGGTGCGCCAGGAGTCGGCGATCGTCGGGGCGTAGGCGTAGGTGTTGTGCGCGTCCTGCTCGGGCGTGTGCGGCAGGCCCCAGTCGTCGGTGAGCGGGTTGCAGAGGTTGAGCAGCATCCTCCGCCCCGACTTGGCGACGGCGCCGCTGAACTCCTTGAACGCGGGCCCCGGATCGAGCTTCGCGCCGATGCCGCACAGGAAGTCGACCTTGATGGCGTCGACCTTCCAGTCGGCGAACTGCCGGGCGTCCTCGGCGTAGTGGCCGCGACTGCCGAGCCCGCAGGTCCTGCCGCCGTCGTACTCGCCCGCGTCGGTGTAGATGCCGGCCTTCAGTCCGCGCTTGTGCAGGTAGGAGACCAGGGCCGGGATGCCGGACGGGAAGCGGCCGGGGTGGGCGGTCAACCGCCCTTGCGCGTCACGCGGGTTGTCGGCCTGCCAGCCGCCGTCCAGCCACACGATGTCGTACCCGCTGTCACGCAGCCCGCTGCCGACGAGCCTGTCGGCGACGGCCCGGACCTCCTTCTCGGTGGGCGCGCCGAGCCCGTAGTAGGTGTTCCAGCCCATGTACGGCGTCGGCGCCAGACCGCTGTCGTAGTAGGCGGGGGCGCCCTGGTCCACGGCGTCGTCCGCCTGGGCGGCGGGTATCGCGGACGCCGTGAGGACCACGGAGGTCGCGGCGGCTAGGACGAGTGAATTCACGTGCCTCTCCCGGGGGTTGGGAAGCAGGAGGAGGTGTGACGCGGGCCCGTCGGGGCGAGGGCCGTCGGGGCCGGGGCCGTCGGCGTCACGGCCAAGACTGTGGCGCGCGGCCGGAACCCTGTCAATATTAATTACTAATTTAAAGAAAGACGGGCACGGCCCTCACCGTCGGCAGCCCGGCCGTGCCCCGCATTCAGAAACGGCGTCGCTGAATCCGATGAAAAGGATGCGTTGGACGCCAGAATCACTCAGGAGCACAGTGAGCACGTCCCTCACCAGGGACCGAACCACCCCGACCGCACCCTTCGGAGAAACACTCGATGAACCACGTCGCGGATCCCGAGCGCTACGACGGCACCATGCGATACCGGCGCACCGGCCGCTCAGGACTCGACCTGCCCGTGCTGTCCCTGGGGTACTGGCACAACTTCGGTGACGACAAGCCCTTCGAGACGCAGCGCGAGATCGCCCTGCGCGCCTTCGACCTGGGCATCACCCACCACGACCTGGCCAACAACTACGGCCCGCCCTACGGCTCGGCGGAGATCAACTTCGGCCGGCTGCTGAAGCAGGACCTCGCGCCCTACCGGGACGAGCTGGTGGTCTCCACCAAGGCCGGCTGGGACATGTGGCCCGGCCCCTACGGCCAGGGCGGCGGCTCCCGCAAGTACGTGCTGGCCTCGCTGGACCAGTCGCTGCGGCGGACGGGCCTCGACTACGTGGATATCTTCTACTCCCACCGGCTCGACGCCACCACGCCGCTGGAAGAGACGATGGGCGCGCTCGACACCGCCGTCCGTCAGGGCAAGGCACTGTACGTCGGCATCTCCTCCTACGACGCCGAGCGCTCCCGGCAGGCGGCCGAGATCCTGCGTGAGCTGGGCACGCCGCTGCTGATCCACCAGCCGTCGTACAGCATGCTCAACCGCTGGATCGAGAACGAGGGCCTGCTGGACGTGGCCGGGCAGGAAGGCTTCGGCGTGATCGGGTTCACCGCGCTCGCCCAGGGCCTGCTGACCGGGCGCTACCTGGACGGCGTTCCCGAGGGTTCGCGTGCCACGCAGGGCAAGTCGTTCGACGAGACATGGCTGTCGGAGGACATGCTGCGCAGGCTGCGCGCGCTCAACGACATCGCCGCCCGGCGCGGGCAGAGCCTCGCCCAGATGGCGCTGGCCTGGGCGCTGCGCGACCCGCGCGTGACCTCGCTGGTGATCGGCGCCTCGCGCACCGAGCAGCTGGAGCAGAACGTGGCCGCCCTGGAGAACCTCGACTTCACCGACGAGGAACTCGCCGAGATCGACAAGTACGCCACCGACGGTGGCGTCGACCTGTGGCAGTCGGCCAGGACCGGCAACCTCGGCTGAACACCGGCCGAACGGCCTTCGAGCACTCCGGGAGCCGGTACGGCACCCGGAGTGCGGCCTTTTCCGCACTTTGGTATGGACCTGACACGCCGACCTGGCTATGCTCTGCCCGACCCTGAATGAGAGCGCTCTCAGCTTGTGGTTGTTCCACCCCACCTTGTTGGAACGACGAAGGGCAACTCCCTTGAGACGCACCAGACTCATGTACGCCGGCCTCGCCGCGCTCATGGTCCTCGGCGGCTGGACCGCGGGCGGCACCGGACAGGCCTCGGCGGACGACTCACCCAAGGCGACCGAGCCCGCGTCGGCCGGTCTGCTCCAGGCGATGCAGCGCGACCTCGGCCTGACCAAGGAGCGCGCCGAGGCACGGCTGGCGGCGGAACGCACCGCCATGGACCTCGCGCCGAAGGCACGCGAGGCGGCCGGATCCGCCTACGGCGGCTCCTGGTTCGACGCGAAGAGCGAGCGGCTCACCGTGGCCGTCACCTCGGACGCCGCCGCCGGCACCGTACGGAACCTCCGGGCCACCGGAGTGAGCGTGCGCACCGTGGAGCACAGCGCGCGCGAGCTCGACGCGGCGAAGGCGCGCATCGACCGCCTCACCGCACCGGCGGGCGTGAGCAGTTGGCACGTGGATCCGACGGCGAACACCGTCGTCGTGAACGTGGTCCGCGCCCAGCAGGCTGACAACGATGTCCGCCGGTTCGTCTCCCGTGCCCGCGCGGCGGGACCCGTCACCGTCGAGACGGTCGGCGCCGCCCCGCGCACCTTCGCCGCGGGCACGGTCGGCGGTGACCCCTACTACACCGGCAACGTCCGCTGCTCCATAGGCTTCTCGGTGCACGGCGGCTTCATCACCGCGGGCCACTGCGGCCAGGCGGGAGCCGGCGTCCGGGGCTGGGACGGCAGCTATGTCGGCACCTTCCAGGGCTCCTCGTTCCCGGACAACGACTACGCGTGGGTGAGCGTCGGCAGCGGCTGGTGGACGGTACCGGTCGTCCTCGGCTGGGGCACGGTCCCCGACCGTCTGGTGCGCGGCTCGGCCGAGGCACCCGTCGGCGCGTCCGTCTGCCGGTCCGGCTCCACGACGCACTGGCACTGCGGCACGGTCCTGGCGAAGAACGAGACGGTCAACTACAGCCAGGGCGCGGTGCACCAGATGACGAAGACCAGCGTATGCGCCGAGCCGGGCGACTCCGGGGGCTCCTTCATCAGCGGTGAGCAGGCGCAGGGCGTCACCTCGGGTGGCTGGGGCAACTGCTCCGGCGGCGGGGAGACCTGGTTCCAGCCCGTCAACGAGATACTCAACCGCTACGGGCTGACCCTGCACACGGCCTGACCCGGGGGGTGCCAGGGGGCGGTCCGGACAGTCTCCGGCGCCGGGCCGCCCCTTCGCACGAGCCGCCGCGCGTTCGCCGGTGTCCGTGCGGCAGGATGAGCGGCATGAGCGTAGTCAAGATCAACGTACTGAGCGTGCCGGACGAGCAGCGCGAGACGCTGGAGAAGCGGTTCGCCTCGCGTGCGCACGCGGTGGAGAGCTCCGACGGGTTCGAGTGGTTCGAACTGCTGCGGCCGGTCGAGGGCACCGACACCTACCTCGTGTACACGCGCTGGCGCGACGAGGAGTCCTTCCAGGCCTGGATGGAGGGTCCCATGAAGGCGGCCCACCAGGGCGGCGGCGAGGGCGGCGGCGAGCGTCCCAAGCCGGCGGCGAGCGGGTCCACCCTGTGGTCGTTCGAGGTCGTGCAGCAGGCGGGGCCGAAGAGCTAGGCCCTGTCAGCGGTGAGCGGCGGGAGCCCGGCCCCGTCGCTCACTCGGTGCCGACGCGACGCGTCCGGGCCACTGCCGCCAGGACGAAGGTGACGCTGATCAGCAGGGACCAGGCGCCGAACTTCTCCACCCCGACCGGCTGCCAGCCGTCCAGCTGGTACGGGTAGCGCCAGGCGCCCACGTAGGTGGCGAGGTTCTCCGCGATCCAGAGGAAGAACCCGATCAGGACGAACGACAGCGCGAGCGGCATGCGCAGGCGTGCGCCACGCACCTTGAACCGCACCGACGTGCCGGCGGTGACGGCGAGCAGCAGGCCCGCCAGCGGCCAGCGGGCGTCGGGGAGCCAGTGGTGGCTGAAGAAGTTGACGTAGATGGCGGCGGCGACCACGGCCGTCGAGCGCGGCCGGTAGCGGACCAGTTCGAGGTCGAACAGGCGCCAGGCGCGGCAGACGTAACTGCCGACGGCGGCGTAGAGAAAGCCGCCGTACAGCGGGACGCCCGCGAACTTCAGTACGGCCGGCTCCGGATAGCTCCATGAGCCGAGCGACACCTTCACCAGCTCGAAGGCCAGTCCGATGACATGGCAGACCGCGATGACGGCTATGTCCCGCCCGTTCTCCCAGCCGCGCAGCCAGAACAGCAGCGTCAGCAGCACGCCGTACACGACGAGCAGGTCGTAGCGGGCCACGGGGAGGCCGGGCAGCAGGGTGGACGCCGCCACGCCGGACATCAGGGCGATGGCGAACGCGCAGGACCGGGTCTGGAGCCACGCGAAGTCGAGCAGCCGACGCCACGAGGCTGCCAGGAGGCCGGTGAGGCTGGCGGTGTACATGATCCCAAGGACGAGTGCTCGGCCCTGTCGGTTGCGCGCGGGATCACCGCGCCTCAGCCGGCCGGTCAGTACCAGTTCGTGCTCGTCAGAACGTGACCGTCGCAGGTCAGCACGGCGCGTGAGACGCGGCCGCTGAGGTTGTTGCCGATCATCGTGTAGGCGTAGTCGATGCCCGGGTCGACGGTCTCCGAGACCCAGCCGTCGGCGCGTGCGGCCCCCGAGTCCGAGCGCTCCAGGAGGGCGGCGCAGTTGGCGCGGGAGTTCTCGATGCGGGCGAAGGAACCGCACCGGTCGGAGTAGAAGTACTTCAGGGCCATCCCGTCGGCGGTCCTGGTCGGCCCGACCTGCCGGAAGGTGCCGGTGCAGCCGCCGACGGTCGGGTACTGGCCCTCGAATCCGTAGGCGCCGTAGTTGCCGCCCGAGAACGGCTGGGCCTGGGCGGTGGTCAGCGGTGTGAGCGCCAGCAGCGCGGCGGCGCCCGAGGCGGCCAGCAGGGTCTGGAGCGATCGGCGGCGCATGAGAACCCTCTTTCGTGGGGTGTGGAGTCCTGGTCCGCGGTGCGCCTGCCGTCGTCCGGTCGGGGCACCGCGTGTCGTCAGGACCGTACGGTCGGCGCCGGACAAGCGGTACCTGAGAAGTGTGAGGGTCCCTTCGGGCGCCGCTGTCCCTAGGGTTCCGAACGTCGGCCAAGCGCCGCGCAATCGACCCGTCGGACCAGGGGGAAACCACATGTCCACTCGCACCATCGCCAGGGCGGCGCTCGTCGGCGCCGGCGCGCTCGCTCTGCTGGGACCGCTCACGGCCGCCACCGCCGTGGCGGCCTCCGACGCCGGCCAGGGCGGAGCCCGCATCATGGCCGCGCCGTACGCCGTCGTGCCGTACGAGACGGTCAACGTCCGCTCCGGCCCGGCGCGTTCGTACGACAAGGTCGGCAGCGTCACCGCGGGCCAGCCGCGGGGCGCGTACTGCTGGGTGCGCGGCGAGACCATCAGCGACCACGGCATCACGAACAACGTGTGGGTCAAGCTCGTCGAGGGCTATGTGAGCGCCGTCTACCTCAAGGGCGACGAGTACGGCGACCTGCCCGCCGGCGCGACCTGCTGACGACCCGTCTTCCTCAGGAACCGACCCATCTTCTTCCCGGCAGACCGGCCCATCTTCTTCACCACAGGGGGACACATGAAGACAGCACTGCGCCGATGCGCCACCGCCCTCGCGGTGGCCACCCTCTCGGTCGGCACCCTCGCCGTCACCGCCGAGGCCGCGCCCACGGCCGACCGCCCCGCCGTCGCGGCGGCGAACAACGGCGACCCGACCCTGACCGACGTCTACATCTGGGCGACCGACGTCAATCTGCGCAGCCGGCCGACCAGCGAGTCGCCGCGGCTCGCGGTGCGTTCGCAGTACTGGCTGGACGCGGTGTGCCAGACGCAGGGGCAGTTCGTCCATGACCCCGCCGTCGGCAGCAACAACTGGTGGACCGCGGTGCAGGAGTTCGCCGGCAGCGACATCGCCTGGGTGAACAACCTGTACATCCGGGGCGGCGAGAAGATCGCCGGAGTGCCGGACTGCTGACGGTCCGGCTCGGGGGAGGAAAGGGCGGCCGCGAAAATCCGTTGCGGCCGCCCTTTCCTCCCCCGGACCCTGAGCCCATGCCCTACGCCCTTCGTCCAGCCCGGCTCGCCGACGCGCCCGCGGTCACCGAACTGCTCAACGAGGTCGACCGGATCGAGATAGGCAGGCCCGAGACCGACCTGCACACCGTCGAGGCCGATCTGAAGCGGCCCGACATCGCTCTGGACCGCGACTCGTGGCTGGCCTTCGACGGCGACCGCGTGGTGGCGTACGGCCTGCTGTGGGACGAGTCGGGCGGCGAGCGCGTCGACGTCGACCACTATGTGCTCCCCGACCACCAGCGGGCCGGGGAGCTGATTCTTGACGCGCTGGAGATCCGGGCCCTGGACAAGGCCCACGCGAACGGCGCGGCGAGGGCGGTGGTGCATCTGCACCTCAACACCGAGCCGACGCTCGACACAGGGCTGATCGCGAAGCGGGGCTGGCACGTCGTACGGCGCTATCACGTGCTCCGACGCCCGCTCGACGCCGCCACGGACCACGCACCCGGGCTACCGGCCGGCGTACGGGTGCGTCCGTGCGCCGAGGAGGCCGACCGGGCGCGGGTGCACGCGCTGTACCAGTCGAGCTTCGCCGCGCATTTCGACTTCCAGCCGCGTACCTACGACCAGTGGCTGGACGACGTCGACGCGGACGCCCTCGACTGGTCCCTGGTGTGGATCGCCGGCACCGAGGACCTGGGGGACGCCGGGTTCCTCATCGCGCGCGACGACCGTGCGGCCATGGGCTGGATCCGCAGCGTCGGCGTCCTGAGCGAGGCCCGGGGTTCCGGTCTCGGCGGACTGCTGCTGCGGCACGCGTTCGCCGCGTTCGCCGCCCGTGGCCGCGACACCGTGGGACTCGGCGTGGACACCGCCAACCCGACGGGAGCTCCGGCGCTGTACGCCCGGCACGGGATGGCCGTCCACTACGCCGTGGACACCTGGGAGACGGTCCTCCTCTGACCTGCCCCGGTCAGCGTTGCTCGGCGTTGCGCCGCACGCTGTTTCGCCGGGCGTTGTTGTAGAGACGCAGCAGGTGCTTGGCGACCGGGCACGGGACGGTGTCGACGTGGCACTGCCGGCAGGTCCGCATGTGGTGCTCGTAGTCGATGCGTGCCTGCTCCAGTGCATCACCTTGAGTCGACATGGAAGTCCTCCGAGTTGGCGGCGAAACGGGCCGAAGTGGGGCATTCAGGTGCCGAAGTGACTGCTCGGTAACCCTGGAGAAAGTTGACCACGTTACTCGCGGTAGTCAAAAGTCGCACCCCCTGACCGCCCCGCGAGCCCCCTCGCGCACCACCCCCGGTCGAAAAAACGCGTGGACGCCTCGACCGCGAGCACGGGACACTGCGTATTCGGATCGATACGGAACGTAGTCACTCAGGAGGGTGGGATGGAAACGCCTGAGCCCCGCAGGGTTCTGCCGGGCAGACGCTCCGTGCTTCTCGCACTTCGTTACTACGGCCGGGAGTTGGCCAGGCTGCGGTGGGTGACGGTGCCCGCCATGCTGCTGTCGGCGTTGGGCAACATCGGAATCAACTACGTCGCGCCGCTGATCGTCGCCAAGCTCGTGGGTGACATCGCGGGCGACAAGGACGTCACCGTCGCCTCGACCCTGCCGTACGTCGTCGGCTTCGTCGGTGTCCTCCTGCTCGCGGAGACGCTGTGGCGCATCGCACTGCACTGTCTGAACCGTCTGGACGCCCTGGGCGTCGAGCATCTCTACGTGATCGGGATGGACGAACTGTTCGCGAAGGACGCCACGTTCTTCCACGACAACTTCGCCGGATCACTGACCAAGCGCGTCCTGAGCTTCGCCTCCCGCTACGAGGACTTCGTCGACACCCTGACCTTCCAGATCGTCGGCAGCTTCGTGCCACTGGCGTTCGGTGCGGTGGTGCTGTGGCGCTACGACCCGCTGCTGGTCGTGGGGCTCCTGGCGATGGTCGCGATCACCGCGCTGTGCGTGGTGCCGCTCATCCGGCGCCGGCAGGCACTGGTCGACCAGCGTGAGGAGGCCATGGCGCGGATGTCGGGGCATGTCGCCGACAGCCTGATGAACATGGACACCGTGCGGGCGTTCGCCGCCGAGGAGGGCGAGGCCGCCGAACACCGCGCCCGGGTCGCGGAGTCGCGGCGGCTCATGCTGCGGTCGTGGGACTACGGCAATCTGCGCATCGACACCCTCGTCGCGCCGATGTCGGTACTGACCAGCGCGTTGGGGCTGCTGCTCGCGGTCACGCTCGGCGGGGGCGGGCACGGGGTGGAGGCGATCGTGGTCGCGTTCACGTACTACACCAACGCGACGCGGATCATGTTCGAGTTCAACCAGATCTACCGTCGGCTGGAGAGTTCCATGACGGAGGCGGCGCAGTTCACCGAGCTGCTGCTGACGCCGCCCACCGTACTGGATCCGCCGGTGCCGGAGCCCCTGCTGCCCGCGCCCGCCGATGTCCGCTTCGAGAAGGTGAACTTCGCCCACGCCGGCGGCCGGCCGCTGTTCGAGGGCCTCGAACTCGACGTGCCCGCCGGCACGAAGGTCGGCCTCGTGGGCCGCTCCGGGGGCGGCAAGACCACGCTGACCCGGCTGCTGCTGCGGATGACCGACATCGACGCCGGCCGGATCCTGGTCGGCGGTCAGGACATCAGCAGACTGCGCCAGGCCGACCTGCGCGGTCTGATGGCCTACGTGCCGCAGGACCCGGCGATGTTCCACCGGACGCTTCGGGACAACATCGCCTTCGCCCGGCCGGACGCCGGCGACGCCGAGATCCGCCGGGCGGCCGAGGCGGCCCATGTCACGGAGTTCGCCGACGCCCTGCCGGACGGATTCGACACCATGGTGGGCGAGCGCGGGATCAAGCTGTCCGGCGGCCAGCGCCAGCGGGTCGCCCTCGCCCGGGCGATTCTGCGGGACGCGCCGATCCTGCTGCTGGACGAGGCGACCAGTGCGCTGGACTCGGAGAGCGAGATCCTCGTCCAGGAAGCACTGTGGCGCCTCATGGACGGCAGGACCGCGCTCGTGGTGGCGCACCGTCTGAGCACGGTCGCCACCATGGACCGGCTCGTCGTCCTCGACCACGGCCGGATCGTCGAGCAGGGCACCCACGACGAACTGCTCGCCTCGGACGGCGCCTACGCGAAGCTGTGGCAGCACCAGTCGGGCGGCTTCCTCGACGAGAGCGCCGCGGAGGTGGAGTTGGAGCTGCCCTGAGCGGTTCCCGCCCTGCCGGGGGCCGCTCCCCCACGGCTCCCGCGCGCCGTGCTCGGCGCCGCTGCGGTCAACGAGTCGGTGGCCACCACTCGAACAGCAGCAGCGTCGCGTCGTCCCGCAGGCTGCCGGGCTGCGCGTCCAGGATCGAGTGGATCAGCCGGCGCAGGGTCTCCGGCGCCAGCTCGCCCGCGGCGGTGGCCCGGATGATGTAGTCGGTGAAGTGCTCCAGACCGAACAGGTCACCGTCCCGGGTACGGGACTCGGTGACCCCGTCGGTGTACAGCAGCACCCGGTCGCCGGGTTGCAGGGCGATCTCATGCGTCTGCCGCTCGCGCTCGGCCAGCATGGACGGCAGCCCCATCGGCGGGTCGGCCTCGCGTTCCATGGCGTCGACGAGCAGCCGCTGGTCCCGGATGATCAGCGGCGCGGGATGCCCGCAGTTGATCCAGCGCAGCACGCCGCTCGCCAGGTCCAGTTGGGCGAGGACCCCGGTGCAGAACTGCTCGGGCAGCCAGCGAGCCAGCGCGTCGTCCACGCTGTTCACCAGCTCCGGCAGATCGGCCCCGGTGCGCCGGGCGTTGCGGCAGGCGGCCAGGGAGACGGCGGTCGTCAGTCCGGACGCCAGGTTGTGGCCCATGGCGTCGAGGACGGCGGCGTGCAGGGTCGTCTCCGTGAGGGCGTGGTCGAAGGCGTCGCCGCCGAGTTCGTAGGCGGGCTCCAGTACGGCCGTGGACACGACGTGCGCCGTGCCGATCGTGCGGGGCGGCAGGAAGGCGCGCAGCATCTCGGCGGGCAGCCGCATGGGTTCGGTGCGGGTCCGCCGTACGAAGGAGTCCTTGTACGCCCGTTTGGACGTGATCATCATGGCCAGCAGCGCGGCGAGCGTCCGGCTGCGGCGCAGCGAGACCGGGGTGAGGGCCGGGGAGTGCACCGCGAGCACGCCGAGCCGCTCCGCGCCGTCCACCAGCGGGAGCCAGGCGGTCATGCCGCCGGCGTCGGCCTCCGCCACGCGCAGGGACTGGGTGCGGTACGTCCAGCCGGCGAGGGAGTCGTCGACCGGCATCGCGGAGGCCACGTCGGTCAGCGGGACGAGCTGACGCTGCTGGAGGTCGGCGAGGTAGACCACCGCCTGCTGCAACCCCAGGGCCTTGGAGCAGCGGGCCACCGCTGTGGTCAGGTCCAGCGCCGAGGTCTCCGGGTCGGCGAGGAACTCCTCCAGCAGACCGTCACCCGGCTCCGCCGTCACCACTGGTCTCCTCTCGTAGGGACCCGGGCCTCGGCGAGGCCGCGTCGTTCAGCAGTCTCACACCGTGGCCGGTGACCCGCCCGGCGGGGAAAGGAGGAGCCCTACGACGTTCGGCTCTCCTGGAACTCAGTTCTCCTGGAGCACGCAGAGAACGTTCCCGGAGGGGTCCGTGAACCACGCGATGGCAGCCGGGCCCGAGCCACCGACCCGGACGATGCCCTTCTCGTCGTGGTCGAACTCGGGGTACCGCTGGAAGGACACGCCGCGCCGCTCCAGTTCGGCGACGGCCGGCACGATGTCGTCCACGGGGAAGTTGAGGATGGTGAACGAGGCGGGGGTGTGCCCCTCCTTGGGGTACACGAAGACCGGCGCGCCGCTGCCGAGCTTGAGGACCAGCACCGTCATGTCTCCCTCCCCGGTCTCCTCCACCTCCAGGCCGAGGGTCTCGCCGTAGAAGCGGCGGGCCTCGCCGAGGTCGTCGACCGAGAAGCCGCTGAACGCCTGCGATTGTCCGAGCATGCCGTGTGTCTCCTTCGTGTGCCGGCCGTCCTGACGTCTCAGGGCACACCACGCACGGCAGGGGCCGGACGCACGCCACGCCTGCGGCATCCGGATGGTCGTGCGCCCTTCACCCGCAGGATGCGGTGCCCGGTCGGTCCTGGACGCAGCATTCGTTCCCGGCCGTGCCCCGGTCGGTGGTGTCGAGCCGGCAGAAGCAGGAGGCCTCGATCGGTACGTCGGCCATCGCGGTGGCGAGCCGCAGTTGCTGGGCCACCATCTGCGCCTCCCCGGTCCGGCCCAGCCGCGTCAGGCACTCGTGGAGGCCGTGCAGGGACCAGACGTTGTTCGGATGCTGCAAGGCACGCGGGAGGGAGCCGTCGAGGCCGAGGTCGGCGCGGTAGACCGCCTCGGCCTCCTCTACGTGGCCCTGTTCGAGGAGGAGGGCGCCGTAGGCATGCCGGGTGGGCTGCATCCAGCCCCACGGTTCGTCATAGGGGAGGTTGTCGTCCAGGTCGATGGAACGGCGCAGGGCGGCGAAGGCGGCGTCGTGGTCGCCCTTGCGGTACTCCAGCTCGCCGTCGAGCATCGCCGAGGCGATGGCGAGGATGTCGGCGCAGGTGTTGTTGAACAGCATGCGGGTCTCGGGGACCCGGGTGACCGCGTCCCGGAAGAGCAGCCGTTCCGCCTCCGCCTCCGGGACGCGGTGGGTGGAGGACAGGGCGACGCCGCGGGCGTAGTGCAGCATCGCCGTCGTCATGGCGTACAGCTCGGGGTCGGCGGGCAGCGGCAGGGCGAGGATGTCGTCCCAGCGGCCGAAGCGGATCAGCACGTGGACGCGCATGGCGACGAAGGCCTCCAGCCAGTCGGCCATCGGCGGGCTCGGCACCCGCAGCAGGTCCTCGGGGATGGACGCCTCCAGCTGTGCCGCGGTCTCCAGGGCGACCTCGGACCGGCCGAGGAACATCGCGCCGTAGATCTTGAAGTGGTAGTTGTGCGAGCGGTACAGGGTGTAGAAGTTCATCGCCCCGGCTCGGGCGTGGTACTTCTCGTCGGCCTCGATCGCCGCGGTGTTGTCGGAGACGACCCGCCGGTAGTCGCCGCAGAGCACCTCCAGGTGGGAGGGCATGTGGAGGAGGTGCCCGGCGTCCGGCACCAGTGCGCGCAGCCGGTCCGCCACGGACAGGGCCAGCTCCGGATTCGGGGACATCTCCATGAGGTGGATGTACATGTGGACCAGCCCCGGGTGGTCGCGTCCGGGGCCGGTGGCGAGGGCCCGGTCGAGGACGTCCTTGGCCTCCAGGGTCCGTGCGCCTTCGGCCGGCTCGCCGGTCCTGAGGTCCCACAGCTGCCAGGGCGTGAGGTTCATCAGAGCGTCGGCGTACAGGGTGGCGACGTCCAGGTCGTCGGGGGCGAGGTCGTAGACCGCGCGCATGCTGTCGGCGTAGGGGGCGTTCCAGACCGAGCAGTCCTCCACCGCCTTGGCCTGCGGATAGCGGGCGCGCAGCGCGCCGATCAGTGCCTGTTCGACGGGGGTGCCGGTCGCCGCCTTCTCATGGGCCAGCTCCACGGCGGCGTGGGTGCGGTCCACGGTGTGGGCGAGGTCCTGGTCGTCGAAGAACTCCCAGGGTTTGTTGTAGTTCGGGCCGAGCGCGTAGGCGATGCCCCAGTGGGCCATGGCGCAGTCCGGGTCGGCCTCGGCCGCGGCCTCGAAGCAGGCGACGGCCTCCTCGTGATGGAAGGCGTACGTCCATGCCAGGCCCCGGTCGAACCAGAGCTGGGCCTGGGCGGAGGAGGTGGTGACGGGGCGGGTGTGGGTACCGAGGTCGTAGTACTCCATGCGTCTGCTCTCCTGCCTGGGCCGTGCCCACCGGATCGTGACCGAGTCCTTCTGCCAGCATCCGCCCGGCCGGCGGTCGGTGGTGTTCGGTGTTCTCCTCTGTTCCCACCGAACTCGCCGCACCGAACTGTCAGCAGCGACAACGGGCCGAGGGGCGGCTCGGTTTCGGGTCCTCCTGATGGACGAGGGTCGGTCGAAGTCATCTGTTTCGCGCCGCCCAGGTGCGGGCGAGGTGTGTCGTGGCGCATTCTTGCTGTGTCGCGGGCGTGAGGGCGTACGGACGAGGTAGGGCCGATGACGGTGAGCGCCGAAGGCGCAGAGCGGACGCCCGGCGGGCTGGCGGCGCTGCTGATCGACGCCTCGGCGGAAGCGATCAGCGCGGCGGCCGGCCACGCGGGAGGGGTCTATCTGCGCTCGGGCACGCCCGGACTGCTCCGTCTGGCGGTGCTGGAGGGGTTGCCGGGGCCACTGTTCCGGCCGTGGTGGCGGCTCCATGTGGACCGGCCGTTCCCGGTCGCGGACGCCTTTCGGCTGGGGGTCGAGGTGGTGCTGCCGAACGCGACCGAGACCATGCGCCGCTATCCGCAGTTCGCGGCCGGTCTGCCGTTCCAGTTCGGATCCCTGTACGTCCCCGTGACCTGTGGATCGTCGGTCTTCGGTGTGCTGACCGTGCTGCGGCCCTCGGCGTCGGACGCCACGGAGCTGCTGCCCGTGCGTGAGCGCATGGCGCAGGTGGCGAAAGAGCTGGGTTCGGCGCTGCGGATCCTGGAGGACGCGCAGGCGCCCGGAGTGCTGTGGGACGCCGGGCCTCTGAGCGTCCGGCCGCCTGCCCGGCGTCGGCCCTCCGGCTACCTCGGCCGGTTCGCCTGGGACCCGGTGTCGGGTGTGGTGCGCGCGGAGGAACGGCTGAATGTCGCGCTCGGCACGGTCCCGGGTGAGGCCCATGACAACGTGGCGGCGTTCGCGCGGGCCGTCGCACCGGGCGACTCGGACCGCATCCTGGCCGCGCTGCGGGAGGCAGCCGGTGGCCGCCCGCCGGCTCTGCCGCTGTACGTGCGCGCGGCCAACGGGGCGCTGCGGCTGGTCGAGGTCTGGGGGCCGTACGACGACGCCGTTCCGTTCGGGACGGCGCCGGTGCGCGGTGTCGTCCTCGATCCGGGGGAGAGCGCGGTGGCCGACGTGGCGGCCGATCTGCTGCCGGACGGGGTGTTCTGCCTGGACCGGCTGGGCGCGGTCGTCTACGCCAATCCGCACGCGGCACGGCTGCTGCGCCGCTCTCGTACGGAGCTGCTCGGCCGGACCCTGTGGGAGACCGTGCCGTGGCTGAACCAACCCGCCGTCGAGGACCATCTGCGGGTGGCGCTGCTGTCGCCCGAGCCGGTGCACTTCCACATCCTCCGGCCGTCCGCCCAAAAGCACGATCCGTCCAGCAGCCCGTTCGGGGGCGACTGGCTCCAGCTCTCCCTGTATCCCGGCCCCGACCTGCTGACCTGCATGATCCGGCCGGGGCACGGGGTGGCGGAGCGGGCGTCCGACCTGCCCGACGCGCAGGTCCTGGCGGAGCCGGCCGGCGCGTCCTCGCTCGCTCCGCTGTACCGGCCGATCGTCCTGGCCATCGCGCTCACCGAGGCGGTCACCCCCCGGCAGGTGTCCGCCGTCGTGATGCGCGAGCTGCTGCCCGCGTTCGGCGGCCGGCGGCTGGCCATCTACCTGCTCCAGGAGCGGCATCTCCACCTGGCGTGGGAGACGGGCTTCCCCAAGGGGTTCCTCGCCCCGTTCGAGGGTGTGGGGCTGGACGAGGGCCTGCCGGGGGTGGAGACGCTGACCACCGGGCGCCCGCTGTTCTTCGACTCGATGCAGCAGCTGTCCGACGCCTATCCGGGCATCGCGCTGGACGCGACCGAGGGTGCCCGTGCCTTCCTGCCGCTGATCGCCTCCGGGCGCCCCGTCGGCTCCTGCATCCTCGGCTTCGACCGGCCGCGCAGCTTCAGCAGCGAGGAACGCGCCGTGCTCACCGCCATGGCCGGACTGATCGCGCACGCCCTGGAGAAGGCGCAGCGCTACGAGAGCGAGGCCGCGCTGGCCCGCGGGCTCCAGCAGGCCCTGCTCCCCCGGCGGCTGTCCGAGCACCCGCTGCTGGAGACCGCCGGGCGGTATCTGCCGGGCACCCAGGGCATGGAGGTGGGCGGCGACTGGTACGACGTGGTGCCGTCCGGGGACGGGCTGGCCCTGGTCATCGGTGATGTGCAGGGGCACGGTGTGCAGGCGGCGGCCACCATGGGCCAGCTGCGCAGCGCGGTGCGGGCCTTCGCCCTCGGCGACCGGCCGCCCGACGAGGTCATGAGCGGCACCAACCACCTGCTCATCGACCTGGACACGGGTCTGTTCGCGAGCTGCTGCTACATCCGGCTGGACCCCGCGACCGGCGTCGCCCAGGCGGCCGTGGCGGGGCACCCGCGCCCGCTGCTGCGCCGTCGCGACGGCCGTACGCGTCTGGTGGACCTGCCGGGCGGGGTCGTGCTCGGCGTGGACCAGCAGGCCCAGTACCCGGTGGCGGAGCTGCTGATGGAGCCCGGCGCCGTGCTGGCGCTGTACACGGACGGGCTGGTCGAACGGCCCGGTGTGGACATCGACGACGGCATCAGCGCGCTGCGGGTGGCGCTGGCCAAGGCCGGTACCCCGGGTGCCGGTTCCCTGGCGAGCGTCGCCGACCGGCTCACCGCGACGGCCCGGCACATGACGGACCGCCCCGACGACATCGCCCTGCTGCTGGCGACCCGGCGGTCCACCCCGCTGCGCGGGAAGTGAGGATGCGTGAGGCCGGCGTAACCCCGTCCGGAGGACGGAAGTTGCCCGGATTCCACCGATCACCGCGGTGATCGAAGTGTGAGAGTGGAAACAGCTGCTGTCACGGTGTGTGACGTCTCTCGCCTCCGGGGGCCCGGCAGTGTAGACATGGGCACATGGTCCGACTATCGGGTCGATCCGGGGCCCGGTCGGCCCGTCGTCCCCGCGGTCTGCGCACCTGGCGTGCGCCCGACCGCGGTGCTGTCGTGCCCGAGCGGGGGGTGCCGCGCGATCCGGAGGGGCAGCACAAGGGTCCGCTCGGCTGGCTGCGGGCGGCGGTCGGCGGGCGCAGCGTCGCCGGGCAGGTGTTCCTGCTCCAGGTGGTGATCGTGCTGCTGCTGGTGGTCGCCGCCGTGGTGGCCCTGGTGCTTCAGGTGCGCTACGACTCCACCCAGGAGGCACGCAACCGTTCGGTGGCGGTGGCCGAGTCGTTCGCGAACGCGCCGGGCACCCGGGAGGCGCTGGCCAGTCCTGATCCGACGGCGGTGCTCCAGCCGCGGGCCGAGGCGGCGCGCGAGGCGACCGGCGTGGACTTCATCGTCGTGATGAACACCGACGGCATCCGCTACACCCACCCCAAGCCGGACCGTATCGGCAAGCACTTCGTCGGGAACCTGGAGCCCGCGCTGAACGGCGAGGTGGTGACCGAGCAGATCACCGGCACCATCGGCCCGCTGGTCCAGGCCGTGGTCCCGATCGAGGATCCCGACGGAAAGGTCGTCGGCCTGGTGTCGGCCGGGATCACGACCGACACCGTGGGCGGCACGGCCGACCGTCAGCTGCCCCTCGTACTGGCCGCCGCGGCGGCCGCGCTCGCCCTGTCCACGGCCGGCACCGCGCTGGTCAGCCGACGGCTGCTGCGGCAGACGCACGGCCTCGGGCCGGACGAGATGACCCGGATGTACGAGCATCACGACGCCGTCCTGCACGCCGTGCGGGAGGGCGTGCTCATCGTCGGCGACGAGGGCAGGCTGCTGCTCGCCAACGACGAGGCGCACCGCCTGCTCGACCTGCCCGAGGACGCCGAGGGACGCCGGGTGCTCGATCTCGGTCTCGCCCCCGACACCGCCGAGCTGCTGGACTCGGGCCGGATGGCGACGGACGAGGTGCACCTGGTCAAGGACCGGCTGCTGGCGGTCAACCAGCGCCCCACCCACCTCAGGGGCCGGCCCTCCGGCAGCGTCGCCACCCTGCGCGACTCGACCGAGCTGCGCGCTCTGTCCGGCCGTGCCGAGGAGGCCCGCGAGCGCCTCGACATGCTGTACGACGCCGGGGTGGGCATCGGCACCAGCCTGGACGTGACGCGCACCGCCGAGGAACTGGCGGAGCTGGCGGTGCCCCGCTTCGCGGACTACGCCACCGTCGACCTGTCCGACGCGGTGCTCGCGGGCGGGCAGCCGGAGGCGGTGACCCGGTTGCGGCGCACCGCGTGCAGCGGGATACGCAAGGACGCGCCGCTGTACCCGGTGGGCGAGGAGATCCGGTTCGTCGACACCTCGCCGCAGGCCCGCGCGCTGAACGACGGGCGGGCCGTCGTCGAGCCGCGGCTGGCCCAGGCGCCGGGCTGGCGTGCCCAGGACCTGGAGCGCTCGGCGCAGGTCGTGGAGTTCGGCATCCACTCGCTGATCGCGGTGCCGCTCCGGGCGGGGTCCCTGGTGCTGGGCGTGGTGAGCTTCTGGCGGTCCCGGCAGGCCGGTCCGTTCGACAGCGACGAGCTGGCGCTGGCGGAGGAGCTGGTGGCGCGGGCGGCGGTGTCCATCGACAACGCCCGGCGGTACACCCGCGAGCACAGCATGGCGGTGACGCTCCAGCGCAGCCTGCTGCCGCGCAGCCTGCCCGAGCAGAACGCGCTCGACATCGCCTACCGGTATCTGCCGGCGCAGGCCGGGGTGGGCGGCGACTGGTTCGACGTGCTGCCGCTGTCCGGCGCCCGGGTCGCGCTGGTCGTCGGGGACGTGGTCGGCCACGGGCTGCACGCGGCGGCCACGATGGGACGGCTGCGTACGGCCGTGCACAACTTCTCCGCGCTGGACCTGCCGCCCGACGAGCTGCTGGGGCTCCTCGACGAGTTGGTCGCCCGTATCGACCAGGACGAGGCCGGGGACGACGACAGTGCCGCGGTGACCGGCGCGACCTGTCTGTACGCGGTCTACGACCCGGTGTCCCGGCGCTGCTCGGTCGCCCGGGCCGGCCATCCGCCGCCGGCCGTGGTCCGGCCCGACGGCACCGTGGAGTTTCCCGATGTGCCCGCCGGTCCCCCGCTGGGTCTGGGCGGGCTGCCGTTCGAGACGGCGGAACTGGAGCTGGCCGAGGACAGCCGGCTGGTGCTGTACACGGACGGGCTGGTGGAGGACCGGGAGCGGGACATCGACGAGGGGCTGGAACTGCTGCGGGACGCGCTGGCCGGGGCCGGCCGTACGCCGGAGGAGACCTGCCAGGCGGTGCTGGAGGCCCGGCTGCCGGCCCGGCCGAGCGACGATGTCGCCCTGCTCGTGGCGCGGACGCGGGCGCTCGGGCCGAACCGGGTCGCCGAGTGGGAGGTGCCGTCGGATCCGGCGGCCGTGGCCCAGGTCCGTGCCGATGTGACGGGCACGCTGGAGAGCTGGGGCCTAGAGGAGCTGTCGTTCAGCACCGAGCTGATGCTGAGCGAGCTGGTGACCAACGCGATCCGGTACGGCGGCGAGCCGATCCGGGTGCGGATGCTGCGGGACCGGAGCCTGATCTGCGAGGTCTTCGACAGCAGCAGCACCTCGCCGCATCTGCGGTACGCGGCGATGACGGACGAGGGCGGGCGTGGCCTGTTCCTGGTCGCGCAGCTGGCCGAGCGCTGGGGGACGCGCTATCTGCCCGCGGGCAAGGTGATCTGGGCGGAGCAGCCGCTGCCGTAGCAGGCCCGGCTTGTAGATAGGTACGAACCTGTGCCGCGACCGGTGCCCTCTGCGCCCGGCTTCTGATAGGAAACCTTCCTATCAGTGTCACGTACGGCCAACTCCCCCCACCACCCATTGGAGCCGCCGTGAAGCACCACCCCCCGCACACCTCGCGCCGCACCCTTCTCGCCCTGATCGGCGCGTCGCTGGCGTCCGCACCCCTCCTGAACCCCTCCGGTGCCGCCGCGCGCCAGGCGGCGGTCGGACTCGACGACCCGGCGAAGAAGGAGATCGCCATGAAGCTGGTGTCGAGCGCGGAGAACTCCTCGCTCGACTGGAAGGCGCAGTACCAGTACATCGAGGACATCGGCGACGGCCGCGGCTACACCGCCGGCATCATCGGCTTCTGCTCCGGCACGGGCGACATGCTCGACCTGGTCGAGCTGTACGCCGAGCGCCGTCCCGGCAACGTCCTCGCCCCGTACCTGCCGGCGCTGCGCCGGGTCGACGGCACCGACTCGCACGAAGGGCTCGACCCGGACTACCCCCACGACTGGGTCCGCGCCGCGCAGGACGAGGCGTTCGAGCAGGCCCAGAACGACGAGCGCGACCGGGTGTACTTCGACCCGGCCGTCCGACAGGGCAAGGCCGACGGTCTGCGGGTGCTCGGCCAGTTCGCGTACTACGACGCCATCGTCATGCACGGCGACGGCACCGACCCCACCAGCTTCCGCAGCATCCGGGGGCGCGCCCTGGACCGGGCCCGGCCGCCGGCGCAGGGCGGCGACGAGGTGACGTACCTGAACGCGTTCCTGGACGCGCGGGTGTGGGCCATGAAGCAGGAGGAGGCCCACAGCGACACCAGCCGGGTCGACACGGCCCAGCGGGTCTTCCTGCGCAACGGCAACCTCGACCTGAATACGCCGCTCGACTGGAAGGTGTACGGGGACAGCTTCCACATCGACTGAGCGGCACCGCGGCGCCCCGCACCGCGGGGCGCCGCACCCCCGGCCACGGCCCATAAAGTAGCCTTATGGGCTCATAGGCTGGACCCGTGTACCGACTTAGGCTTGCCTTAGTTTAGGCTTCCCGTTCGAGTCGATCTATCGCCTCTCGAAGGGAACCTGATCATGCCCCGCCCTCTGCGGGTAGCCATTGTCGGAGCCGGCCCTGCCGGGATCTACGCCGCCGACGCGTTGCTCAAGTCCGACGTGGCCGCCGAACCCGGTGTCTCCATCGACCTGTTCGAGCGCATGCCTGCGCCGTTCGGGCTGATCCGGTACGGAGTCGCTCCCGACCACCCCCGCATCAAGGGCATCATCACGGCCCTCCACCAGGTGCTCGACAAGCCCCAGATCCGTCTCTTCGGCAACGTCGACTACCCGAACGACATCAGCCTGGACGACCTGCGCGCGTTCTACGACGCCGTGATCTTCTCGACGGGCGCGACGGCCGACCGCGAGCTGCGCATACCCGGCATCGACCTCGACGGCTCCTACGGCGCGGCCGACTTCGTCTCCTGGTACGACGGCCACCCGGACGTGCCGCGCACCTGGCCGCTGGAAGCGGAGAAGGTGGCCGTCCTCGGCGTCGGCAATGTCGCGCTCGACGTGGCCCGCATCCTCGCCAAGACGGCGGACGAGCTGCTGCCGACGGAGATCCCGCCGAACGTCCACGAGGGCCTGAAGGCCAACAAGGCGCTGGAGGTCCACGTCTTCGGCCGCCGCGGCCCGGCGCAGGCGAAGTTCTCCCCGATGGAGCTGCGGGAGCTGGACCACTCCCCCAACATCGAGGTCATCGTCGACCCCGAGGACATCGACTACGACGAGGGCTCGATCGAGACCCGGCGCGGCAACAAGCAGGCCGACATGGTCGCCAAGACCCTGGAGAACTGGGCGATCCGCGATGTCGGCGACCGCCCGCACAAATTGTTCCTGCACTTCTTCGAGTCGCCTTCGGAGATCCTCGGCGAGGACGGCAAGGTCGTCGGCCTGCGCACCGAGCGCACCGCTCTCGACGGCACCGGCAACGTCAAGGGCACCGGCGAGTTCAAGGACTGGGACGTCACCGCGGTCTACCGCGCGGTCGGCTACCTCTCCGACAAGCTCCCCAAGCTGCCCTGGGACATCGACTCGGGCACCGTCCCGGACGAGGGCGGCCGGGTCGTCCAGGAGTCCGGCGAGCACCTTCGGTCCACGTACGTCACGGGCTGGATCCGGCGCGGCCCGGTGGGCCTGATCGGTCACACCAAGGGCGATGCCAACGAGACGGTGTCGAACCTCCTGGACGACTTCGCGAACGGCCGTCTTCAGACGCCGGGTTCGCCCGAGCCGGAGGCCGTGGAGGCGTTCCTCGCCGAGCGCGAGATCCGGTTCACCACCTGGGAGGGCTGGTACAAGCTCGACGCCGCCGAGAAGGCGCTGGGCGAGCCGCAGGGCCGTGAGCGCGTGAAGCTCGTCGAGCGCGAGGACATGCTCCGGGAGAGCGGCGCGTAGCACTCCCGCGCGGGGCGTCCGGATCGAGGAGATCGACGCAGCACAGCCGAACGCAGCCGAGAGGGCCGGGGTCAACCCCCGGCCCTCTCGGCTTTCCCGCGTTTCGGTGAAGTCGGCGCAGCGTTCATGGTCCCTGGATACACTCCTGATCTTCACGGAAGCTCCACACAGGGGGGATGTTTCTCCATGCGTATACGCATCGTCATCACAACCGCCGTCGCCGCCGGCACGCTCGCCGCGCTCGGCGCCGCACCGGCCCAGGCCACCGAGTACTCGTCCGCGCTGAAGATCCGCGGCATCCAGTACGACGCGCCCGGCCGCGACTCGAACAACTGCCGGACCGGCAACACCGACGAGGAGTACCTGACGATCAAGAACTACTCGTCCCGCACGACGGTCAACCTCAAGGGCTACGTCGTCAAGGACAAGGCCGGCAACCGCTTCAAGTTCACCGCCAACCACAACCTGGAGCCCGGCGACTACGTGAAGCTCCGCGGCGGCAACGGCACCGACTCCGACCGGAACAACGTGGTCTACCGCGACAACTGCAACTTCATGTGGAACAACGACAAGGACTCGATCTACCTCTACAAGCCCACGGGCGCCGGAGCGGACTCGCACGCGTACACCAAGAGCGGCAACGACCGCGACGGCAACGGCTACATCGGCTACCACAACTGAGTGAGCCCTGGGGGGACGAGCAGGACCCGCCCCAATGCGGATGGTGGGCGGGTCCTGCTCACCGGGCCATTGTCGTGACGGGACATGGCGCGGACCACGAGTGAGCGGCGGTCGGCCGGTGCGGTCCGCGCACACCCCGTGTGCGGACCCCCGCCCCTGTCGAGATCCACCTGCGGAGACATACTGGTACGAGTACGTGCCCCCGCCCACAGATGGACTCATGCCAAGCTCCCCCAGCTCCCGCCCCATGACCCCTCCGACGGTGTGGTCGGCCCGCGGCCGCCACCTCGGGGCCGCCGCCCAGGACGTACTCCGGCTCAGTCTGCGACAGCTCAAGGACAGCCTGGCCATAGACGACTTCCTCGAGGTACCCGAGACCGAGGACGCCCGGGAGTCGGTCTTCGAGGCGCGTTGGCAAGTCGCCGGGACCGTGACCGTACGGGCCCGGCTGACCGTCGAGCACGATTCCGCCGGTGCGCAGGAGTGGGTGCTGGTCGCGGAGGCGGAGGCGCCGTGGGACCAGCGGTGGCCGTCGCCTGCCGCCATGTTCTGGCCGCAGGACCCGGACGCGGCCTGGGACCACGACACGGCCACCGGCCTGCGACTGCGCGACATCAACCCCCTGCCCGAGGACGACAAGGCCGTCCGGCGGGTCCTGCGGGAGGCCGCGGGTGACGGCTGGAGCATCCATGTCGTCGTCCACGAGGCCATGACCACCGACCAGCGCGGCCGCGCGCCGCTGGCCGGGATGCTGCCGCCCGGTCTGCGGCACCGGGTGGTCGAGCACCGTGCCGCGCCCAGTCAGCATCGGGTGGTGAACTGGGCCCTGCGCGAGCACGACGTACAGGTGCCGCGCGGCGGCGCGGTGGTGCTGCCCGGTCCCGGGGCGCCGTCCGGCTACGACGTCGACGACTTCTCCGTACGCAGTGTCTTCCTCGACGGCTCGGAGCCCGCCGAACTCATCCACGCCGTCACCCGCTTCGCCGCCCTGCCGCGCCCGCTGCCGGACGGCGCCGAGGAGGCGCTGACCGCGCTGCGCGAGGACTGGCGGCTGCTGACCCTCGAAGAGGAACTCGCCCGCGAACGCCGGCTGGTGGCGATGTACGCCGAGGCCCTGGAGGCGATGACGAAGTCCCGGGACCTGTACCGCGAGGCCGCCGAACAGGCCCATGCGGCGCTCACCGCCTACCGGGAGACCGCCGAAGCCGTACCCGAGCCCCGCCCCGAGCCGTCCGCCGAGGAACCGGCGTCGCCCCTCCAGCAGCTGACCCGAACCTTCGAACGCCTCAAGGGCACCGCCCGGACGCGCCGGGCCCCCGCCACGGCCACGGCCGCGGAGGAAGAGCCTCAGCCCTCCGACCGCTAGGCCCCGTCGTTTCCCGTCGTTTCCCGGCCGGGGCGAGCGAAAAGTACGGGAAACGACCGACCCGTGCACCCCGATGGCGTACGACCGCTGCGGAGGATGCCTGGGGTGGGGCTACTGCGTCGGTCGGGTGCGCTTCGGTGCGTGCTTCAGCTGCCCTCAAGGCCGGTCGAGCAGGTGACCGGGCTGTTTGTGCGTCTTCCGTCCTGACGGGTGAAGGGATGCGGCCGGGTGACCGCCGTCATGCAATGCGGACGACGCGAGCGGGCATTCGGTTAGCAGTGCGTGTGATACGCGACACCAGCAGGAGGAGGGTCAGTGGAGTCGACCACCACGGTGATCATCGTCGTCGTGGCCCTCGCGGCCGTCTTGCTCGCCGTGGCCGTCGGGGTGCTCGTGCGGCTCGTGCGGACACGGCGGCTGCTGCGCCGTTCGGGGCTGCCGACCGGGCCACGCTGGGTGTTCTGGGGCGCCGTCCTGTACTTCGTCCTGCCGGCCGATCTGCTGCCCGATCCGGTGTATCTGGACGACATCGGCGTGCTCTTGCTGGCACTGCGTACCCTGCGCCGCTCTCCCGAGGCGGGACCGCCGGACGCCGTTGATTACGGAAAGTAAGGAAACCAACCACGCGTTCGATTCGTTTAAGTAAGTGGAAACCGAAGGGCGTCGGCGGACCGAGGGCCGCGGCCGGGTGACCAGGCTCGACCGGAGCAGCACCTTGAGGGAGAGACGATGCAACCGTTCGCGCTCAACTATGCACGGCCGGCAGTGGAGTTGGAGGTCACCGCTCCGTACGCCTATGACTCCGGTATGCAGTTGAACGTGCTCCGTGACGGCCGCATAGCCGCCTGTGATCACGCCCTGTTGCGGGAGTTGGCGACCACTACATCCACGGCGGGCTCGAAGACTCACTTCGACGACTGAACGCGGGTCGGCGACGATGACCGTCTTGATTCTGACCAACGAAGAGGACGTGACCGCGGACATGGTGGTCGTGCACCTCAACGCGGCCGGCGTCCCGGTGTGCCGTCTCGATCCCGCCGACCTGACCGGCGGGGTCGCCCTGTCGGGAGAGTTCGTGCACGGCGCCTTCCGCGGCCATCTCTCGGCCGCGGGGCGCCTGGTGAGCATCGGCGGGCTGCGGTCGGTCTGGCTGCGCAGGCCGGGCCCGGCGGCGCGGCGCGCGGCCACCCCCTCGGCCTGGCTGACGGAGGAGGCCGGGCAGGCGCTGTACGGCATGCTGCGCGGCAGCGACGCCCGCTGGATGAACCACCCCGACGCGGCCCGCCGGGCCCGGCACAAGCCCTGGCAACTGCGGCTGGCCCAGCGCTGCGGCCTGCCTGTCCCGGCCACGTTGATCACCACGTTCCCGCAGGCGGCCCGGGAGTTCGCCGAGCGCTATCCGGACCTGGTGGTCAAGCCGGTGTCCGGCGCGCATCCGCAGGATCCGCCGCGTGCGGTGCCGACCAGCAGGGTGGCCCCGGACACGGACTTCTCCGCCGTGGCGTTCGGACCCACGCTGCTCCAACGCCGCGTCGCCAAGCGGGCCGACATCCGGCTCACCGCGGTCGGCGACCGGCTGCTGGCCGCCCGCAAGGCCACCGGCTGCGAGGCCGAGGTGGACGTCCGCTTCGCCGCGTCCGAGGAGCCGTGGCGTCCCGTGGAGGTCCCGCCACGCACCGCCGAAGCCGTCCTCGCCTATCTGCGGGACGCCGAACTCGCCTACGGGGCCTTCGACTTCGTCGAGGACGCCGACGGGACGTGGTGGTTCCTGGAGTGCAACCAGTCGGGACAGTTCGGCTTCGTCGAGGTGGACACGGGCCAGCCGATCGCCCGCACCATCGCCGAGTGGCTCGCCCGGCCCGTTCCCGGGCAGGAGTCCCACGTCAACGGCGCGAGCGCGAGGGCCCTTTGACCGGGCTCAGCCCTGGTGCCCGCCGGGCGGCAGGGCGCCGCGCTGCCAGGCCGGCGCCTGGGGTGCCGGGCGGTGCGGAGCCGGTGCGTGGCCGAGGGGCGGGCCCGGCTGCATCACGAACTCCATTTCCCGGCTGACGCGTTCGGCCTCCCGGCGCGCCTGCGTGGGGACGTCACCGCGCTCCGCGATGAGCCGGTCGTAGATGGGGGAATCCTGGAACACCCGTCAACGCGCCTTTCCTGTCGTGGCCCCTGTGTGCATATGGGGACGGCTGTCGAGTCTAGGCGCCGACGCACACTGAAGTGCGAATTCTGCCAGAGCGCTTGACGGGGGACGAATCGGCACCCCTGAGGCCCGCGACACGGTGGCCGGTCTGCCCGACTGCCCTTCAGGCACCGGTCGTCGAGCCGGGCCGGACGATCATCAAAATGGTGACGGTCGCCCACAGGAGGTTGAAGATGCCGGTCACCATGGCGAGTTGGACCGTGGCCGAGCGCTCGACCGTGTTCCCGGTGCTCAGTTGGTCCAGCACTTCCTCCTGGCGGGGCAGGACGAACGCGATCAGCAGTCCGGCGGCCGCGGCGGTCAGGGCGACGGACGTGATGAGCCAGCCGCTGCCCAGGACGCCCATCGCCAGGGCGGTGGCCAGGCCGAGGACGGGGACCGACACCCCGATGGCCGCGTAGACACGGCAGATGCGGTGCAGCAGTCGGACCGTGCCCGCCGCCACGGCGCCGTCCACCGCCGGCACACGGCGCGCGGCCGGCGGGAACATGCTGGCGGCGACGGTCACGGGGCCCACGGCGACGATCGCGGCGAGGACATGCAGGATGAGCAGGATCTTGGTCACGGCGCCGACCCTAGAGATCATCCGGCGGCCCGCGACAGGGGCTGAAACGACAGCTTCCAACGGGTTCTCGCCACCTCCGCATCCGGCCTGTCACCGGAACCCGGACCCGCGACCTGGCCTTCTGCCGTTGGCGGGAACCCGCCTAGGGTGGCGGCCATGCACACCGTGGCGATCCTGGTTCTCGACAATGTGGTGCCGTTCGACATGGCGGCGCCCTTCCAGATGTTCAGCTGGACACGGCTGCCGGACGGCCGTCGTCCCTACCGGGTCCGGCTCTGCGCGGAGTCACCGGAGGTGCCGACCGAGGGCTTCGCGCTGCGCATCGACCGGGGTCTGGACGGACTGGCGGACGCGGACACGATCATCGTGCCGGGCCGCGACGACACCGAGCCGCCGTCCGCCGCCGTCCTGGAGGCACTGCGGGAGGCCGCGCGGGCCGGCACACGCATCGCGTCCGTGTGCGCGGGCGCCTTCGTCCTGGCCGAGGCGGGACTGCTGGACGGGCTGCGCGCCACCACCCACTGGATGGCCACCGGCGAACTGGCCCGGCGCTTCCCCGAGGTCCAGGTGGAGCCGGACGTGCTGTACGTCGACAACGGGCGGATCCTCACCTCGGCCGGAGCCGCCGCGGGGCTGGACATGTGCCTGCACATGATCCGGCGGGACCTCGGGTCGGCCGTGGCCGCCGACACCGCCCGTATGTCGGTCGTACCGCTGGAACGGGAGGGCGGGCAGGCCCAGTTCATCGTGCACGAGCATCCGCCCGTGCCGCGTGGCTCGGCGCTGGAGCCGCTGCTGGAGTGGATCGAGGACAATCTCGCCGGGGAGATCACCCTCGGGGCGATGGCGGGGCGCTCGGGCATGAGCGAGCGCACCTTCAGCCGCCGGTTCCGCGAGCAGACGGGCACCACTCCCCTGCAATGGCTGCTGCGGGCGCGGGTACGGCGGGCCCAGTACCTGCTGGAGAACAGCGACCATCCGATCGAGCGGATCGCGCGGCAGTCGGGGTTCGGCTCGCCGACGGCCTTCCGTGAGCGGTTCCGCCGGGTGGTCGGCACCACGCCGCAGTCCTATCGCTCGGCGTTCCAGGCGAAGGCCCCGCTCGGCGTCGACTCATTCCCGGCGGTACGGGCCTCGTAGGTCACGGTGGGAAAAATCACCCGAATCCGCGAGCGTCCGTGAGCAGTTGGACAGAGGGAATAGACCCGCCTCAAGGACGGTGTACGCCCATGAACTGCTCCAGCCGCCTGCTGTGTGTCCTCTACATCGCCACGAGCGCGGGACTCGCCTGGACCTCGGCCCTCGAAGTCCGGTACGGCCCGCTGTGGGCCGCCTGTCTGTTCGCGGCCGCCGGACTCGTCCCGGTCATCGCCGTCGTACGGGAGACCGTGATCGGCGAACAGCGGCGCATCCTGCTGGATCTGATCAAGCGGGCCTCGCGGGGCGGCGGCGACGCCGCCGAGGCGATCGTCCGGGCGGAGCTCGACTCCGCGTGCTGCGAGCGCTGGTGGACGAGCCTCGGCACCGAGCACGAGCTGACGTGCCGGCACTGGATGCCGAGGAGCAGCAGCGCTGCGTGAGGGGCGGTTCAGCCCTTCAGGGCCCGGTGGACCTCCTCACCCAGGAGGGCGACGTAGTCGCGCATCCAGCGCTCGATGGTGTCGGGGTCCCACAGGTCGGACGAGTACTCCACGAAGGCCTTGAGTTCGTCCCCGGCGGGCACCAGCCCGACGGTGAGCTCGGTTCGGGCCGCGGCGGGTGCGAGGTCCTCGACGGCCGTGGTCAGACCGGGCAGTTCGATCTCCGCAGACGGAAGTACCTCATGCACCTTCCCCTGGTCTGCATGAAGGGTGTGAGTGAGGCGGCCGGGATGTCGGGCACGTCCGCTCAGCGGCGCGACGAAGGCAACAGGGACAGCGGGCCCCGGTTCGTCGGCGCGCACCGCTGTCGCACGGCGGCCACTGGTCGGGGTGAGGTGGGCAAACCCGGCTCATCGCACGGGCACCGGTTCACGCCATGAGCCGCCTCGCCGTCACCGGGGCAACGAGACCTGCTGTAGGGGCTGCTCCAATTAGAGTGGACGCTTCAAGAACGCGATCGTCCACCGCACGACCCGAGAGGCAGCCCATGACCAGCCCGCAGCCGACACGCAAGAAGCGTGCCAACGGGGTGGAGTCGCGCCGGCGCATCCTCGACGCCACCGTCGCGATCGCCGGTGAGCGCGGCTACGACGGCACCTCCATCGCGGCCGTCAGCGCCAAGTGCGGGCTGCCCGCCAGCTCCATCTACTGGCACTTCAAGGACAAGGACGACCTGATCGCCGCGGTCATCGAGCGCAGCTTCGAGGCCTGGCTCGCGGCCGTCGAGCTGCCGGGCGAGGAGACCGGTACACCCTTGGAGCGGGTCACCGCCCTGGCCGCCGACGTGGCGAGGTCACTGGTCGAGGCACCTGACTTCCTGCGCCTCGGTCTCATGCTCGCCCTGGAGCGGCGCCCCGCCGAGCCCCGCGGCCGGACGGTGTTCCTCCAGGTCCGCGAGATCACCCACCGGAAGATCGCCGAGGTCGCCGCCACCCTGTTCCCCGACCTCGACGAGCGGGCCGTGGACACTCTCACCACGTACGCCATCGCCGGCGCCGACGGCCTGTTCGTGCACCACGAGGTCAACGGCGACACCGTCGACCTCGTGGCATTGTTCGAACTGCACGCCCAGGTCGTGTACGACGCGGCGGCTCGGATGTCGGCCCGACGGTAGGGCGACACGGCGGTAGGGCGCTGGAGCGGCTGCCCGGCAGACCTAGGGCCTGTCGTTTGGATCATGCCGGCGTCGCGGGGCCTGGCACGCACATCTGCCGCGTTGTCGTCACTCGCCGACGCTCCGCGTCGACTCCCTCCTCCGCCTTGCAGCTGCACGCACCAGACCCCGCTCGGGTCGGCCGACAGGCGCAGTCCCTCTCAGCCGACCTGATCCAAACGACAGGCCCTAGCCCGCCTTGAACACGTCCGCGTGCTCCGCCGCCCACTGCTCGAACGTGCGGGCCGGTCGGCCGGTGACCTTCTCGACGGTGGCGAGGACCGTACGGCCGACCTCCGGGGTGTTGCCGTACGCCTCCAGCAGGAAGCCGATCACATCCTCCGGGTGCCCGGCGGCCCGCCACCGCGCGACGGCCTGCTCCTCGGTCAGCTCGACCAGGGCGATCTCCCGGCCGCGAGCCTCGGCGATCGTCGCCACCTTGTCGGTGACCGTGAGCAGTTCGGGTCCGGTGATCACGTACTCCTGTCCCCCGTGCCCCTCCTCGGTGAGCGCCACGGCGGCGACGGCACCGATGTCGCCCTCGTGGACCATGGCGCTGAGCCGGGCGACGAACGGCTCGCGCACCTCACCGTCGGCCACGATCCCGTCCGCCCACTCCAGGGCGTTGCCCATGAACTCGACCGGCATGAGCACGGTCCAGTCCACGCCGTCGTCCGCCCGTACCGCGTCCTCCAGTGGGGTCGGGCCGCCGCCGTGCAGCACGGTGACCCGGCGTACGCCGGCCGCGTGGGCCAGTTCCAGGATCCGCGGGCCGCTCTCCAGCGGGGCGAAGTAGGCACCGCCGAAGGTGATGAGGTGGAGGCCGGTGACCCCTTCCAGGGCCGGGACCAGGCTGTCGGGTTCGGTCAGGTCGCCCTCGACCACCTCGACGCCGGCCGGGAGGTCGGCCTTCGCCGCGTCCCGGGTGAGGGCACGGACCGCGTGCCCACGGGCGAGGAGTTCGGCGACGACCTGGCGGCCGACGGTTCCGGTGGCTCCGGTGACAAGGACCTTCTGCGTCTGCGTCATGGAACGACCGTAGAAGGACTTGCGGTCAGGTTCCGTCCGCAAGTACGGAGAGGTCGTTGTCGACCGTGTAGTACGGCCGGACGACGACGTCGCCGACCTCGGCCGCCGGAAGGACGTGGATCTCCTTGCGGTCCGCGATGTCGTCGAGAAGCCGGCCGATCCGGATCGGAGCCTCGCCGTCGACGGATCCGACCCGGACGAACAGATCCCAGACCCGGTTCCCGCTGTCGCGGTCGCCTGTCAGTTCCCCGTACTCCACGGTGAAGGAGAACCCCCGGCCGTCGTCCGCGAACCGCGGCACGAGGGTCCGCGGGGCGCCCCCACCGCCTCGCAGCCGCAGCAGTACGGCCGCTTGCTCGGCTCCCGCCGCGAGTGAGGTGCCGTGCAGCCGGGCCCTGACCGTCATCGCACGGTCCGTGGCATCGACGCCCTCGACCTCCGCATGGGCAGGGCGCGACCAGGCTCGTATCGCGAGGTACCCGTCCTTGGTGACGTACGGGACGCGCACGGCGACCGGTGACGGCCGCTCACGGAGGTGCCCGTCGACGAGGGACCGCAGGTCACGCAGGCCGGGCCGCAGGCGTTGCCGGGGCGCGCCGGGTTCGGGGACGAGGAAGACGTCCCAGCGGCCCTCGGCCAGGACGAGACGCGGCTCCAGTACGGCCCGCAGGCGGCCGTCGGTCGCGGGTTCCAGGTCGAGGGTGTGGAGGGTCTTCTCGGGCTGCCCCTTCTTCGGGCGCAGCCTCACGAGCAGGCGGGCGTCGGTGGACGGCGACCTGAGCGCGAAGGTGATCCGGCCGTCGGCGTCGGCCGTGCAGTCGATCCGAGAGGGCACATTCTCTGTCGTGCGGGCGTCCGTGTTCATCGCCGCCCCCCACGCACCGTACGCAGCGCACCCGAGGCCATGGCGTACGCGGCGTCACGTGCGGCGAAGCCCTGGCTGACCAGGGCGCGTCGTATGCGTCCGGGTTCCGGTTCGACGGGGCGTGACCGTCCCGGGCCGCTGGTCGCCGCTTCGATCATGCGCTCCGCCTGCTCCACGACGGGGACCGGGGCGAACCGTCGCGCGTTCTCCATCGCGGTACGTCCCATCCGGCGGCGTCGCTCGTCGTCGCGGACGAGTTCCAGCAGCGCGGCACTCATCGCCTCGCGGTCCCCGACCGGGACCAGCCGGCCGTCGACGCCGTCGTCGATGATCTCGCCGGGTCCGTAGGGGCAGTCGGTGCTCACCACGGGCAGTCCGCAGCGCATCGCCTCGACGATGGTCATGCCGAACGGTTCGAAGTTGGCCGCGGTGGCGCCGATCGAGCCCTTGACCCACTCCGCCTCCATGGGGGCCGCCGCGCCCATCAGGAACGCGTTGTTGCACAGGCCCAGGTCCTGGATGAGCCGGCGAAGCCGGTCCTGTTCCTCCCCCTTGCCGTAGATGCGCAGGTGCCAGTCCGGGTGCGCGGCGGCGACCGGTGCGAACGCCTCGATGAGCAGGTCGTAACGCTTCACCGGGACCAGCCGGCCCGCCGCGACGACCACCTTCGCGGTGCCGTCCGCCGGGGGCAGCGCCGGATCGGGGACGCTGTTCGGGAGTGCCTCGATCCGCACCCCGGGCAGCCGCATCTTGCGCCGGTAGGCGGCGGCGTCGGCCTCGGTGACCGTGGTGAGCACATCCAGCCTGCGGTAGGCCCGGCGCAGCGCGGTGCGCAGGCGGGGCGAATGGTTGTCGAGGGTGAGGTGTTCCTGCCCGACGCGGACGACCCGGTCGGGTGCCTGTAGCGCGAGATGGACGTTGAGCCCGGGCCGTGTGCCGATGACCACGTCGGCGTCGGTCGCCGCCAGGTACTCACCGATCCGTGCGTCGGTGAGTTCGCTGTACTGCCCGTACCGGTACTCGGCGGCCGGGAAGACCCGCGCCGGTCTGAGATGCAGGGGGTGTTCCTTCTCGTGCCGCAGATCCACGAGCGGTCTCAGGGACACCTTCGGATCCAGCGTGAAGTTGGGGTGCTCCCGGTGCCGCAGGACGGAGACGATCTCCACCTCGTGCCGGTCGGCGAGTGCCTGGGCGAGGTTGAACGTGGTGGTGATCGTGCCTCCGATCCCGTAGGCGTTGTGGAGCAGGAAAGAGATCTTCATGGCGGACTAGACCGCACTGATTCCCTTTCAGTTGCCTTTTGTTATCGCCCTGTTGTCTTTCTGGTCATGTGTCCGACGGATCCGGGCATGTCACGCAGGCCGCCTGCGCCTCGCGCATCCAGATGAGTTGACGCTCTGTCGGGCGTCAGGCGACCTGCCCGCTGTGCAGGGCCGTGTAGACGCCGTTCCGGCGCAGGAGTTCCTCGTGGGTGCCGGTCTCCTCGATACGGCCGTCCCCCATCACCACGATGCGGTCGGCGCCCCGCACCGTGGAGAGCCGGTGGGCCACCACGAAGGTGGTGCGGCCCCGCAGGAGCCGGGCCAGGGCCTGTTGGACGAGCGCCTCCGACCGGGTGTCCAGGGCCGAGGTCGCCTCGTCGAGGACCAGGACCCTCGGGTCACGGATCAGCGCCCGCGCGATGGCGAGCCGCTGCTTCTGCCCGCCGGACAGCCGCGCGCCGCGCTCGCCGACGAGGGTGTCCAGGCCCTGCGGCAGCCGGTCGACGAACTCCAGTGCGTTGGCGTCGCGCAGTGCCGCCCGGACGCTCTCCTCGTCGGCGTCGTCCATGCCGTAGGCGACGTTCTCGCGGATCGTGCCGTCGAAGAGGATCGACTCCTGCGGCACGACCGACACGAAGCGGCGATACGTACGCAGGTCGAGGGTGTCCATGTCGGTGCCGTCGAGCAGCAGCCGGCCCGAGGTGGGGCGGATGAAGCCGATGACGAGGTTCAGCACGGTGGACTTGCCCGCACCGGACGCGCCGACCAGGGCGACGGTCTCCCCCGGCGCGACGGTGAGGTCGAAGTCCCGTACTGCCGGTCGGCCGCTGTCCTCGTACGCGTAGCCGACGCGGTCGAAGGTCACGGCGCCGCGCAGCGAGGTGAGTTCGGCCTTGCCCTCGTTGTCCTCCAGTTCGGGGGCCTGGAGCACCTCGCCGACGGAGCGGACGGACTCCAGGCCCTTGGTGATGACCGGGGCCAGGCCGGCGAGCGTGGTCGTGGAGTTGGTGAGGGTGGTCAGGAACGCGCTCAGCATGACGACATCGCCCGCGGTGACGCCCCAGACGCCGTAGTAGGAGATCAGCGCCGCGCCGGCGAGGACGAGCACACCGAGCACGTTCAGCACGACCCAGGCGAGCGAGCCGAAGCGGCCGTTGACGAGGTCGAGACGCAGACCGGAGGTGAGCAGCCGGTGCAGGGTGCCGTCCATGCGGCGCAGCGCCTTGCCCTCCAGGCCGTGGGCGCGGGTGACCGGGATGAGACGGGTCATCTCCGTCACCCGCGAGGACAGGGTCTCGACCTCGTGGCGGAAGTGCTCGTTGTGGGTGCGCAGTCTGGCCCTGAGACGGGCGACGACCAGTGCGGCGGCGGGCACCACGACGAGGAACACGGGCACGAACTCGGGTGTGCGCACGGCGATGATGACCAGGCCGCCGATCAGTACCGTGCCCGCGCCGAGACCCGTCTCCGCGGTCTGCTGCACCATCTGCTCGACGGTCTCCACATCGCGCACGACCTTGGCCTGGAGCACACCGGCGCTGACCCGCGAGTGGTAGCCGATGGACAGTTGCTGCATGCGGGTGCACAGCGCGGAGCGCAGGCTGGTGCCCATCCGGCGCACGCTGCCGTACAGCAGGCGGACGTAGAGGACGTGCAGGGGGTAGTTGACCAGCAGGATGAACATGATCACGCCGGTGCTCAGCCAGAGCCGGCTGATCGGCTGGTGCTGGACGACGGTGTCGATGATGGACGCCGTGATCAGCGGCAGCAGCCAGACCGGGCTGTGCTTGACGGTGAAGACGCCGACCGCCGCCGCGAGGCGGGGACGGTCGGCGCGGAACAGATAGGCGAGCGTGCGGACGGGATGTTCGTCCCGGTAGCGGTGGTCGAGCGGTCTCTCATGTGACGACGCCATCGGCGTGGTCCCTCCCGAGGTCTCAGACGGCGTCCAGCTCCGCCATCTCCTCGGCGGTGAGCGTGAGCCGGGTCGCGGCGAGCGAGTCCCTGATGGTCTCCGGGCGGCTCGATCCCGGGATCGGGACGACGACCGGCGACTTGGCGAGCATCCAGGCGAGGCAGACGCGCTGCGGGCTCACCCCGTGCGCATCGGCGACGCGCGCGAACGGGGCGTAGGACGAGCCCAGTTCACCGGCCCGGGAGATGCCGCCGAGCGGGCTCCAGGGCAGGAAGGCGATACCGAGTTCGTCGCACAGGCGCAGTTCCGGCTCGCTGGAACGGAAGGCCGGGGAGAACTGGTTCTGTACCGAGACCAGCCTGCCGCCGAGGATGTCGTTGGCCTGCCTGATCCGCTCGGGGTCCGCGTTGGATATCCCGGCCATGCGGATCTTGCCCTCGTCGAGCAGGTCGCGTAGGGCGCCGATGGACTCGGCGTACGGCACCTTCGGGTCGGGCCGGTGGAACTGGTAGAGCCCGATGGCCTCCACGCCCAGCCGGCGCAGGGACGCCTCGCAGGCCTCCTTGAGGTGCCGGGGGCTGCCGTCCAGGGTCCAACTGCCGTCGCCGGGGCGCAGATGGCCGCCCTTGGTGGCGACCAGGACGTCCTTGCCGAGGTCGTGGGAGGCGAGGGCCTTGGCGATGAGGGTCTCGTTGTGACCGACCTCGTGGGCATCCCGGTGGTAGGCGTCGGCGGTGTCGACCAGGGTTACGCCGGCGTCGAGGGCGGCGTGGAGGGTGGCGAGGGAACGTGCCTCGTCCGGGCGGCCCTCGATGGACATGGGCATCCCGCCCAGACCGATCGCGCTGACCTCGACATCCCCGATGCGGCGGGTGTGCATGGGCTCGTGACCTCTTTCGGATGTCGCGCGGGAAACGTTGTCGTCCGGCAGGCGGGCGGGAGGTGTGTCACACGCCGTGCCGGAACGACTCCAGCGTGGCTCTCCGGTCGCCAGAGGTCCAATAGAAGAAAGCGAATGCATTCAGTGACCGCAACGCTGAATCCCCGCTGCCGGGACCCCGCCATGTATCCGCTTGCACGGCCTCCGGGTTCATGTGACACCCTCACCTCGATCGATCGACGGCATCGTGAGAGGCGACGGCATGCGCATCGGACTGCTCGGCACCGGCCCGTGGGCCCAGATGGCGCACGCCCCCGCCCTGGACCGGCACGCGGAACTGGACTTCGTCGGGGTGTGGGGCCGCCGCACGGCCCCCACGAAGGAGCTGGCCGACGCCTACGGCGTACGTGCCTACGACGACGTCGACGCGCTGCTCGCCGACGTGGACGCGGTGGCCGTCGCCCTGCCGCCCGCCGTCCAGGCGGACCTCGCGGTGCGGGCCGCGCGGGCGGGCTGTCATCTGCTGCTGGACAAGCCGCTCGCGCCGACGGTCGAGCAGGCGCGGGCGGTCGCCGGGGCGGTCGAGGCGGCCGGAGTGGCCTCGGTCGTCTTCTTCACCACCCGTTTCCAGCCGGAGACGGAGGCGTGGATCACCGAACAGGCCGCGGTGGAGGGCTGGTTCACCGGACGGGCCGAGTGGCTCGGCGCGGTGTTCAGCGGTGACGGGAACCCGTTCGCGGACTCGCCGTGGCGCCGGGAGAAGGGCGCGTTGTGGGACGTGGGCCCGCACGCGCTGTCGGTGCTGCTGCCGGTCCTGGGTGACGCGAGGCGGGTGACGGCGGCGGCACCCGGTCCCGGTGACACCGTCCATCTGGTCCTCGAACACGCCGGTGGCGCGTCCAGCACGCTGGCCCTGAGCCTGACGGCACCGCCCGCGGCGGCGGGCGCCGCGGTGGAACTGCGCGGCACGGCCGGGGTGACGCTGCTGCCGGAGAGCACCGAGAGCGCGGTGACCGCTCTGCTCCGGGCCGCTGACGGCCTGCTGGCCGCCGCCCGCACCGGGGACGCGCACGCGTGCGACGCGCGGTTCGGGCAGCGGGTCACCGAGATTCTGGCGGCGGCCGAGGAACTCCTCAACGACAAGGCCTGACCGGGTGGGGACGGCCCCGCCTAGAGGTTGTAGCCGCCCGACACCTCGATGTTCTGGGCGGTGACCCAGCGGCTCTCGTCGGAGACCAGGGTGGCGATCATCGCGCCGATGTCGCCCGGTTCCCCGACGCGGCCGAACGCCGTCTTCGCGGCGAGCGCCGGGACGACCTCGGGATGGCGGGTGAAAGCGTCGTCGGCGAGACGGGTGCGGGTCGCCCCGGGCGAGACCGCGTTGACCCGGATGCCTCGGCCGCTGAACTCCTTGGCCATGTAACGGGTCAGGACGTCCAGGCCGCCCTTCATGGTGGCGTAGGCCGAGTAGCCCGGCTCTAGACCGGTCGTGGTGGCCGCCGAGTTGCTGCTCGTGTTGACGACGGCGCCTCCGTCCGCCAGGAGGGGCAGCAGCTTCTGGGTCAGGAAGTACGGGCCCTTCAGCAGGACCCGCGTCAGCCGGTCGAACATCTCCTCCGTCATGTCCTCGATCAACGCCGTCTGCGCGATCCCCGCGTTGTTGACCAGGTAGTCGAAGGAGTCGCGCCCCCAGGTGTTCCGCAGCACGCCGGCCACCGTGTCGCGGAAGGCGTCGAAGGTGGCGCTCGCGCCGACGTCCAGCGGCAGCGCCACGGCGGTGCCGCCCGCCCGCTCGATGGCGGCCACGGTCTCCTTTCCGCCGCGCGCGTTGTTGCCGTAGGTCAGGATCACCCCGACCCCGCGGCCGGCGATCTCGATGGCGGCGCTCTGTCCGATGCCGGAGCTGGCGCCCGTGACGATGGCGATCTTCATGGTCTCTCCTCTGAGTGAACGGAAGCGGTGCGGTGATTCCATTCAACCCATCTGACCTGCGAAAACGTTAGAACGATGCTCGCGGGTACTTGCACGATCCTCTCGCTGACGGGAACCGCCGTGCGCAAGCGTGCTGCAATGGCCGTATGCCGTTGGAAGAACTCCGCGCACTGCTGGCCCGGCATGTCCGGCCCGACTGGACGACCGCCATCGACGGTGTGCTCGTCTCGAAGGTCGACCGGCCGGATCCCCCGGCGCCCTCGATGTCCGGCACGGTCCTGGCGGTGATCGCCCAGGGCGCCAAACGACTCGCCCTGGGCGACCGGGTCTACGAGTACGGCCCCGGGCAGTATCTGGTCGCTTCCGTCGATCTGCCGGTCACGGGCCAGTTCATCCAGGCGGGCCCCGAGCATCCGGCACTGGGCTTCGGCCTCACGCTGGAGCCGTCGGCGGTCGCCGAACTGCTGCTCCAGGCGGGGCCGGGGCAGACCTCCCGTGGCGCAGGCGCCCCGTCCGGGATCGCCGTCAGCGACGCTTCGCCGGCCCTGCTCGACGCGGTGGTCCGGCTGCTGCGCCTGCTCGACGAACCCCGCGACCGGGCCGTGCTCGCCCCGTTGATCAAACGCGAGATCCTGTGGCGCCTGATCACCGGCGAACAGGGAGCGACGGTTCGTCAGCTCGGTCTCGCCGACAGCAGCCTCAGCCATGTGTCACGGGCCGTGCGCTGGATCCGCGAGCACTTCGCGGAGCCCTTCCGGGTGGAGGACGTGGCCCGTATGTCCGGCATGAGCGTCTCCGCCTTCTACCGCAACTTCCAGGCGGTGACCGCGATGAGCCCCATCCAGTTCCAGAAGCAGATCCGGCTCCAGGAGGCCAGGTTGCTGCTCGCCACCCACCCGGGCGATGTCACGGGCGTGGGACAGCGCGTCGGCTACGACAACCCCTCGCAGTTCAGCCGGGAGTACCGCCGCCGGTTCGGCGCACCGCCCAGCAGGGACGCGGCTCGGCTGCGCGACGCCGCGCGCGGTCCGGCAGGTGTCCTTGACCCAGTCCGTGCCCCCTAGTCGCCGAACGGCTCCTCGCTCCACCGGAACCAGGCCCGGTCGCCGTCGATATGCAGCAGGAACTCGGCGACGGGGCCGTCCGGCGAGGTCAGGGAGACGCGTCTGCGGATCTCGTCGTAGGCGGCCTCCCACTCCTCCCACGCCTCATCGGTGTCCGGCTCCATCAGGGCCAGTTCACGGGCGAACAGGTCGCGCACCGCGTCGAATCCCGGGCCGGGCGTGAAGTGGCCGGACAGCCAGGGGAAGTCGGCCTCGTCGATGTGGATGTCCCCGACCAGTTCCTCGCCGCCGCGCACCCGCCAGACCCCGCCGTCGAGTCCCATGCCGTCCCCCCGTAGCCGCTGTCGATCACGCTCATGGCCAGCATCCCACCCGGCACTGACAGACGGCCCGGACCGAGGTCGGAGTCCGGGCCGTCTGTCTGTCAGTGACGGACGCTGTTACGCCTCGCTAGGACCGGTCCGCCGGATGGAAGTTGATCCGTTCCTTCACCACCGGGAAGCCCGCCTTGGCGAAGTTCGCCGCCATGGGGAAGTTGCCCTGGTCGGTCGCGGCCGAGACGAAGTCCGCGCCCTGCTCGGCCAGGAAGTGGGTGCATTCGGCCAGCAGGTCGTAGGCGTAGCCGTGGCCGCGCTGCTCCGGGACGACCCCGATGAAGCCGACGGTCGGGCCGGAGGGGTTGTGCGCCGGGATGTGGATGCCGGCCAGGTCACCCTCCGGTGTGTGCGCGAGCTGCCACCACTCCCGTGGGGAGGGGCACCAGTGGAAGAAGTCGAGCTCCTCCTGTGCGGCCTGGTCGAGACCGCCCTCCGCGATCGCCCGCAGCGCGTGCGCGTCCAGCGTGACCGAGTGGATTCGGCGCAGGGCGTCGAAGAAGACGGAGTCGTCCGGTTCGGGGCGGAAACGCAGTCGACCGGGCCGCTCGGGCAGGCCGAGGTCGGGGGTCCAGCGGTACAGGAAGCGCTCCACGAGGAGTTCGTATCCGGCGGCTCGCGCCGCGCCGAAGCGGGCTTCGGCCGAGGCCTTCAGGGCGGGCTCGTCCCGCCAGCCGCCGGGCAGGTTGATCTCGAGTTCGACCTGCCAGGGGGCGGAGCGCAGGAGTTCGGCGCCTGCCGCCTCCTCGCCCTCGGCCACGTCGAACCAGTTGATGTTGAGTGGCTCCGAGTCGTCGGGGCCGCCCCACCAGGCGCCACGGGCGACGACCGTGCCGTCGCGCAGGGCCACCCGCTTCCACTCGGGGCGGAACCGGGTCTTCAGGTGGCCCGCACGGGCGTTCAGCGGGTCGGGGTGTGCGTCGAAGAGATGGGCGTCGCTCGCGGTGAGCACGCGGATGACCGGATCGGTCACGGATTCCTCCGGGATACAGGCTGCTCGGAGCGCTCCCGGTCAGATCGCGAACTGCACGCCGGGGCAACGGAAAAGGGAGCGCTGGGTAGATGTGAACTGCACGGCACTCGCCTCCTTCCGTCCGTCTCAGGGCGTGGAGCCACACGGTACGTGATCTTCGGCTGGACCGTCCACGGGTTTTCCTCATGTTCGGCGCGGTACGGCTCCGTCCTGCCGGCGGTAGAGGTCGCGCAGCAGGGAAATCTCGGCGCCGTGATGGATCAGCTCCCTGTTGACGTGCAGGACCCGGTTCTCCATGGGAAACCGCTCGGGACCGACCGTGGGCGGATGCTCCAGGTCAGCGTCCGAGAGCTCGCGGACCCCCGCGTTCCATCTCCCGTACATCTCGTCGAGCTGTTTCAGGGCCTCGTCAGCGGTCCCCGCGTAGGCGAACGTCTCCGAGTCGACGTCCCGGCCGCCGAAGTACCATCCGACCCGGTAGCCCAGGCACGAGACGATGATGTGCGCCAGCCGCCAGGCGATCGTGGTCACCGGCGCCGGCTCCGGGCCGGGGGAGGCGAAGTCCATCCTCCATTCCCCCGAACCCACCGACATCGGAGCGGCCGACGTGCCCCGTGGGCGGATGCTCCAGCAGTCGCGCACCGGCTCCCAGAGGTACTCCTCATCGGTGAGACCGTCGAGCCGCGGCCGCAGGTTCTTCTGCCAGTGCCAGTCCAGTTGCTCCGCGAGCCGCTCGCTTCTTGTCATCTCCGCACACTACATACGAACGAAGACTCACCGAGAGCTCCGAGAGCGCTCTCATCACCTCGCCCCTCCCCTTCCCCGCCCCTCACAGGCTTAAGTCAGCCTTAGCTGACGGTTAAGCGGATGTAGGCATTCCGTGCCCGTTCAAGTAACCGCAGTTCAGCGGGGTTTGGGCCTGGTGCAGACCTGTTGGCCGACCTGGGGCCGGTGCGTACCATCGGGGGTCATCGGCGGCGCCCATGGCCTGTTCACGTCGGATTCGAGAGCGCTCTCAGACTGTGGTCGCCGCCGCCCAAGTACCCCCACGAGTACTCCGGGAGACCCCCCACATGACACCCCGTCATCAGCGCCCGCTCGGCCGGCGCAGGCTGCTCTTCGCCCTCGGTGGTGCGGCGGTGGCCGTCCCCGCCGCCGCCACGCTGGCCCCGTACGCCCTGGCGGGCACGCCGGCGGCCGGCGACGCCTCCGCCGCGGCGGGCCCGTTGCCGCTGACGATCGTCAACGACAGCGGTTCCTTCGGCAACGCGAGCGTCCACGTCTACGTCGTCGGCAACCAGGACGGCAGGCAGGTCCGTGTCACGCCCGACGGGACCCTCGCGCCGATCGCGCTGTCGGACAACGGCGCCGACGGCTTCACGGACTACGCCATCTCCCTGGCCGGCAGCGGCGAGACCCGGCTGTCCCTCCCCTACATGTCCGGCCGCATCTATGTGTCGCTCGGCGAGAAGCTCAAGTTCAAGGCGGTCGCCGACGGCAACGGCAATGCCGCCCTCCAGTACCCCGCGGGCTGGGTGTCGTCCGACCCCAACTACCCGGTCCTGCACGACTGCGCCGAGTTCACGTACAACGCCTCGGGCATGTTCTGCAACACCACCATGGTCGACATGTTCAGCGTGCCGCTGAGCATCCGGCTGACCGGTGCCAAGGACCAGTCGACGGGCCGGCTGCGGGCCGGCGGACGGGCGGCCGCGTTCGCCGCGGTCCGTCAGGTCGAGGAGTTCGCTCGGCTGGTCGTGGACGACCGGCGCGTCATCGCCCCGGGGCACGGTCTGGACGCCGGACTGTTCGCCAAGGACTACCTCGCCCCTCACATCGACGAGGTGTGGAGCACGTACGCCGGGCAGGACCTCACGGTCACGACCAACGCCGGGACGTTCACCGGACGGGTACGCGGTGACCGGTTCACCTTCGACGGGCCCGCTCAGGTGTCCTTCGGCAAGCCGTCCACCCGGGACGTGCTGTTCTGCGACGGCGCTCTCGCCGCCCCCAACGACGGCACCACCGGCCCGGTCGCCGCGGTGCTCGGCGCCGGCTTCAACCGTTCGACGCTGCTCAGCCACCCCGCGCAGCCGACGACCGACCACGCCACCTTCTACCGGACCGACCTGACCAACCACTACGCCAAGGCGATGCACGCGGCCACCGAGGACGGCAAGGCCTACGGTTTCGCCTTCGACGACGTGGCCGACTTCGCCTCGTACATCCAGGACACGGCGCCCACCGGGATCACGCTGACACTCACCCCCTTCGAGGGCTGACGGGGGGGGCGGCGCGGGGCGCGGCCACGGCGCCTCCGGATGCAGGGTTCGCTCAGGCGTTGAATGGTGTTAACAGACCCGATGACCGCACCGGGCCCGAAGTAGTCATCCGGATCCGAGGAGCAGAGATGATGCCGACGTCCCAGCCCGAAGCGTCCGGGCCGTCCGAGGACCGCGCCACCCCGGACGACCTGCTCCACGCCCGCACCGGCACCGAGGTGTCCCCCGAGGACATCGTGCTTGCCTCAGGCAAGGACCTCACCCCAGGCAACCTGGAATGGGCCAAGCGCAAGCTGGCGGCCGAGGGGCCGTCCGCTCTCGACAAGCTGCTGCCCTAGCGTCACCCGCCCGTCCCGCCACGATCCGCGTCGGCCGTCCTCGGGTGCACACCCGCACCCGGGGCGGCCGCTGCGTCTCTCCCGCCGCTCACGCCGGCGGCCGGCTCCCGTCCTCGTCCGTGTCCTCGTCCGTGCAGAGCACCGGCACGCGCTGTACGAGGTTGTTCGCGAAGCCACCGCGGTTCCACGGCTGCTCCAGGGGCTGGCTGTGTCCCGCGGCGTCGGTCGCGCGTGCGGTCAGCACGTGGTCGCCCGGAGTCGCCGTCCACCTCAGACGCCAGCGGCGCCACGCCCAGCGCTGCCCGTCGTCCGGCGCCGGCTCGGCGTCCTCCCAGGTGCTGCCCCCGTCCGCGCTGACCTCGACGCGCGCCACCGGCGCGTGCCCCGACCAGGCACGTCCCTCCAGCGCCACCGGGCCGGGCCGGACCACCCGGGTGCGGGACATGAAGTCCGGGAAGCCGGGTGGGATCAGCAGAGCGCGCGGCGCGATGCGCGTGACCGGCTCGCCCTCGTCGTCCGCGTGCCGGCGCAGCCGGTAGGCCACCGCCTGCTGGAATCCGGTGAACGGCTCGTCGACGACGGTGATCTCACGCAGCCACTTGACCTGCGCCATGCCGTACCAGCCCGGGACGACCAGCCGGAGCGGCCGGCCGTGCTGCGGCGGCAGGGGGACACCGTTCATCGCGTATGCGACGAGTACCTCGGGGTCGTCGCCCAGGGCCACCTCCAGGGGCAGGGCGCGCTGGTAGTCCTGCTCGACGCCCCGCTCCACGCCGTGGTCGGCGCCGGTGAAGACCACGTCGACCGCACCCGGATCGACACCGGCCTCGGTGAGGAGGAGGCGCAGGGGTACGCCCGTCCAGTCGGCGGTGCCGACCGCCTCCACGAGCCAGGGCTGGCTCACCGGCCTGGGGCTGAGCAGGGCGCGGCCGTTTCCCGCGCACTCCAGGGTGACCCGGATGGTGACCCGTGGGAACGTGCGCAGGGCGGCCACGTCCAGGCGCAGGGGGCGGCGGACCAGCCCGTCCAGGGTCAGGTGCCAGGGGGTGCCGTCGGGGACGTACGGGATGTCGTAGTGGGTCAGGACATAGTGCAGGCCGGGCGGGGTGACGTCGTGCCGCAGCGCCTCGAGGGGGAGGCCGTGGTTGCGGGTCGCGAGCGCCAGTTCGTCCCGGCCGATGCCCTCCTCGGGGGCGGCCAGCCGGGCCGGCGTGCTCGCGTCGGCGAGTCGATGACCCATATCTGCATTATCGACCCGTCGGGGCGATATCGCGCCGGGCGGCCTCGAACGGACCGCTGGAGCGCGGGCACCGGGACCGGGTGAACCGGAGGGGCAACTTCCGTGCTGTGTCCGGCACTTCGGCGGGGCACTCGTTCAAGATTCGCCCTTTCGAAAGGGGCCCCGAGGCTGTCAGACTCCGGAGGGTGCCCGACTTCGACATGCTCGTCATCGGATCCGGACCCGGTGGCCAGAAGGCCGCCATCGCCGCGGCCAAGCTCGGCCGCCGAGTCGCCGTCGTCGACCGTCCCGACATGGTCGGCGGCGTCTCCATCCACACCGGCACCATCCCCTCCAAGACCCTGCGCGAGGCGGTGCTGTACCTGACCGGTCTCACCCAGCGCGATCTGTACGGGCAGAGCTACCGGCTCAAGGAGGACATCACCGTCGGCGACCTGACCGCGCGCACCCAGCACGTGGTCGGTCGTGAGGTGGACGTCATCCGCAGCCAGCTGTCCCGCAACCAGGTCGCCCTGTACGCGGGGACCGGACGATTCGTCGACCCGCACACCGTCGCCCTCCAGGAGGTCACCGGCCATGAACGGCTGCTGACCGCCGAGCACGTCGTGATCGCCACCGGCACCCGGCCGGCGCGGCCCGGCAGTGTGGAGTTCGACGGGCGGACGATCCTGGACTCGGACAACGTCCTGGCGCTGGAGCGGGTGCCCCGTTCCATGGTCATCGTCGGTGCCGGGGTGATCGGCATGGAGTACGCCAGCATGTTCGCCGCGCTCGGCAGCAAGATCACCGTGGTGGAGAAGCGGGCGGGGATGCTCGACATGTGCGACGTCGAGGTGATCGAGTCGCTCAAGTACCACCTGCGGGACCTCGCCGTCACCTTCCGCTTCGGGGAGACCGTCGCCGCCGTCGAGCGGCACCCGCGCGGGACGCTGACCGTCCTGGAGAGCGGCAAGAAGATCCCCGCCGACGCGGTGATGTACTCGGCCGGCCGGCAGGGCCTCACCGACGAGCTGGACCTGGACAAGGCCGGGCTGACTGCGGACGCCCGCGGCCGGATCAAGGTCGACGAGCACTACCGCACCGAGGTGCCGCACATCTACGCCGTCGGCGACGTCATCGGGTTCCCGGCGCTGGCCGCGACCTCGATGGAACAGGGCCGGGCGGCGGCGTACCACGCCTTCGGGGAGCCCGTCGGACAGATGCACAACCTCCAGCCGATCGGCATCTACACGATCCCGGAGATCAGCTTCGTGGGCCGCACCGAGGACCAGCTCACCGAGGACCGGGTACCTTTCGAGGTCGGTATCTCCCGCTACCGCGAGCTGGCCCGCGGGCAGATCATCGGCGACTCGCACGGCATGCTGAAGCTGCTGGTCTCCCCCGAGGACCGCACCCTGCTGGGGGTGCACTGCTTCGGTACGGGGGCGACGGAGCTCATCCACATCGGGCAGTCGGTGATGGGGTGCGGCGGCACGGTCGACTACCTGGTCGATGCGGTGTTCAACTACCCGACGCTGGCGGAGTCCTACAAGGTCGCGGCGCTGGACGCCACGAACAGGTTGCGACAGATCGACCACATCGGGGACTGACCCCCGGGCGTCACACGCCCTGATCCCCCTCCGTCAACTCCTCGTCGTCCACCACGTGCATCGCCGCCTCCTCGGCCCCCGCCGCCCCGGCGTCGATGCCCCGGTCCGCGGCGACCTCCTCCTTCGTGGTGTCCGCGTGGGCGCCCTCGTCCGGCGCGACCAGACGGCCGGCGCGGTCGGTGCCCGCCTCCGGGTCGACCGGCTCACCGTCACCGCCCGGCAGGTCGCCCACGCCGTCACCGGTGGGCTCGGTGGCTTCGGGGACCTCCTGGGCGAGGCGCTGGTCGAGGGTCTCGCCGTCGTGCTGTTCGGCGGCCGTGGTGCCGTACTTGGTCACGCCGAGCGGCTTCTCCGGCGGGGAGTAGCCCTCGTCGAGCGTGTCGTCGTAGGTCCGCTCGTCCACCGCGTCCTGAAGGTCGAGCGGCGCGGCGTCCTGCTGTTCCTCGTTGCTTCCGCCGGGCTGGTACGCGTCGTCCGCCATCGGCTCGGAGGGCGTGTGTTCGCTGGGGCCCATGGGTGCCTCCCTCGCTCGCGGGCATCGCCTGGTTCGGCTCGTGTGTGTCCCCACCGCGTTTCCCGTAGCGCGGTCTCCAACCCCGGAAGATCTCCTGGCTCTTGAACCCTCAAGGAGTGTGGCTATCATCACTCGCACACACGGCGTGACTGCACGACGACGCAACGGCGTACAGTGTCCGCCACCCTCCTTTCGCCGCCCCTGACCCGAGGTCACCCCTCTCCGGTTCGTGGCGTTGTTCCACCCCACCCCCCTCTACGGCGTCGGGGCCGGTCCGCCCTGGCGTCGTGCAAGACGGAAAGCGGCGCGCATGAGCAACAACAGGGGCCGAGGGCTGCAAGCCAATGTCCTCGGAACGTTCGACACGGTGGTGATGGCGGTCGCGGGCAGCGCCCCGGCGTACTCGATCGCCGCGACCACGGCGGTCCTCGTCGGGGCGGTGGGTCTGGCCAGTCCGGCCGCGCTGCTGTACTGCGCGATACCGATGCTGGGCATCGCGCTGGCCTTCAGCCGGCTGAGCCGGATCGATGTGAACGCGGGCGCCAGTTACTCCTGGGTCGGGCGGACGCTGCACCCGTTCCTGGGCTTCGTCAGCGGCTGGGCGCTGGTGATCTCGACGACGATCTTCATGGTGGCGGGTTCGCTGCCCGCCGGTTCCATGACGCTCGCCCTGTTCGACGAGGAACTCGCCGAGAACACCGCGCTGTCCACGCTGGTCGGCGCCTGCTGGTTCCTGGTCATGCTGCTCGTCGTGCTGGGCGGAGCCCGGCTCACCGTCCGGGCGCAGATCGTGATGTCCGGCATAGAGCTGGCGATACTCGCCCTGTTCGCCGTGCTCGCCGTCCTCCACTCCGGAAGCGCCCGCGCCTTCGACTGGTCCTGGCTCGGCTTCGACCACTTCGACGGCGTGACCGGATTCGCTTCGGGCGCGCTGATCGCCGCGTTCTACTACTGGGGCTGGGACGTCACCAGCAACCTCAGCGAGGAGACCCGCGACAGTCGCCGTACGACAGGGCTCGCGGGGCTGATCGGAGTGGGCGTCGTCTTCCTGCTGTTCGAGGTGTTCACGATCGCGGTGAACGTCATCCTCTCCTCGCGGCAGATCCAGCAGAACGACGCGAATGTGCTGGCCGTGCTCGGCGAGGAGGTATGGCCGGGCTGGGGCGGCAAGTTGCTGATCGTGGCGGTGATGCTGTCCACCATCGCGACCCTGGAGACCACGCTCATCCAGGTCACGCGCTCGCTGTTCGCGATGGGCCGGGACCGTACGATGCCGGCCGCGCTGGGCCGTGTGCACCACCGGTGGAACACCCCGTGGGTGGCGGTCGCGGTGGTCGGCGCGGTGGCGCTGGCGATGTTCATCGCCTCCAACTCCCTGGGCTCGGTGGGCGACATCCTCTCCGACGCCATCTCGGCGATCGGCCTTCAGATCGCCGTCTACTACGGGCTGACGGGCCTCGCGGCGGTCGTCGCCTACCGCAAGATGCTGCTGTCCTCGGTGGGCGACTTCGTGTTCGGCGGTCTGTGGCCGCTGTTCGGGGCCCTGTTCATGTTCTGGATCTTCGTCGAGTCGCTGGGCGAGCTGAGCGGCTCGGCGATCGCGATCGGCATCGGCGGTCTCGCGGCCGGGCTGGTCCCGATGCTCTGGTACTGGCGGCAGGGCAGCGACTACTACCGGCCGGCCAAACTGGACGCCACCCAGACCGTCGAGGCGGACTACGTCCCGGCCGGCTCCAGCGGCAACCCCCTCGTCCACGAGGGTCTTCCGACCGACTTCTGAGGGAGACCCCGATGGCGCGAGGCAACTCCAGACGCGACTTCGATCCCGACTTCGACCCGGACCACGGCGACGCTCCCCTCACCAGCGCCCGCCAGGACATCGTCATCGGCCGCTGGCAGGGGCTGCGGGAACTGCTCCGGGTCACCGGCCCCGATTGGCTGGCCAGGGGGCACCGGGTCCGGCAGCTCGCCCAGGGCTGTGCGGGCAGTTCGACGGTGGAGTCCTGGCTGGCGGCCGAGCCGCACAGCGGTGACGCGCTGGTGCTGCGGGCGGCGACGGAGACGGCCCGGGCGTTCAACGTGGCCATCGCCGCGGGCCGGGGCACGCCGATCGACCAGCAGCGGATCGACACCGCGGTGCTGTCGTGCCTGAGGGCCGCCGACGCCTACCCGGACGATCCGACGCCGTGGATCTCGCTGATCTCCGTGGCCCGGCTGTATCCGCGGGGTGTACGGCGGCAGGAACTGGGGCGCTGGTGGGACGAGTTGCACGGGCGGGACCCGTACAGCGTGGAGGGGCACCTCCAGGTGCTGCACTACTACTCCTCGCGCTGGCACGGCACCCACGGCCTGATGTACGACTTCGCCCGTGACGCTGCCGGAGTGGCACCGTCCGGCTGCCCGCTGCCGGTGCTGGTGCAGTACGCGCGGGTCGAGGAGTTCCGCTACGCCCTCGAGGCGGCCAAGGGCCGGCATTCCTCCATGGGGATCGGACAGCACTGGAGCAGCGACGGCGCGGTGAGCGACGTACGCCGCACCTGGGAGCGCTGGATCATGGGCCGCGGCGACCAGGACGTGGCCCCCGGCGAGCTCCGGGACGTCAACTACCTGGCCCACGCGGCCTGCCACGCGGGCGCGCACGACATCGCGGCGGCACTCTTCCGCATGCTGGGCCGACGCGTCACCCGGGCGCCGTGGGCGTACATCGGCGAGCCGGAGAAGCAACTCGTCAGGTGGCGCAAGGAGGTGGGGGTGCGGGAGTGACGGCGAGGCCGTCGAGGACGACGCCGGCTCAGGGCTTCTCGGCCCGCGGGTGCGTCGTCCACTTCTCCTCGATCCGCGCCGCCGCCGCTCACAGCGCCCCCCGCCGGACGAGCGTGCCGAGTACCACGAAGCCGGGCACGAGCGGCAGCCACACCGTCAGCAGCCGGTAGCCGAGCACGGCGGAGGCGGCCGCCGTCGCCGGGGCGCCGACCGCAGTCAGGGCGAAGGCGAGTACGGCGTCGAAGGAGCCGAGACCGCCGGGCGTGGGCAGCAGCGAGGCCGCGCTGCTGGCGGCGACGTAGAGCAGCGCCACCCGGGCCGGTGGAAGGGGCAGGGCCACCGCCCGGCTGACGGCGATCAGTACGGCGCAGTGCAGGACGACGAAACCCAGCGAGCCGCCCCACAGAGCCGCCGCACGAGCCGGTCGCGCGTGGACGGCGCGGATGTACCTGCCCGTCGTCACCAGGAGCCGCCGGCACCGGGGCCACAGCGGGCCGACGAGCAGGAGGACGGCGACCGTGACCGTCGTGAACACCACGACCAGTAGCCCTCCGCCGATGTGCGGGAGGTGCAGCACACCGGGGAAGGCCGCGAAGAGTACGGCGACCATGGCGCCGCGCGCGATGCCGCCCGCGGTGCCCTTGACCGCGACCGCGGTGACCGCGTCGCCCAGGGGCAGGCCGCAGCGTATGAGGAAGCGCAGGTTCACCGTGCCGGCGCCGAGCCCGGCGGGCAGCACCTGGTTGGCGGCCGAGGCGGCGAACTGGCCCGCCAGCAGGCGTCCGGGCGGTAACCGGCGGGGCACCGCGCCCTGTTGGGCGAGCGCCGCGGACGGCCAGGTCAGCAGGGTGGCCGCGGCAGCCGCCAGCAGCCAGCCCTGGTCGGCGACGGCGAGCCGGACGGCGCCGGTCTCCAGCACCGGCCAGTGGTGTCGGACCAGCAGGAGCACGGCGGCCAGGACGGCGAGGGCGAGGGCGGTGTGCCAGTAGGCGCGTCTGCGCCGGGGCTTGGCGAGAACCTGCTCAGGTGTCATGCCGTCGTGTCCGCGCCCGGCGTCGGGGCGATGCGGACCTCCAGGCCGTCGAGGCGGTGGAGTTCCCAGTCGCTCGCGTACCGGGGCGGTTTGCGGCCGGGTACGGACAGCGCGCCGACCGGGACACCGCGGGCGGTCCGCAGGATGTCGGCCCTGGTGGTGTTCGCGTTGTGGCCGCGGATCGCGCCGGAGCCGCAGCCGGTGTAGTAGGCCACGGGGATGGCCTGGTGCCCGGTGAGCAGACAGGGCGGGCGCACGCCGAGGCGGTGCAGTTGGGCGGCGGAGCGGGCCCAGTCGACGCGGGCGGCGGTGGTGCGGTCCACGGTGCGGTCCAGGACGGCGTACTGCACGGCCAGATGCCCGGCCAGGCCGACGGCGACGAGGGTCGCGACGGCCGGGCGCAGTCGGCCGTTCGGCGCGGTGACGAGGTGGCGCAGCGCGTCGGCGACCGGGATGGCGAGCAGGGCGTAGGCGGGCAGCAGGAAGCGGGGGGCCGCGTATCCGATCAGGAAGAGGTACGGGAAGGCGGCCGTTGCGGCGCAGGCCAGCGGGAGCAGTGTGCGGGTGGTGCGTCCGGCACGGACCGCGACCGTGAGGGCGTAGGCGGCGAGTACGGGGAGCACCAACCACCAGACGAAGACGGCCGGGTGGGGTGTGGCGATGTCGCACGGCCGGCACAGCGTGCTGCCGACGAGGCTGCGCAACTGGTCGTCGACGGCGAGGTTCCAGCCGAGGTCGCCCTGGATGCGGGAGGCCTCGTTCAGCCGCTCGCGCAGGCCGCCGTAGCCGACGTACGCCTCGATCACCCACGGGACGCCACCGGCCACGAGGCCCAGGACGAGGGCGCCGGCGAGTCGCCGGTGCCGCACCGGCACGGCGACCACGAGCAGCCCGAGCGCGACCCAGACGGCGTCGGTCGGCCGCATCCACGCCATCAGCGCCGACCCGGCCGACACGCCCCACGAGGCGGCCCGCTCGTCGAAGCCCCCGGCGCGGGCGCGCAGGAAGCAGCCGACGCAGAACAGGGCGCCGACGGCGACCCAGAGGTTGGGCATGGCTTGCGGGCCGTAGAAGAGGGTCACCCAGAGAGTGGCGAACAGGGCGCCCGCGCCGGCCAGGACACGGGCCGGGAAGAGTCCGCGCCAGGCGCGCAGGGCCAGATACAGGCCGAGTCCGGACAGGACGGAGAGATAGACCCGCAGCAGCGTCGTGGACGACGACCAGGAGGCCACCGGCCACACCAGGAAGGGGACGCCACGCGCGCGGGGTGCGCTGAAGAACGCGGCCGGCGCGTCGTCGGCGACCTGGCTGACGTACACCACCTCGTCCCAGCCGAGGCCCATCGAGGGTCCGACGAGGAGGAGTTGGGCGAGGGTGAAGACGCCGGCCACGGCGGCGAGCAGGCCGCCGCCGCCCGCCCGCCAGGACCTGCCGGACACGAGCGCCTCGTCGCGCCGCCCTGAAACACCGACGAGCATGGGCCGCGTGCCCTGGGCCATCGTCCACCCCTCACCCCTACGAGCCGTAGGGCTACTGGGCCCCACGGCCCGGCGAGTTGGGCAGCGGGAACCGGGAAACCACCAAAAACACGGACAAAGTAACCCGTAGAGGGTGGGCCTGCCGAGCACTGATGGGCCAGGCGAATGACACCCGTCGCCCGGCGCGGGCCGACCGGGACCTGCGCACACGGCCGGAAGCCCGTGCGGGCCAGGTGCCACACTCTGCTGTGTGACCCTGACCTTCGACGACCTCCTGACCCGCGCCCGGTCCCTCCCCCAGGACGGCCGACGCGCCCTCCTCGGCATCGCCGGCAGCCCCGGCGCCGGCAAGACGACGCTCGCCGAACGCCTGGTGCGGGAGCTGAACGGGGCCGGGCGGCCCTGGGTCGCGCAGGTGCCGATGGACGGCTTCCACCTCGCCGACGTGGAGCTGGAGCGGCTCGGGCTACGGGGCCGCAAGGGCGCACCGGAGACATTCGACGCGGCCGGGTACGCGGCGCTGCTGCGGCGCCTGCGCGAGGACACGGAGGACGGCATCGTGTACGCGCCCGGCTTCGAGCGGGTGCTGGAGCAGCCGATCGCGGGGGCCGTCCCGGTGGAGCCGACGGCCCGGCTGGTGGTGACCGAGGGGAACTACCTGCTGCTGGACACGGGCGCGTGGGCCGCGGTCCGGTCGCAGCTGGACGAGGTGTGGTTCTGCGAGTCGGACGAGCCGGAACGGCTGCGGCGGCTGATCGCCCGGCACGAGGAGTTCGGCAAGCCGCACGACGAGGCGGTGGCCTGGGTGCTGCGCTCGGACCAGCCCAACGCGGAACTGGTCGCCGCCACCCGCGACCGGGCCGACCTGCTGGTGCCGCCCACGGCGGTGCCCTCCCCGCACGAGCCGCCGACGGCGCGTGCGGGGGCGTGAAGCAGCGGCCTACCCGGCCCGCAGGGACAGTTCGGGCTCGCCCCGCGCGTCGCCCGCCGGATCGCCGATCACGGCGGTGAAGGCTTCCGTCCGGACCGTCAGGCCGGGGCCGCCGTGCTCGAAGGAGGGCGCGAACGGCCCTGCCCCGCCGTACCGTACGGCGAAGACGTGCAGGTCGTCCGGGGCGTCGGGGGCCGGTTCGGCCTCCAGGGCCGTGGAGCCGACGAGGTGGCTCCAGCCCAGGTCGGGGTTGCCGTAGCCGCGGGGGTCGGCCGCGAGCGCGAAGGCCGCCTCCTCCTGGGTCCGGTCCGCGCGGGCGTCGAAGTGGTCCGCGTCCACCGACTCCGGATGGGTCAGGCGCAGCGCGCCGGCGGAGACGACCTGGCCCTCCGCGATCCTGCGCACCCGGTCGCCGTCGTCCGCGGCGTACGGCAGACCGGCGAGCAGGTACGGCCGTCCGGGAAGCCGTTGCACCGCGACCGTCATCCACAGGCTGGTGCCGTCGGTGACGTACAGGGACCGCACATGGCGCAGGACGTGGTCGCGCCCGACGACCGGCTTGGTGACCAGCTTGGCCGTGAGGCCGTCGGCGCGGACGTCCCGGACGCGGACCTCGCCCATCGGGCGGCAGTGCAGGAAGCCGTCCGTCACCGGGCCGAAGCCGTGCTGCCGGTTCACCGCCGCGGGGAGGTAGTAGGTGCCGGCCGCCTCGACCAGCGACGGGGTCATCCGGTCGTCGAAGGCCACCGAGACCGTGCCCGCCCGGAGTTGGTGGCGCGCCGGGTTCGGGGACGGCGTACGGTGCCAGCGCGTGCCGTCCTGGATCTGCCAGACCAGCATCCAGGCGAAGTGGCCGTCCACTTCGCCATCCGCCTTGACGGCGTGCCGGCCCCAGCGGGTGTCGCCCCGGTAGCGGCCGAGGTCGGAGCCGATCCGGGCGCCGAAGTAGCGCAGGCCGAGGACCGACTCGAAGCCGCTGTGCTGCTCGCTGTAGCGCGGGCCTCCGTTGTCGAAGCCGCCGGTGGGCAGGCGGGCGTCGATGTAGCGGGCGAGCGCGTCGCCGTCCTCGGCGAAGATCTCCTCGCCGCTGATCCGGTGGGCCTGGGCGAGGAACGACAGGGAGATCGGGCCGTAGTTGTTGTCGTACGCGCCGCCGTGCTCGGGCGGCAGCAGCGCACCCCGGTCGCGCACCCGGTGGGCGCGGATCTTCTCCGCGTACAGCCGCAGGGCGCCCTCACGCATCGCGTCCCCGTCCGGGACGGGCAGATGCCGGGCCAGCATCAGTCCGCCGACCACACAGCCGATGGCCTGGTTGCCGGCCTCCTGCGGATTGAAGAAGGTCGCCTCGGTCAGCCGGCGCCAGTAGCCACGCGCCACCTGGAGCAGTTCCGCGCGCTGCTCGTCCTCGACGAGCCCCGGCGCGAGGTCCAGCAGATTGACGGCCTGGAGCAGCGCCCACACCGTACTGGGCCAGTCCCCGATGGGGTGCGCGCCGGCCGCGAGGGTGTAACGAGCGTACGGCAGACCGGACTCGCGCACCCTCAGGTTCGGGTAGCCGGGATTGTCCTCGGTGTACACCCGCTCCCGCAGATGGAAGGCGAGGCTGCGGCGCACCGCCTCCGGCAGTCGCGGGTCCCGGCCGCGCTGCCAGGCCAGGGCGAGCAGCGAGGTGACGCCGAGCGAGGTGTCGCCGATGTCGTCGACGCAGTCCGGGTGTTCCAGGTTGCCCTCCGGCGTGAGCCGGGCCAGGGCCTGTTCGGCGACACCGGCGAGCACGGCGTCGTATGCCTCAGGGGTGTCGGGGAGGTCGTGCAGGGCGCCGAGCTGGCGAGGGAGGTGCACGGGAGTCAACGGATGTCAGCCCTTCATGCCGGAGGTCGCCATACCTTCCACCAGTCTCTTCTGGAAGATCAGGAAGCATATGAGGGTGGGCAGGAGAGCGAGTGTCGACATGGCGAACATCGCGCCGTAGGAGGAACCGCTGGTCTGGTCGAGGAACAGGGTCAGTCCGAGGGGGACGGTGAAGCGGTCGTTCTGCTGGAGGTAGACGAGCTGGTGCAGGAAGTCGTCGTAGGTCCAGATGAAGGTGAAGATCGTGGTGGTGATCAGGGCCGGCTTCATCAACGGCAGGATGATCTTCCAGTAGATCTTCCACGGGTTGGCGCCGTCGACCATGGCGGCCTGGTCCAGCTCGCGCGGGATGGAGCGGATGAACTGCACCATCAGGAAGATGAAGAAGGCGTCCACCGCGAGGAACTTCGGCACGATCAGCGGCAGGAACGTGTTGATCCAGGTCAGGTTGTAGAAGATCGTGTACTGCGGGATCAGCACGGCCTGCGTCGGCAGCATCAGTGTGCCGAGCATCAGGCCGAACCAGATCTTCTTGCCGCGGAACTCGAAACGGGCGAAGGCGTAGGCGGCCAGTGAGCAGGAGATGACGTTGCCGATCACCGCGCCGATCGTGACGATCAGCGAGTTGGTGATGTAGAGGGAGAAGGAGTTGCCGGAGCCGCTCCAGCCCTCGGAGTAGTTCTCGGGGCGGACCTGGTTCGGGATGAGTCCGGGCTGGGTGAAGATCTCGGTGTCGGGCTTGAGGGAACTGCTCAGCATCCACAGCAGCGGGTAGAGCATGACGACGGCGACGCCGATGAGCAGCGTGTGGATGAGGATGCGGCGCGGGCCGGTGAGCGAGCGGAGCCTGTGCAGCGGCGACTTGGACGGCTGGGCCGAGGTGATGGCGGACATGGTGAAGGACTCCTCGCTCAGTCGTCGTAGTGGACCCAGTAGCGGCTGGCGACGAAGTTGACCGCCGTGAACAGTGCGATGACCAGGAACAGCACCCAGGCCAGCGCCGAGGCGTACCCCATCTGAAGGTCCGTGAAGCCCTTCTTGTACAGGTACAGCGAGTAGAGCATCGTCGAGTTGAGCGGTCCGCCGGAGCCGTTGCTGATCACGAACGCCGGGGTGAAGGTCTTGAAGGCGTCGATGATCTGGAGCACCACGTTGAAGAAGACGATGGGTGTGAGCAGCGGCAGCGTGATCTTGAAGAAGCGGGTGACCGCGCCGGCGCCGTCGATCGATGCCGCCTCGTACACGTCCTTGGGCAGCTGCTTCAGACCGGCGAGGAAGATGACCATCGGGGTGCCGAACTGCCAGACGGCCAGCAGGACGAGGGTGTAGAGCGCGGTGTCGGGGCTGGAGATCCAGTCCTGGTGCGTGTTCAGACCGAACCAGCCGAGGAAGTCGTTGAACAGTCCGTCACCGCCGAAGACCTGCCGCCACACGATGGCGATGGCCACCGCCCCGCCGAGCAGCGAGGGCAGGTAGAAGGCGGCCCGGTACAGGCCGATGCCCCTGAGGTTCCGGTTGAGCAGCATCGCCACGGCGAGGGCCAGGGCGAGCTTGAGCGGCACGGAGACCAGGACGTAGACGAGGGTGGCGTGCACCGAGTCCCAGAAGACCGGGTCGTCGGTGAACATCCGCTGGTAGTTGTCCATGCCGACCCACTGCGCGGGGGTGAGCAGGTCGAAGTCGGTGAAGGACAGATACAGCGAGTCGAGCATCGGATAGATCGTCAGCCCGAACAGGCCGACGAACCAGGGGGCCAGGAAGAGATACGGCCACCATCCGCCGCCCCGCCGTCTGGCGAGGCGGCGACGCATCCGCTCACGCTCCCGCCGATCGGACGGGGTCGCGGAAGCCTGCGCCTCCTTCACGACCGCGTCGCTCTGCGCGGTGGTCATACTCATCTCTCCCTGACCCTCTCCCACTACTTCACGCCGTGCTGTACAGCGCCCGTCAGGGGCGCGGGGAACTGCGCGACCAGCCACAACGAGCCCGCGACGCAAGACGACACATCGCGGCACCCTGTGCGGCGCTACCCCCCGAGGACCCCGGCCGCCTGATCGAAGAACTCCCCCAACTGCGCCTTGATCGACTTCTTGCCGAAGGCCACCGCGAGGTTCGACTCGAACAGCAGATCCCAGACCTGGTCGGCCCCCTGCGGCGGCGGCGCCGGCGCGGCCAGCGCGTTCGTCGCCTTCGAGACCCGCTGGGAGATGTAGTCGGCGTTCGCCATGTTCAGCTTGTCCGTCTCGGTCAGGCCCGAGGCGATCAGGCTGCGCGCCTTCTCGGTCGGCGGGATGCCGCGCAGCAGCTGCATGTCCTTGATCGCGGTGTCGTCCTGGGCGAAGAAGGCCATGATCTTCACGGAGTCGGCGACCCGCTTGCTCGCCTTGGTGGCGCTGAGCAGCACACCGCCGTTGACGAAGTTGCCCTCGCGTGCGCCGGAGAAGTCGCCCTGCGGGGTCGGCAGGAAGTCCAGCTGTGCGTCGGTGATGGAACCGCCCGCGCCGTAGACACCGGAGTCGAAGGTGAACAGGGCCTTGCCTATGACGACGGCGTTCTTGGTGAGGTCGTTGTGCGCGGCGGAGGTGACGGCCGGCGGTGGGGAGGCGTTGGTCCTGCGCATCTCGGCCCAGTACTCCCACCACTCCTGGAGCGTGTCGGAGGTGAAGCCGAGCTTCTTGCCGTCGTCGGAGAAGAAGGTCTGCCCCTTCTCCCGGGCGAAGATCTCGAAGCACTGGAGGGTGGAGCCACCGCCGTCGTCGACGCCGTACGTCTTGCCGCCGCTCTTCTTGTACACGTCCTGGGCGATCTTCTTCAGGTCGGCCCAGGTCCACTCGCGTTCCGGCAGTTTCAGGCCGAGCTTCTCCAGGCCGCTGCGGTTGACGGTGAGCTGGTTGACGCCGATGCCGGACGGGACGCCGTACAGCTTGCCGTCGACGGTGCCGGCGGCGAGGAGGGTCTTGGAGAAGCCGGTGAGGTCGAGGTCCTTGCCGACGTAGGAGTCGAGCGGGGCGAGGACGCCCTTGCGCGCGTACTGCGCGACCAGGGCGGTGTCCATCTGGAGCAGGTCGGGGGCGCTGCCGCCGGCGATGTTGGTGTTGAACTTGTCGAAGTACCCGTCGTAGCCCTGGTAGGTCTCGCGGATCTTGATCTTCGGGTTCTGCTTCTGGAAGTAGGCCAGCGCCTTCTTGTAGGCGTTGTGCCGGTCGTCGCTGCCCCACCAGGTCATGGTCAGGTCGCTGCTGGTGCTGCCGGCGCCGGTGCCGCCGGCGCAGGCGCTGAGCGAGCCGCCGAGCGCGCCGGCGACGGCCAGTCCGCTCGCGGTGCGGAAGAGGGTTCTGCGCGAGATCTGGTGACCCACCGGGTCCTCCCTGGATGTGCGTGACGGATCGCCCGGCCGGTGCCGCGGCTCGGATCCTTTGTGGGTGGCGCCTTCCGGCCCGCGACCTCGCCCGGTCGCACCGCCGTGTCGGACGAGGGTCCACGGCCTCGTCCGGGCCGTGACCGTGCGAGCACGCCCTCGCACGGCTCGCCGTACGCGTCGTACGGCGGAGTACCTCGTCCCGAGCCGGGTCCCGCCGGCTCAGAAAGCGCTTGTCCGGACATTGGCAGAAGCGGACGGAGTACGTCAATGCCTCGCTCGGACAGCCCCGGTCACGGTTTGGATTCCCTGGGCCACGGCCAGGCGGGTGGCTCCCACCACGGTGCCGGTGTCGGCGAGGGCGCTGCTGATCACCTCGGTCGGCCAGCTCAGCCGGGCGAGTTCGGCCCGGACACCGGGCACGAGCTGGGGGTCGGAGCCGACGGCACCGCCCAGCACGATCAGCCCGGGGTCCAGGACCGCGGCCACGGCGGCGGCCAGCCGCCCGATGTCGGCGGCATGCCGTCCGACCAGGGCGCTCGCCGTGCCGTGCCCCTCCCCGGCAAGGGCGAAGAGCCGCTCGGCGGTGTCGGGGCACGGCCCGTCGTCCGCCCGCCACGCCTCGGCCGTGCGGCGCAGCAGGGACCGTACGCCGATGTGCTCCTCCAGCGCCTCGTGGCGCGGTTCGCGGCCGTCGGCCCAGGGGTACGGCAGCCGGGCCACCTCACCGGCGGCGCCGTTCGCGCCGCGCAGCACCCGGCCGCCGACGACGATGCCGAGGCCGATACCGACGCCGATCCGCAGATAGCCGAACGTGTCACGTCCCAGGGCGGCGCCCTGGTGCAGTTCGGCGAGGGCGGCGCAGTTGACGTTGTTCTCCAGGTGGACGGGGACGCCCGGGGGCAGCGCGACGGCCATGGCGTCGAAGACCGGGCCCGCCTTGGCGGTCGCGGGGCGCATTCCGGTGCCGTCCCGGTCCGCGACGGTCACATCGCCGACGGCCACGACGACGGCGCGCAGGGGAGCGTTCGCGGGCAGTGCGGCCAGCGCCTTGCGCACGGTGTCGGCGGCCTCGGCGCGCGAGCCGGTGCCCTCGGCGAGCGGTGTGCCGTCCAGGGCGCAGCCGCGCACCCGGGTCTCGGCGGGGCCGAGGTCGACGGCGAGCACGGTGCCCGCGGCGGGCCCGAGCCGGTAGACGGCGGCGGACCGGCCGGTGGTGCCGGAGGCGGTGCCGGAGTGGGCGGCGAGGTCGGCGGCCTCCAGCTCGGCCACGGCGGCCGAGACGGTCGGCTTGGACAGGCCCGCGCCGGCCGCCAGCTGGGGGCGGGTGGCGGTGCCCGCCGCGGCCAGCACCGCGAACACCGCACGCGCGCTCTCGCTCAGCTCCATGGTCTCCCCAGGTGGTAGTGGCGTGGCGGTCGGACCGCCGAGATGATCGATCGGCGGCGGGTATTCCGCGTCTCTTGACGCACCCTACTTCGTTAGTTAACTTCCTAACGAACTGATGCGGTACTCGCCTGCCGCACCCCACCCGAAGCCCGTCCCGGGGCTTCCCGACCTCCACCGATGCGGACCCCGAGGCAGCCCGACGACATGCGGCCGGACCGCGTGGCGCCGAGCCGCAACCGAACGACGGCCCATCGGGGTACCTTCGTGAAACGCCCCGCACGGTTCGCCCGCCGTCGCCGCCCCAGGCGCACCGACGAAAGAGGTTCCGTGCAGGCCACTCCCCACTCGTCCCCTCTCGTGGTCGGCATCGACGTGGGCGGCACCAAGACACATCTGCGCGCCTGCGCGGGGGACGTCCTGGTCGCCGACCACGTCCGGCCCAGCGGCGGCTGGCGACCGCACGACCCGGTGGCCGCCGCCGGCTGGCTGGCCGCGCTGGTCGCCGGCGCCCTGCCGACGGGTGCGCGGCCCGCCGCACTCGCCGTCGGCGGGCACGCCTGCGAGACGCCCCGCCAGTGCGCCCAGATCCGTACCGCGCTCCAACTCCACTTCGACGCGCCCGCGTCGGTGACGGGTGACGCCCAACTGCTCGTCCCCGCCGCCGGGTTGGACAAGGGCGTCGGACTGGTCGCGGGCACCGGATCGGTCGCGGTCGGCCGGCTGGCCGACGGCACCGCGGTGCAGGTCGGCGGCTGGGGAGCGGTGCTCGGCGACGAGGGCGGCTCGGCCGGTCTCGTACGCGAGGCCGTACGGGCCGTCTGGGCGGCGCACGACCTCGGCGACGAGCCCGACGCACTCGCGCGCGGGCTCGTCGACACGTTCGGGGTCGCCGAAGTCCCCTTGCTCGGCGGGGCGTTGGAGAGCGCGAAGGACATCTCAGCGGAGTGGGGCCGGCACGCGCCCGTGGTCTTCGCGGCCGCCGAGGCCGGTTCGCCGCTCGCGCGGGCGGTGATCGACGAGGGCGGCCGTTCGCTTGCCGCGCTGGTCGAGCAACTCGCCGCGCGTGGCGTCCCGGTGGACGACGTAGTGGTGGCCGGGAGCACGATCCTCGCGCAGCCCGTCCTGTACGACGCCTTCGCCGCCGCTCTCGCCGACGGTGTGCCCGGGGCCAGGCCACGCCCCCTGCGCGTGCCGCCCGTCGAAGGCGCGGTGACGCTCGCTCGTTCACTCGTGTGACATCCGCCGGACGCCGGGCGCACCCGAGTCCGACACAACTCGCCCGTAGATCTTCGCCACAGGACTCGCTCCCCTGCGCCCCGCGCGTCTCGCGCGCCCCGTGTGCACCGGATGGACGAGTCGGTCATTCGATCTCCTTCCGGCCCATCGGCCGAGAACCCGAGAGAGGCACACATGCCGTCATCCGCCGGGCACCACGCCCTCAGTAGAAGGCGCTTTCTCCTGACCTCTGCCGGTGGCGGCGCGGCCCTGCTGGCCGTCCCCACCGTCGCCGGCTGGCTCCCCGCCGCCGACGCCAAGACCGCCACGGACGCCGCCGCGTTCGTCGACGACTACAAGACCAACGTCACCACCAACCTGACGCCCGAGACCAACGCGGTGGTCCGGATCCTGGGCGGCTTCGCGCAGGTGTGGAAGACCGGCGGCGCCTGGAACACCGGCACGCCGCTGATGCCCGAGGTGCTGCGCGCCAACATGCGCTACTGCGCCCGGATCACCGCCGCGCGCACGGACGCCCAGGCCAAGGAAGCCTTCATCATCGACCGGCAGCACCAGAGCTACTCGGTGATCGCCGGGCTCGGTCCGCTGGCCGGCCTGTACAAGTCGGGCGCCAGGGCGGTCACATCGATCACCGCCGCGCCGGACGGCACCCCGGCGGGGAAGATCAGCGACGCCCTGCCCGCCGACGCGCCGGCCGGGTCCGCGATCGGCGCGGGGTCCTACGACTCGGAACTGGGCAAGGTGGCCAAGCTGGTGGACACCGTGCGCGGTCCGTTCGCCTCCGGGAACCCGGCCAAGTTCGCCTACCAGTACCCGCGTCCGTGGCGGATGAACGAGGACAGCGAGGTCGTCGACACCGGCAGGAAGGACGCGTTCGGCTTCCCCGTCTACGAGTCGGAGGTCGTCGTCGCCCCGCAGCTGCTGCGCCAGCGCGGTGAGACCGCGACCGAGGACGGCGGCTTCCCCAGCGGGCACACCAACGCCCTGCACCTGGCGGCCCTGGCCTACGCCTACGCGGTGCCCGAGCGCTTCCAGGAGATGGTGACCCGCGCCTTCGAACTGAGCCACACCCGGATCGTCGCGGGCATGCACTCCCCGGTCGACGTCATCGGCGGGCGCGTCATGGCCACCGCCCTGGCCGCCGCGGCCCTCGCGGACCCGGCCAACGCGGAGCTCAAGTCCGCCGCCCGCGCCCAGGCCCTGGCCTACTTCGAGGCCCGCACCGGCACCACGGCCGACACGCTGTACGCCTACGCCCACTCGGCCGGCCGTGACAGCGACCCGTACGCCGACCGGGAGGCCAACGCCCGTACGGTCCGGCCCAAGCTGACGTACATCCTGACCCGGCGCGGCCGCGACCTGCCGCTGTCCGTGCCGAAGGGCGCCGAGGTGCTGCTGGAGACGCGCCAGCCGTATCTCACGGCGGACCAGCGCCGCGAGGTGCTGCGCACCACCGCGCTGCCCGCCGGGTACGTCCTGCTGGACGGCTTCGAGCAGTGGGGCCGGCTCGACCTGTTCACCGCCGCGGACGGCTACGGTGCCTTCGACTCGGACGTGACGGTCACGCTCGACGCGGCGGCCGGCGGCTTCCGCGCGGCGGACAGCTGGCGCAACGACATCCGCGGCGAGGGCGGCCTGACCAAGCGCGGCACCGGCACGCTCACCCTGACGGGGCACAACCGCTACCACGGCGGCACGGTCGTCGAGGGCGGTGTGCTGGTCGCCGCGTCCGCCAACGCGCTCGGGCAGGGCGGCGTACGGGTGGTGGGCGGTGCGCTGCGTGCCGACAAGGTGCTGCGGCTGCGCGGTGCGTACGTCCAGGAGGGCGACACACGACTGGAGCTGCTCGTCCGCAAGGACCACGGTCCGGCGCTGGAGGTCTCCGGCCGGGTCGTGCTGGGCCGGGGCAGCGTGCTGTCGCTGCGCCTGGACCCCGAGCGCCCGCCGGTCGCGGGGAGCACGGTGCGCGTGGTCGAGGCGCAGCGGCTGCGGGGTCGGTTCGACCGGGTGGAGCTGAACTCGGACACGCTGCGGGCCGTACCCGTCTACACGACGGAAGGTCTGTCGGTACGACTCCTGCGGCGGTGACGTCGTCCCCGGCGGGAGCTGATGCAGAGTAGGCCCATGGGCCGGCTCCGGATCAGCTTCCGTAACCGCGGGGCCGAGGGCACCGCGGAGCGGACGATGACGCTCGAACAGCACACGGCTACGGCCTCGCCTCCGGAGCCACTCCCCGACGCGCGCCCCGCACGGCGGCCCGTCGGGGGGTGGCTCGTCCCGCTCCTCGTGGTGGTGCTGCTGGGCCAGATGGCCGTGGCGATGGTGACGGCCGCCGTCCAGCAGACACCCACGATCGACGAGCCCGTGTACGTGGGCACGGCGGCCGAGTACCTGCACGAGCACCGGGTCGTCCACAACCCCGAGCATCCCCCGCTGGGCAAGCTGGTCGTCGCGGCCGGGGTGGCGCTCGCCGATCCGCACGTCGATCCCTCCTTCACCGGCGACCAGGGCCGGTTGGGGCGCCATCTGCTGTACGAGTCGGGGAACGACCCGTGGCGACTGATGCTGTTCGCCCGGCTCCCGGTGATCGCTCTGACGCTGGCGTTCGGGCTGGTCGTGTTCGCCTTCGCCCGTGAACTCGCTGGATCGGCGGGGGGTTTGGCCGGGCTCGCGCTGTACGCCTTCTCCCCGGACGTCATCGCGCACGGCTCGCTGGCCACGCTGGACGTTCCGGCCGCCGGGTTCGTGCTGACGTCGGCCTGGCTGCTGTGGCGGGCCCGTCGCAGGCCCCGCCTCCATCTCCCGTCGGCCGGCGTCGCGCTGGGCGCGGCTCTCGCGACGAAGATGAGCATGCTGGCCGCGGTTCCGGTGCTGATGGCGCTGGCCGGGCTGTCGGTGTGGTGTGCGCGCGAGCCCTCGGAGTCCCGCCGTAGGACGCTGGGCCGGGTCGCCGCCGGGGTGGCGGTCGTGGCGCTGGCCGCGGTCGCCGTCGTATGGGTGTCGTATCTGGTGGTCGATCCGCGGTTGCGGTGGGCGCCGGAGCAACCCGTGCCCGCGGTGGGCGGGTTGCGGGGGCTTGCCGTGGACCTGCTGCCGTTCCCGGAGGCGTACCGGGACGGGATGCGGGTCCAGTTCGACTTCGAGGAGTACCCGTGGGAGGGCTTCCTGTTCGGCCGGCTCTACACGGGTTCGCTCTGGTACTACCTGCCGGCCGCGCTGCTGGTGAAGACGCCGCTCGGCATGCTCGCCCTGTGGGCGGCGGGCGTCGTCACCCTGGTGGCGGTACGGCGGCTGCGGCCCGCGGCGCCGTATCTGCTGGTCCCCACCGCCGTGCTGCTCGGCACGGCGATGCTCGGGTCGCGTGACTTCGGCACGCGCTACGCCCTCTTCGTGCCGATGTTCCTGGCGGTGGCGGCCGGTTGTGTGCTCGCGGTGCGACGGCGGTGGGTGCCGGTGGCGGTAGGGGCGCTGGTGCTGTTCGTCGCGTTCAGCTCGGTGCGGACGTTTCCCTACTATCTGCCGTATTCCAACGAGGCGTTCGGCGGTCCGGCGAAGACGCGTCTGCGGCTGCACGACTCCAACGTGGACTGGGGTCAGGATCTGGGCAGGCTGGCCGACCGGCTGCGTGAGCGGTATCCCGGCGAGCGGATCTGGCTCGTGTACAAGGGCAGCGGAGTGCCGTCGTCCTACGGCATCCGCGCCGCCGATCCGCGCAAGGTGCCGGTCCGCGAGGTACGCGGGCTGCTGGTCGTGTCGGACTCCTCGGTGGCCAAGGCGACCGGAAGGCTGGCCGAACTGATCGACAGCAGCCGGGCGATCGACACGGTCGGCCATTCGATCACGATCTACCGCCGGTGAGCGCGGGCCACCGAGCGACCCTGATCGCCACGGTGTGTGAGCTATGTTGAGGCACTGTGGGAGACAAAAGAGGCGCACCGGTGCCATCGCCTCAGCAGGCACGCGCACAGGCATCCGCCATCACCTCGGGAAAAACGGTCCCGGAGACCGAGGCATCACCGACTTCCCAGCTCAGGACGCTCTTCGACCAGCCCCGACTCTCCCCCGGGCAGCGACGCATCGCCCAGTACCTGATCGAGCACATCACCGAGGCGGCCTTTCTGTCGATCACCGATCTCGCCGAGCGGGTCGGCGTCAGCCAGCCGTCGGTGACCCGGTTCGCCGGGGCGGTCGGCTTCAGTGGTTACCCCGCGCTACGGGAGAAGCTCCAGGCGATCGCCCTCGGGGCCCTCGCCGGGGGCCCGGCGGCCGCCGAGGAGAACGGCGCCAACGAGCTCCAGGCCGCCGTGGACGCGGAGATCGAGAACCTGGAGAACCTGCGGCGCGACTTCGCCGACCCCGGCCAGGTCATCGAGATCGGCCGCAAACTGTCCGAGTCGACCCCGCTGACCATCCTCGGGCTGCGTATCTCCGCCTCCCTCGCCGAGTACTTCGCCTACGCCGCCCGCCGTATCCACCCCGACGTCCGGCTGGTGACCCGGGGCGGCAGTGTCGCCTACGACTCGCTGCTCCAGTCGCGCGAGGCCGGCGGGACGTGGGTGCTGGCGTTCTCCATGCCCCGGCACGCGCAGGAGACGCTCACCGCGGTGCGGGTGGCGCGCAGTGCCGGGCTCAAGGTCGCCCTGGTCACGGACCTGGCGCTGGGGCCGGTGGCGGACACGGCCGACGTGGTCTTCTCGACCGGGACCGGATCGCGGCTGGTCTTCGACTCGTACGCGGCGCCCGGCGTGATGGCGTCCGCGCTGCTCCAGGCCATGACCGACGCCGACCCGGAGCGGACGCAGGCGCGGCTGGAGGACTACGAGCAGATCTCCGACCAGCACCAGTTCTTCCTCAGGGACTGATTCCCCGCCTTCGCCGCGCGGGCCACACCCCACTCCGGTGATACCGGGCCACAGTGGAATCATCCCGCTCAAATCACGCATGAATGTTTTCATACGTCTTGCAAACCAGACGGCATATATAAATACTTCACACGCACCATCCGCCCGCCGAAAGCAGCCGGTCCGCTCATGCGCACGTCAGCCCATCCGTCGTGCGACTGCCGTCTGTCTTTCCGGGCTCCCTCGCGAACAGCCGTGGCCGCCGTCTCCTACCCGCGTCGGCGCTCGGACTGTTCGGTCGGGCATCGCCTACGCGAGCGCCCGTGGCGGCGGCCCCGGTCATCCCCTAGGCCGGGGCCGCCCCGACCCCGTCGAACACCCGGACGACGCCGCACACCCGGAAGCGATGACCCATGCCTCTGACGACTACGCGTATCAGCTCGGACTGGCCCTGCCAGGTCAAGTCCCCCGGCTCCTACGACTGGGAACGCTCCGCCGCCAAGTGGCTGCGCGAGCTGGTACCGGCCCGGTACGCCAGCTACCCCGCGCTGATCCGCCACCCCGTGCTGCTCGCCCGGCACGCGCAGATCCAGGTCCAGAACGAGATCCGGGTCGCCCGCACCGCTCTCCAGACCGCACGGGCCGACCTGCCCGCGCTCGGCATGCCCGAGTCCGTCATCGAGCACACCATCAAGCTGTACGCGGCGGAGGTCATGCAGCTGCAACACATCGCCCGCAGCGTGCGCGCGGTGTCCCGGGCGCTGGTCGACCACGGGCGCTGAGCCGTCGCCCCGAGCCGGCACCGATTCGCCCCGCCTCATGAGGAGTCGGCCGTGGCCGCGCAGGTGACCGTGGCCGACGGCTGTTCCGCCGAGCCGGAAGTGGCGGCCAGGAAGCCGAAGGTGACGCTCGCGCCGGGCGCCAGGGCGCCGTTCCAGGCCGCGTTGGTGACGGTCGCCCTGCCGTCCGGGTCCGTGGCGAGGGTGCCGTCCCAGACCTGGGTGAGGCGGGCCCCGTCGGGCGGTACGACCGTCGCGGTCCAGCCGGTGGCGGCGGCCGCGGGCGCATTGGTCAGCGTCACCTCGCCCTGGAAGCCGCCCTGCCAGCTGTTGACGGTCCGCACGGACGCCGTGCAGGCGGAGCCGCCGGGCGCGGCCGGGGCGGGGTCCGCCGGGGCCGAGGCCGTGGCGGACGCCGAAGCGGGCGCGGACGGAGCCGGATCCCGGGCCTGCGTGCCGTCGTCGCCGCCGTCCTCGCCGCCGGACAGCACAAGCGCGCCGCCGAAGCCGACGACCGCCGCGGCCGTCACGGCGATCGCGACGGCGGTACGGCGAAAACCGGGACCGGAGCCGGCCGGACCGGGAGGGACACCGCGACGCGGGGCGATCCGCGTCTCCTCGGCGACGGCGGGCAGTTCCTGGGTCGCGTCCTCCGCACCGGGCAGGGCGCCGGGCACGGACACGGACTCGTAGCCGCCCTGCTCCTCCTCCCACTCCCGGAACAACTCCGCGAGGGCGTCGGTGCGGCGCGGGCGCAGGACGCGGATCGGTTCCAGGGCCGGGCCTTCGTCCGGCTCCTCGGGGTCGGGCCGTGTGGGCACGCCGCTCTCCTTCCGTCCCCGTCTGCCGGGGCTCCGCCGGTCCCCGGGGAGTGATACGGGGTCGGCGCCCCACCGGTTCAGCGGTACGGGGTGAGCGCGTGGACGCGCCTCAGGCGGGCGCGGCGAGGAAGCGGTGCAGGGACGCCTTCAACGCGTCGACGAAGGCGTCGCGCCCGGTGTCGTCGAGGGCGTCCAGGGACAGGTAGGGGTTGAGGTCCTCCAGTTCGACCAGCAGGAGTTCACCGCCGGGCGCACGGCAGGCGTCCACGCGCTGGATGCCGTGGTCCAGGCCGTTCCACTCGATGAAGCGCCGGGCGAACTCCAGGTCGGCCTCGGCGGGTTCGTACCGCTCCAGCTGCCAGCGCCGGTCCGTGTCCGGCGCGTGGAGGGCGTACTGGAAGTCGTGGTCGACGAAGTAGAACGAGACCTCGTAGGCGAAGTCGACGCACGGCTGGACGAGAACGTCCCCGTCGAACGCCCCGCTCAGGTCCCCGGCCGGCACGATCCGCAGTCCCATGGAGTCGGCGCCCAGCCTGGGCTTGACGACGTACCGCTCGGCCTCGGGCAGGCGGTCCAGGTCCGCGGCACGGTCCACGGTGGGGATGACCGGGAGCCCGGCGACGGTCAGGTCGAGCAGATACTGCTTGCCCGCCATGTCCGCCCGGCCGGAGAGCGGGTTGTACACGCGTGCCCCGGAGGCGAGCGCGCGCCGGCGGAAATCGTCGTAGGCGTCCTGGTACGTCAGAACCGGACCGCTGTTGCGGACCACGACCGCGTCGAAGGCGTCCATGAGGGCGGCCGCGTCCCGGGGGTGGCACAGGGCGAGGTCGAAGTCGTCGCGCAGCCGGGAGGTGAGGAGGATGTCCTCGTCGCAGTAGCGGCGCCCGCGTGCCGGGTAGGCCAGGTCGGTGACGTACAGGATGCGCGGTCGGGCGGGCGGCATGGCGGGGCTCCTCGGCTGGGGTGGCGGGCGATCGTAGGCAGACCGGCGCCCGCCGAACAACTGTCGGGCCGGCGGGTCAGGGGGCACTCAGTTCCCCGTCCGAGGTGCACCGAGTGCCATCGGTGCCGCTCCGGGTGCTACGTTCCGTCCATGAGCTCCGGCAGCACGAAGCCCCCGATGCGGGACGCCCTGGTCGCGGCGGCCTTCCAGCTGTTTCTGGAGCGGGGTTACGAGCAGACGACCGTCGACGACATCGTGGCGCTGGCCGGTGTCGGACGACGGTCGTTCTTCCGCTACTTCCCGTCCAAGGAGGACGTGGTCTTTCCGGACCACGAGCGCTGTCTGGCCGATATGACGGCCTTCCTCGCGGCGAGCGACGACGAGCACGAACCGGTGCGGCGGGTGTGCGACGCGGCCCGGCTGGTGCTGCGCATGTATGCCGAGAACCCGACGTTCTCGGTGCAGCGCTACCGGCTCACCAAGCGGGTGCCGGGGCTGCGCGCGTACGAGCTGTCGGTCGTCTGGCGGTACGAGCGCGCGCTGGCGGAGTATCTGCGCGCGCGCTTCGCCGGGCGGCGGGACGGCACCCTCCAGGCCGACGTGATCGCCGCCGCCGTGGTCGCCGCGCACAACAACGCGCTGCGCTCCTGGCTGCGTTCGGACGGACAGGACGACTCGGGCGCCGCCGTGGACCACGCGCTCGGGTATGTGCAGTCCGCCTTCGGTACCGCCCCTGCGCCTGTTCCGCCCCGCGACGACCGGCCCGACGACGTGGTGGTCGTGGTGTCCCGGCGCGGCGCCCCGCTGTGGCGGGTGGTCCAGGAGATCGAGGCCACGCTCGGGCGCGACTGACGCGCACCCCTTTCCAGATTCGGGGTACGGAGTGCCTTTACGAGTGACACTGAGTGCCATACGCTGAACCGCGTGCACGGTGGCACGGCGAACCGCGCACGTGCGTGCACGGGTGGCCCGCGCACGTGGGATTCCCAACTGGCGCAGGGAGTTGAACAGCGTGTACCACCACTCAGCAGGCGTCACGCGTCAGACCGCGGGCGTCGCGGCAGGCGTGCTCGAACCCATGGCGCCCGACGCGGAGGCCATCGTCTTCCAGCGCTGCACCTGGTGCGGCACCGCGACGTACCACCGGCTGCTGTGTCCGGTCTGCCAGGGAAGCGAGCTGCGGACGGAGCGCAGCGAGGGCGTGGGAACCGTCCGTCACTCCACGGTGGTCCACCGCAACACCCCCGCCGCGCGCAATGTGTCGCTCATCGAGATGGCCGAGGGGTTCGTGATCCGCGGCCGGGTGATGGGCCCGCTCATCGGGATCCACAGCGGGGACCGGGTCCGGTTGTCCACGGCGAAGGACCCGGTCCGGGGCGAGCCGGTGTTCCAGCTGGTCGACGAGCCCTACCGGGCCTGGACCTGATCCCCCTGCCCGGCTGACCCCTCCCCCAGCCCGGGCACCAACTCCCGTACTGCGACCGGCCGTCCCGTCTCGAAGCAGCGGTTCGCGGCGAGTCCGACGGCCAGGGCCAGCGCGCCGTCGCGCTCGGTGGCCATGGGATGCGCCACCGCACCGGGCACCGGTTCGGCGGCCCGCTCCGGATCGACCGGGCCGAACAGGGCGTCGAGCATCCTGGGGTCTCCGCCGCCGTGCGCCTCGTGCGCGGTCACCAGCGGGATGTCCACCGGAGGCCGCCACAGCGGACGCAGCGTGAGCCGGGCCCCGCCCGCGTGCTCGGCGGCCGTGTCCCCGTGCAGCGCGCCGCTGGGGGAACCGATCCGGGTCGTGGGCCGCTGCCAGCGGCTCTCCTCGACTTCGAGTTCCAGCCGGCCGGCGCTGCCGTTGAACATCACCCGGTAGCCCTCCCACGGGGAGTAGGCCGTGAGGTGGTACGTCAGCGTCGCGCCCTTGGCGTGGCGTACGAGCAGGGCCATGTCGTCCTCGATGGAGACGGGCCCGCCGAACACGTTGCGGTCACGGACGTATCCGTCGTCCCGCTCGGCGTCGAGGTAGAGGCCGCGCAGGGTGTCGTTGGCCGCCAGGTCCAGGGCGAAGGGGTCGTCGGCGGCCCGGTCGGCGCCGTGGGCGCGGTCGTAGTCCCGGCGCAGTCCGTGGCGTTCGCCCGCCTCGGGACCGTAGAAGGCGAGCCGTCCGTAGCCGAAGACGTCCCGCGGTTCGTCCGCGAGCCACCAGTTGACCAGGTCGAAGTGATGGCTCGCCTTGTGCACCATCAGGCCGCCGCTGCGGTCCTTCTCCCGGTGCCAGCGGCGGAAGTAGTCGGCGCCGTGGCGGACATCGAGCAGCCACTCGAAGTGGACGGAGAGGATCTCGCCGATCGCGCCGTCGGCGAGGAGTGCGCGCACCTTCTCGTGGACGGGGTTGAAGCGGTAGTTGAAGGCGACGGTGAGGGAGTTGCCGGTCGCGCGGACCGTGTCGAGGATGCGGGCGCAGCGGTCCGCGTCGACGGTCATCGGCTTCTCGGTGACCACCCGGCAGCCCGCCCTGAGCGCGGGGACGATGTAGCGGTCGTGCTCGGCGTCGACGGTGGTGACGACGACCTCGTCGATGTCCTCCTCGGTGAGCATGTCGGCGAAGCGGTCGGGCTCCCACCGGGTGGCTTCGGGCTCGCCGGCCTCGGACAACAGCCGGTTGTGGAAGGCCATCCGGGTGGGGCTGGGGTCACAGAGGGCGGCGACGCGGTGGCCGGGGCGTTCGGCGAGGGCGCGGGTGAAGGTCTGGGCGCGATGGCCGGTGCCGACAACGGCGGCGCGGCGCTGGGGAGTTCGGCTCATGGTGGTGGCCTTTCCGGTGCATCGCGCACCCATTCCCGCCCGCACGGCCCGTTGACACCGTCCTCACCGTCCTTCCCGCTCCGCACAGGCAACGCACGACTCACCGCTTCCGTCCTCCCGGGGTGAGGCCCGGGACCGTCGGTCCCGGAGCGAACGGAAGGAGGGGCACGTGATTCGTGCCCGGCGAATAGGGGTCACCGCCCTGGCGGTGCTCGCGATCGTGGGGGCGTCGCCAGGGTGGGCCCAGGCCCGACCGGCGTCCGAGCCAACACCGTTCACGGCAGCGGCCGACAGTGCGGGGCTGCCACCGGACTGGAGCGTCGCCGGCGAGGGGGCGGCACGCGAGCTGGTGTGGCGGTCGGACGAACGGGTGCCCATGGGGGACGCCCGGGTCGGGTTCTACGCCGGTGACCGGCTGCTCGGCCATCCGGCGCAGGCGAAGGACGGGCGGACGTTCCGGCTCGGCCTCGACGGTGTCCGGCTGGACGCCGTGAAGGATCTTCAAGTGCGGGCCGCGGGGCGCCGGTTGGACGCGCCCGACGCCAACTCCTCGTCCGGTTCGCGTTCGGCCGGATCACTCCCGCGACAGCTCCCGGCGAACCAGGTCGACCCGGGCAAGCCGGGCGCGTACCGGACCGTCACCGGCGAGTACGACCTCACCCCGGTACGGCTGCCCGGATTCGCCGAACCGGTGGAGATGCGGGCCGTGGTGGTGGCGCCCAAGGGTGCCGAGGGCCGCCGGCCGCTCGCCCTGTTCCTGCACGGACGCCACTTCACCTGCTACACCCCGCAGGGCGACATCACCGGCGACTGGCCCTGCGCGGCCGGCAGCAAGCCGGTCCCGAGTCACCGCGGCTATCTGCGCGACCAGCGGCTGCTGGCCTCCCAGGGCTATGTGACGGTGTCGGTGTCCGCCAACGGTGTCAACGCCCAGGACTGGCAGGCCGACGACGGCGGCGCCCAGGCCCGTTCCTCGCTGGTACGGCAGCATCTCGCACGCTGGGCCGACTGGTCCGCCCACCCGGCCACGGCCCCGTCGGCCGTCCGGCAGGCACCCCGGGCTGATCTGTCCCGGGTGCTGCTGGTGGGGCACTCCCGCGGCGGTGAGGGCGTCAACCGGGCGGCGATGGACAGCCTCTACCCGGCCCCCGCCGACCAGGACGGCTATCGCGGCCCGGTGCGCTGGCGCATTCGCGGCACCGTCCTCATCGGCCCGACGATCTTCGGCCAGAACCCGGTACCCGACGTGCCGTCGATGACGATCCTGCCGGGCTGTGACGGCGATGTCTCCGACCTCCAGGGCCAGGTGTACGTGGACGGCACCCGCCGGGTGAGCCGCGGTGCCGCGCTGCACAGTGCCGTGTACGTGGTCGGCGCGAACCACAACTACTTCAACAGCGAGTGGACGCCGGGCCAGGCCGAGGCGCCCGCCGACGACGACTTCTGGACCGACGAACAGGAGCGCGACCCGGTCTGCTCCCCCGGTGCCAGGACCCGGCTCACCGCGGACCAGCAGCACAAGGCCGGCGCCACCTACATCGCCGCGGCGGCACGGCTGTTCGTCGTCGGGGACGACCGGGTGCGTCCGCTGCTCGACGGCTCGGGCCGGCGCGCCCCCTCGGCCGACCCCGCCCGCGTCCTCACGCACGCGGTGGGCGCCCGACGCGGCGCCGGCTTCCTGCCGGACGACCGGGTCACGGTGAGCGGAGCCAGGCTGTGCTCGGCCGTGGATCCCGCCACGGGCAAGGCCTGTCTCGCCGCCGAGACGTCCGGCGGCTCACCGCACTTCGCCCAGTGGGAGACCGATCGTGAGCCGGGTCGCCGCGCGGTCGCGCTGCGCTGGTCCGCGGCCGGCTCCCCCGCGCGCGTCACTCCCGAACGACCGCTCTCCCTCTCCGGCTCGAAGGCGCTGGCGCTGCGCGTGATCGTGCCGCCGAACAGCACCGGAACGCAGTGGGACGTCTCCGTCACCGACACCGCCGGACGGCACCGGACGCTCGGCCGCGTCAAGGTCGACGGGCTGCCGGGGTCGGACCGCACCTCCTCGTACTGGGCGCGCGAGGTGCGCGTGCCGATCGGTGCCGACGACGCGGCCGCGCTGGACCTGAAGCACGTCAAGTCGCTGGAACTGACGCCGCGCACGCGGTCCGGGCGGGCCTGGCTGATGGACGCCTGGGCCTGGCGGCCGGGCACGCCGGTCGTGCGTGAGGCGGAACTGCCCCGGGTCGACATCGGCCGGCTGAAGGTCAAGGAGGGCGACTCGGGCCACCGGACGTACCGGGTGCCGGTGCGGGTCTCGGGACAGGGCAGCGGTCAGGTACGGCTGTTCGTCTCCGACCCGGTCACGGGCAAGGTGACCGACCGGCTGGTGACCGTCCGGCGGGGCGCGCAGAGCATCGAGGTACCGGTGAAGGTCGAGGGCAACCGCCGCTACGACTACGACACCGGGCACGATGTGTTCGTGAAGGCGGTCCGCTCCGCCGTGGTGGGCGCCCATCGGGGCGGGGTGACCGTCGAGAACGACGATCCGATGCCGACGCTGTCCGTGACTCCGGTCGCCGACCGGGTGAGGGAGGGTCAACCGCTGAAGTGGCGGGTGACCTTGTCCGCGGTGGCCGACGCGGAGGTGGGCGGAGCGTATGCCGTGGTGCCGGTGGCCGACGGGCGGGAACTGTCGACGAAGGACGTCGATCCCCGCTGGCTGGAGGAGAACACCGGCGCGTCCCCCGATCCCGAACGGCCGTTGTCCGAGGTGGAGGGCTTCTATGTCTGGGTGAACGTCCCGGCGGGCCGGACGTCCGCGGAGCTACGCATCCCGACGCTCAAGGACCAGGTGGCCGAGCAGTCCGAGTCGTTGCGCCTCCAGGCGGCCGACGACGCCGGTCACCCGCTCCCCGGGGCGCCGGTGATCACGGGCACGGTGCTGGACGCGTCGTGACCCGCGACGGATGTGCCTGACCCAGGTCAGGGCGTCAGTGTGATCCGGATGCCGACTGTGCCGTTCACACCCCGGCGCAGTCGGCTGCCGAAGAGCGTGAGGCGGCCGGTGATCCCGTACTTGCGGGCGATGAGCTTGCGGTAGCGGGCACTGGTCGCCTCGTCGCAGATCTCGGCGGTGGCGGGGACCTGCTCGCCGGTGGGCCTGCCGCGCAGGTCGCAGGGGCCGACGAGGACGTCGGCGCGCGCCCGGATGCGCTTGACCTTCCAGGAGTCGGCGACCGTCCACACGCCCAGCGCGTCCCCATCCCGGACCACCCACACCGGGGTGGGGACGCCGGTGCCGTTCTTGCGGTAGCTGGTGATGAGCAGGTAGTTGCCCGCGCCGAGCCGCGCCGGGGTCGTGTCGTCCATGGCCGGAAGTCTAGGCGGCGGGGCGGGGCGCCGGACGGCGGGTCCTGCCGGGGCCGTCTCAGTCGAGCGCCGCCGCCATCCTTCGCACCGCTTCCGTGATCAGCTCGGGTGACGTCGCCAGGTTCAGCCGTACGAAGCCCGCGCCGCCCGTCCCGAAGGGGATGCCGGAGTTGAGGGCGACGCGGCCGCGCCGCAGGAAGACCTCCGCCGGGTCGTCGCCGAGGCAGAGGGCACGGCAGTCGAGCCAGGCGAGATAGGTGGCCTCGGCGGGGCGGTAGCCGATCGCCGGGAGGTGCTCGGCCAGGAGGTCGGCGAGCAGCCGTCGGTTGTCGTCGAGTCCCGCGAGCAGGGCGTCGAGCCAGCCGGTGCCGTCGCGCAGGGCGGCGCTGTGGGCGATGATGCCGAGGTGGCTGGGCCCGTGGCTGACCTCCTCCGGCATCCGGGCCAGGTCGGCGGCCGAGTCGGGCCCGGCTACGGCCAGCGCGGCCTTGAGGCCGGCCAGGTTCCACGCCTTGGACGCCGACATCAGCGACAGCCCGCGGGCACCGCCCGGGACGCTCAGATAGGGCGTGAAATCGACGCCGCCAGCGGTGAGCGGCGCGTGGATCTCGTCGACGACGACACGCACGCCGTGGCGGTCGGCGAGGGCGGCCACGGCGGCCAGTTCGTCGGGGGTGTGCACGGTGCCGGTCGGGTTGTGGGGGCTGCACAGCAGGAACGCGGCCCGGCGACCGCCCGCGACCGCCCGCCGGAACGTCTCGTCCAGCAGGTCGGGGTCGATGCGCAGGTCGGTGCCGAGCGGGGCCTCCACCACCCGTCGGTCCATGTGCTCGACGAACAGGTAGAAGGGCGGATAGACGGGTGAGTTCACCACGACGGCGTCGCCCGGTCCGGTCACCAGCTTGAGCATCTCGACCACGCCGAGCATCACATCGGGCACGATCGCCGTCCGCTCCACGGCCACTCCGTCCCAGCCCCACCGCTTCTGGGCGAACCCGGCGAGCGCCTCGGCGTAGCCGGTGCCCGCCGGGTAGCCGGTGTCGCCGAGCGCGAGGGCGTCGGTCAGCGCGCGCACGACCGGTTCGGCCAGGGGCACGTCCATCTCGGCCACCCAGAGCGGCAGCACGTCCTCGGGGTAGGCGCGCCACTTCATGCTCGTACGGCTTCGCAGCCGGTCGAGGGTGAGGGCGCGCAGGGGGTTCGGTTCGCCGGACTCTTCGTGCGGGCTCCTGGTCATGGGCCTCAAGATAGGCGGGCCGTGCGCCGGCCGGGAACAGCGCGGGCCCCGAGTGACCGGGGACGATCGGCGGGTTCCCCGAAGTGGCCGATGGCCGGCGCCCCGGCGGCGCCAGGAGAGAGATCACCTGTGCGGTGAACGCGGGCGGCCCGTGCTCCGTATGGAACGAGGGTGCTCAACTCCGGGAGGGCCCCGTGGCGTTGACGCCGCGCTGTACTTGGTTCGGGAGCCATGCATGAGGCACGCACGACGACGTCTCGTCCGGCGGGTGACACGGCTGGCGGCCGTCGGCGGACTCCTCCTCGGAGGAACGATGGTCACACGCGCCGTGGCGAGCGAACCCGGCGACACCTCCGCCGTGCCGCGCACCTACGCCGCCTCGGGCGCCGACACCGGCGGTGACCTGGTCGCACGGCTCGGCACCTCGCGTACGGCGGGCAGCTGGATCGGCGCCGACGGCAAGCCGGTCGTCGCGGTCACCGACGAGGCCGCCGCCGCCGAGGTGCGCAAGGCCGGTGCCGAGGCGAAGATGGTCGACCACAGCATGGACGAGCTGAAGTCGGCGACGTCGACTCTGCGTTCGGCGCCCCGGGTCGCCGGCACCGCCTGGGTCATGGACTACCGGTCCAACGAGGTGGTCGTGAAGGGCGACAGCACCGTCTCGGCAGGCGACTGGTCCCGGATGACGAGGCTCGCCGACGGCATGGGCGGCTTCGTCCGCATGGAGCGCACCGAGGGCGCGTTCACGACCCGGCTCAACGGCGCGCTGCCGCTGCTGTCCACGGCCGGGCGCTGTTCGGCCGGTTTCAACGTGACCGACGGCCGGCGCGACTTCATCCTCACGGCCGGGCACTGCGGGCCGGACGGTTCGGTGTGGTTCGGCGACTCCCGGGCCACCCGGCAGATCGGTCAGACGGTCCAGCAGAACTTCCCCGGCGGTGACTTCTCCCTGGTGCAGTACGCGAGCGGGGACGCGGGCGCCGGGGCCGAGGTCGTGTCGATCGGCGACGGCAAGGGCGTACGGATCACGGGCGCGGCCGATCCGGCGGTAGGGCAGCGGGTGTTCCGCAGCGGCAGCACCAGCGGGCTGCGCGACGGCGAGGTGACGGCGCTCAACGCCACGGTCAACTACCCGGAGGGGACGGTCACCGGGCTCATCGAGACGAACGTGTGCGCCGAACCCGGGGACAGCGGCGGCCCGATGTTCTCCGAGGGAATCGCGCTGGGTGTGACGTCGGGCGGCAGCGGTGACTGCGCCTCGGGGGGTACGACGTTCTTCCAGCCCGTGACCAAGGCCATGGCCGCGCTGAACGTCAAGCTGCTCGTGGCGGCACCCAACGGCTCCGGTCAGGGCGCCGCACCGGCGCCCTCCGCGACACAGAGCGCCATCGACCCCGACGACGCCTCACCCGGCTCGTCGACCCCGATCACCGGCGAGACCGCCACAACACTGCTGTCCCGCCTCGCCGACCCGAAGAACGTGGGCCCCGGCCTCCTGGTCATCGCGGGCAGCCTGGTCGCCCTCGCCGCGACCCGTTTCATCCGCGCGGAACAGGACCGCAAGGCGTATCGGCAGTACTACTCGGCGACCTGGGGCTGAGGGGCTCCTGCCATCCGAGGGCCAGCAGCACTGTGGCGACCGCCACGCCGGTCAGCTTGATCACCCGTCGCGCGGTGAGGTGCTCATCGAGGAGGGCGAATCCCAGGGCGAGCGGCATCGCCGGGTACGGGGATGCGAGGCCGCAGCAGACGGCCGAGGTCAGAGTGAGAAGGGCCCCCGTAGGGGCCGGAGTGTGCGCCGGGAGGGTCTTTGCGATGCCTGGCGAGGTGGGTCGAGGAGGGGTACGGGGGCCGGGGGCTGAGCGGGCGCTCAGGCCGCCTTCACCGTCTGGGGGGCCGCGGCGGCCCACTCCAGGACGAGGCGCTGGTACTCCTCGCGCTGCTCGACGCTCAGTGTCCCGCCCGACCGGCGCCACAGCGCCCGGATCTCCTCGTTGACCTCGTCAGCCGATCGATCGGAGGCGATTTCAACAGTGGTGGACATGCTGTGAAGCATACGGTTCCGCAGGTGAAGGCGCTGTGAGTAAGCGCACTCAATGCGGACATATCGGACCGTGTTGCTGATCACGTCCATCTGACAACAACAGCCGCCGAGTTCAGGCGTCCGCCGCCCCCAGCACCAGCACCTGGATGGCGAGAACAGCGGCCCCACGTGCCCAGTCATGAAAGTCGGACACCTTCGTCTCCAGGTCGATCGGCGCCGCCAGCGGGTGTCGGTGGGCGCGCATGGTGTCCGCCACAGTGCCACCGGCGACGTCCATCAGGCCCACCCCCTCTCCGGCGAGCAGGATCTTCTGCGGCAGCACGAAGTTGCCGATCTGCGCGACCAGGACGCCGAGCGCGCGGGCCGCCTCCCCGATGACCCGGGCCGGCATCGGCTCCCCCGCCGCCGCCAGCTCCAGGATCTCCTCGTAGGTCCGGTCACGGCCGGTGGCGGCCCGCACCTGGTAGCGGATGTTGGGGATGGTCAGCAGGGAGACGGCACTGCCTCGCGCCCCCTCGGGGGTCAGCGGCCCGTTGGGGTCGACGATCCAGTGCCGGCCGAAGCCGCGGTCCTCCTCGGCGTAGGGCACCCGCTTGCCGCCCAGGACCAGCCCGTAGCCGATGCCGGCGCCGATGGTGAGGACCACGAACCGGTCGAGGCCGCGCCCCGCACCGAACCAGGTCTCGGCCTCGACGAGCGCGGCCACGTCGTTCTCCACCACCACCGGCAGTCCCGTGCGTTCCTCGACCATCTCGGCGAGCGGCACGTCGCGCCATTGCAGGAACGGGGACTCCCCCACCACGGCACGGTCCTCGACGAGGCCGCCCACGCCGATCCCGATGCCCGCGAGGGTGGGGTGGCTCGCGGCGAGCCGGTCGGTCATCTCGCCCAGCAGGGCCACGACTTCGGCCGGATCATGGGTGTCCAGGGGATGGTCGTGACGGGCCACGATCTCGCTCCTGAGCGTGGTCACCACGCCGTAGACCATGTCCTCGGTGATCTTGTAGCCGACGAAGGACCGCGACTCGGCCACCACGTCCAGCGGCTGGGACGGCCGCCCCTGGCGCACCTCGATCGGCACGCCCGCCTCGGGGACCTCGATCAGCAGACCCGACTCGATCAGCGGTTTGGTCAGCCGGGTGAGGCTGCCGGCGGACAGGTCCAGCCGACGGGCGAGCTCGGTACGGGACAGAGGGCCGGCGAGCAGCACCTCGATCGCCACCGAGCGTTCACCGGGACTGAGGGGGAGCCAGCTGTCGGCTACTGCGGTCATGGTCGTCAGGCTCCCACATGGTCGTTTTTCACATGCTCGTTTTCCCGCATGATTTTTTTCTCGACAAAAGCAACCAGGCCAGTCTATGACGACCGGTGCGGCTTGAAGAAGATGTTTGCCAGGCTCTTGACGGCTGGATTCTTCCGCGACAAAAGTAAGTGGCCGAGGATGAGCCGCAGACGAGGGAGTCTCCCGATGACCATCGCCTCCAGCAGCCCTCCGTCGCGTCTCCCATTGGGTGGCGCCGAGGGGGCAGGGACCGAGCAACGGACACGGCGGGCGACATCCCGCGAGAACCAGGGGGACGGCCGGCTCGCCGCGGTGTTCATCGCGCCGGCGCTGCTCGGCTTCGCCGTCTTCCTGCTCTGGCCGACGCTGCGGGGCATCTATCTGAGCTTCACCCGCTTCAACCTGCTCACCCCGCCGGAGTGGGTGGGGCTCGACAACTACGTGCGGATGGTCAACGACCCGATCTTCTGGGATTCGCTGCTGGTCACCGTCGAGTACGTGGTCATCAACATCGGCGTCCAGACGGTCTCGGCGCTCGCCATCGCGGTGCTGCTCCAGCGGCTGACGCAGTCGACGGTGCTGCGCGGGATCGTGCTCACGCCGTATCTGATGTCCAACGTCGTCGCGGGCATCGTCTGGCTCTGGATCCTGGACACCCAGCTCGGCATCGGCAACGAGATCATCGCCGGCGTCGGCGCCGACCGGATCCCGTTCCTGGCGGACGAGACCTGGGCGATCCCGACGATCGCCCTGATCAATGTGTGGCGGCACGTCGGGTACACCGCGCTGCTGCTGTTCGCGGGTCTGATGGCCATCCCGAACGACATGTACGAGGCCGCGAAGGTGGACGGCGCGAGCGAGTGGCGGATGTTCTGGCGGATCACGATGCCGCTGCTCAGGCCCGTCCTGGCGGTCGTCCTGATCATGACGGTGATCGGTTCGTTCCAGGTGTTCGACACGGTCGCGGTGACGACCGCGGGCGGGCCGGCGAACGCCACGAACGTCCTTCAGTACTACATCTACGGCGCCGCCTTCGGCCGCTTCCAGTTCGGGTACGCCTCGGCGATGTCGGTGGCCCTGCTGGTCGTGCTGAGCGCCATCACCGTCCTCCAGTACCGGCTCACCCGGGCCGGCCAGAGCGACCTCGGCTGAGGGAAGGGAGACACCGACATGGCTGCCGTGGCAGACACCACGACCGTACGGCGCGTCAGGCGTGGGCCCTCCTTCGGGCGGATCGCGGCCTGGGCGGTGATGGCCGCCATCGTGCTCATCACGCTGCTGCCGTTCTACTGGATCCTGCGCACCGCGCTGTCCTCGAACACGGCCCTCGCGGCCCACCCGGGCGACCTCCTGCCCGTCGATCCGACGACCGGAGGCTTCGAGCGGGCCCTCGGCCTACAGTCGGCCGAGGAGGCGATCGCCCAGGGCGGCTCGGGCGGCGGGCTCAGGTTCTGGCGTTACCTGGTCAACTCGGTGATCGTCTCGACGCTGATCACCGTGTGCCAGATCTTCTTCTCCGCCATGGCCGCCTACGCGTTCGCCAGGCTGCGCTGGCGCGGTCGGGAGAAGGTGTTCGGGCTGTTCCTGGCCGGGCTGATGGTGCCGACCATCTTCACCCTGCTGCCGAACTTCGTGCTCATCAAGCAACTCGGCCTGGTGGACAGCCTGGTGGGCGTGGCGCTGCCGACGATGTTCATGACGCCGTTCGCGGTGTTCTTCCTGCGCCAGTTCTTCATGAACGTGCCCCGGGAGGTCGAGGAGGCCGCCCTGCTGGACGGCGCCGGGAAGATACGGATCTTCTTCCGGGTGATGCTGCCGATGGCGTCCACGCCGATCCTCACGCTGGGGCTGCTGACGTACATCACGGCCTGGAACGACTACTTCTGGCCGCTGATGGTGTCCTACAGCGACAGTTCGCGCGTGCTCACCGTGGCGCTGGCCATCTTCCGGGCACAGACCCCGCAGAGCGGCTACGACTGGTCCGGCCTGATGGCGGCCACGCTGATCGCCGCCCTTCCGATGCTCGTGCTGTTCGGCTGCTTCGCACGACGCATCGTCAGCTCCATCAGCTTCACCGGGATCAAGTAAGGGGACGGGGATGCGAGTTCGAATACGTACGATCCTGGCGCTGACGGGAGCGATGGTGCTGTCCCTGGCCACCGGCTGCGCGCAGGGAGGCGCGGCCGGGTCGGGCGGCAACACGGTGACGTACTGGCTGTGGGACGCCAACCAGTTGCCCGCGTACCAGGCCTGTGCCAAGGGGTTCGAGAAGCAGAATCCGGGCGTGAAGGTGAAGATCACCCAGATGGGCTGGGCCGACTACTGGACCAAGCTCACCGCGAGCTTCATCGCGGGGACCGAGCCGGACGTGTTCACCGACCACATCCAGAAGTTCGGGCAGTTCGCCGATCTGAACGTGCTCGAACCGCTCGACGACCTCGGCATCGACGACTCCGCCTACCAGTCGGGGCTGGCCGCCAACTGGAAGGGCCAGGACGGCCATCGCTACGGGGCGCCCAAGGACTGGGACACCGTCGCCCTCTTCTACAACCAGAAGATGGTCGAGGAGGCCGGGCTCAGCACCGAGGAGCTCGGCACCCTGTCCTGGAACCCGAAGGACGGCGGCACCTTCGAGAAGGCCATCGCGCATCTGACCGTGGACGAGAACGGCAAGCGCGGTGACGAGGAGGGCTTCGACCGGAACAACGTCAAGGTGTACGGGATGGCGACCGGCGGCGCGGGCGACGCCGACGGACAGACCACCTGGAGCCCGCTGGTCGCGTCCGCGGGGTGGCACTACACGGACAAGGCCCGCTGGGGCACCGAGTACCAGTACGACAGCGAGACCTTCCAGTCGGTGGTGGACTGGTACTTCGGCCTGGCAAAGAAGGGCTATCTGGCGCCCTTCACCGACTACACCGACGGCGCCAACCCGGCCAACGCGCAGGTCGCCTCGGGCAAGGCGGCGACCTCCTTCGACGGCGCCTGGATGATCTCCACGTACTACGGCACCAAGGGCCTGAAGGTCGGCACCGCACCCACGCCGATCGGCCCGACCGGCAAGCGGGCCACGATGATGAACGGCCTCGCCGACTCCGTCACCAAGAACGCCCGCAACAAGGAGGGCGCGAAGAAGTGGGTGCGGTACCTGGCCTCCGACGAGTGCCAGAGGACCGTCGGCGGCTACGGCATCGTCTTCCCCGCGACCCCTGACGGCACCGAGGCCGCGGTGGCCGCGTACGGGAAGAAGGGCATCGACGTGTCCGCATTCACCGAACCGGTCACCGACAAGAAGGACTCCACGACCTTCTCCTTCCCGATCACCGACTACGCGGCGGACGTGTACTCCCTGATGCGCCCCGCCATGCAGGACGTCTACGCCAACGACGCCCCGGTGAGCGGTCTGACCAGGACCAACGACCAGATCAACCTCATCCTCGGCCAGTGAAAGGCACACACTCCATGACGTTCTCCCTCGGCATCGTCGGCGCCGGCCAGTTCTCCGGCCAGTTCGCCACGCTGTTCCAGGCCCACCCCGGTGTCAGCGACGTGTACGTCACCGATCTGCTGCCCGAGCGGGCCGAGCGGCTCGCCGACGCACAGGGACTGGCCGGCACCTTCCCCTCGTACGAGGCGATGCTGGAGTCGAAGGCCGTCGACGCGGTGGCGATCTTCACCCAGCGCTGGACCCACGGGCCGCTGGTGCTCCAGGGCCTGAACGCCGGCAAGCACGTCTACTCCGCGGTCCCCATGGCGATCACCACGGAGGAGATCGCGGCGATCATCGACGCGGTCAAGGCGACCGGGCTGACGTACATGATGGGCGAGACCAGCGAGTACAACCCGGCGACCGTGCACGCCCGCAACCAGATCGCCGAGGGCGCCTTCGGGCGGCTCTTCTACGCCGAGGGCGACTACGTCCACGACATGGACCTGGGGTTCTACGAGGCGTACCAGTACAGCGGCGGTGAGAACTGGAAGGCGACCGCCTCCTATCCCCCGCTGCTGTACCCGACGCACGCGGTGGGCGGCGTGCTCGGGGCCTGGCGGACGCACGCGGTGAGCGTGTCGGCGATCGGGGTCGTGGACGACCGGGGTGACGGCGTCTTCGACAAGAGCGTCAGCCAGTTCGGCAACGACGTGTCCAACGCGACCGCGCTGTTCGAGGTCGCCGGCGGCGGCTCGTTCCGTACGAACGAGTTCCGGCGGGTCGGATATCCGTCCCACATACGGGAGTCGCGCTTCCGGTTCTTCGGCACCGAGGCGAGCATGGAGCAGCTCGCCACGGTGGCCCTCTGGCAGGACAAAAAGGGCGTCAAGGACATCAGTGAGCTGCTGGAGCCCAAGCCGACCCTCTCCCCCGACGACCCGTCGCTCCAGCACATCGCGCCGGAGCTGCGGGCGGCCTTCACCTCGGGGTCGGCGCCGGTGCACGACCGGGCCCGGCTGCCCCGGTCGTTCGACAACCTGCACAACGGCCACGAGGGCAGCCATCACTTCCTGGTCGACGACTTCGTGACCGCGGTCAACTCGCGGGGCCTGCCGTCGGTCAACGCCTGGGTGGCGGCTCGCTACACCCTGCCGGGCATCATCGCGCACGAGTCCGCGCGGCAGGGCGGGGCCAGGTTGGACATTCCGGACTTCGGGGACGCGCCCGAGGCGTGACGTTTCCCCGGTGCCGACCCGCGAGCCGGGTACCTGTCCTGACTCAGGTGCCCGGCTTGCGGCCGTACACGTAGACGTCGTCACCGTTCTTCAGCAGCGACCAGTACTTCTTGGCGTCGGTCTTCGTCATGTTGACGCAGCCGTGCGAGCCCGGCGGGTTCCACATGCTGACGCCGACCGAGTGGAAGGCCTGGCCGCCGTCGAAGAACTGCGAGTACGGCATGGGCACGTTGTAGATCGTCGACACGTGGTCGATGTTGCGCCAGTAGATCTTCTTCAGGCCGGTGCGGGTCTCGTAGCCGTTGCGGCCGGTGCGGACCGGGACCGGGCCGTACACCAGCTTCTTGCCGTCCTGGATCCAGCTCAGCTGGAGCGTGAGGTTCACACAGGCGATCCTGCCCTTGTTGACCGGGCACTTGCCGTCCTTGTTGGGGTTCTTGCCGACGGCCTTCTGCTTCAGCATCAGGTCCATCACACCCCAGGTGACGGGGCCCGCGTAGCCGGCGTTCGGGGAGATTCCGTGCTTGGTCTGGAAGGCCTGGATGGCCTTGCAGTCCGCGCTGGACTGCCGGCCGTCGACCGGGCGGCCGAGGAACTTCTCGACCTTCTTCTGATACGGCCCTGCCTGCGTCGTGCAGCTCGGCGCCGCCTGCGCCGGACTGGCGGCGAGCGTGAGCGTCAGCGGTGCGACCAGTCCGCCGGTGATGCCGAGTGCGACGGCGCGCCGTCTGCGTATGTCCCCCATGGCCGGGCCCTTCCCTAGCGTGTTCCTGTGGACTTCTGCCAGGTAGACCGGTGTGCGGGGGAATCGGTTGTGCGCCCGGCCCGGCTGTGACCGAACGGTGAAGTTTCGGCCAGGCCCGCGGGCGTGGCGCGAAAGATCGGATCGGGGCCCTCAGGCCTCGCGCCGGTGGTCGAGCGCCGCCCGGAACCCCGTGTGGACCGCGGTGAGGCCGCCGTCGACCGTGAGGGTGGTGCCGGTGATCCACGCGGCGTCCCGGGACGCGAGGAAGGCGACGGCGGCGGCGATGTCCTCGGGCTCACCGACCCGGCCCAGGGGATACAGCGGACGGATCGCTTCGAGCTCCGCGTCCCGCCCCTGCCAGGCCGAGGTGCGCACGGTCCCCGGTGTCACCAGGTTGACGCGCACGCCCCGGGGCGCGGCATGGCCGGCGAGGGTCCGCGTCAGGGAGCCGAGGCCGGCCTTGGCCGCGCTGTAGGCCTGGTTGCCGAAGTCCTGGAGGCCGTTGACGGAGCCGATGTTCACGATGGCACCGCGTCCGGTCGCGGCCAGGTGGGGAAGGGCGGCGCGGCAGCAGCGGTAGGCGCCGGTCAGGGTGACGTCGAGGTCGCGGGCCCAGGCCTCGTCCGGCCCGTCCTCGAAGAGCTCGGTGTCGGGTGAGCAGGACGCGGCGCTGTTGACCAGCACGTCCAGCGAACCGAAGACCTCGACGGCGCGGGCGACGGCCGCCTCCACGGATTCGCGGTGAGCCACGTCACACGTCAGCGCCTCGGTCACGAGCCCGCGTCCGCGCAGGCGTGCCGCCGTCCTCTCGACCTCGGGTCCGTCCCGGTCGGTCAGCAGGACGCGCGCGCCCTCCTCGGCGAGCCGGCCTGCGACGGCGGCGCCGATGCCGCGGGCCGCGCCGGTGATCAGTACTCCGTGATCTGCGAAGCGCGTGGTGTCCGTCATGGACCGAACCGTAGTGCCGTGACGATCATCCGGGCAGATAGCGTGCGTCCATGTCGGTGTTCATTCAGCAACTCCCCGCGCTCCTGGGCGTGGTGATCGGTGCGCTCGGTTCGCATGTGGTGGTCGTGCGGGGCGACCGGGTGCGGTTTCGGCGGGAGCGGGCGGCGCGTTGGGAGGAGCGGCGCCTGGCGGCATACATCGATTACGCGCGGGCGCTCAAGAAGTCGATCACCCTCACCTACCAGGTGTCCGCCCATCTCGACAACGACCCCCATCCACACCCCCTGTCACTACAGGAGGCGGAGCCGCTGTTCGCGGAGGCCATGGTCGCGCGGGATCCGGCCTGGGAGGCACTGCTGCTCCTCGGCAGCCCGCAGGTGGTGGAGCAGGCGCGGAGCTGGGTGCTGACCCTCATCGAAATGGAGCAGTTCGTCCGGCAGGACGCTCGTGATCCGGCGGCCTGGCGGGCGCTGCTGGAGCGACAGCGGGCCTCCCGCGACGGCTACTACACCGCCGTACGCGACGATCTGGCCCTCCCGCCCGGACACTCCGCGCGCTGGTCCCCGCCGGTGCTGCCCACGTCGTCTCAGCGGTAGCCCGTGGTGTCCGCCGGCTTCCCCGCGTCCTGCACCTCGACCAGGTACCGCCAGGCGTCGGGCCGGCTGCCGTCGAGGTCGGTGAAGCCGTAGACCCGCGCGAGCTGTCCGCTGGAGAGCGACTCGCCGTTGAAGCGGGCCCGGTCGGGGTCGGCGGCGAGTGCGGCGACGGCGCGGCCCACATAGCGCGGTGTCTCGGAGATGGCGAAGTGCGGGACGCGGGCGAGGGCGTCGCGCCAGTTGTCCTCGCGCACGCCGAACGCCTCCAGCATCATCTCCGAGCGCAGCCAGCCCGGCGTCAGCGCGAGAGCCGTGGCGCCGCGCGGTCCGAGTTCGTGGCCGAGGGAGAAGGCCATGCGCAGCACGGACGACTTGGCGAGGTCGTAGAAGAAGGAATTGCGGTAGTTCGCCCCGTTGTAGTCCGCCGTGCCGTCGGTCATCTCGACGACCAGGCCGCCCGGGTTGCGCAGGAGCAGGGGCAGCGCGTGGTGGCTGGTGATGGCGTGTGTCTCCACCGCGAGCCGCAGCAGCCTGAGGCCCTTGTCGAGGTCGTGCTCCCAGACCGGGCTGTCCCAGGCGAAGAGCTTCTCGCCGCCCCAGACGTCGTTGACGAGCACGTCGAGGCGGCCCTGTTCGTCCGCGACGCGCTCCACGAGGGTGCGGACCTGCGCCGGGTCGAGATGGTCGGTGGGTACGGCGATGCCGTGGCCGCCGGCCTCGGTGACCAGGTCGGCGGTGTCCTCGATGGCCTCGGGGCGGTCGTACTCCGAGCGCTGGGTGCGGGTGCTGCGTCCAGTGACGTAGACGGTCGCACCGGCCGCCCCGAGCTCCACGGCGATGCCGCGTCCGGCTCCCCGTGTCGCACCGGCCACCAGTGCGACCTTGTCCTTCAGCGGTTGTGACATGTCCGGCCTCCCGTGCCCTCGCGTGCGGTGTCGCTGTAGAGGGTGCCGGGTAAGCCGGACATCTTCTGTCGCCTTTTTCGCGTGTCGTCTCCGGGGCGGGAGAAGGCGCGCCGGTCTCAGTGACCGCGGTCGATCCACTCCTGGAGGTGCGGGGCTTCCGCGCCGATCGTGGTGGGGTCACCGTGGCCGGTGAGGACCTTGGTCTCGGGCGGCAGGGTGAGCAGCCGGTCGCGGATCGAGCCGATGATCGTCGGGAAGTGGGAGTACGACCGTCCGGTGGCGCCGGGGCCGCCCTGGAAGAGGGTGTCGCCGGTGAAGACGACGCCGAGTCCCGGGTCGTGCAGGCACACCGCACCCGGCGCGTGCCCGGGCGTGTGCAGGACCGTGAGGTCGGCGCCCGCCGCCTCGATGACCTGGCCGTCCAGCAGGTGGGCGTCGGGGTCGCGGTCCGGGTGGGTCAGCTTCCACAGCGGCGTGTCGTCGGGGTGGAGCCAGATCACCGCTCCGGTGCGGTCGGCGAGGGCGGGGGCGGCGTCGATGTGGTCGTTGTGGGCGTGCGTGCACACGATCGCCTTCAGCCGCCGGTCGCCGACGGCCTCGACGATGGCGTCGGCGTCATGGGCGGCGTCGATGACGATCACCTCGTGGTCGTCCCCGACCAGCCACACGTTGTTGTCGACGTCCCAGGTGCCGCCGTCGAGGCTGAACTGCCCGGAGGTGACGAGGCGTTCGATGCGGGCGGCCATCAGAGCACCACCACTGAGCGCAGGACGTCGCCCTGGTGCATCCGCTCGAAGGCCTTCTCGACCTCGTCCAGCGCGATGGTCTCCGTGACGAACGCGTCCAGATCCAGCCGCCCCTGAAGATGCAGATCGATCAGCATCGGGAAGTCACGCGAGGGCAGACAGTCCCCATACCAGGACGACTTCAACGCCCCACCCCGACCGAACACATCCAGCAACGGCAACTCCAGCTTCATCTCCGGCGTCGGCACACCCACCAGAACCACCGTGCCCGCCAGATCACGCGCATAAAAAGCCTGCTCGTACGTCTCCGGACGCCCCACCGCCTCGATCACGACATCCGCCCCGAAACCCCCCGTCAGCTCCCGGATCACCTCCACCGGATCCGACACCCGGGAGTTCACCGTGTCCGTCGCCCCCAACGCACGCGCCTTGTCCAGCTTCCGGTCATCGATGTCCACCGCGATGATCCTCGCCGCCCCCGCCAGCCGCGACCCCGCGATCGCCGCATCCCCCACCCCGCCACAACCGATCACCGCGACCGAATCACCCCGGCCCACCTCCCCCGTATTGATCGCCGCACCGATCCCCGCCATCACCCCACACCCCAGCAACCCCGCCACCGCCGCCGACACCGACGCATCCACCTTCGTACACTGCCCCGCCGCCACCAGCGTCTTCTCCGCGAACGCACCGATACCCAACGCCGGCGACAACTCCGTACCGTCCACCAGCGTCATCCTCTGCCGGGCATTGTGCGTCGCGAAGCAGTACCACGGCCGCCCCCGCACACACGCCCGGCACTGCCCGCACACCGCACGCCAGTTCAACACCACGAAGTCACCCGGAGCCACCTCGGTGACCCCCTCCCCCACCGACTCCACCACACCCGCCGCCTCATGCCCGAGCAGGAACGGGAACTCGTCATTGATACCCCCCTGCTTGTAATGCAGGTCCGTATGACAGACCCCGCAGGCCTGGACCTGTACGACGGCCTCTCCGGGCCCCGGATCGGGCACGAGGACCGTCTCCACGCGCACGGCCTCGTCCTTGCCCGGTGCGATCACGCCCCGTACTTCCTGCGCCATGGTGCCCAGCCTTTCCTCGGCGGCTCTCCGTCCGCTTCCGACCCTAGACGTGACTGATCGGTAAACGCACGGAGTGCGCGCCTTCCGTGGTACGAAAACCGGCAGGCCGCGGCCGCCGGCCGACGTAGCCTGAGGGCTCCGAACGACTCCGGAGGAGCCCCGTGAGCAACGCCGCGACCCCAGCCACCCCGCCGACCTGGCGGCTGCTCCTGGGCTATGTCCGCCCGCACCGCTGGACCCTGCTCATCGGCGCCGTGCTGTCCCTCGTCACGGGTGCCACCGGACTCCTTCTGCCCCTGGTCGCACGGGAGTTGATCGACGACCTCTCCCACGACCGCGCCATAACCGGCCCGTTGCTGGTCATGTCCGCGCTGGTGGTGGCCAACGCGGCGCTGGGCGCGCTGGGTTCGTACGTACTGCGGCGCACCGCCGAGTCGGTGGTGCTCGGCGCGCGGCGCACCCTGTCGTCGTATCTGCTGCGGCTGCGTATCGCCGCCGTGGACCGCAGCGAACCCGGTGATCTGATGGCCCGCATCACCTCGGACACCACGCTGCTGCGCGAGGTCACGACCGACTCGCTCGTCGGCCTCGGCACCGGCGGGCTGACGCTCGTGGCGACGGTGGTGATGATGGGCCTGGTGGATCCGGTGCTGCTCGCGGTCACGCTCGCCGTGATCCTGGCCGCCGGCACCGTCCTCGGGGTGATCGTGCCGCGCATCAACCGGGCCAGCAGACAGGCGCAGGACGCGGTCGGCGTGATGGGTGCCTCACTGGAGCGGATCCTCGGCGCGCTGCGCACGGTGAAGGCGTCCGGCGCCGAGCACCGGGAGGAACGTACGCTGCACGAGGCCGCCGAGGAGTCGTGGCGGCAGAGCGTGCGGGCCGCCAAGTGGTCCGCCGCCGCGGGCAACACGGCCGGGCTGGCCATGCAGATCGCCTTCATCACGGTGCTCGCGGTGGGCGGGGCGCGCGTGGCGACCGGGGCGATCGACATCGGCACGCTGGTGGCGTTCCTGCTGTACGTCTTCTACCTGATGTCGCCGATCCAGCAGGTCGTCGGCGCGATCACGCAGTACCAGACGGGCTCGGCGGCGCTCGCGAGGATCCAGGAGGCGCTGGAGCTGCCCGCCGAACCGGCCGCCCGGCCCGCGCCGTTGCCGTCCGCCGGTGCCGAGCCCGCCGCCCTGACCTTCGAGAACGTGCGGTTCCGGTACACCGAGGAACTTCCGTACGTCCACCACGGTGTGACGTTCGCCGTGCCGGCGCAGGGCATGACGGCGTTCGTGGGCCCGTCGGGCGCGGGCAAGACGACGGTGTTCTCGTTGATCGAGCGGTTCTACGACCCCGAGAGCGGGACCATCTCGCTCGACGGGCGGGACCTGGCCGACTGGGAACTGCCCCAACTGCGCTCCGCGATCGGCTACGTCGAGCAGGACGCCCCCGTGTTGTCGGGTTCGCTGCGGGCCAACCTGCTGCTCGGCAACCCCGACGCGGACGACGACGCCCTGACCCGGGTGCTCAAGACGACCCGGCTGGACGGGCTGGTCGCCCGGCTGCCCGACGGTGTGGAGACGCTCGTCGGGCATCGCGGCACCAAGCTGTCCGGCGGCGAGCGCCAGCGTGTCGCGATCGCCCGTGCCCTGCTGCGCCGCCCCCGGCTGCTGCTCCTCGACGAGGCCACCTCGCAGCTGGACGCGGTGAACGAGGCGGCGCTGCGCGACACCGTCGCCGACGTCGCCCGTACGACCACGGTGCTGGTCGTCGCGCACCGGCTGTCGACGGTGACGATGGCCGACCGGATCGTGGTGATGGACGCGGGCCGGGTGCGGGCGGTGGGCACGCATCGCGAACTCGTGGCGGCCGACCCGCTGTACGCGGAACTGGCGGCGACGCAGTTCCTGGCGACGGCCGACTGAGCGGCCGAGCCGCCGGCTCAGCCGTGCAGGCGGCGCAGCCGCTCCGCGTCGCAGGTGCGCGGGCAGGTGGCGCACGCCTCGGCCGGACGGATCGTGTAGTACATGCAGCACCCGCTGCGCGTGCGGGTGGCGTGACGGCGCCCGTCGTCGGTGGTCAGATGCCGGAAGTCGGCGCCGCTCGGGTATGGGGCCACCGCCCCCGGCAGCAGCCTGGTCGCCGCCCGCACTCCGTCGTCCTCGCGGCCCAGGGTGCGGCCGAGGTACCAGACGCCGGAGACGAGGTCGTCGCAGACCATGCCCCACAGGGCGCGTGAGCGGCGCCGGGTGACCGGGCCGATCGCGTCCAGCAGCGGGCCCATGTGATCGGCGACCGCGGCGCGCAACTCGGCGTCCAGCGCGTTCTCATGAGGAACCGTCAGCACTCCGGGGAGCGCGGCCACCGGGTCGTCCGCCAGACAGGCGAGGTCTATGCCGGGCGTGACGGTGAACTCGGCCGTGGCGAGGTCCAGGCGCAGGTCCTCCGGGAGGATGCGGGGCACCCTGCGCTCCAGGTACCAGGCGCCGCTCATCAGGAGCGAGACCGACCAGGCGTAGTCGTGCAGCGCGCGCGAGGCGGCGACGTCACGCCGGGGAACGACCCCGTACCGTTCGTGGATCCGGGCCGACTCCGCCGTCACGAAGGCGTCGAGGACGGCTTCGTCCTTCACCAGCTCCGCCGCCGACACGCCCGCCGGGGCCGCCGCGTCGCCGGGCTCGGCGACCCGCACGGACAGCACCTCGCAGAGGCCGGTGAGGCGCGCGTAGACGTCACGGAGCGTATGCGCGACGGCGCCGGTCGGCGGTGTCGTCGGGGCCACGGACATCGCTGCTCCCCTGCGAGATTCCAAACGAAAGCCAGATAGGTAAGGCTTACCTTACACTGACGATCAAGCAGGAAATGCCAGGTAGGGAACGGCCGCCGGTTGACGGCCAGGCCGCCCCGACCTCCCGGCCGCACCCACCTCTGGCCCGCTAGCGGAAGTTGCTCCACTCCGATGCGTCTGTATCTGCTCGCCCTCAATCCGACCGACTCCGTCACCGAGGGCTTCCTGCCCGCCGCGGCACGGCTGGGCCTGGACGTCACCGTTCTCACCGACCGGCCCGACGCCCACCGCCGTATCTGTCCGGACATCGAGGTCCTGGAGTGCGACGTCCGTGACTTCCGGGCCGTGATCACCCGGATCTCCACCCATCACGCGCCCGACGCCGTCTTCACCAACAGCGACCACCTCCAGACCCAGGCCGCCCAGGCCGCCGCCTACTTCCAACTCCCCGGCAAGGACTGGCGGGTCACCCTGCGCTGCAAGGACAAGGCCGAGATGCGCCGCCGGCTCACCGCGGCCGGTGCGGACAGCGTCTGGTCGGCCGAGCTGACCGAACCGGTGGCGCCCGGCGACGCGCCGTACCCGTGCGTGGTCAAGCCGCGAGAGGGCGTGGCCAGCGAGGACGTCGTGCGGGTCGACGGCCCGGAGGAACTGGTGGCGCACACCAAGGAGATCCTGAGCCGGCGTCCGGGCGCCGTCCTGGTCGTCGAGGAGTATCTGCCCGGCGAGCTGCTCACCCTGGAGACCCTCGGGGACGGGCAGGTCCGTCATCTCCTCGGCGGCTTCCGCACGGAGCTGTCCGCGCCGCCGCACTTCGTCGAGGAGCGGCTCACCTTCGTCGCCGCCCACCCCGAGCCCGTCGTCGCGCAGGTACTGGAGCAACTGGACGCGCTGGGCGTCGGGTTCGGGGCCTGTCACACCGAATTCGTCGTGCACGAAGGCCGGGCGCGGATCATCGAGGTCAACTACCGTGCCATCGGCGACCAGTGCGATCTGCTGCTGGCCGGGCTGCTGCGGATCCCGCTCTTCGAGCACATCCTGCGCACCCATCTGGGTGAGCCGCTCCCCGCCGACCTCGGCGCACGCCAGGACGGCGCGGCCCGACTGGAGTACCCGTGCGCCGACCGCGCGGGCACCCTCGTCGCCGCCCCCGACGCCGCCGAACTCGACGTCGACGGAGTGCATCTGACGTACCGTCCGATGCGGGCGGTCGGCGAGCGGTACGAGCTGTACCGCACCAACCGCGACTACCTCGGCGTGCTGCGTGCCACCGGCACCGACGGGGCGACGGTGGACCGGGCGGTGACGGCGTTCCTGGCCGAGCGGCACTGGGAGATCCAGCCGTGACCGCGCCGGCCACCGTGCCGGACACGTGCGAGGCCGAACTCCTCACCCGGGTGCTCGGTGCCCTGCTGCGCGAGGACGTGGTCGGGCTGCGCAGCCGCGGTGCCCCGTTGGTGCGGCCGGACGGGCGCTGGATCCGGCTGCCGGCGCGGGACGACGCCCTGCTGCTGCCCGTCGCACAGGACGGATACCAGGGTGCGTACGCCGCCCGGCTTCCGCTGCTCGTCCGCGAGTCGGACGGTGCCGAGCTGACCAAGTGCGACACCGTCCTGGGCGCTCTGCGGGCCCTCGCCGAGCCCGAGGACCGCGGTGGCTTCGACGCCTTCGCCCAGGAGTGCCGGCAGACGCTGGCGACGATGCGGTTGCACGCCGCGACGCGGGACGAGGTCGTGGAGCGGGTGAGCACCACAACGGGACTCGGGGGCGGTCTCGGATACGACACGCTCGCCGCTCGCCTCGACCATCCGGTGTACCCGACGGCACGCGGACGTGCGGGCCTCGACGAGGAGCAACTGCGCGCTTTCGCACCGGAGTTCGCGCCTCGCTTCGCGCTGCGCTGGGTCGCGGTCCCCCGGGAAGCGGTCACCGTCGCGGGCACGCTGCCCGAGTTCTGGCCGACGCCCTCGTGCCTCGGGCTGGGTGATCGCGACGGCACCCATCTGCCGCTGCCCGTCCATCCGCTGACCGTCGACGCGCTGCGGGCCGTCGAGCTGCCCGAGGGCACGGTGTTCGCCGAGCGGGCCCACCTGGACGTCGTTCCGACGCTGTCCATGCGGACCGTGGCGACGGTCCGCGATCCGGCCACGCATCTCAAACTCCCCCTGGTCACGGCGACGTTGGGCCTGCGCAACAAGCGGACGATCAAGCCGGGGACGCTCGTCGACGGCGCGGTCGGGCAGCGGCTGGTGGAGGCGGTGCTGGACCGCGAGCCCCGGTTCCGGCACGTGATCCTGCACGCCGACGAGACGACCTACGCCCACGCCGGCCACGAGCTGCTCGCCGTGCTGTGCCGCCGCTACCCGGCCGGCCTCGACGACGCCGTGGTGGTGCCGATGGCGGCGCTCCTCGCCGAGGCTCCCGCCGGAGGGCTGGTCCTCGACGATCTCGCCGGCCGTTTCTACGGAGGTGACCCGGTCGCGCTGCTGGACGCGGCCCTCACCCTGCTGTTCGACTGGCAGACCACGCTGTTCGGCCATGGCATCGCGCTGGAGTCGCACCAGCAGAACGTCTCCCTGGTACTGCGGCCGGGCAGCCTGCGGCTGCTGTTCAAGGACAACGACGGCCCGCGCGTCAACACCGAGCGGCTGGACGCCGTGCTCCCGGGGCCGTGGTCCTTCGACGACCCACGCATCCTCGGCACCGACGACGGCCCGGTCGCCGATCTGTTCACCACGATCACCGTGCACCTGTGCGCGGGCGCCTACGCCTTCGGGCTCCCCGGCCGTCGTGACGCCCTGCTGGATCTCGTACGGCGGCGTCTGACGGAGTGCGTCGACCGGCTCGGCGGCGACGCGGCGGACGTACTACGCGCCCGCGTGCTGGACGCCGCGGAACTGCCGGTGAAGGCGATGGTGTCGGCCGGGACGCTGCTGTCCAAGGAGCGGTCGGGCGCGGCCGACATCAACAAGCACTACACCACCGGCCCCAACTACCTGGCCGGGTACGGGTGTTCGGCATGAGCGGCGAGGCGCCGCCGATGCCCGCCCACCGACGGGGGCAGGGGCATGCGGTGGCGGGCCGCTGCTTCCTGCCCGACGGGGTGCGAATACCCAGGGCGGTCGGCACCGCTCCCCCGCCCGGCTCGGCGAAGACCCCGTACGCCCCGGAGCTCGCCCGGTACGGGCGGCCGACCGCACTCCACGCCGATCGACGGCACCGCCCCCGTCGCGGCCACTGTTTACCCACACCGCACCTGCGCACCTGCTGGAGCCGTTGATGCCCTCCCTGACCGACTCGCTCGCGACGTCCGCCGAGCTCTCGACCCCGCCCGAGCGCAGCGAGACCCCTCTCGCCGCTCGCGCCGGCCTGCCCACCGCCGACGAGGCGGTGGCACACACCCTCCTCAACTGTCTCCTGCGCGAGGTCTCCGGCCCCGAGCACCAGTCCGTCGTCACCGGCGGACACCTGCTGCTGCGGCTGCCCCGCCGGGGTGTCCTGCTGCGGGTCGCGCTGCGCCGTACGTCGCTGATCGGCGCGCACCGGTTCACGGGGCCGGTGAGCGAGCAGCGGCACGGCGAGTGGGTGGATATGAACTGGCGGCGCCTGGCCGCGTACACGCATGACGAGCTGTCGCTGCGGACGGGGGTGCGCAACGAGGAGTTCCTGGAGCAGGTCGCCTCCAGCCACGACGCGGTCGAGACGGCCCTGGCGCAGCCGCGCACGGCCCGCCCCGCGAGGGACCGGCTCGCCGCCTACCTGGCCTCGGAGCAGTCCCTGCTGTTCGGGCACCGCTTCCACCCCACGCCCAAGGCCCGCACCGGCGATCCGCGGGCCTGGGCCGCCTACGCGCCCGAGACCGGCGCGTCCTTCCCGCTGCGACACCTCGCCGTGCGCGCCGAGCTGATCGCCGAGGAGTTCATCGACCCCGCGTCCGTCGCCCCGCTGGACCGCCAGGGCCCGGCCGTCCCCGGCGGCTACCGGCTGCTGCCCGCCCACCCCTGGCAGTACGCGACGCTCCGCGACCACCCGCTGCTGCGCACCGCCCTGGAACGCGGTGACGTCCTCGACCTGGGCCCCGGCGGAAGGCCGTTCGCCGCCACCGCGTCGGTGCGCACGCTGTACGACGGCGAGACCTTCCTGAAGTTCAGCCTGAACGTGCGCATCACCAACTGCCTGCGCAAGAACAGCAGTTACGAGCTGTCCGGCGCCGTCGCCCTCACCCGTGCCCTGGCTCCGGCCTTCACCGACCTCGCGGAACGCTTCCCCGGCAGCGGGGTGCTCCGCGAGCCCGCCTACCGCACGCTCGCCCTGCCCGGTCCGGACGGCACACCGGACCGGACGCTGCTGGAGGGCCTCGGCATGATCGTCCGCGAGGGCCTGCCCAGCAGGCTCGCCCCGGGCACCACTGCCCTGCTCGCGGCGGCCGTCGCCGACGAGTACCCGACCGGCGCCGCGCACATCTCCCGGCTGCTCGCCGGAGCGGACGAACGGGCGGCCCTCGACTGGTGGTCGGCCTACCTCCGCCTCCTCGTCCCGCCGGTCCTGTCCGCCTACTTCGACCACGGCCTGGTCCTGGAGCCCCACCTCCAGAACGTACTGATCTGCGTCGACGGCGACGGCCGGCCGGCCCAGGTCCTCTTCCGCGACCTGGAGGGCACCAAGCTGGTCCCCGACCAGCACGCGGACACCCTGGGCGCGCTGCCGCCGGAGGTCGCGGGGCCGATGACGTACGACGCACGGCGCGGCTGGGACCGCGTCGTCTACTGCCTGCTGGTCAACCACGTCGCCGAGCTGCTCGCCGCCCTCGCCGACCTGTTTCCGCGGGCGGAGGCCGCGCTGTGGGCCCGGGTGCGCGAGACGGTCCGGACGTACGCCGACGACCACGGCTGTCCGCCCCGGCTGGCCGCCCTCCTCGCCGGGGTACCGCTGCCCGCCAAGGCCAACCTCCTCACCCGCTGGGAACGCAAGGCCGACCGGGAGGCGGGGTACGTCCGACTGCCGTCCCCGCTGGCCGAGGACGTCCTGCGGGACACGACCACCTGGAGCGTCGCCCGATGACATCGCCCACGCCGGCGGTCCGGGACCGCGTCCTGTCCCTCACCTCGCGGCACCTACCCGCCTACGTCTACGACTTGACGGCCCTGCGCGGCCACGCCGCCACCCTGCGGGAGGCCCTCCCCGAGCGGGTCGAGCTCTACTACGCCGCCAAGGCCAACCCGGAGCCTGAGATCCTCACCGCGCTCCGCCCGTACGTCGACGGCTACGAGGTGTCCTCGGGCGGTGAACTCGCCCATGTCGCCAAGGCCGTACCGGGCCACCCGCTGGCCTTCGGCGGTCCCGGCAAGACACCGGACGAGGTCACGGCCGCACTGGAGGAGGGAGTCGAGCGCTTCCACGTCGAGAGCGAGTACGAGCTGCGGATGCTGGCCGAACTGGCGCGACGGGCGGCGCCGGGCCGGCGGGTGGCGGTCCTGCCGCGTGTCAATCTGCCGTTGGCCGGCGGGGCGCTGGCGGGCAGTTCGCTGGCGATGGGGGGCAGGCCGACTCCGTTCGGCATGGACCCCGGACGGGCCGAACCGGTGATCCGGATGCTGGCGAAGGGCGCCTACCCGCAGCTCGAACTGCGGGGCGTCCACGCCCACTTGGCCAGCGGACTGGAGGCCGCGCAGCAGGTGGCGGTGGCCGAGTCGGTCGTCACCTGGGCTGCCGGCCTGGGAGTCAGGCTCGACGAGGTGAACGTCGGCGGCGGCATGCACGTCGACTACGGCGACCCGGACCGCCGCTTCGACTGGACGGCCTACGGCACCGGACTCGCCCGGCTGACCGAGCGGTATCCGGAGCTGACCTTGCGCATCGAGCCGGGCCGGGCGCTCACCGCGTACTGCGGCTGGTACGCCACCGAGGTGCTGGACGTGAAGCCGAGTCACGGCGAGGAGTTCGCCGTCGTCCGGGGCGGCACGCATCATCTGCGGACTCCCGCGACCAAGGGGCACGACCAGCCGTGTTCCGTCCTGCACGTGGACGGCTGGCCGCACCCCTGGCCCCGGCCGGCCGCCGAGGGCGAGCGGGTCACGCTGGCCGGGCAGCTGTGCACCCCGAAGGACCTTCTTGCCCGCCGGGTGCCGGCGGCCGGGCTGCGGGCCGGGGACCGGGTGGCGTTCGCGCTGGCGGGGGCGTATGCGTGGAACATCTCCCACCACGACTTCCTGATGCACCCGAGGCCCGGCTTCCACTTCCTGGGCACCGCCGGGTAGACGGCAGGTCACGCTCGGCACATGCATTCCCGGCACATGCACTCTCGGCACGTGCACTCTCGGCACGTGCGAAAGGGCCGCCCGGATGCGGGCGGCCCTGGGTCCTGCGGTCGTGCGGCGGCTCACACCTCGAGGGCGCCGGGCAGCATCCTGGTGACCGGCGTGTCGAGCGCCTTCACCTGCTGCGGGCGCTGCGCCCGGCTCAGCTCCTTGAGCTGCTCCAGCCGGGCCAGCTGGTCCGAGGGTCGCGGCATCTTGGCCCTGCGGTCGGCGGGCACACCGGTGGTGGCGAGCGAGTCGAGCGTGGTCACGGGGTTGAGCATGCCGGCGTTCGGGGCATCCACCGGGGCCGCGTTCGCCATCGGAGCGGCGAGGCCGGTGACACCGGCGGCGAGACCAACGGCGGCGACGATACGTCGTGTTGAGATCATGCTTTGAGCAACGCGGGCGGCCCGGCACCGGAAACGGCCGTCAGCCGCCCCTCACCCATCAGGCCGAGCGCACGGCAGCGCTTGCCGAGCCCGTCGCCGCGGAGGACGCTCGGAGGTGAGGCCCTCGCGGCCGCCCTCGTCATGCCGCGGGCCTCAAGAGGAGGTCACCATGGGCACCGCCGCAACCCCGGCGTTCGACACCGACACACTCCGCCGGGCCGTCGAAGGACAGAACCCGGAGACGTTTCTTTCGCTGTACACGGACGACGCGGAGATCCGTGTCGTGAACCGCAACGCGCAGCCGAGCCACCCGAAGGTGCTGACCGGCCGCAACCAGATCGCCGACATGCTCACCGACGTGTACAGCCGCGACATGACGCACAAGCTGGAGGGCTGCGTGATCCAGGGCGATCGCGCGGCCTACAGCGAGTCCTGCGAGTACGCGGACGGCGTGCGCGTCATGTCCGAGTCGATGATCACGCTGCGCGACGGCAGGATCTCGCAGCAGATCATCATCGAAGCCTGGGACGAGTAGGAAGCGAGCAGAGGAGGCCCGGGGCCGGCTCCACGCCGGCCCGGACCTCCTCGTCCGTCATGACGTGCGGAGCGTGGTGACCAGGTCGCGGGGCAGCCCGTGCGTGTCGTGCAGGTAGCGGTAGTCCTCGTCGCTCAGCGGGCCGCCGAACTCCGGCTTGCCCAGCACACGGCGTCCGCGCTCCAGCAGCTTGGCGTACCTGCGTTCCTCCCCCTCCAGCACCTGCCGCACGGGGTCTGTGCCACCGGTCTGACGGAAACGCTCCAGCGTGTGCAGCAGGACTTCCCGCGGCAGGTCGGACAGGGTGCGGGTGGGGTCGTCGCGCCACAGCACGGTGAGGACCCGGCGGATCAGCCGGCGCAGGACGTAGCCGCGTCCCGTGTTCGACGGCCGTACGCCGTCGCCGATGACGACGACCACGGAGCGCAGGTGGTCGCAGACCAGGCGGGTCGAGGGTTCGTCCAGGTGCCAGAGGGGTGGCAGGAGCCGCGTCCAGGGTTCGAACAGGTCGCTGTCGTAGACCGAGCTGTGGCCCTGGAGGACGCAGACGAGTCGCTCCAGCCCCATGCCCGTGTCGACACTGTGCTGCCGCAGCGGCCGGAGGCGGCCGTCCTGGTCGCGGCGGTGGCGCATGCTCACGTGGTTCCAGACCTCGACCCATCGCGGGTCGGTGGTGGGCCTGCCCTGGGGCGGCTCGCCCGGGCCGCCGGTCCATACGAAGATCTCCGAGTCGGGGCCGCACAGCCCCACCGGGTCGTGGGACCACCAGTTCTCGTCATCGGTCAGCTCCACGGGCACGCCCAACTCCCCCCAGGCGTCGAGCGATTCGTTGTCGGGGCCGACCTCGTCGTCCCCGCCGAAGACGGTCACGTACATCCGCTCCCCCGGGATCTGGAACCCGTCGCGCAACAGCTCGTAGCCCCAACGCAGGCTCTGGGAAAGGCCGTAGTCGCCGAGCGACCACGAGCCGAGCATCTCGAACACGGTGAGATGCGTGCGGTCGCCGACCTCGTCGAGGTCGGTGGTGCGCAGACAGCGCTGGAGGCCGTTCAGGCGCCGGCCCTGGGGATGCGGCCGGCCTTCGAGGTACGGCGTCAGCGGGTGCATGCCCGAAGTGGTGAACAGCACCGAGTCGGAGGAGGGTGGCAGGAGTGTGGCGCCGGTGATGTGCTCGTGGCCGCGTTCACGGTAGAAGTCGTTGAACGTACGGACGATCTGCTCGCTGTGCATGAGGGCGTTCCTTCGGTTCGAGGGACCGGAAGGAGCCGCGGCGCGGGTGCGCCCAGGAAGGAGACGTCACACATCGGCGGCCCGTTTCCGGCCGCCGGTGGGAGTGAGGTCAGGCGTCGGCAGCCGGTGAGCTGGTCGCTCGCGCGGCTGCGGCGTGGCTGTGCCTGATGACCTTCATGGGGGCGACGCTAACAGCCGGCGCCGGATTCGTCGCCGGGATTTCCTGCCGGGAGATGAGAACGGGGTGTCCCTGGGCGCGTGAGCTGTGAAAGACCGGATACACGGGGGGCATGAATCGACTTCTCAAATCCAGGCAAAAGGAGCAGGGGGAGCGGCGCAGTCCGCCCGAGCGGGAGGACGCCGCGCAAGAGCGGTTCGGGCCCGATCCGGAAGTGGAGGAGCGGGCCCCGGACACGCCGACCGAGCTGCCCAAACGGTCGTGGTGGGGGGCGCTGAAAGGCACCCTCAAGGAGTTCAAGGACGACGAGCTCACCGATCGCGCGGCGGCCCTGACGTACTACGGGGTGCTGTCGCTCTTCCCGGCTCTGCTGGTGCTGGTGTCCCTGCTCGGCCTGGTCGGCCGATCCGCCACCCAGAAGGTCCTGGACAACATCAACCAGCTCGCCCCCGGCTCGGCCCGGGACATCCTCACGCGGGCGGTCGAACAGTTGCAGGGCAGGGGCGGTCTGGGCTCTTTGATGGCCGTCGTCGGCGTGGTCCTCGCCGTGTGGTCCGCCTCCGGTTACGTCGCGGCCTTCATCCGCACGGCCAACGCCGTCTACGACATGCCGGAGGGACGCCCGGTCTGGAAGGTGCTGCCGGTCCGCCTCGGTGTGACCGTCGCTCTCATGGTCCTGGCCGTCCTCAGCGCTCTGATCGTCGTCTTCACGGGCGCTCTGGCCCGTCAGGTCGGCTCCACGCTCGGCATCGGCGACACGGCGCTGACCGTCTGGGCCATCGCGAAATGGCCGGTCCTGGCCATCCTGGTGACCACCATGATCGCGATCCTCTACTGGGCGTGCCCGAACGCCAAGGTGCGCGGATTCCGGTGGGTCACGCCGGGCAGTTTCCTGGCGCTGGTCATCTGGATGATCGCTTCCGCGGGCTTCGCGCTGTACGTCGCGAACTTCGCCTCGTACAACAAGACGTACGGGACCATGGCCGGCGTGATCGTCTTCCTGGTCTGGCTGTGGATCGGCAATCTGGCCATCCTGCTGGGCCTGGAGTTCGACGCGGAGGCCGTCCGGCAGCGAGCGATCGCCGGTGGGCACCCACCCGAGGACGAGCCCTACACGGAGCCCCGCGACACCCAGAAGTGGGATGAAAAGGACCGACGGCGCCTTGCAGGTCCGTGACGGGTCCGGCGATACGGGCCGCCCGCGACCGGGTACCCGGCGCCACAACCGTATCCGTGTGTCGCTACGCAGCAGAGAGGGTGACCCTCATGACCACCGTGCACCCCCGGTACCGCTCCCGTTCCGACGCCTCGGTCGGTGAGCTGGTCCAGGAGGCCTCCCAGGAGCTGACCGACCTGGTGCGGGCCGAGATGAGGCTGGCGCAGGCGGAGATGACACAGAAGGGCAAGCGCCTGGGCATGGGCGGCGGCATGTTCGGCGGCGCCGGTCTGGTCGGCTTCCTGGCCTTGCAGGCGATGATCGCCACGGCGATCGCGGCCCTGGCCGTGCCCCTGCCGGTCTGGGCCGCCGGGCTGATCGTCACCGGGATCCTGCTCGTCGTCGCCGCGGTGATGGCCGCCGTCGGCAGGGCGAAGGTCCGCAACGCCACCCCGGCCGCTCCCGAGCAGACCATCGACAGTGTCAGGACCGACGTGGCCGAGATCAAGGAAAGGGCACACCGATGACCGGTGACGCGAGGTCGGGAAAGGGCCCTGACGAACTGCGCGAGCAGATCGAGCACACGCGCGGCGAACTGGGCAGGACCGTGGAGGAGCTCGCCGCCCGAGCCGACGTCAAGGCCCGGGCCCAGGACAAAGGACGGCAGACCAAGGAGCAGGTGAGCCGGACGACCGCCCGGTTCACCCGGCGCGCCTGGGAGAAGGTGCCGCCTTCGGTGCACGACACGGCGGACCGGGCCGCCGTCCGGGTCCGCGACGGCGCGTCCCGGGCGGGCCACGCGGTCCAGGACAGGACGCCCGAGCCGATACGGACCAGGACGGACCGAGGCCTGCGGATCGCCCGCGAGCATCCCGGGGCCCTGCTGGCGGGGACGGCCGCGCTGGGTGGCGCCGTGCTGCTGGTGGGCCGTCGCCGCGCGGGGGCCCGGCACTGATCGGCTGAGCAACGCGACGGTCGGCGCGGTGCCCTGCGGCATCACCGCATCCAGGCGCTGTACGTCATCACGTCGCCGGCCTTCACGCCGTACCGCGGGTCGTCACGGGTGAAGGTCAGCTCCAGCCCGAGGACGGCACCGTCGGCAGGATCCATGATCAGCATCCGGCGGCTGTCCTCACCGGCGTACACGTACGCCTGCCCGCGTCGGCCCAGCCGGTCCGTCACCTGGCCGACGGGGCGCAGTCCCTCGGCGTCCGCCAGCAGCCGGGCCAGCGCGGCGGACTCGCGGGAGCCGAGCGTCCAGTGGTCGAGCAGGGTCTCGGTGGCGTCGAGGAGTTCGGCGGTGGACAGTGGCCGCGTGTGGTCGGACAGGAAGGCGCGCTCGGCTTCCTCCAGGTAGTCGTGCAGGGCCGCGGCGTCCTGCGGCGGCGCGGACTCGGGCGGGGCGTCGTTCCAACTCGGCGGGTAGGTACGCCTGCTGAGGACCTTGCCGTCGTCGACCAGGCGCGGTTCGCCGCCCTCGTCGGTGAGGACCGGCCGGCCGGGACGGCGCGGGTCGGTCGCCACGACGATCTCGGTGTGGCTGTCGTCGTCGTTCCAGCGCACGATCGTCTCCTGCGGGAGGGTGATCGGCGGATCCTGGTCGCTCATGGCAAGGCTCCACGACTGCGCGTGCGTTCCCTTGCGCAGCACGGGCTCACCCGCCTTCGCCCTCTGTTCGGCACGCTCGGCCAGCCGCTCCAGGGGGACCGGCGTCGACTCGGCCCGAACCATCAGCGGACGCGGCGCCGCGACCGCGGGGGCGGTGGTCTGGCCGGTGAGCAGCAGGGCCGACACCAGCGAGGCGACCACGGCCGTGGCCGCGAGCCCCCACGCCAGCCGGGTACGGCGGCGCGGCGCGGCGGGCCGTTCGTGCAGCAGCCGGTCCAGGTGGCGCTCGGCGCTGTGGTCGAGGGGGCCGTCGCCGTAGTGCGGGCCGTCGACCGGTACCGGGTTGGCTCGGCGCAGCAGTTCGAGTTCGTCAGCCATGGCTTCGTTCCTTGGGCGCGGTCGCTGGGCTCGTTCGGTCGATCTCGGCTCTCAGTCGGCGCCGGGCCCGGTGCAGCCGCATCGACGCGGCCCGGTTGCCGCAGCCGAGCGCGACGGCGAGTTCCTCGACGCCGAGTTCCTCCCAGGCCGTCAGCCGGAGCACCTCCTGGTCGGCCGGGGACAGCCGGGCCAGCGCCTCGTGCACCCAGGCGCCGGGCGCCTCCGTGTCGGGGCTGTCCACGATGTGCCGGCCGTGCGCGGCGTCGTCGTTGCCCATCCGGTCGACCAGCCGCCGCCGGCGCCCGTAGCCGCGTACCGCGTTCGCCAGGCAGTTGCGTGCCACGCCGTACAGCCAGGGCAGCGGGACCGCCGGGAGGTCGGCCCGGCGGCGCCACGCCACGGTGAACACCTCCGCCACCACTTCCTCGACCTCACTCATGCGCCCGTCCAGTCGCCGCGCGACATAGCGGCTGACCGCCCAGTAGTGCTCGCGATAGGCAGCGGCGAAGATCTCGTCGTTGCTCATGTTCCGTTCGTGTCCGGCACCCGGCGGATCGTCACACCCTCTTCCGTGATTCTTGTCGCGTCGGTCGAGTGTGACGTGCGGGTGCGGCGCGGACACAGCCGGGGCGTGAAGAGGATCAAAGACTTCAAGGCGGTCCAGTGGCTGACTACCACGGACCACAAGACGATCGGCACGCTGTATCTGGTCACGTCGTTCGGCTTCTTCTGCCTCGGCGGTGTGATGGCACTGTTCATGCGCGCCGAGTTGGCCCGGCCGGGCCTTCAGATCATGTCGAACGAGCAGTTCAACCAGGCGTTCACGATGCACGGCACGATCATGCTGCTGATGTTCGCGACGCCGCTGTTCGCCGGCTTCGCGAACTGGATCATGCCGCTCCAGATCGGCGCGCCCGACGTGGCCTTCCCCCGGCTGAACATGTTCGCCTACTGGCTGTACCTGTTCGGCTCGCTCATCGCGGTGGGCGGTTTCCTCACGCCGGACGGCGCGGCCGACTTCGGCTGGTTCGCCTACTCCCCGCTGTCGGACGCGGTCCGCTCCCCGGGCATCGGCGCCGACATGTGGATCATGGGTCTGGCCTTCTCCGGCTTCGGCACGATCCTCGGCTCGGTCAACTTCATCACCACGATCATCTGCATGCGCGCCCCCGGCATGACCATGTTCCGCATGCCGATCTTCGTGTGGAACGTGCTGCTGACGGCCGTCCTGGTCCTGCTCGCCTTCCCCGTCCTCGCGGCGGCGCTGTTCGCGCTGGAGGCGGACCGCAAGTTCGGCGCCCATGTCTTCGACGCCGCGAACGGAGGAGCGCTGCTGTGGCAGCACCTGTTCTGGTTCTTCGGCCATCCGGAGGTGTACATCATCGCGTTGCCGTTCTTCGGCATCATCAGTGAGGTCATCCCGGTCTTCTCGCGTAAGCCGATGTTCGGCTACATGGGTCTGATCGCGGCGACCATCGCGATCGCGGGTCTGTCCGTGACGGTGTGGGCGCACCACATGTACGTCACCGGCGGCGTCCTGCTGCCGTTCTTCTCCTTCATGACGTTCCTGATCGCCGTACCGACCGGCGTGAAGTTCTTCAACTGGATCGGAACGATGTGGAACGGCTCGCTGAGTTTCGAGACACCCATGCTCTGGGCCTTCGGTTTCCTGGTCACCTTCGTCTTCGGCGGCCTCACGGGCGTCATGCTCGCCTCACCGCCGCTGGACTTCCCGACCTCGGACACGTATTTCGTCGTGGCGCACTTCCACTACGTCATCTTCGGCACGGTGGTGTTCGCGATGTTCGCCGGATTCCACTTCTGGTGGCCGAAGTTCACCGGCAAGATGCTCGACGAGCGGCTCGGCAAGATGACCTTCTGGACGCTGTTCGTCGGCTTCCACGGCACGTTCCTGGTCCAGCACTGGCTGGGCGTGAACGGGATGCAGCGCCGGATCCCCGACTATCTGGCGGTGGAGGGGCTGACGACGCTCAACTCCCTGTCGTCCGTCTTCTCGTTCGTGCTCGGCGCGTCGCTGCTGCCGTTCGTCTACAACATCTGGAAGACGGCGAAGTACGGCGAGAAGGTCGAGGCCGACGACCCGTGGGGCTACGGCCGCTCGCTGGAATGGGCCACGTCCTGCCCGCCGCCGCGCCACAACTTCCTGACGCTGCCCAGGATCCGGTCCGAATCCCCGGCGTTCGACCTGCATCACGCGCCGGCGCCGGAGAAGGAGCTGACCACGCTGTGAGCGTCACCGACAAGTTCCTCAACGACATCGAGGGGCATCTGCTGCTCGCCGCCACCCGCGAAGAGGGCCGCACGGCAGCCACGCGTTTCAGTGCCCCGCTGCACTGGCTGACGGACGCGCAGCGGGGCGAGGTGGAGAGGCGGTTCGAGGCGGAGTACCTCGCACTCGCCCGTGACTCCTGGCAGCGGACGGCGGAGCGCGCCGGGAGCCTGCGGGACGAGTACGAGGCGACGTACCGCGATCTGCGGCGCAGGATGCTGGCCTGCTGGCTGTCGACCTGCGCCTTGGTCTTCGGGGTCCTTGTCGTGTGCCTCGCCCAGGGCCTGTTGCGCTAGCTCACCGTCCACTTCTGGTTGCCCTGGCCGTTGCAGGTCCAGAGCACCAGCTTCGTGCCGTTGGCCGTGCCCGCTCCGTAGGCGTCCAGGCAGAGCCCGGCGTTGACGTTGGTGAGGGTGCCGTCGCTGCCCAGGTTCCACTTCTGGTTGTTCTGGCCGTTGCAGTCCCAGACGACGACACGGGTGCCGTTGGTGGTGCCGAGGTTGTAGGCGTCGAGGCACTTGTTGCCGTAGACCACAAGTTCCTTGCGAGTGCTGTGGTACTGCCACACCTGGTTCTGGCCGCCGTTGCAGTCCCACAGCTGGGCGTCGGTGCCGTTGGCGATGGTGTTGTCGTCGATGTCGACGCAGCGGCCGGACCCGGTGCCGGTGATCTGCGTGCCGTTCGTGCCGGGCAGGGGCCGCACGACGATGCCTTCGAGGGTGGGGGCGCCGGAGAAGGACACGGTGTTGGTGTTGCCCTTGGCCAGGGAGACGTCGACGGAGAGGTTGCCGGCGGTGGAGCCGGTCGGCGGGAAGGAGACCTTCGTCGGGGTCTGCCCGTTGACGGTGAGCGTGGCCGAGCGGGCGGTGGCCGTGTCGTTGGTGTAGGAGACCTCGACCGTCTTCAGGCCCGCGCTGCCGGCGACCACGCCGGAGAAGCTCGACGTGCCGCTGTAGGTGCTCGCGGACTGCTCGGTGCCGCCGGTGACGGTGAGCATCACGGAGCCACCGGCCGGGACGCTCGTGGTGTGGCTCGTGCCGGTGGTGGCGACGTTCTGGCGGGCCCACAGGTCGCGCACGGTCGCGGAGGCGTTCGTCAGGCCCAGGTCGGCCCAGCGGACGGTCATGTTCTGCGTGGTCGACGTGCGGTTGAGGAGGACGACGGCACGGTTGCCGTTGCCGGAGAGGACCTTGCCGTACACCTGGAGGCCGGTGGTGTCCTCGGCGACCTTGACGCCCTGGAGGCCGCGCGGGTCCTGGTCGACGGCGATGACCTCCGGGTTGGTGAGGACGGCCGTCGTCTCGGCCGTGAGAGTGGTGAGGTCGAGGCCGGCCAGGAGCGGGGCGCCGGAGATCGCCCAGAGGTTCATGTGGCTGCGGTTCTGGGCGGCGGTCAGGCCCGTCATGCCTACGACCATCATGTCGGGGTCGTTGTAGTAGCCGGTGTGCTGGGCGGTGGGGTGGATGTTGCGGTCGAAGGCGGTCAGGACGTTGCCGTAGGACGGTGTGCCGCCGTGGAAGAAGATGTCGGTGTTGGTCCGCCACATCGGGCCCATGCCCGGCGCCCAGTTCCACGGGTTGTCGTAACCCCAGTTGCACAGGGAGAGGGCGAGCGGGCGTCCGGTGGTGGCGGTCGCGGCGGCCACGGCGTCACTGACCGCCTGGTACGTCGTCCTCGGGTCGAGGCCCTCGGCGTCACCGCCGCACCAGTCGACCTTCACGAAGTCGAAGCCCCAGCGCGAGAACTGGAGCATGTCCTGCTCGTAGTGCCCCTCGCTGCCCGAGCCGGGCGCGGCCGGGCGGCCGGTCGGGAAGTAGTAGCCGCAACCGTCCTTGCCGGCGTCGGTGTAGATGCCGGCCTTGAGGCCCTTGCTGTGGATGTAGTCGGCGATGGCCTTCATGCCGCCCGGCCACTCGGTCTCGTCGACGGTGATGTTGCCGGCGCTGTCGCGTGTGCCCTGCCACCAGCCCTCGTCGATGTTGATGTACTCGTAGCCGGCCTCGGGCAGCCCCGCGGCCACGAACGCGTCGACCTGGCGCTTGATGACGTCGTGATCGACCTTCGCGGCGAACGCGTTCCAGGAGGCCCACCCCATGGGGGCGGTGGGCACGGGGATCTGCCGTGCCGTCGTCGCCGCGTGGGCCGGTGCGGGGCCCGCGAACAGCAGGGCGGTGGCGGCGAGCGCGAGGGCCAGGACGCGCGCGACGGCGGATCTGAAGCGGCGGAGGCGGCCGACGCGAGGAGGGGGGTACATGCGGCTCCTTCAAGCAAGGGCGAGAGGACGTGGGGCTCGGCATATCGAATGGTTCGGCATATCGAACTGAATTCGGAACACCGAACATGTGGCGCCGAAAGTAGGGGCACGGGAGGGGGAAGTCAACGGATGGGACAGACCTGAAGTCGCCCGTTCGCGCGGTCAGTTGACGCTCAGGGCGGCCGGCGCCGCCATACTGACGGAGTGCGTGTAGCGATCATGACGGTGGGCTCCCGGGGTGATGTCGCCCCCTACACCGGACTCGGGCATGCCCTGGTCCGGGCCGGACACGAGGTGACCCTGGTGACGCACGGCTGCTTCGAGCGGCTGGTGGCGGGGTCGGGCATGGGTTTCCATCCGCTGCCGCTGGATCCGCGGGCGGAGCTGGAGTCCGAGCGCGGGCGGAGTCTGCACCGCAGCGGGAGCGGCGTCGGCAAGCTCGTCCGTGTGGTGGGGATGGCGCGGAACCTGGCCGGGCGGATCACCGACGGCATGCTGGCCGCCGCGCGGGCGAGCGACGTCCTGCTGCTGGCCGGCTCCACCGCCCCGCTGGGCCACGCCATCGCCGAGGGCCTGTCGCTGCCGTGCGTCGACCTGCCCCTGCAACCGCTCGCGCCCACCCGGGAGTTCGCGCCGCCGATGCTCGGAGGCGGCTCCTGGGGCAGCCTCGGGAACCGGGTCGCCGGACACGGGGTGACGCTGGCCGTCGAGCGGGTCTTCTCGGCGGCCGTGCCCGACGCGCGGGCGAGGCTCGGGCTGCCCCGCACCCGGTCCCGGGGCGCGCGGCGCTCCCCCGTGCTGCACGGCTTCAGCACCCTGGTGGTGCCCCGTCCTCGCGACTGGCGCCCGCATCTGCGGGTCACGGGCTACTGGTGGCCGTACGACGGCGAGGCTCATCTCCCGCCCGAGCTGCGGGACTTCCTCGACGCGGGCCCGCCGCCCGTCTTCGTCGGACTGGGCAGCGCGACCGTGCCGGACCCGGCGCGGCTCAGCGCCGATGTCGTGCGGGCGGTGCGCGAGGCCGGGCTGCGGGTGGTGATCCAGCGGGGCTGGGGCGGGCTGGCGGCCGCCGGGGACGATGTGCTGACCATCGGCGAGGTGCCGCACTCCGCGCTGTTCCCGAGGACGGCCGCGGTGGTCCACCACTGCGGGGCGGGCACGACCGCCGCCGGGCTGCGTGCCGGGGTACCGGCGGTGCCGTTGCCGATCCAGTTCGACGAGGGCTTCTGGGCCGCTCGCCTGGTCGCCCTCGGGGTGGCGCCCCGCGCGGTCCCGCTGCGGAGGTTCACGGCCGAGGAGCTGACGACTGCCGTACGCCGGGCGACCGAGGACCCCTCCTACGGCCGTCGCGCCCGCGACCTGGCCGACGGGCTGCGCGCCGAGGACGGGGTGGCTCCCGTGCTGGACGCGGTGAACCGGCTCTGCGGCTGAATCCGGTCAGGGCCCGGCGAGCGGCGGCGCCGCCGGTCGCAGGATGCCGAGGAGGATGCGGACGAGTTCGTCGACCACCTCGTCGAGGGTCGCGTCCACCCAGCCCGCGCTCCAGTCGTGCAGCAGCCCGTTGACGCTGCCGATGAACGCCGTGGCGGCGAGCCGGTAGTCGCGCGGCGCCGCCTCGCCGCGGGCGACGGCGGCCGCCACCTCGGCGCAGACCAGGTCGATCCAGCGGGCGCGGCGGGCGAGTCGCTGTTCTTCCAGACGGGGGCTGACGCCGACGATCTCGACGAACGTGATGCGGATACGGCACGGGTCGGCGGTGACGTTCGCGGCGTACGCGCGGAAGATCACGGTGGCGCGTCGGGCGAGCGGAAGGTCGACCGCCTCCGCGACCGCCGCCAGCACGGCCTCCTCCGCCCATCCGTTGACCTGGAGGTGGAGCGCGGCCAGCACATCCTCCAGGGTGCGGAACTCCTCGTAGAACTGACGGGTCGACAGCCCGGCGGCCTCGCTGAGGGCCGCCACGGTCGTGCCCCGGTAGCCGGGGCTGTCGCCGAAGAGCCGCAGCGCCGCGTCCAGGAAGCGGCGGCGCCGCTCGGCCTGTCGCTCCTCGGCCGACTTGCCGCCGTAGCGGCCGGTGGGCGCCTTCAGCCTGCCCGCCACGCTTGTCCTCCCGCCACCTCGCCGACCCGACGGTCAATCTTGTCGTGTACGCGGACCTGGGGAAAGGGCCGGGACGAGGCAGCGACCTTCGTCAGCCCGCACGATCGTTCAACGGGGTCAGCCAGGCTCCGGAACTCCAGGCCCGCCTCCCCCGCCAGGGGCGCGAAGGCGTCGGTCGTCGCGAGCGTGACGTCGTGCCCGGTGTCCCGCAGGCCGGCCCCGAGGCCCGTGTACGGCGCGACGTCGCCGCGTGATCCGGCGGCGGCGATCAGTATCCTCATCGTTCCTCCTCCGCACGGTCCGCCCGGGGTGCCGCGTTGGCGTGCACGGCCCGGCACAGATAGGCCGCGAGGCCCGGCCGCTGCCGCGACGGCGGCACGACTAGCGCGAAGGCGCGCGGATCGGCGGCGAAGTCGTCCGCGATGCGCCGGTGCATGTCGTGCGGACAGGTGGTGAACCAGCGGGCGATGTGCAGCCGGTGCTCCTCCGCGAGGTCCCGCGCCCGCGTCGTACAGCCGATAACCGGCGCCGCTGCGGCCACTGGGCGAGAGCAGGCCCGCCCGGTCGTAGTGGTGCAGCGTGCGCACGGTCACCCCGGCGAAGGCCGAGACCTGCCCCACGGAGTAGCTCATGCACCTGCCCTTTCGTCGGGAACAGCGTGCGGCCTGACGTAAGGGCAGGGTCAAACGGCGTTCGCTAGCCGGCGTTCCGCGCCGCCCACGCGGAGAGTTCGGTCCGGGCGGCGGCGAGCAGCGTGGCGGAGGGCGCGCTCGCCCCGTTCGTCACCAGCGCGTAGTGCGGGGCTCCGGAGTCGGTGTCGGTGAGCAGGAGCCGGCGGCTGCCCGTGCCGCCCGGTTCGGCGGCCACACCCACCGGGGTGGCGGAGGTGTACGACGGCGGCGCGTGCACGGTGCCCAGGTCGGAGACCACCGTGGTGGACCCGGTCGGGAAGGACGCCGGGAGGTGCAGTTCGGTCGGCGCGGAGCCGCCGCCGGAACGCCACACCAGCAGTCCGTACTGCCCCGACCCCACCAGCTGCGCCACGTTCGGCAGCGAGCCGGGCACCGGGTTCCAGGTGAGGGTGGTGGTGCCGTCCCGGGAGCGGTCCTCGTAGGTGAAGGCGACGGTCGTCCCCGAGGTGGCGCTCGGGTAGATCCGGTCGAGCAGCCGGCCGTCCTGGCGCAGCGTGGGGGTGCCCGAGTCGTCGAGGCGTACGGCGGACAGGTCCTCGTCGTTCCAGGCGTCGCCGGTGGTGAGGACCTTGTCGGGGTTGTCGTTCATCAGCTCGTGGTGGCGTCCGTGGTAGATGTCCCACTGCCACTGGGTACCGGAGAGCACCGGGCCGGAGCCGGTCGGGTTCGACCACCAACTCGCGCCCGGCACACGGGAGTCGAGCGCCTGGTACATCGCCTTGAGCACGGTCGGCGCCTTGTCGGCGACCGAGCCCGACAGCGGATGGCCGAACTCGCTGACGATCGCGGGTGTGTTGGTGGCCGAGGCGCGGTCGCGGACGGTGCCGAAGTCGCCGGTGTACTGGCCGTCGGCGGCCTTGCCCCACATGAAAATGCCGGAGATGGCCTTCTGGTCGTAGAAGTGGGTGTTGAAGACATAACGGGGGCCGAGCGTGCCCGCGTCGAGCAGTCCGCCCTCCTGCTTCTGGAAGTCGAGGTTGGCGTTCCAGAAGAGGTTCGGCTCGGCGAAGAGCGGCTTGTCCTGCCAGCCCGCGGTGTCCATGCGGGCCCGGAACCTCTCGTAGAACGGCCACAGGACGTCCCGCTCCCAGGTGCGGCTGGACTGGCCGGAGTCGTAGCTGCCGGCGTGCGGCTCGTTGTAGGGGTCGAAGCCGGCGACGCCCGCGAACTCGGCGGTGGAGACGTTCTGCCTGATGTACGCCATGGTCTTCTGGGCGGTGGTGAGGAAGGCGTCCTGGAGGCCGTGCTCGTTGTGCCAGAAGTCGTACGACGCCTGCTTCACGGCCTCGTTCTGGGTGATGTTCTGGCCCCAGAAGAAGCAGATCCCGCAGGACTCGTCCGGGTAGTCCCCGGCGTCCACGGCCCACTTGGGGGCGCCGTCGCCGCTGTACCAGCTGTCGGGGTCGAACAGGTACCGGGAGTAGAGGTCCTGGTGGAAGTCGGGGTAGACGCGGATGCCGGCGTCGAGGAACGCGCGCATCTGTGCGGTGGCGGCGGACAGGTACGCGGTGTCCACCTGGCCGCGCACGGGTTCCGCGTAGGCCCAGGAGAGCAGGAAGCGGATCGAGTTGCCGCCGCCGAGGGCGCGCAGCGCGGTCGCGGACTTCCTGGCGTCGGCGACCGAGGCGAAGGGCAGGCCGTCGTTCTCGGCCAGCTTGGTCTCGCCGGAGACGTTGTACCCGCGCAGCACGACCTCGCGGCCGTTGCCGTCGACGAAGCGGCCGTCCCGCACGGTCAGCGGTGTTTCGTCGAACCAGAGGGAGTCGGGGAGGGTGGCGGCGGTGGCGGGAGAGGGGCCCGCCACCGTGAGGGATCCGAGGAGGACGACCAGAACAACCAGCAGACGCGCTCGTATGTTCGGCATGTCCACTACAGTCCGGTGATATCAGGACACCGTCAATACTCCTGACCCATGAGTAAGTTGTGTATCCGGAGGCTCAACCGCCCACTCTGCGCGTCAGGTTCAACAGGTACTCCTTCCGGTTGAGCGGGTTGAGGTCGGTGCGGCGGCGCTCGGGTTCCGCGCCCCGCACGGCCGGGGCGTAGTGGTCGAAGGCACTCTCCAGCTCGCCCTCGCCGCGTGTCAGCCCCGGCAACCGCTGCTCCAGTTCGTGTACATGGGCCGCGGGGACCGCGCCCTCCAGCGAGCAGGACGCGCCGCGCGTCTGCGTGGTCCGCGGCACCGCGCGCAGCCTGGCCAGCACCGGCAGCAGCGCGGCCAGGGTGTCGGCGGGCGCCTCGATGCGGAAGCGGTGCATTGGCTCGTGGACCCGGGTGCCCGCCTCGCACAGCGCCGCCATCAGGACCAGCGGGGTCAGACCGCGGAAGTCGTAGCCGGTGCTGGACATGCTCTTGTCGAAGCCCTGGTGCGCGTGGCTCTGCCGCGGCGAGTAGCCGCAGTGGGTCATGGTGACCGTGCAGTCGGGGATCCGCCAGCCGTGCGGCCCCTGGCCGAGCGCCTCACGAACGGTGTCCTCGACGGCCTTGAAGAAGGCGTACGGCATGGACCCCAGCTCCACCTCCAGCCGGAACTCCACGCCGGATCCGACGGGCGCCGGATCGACCCGCAGACCGACCGTCGCGAGGAACGGATTGCCGTCCTTCTTGTTGAACTCGACCGCCCGGCCCGAGCCGACCGGCCGCTCCACGCACAGCGGGGTCGTTTCGCGGAAGGTGACGTCCAGGCCGAAGTCGTCCGCGAGCGTGGCCTGGATGACCTCCTTCTGCACCTCGCCGTAGAGGGAGACGAAGGTCTCCTGGCGCACCTCGTCGTGGCGCAGGTCGATCAGCGGGTCCTGTTCGGCCAGCAGGGTGAGCGCTCGGTGCAGCGCCTGCCGGTCGGTGCCGTCGGCCGGGTCGACGACGGTCTCCAGGGTGGGCGGGGCGAAGAGGTGCCCGTCCGCCTTGCGGGGCTCGCCGATCGCGTCGCCGATCCGGATGTCGGCGAGGCCCCACAGCCTGGCGATCCGGCCCGCCGGCACCAGGTCGTCCCTGATGTCCGCGCCCTGGTCGAAGACGCTGATCGCGGTGACCCGCCCCTCGGCACGGGCCTCGCCCGCGGAACCGAAAGGGATCCGGTCGCGGGTGCGCAGCGTCCCGGAGAACATCCGCGCGTAGGCGACCTTCTCCCCCGCCGGCCCCCGCTCCACCTTGAACACGGTCCCCGAGAGGGGCCCCTCGGGGTCACCGGCGGCGGCGGGCAGCAGCTCCTTGATCCCGCCGATGAGCGCCTCGACGCCCGCGCCGGTGACGGCGGACCCGAAGTACACGGGGTGGACCAGCGCCTGCCGGGTCTGGACGGCGAGGGCGGCGCGCAGGTCGTCGTACGAGACCGTGCCCTCGACGTACGCCGTGAGCAGTTCGTCGTCGTGGTCGGCGAGGACGTCGACAGCCGACGGGGTGAGTCCGGGGACGAAGCGGGCTTCGCGGGTGCCGAGGGCACCGGTCCGGCCCATCGGCACGACGGCCGCCGTCAGCCGTTCGCGGACGGCTCGCAGTACGGCGTCGTAGCGCGCCCCGCGTCGGTCGATCTTGTTGACGAAGACGAGGGTCGGGATGCGCAGCCGTTGCAGGGTGCGCATCAGCACCCGGGTCTGCGGCTGGACGCCCTCGACGGCGGAGACGACGAGGACGGCGCCGTCGAGCACACCCAGCACCCGCTCCACCTCGGCGATGAAATCGGGATGGCCGGGGGTGTCGATGAGGTTGACCGTCACGTCGTCCAGCGGGAAGGAGACGACGGCCGACTTGATGGTGATGCCGCGCTGCCGCTCCAGCGCGAGGGAATCGGTCCGGGTGTTCCCGGCGTCGACGCTGCCGATCTCGTCGATCACTCCTGCCGAGTGCAGCAGGCGCTCGGTCAGGCTGGTCTTACCGGCGTCGACATGGGCGAGGATCCCGAGGTTGAGCAAGTGCACGAAGCGTCATGTCCTTCGGTGAGGGGGTGGTTCCTTCCTGGGTGGACATGAACGCAGTGCGCATCGGGGCTCCTCTGTGCGTGACGAAGGGACGGGTGCAGTGCAGCAGGCCCCGCCCCACACCGGCAATGGATTAACGCTCAACCAATGCCCGAACGAACCCCGCCGCAGCACTCGCCGCCTCCCCGCCGCAGCCCTAGAGTGACGTACATCACGCCCGGCCGATGTTTCCCCTTCTCATCTCCACTCGGCCTCTGGAGGGCACATGACACACATCTCGGTGAAGGTGGACGGCACGACCTACGAGGACGACGTGGAGCCCCGTCTCCTCCTGATCCACTATCTGCGTGACCGCCTCGGCCTGACCGGCACCCCGATCGGCTGCGACACCTCCAACTGCGGTGCCTGCACGGTCGAAATGGACGGCACGGCCGTCAAGAGCTGCACCCTGCTCGCCGTACAGGCGGACGGCAGCGAGATCACCACGATCCAGGGACTCGCCACGAACGGGGAGTGGACGCGCCTCCAGCAGGCCTTCCACGAGCGGCACGCGCTCCAGTGCGGCTACTGCACCCCCGGGATGATCATGGCGGCCCGCGATCTGCTGCGTGAGCACCCGCACCCCACGCCGGACGAGGTACGCCACGGCCTGGAGGGCAACCTCTGCCGCTGCACGGGATACCAGAACATCGTCCAAGCCGTTCTGGACGCCTCCGAGGAAGAGGTCACGGCATGAGCGAGACCGTCGAACGCGAGGTCGGCCGCGCCCGGCCCCGCAAGGAGGACGCCCACCTGATCACCGGGCAGACCAACTGGACCGACAACATCAGCGTCAACGGACTGCTGCACCTGTCGATCCTGCGCAGCCCCATGGCCCACGCCCGCATCGACCGCGTCGACGTGTCGGCCGCGCTGGAACGCCCCGGAGTCGTCGCCGCGTTCAGCGGTCGGGACGTCGCGGAGGCGATGGGGTCGCTGCCCTGCGCCTGGCCCGTGGCGGAGGGCACCGTGGTGCCGGACCACCCGCCGATCGCCGTGGACGAGGTGCGCTACGCCGGCGATCCGGTGGCCGTGGTGGTGGCCCGCGACCGGTACACGGCCGCCGACGCCCTGGAGGCCATCGAGGTCGACTACACACCGCTGCCCGCCGCGCTCGACATCGAGGGCGCGCTGGCCGAGGGCGCCCCGCCGGTCCACACCGACAAGGACAGCAACCGCTGCTTCGACTACCGCACGGCCGACGGTGACTACGAGGCCGCCAAGGCGCGGGCCGACGTGGTCCTCACCCGCCGCTACCACCAGCAGCGCCTCATCCCGACCGCGATGGAGCCGCGGGCGGTCGTGGTCACCCCGCTCGCCGCGTCCGGCGAGTTCACGCTCTACTCCTCCACCCAGGTCCCGCACGTGCTGCGGGTCATGCTCGCCGTGACCACCGGTATCCCGGAGAACAAGATCCGCGTGGTCGCCCCCGACGTGGGCGGCGGCTTCGGCTCGAAACTCCAGGTCTACGGCGAGGAAGTGATCACCCTGGTGCTGGCCAGGCGCCTGGGCCGGCCGCTGAAGTGGACCGAGTCCCGCTCCGAGGCCAACGTCGCCACGCACCACGGCCGCGGCCAGGTCCAGGACATCGAGGTCGCCGCGCGCCGCGACGGCACGCTGCTCGGCCTGAAGGTCTCCCTGATGGCCGACATGGGTGCCTACCTGATGCTGCTCAGCCCCGGCATCCCGATCCTCGGCGCCTCGATGTACCCGGCGATCTACAAGTTCGGGGCCTACGAGTTCTCCTGCACCGGTGTCTTCACCAACCGCACGCCGATCGACGCCTATCGCGGCGCGGGCCGCCCGGAAGCGACGTACGCGATCGAGCGGATCATGGACGACCTGGCCGCCGAACTCGGCATGGACCCCGTCGACCTGCGGCGCCACAACTGGATCCGGCACGAGGAGTTCCCGTACACCACGATCGCCGGACTCACCTACGACAGCGGGAACTACGAGGCCGCCACCGACCGGGCGCTCGCCCTGTTCGACTACGACAAGCTGCGCGCCGAGCAGGCGGACCGCGTCGACCACGCGGACACCGTCCGCCTCGGCATCGGCGTCTCCACGTACACCGAGATGTGCGGCCTGGCGCCGAGCCGCTGGCTGGGCGAGATGAACTACGCGGCGGGCGGCTGGGAGGCGGCGAGCATCCGGGTGCTGCCCACCGGCAAGGTCGAGGTCATCACCGGCACCAGCCCGCACGGCCAGGGCCATGTGACGTCCTGGAGCCAGATCGCCGCCGACGTCCTGGGCGTGCCGTTCGAGGACGTCGAGGTCATGCACGGCGACACCATGCTGGCCACCCACGGCATGGACACCTACGGTTCGCGCTCGCTCGTCGTCGGGGGCGTCGCCGTCCACGAGGCCGCGCGCAAGGTGGTGGACAGGGCCCGCAAGGTCGCCGCCCACCTGCTGGAGGCCAACGAGGCGGACCTCGACTTCGCGGACGGCGCGTTCTCCGTCAAGGGCTCGCCCGAGGCACGCAAGACGATCCAGGAAGTGGCCTTCGCGACCTTCTCCTCGCACGACCTGCCCGACGGCATGGAACCGTCGATCAACGCCGATCACGTCCTGGACCCCGACACCTTCTCGTTCCCGCACGGCACCCACCTGTGCGCCGTCGAGGTCGACACCGAGACCGGTGCCCTGCACATCCGGTCCTACGTGTGCGTCGACGACGTCGGCAAGGTGATCAACCCGCTCATCGTGGAGGGCCAGCTGCACGGCGGCATCGCCCAGGGCATCGCCCAGGCGCTGTACGAGGAGGCCGTCTACGACGAGGAGGGCAACCTGGTCACCGGCACACTGGCCGACTATCTGGTGCCGGGCGCGCCGGACCTTCCCGAGTTCGTCTGCGACCGCACCGAGACACCGGCCACCTCCAACCCGCTCGGCGTGAAGGGGGTCGGCGAGGCGGGCACGATCGCCTCGACGCCGGCCGTGGTCAACGCGGTCGTGGACGCCCTGCGCCCGTTCGGCGTCCAGGACATCCGGATGCCCTGCTCGCCCCAACGGGTCTGGCAGGCACTGCGCTCCGCCGAGGAGGCGTCGGCATGATTCCCTCCGCGTTCGAATACGCAAGTCCCGGCAGCGTCGACGAGGCGGTGCGCACCCTCGCCGACGCGGGCGAGGACGCCAAGGTGCTGGCCGGCGGACAGAGCCTGCTGCCGCTGATGAGGCTGCGGCTGGCCTTCCCCGAGCTCGTCGTGGACGTCAACCGGATCCCCGAGCTGCGCGGCGTCCGGGAGGACGGCGACACGCTGGTCATCGGCGCCATGACCACGCACCACGACGTCATCGCGGATCCGCTGGTCCGGCGGCACGCTGGACTGCTGGCGGCCGCCACCTCGACGGTCGCGGATCCCGCCGTACGCAATCGCGGCACCCTCGGCGGCTCGCTCGCGCACGCCGACCCGGCCGGGGACCTGCCCGCGGTGGTGCTGGTGATGGACGGTGAGCTGGTGGCCCAGGGGCCGCGCGGGCGGCGCACCATCCCAGCCCGGGAGTTCTTCGTCGACTATCTGGAGTCGGCGCTCGCGCCCGACGAGCTGCTGGTCGAGGTCAGGATCCCGAAGGCGGACGGCTGGGGCTTCCGGTACGAGAAGTTCCACCGGATCGCGCAGGCCTGGCCGATCGTCGGCGTGGCGGCCCTGGTGCGCCGCGACGACGGGCACATCGCCGACGCACGGGTCGCGCTGACCAACATGGGCGCCACGCCGGTGCGGGCCTCGGCCGCCGAGCGGGCGCTGTCCGGCACGGGCGATCCGCAGGGCGTGGCGCGGGCCGCTCAGGAGGCGGCGGAGGGCACCCGGCCGCCCTCGGACACCTCGGCGTCACCCGCGTACCGCGCCCATCTGGCGCAGGTGCTGACCAAGCGGGCGGTGCTGGCGGCCGCCGGGATGGGGTGAACGACGATCACCATGGCGGACGGACCGATCGCCGGGTCGGACGGCCCGGAGCAGGTGCGGGCCCGCCTGGAGGAGACGGGTTACCTCGTCGACGACGGGCTGGCCATCGCCTGCTTCCTGGCCCTGCGGCTCGGCCGGCCGCTGTTCTGCGAGGGCGACGCGGGCGTCGGCAAGACCGCGCTCGCCGCCGCCCTCGCCGAGGCGCTCGACGCCCCGCTGATCCGGCTCCAGTGCCATGAGGGGATCGACGCCTCGCAGGCCCTGTACGACTGGGACTTCCCACGTCAGCTGCTGCATCTGCGGGCCGCCGAGGCGGCCGGTGTCACCGATGCCGAGCGGCTGGAGAGCGAGCTGTACGACCGGCGTTTCCTGGTGGCGCGGCCGCTGCTCAGGGCGTTGCAGACACAGCCGTCGGTGCTGCTGGTCGACGAGATCGACCGCGCCGACGACGAGTTCGAGGCGTTCCTGCTGGAGCTGCTGTCGGACTTCTCGGTCACCGTCCCGGAGCTGGGCACCCTGCGCGCCGAGACACCGCCGGTGGTGGTGCTGACGTCCAACCGCACCCGGGAGGTGCACGACGCGCTGAAGCGGCGCTGTCTGTACCACTGGTTCGACCATCCCGACTTCGCCCGCGAACTGGCCATCGTGCGGCGGCGGTTGCCGGGGGTGTCGGCACGGCTGGCCGAGCAGGTGACGGCGCTGGTGCAGCGGCTGCGCGGCCACGACCTGCTCAAACCGCCGGGTGTCGCGGAGACCATCGACTGGGCCGAGGCCCTGGACGCGCTCGGCGCGAACGAGGTCGACGCGGAGCTGGCGGTGGCGACGCTGGGGTCGGTGCTGAAGTACCGGGAGGACGCGGAGCGGGCACGGGGGCTGGACTTCGCGGCGGTGCTCGCGGCACGAGGGGCGTGACGGCCGTGCTCACCGGGGACGCCGCGCTGCTCGGCTTCGCGCGCGCCCTGCGGGCGGCGGGCGTGGACGCCAGTGCCGAGCGGGTGCACGCGTTCCTGTCCGCGGTGGACGTACTGCGGCCTCAGATGCGGGCGGACGTGTACTGGGCGGGGCGGCTGACGCTGTGCGGGGACCGGGACGACCTGGAGCGGTACGAGAGGGTGTTCGCGGCCTGCTTCGGCGGTGCGCGCCGCGCCGGCCGGTCGGTGACGGCTGCCCCGGCGCCCCGGCTCCGGGTCGTCGCGCCGGAGGCCGGGACGGGTGCCCGTGGCGAGACGACGGACGACCGGGAAGGTCCGCCGGTCGCCGCCCTCGCCAGCTCGGCCGAGGTGCTGCGCCACCGCGATGTCGCCGACCTGCTTCCCACCGAGCGCGAGCAGGTGCGCCGGCTGCTGGCCGCGTTCGCGCTGCGCGGCGAGACACGGCGCTCCGCGCGACGACGCCCCGCCCGGCGTGGAGCGGTCGACCCGCGGCGGACCGTGCGGGAGTCGCTGCGGCACGGCGGCGAGCCCGCGCTGCCGCGGCGGCACGCCCGCGCCGAGCGGCCCCGGCGGGTCGTGCTGATCGTGGACGTCAGCGGTTCCATGGCGCCGTACGCCGACGCGCTGCTGCGCTTCGCGCACGCCGCCGCGCGGGGCGGCCGTACGGAGGTGTTCACCATCGGCACCCGGCTGACCCGGGTGACCAGGGAGCTGTCGCACCGGGACCCGGATCTGGCGATGGCGGCCGTCGCGGCGGCGGTGCCCGACTGGCGCGGCGGCACCCGGCTGGGCGAACTGGTGCGGGCCTTTCTGGACCGCTGGGGACAGCGCGGGATGGCGCGCGGTGCGATCGTGGTGGTGCTGTCCGACGGCTGGGAGCGGGGCGATCCGGAACTGCTCGGCACCCAGATGCGCCGTCTGCACCGGCTGGCGCACCGGGTGATCTGGGCCAACCCGCGCAAGGCCCGCCCCGGCTACGCGCCCCTGGCCGCCGGGATGGCGGCGGCGCTGCCGAGCGTGGACGCGTTCGTCGAGGGGCACAGTCTGGGCGCCCTGGAGCGGCTGGCGGCCGTGGTGAGAGGAGCGGACGATGCGTGAGATTCTCCCGGTGCTCGGCGGCTGGTACGCGGCCCGGGTGCCGTTCGGACTCGCCACGGTGGTCTCCCGGAGCCGCAGCGCCCCGCGCGACCCCGGTGCCGCGATGGCCGTGGGCCCGGACGACGAGGTCGTGGGCAGTGTGTCCGGCGGCTGTGTCGAGGGAGCCGTCTTCGAGCTCGCGCAGGAGGTGGTGGCGAGCGGCGAGGCGCGGCTGGAGACCTTCGGGTACAGCGACGAGGACGCGTTCGCGGTCGGACTCACCTGCGGCGGCGAGATCACCCTGCTGGTGCGGTCCGTGACGCCCGCGAGCGATCCGTCGTTCGGCGAGGTCGCGCAGTCGGTCGCGGCGGGCGATCCGGTGACGCTGGCGACGGTGACCGACGGGCCGGCGCCGCGCGGGGCGACGCTGGCGGTGTGGCCGGACCGGGTCGCCGGCACGCTCGGCGCCGCCGGCCTGGACGTGGCGGTCACCGCCGACGCGCGCGGCGAACTCGCCCTCGGTGCCACGGGTCTGAGGCACTACGGCCCGCACGGTGAGCGCCGCGAGGACGCGGTCACCGTCTTTCTGCACTCGTTCGCGCCGCCGCCCCGGATGCTGGTCTTCGGCGCCATCGACTACGCGGCGGCCGTCGCCCGCATCGGGGACTTCCTGGGCTACCGGGTCACGGTGTGCGACGCCCGCCCGGTCTTCGCCACGCCGAAACGCTTCCCGCCCGGTGTGGAGGTGGTGGTCGACTGGCCGCACCGCTACCTCGGCGGCACCGACATCGACGAGCGCACGGTGATCTGTGTGCTCACCCACGACCCGAAGTTCGACGTGCCGCTGCTGGAGGAGGCGCTGCGGCGCCCGGCGGCGTATGTCGGGGCGATGGGCAGCCGCCGGACGCACGACGACCGGATGAAACGGCTGGCCGACGCCGGGCTCGACGAGGGCGAGCTGGCCCGACTGCGCTCTCCGGTCGGACTCGACCTCGGTGCCCGTACGCCCGAGGAGGTCGCCGTGTCCGTCGCCGCCGAGATCGTCGCGTTGCGGTGGGGCGGAACGGGCGTCCCGTTGACGGCCACGGCGGGCGACATCCATCCCTCCACGATCCATCCATCGTCGTAGCAGCCGGTTGGAGCAAGCCATGGAACTGCACCACGAGTTCACCGTTCCCGTCCCGGTCGACGAGGCCTGGCGCACGCTCCTCGACATCGAGCGGGTCGCGCCCTGTATGCCGGGGGCAAGCGTCGAGGAGTACGACGGCAAGACCGTGAGCGGCGCGGTGAAGGTCAAGGTGGGGCCGATCACCGTGACGTACAAGGGCAGCGCGGTCTTCGAGGAGCAGGACGAGACGGCGCACCGCATGGTGCTGATCGCCGGCGGCCGGGAGACCCACGGCCAGGGCACGGCACGGGCCACCCTGACCGGCACCCTGGAGGAGCGAGACGGCGGCACGGCCGTGTCGGTGCACACCGACCTCACGGTGACCGGCCGTCCCGCCCAGTTCGGGCGCGGGGTGATGGCCGAGGTGGGCGACCGCCTGGTCGGACAGTTCGCCGCATGCCTGTCGGAGCAGCTGACTCCGCCGCCGCCCGACGCACCGGTGGCGGAAGAGGAACCGGAGGCACCCCTCGACCTCCTCCGCGCGGCCGGCGTGCCGGTGGCCAAGCGCGCCGCGGCCGTGGTGGCGGCCGTGGTGGGAGTGCTGGTCGTGGCACGAGTACGGCGGTGGCGGCGGACGGGGCGGAAGTGACCCGGCTCCCGGCCGCACAAGGCGGGCGGAACGCGACGGCCGACGCGCCGAAGTGGCCGTACCCCGGACGGAACAGGCCCGGCAGGCAGTACTCCGCGCGCCCGTCGCAGCAGCTGACCGACCCGGCGCCCGGCGCGCTGGTGGCGGCTGGGGTGGAAGTGCTGGTGGCGGCGGACGGGGCGGAAGTGACCGGGTTCGGGGTGTGTAAGGCGGGCGGGAACGGGTAGGCGCCGCACAACGGAGGCTCACGCGCCTTCGGAACACAGCCTCTGAGCGGGAGGGAGGTCCATGACAGCGCATAAGCAGCGCCCGGGCCGCTTCCCAGAGCATGGAGCGGCCCGGTCCTAGTTCCCGGCCGTTCAGCGCCGAGGCAGCCGGTGCAGCTCCACGTCCCTGAGCAGGCCCTCTTCCACGGTCGCGGTCATGTAGGTGTGGTGGGGCTGCCGGCGGCGGTCCGTCGGGGAGCCGGGGTTGAGCAGCCGCAGACCTGAGGACGCGGTGGTGTCCCACGGGATGTGGCTGTGCCCGAAGACCAGGACGTCCAGGTCGGGATAGCGGGCGGCACAGCGCGCCTCGCGCCCTTGCGCGGGGCCGGTCTCGTGGACGACACCGAAACGCAGGCCGCCGAGTTCGGCGTAGGCCGTTTCGGGGAGCCGGGCGCGCAGGTCCGGTCCGTCGTTGTTGCCGTAGACCGCGACGAGCCTCGCGCAGCGGCTCTCCAGCAGGTCGAGGGTGGCCGTGTCGACCCAGTCCCCCGCGTGGAACACAACGTCGGCGCGCGGCAGTTCGGCGAGCAGCGCCTCCGGGAGGACCTTGGCGCGCTTGGGCAGGTGGGTGTCGGACATCAGCAGCAGACGCACTCCGTCAGGCTAATGGCGGGAGAGATCGGCGATCCGGATCGCCGTGGTCGAACGGTGGACAAAGGTGGTGACAGGGTTAGGATTTGGCCACGAGCATCACAATCCGACGTAAACGCACAGTGACCCCTAGGGGGACGGACCCGTATGCCGGTCAAGGTCAGCGTCGTCGTTCCCGTGTACAACCCCGGGGTCTATATCGAGGACTGCATCGCCTCACTGCTCCGACAGTCGCTGCCGCCCGACGAATACGAAGTGATCTTCGTCGACGACGGCTCCACCGACGACACGCCGGCCCGGCTGGACGCGCTCGCCGCCGCGGAACCCCGGGTGAGCGTCGTCCACCAGGAGAACTCCGGCTGGTCGGGCAAGCCGCGCAACGTCGGCATCGAGGCCGCCCGGGGCGAGTACGTGATGTTCGTCGACAACGACGACCACCTCGGCGACGAGGCCCTGAAGCGGATGTACGACTACGGCGTGGCCAACGGCGCGGACGTCGTCGTGGGCAAGATGGCCGGCAAGGGCCGCGGGGTCCCGGTGGAGCTGTTCCGCCGCAACCACCCGCGCGCCACCGTCGAGAACGCGCCGCTGATCGACAGTCTCACCCCGCACAAGATGTTCCGCCGCGCCTTCCTGGACGACATCGGTCTGCGCTTCCCCGAGGGCAGACGACGTCTGGAGGACCACGTCTTCGTCACGGAGGCGTACCTGCGCGCGGCCAACGTCTCGGTGCTCGCCGACTACGTCTGCTACTACCACGTGCGCCGGGACGACGCCTCGAACGCCGGTTTCCAGCGCTTCGACCCGGGCGGCTACTTCAAGAACCTCCGGGAGGCCCTGGACGTCGTCGAGCAGTACACCGAGCCCGGCCCGCTGCGCGACCGGCTCTTCCGGCGCTGGCTGCGCGTCGAGATGGTCGAGCGGATGCGGGCGAAGCGGCTCCTCGCCGTTCCGGCGGACTATCGCCGGGAGCTGTTCGAGGAGATGCATCAGGTCGTCGTGGAGCGCTTCGGGCCCGGCGTCGCGGCCGGGCTCCAGCCGACGCAGCGGGTCGTCGCCGCGCTGATCGCCGCGGACCGGTACGACGACGTGGAGGCCTTCGCCGAGTGGGAGGCCGGCATCGCTCTCACCGCCGTCCCGGAGCGCGTGGCCTGGGAGGACGGCGTGCTGCGGGTGGCCTTCACCGCCGAGTACGCCTCCGCCGGGGAGCCGATGACCTTCGCCGCCGGCACGGCCGACACGCCCCTCGACGGACCGCCGGAGGATCCGGCCGCGGCCGTCACCTGGGTCGGCGCGGACACCGTCGCCCGGTTCGGTCAGGCCACCGCCGACCTGCTGGTGCGCGAGCGGGTCAGCGGCGCCCAGTACTTCCAGCCGGTGGAGTTCACCCGGGAGGAGGTGCCGGCCGAGGACGACGCGGGCCGGATCCGCCTGGTACTGCGCGCGACCGCCGCCGTCGACCCCGGCACCCTGACCCGCGCCGGCCTGTGGGACGCCCATGTCCGGGTCAAGCTGGGCGGCTGGACCAAGGAATGCCGGCTGGGCCCGGCCCCGCGAGCGGGCCGCCCCACCCCGCCCCCCGGCCTGGTCGGCGGCCACATGGTGCTGCCGTACTGGACCTCCCCGCACGCCCATCTGGCCCTGGACGTCGACCGGGCGACCCATCGCCTGGGCTTCGGCGCCCTCGCACCGGCCGACGTCACGGCGTCGGGCGACCGACTCCGCGTACCGCTCCCCCTGCACGTCCCGCACGACGGCACCGAGGTGCCGCTGCGCCTCACGTCGCCGCCGACCGCCCACGAGGTGCCCGCCTCGCTGTCCCCCCAGGGGTCGGGCGCGCTGCTGGAGGCGAAGCTGCCCCTGGGCGAGCTGAAGGGGTCGACGTGGCGCGTGTCGCTCGGCGCGCCCGGCTCCCGTTCGCTGCCGCTGCCGCTCGCCCTGCGCGCCGGGGCCGGCGGGGTGCACGTCGTCCGCACCGCCCGCCCCGGTCCGTTGCGGCGGCTGGTGCGCAGGGTCCGACGCAAGCTCGGTACGACGGTGGGCCGGACGGCGACCCGGCTCCGGGCCCGCGCCGCCCGGTGGAGGTGACGGCATGCGGTCCCTCGGCATCGAAGGCGCCTGGGCGCTGGAGCCCAAGGTCTTCCCCGACGAACGGGGCAGCTTCCACGAGTGGTACCGGGGCGCGGAGTTCCGCGAGGCCACCGGCTACGACCTGTCGCTGGCCCAGGCCAACTGCTCGGTCTCCCGCTGGGGCGTGCTGCGCGGGGTGCACTTCTCGGACGTGCCGCCGGGACAGGCCAAGTACGTGACCTGTCTGCGCGGTGCCGTGCTGGACGTGGTGGTCGACCTCCGCGTCGGCTCACCCACGTTCGGCCGATGGGAGGCGCTGCGCCTGGACGACGACAGCCACCACGCCCTGTTCCTGGCGGAGGGCCTGGGCCATGCCTTCATGGCCCTCACCGACGACGCCACGGTGGTCTACCTGTGCTCGACGGGCTACGCCCCGGATCGGGAACACGGTGTGCACCCCCTGGACCCGGAGCTGGGCATCGCCTGGCCCGAGCACATCCCCCCGCTGCTGTCCCCCAAGGACGCGCAGGCCCCGTCGCTCGCGCAGGCGCGAGAGGCGGGGCTGCTGCCGTCGTACGAGGACTGCGCCACGCACTACGGCCGGCTGCGCGAGTCGTAGGGAGGCGGCGCTACAGCCTGCTCTCTGTCACCCCTTCGAGGGCCTTGCACAACGGCTCCCACCCGCGCGAGCGCCCGATCCCCAGCCTGCGCGCCCGGGAGAGCGGCTGCCAGAACCGCGCCCCGAGCAGCGCCTGCGGCGCCACCGCGGCCGCCCGGTCCAGGATCGCCTCCGGGACCTTCTGCGGGTCGGGCACGTCGTACTCGGCGACGATCTCGTCGTACCGATCCCGCAGCACCGTGCTGCGGGGGTCCGCGCCGAAGACGACGAGCTGACCGGTGGGCTGGGTGTCGACCAGGACGGTCACCAGATCGGGCCGGTACCGCCCGAGGATCTCGGCGATCTTGTACACGTCGCCGGTCCACGCCCCGGTGTGCCGGTCCCGTGCCGCCTCGTCGACGTTGCGGGGCAGCATGTCGTCGAAGACGATCACGCTCGTCCAGTCCGAGTGCCGCTCGATGTTCATGAAGTCCCGCAGCGCGTACTCGAACAGATGCATCCCGTCGATGAACGACAGGTCGAGGACGGTCCGGCGCCAGTACCCGAGCGGACTGCGCCCGCGCCGCAGGTTGCGTACGGGATGACGGCCGCCCTTGAGGTGGATGAGCGGGTTGTCGCGGGCGAAGAAGTCGTCGCTGGTGGCCTTCACCAGGTGCACGTCGCAGCGGATCTCCGTGACGACCTTGAAGGCGGGGTCGACGGCGATGGTGGGGACGCGGGACAGCCGCAGGCTGCGGCCGTCGTTGACGCCGATCTCCAGGTAGTTGCGGTTGCCGCTGACCTTGTGCAGCTCCCGCAGGAACTCATGGCGTTTCACGAAGGGTCTCCTTGCGGATCCGGGGCAGTGCTTCGTTCAGGGCGGCGCGCCAGTCGCGCGGGGGTGTGAGGCCGAGCCGCTGCCGGCGGCGGTGCGCGAGGACGCTGTACGCGGGGCGGGCCGCCGGCCGGGCGAACGCCTCGCTGGTGACCGGGCGCACCCGGTCGGGGTCGGCGCCGAGCAGCCGGAACACCTCGCGGGCCAGGTCGTACCAGGTGGCCTCGCCGGCGTTGGTGGCGTGCAGCACGCCGGTCACGTCACGGCCGACGCGCGGGCCGAGTTCGGCGATGAGCGCGGCGACGTCGGCGCTCCAGGTGGGCTGGCCGCGCTGGTCGTGGACGACGTCCACGGTGTCGCGGCCGGCCTCCAGCTCGATCATCGTTCGGACGAAACTGCGGCCGTGGACGCCGTAGAGCCAGGCGGCGCGCAGCACCGTGCTCGCGGCCGGGAGTTCGTCCGCCACGCCCTGTTCACCGGCCAGTTTGGTGCGGCCGTAGGCCGTGCGCGGGGCGGCGGGGTCGTCCTCCGCGTACGGAGTCCGGGCGTCGCCGGCGAAGACGTAGTCGGTGGAGAGGTGGATGAGCCGGGCGTCGTACGCGGCGCAGGCCTTGGCGAGCAGGCGCGGGCCGTCGCCGTTGACGCGCAGGGCGTTCTCCGTGTCCGTCTCGGCGTCGTCGACGGCCGTGTAGGCGGCGCAGTTGACGACGAGTTCGGGGTGCTGGTCGGCGAGGGCGCGGTCGACCGCGCGGGGGTCGGTGATGTCGAGCGCGGCATGGTCGAGGCCGGTCACCCGCTCGTCGCGGGCGCGGAGTTCCTCGACGACGTCCCGGCCCAGCATGCCGCCCGCGCCGGTGACCAGCCACCTCATCCGCGCTCCTCGCCCACGCGGCGTTTGAGGGGCTCCCACCAGGCTCGGTGGTCGCGGTACCAGTCGACGGTGGCGGCGAGGCCGGAGGCGAAGTCGTGGCGGGGCCGGTAGCCGAGTTCGGTGCGGGCCTTGCTCCAGTCGACGGAGTAGCGCAGGTCGTGCCCCTTGCGGTCCTCGACGTGCCGCACCCGGTCCCAGTCGGCGCCGCAGGCGGTCAGCAGCAGCGCGGTGAGGTCCTTGTTGCTCAGCTCGGTGCCGCCGCCGATGTTGTACACCTCGCCGGGGCGGCCCTCGGTGCGGACGAGCTCGACGCCGTGGCAGTGGTCGTCGACGTGCAGCCAGTCGCGGACGTTGAGGCCCTCGCCGTAGAGGGGGACCCGCTCACCGTCGAGGAGGTTGGTGATGAACAGCGGGATGACCTTCTCGGGGAACTGGTGCGGGCCGTAGTTGTTGGAGCAGCGGGTGACGCGGACGTCCAGGCCGTGGGTGCGGTGGTAGGCGAGGGCGAGCAGGTCGGAGGAGGCCTTCGACGCGGAGTACGGGGAGCTGGGCCGCAGGAGGTCCTCCTCGCCGGCGGAACCCGTCTCGACGGAGCCGTAGACCTCGTCCGTCGAGATGTGCACGAAGGGTTCGACGGCGTAGCGCAGGGCCGCGTCGAGCAGGGTCTGGGTGCCGAGGACGTTGGTGAGGACGAAGTCGCCGGCGCCCTCGATCGACCGGTCCACATGGGACTCGGCGGCGAAGTGCACGATCTGGTCGGCCTCGGCCATCAGCTTGTCGACCAGCTCGGCGTCCCGGATGTCGCCGCGCACGAACTCCAGCCGGGGATGGTCGAGTTGGAGGTTGTCGAGGGTGCCGGCGTAGGTCAGCTTGTCGAGCACCGTGACGCGTGGCGCGTCGGGTGCGTCCGGCGCGTCACGGGCGAGCAGGGTGCGGACGTAGGTCGAGCCGATGAATCCGGCGGCGCCGGTGACGAGAAGGTTCATGGGTGGATCTGCACCTTGCTGTGGTCTCCGAGGACGAGTCGGTGGGCGCTGGGGACGCTGGGCGCGGGGGTGACCTCGACGTGCCGGCCGATGAGCGAGGACTCGATGCGGCCCGCCCCGTGGATCGTGGCGTCCCGCAGCACGATGGAGAACTCCAACTCGCTGTCGGTGATACGGCAGTTCTCCGCGATGGACGTGAAGGGGCCTACGTAGGAGTCCTCGACGACGGTGCCGGCGCCGACCACGGCGGGCCCGACGATCCGCGAGTTGACGACGCGCGCCCCCTCCTCGACGATCACCCGCCCCACGGTCTGAGACGCCTCGTCGACCTCGCCGTCGATACGGCGGGTGAGGCCCTCCAGGACGGTCCGGTTCACCTCCAGCATGTCGGCGACGTTCCCGGTGTCCTTCCAGTAGCCCTCGATGACGGTGCAGCGCACGTCGGCGCTGGAGTCGATCAGGTGCTGGATGGCGTGGGTGATCTCCAGCTCGCCGCGCCAGGACGGTGTGATGGCGCGGACCGCGTCATGGATGACCGGGGTGAAGAGGTAGACCCCGACGAGGGCGAGATCGCTCTTGGGGTGTTCCGGTTTCTCCTCCAGGCCCAGGACCTGGCCGGCGTCGTCGAGTTCGGCGACACCGAACGCGCGGGGGTCCTGCACCCGCGTCAGCAGGATCTGGGCGTCGGGGCGGCCGCGCCGGAACTCGTCGACGAGGCCGGCGATGCCACCCACGATGAAGTTGTCGCCGAGGTACATCACGAAGTCGTCGTCGCCCAGGTAGTCCCGGGCGATGAGAACGGCGTGGGCGAGCCCCAGCGGGCGTTCCTGGGGGATGTAGGTGATCTGGAGACCGAACTTGGATCCGTCGCCGACGGCGTCCTGGATCTCCGGGGCGGTGTCACCGACGATCACACCGACGTCGGTGATGCCGGCCGCCGCGATCGATTCCAGGCCGTAGAAGAGCACGGCTTTGTTCGCCACGGGCACGAGCTGTTTGGCCGAAGTGTGCGTGATCGGCCTCAAGCGCGTACCGGCACCGCCGGACAGCACGAGAGCCTTCATCGGTTCACCTTAGCCCCGATTCGGCCACTTTGACGGTGCATGGTTGGCTTGTTCGTCATCGGCGAGCCGTCCGACGTTCACCCGAATGTCGTCTCAGTCGCCCAATGCGATCTCGCTCCACACCTGTTTTCCGCCACTGATCGGCACGCTTCCCCAGGCCGTCGAAACGGCCTCGACCAGGAGGATCCCCCGGCCGCCGGTGGCCTCCCAGCTCACTCTGGTCGGTCTGACGGGGGTGCGGGGCGAGGCGTCGGCCACCGCCACGCGCATCCGCTGGTTGACGAGCGTGAGGTCGAGGCGCACACGGCCGTCCGTGTGCACGAGGGCGTTGGTGACGAGTTCGGAGACGACCAGCAGGACCGTGTCCCGGTCCCGCGGCGGCACGCCCCAGGCGCGCAGGGTGCGGCGGGTGAAGCGGCGGGCGTGGCCGGCCGCCTGCGGGACCCGCCACACCGTCCAGCGCTCCCGCAGCGGCCGCACCGCCATGCCGTCGTAGCGCATCAGCAGCAGCGCGATGTCGTCGGTGCGGCGTGCGCCGACCAGCAGCGCGTCGGCCACGAGGCCGAGGTGGGCGGGGTCGGAGCGGGCGAGTTCCCGGGCGAACCGGTCCATCCCGGTGTCGAGGTCGGAGTCGGCGGATTCGACGAGGCCGTCGGTGGTGAGGGCGACGACGGTGCCGGGGGCCAGCCGCAGGGGGCTCATCGGGAAGCCGACCTGCCGCAGCACGCCGAGCGGCGGCCCGCCCTCGGCCTCGGCTATCCGGGTGCTGCCGTCCGGCCGGCGCAGGACCGGCGGGAGGTGACCGGCGCGTACGCACCAGGCGGAGCCCTCCTCCAGGTCGACGTCGACGTAGCAGCAGGTGGCGAAGAGGTCGGTCTCCATGTCCATGAGGAGGCGGTTGGCGTGGTCGACCACCACGTCGGGCGGATGGCCCTCGGCGGCGTAGGCCCGCAGCGCGGTGCGCATCTGACCCATGAGGGTGGCGGCGGCGGCGCTGTGGCCCTGGACGTCGCCGATGACGAGGGCCACGTGGTTGTCGGGCAGCGGTATCACGTCGTACCAGTCACCGCCGACCTCCAGCCCGGCCGTGGTCGGCAGATAGCGGGCGACGGCCTCCGCGCCGGGCAGCCGGGGCAGTCTGCGTGGCAGGAGCTGGCGCTGGAGCATGCCGACGAGTTCGTGCTCGGCGTCGAAGGCGTGGGCCCGCAGCAGGGCCTGGCCGGCGAGGCCGGCGGAGGCGGTGAGCAGGGCACGCTCGTCGGCGCCGAACTCGTGCGGCTCGTCCCAGCCGATCAGACAGGCGCCTGCCACCCGGTCCCCGGCGGGCAGCGGCAGCACGGCCAGCCCGCCGGGGCCGACGTCGGCGAGGGCGGGTTCCAGCGGGGTGCCGGCGGGCCAGATGTGGGCGCGTCCCTCGCTCAGGGCGGCGGCCAGGGTGGGCATGGCGCGTACCGGCGCGTCCGGCCATTCGGTACGCCACTCCAGGCGCCACACTTCCGGCCAGGACTCGGGGTCGGGCGGGTCGAGGACGGTGACGACGAGCCGGTCGTGCTCCAGTTCGGCGAGCGCGATGCGGTCGGCGCGCAGCGGCTTGCGCAGGGCGGTGACGACGGCCTGGCTGACGTCGCGGACCGTGCCGGCGGTGGCGAGAGCGGCGGCGAGGCGCTGGACGCGGGCCACATCGGTGATCTCGGGGCGCAGCGTGGAGGCGTCGGCGACGGTGCCGACGAGGCGGGCGGGGTGGCCCTCGCCGCCGGGCACGAGACGGCCGCGCAGCCGCAGCCACTTGGGCGGGCCGGTGCGCTGGAGGGCTCGGAACTCCAGTTCGCGGTCGCCGATGGACATGTGGTCGGCCTCGACGACGGACATCAGCGACGGCAGGTCCTCGGGGACGGTGCGGCCCAGCAGGGTCTCGACCTTGCCGTCGAACTCCCGCGGGCCGAGGCCGAACAGCGCGAGGATCTCGTCGCCGACCTCGACGCGGCCGGTGTCCATGGCGAGGCTGAAGGCGTCGGCCGGCAGTTCGCCCCCTTCGACGGGGGCGCGCGGGGCGGGCAGGGCGACGGCCGCGGCGACGAGTTCCAGGGCTTCCCGGTTCTCGGCGTCGAACCCGCCCGCTCTCTCGCTCGCCGCGAGCAGGCAGCCGCCGCCGTCGCCGTGGACGGGCAGCGCGGCCAGGGAGAAGTCTCCCGAGGGGGCCCGCCGGGACTCGGCGCGCCCGGCGAGCTGGCGTGGTCCGAGCCAGACGGCACGGCGCTCGCGGTGGGCGTCGGCCATCGGGGACCGCCCGCTCAGGGCGTAGGCGTCCCGCAGCCCGTAGAGGGTCCGGGGCACACCGACGGACTCGGTGAGGCAGAGCAGTTCGCCGTCCTCGCTCGGCGTGTACACGGCGACGAAAGAGGCCGCGCCGAAGACCAGCGCCAGTTCGAGGACCCTCCGCAGCCGCTCGGGCGAGTCCGGGTCGACGGAGAGCGCCCTCAGGGCTCCTTCGGCGCGCGGACCCCGCGTCCTGGGTTCCGCGGTGCCCTCACTGACCACGTCCGCCATTACAGCGCCAAATGAGCCATCTGCGCAGCCCCCGTGACCATTCCACGTCGCGGCCAGGGGCGTCGGACGCTCGAAAGGCGCCGAACATGTCTTTACCCATGCGTTCCGCACGGCGATCTCGTGACAGCCGTGACTGTCCGTGGCCGCCCGGCCACTGGAAGGCTCGGTGCCGCACCGGCGGAGGGGGACGCGAGGCATGGACAAGCGCTACGAGGTGTACGCGCTGGCCGACAGGCACTTCTACGAGACGCCCGACCGGCTGTCCGCGGCCGGACAGGGGCCCGCTCCCCTGTTCGAGACGGCGCGCCGTGAGGTCCCGGAGGGCTGGCGGGCTGCGCGGATCGGCGACTGGCTGACGCTGGCGCCGCTCGACGCGGACGGCAACGCGCTGCCGGACCGGGATCAGGGCTGGAAGATCCATGTCTCGGCGACCCTGGCGAACGCGGAGCAGATCGCGCGGATCGTGTGGGACTACTGCGTCCCGCGGGCCGTCGCCTTCAAGTTCGTGCCCGGCCGGCATCTGCTGCACCTGCGCAACGCCAAGTACGCGGGCCGGGACGCCAGCGGCAAGTTCGTCACCGTCTACCCGGCCGACGAGGAGCAACTGCACACGGTGCTGCGCGAGTTGGGGCGGCTGCTGGAGGGTTTCGAGGGGCCGTACATCCTGACCGACCTGCGCTGGGGCGAGGGCCCGCTGTACGTCCGCTACGGCGCCTTCGCGCGGCTCTTCGTCGTCGACGAGCGCGGTTCGCTGGTGCCGGCCGTGCGCGACGGCGCCGGGCTGCTGGTGCCGGACCGGCGGGCGCCGTCCTTCCAGGTGCCGGAGTGGGTGACACTGCCGTCCTTCCTCGAACCGCATCTGGCGGCCCGCAACACCACGACGGTGGGCGAGTTGCCGTACCGCATCGAGAAGGCGCTGCACTTCTCCAACGGCGGCGGCGTGTACGCGGGCACCGACACCCGGGACGGACGCAAGGTCGTCCTGAAGGAGGGCCGGCCGCACGCGGGGCTGGCCGCCGACGGGGCGGACGCCGTGGCCCGGCTGGAGCGGGAGAGATCCGCGCTGGAGCGGCTCGCGGGCACCGGGGTGGTGCCCGAGGTGCGCGACTGGTTCCTGCTGGGCGACCACCGCTTCCTGGTCATGGACTTCGTGCCGGGGCGCACCCTCAACTCCTTCTTCGCGGAACGGCATCCGCTGATCGGCCCGGACCCCGATCCGAGTGCGGTGGCCCACTACACGGCCTGGGCGCTGCGCATCCACGGTGCGGTCGAGCGTGCCGTGGAGGCCGTGCACGAGCGCGGGATCGTCTTCAACGACCTGCACGTGTTCAACATCATGGTCGCGCCCGACGAGGAGTCGGTGTCCCTGCTCGACTTCGAGGCGGCGGCCCCGGTCGAGGAGCAGGGCCGCCAGGTCGTCGCGCACCCGGGTTTCCTGGCCCCGCCCGACCGCCGGGGCGTGGACGTCGACCGCTATGCGCTGGCCTGTCTGCGGCTGGCGATGTTCCTGCCGGTGACCACGCTGTTCGTGGTGGACCGCGACAAGGCCGCGCACCTGGCGGAGGTGATCGCGGGTCAGTTCCCGGACGTGCCGCGGCGGTTCCTGGACGAGGCGGTCGCCGAGATCACCCGGGACGTACGGGACCCCGTCTCGCCGTCGCCGTCCCTCTCCCGTCCGACCGCGGCGTCGTTCGTGGAGCCCGGCGACTGGCCCTACAGCCGTGACTCCATGGTCAAGGCGCTGCTCGCCTCGGCCACTCCGGAGCGCGAGGACCGGCTCTTCCCCGGCGACGTCGCCCAGTTCTCGGACGGCGGCGGACTGGGCCTGGCCCATGGCGCGGCGGGCGTGCTGTACGCCCTGGCCGCGACCGGCGCCGAACGCTACGACGAGGGCGAGCGCTGGCTGCTGGAGCGCACCGATCCGCCCCCGGTGGGCACCCCGCTCGGCCTGTACGACGGTCTCGCGGGCGTGGCCCACGTCCTCGACCTGCTCGGGCACCGGCAGCGGGCCCTGGACCTGATCGACACGGTCCTGTGCGAGAGATGGCAGCGCCTGTCCTCCGACCTGCGCGGCGGGCTGGCCGGGCTGGGGCTCGTCCTGGACGGGCTGGCACACGCCACCGGCGAACCGGAGCTCCATGAGCGGGCGGCGCAGGCCACGGAGATCCTGGTGCGGCGGCTGGCCGAACCGGCCCCGGAAGGCCCCCGGCCGCGCGCCGGGCTGATGCGGGGCGCGAGCGGCCCGGCCCTGTTCCTGCTGCGGCGCTACGAACGGACCGGCGACCGGCGGCTGCTGGACGCGGCCGGTGAGGCATTGCGCCGGGACCTGGCCTGCTGCGTCGAGCAGAAGGGCGGCTCGCTGGAGGTCGACGAGGGCTGGCGGACCATGCCGTACCTCGGTGACGGCAGCGTGGGCGTGGGGATGGTCCTGGACGACTACCTGGCCCACTCGTGCGAGGGGACCCTCCCACCGGAGCGGGACATCGCCGATGCCGATGCCGACCCCGGTGCTCACGACCGCGCCCGTGCCGGCATCATCACGGCCGCCACCTCACGCTTCTACGCACAGCCCGGCCTGTTCCAGGGACGCGCCGGGATGATCCTCCATCTCAGCCGCACGACCGCGCCGGGCGCCGGCGCCGACCGGCTCGCCGCGCAGATCGCCGGGCTCGGCTGGTACGCGATGCCCTACCAGGGCCAACTGGCCTTCCCCGGACACCAGATGATGCGGCTCTCCATGGACCTGGGCACCGGAACGGCCGGGTGCCTGCTCGCCCTCCAGGCGGCGCTCGGCGCCGACACCGAGGGCGCGGCCCCGGCCCACCTGCCCTTCCTGCCGCCGCCACGGCGGCACCACGAACGCGGCTCCGCAACCTGACGGAGTCGTGACACAACCCCGTCCCCATAAAGAGAAGAGGACACGACATGGCACTGCTCGACCTGCAGACGATGGAGACCGAGGAGTTCACCGGCGGCGGCAGCGTGGCCAGCCTGCTGCTCTGCGCCAGCCAGGCCAGCATCACGCTCTGCCTCTGACGCACATCGTGCAGTCGCGGCCCCGGGCGGTTCCCCTCCCTCACGGGAAGGGCCGCCCGGGGCTCTCGCCCGGACCAGGGAGCGAGGCCGCAGCCGTATGACGACTCCTGCCGACGCCCCGGCCCGGGCACTGCTGCGCTCTGCGACCCGGCACAGCGCGGCCCGTACGGCGGCCCTGTGCCTGGTGAGCACGGCCGCGACCGGCGCCGGGCTGCTGCTGCCCCTGGCGCTCGGCCGCACGCTGGACCTTCTACTGACCGGCGCCCCCGCGACGCGCTGGGTGCTGTACTGCGCCGGACTCGTGCTGTCGCTCGCCCTGTTGGACGCGTGCCAGAGCGTCCTGGTCGGCACGGTGGACGCCCGGACCACCGCCTGGCTGCGCGGCCGGCTGACCCGGCATGTGCTCGCCGTGGGCCCACGGGCCACCGCCCGCTTCGGGTCCGGCGACCTGGTGGCACGGCTCGTCGGCAACGCCGCGCAGGCGGGCACCGCTCCCGCCGCCCGTGCCGCGCTGGTCGCCGCGTTCGCCGGACCGGTCGGGGGCATCGTCGCCCTCGCGCTGATCGACCCGTGGCTCGCCGCCGTGTTCCTGGCCGGGGCTCCGGTGCTGGCGCTGCTGCTGCGGGCCTTCGCCCGCGACACCTCCCGCTGTGCGACGCGCTACCAGCAGGAACAGGGGCGGATCGCCGCCGCTCTCGCCGAGGCCGTCGACGGTCACCGCACCATCGCGGCGGCGGGCACGGCCGACCGGGAGACGGCACGGATCCTGCGCCCGCTGCCCGAACTCTCCCGCGCCGGGCACCTCATGTGGCGGGTGCAGGGCCGGGCCGCCGCCCGCGCGATCGCCGTGGCCCCGCTCCTCCAGCTCGGCGTGGTCGCCGTGGCCGGGGTCCTGCTCGCCCGGCACCGGCTGACCGTCGGCGAGGTGCTCGCCGCCTCCCGCTACGCGGTGCTGGCGACCGGCGTCGGCATGCTCGTCGCCCAGCTCGCCGGTGTGGCCCGCGCCCGGGCGGCGGCCGGACGCCTCGGCGAGGTGGTCACCGAGCCCGCCCCGGCCTATGGCGGACGCCGGCTGCCGCCCGGCCCGGGCCGGCTGGAGCTGCGCGGGGTGAGCTTCCGGCGCGGCGGACACACCGTGCTGGACGGCGTCGACCTCGTCGTCCCCGGCGGGACCACCCTCGCGCTGGTCGGCCGCTCCGGCACGGGCAAGTCGCTGCTCGCCGCGCTGGCCGGGCGGCTGGCCGACCCGGACGACGGCGAGGTCCTGCTCGACGGGGTGCCGCTGGGCGAGCTGACCCACGACGAGCTGCGGCGCGCCGTCGCCTACGCCTTCGAACGCCCCGTCCTGCTGGGCCGGACCGTCGAGGACGCGATCGGGCTCTCCCTGCCCGCCCCCTCCCCCGCGCTCGTCCGGCAGGCCGCGCGCACCGCCCGCGCCGAGGACTTCGTGTCCCGGCTGCCGAAGGGCTACGCCACCTCCCTGACCGACGCCCCGCGCTCCGGCGGCGAGTCCCAACGCCTCGGTCTCGCCCGGGCGTTCGCGCACAGCGGGCGGCTGCTGATCCTCGACGACGCCCTGTCCAGCCTCGACACGGTGACGGAGGCCCGCATCGCCGAGGCCCTGGCCGACGCCGGCTCGTCGGCCACCCGGCTGCTGATCGCCCACCGGGCGGTCACGGCCGCGCGGGCCGACGCGGTGGCCTGGCTGGACGGCGGCCGGGTGCGAGCGGTGGGGCGGCACGAGGAGCTGTGGGGGATCACGGCGTACCGGGAGACGTTCGGCGCGGAGCCGGTGACCGAGGAGGTGTCCTCATGACCGGCCGGCTCCACGCGCGCGGGTTGCGCTTCCTGGTGGCGCGGTGGCGGGTTCTCGTTCGGCTCGGCCTGTGGTCCGTGCTGGAGAGCGGGCAGAGCTTCCTCATCGGGTACGCCCCGGCGCGCGCCCTGGACGACGGGTTCCTGCACGGCCGTACGGCGACCGGGCTCGTGTGGCTGGCGGTCGCGGGGCTCGGCGTCGTGGTCGGCGCGTTCGGCACGGCTCGTGTGTACGCGGCGGTCGCGGCGCTGGTGGAGCCGCTGAGGGACGGGCTCGTGCGGCGAGTGGTCGGGCGCGGGGTGCGCGAGGCGGACCGGGGTGCGCTGTCCCGGCTCACCCAGCAGGTGGAGATCGCGCGGGACACCTTCGCCGGGCTGGTGATGGTGTCACGGTCGTTCGTGTTCACCGCGGCCGGGGCGCTGGTGGGTCTGTTCTCGCTCGCCCCGCTGCTGCTGCTCGTCGTCCTGCCTCCGCTGGCCGCCGGGGTGGGCCTGTTCGCGGCGACGCTGCGCCCCCTGGCCCGCCGCCAGGAGGAGTTCCTCACCGCCGACGAGGCCCTCGCCGACCGGCTCGGCACCGTCTGCCCGGGGCTGCGGGACATCACGGCGACCGGAGCGGAGGAGCGGATGTCCGCCGACGTCGACGGCCTGGCGGGCGCCGAGGCGCGGGCCGCCCGTTCCCTCGCCCGCTTCGGCGTCGTACGCGTGGCCGCCCTCGCGCTCGGCGGACACCTGCCGATCGTGCTGCTGCTCGCTTCCGCGCCCTGGCTGCTGCGTCAGGGCGTCACGACCGGCGCCCTGGTCGGCGCCCTGACCTATGTCTCCCAGTCCCTCCTGCCCGCGCTGCACAACCTCGTCCACGGCCTGGGCACGAGCGGCTCACGGCTGGCCGTGGTGCTGCGGCGACTGGCGCCGGAGGAGGCCGGAAGCGATGCGGTGACCTCGGCGCCGCGCGATGCCGAGCGCTCGGAGACCGAGCCGCCCCCGCCGCCCTCCGCGCCTTGCGCCCTCACCCTCTCCCGCGTCACCTTCGCCTACGGCCCGGCCTCGGTCCCGGTGATCGACGATCTCGACCTCAGCCTCCCCGCCGGCTCCCATCTGGCCGTCGTCGGCCCGAGCGGCATCGGCAAGTCCACGCTGACCGCACTGGTCGCCGGCCTGTTGCGGCCCGGGCGTGGCACGATCCGGGTGTGCGGGGAGGCGGTGCCGACGCCGGAGGCGCTCGGGCGGCGCGTGCTCATTCCGCAGGAGGCGTACGTGTTCACCGGCAGCCTCGCCGAGAACCTCGCGCACCTGCGACCGGATCCCGTCCCCGAGGCCGAGTTGCTCGCGGCCGCCGAGGCGGTCGGGCTGGTGCCGCTGCTCGAATCACTCGGCGGGCCGCGGGGAGGGGTGGATCCCGCCGCGCTGTCCGCGGGCCAGCGGCAGTTGATCGCGCTGACCCGGGCCTATCTGTCGCACGCCCCGCTCGCGCTGCTCGACGAGGCGACCTGCCACCTCGACGCGGTGGCGGAGGAACGCGCGGAGCGCGCCTTCGCGGCCCGGCCCGGCGGCAGCCTGGTGGTCGTCGCCCACCGCATCAGCTCGGCCCGCCGCGCCGACCGGGTGCTGATGATGGACGGCCGGGACACGGCGTACGGCACCCACGACGAGCTCGTCCGGTGCTCGCCGCGCTACCGGGCACTCGTCGGCGCCTGGACCGCCGTACCGCGCGACCTGTCACAGCCAGCCCTCGCCCTGGGAGATCCGGATGGCGTCGATGCGGTTGCGGGCCCCGGTCTTGCGGGTGATGGACGCCATGTAGTTGCGCACGGTCCCGTTCGACAGGTGCAGGCTCCCCGCGATCTCCGCGACGGAGGCTCCGCCCGCGGCGAGGGATAACACGCTGAGCTCCCGTCGGGTCAGCGGCATCTCGGCGGCCTTGAGGAAGCCGAAGCCCAGCGAGTCGTCGACGAAACGTTCACCCTCGGCGACGCGGCGGATCGCGCGCACCAGCCGGTCCGGCGAGCCCTCCTTGTCGACGTAACCCAGCGCCCCCGCCTCCAGGGCACGCTTGAGCAGCCAGGGCCGCTTCGCGCTCGCGAGCACGAGAAGGTGCGGCGGGTTCATGCCCGCGTCCCGTACCCGCAGCTCGCCGAGCGGCGGTACGCCGTTCGTCTCCGAACTCTCCAGGTCCGCCGCGCAGACGTCCGGTCGCACCGAGCGCACCCGGGAGGGCGCGCTGTGCCAAGGCGCGTCGTACACCCCCAGGTCCGGTTCTCTGCGCAGCCACTCCGCAAGCACCGATCGCACCAGACACGCGTCGTGCACCACCAGGACACGGATCACCGCTGCCCCCCTCCAGCCCGCCGTTCGCCGCGTTCATCTCTCTCATGGTCTTGAGCGCGTGCCCCATTGTTGGCGTTTGCGACAGCCCACGGGCGCGAAGATCCGGCCATCAGGGTGCGTGGGGGCGCACGCGCGGCGCCCGTACGCCGTGACGCGCATCGATTGTGGGGGCATGGGGGTGCCGTCGAGGGGTAAGGCGACGCTGTCCCGGACGGGGAGCGAGCGCACCGGGGACCCTCGGCCGGTCTCCTGGCCGCTCGCCGTGCGCGGTGAGCCCGAAAGAGGGAGATTTGAGCCCTGGGACCGTCGCACGGCTCCGCGGAGGAGGTGGTCGGCGTGTCCGACGGGCAGACGTCCCTCCAGGCACCGGCCGCCGCGAGGAATCGGGTCGGCCGCCCTCTGCTGTCGCTGGCGCTGGCCTCGATGATGGACGAGGTGCAGGCACACGCCGGTGCGGTGTACCTGCTGTCGGCCGACGAACCGGTGCTGGAGATGGCGGTGATGGCGGGGCTGCCCAGGGCGTTCGCGGCACCCTGGGAGCGGGTCGGGCTGAGCGCCCCGATCCCGGTCGCCGAGGCGGTGCGCGAGCGGCGGCTCGTCTGGGTCGGGGGCGAGGAGGACATGGCGGCCCGGTATCCGCGGATCGCGGTCGTGCTGCCGTATCCGTTCGCGCTGGCCGCGCTGCCCGTGGCCACCGGGACCGCCGCCTACGGCTCGATCTTCGTGACCTGGCCCGGTTCGCACCCTCCGGAGCTGTCGGAGCGGGACCGGGAGCATCTGACGGCCGCCGCCAGACGGCTCGCGGTGCGCCTGGAGCGCGCGATCGAGGCGAGCCGTCCGCCGCTGCCGGAGCCCGATCTGCTCGCCGGGCCGGCCTCCGGCCTGTTCGGCACGGTGGAGGCGGCGCGCATGGCGGCGCGGCTGCCGTACGGGCTGTGCTCGCTCGATCTGCACGGCCGGGTCAGCTACGCCAACCCCGCCGCGGCCGAGCTGATCGGCGTCCCCGTCGCCGGGCTGCTCGGCAACCAGCTGTGGGCGTCGGTGCCCTGGCTCAACGACCCCGTGTACGAGGACCGCTACCGGGCGGCACTGCTGAGTCAGCAGGCCACGTCGTTCGTGGCGCTGCGCCCGCCGGGCGACTGGCTGTCCTTCCGTATGTATCCGAGCACGACCGGGCTGAGCGTGCGCATCAGCAGGGCGCGCGCGGTGGCGGAGATGGCCCGCCGGGGGCCGCAGCCCGGCGACGCGCCGTCCCGGCTGGTGACGATCTCGCAGGTGCTGAGCCTGGCCGGGGCGCTGACCGAGGCGGCGAGCGTGCAGGACGTGGTGCAGCTCGTCGCGGACGAGATCGTGCCGGCCGTCGGCAGCCAAGCGCTGGTCGTGCTGGGTTCGCGGTCGGGCAGGCTGCATGTGCTCGGCCACCGCGGCTACCGCGACCCGCATGTCGTCGAACGGTTCGACGGCATGCCGCTGGCCGAAAGAACCCCCGGCGCACACGCGTTGAGCACCGGTGTGCCCGCCTTCTTCGAGTCGCAGCAGCAGTTGGAGCGGCTGTACCCGGCGCGGTACGCGACCCCCGACGGCTTCGCGGCCTGGGCGTATCTGCCGCTCATCGCCTCCGGCCGGGGTCGGCACCTGTGTGCTGGCCTACGCCGAGCCGCATCCCTTCCCGGCGGACGAGCGCGCGGTCCTGACCAGCCTGGGCGGGCTCATCGCGCAGGCGCTGGAGCGCGCTCAGCTCTACGACGCCAAGCACCAGCTGGCGCACGGTCTTCAGGCCGCGTTGCTCCCGCACACCTTGCCGACGCTGACCGGCATCGAGGCGGCGGCCTGCTATCTGCCCGCCACCCGGGGCATGGAGATCGGCGGCGACTTCTACGACCTGGTGCCGACCGACGAGGGGCTGACGGCGGCGGTCATCGGGGATGTGCAGGGCCACAACGTCACGGCGGCCGGGCTGATGGGGCAGATCCGCACGGCCGTACGGGCGTACACGACCGTGGGTCACGCGCCGGAGGAGGTCATGCGCAGCACCAACCGGCTGCTGATCGAGCTCGGCTCCGACCTGTTCGCCAGCTGTCTGTATCTACGCCTGGATCCGCAGCGCGGGCGGGTGGTGATGGCCCGGGCCGGGCATCCGCCACCGCTGCTGAGGCGGCCGGACGGGCGGGTACGGGTGCTCGACCTCGCCGGTGGCCCACTGCTCGGCATCGACGGCTCCCCGACCTATCCGACGACGGAGTTCGACCTCACGCCCGGCTGTCTGCTCGTCCTCTACACCGACGGGCTGGTCGAATCCCCCGGCGTCGACATCGAGGACGCGCTCGCCGATCTCGGACGGCTGCTGACGGAGGCCGGGGAGCGGCCCCTGGACGAGCTGGTGAACCTGCTCGTGGAGTACAGCGGGTCGGTGCGGGAGCGGGTCGACGATGTGGCGGTGCTGTTGTTGCGGGCCGGCGGCTGAGCGGGGTCGCGCGTGGCGGCGGCCGATGTGCCGGGTGCGGGGCATGCCCAGCGGACCGGGCCGGCCGCGGTGGCTTCGGCGACGAGGCGCTCGACCTCCTCGGTGGGGCCGCCGACGACGATCTGTTCCGGCGCGTTGCGGTTGCAGATCACCACGTCGGTGCGCTGGGCGAGCAGTTCGCTCACCCGCTCCTCGGAGGCGGCGACCGCGGCCATCGCACCGGCGTCGAATCCGGGGTCCTGAGGCGGCGCCATCGCCTTGCCGCGGGCCCGGGCCAGCGCGAAGAACGCCTCGTCGGTGAGGGCTCCGGCGGCCCACAGTGCGGTGAGTTCGCCGAAGCTGTGGCCGAGGAACCCCTCGGGTTGGATGCGTGCGTACCCGCACCCTCCCGGACACGCAGCGGTCCGACCCTCCCGCCGGAGGGCCGGACCACGTTCACGTCCGGGCCGAGGACCCGGGCCGGATCACCAGGATCCGTGTGGGGTCGCCCGGGTGTCGGCTACCGGGGCGTCAGTTCCCGACGCCGTTGCCGACGATCTCGCCGAGACCGTTGCCCGTGCCGTCGGCGTTGCCGTTGCCGACCTCTTCACCGGCACCGGCTTCCTCACCGGCGCCGGCCTCTTCGCCCGCCCCGGCCTCTTCACCGGCGCCGGCCTCTTCACCGGCGCCGGCTTCTTCACCGGCGCCGGCTTCTTCGCCCGCGCCCGCTTCCTCGCCGGCACCGGCCTCGTCACCGGCGCCCGCGCCGCCGCCCGCGGCGTCGCCGAGGGTCGCGCCGACCGCTTCCAGGGCGGTGGTCACCGGCTGGAAGAAGGTCTCGCCGCCGACCGTGCAGTCACCGCTGCCGCCGGAAGTCAGGCCGATCGCCAGCCCGTCCTGGGTGAACAGGGAGCCGCCGCTGTCGCCGGGCTCGGCGCAGACATCGGTCTGGATGAGCCCGGTGACGGTGCCCTCCGGGTAGTTCACGGTCGCGTCGAGTCCGAGGACCTGACCGTCGCTCAGGCCGGTGGTGCTGCCCATCCGGAAGACCTGGAGGCCGACCTCGGCCTCCGCGGCCTGGCTGATCGCGACGGTCTGGTCGCCGAGGTTGACCTCGCTGGGGGCCTCGGTCGCCGGGTCGTCGTACTTCACCAGCGCGAAGTCGCCGTCGCCGGGGAAGGTGGCCTGGTCGACGGTGGCGATGGGCTGACCGCCCTCGGCGTCCGACCACTGTTCCGCCGCGACGCCGCAGTGACCGGCCGTCAGGAAGGCGGGGGTGCCGTCGCCCGCGGTGACGTTGAAGCCCGCGGAACAGCGTGAGCCGCCGGCGAAGATGGCGTCGCCACCGGAGAGGAACGTCTTGAAGGTGCCTGCCGACTTCTTGATGGTCGCCATGCCCGAGCCGAGGCTGCCGACGGTCGACTCCAGCTGGTCCCAGTTGTCGCCGGTGACGGTGCTGTCGGCGGTGACGAGGATCTTGTTCGTTCTGGGGTCGACCGCCCACGCCGTGCCCGGGATGGTCGCCTCGGACTTCAGCGTCTGCGCCCCGGACGCGAGCTCGTCGAGGCTGTTCTCGACCTCACGGACCTTCGCGCCGGCCTTCTTGGCCTGGACGATCACGTTGTTGTTGTCGCCGGGGACGACGTTGACGACGAGCTGGTTGCTGTCGGCGTCGTAGTAGGAGCCGGCGAAGGCCTCGCCGAGCAGGCCCGCGAGCTGCGAGGCGAGATCCGAGGCGTCCTCCGCCTTCAGGGTCTTGGGGGCCGCGGTGTCGTCCGACGCGCCGTCCTGGGACGCGTTCGCGTTCGGCAACAGAATCGCGGCCGCTCCGAGCGCCACCACGCTGCCCGCTGCTATCGCGACCTTGCGCTTCGGCATTCGCTTGTGACTCAAACTTCTCGACCTCCTGGGGGACGGGGTCTGTGCCGCCGTGAGCGGCAGCTGTTCGGGGCGCCTGGTTGGCCATGGGTACGCACGAGCCGGGTGGGGCGTTCAATTCCGTTTGCGGGCAACCGACTCGGGACACCTATCCAGCCAAGGAACTCGTCCGCGCGGCCGGCGGCGGGAACAATCCCCCATATGACGATGACCACCGCCGAAGCCGACAAGATCCTCTCCGCCAACTTCGCCCCCTGGGTGCTCCGCCTGGGCCTGACCGTCGAGACCGTCGAGGATCACCGCGCGATCCTGCGCATGCCCTGGTCGCAGGAGCTGGCACGGGAGGGCGGCGCACTGTCGGGGCAGGCGCTGATGGCCGCCGCCGACACCGCCACCGTGATCGCCGTGTCCGCCGCGCGCGGGGCGTACGGGCCGATGACGACGGTGCAGCAGTCGACGTCGTTCCAGCGCGCGGTGATCGGTTCGGATGTCCTGATCGAAGCGGTCGTGACCAAGCTGGGCCGCCGAATGGCGTTCGCCGACATCACGATGACCGACGAGAGTTCGGGAGACATCGCGGCCCGGGCGAGCACGGTGTACGCCCTGCTGGGCTGACACGGTCCGCTACCGATCGGTAACGATCGGTTGTGAACTCGTAGCGGAATCCAAGCTTCAACGAATCCGCACATTCAATACTCAACGAAGTCACCGGGGCCGTGGGTTCTGCACATCCCCCTACCGCCGGTTACGTCATTGGGACGGGAGTGTCGGATTCGCCGCTCCCGTGCCCGAGCACCGGCGGGCCGACGCAACCACCCTTCCGAGCCGATGCTGTGACGCATGTGAAGAAGTCGCCGACGAGACGTGCGCGCATCTGCACGGTTCGCGGCCGGTGGGACCCAAGTGCCCTGGTGAGGCGGATGTTTGATTGGAAGCCCGCACCCGCCGCGTGCTTTGATCCATCGCACCGCGGGGGCAACGAACGGTTCCCGGAGACGGGCGCCGGACGCCCGCGGTCGCGGCCGTCATCTGTCCCCAGAGGGGGCCGCTCCCCCTTGTGAAATACCCATTAGGAAGGGAAGTTCCATCATGAACTCCACCCCCCAGGTTGCGACCGTCGAGATCTCCGACGCCGAGCTCGACAACGTCTCCGGTGGCCTTCAGGTCAACGCCGTGAACGGTGCCCTCGACGCTGTCAACGGCATTGCCCCGGTTTCCGGCCTGGTCGACACGGTCGTCGGCACCGTGGAGGGTGTCACCGGCCTGAACACCGCCCCGGTCACGAACCTGGTCGCCGGTCTCTGATCGCGCCTTTGTAACCGCTGAGTCCCGGAGCCTTTCCCCGGCTCCGGGGCTCTTCGGGTGCCGGAAAACGATCCGGCGCCGCCCAGCAGCACGACCGGCCCACGCGCGCCGGTCTCCACTCATCAGCAGGTGAGGGAAAGTTCCGTGCAGTTCCGCCAACAGGCCCTCGCCAAGCTCCAGTCACCGGAGGAGCTCGATCTTCCGGTGCGCTTCGCCCGCCCTCAGGGCTGGCTGGTCCTCTCCGTGACCGTGGCCGTCATGGCCGCCGCGTCCGTCTGGGCGGTGACCGGCTCGGTCACCTCCACCGTCGGCGCACCCGCCGTCCTCACACACGGCCAGGGCAGCTACATCCTCCAGAGCCCGGTGGCCGGACAGGTCACCGCCGTCCTCGTGAAGCAGGGGCAGCAGCTGCCGGCCGACTCCCCCGTGCTGAAGGTCCGCACCGCCAAGGGCGAGACGGTCGTGCGCACGGTCGCCGCCGGCCGGGTCACCGCGCTCGCCGCGACCATCGGGCAGATCATCGCCACCGGAGCGAACGTCGCCGCCGTCGAGAAGGTCGCCCGCACGAAGGACCCCCTCTACGCCACGGTGTACGTCCCCGCCGAGAACGCGGCCTCCATCCCCGAGGACGCGGCCGTGGACCTCACCGTGCAGTCGGTGCCCACCCAGGAGTACGGCGTGCTGCGCGGCCATGTGAAGTCGGTGGACCGCTCGGCGCAGTCGGCCCAGCAGATCGCCGCGTTCCTCGGCGACAACCAGCTGGGCGAGCAGTTCACCAAGGACGGCCGCCCGGTGGCCGTACTGGTACGGCTGGACCGGAAGAAGAGCACCGAGAGCGGCTACAAGTGGTCGTCCGCCGACGGGCCGCCGTTCTCCCTCACCTCCATGACCATGGCCGACGCCTCGATCCGGCTGGCCGACCAGCGTCCCGTCGACTGGCTGCTGCCGTGAGCGCCGCGCAGGACACCCGCGGCCGGCGCCGCGCCGCCCCGCCGAAGCGTCCCGTGCCCAAGGGCAGGGCGAAGACCGTCCGCACACCCACCGTGCTCCAGATGGAGGCCGTGGAGTGCGGCGCCGCCTCCCTGGCCATGGTGCTCGGCCACTACGGCCGCCATGTCCCGCTGGAGGAGCTGCGCATCGCGTGCGGTGTCTCCCGGGACGGCTCGCGCGCCAGCAACCTGCTGAAGGCGGCCCGCAGTTACGGCCTGACGGCCAAGGGCATGCAGATGGACACGGCGGCCCTCGCCGAGGTGAAGACGCCGGCCATCCTGTTCTGGGAGTTCAACCACTACGTCGTCTACGACGGCATGGGCCGCCGCTTCGGCCGCCGGGGCGTGTACATCAACGACCCCGCCAAGGGCCGCCGTTTCGTGCCGATGGAGGACTTCGACGGCAGCTTCACCGGCGTCGTCCTGGTGATGGAGCCCGGCGAGGACTTCTCCCGAGGCGGGCGCAAACCGGGCGTACTGGGCGCGATGCCGGCCCGTCTGCGCGGCACCGCCGGCACGATGCCCGCCGCCGTCCTGGCGAGCCTGCTCCTGGTCGTGGTCGGCGCGGCGGTCCCCGCCCTGAGCCGCACCTACATCGACATGTTCCTCATCGGCGGCCAGACCTCCCTGCTGGGCGTGCTGTTCGCCTCGATGGGCACCTGCGTCGCCCTCACCCTCGTGCTGACGTGGCTGCAACAGACGAACCTGCTGCGCGGCCGCATCATCTCCTCGACCCTGTCCAGCGCCCGCTTCCTGCGCCATCTGCTGCGGCTGCCGGTGACGTTCTTCTCCCAGCGCAGCCCGGCCGACCTGGTGCAGCGCCTCCAGTCGAACGACGCGGTGTCGGAGACCCTGGCCCGCGATCTCGCGGCTGCGGGCGTGGACGCGGTGGTGGTCGTCCTGTACGCGATCCTCCTCTACACCTACGACCCCCAGCTCACCTTCGTCGGCATCGGCGTCGCCCTGCTGAACGTGGTCGCCATGCGCGTCGTCATCCGCCTGCGCGCCACCCGTACCGCGAAGCTGCGCGCGGACAGCGCCCGCCTCACCAACACCGCCTACACCGGTCTTCAGCTGATCGAGACGATGAAGGCGACCGGCGGGGAGGACGGCTACTTCCGCAAATGGGCCGGACAGCACGCCACCACGCTGGAGGAACAGCAGCGGCTCGGCGTGCCGAGCGCCTGGCTCGGCGTGGTCGCACCCACGCTCGCCACGCTCAACAGCGCGCTCATCCTCTGGATCGGCGGCATGCGCGCGGTCGAGGGCGGCATATCCGTCGGCCTGCTGGTCGCCTTCCAGGCCCTGGTCACCCGGTTCACGGCCCCGATCACCCGGCTCAACGGAGTCGCGGGCCGCATCCAGGACTTCGCCGCCGACGTGGCCCGGCTGAAGGACGTCGAGAACTTCGAGGCGGATCCGCTGTACGGCCGTCCCGGCTCCGGCGAGTCGACGCGCCGGCTGCACGGCCATGTGGAGCTTCAGAACATCACCTTCGGCTACAGCCCGCTGGACAAGCCGCTGCTCACCGGCTTCGACCTCACGGTCGGCCCCGGCCAGCAGGTGGCCCTGGTCGGTGGCTCCGGCAGCGGCAAGTCGACGGTCTCCCGGCTGATCTCGGGCCTGTACGCCCCCTGGGAGGGCGTCATCCGCATCGACGACCAGCGCATCGAGGACATCCCGCGCGGCGCCCTCGCGGCCTCCGTCTCCTTCGTCGACCAGGAGGTGTTCCTGTTCGAGGGCACCGTCCGCGACAACGTGGCGCTGTGGGACCCGTCGATCCCGGACGACGCCGTGGTGGACGCGCTGCGCGACGCGGCGCTGTACGACGTGGTGATGCGCCGCCCCGGCGGCATCCAGAGCAAGGTCGAGCAGGACGGCCGCAACTTCTCCGGCGGTCAGCGTCAGCGCCTGGAGATCGCGCGGGCGCTGGTGCGCCGCCCGAGCATCCTGGTCCTCGACGAGGTCACCAGCGCGCTGGACGCGGAGACCGAGCAGGTCGTGATGGACAACCTGCGCAAGCGCGGCTGTGCCTGTGTGGTGATCGCGCACCGGCTCAGCACCGTGCGCGACAGCGACGAGATCGTCGTACTCCAGCACGGCACGATCGTGGAACGCGGACGGCACGAGGACCTCGTCGCGCGCGGCGGGGCGTACGCGGCACTGGTCAAGGAGCGGTGAGATGACCTCCGTCCACGAGGGTGACCTCGTCCTCGACGCGCTCGGCCAGATGGGCACCCGCGTCGACTGCGCCGGCCTCAACCGCCTGGACCTCGAAGGCCCGCAGGTGCTGTGGCTGGTGGCGTCCGGCGCCGTGGACCTGTTCGCGGTCGACGCCGGGCAGCAGGGCCACTGGCACCATCTGGGCCGGCTGGAGGCGGGCTCGCTGCTGCTCGGCCCGGTCGCCGGGCCCCAGCACACGCTGGTCGCCCGGCCGCTCAGGGACTGCGTCGTGCACCGCATCGGGCTGCGCGAGCTGTACCAGCCCGCGAACACCCAGACGTGGTCGTACGACGAGTACGGCAACCCGCAGTACATCCCGCCGACGACGAGCCCGCTGGAGTACGCGCTCGCGCTCGGTGTCGGCCGGAGCCTGTCCATCCTGTTCCAGGCGCCGATGGCGAACGAGCGGGCCGCGGAGATCACCGACGACGACGTCTTCTGGATGCAGGTGCCGCCGGGCAGCGTGCAGTACGGCTCGCTGTACGGCGCGGAGGCCGCCGCCGATCTGCTGATGGACCCGGCGGTCTGGCAGTCCATGGTCGACCAGCAGTACCGCCTGCTGACCACGCTGGACCGCTGGATCGAGCAGCTGGAGCGCACACACGAGACGCGTACCGCGGCGGGCATCAAAGCGGGCGAGGCGGTGCGGGCGCAGGCGGACCGGACGCTGTTGGCGTCCATCGGCAAGCGCGGCGACAAGCGCACCACGGCCGCCGACGCCGACGCCACCTTCGCGGCCTGCAAGCTGGTCGCCGAGGCGGCCGGGATCACGCTGGCCGAGCCGGCGCAGGGCGGTACCGAGAGCGACCGGCTCGACCCGGTGGAGCGGGTGGCCATCGCCTCACGGGTGCGCGCCCGGGCCGTACGCCTCGACGGACGGTGGTGGCGGGACAACATCGGCCCGCTGGTGGGCCATCGGGCACTGTCGGGCGCGCCGGTGGCGCTGCTGTGGCGGCGCGGCGGCTATGTCGCCGTCCATCCGGCGACCGGTCGTGAGACGCCGATCGAGAAGGCCAACGCGGAGGAGTTCGAGCCGCGTGGGGTGATGTTCTACCGTCCGCTGCCCGACCGCGCGTTGAGCCCGGTGCGGTTGCTGCGGTTCAGCATGCAGGGCACCGGGGGCGACCTCGCCAACCTCCTGGTCAGTGGTCTGGTGACCGTCGCGATCGGTGCGCTGGTGCCGATCGCGACCGGCAAGGTGCTGGGCGAGTTCGTGCCGAAGGCGCAGACCGGACTGATCGTGCAGTTCTGTCTGGCCGTGATGATCAGCAGTGTCGTGGCCGCCGCGTTCATGCTGTTGCAGAACCTGACGATCCTGCGCCTGGAGGGCCGGATCGAGGCGACGCTCCAACCGGCCCTGTGGGACCGGCTGCTGCGGCTGCCGACGAAGTTCTTCACCGAGCGCTCGACCGGCGAGCTGGCGAGCCAGGCCATGGGCATCAGCGCGATCCGCCGGCTGATGGCGGGCGTGGGGCCGGTCGTCGCGTCGTCGGTGACGGTCGGCGCGATGAACCTGGCGCTACTGTTCTGGTACAGCGTGCCGATGGCGCTGGCGGCGATCGGCATGCTCGTCGTCATCGCCGCCGTGTTCCTGGGGCTCGGGCTCTGGCAGGTGCGCTGGCAGCGGCGGCTGGTGGTGCTCGGCAACAAGCTGAACAACCAGGCGTTCCAGACCCTGCGCGGGCTGCCGAAGCTGCGGGTCGCGGCGGCGGAGAACTACGCCTACGCCGCCTGGGCCTCCCAGTTCGCGCGCAGCCGTGAGCTCCAGCAGAAGGTGGGGCGGATCAAGAACCTCACCACCGTGATGGGCGCGGTGTATCTGCCGCTGTGCACGCTGCTGATGTTCATGCTGCTCGCCGGACCGGCACGCGGGTCGATGTCGGCGGCGGCCTTCCTCACCTTCAACACCTCGGTGACGATGCTGCTGACCTCGGTCACCCAGCTGACCGGCTCGTTCGTGTCGGCGGTGGCCGCGCTGCCGCTGTTCGAGGAGATCAAGCCGGTGCTGGAGGCCACGCCGGAGGTGCGCACGGCGAGCACCCGGCCCGGTCCGCTGACCGGGGCCATGGAGGCACGCCGGCTGTCCTTCCGGTACTCCGACGACGGCCCGCTGGTCCTCGACGACGTGTCCTTCGACATCCGTCCGGGCGAGTTCGTGGCGATCGTCGGGCCGAGCGGCTGCGGCAAGTCGACCCTGCTGCGGCTGCTGATCGGCTTCGACAAACCGGTGTCGGGCAGCGTGCTGTACGACGGCCAGGATCTGGCGGCGCTCGACCAGTCGGCCGTGCGCCGGCAGTGCGGGGTCGTGCTCCAGCACGCCCAGCCGTTCACCGGGTCGATCATGGACGTCATCTGCGGGACCGAGCCGTACACGCCGGAGGAGGTCATGGCGGCGGCCGAGATGGCGGGCCTCGCCGAGGACATCAAGCGGATGCCGATGGGACTGCACACCATCGTCTCGGGCAGTGGCGCGGTCTCCGGCGGACAGCGCCAGCGTCTGATGATCGCCCAGGCGCTGATCCGCCGGCCGCGCATCCTGTTCTTCGACGAGGCGACCAGCGCCCTCGACAACGAGACCCAGCGCGTGGTCATCGAGAGCACCAGGGCCCTCAACGCCACCCGAGTCGTCATCGCGCACCGCCTGTCCACGGTGCTGGACGCCGACCGCGTCATCGTGATGGAGGACGGCAAGGTGGCCCAGCAGGGCCCGCCCGCGCAGCTCCTCGCGGATGTGCACGGGCGGCTGCACGAGCTGGTGCGACGCCAGCTGGCCTGAGCCGTCAGGCGTCCACGCCCGGCACGGGGGCGCCGGCGGGGAAGCCGGCGGCGACATAGCCGTCGTAGATCCCCTTCCAGGGTGCCTCGGCTCCGGCGTGCGGTCCCTCGAACCGTCCCCCGCGCGCGTGTGCGTCCAGGGCGGTCAGGCAGACCTCCCAGCCGGCGCCGTTGCGGGCGGCGGTGTTCTCGGCGACGAGGACGTTGGTGAGCGTGAAACGGGTACGGCCGTCGTCCAGGGTCTCCAGGTCGAAGTGCAGTTCGTCGCCGCCCCATTCGAAGGACAGGTGCCGGGGCTCGTCGACGGCGATGACCCGGCCGGTGGAGTCCGCCATGTTCGGGTCGCCGCCGAACTTGATCGTGCCGCCGGGGCGCAACTCGATCTCGGCGCGGGAGGGGAACCAGTGGGCCAGTTCGTCGACGTCGGTCACGAACTGCCAGACCCGCTCGACGGGGTGGTCGTAGGTACGGCTGAAGCGGACGGCCGGGCGACCGTCGTCGAGGGTCAGATAGGTGCCGGTGAGATCGGCGTTCATGGTGGATCAGTCCTTCGTGGTGGGTCCCTCGGGGTCGTTCGGGATGTCCTTCGGCGTCTCCCGCGACGTCTCGTCGAGGCGCCGGCCCAGGGCGTCCAGGCTCCGGTTCCACAGTGCGCGGTAGGGAGCCAGCCAGGCGTCGAGCGCGGCCATCGGGGCGGGATCGAGGGCGTAGACGCGTCGCTGCGCGTCCTGCCGCACCCGCACCAGACCGGCCTCGCGCAGCACCTTCAGATGCTTGGAGGTGCTCGGCTGACTCAGCCCGCACTCCTCCACGATCTCCCCGACGGACCTCGGCCGCTCCACGAGCAGCGCGACGATGGCCCGCCGATGGGGGTCGGCGAGGGCGCTCCAGAGGGGGGCGTCGTCGGACATGACTCCAATATGCCTCGACGGTTATATTCCCGTCAAGGAATAGGCCATGGTCAGGGGCGTCAGTCGTTTGCCCTGCACCCATGCAGGTACACGCGACGACATACAGGCGGCCACCCGCACGACGAAAGGAGCTCGCCGTGTCCGACGACAAGGAGCAGGACGAGGAGCGCCCCGACACGGCGCTCGAAGGAGATCACCGACGCCGAACGGCGGGCCACGGACTCCGCCGAGCAGCGGCGCCACCAGGGCGAGTCCGGCGAGGCGATCACTCCGAACACGAAGGCCCAGGAGGAGTCCGAGGGCGACCGTGGAACGACCGCTCAGCCGTAGCGTCAAGCCCTATGGGTGAAATTCACCAGGTCGAGTGAACTAGATCTTGCGCGCGGCGCCGCAGGGATGCTTGGCCTCGCCTTCGGGTATCAACCCGGATCAAATGCGCCCCTGCCGAGGTGGAGCGGACATGACGCCGGACGCCGACGACCGCGCCCCCCATCCGACCGAGGAACTGGCCGCGAACCTCTCCCGGTCCGCGACACCCCCGGCGAACGACCACGCCCGCACCCGCATATCCGGCGCGTTCACGGTGGTCGAGGTCACGGGCGAGATCGACCTGGCGACGGAGGTGTTCCTCGCCGAACATCTGAACGCGGCGGCACTGAGGCCGGAGGCGGACGTGCTGGTCGATCTGCGGCGGGCGGCCTTCTTCGACTGCTCGGGGCTGCGCGCCCTGTGCCGGGCCGAGAGCCGGGCCAGGGAACACGGCGGCCGGCTACGGGTCGTGTCGGACGCGCCACGGATCCGACGGCTGCTGCTCGGGGCGGGACTGCTGGGGCGCTTCCCCCTCCTCCCCGGAATCCCCGGGGAGGACGGGTGACGCCTCGGTGGACCGAGGTGCCGGCCGGGCGGCCCCACTCCGCCCGACCGACCCCCGATGCGAGATCGCAGGGTCTCCTCGGCAGGGCTCACACTCCCCATCCGCGAGCCACCGCCGAACTGCACGGAACCGTGCGATCCCGGTCTCTCAGAACGCGAAGAGACTGACCCCGTAGGTGCTCTTCACGCACTCGTTGCCGAAGATGCGCTCATAGGAGACGCGTTGCCCCTGCCAGACCCCGTCGACCGTGACGATCACGGGATCGTACTGCTTGGTACACAGCACACCGTCCCTGCCTCTGAGGGCGTCGAAGTCGCCATTGGCCCCTCGCAGTTCGGCGCAGGCCGCGCCGGGGGCGGGATGGGTGCCCGAGGGCGTCGGTGCGCAGCTGAGTGTGACGGCGCGTGCCGGGGAGGACATGGTGGCGCTGTCGCCATGAGCCACGGTGAGCACCAGGGCCGAGGGGGCGTAGAGCGAGCGAGGGGCGGCGTCCGGGGCGGCCTGGGCGGATCCGGTGACCGTTCCGCAGACGGCGGTGGCCGTCAGAGCGAGGGTTGCTGCCCAGCGCGCGGTGTTCCGCATTGTGTGCATCCTTCCGCTTGATTCGAGGGTGATGTCGTCCGGCGCGATCGGTGCCGGAACGACGAGCGGGAGTCTGCCGAGTCCTGCTCCGAAACTCACATCGACACCACGGGTTTCAGTAACCTTGCGTATTGAATCAGTGGCGTGAAGTAACGGAGTTCGAACGTTCCAACGCCGAAACTTGGCGCCTCTTGATCGTTCCAACCCGCCGAGTGGCGTGTTTCCGCACGTTGATTAATAGGCCTGAAACATTCCGGTTGAGCCCTCGGCTGACACGTCCGCCATGCCCTTGCATTCGCCTCGGGCTGGAGTAATTCTGATTACATGATTACTAACGAGCAACGAAAGAAGCTGCGCGGCTGGTTCGCCGGCCGCCTGCCGGACGACCTCTTCGAGGAGCTGACCGAGGTCACGGTCGACCGGGAGGAGATCACGGTGATCGGCCGCATCCCCGAACCCCACCTGGCCGAGGGCGTCTCGGCCACCGAGCGGGAGGCGGCCGTGGAGGGCCGGATCCAGGAGTTCCGCGAGCGCACCCGGGAGGCCCGGATCGAGGTGGCCCGGGAGGCGGAGCGCCGGTTCGACAGGAAGGTGTCGTGGGGAGTGGACTGCGGCGCCGAACGCGCCCTGTTCACGCATGTCGCCGCGCCCGTCATGACCCGGCTTCGGCAGCCCGAGCGCGAGGTCCTGGACACCCTGATCGCCGGTGGCGTCGCCCGCAGCCGCAGCGAGGCTCTCGCCTGGTGCGTACGGCTGGTCCAGCGGCACACCGACGACTGGCTCGCCGAGCTGCGCGAGTCCCTGGAGAACGTGCACCGGGTGCGGGCACAGGGACCGGACACCGAAGCCGAGGACGCGCCCTCGGACACGTCCCCGGGCACCGAGTGAGGGAGGAATCGTCCAGTCACGGCAGTGAACATGGATGAACCGTCCTCTGGTGCGGATCTTCGGCACGGCCGTACGGTCTGCTGATCCCGCCAGGACGGCATCCGCGCTGCCCGCACACCCCAGCGGCAGGCGCCGGCCGTCATCCAAGCCGCGCCACAACGCGCTCCACCGCCCCGCCCCCGCTGGAGCCCCCGTGTCCCCTCAGCCCGAACTCCCCTCCCCCGCGCCCTCCTTGACGGAGGTCGAGTCCCACGGCGTCGACCGCATTCCCGACGCCGAGCGCACGGCGAGCCCGCTGGACCTGTTCCGCCTTGCCTTCGGCGGCGCCAACACCTTCTCCACCTGCGTCCTGGGCGCCTTCCCCATCCTGTTCGGCCTCTCCTTCTGGCAGGGCCTCGCGGCCACTCTGCTCGGAGTCGTCGCGGGCGCGCTGATCCTGTGCCCCATGGCCGTGTTCGGACCGGTCAACGGCACCAACAACGCCGTCTCCTCCTCCGCGCACCTCGGTGTGCACGGCCGCGTGGTCGGCTCGTTCCTGTCCCTGCTGACGGCGGTCGCGTTCTTCTCGATATCCGTGTGGAGTTCCGGGGACGCCCTGGTCGGCGGCGCGCACCGGCTCTTCGGCCTCTCGCGCGGCAACCTGTCGTACGTCGTGGCGTACGCCCTGTTCGCGGGGCTGGTTCTCGCGGTGTGCGTGTACGGCTTCCGTTTCATGCTGTTCGTCAACAAGATCGCGGTGCCTTCGGCGAGCGTGCTGTTCCTGCTCGGCGCGATCGCCTTCGCCGGTGACTTCGACCCGTCGTACGCGGGCGTGTTCACGGACTCCGCGGACGCGGCGACCCGATCGCTGTTCTGGCCGTCGTTCATCGGCGCGGCCCTCATCGTGCTGTCCAACCCCGTCTCGTTCGGGGCGTTCCTCGGTGACTGGTCGCGCTACATCCCGGCGGCCACCCCGCGCCGCAGGGTGATAGGAGCGGCGTTCCTGTCGCAGATCGCGACGCTGCTGCCGTTCGTCTTCGGGCTGGCGACCGCGAGCATCATCGCCGCGAAGGTCCCCGAGTACGTCGATCCGGCGGCGCCCGACTTCGTGGGCGGACTGCTGGCGATCTCGCCCGGCTGGTACTTCCTGCCGGTGTGTCTGCTGGCGCTGATCGGCGGCATGGCGACCGGGACAACCGCGCTGTACGGGACCGGTCTCGACTTCTCCTCGGTGTTCCCGCGTCTCTCGCGCGTGCAGGCGACCCTGCTGGTCGGCGCGTTGTCGATCGCGTTCATCTTCGTCGGGCGCTTCGGGTTCGACCTCGTGCAGTCGATCTCGACGTTCGCCACGATGATCATCACCTGCACCACACCCTGGATGGTCGTGATGATGCTGGGCTACTGGACCCGTCGCGGCTGGTACGACCCCGAGGCGCTCCAGGTCTTCAACCGGCGTCAGCGCGGCGGCCGTTACTGGTTCGCGCACGGCTGGAACTGGCGCGGCATGACGGCCTGGTGGGTGGCGGCGGTCGTCGGCGTGCTGTTCACCGACATCCCGGGACAGTTCGTCGGCCCGCTGGGCGATCTGGCGAACGGGGTGGACATCAGCCTGCCCCTGTCGCTGCTCGTGGCCGCGGTGCTGTACCTGGCGCTGCTCAGGGCGTTCCCCGAGCCGAGGGCCGTCTACGGGCCCGACGGTCCGCGACTCGCCCGGACCGTCGAGGTGGCGGTGCCGCCGACCACCGGGCCGGACGCGTTGTCAGTGCCGTCGGCTACGTTGCGGGCATGACCGACTTCGTGATGGTGGCAGGGGCATGGCTCGGCGCGTGGGCGTGGGACGAGGTGGCGGCCGACCTGCGCGCGGCCGGGCACGGCGTGCATCCGCTGACCCTGTCGGGCCTCGCCGAGAAGCAAGGGGTACGGGAACCGGGGCAGCAGACCCATGTCCAGGACGTCGTCGACGAGGTCGAGCGCCTCGATCCGCGGGATGTCGTCCTGGTCGGGCACAGCTACTCGGGTGTGCCGGTCGGGCAGGCCGCCGTCCGGATCGGTGACCGGCTCCGGCACGTGGTGCTGGTGGACGCCAATGCCCCCGTCGACGGGGAGTCGTTCCTGTCGGGCTGGCCGAGCGACGAGGTCCGGGCGGCGATCGCGGCGAACGGCGGATGCTGGCCGCCCCTCACGGCAGAGGAGTACGCCGGACAGGGTCTGACGGACGAGCAGATCGCCCGGATCGTCGAGGCCACCCCGCACCCGGGCGCCACCCTGACCGAACCGGCCGTCATGCCCCGCCCGTTGAACGAGGTCCCGGGCACCTACGTCAAATGCCTCCTCGACGGCGCGGAACCGTGGGGCGCCGCGGCCGAGCTCCTCAAGAGCGAGCGGTGGCGACTGGTGAACCTGGACACCGGCCACTGGCCGATGTTCTCCGAGCCGCACGCCCTGGCCCGCATCCTGCACGAGTCCGTGACCGCCCCCTGATCCACTCGCTGGCCTACCGGTCGGTATGGTCTGCGTACGGCGCGTTCTCAGTGACGAGAGGCGGGGTCAACGCATGGGCAAGCACTGGGCGGACTTCCAGTACGAGATCTATCTGAACGGGATGTCGGGGGCCGTACCCCGGCTCCCCACCGATCTGACCCGGCTGGAGGAGCTGACCGAGCAGCGCCTCGGACCCGGCCCCGTCGGCTATGTGGCGGGCAGCGCGGGCGACGGAAGCACCGCCCGCGCCAACCGGGCGGCCCTCGGCCGGCGCCGGATCGTGCCGCGCATGCTGCGGGACGTGCACGACCGGGACCTGTCCGTCGACGTGCTGGGTCGGGCCCTGTCCGCCCCGCTGGCGCTGGCACCGATCGGGGTGCTGTCGATCATGCACCCGGACGCCGAGTGCGCGGCCGCCCGCGCCGCCGCCGCACAGGGTGTGCCCTTCACCTTGTCCTCGGCGTCCAGCACACCCATGGAGCAGGTCGCGGAGGCGATGGGCGACGCCGAGCGCTGGTTCCAGCTGTACTGGCCGAAGGACCCGGAGGTGGCCCGGAGTTTCCTCGGCCGGGCGAAGGCGGCCGGGTTCACCGCGCTGGTCGTCACCCTGGACACCCCGATGCTGGCCTGGCGTCCGCGCGACCTCGACCAGGCGTATCTGCCCTTCCTGCACGGGGTGGGCACCGCCAACTACTTCTCCGACCCGGCCTTCCAGGCGGGCCTGGCCAAACCGGTGCACGAGGATCCGAACGCGGCCGTGATGCACTTCGTCGGCATGTTCTCCGACCCCGCCAAGACCTGGCCGGACCTGGCGTTCCTCCGGGAGAACTGGGACGGCCCGATCGTCCTGAAGGGCATCCTGCACCCGGACGACGCCCGTGCCGCCGCCGACGCCGGGATGGACGGGGTGATCGTCTCCAACCACGGCGGCCGCCAGGTGGCCGGCTCCGTCGGGGCGGCCGACGCGCTGCCCCGGGTCGTGGCGGCGGTCGGCGACCGGCTGACGGTGTTGTTCGACAGCGGTGTCCGCACCGGCGACGACGTGTTCAAGGCGCTCGCCCTCGGCGCGAAGGCGGTACTCGTCGGACGGCCGTACGCCTACGGGCTGGGCCTGGACGGGCAGGCGGGCGTCGAGCACGTCATCCGCTGTCTGCTCGCCGAGCTCGACCTCACCCTTGCCCTGTCCGGACACGCCACCCCCGCCTCGATCGGGCCCGCCGACCTCGTCGAGGAGTCCGCGTGACCGCCACGAAGAACGTCCTCGCCGTCGTATCGCCCCACGTGGGCGGCCGTGGCATCGGAGCCGGGCTCGCCTCGCTCTTCCCCGAGGAGGCGCGGGTCACCGTCGTCGAGGCGGCCGACGAGGATCCGGCGGCCCTGCGCTCCGCGCAGGTCGTCATCACCGCGCTCGCTCCCGTGACGGCCGAACACCTCGCCGCCGCACCGGAGTTGGAGCTGGTGCAGTGCGCGAGCCACGGTTTCGACTACGTCGACGTCGACGCGGCCCGCGAGCGCTCGGTGCGGGTGTGCAACATCGGCTCCAGCGGCGCCGAGGCGCAGAACGTGGCCGAGCAGACCTTCGCCCTCATGCTCGCCCTGGCCAAGCAGCTGATCCCCGCCCACACCGCGCTCGTTGACGCCGACTGGGCGCTCCCCCGATTGCAGAACTCGCTGACCGAGCTGTGCGGCAAGACGCTCGGCATCGTGGGCCTGGGCCAGATCGGCCGGGAAGTCGCGCGCCGCGCCGTCGCCTTCGACATGAACGTCGTGTACGCGGGCCGGCGCCGGCTGCCGCAGGAGACGGAGGCCGAGCTCGGCGGTGCCTGCCACGTCCCGCTGGACGAACTCCTGCGCACCGCCGACTACGTGTCCCTGCACGCCCCGCTCACCGACGAGACCCGCCAGTTGCTGAACGCCGAGCGGCTGGCACTGCTCAAGCCGACGGCGTTCGTCGTCAACACGGCGCGGGGCGCCCTGATCGACCAGGACGCCCTCGCGGACGCGCTGGAGAAGGGCGCCCTGGCCGGGGCGGGGATCGACGTCTTCGACCCCGAGCCGCCCACCCCGGCCCTGCGTCTGCTGCGCGCGCCGAACGTGGTGCTCTCGCCGCACGCGGGCGGCGTCACCCGCGAGACCCTGGTCCGTATCGCGCTCGCCGCCGTGCAGAACGTGCGCGACTTCCTGGCGGGCGGGAACCCGCGGGACGTCGTGAACCAGGGCTCGTAGCCGGGGCCTTCGGGGAAGCGAGCCGCGCTCCCTCGGGGGCGGTCGGGCGCCGCGCGGTCCGGGACCGTCGGCGCCCGTCTGCCCGGCCCCGGCACGGCCTACGCCTTCTCCTCCCCCAACCGCACGGCCCGCGCCCCCGGTGTCTCGACCTCGGCGCTGGACAGCGAGCCGGGACTCGCCGAGGTGACCGGATCGGTCAGCCAGCGCTGTCCGTCGGAGCCGTCGCGGACCTTGACGACGATGTCGGCGCCCGCGTCCGCGGTGGTGGCCGCCAGGGCGAGCTGCTCGTCCCAGCGGGGCAGCAACTCGCCCTGCACGGTGAGGTCGTAGCGCACGTCGTCGGCCCGCTTCGAGTCGCCGTCGGCGCAACTGCCGAGGATGACCACACCGGCGTCCGCGTGCGAGTCCAGGCACAGCTCGGGCTCCGCCACGCTGCGGAGCAGGCCGTCCTTCTCGTACGACCACTGCTGGGTGTCGTCGTCCGAGCACTCGGCCAGCTCGGTCCCGGCGCCCGCCTCGGCCTCGCCCCTGATGTCGAGGCACAGTTCGGCGTCGTCGTTGCGCAGCCTGGTCTGTCGCGGCGCGTTGGGGAGCTGGGCCGTGCCCGGGGGCGCGGTGGACACCGCCGGTGGCATCCGGGTCCCCGAGCCGCCACCGGTGGCGGAGGCGGCGGGGTCGGCGCCGTCGTCGTCCGACAGCAGGCCGGCCGCGAGCATGATCGCGATCAGTCCGGCCGAGGCCACACCCAGCCCCGTGAGCAGCGTCCGCGAGGCACGTGGCCCGCCCGGTGGCCTGCGGATCTGCGCGGGGATGCCCGGCAGGAACCGACGGCGTCCGGCGCCGTGCCGGGCGGAGCCCCGCGAGCGGGGTGCGCCCCCGGGGGTACGGCCCGGCCGGGTCTCCAGATAGCGGCGCGCCCCCCAGCCGAGCACGGCCTCGGCGATGAGTACACCCAACCCGCCCTCGAAATGACTCAGTTGTTCGGCGGCGTTCCGGCAGTAGCGGCACTCCGTCAGATGTTGCTGCACATCCGGCAGCAGGGCGCCGCCCCGGCGAATCGGGACGTCGAGGAGTCGGTTGTAGAACCGGCAATCCTTCGTCGGCGCGAGTTCCCGATGGGCATGTACACAACCTTCGCGGAATTTATCACGCGCCTGTTCGAGTGCGGCGGAGGCGGTGACGGTATCCATACCCAGCAGACCGGCCGGGACGCTTAGCGGCTCGGCTTCGACCTCGGTGTGCCAGAGCAGACAACGGGCAAGTCCCGGAAGCGCCTGGAATGACCGATCGGCAAGCTTCCGATTTTCGGGCGTCATGGACTTCGCGGTACGCATACCGCGACCGCCCGCGGGTTTCGCCAGCTCCGGCAGAACGCCCGCTATTCGCTCGTCGGCCGACCACTGCCGGACGGCCTCCCGGACGGCGACGAGCAGCCTCGGTCGCAGTGCGACGGCCGGTTCGCCGAGGGCGAGCCGGTCGAGGACCTGATGGAACGCGGCGGCGGTGACCAAGTCGGCGGTACCGGCCGGGGAGGCGAGACAGATCACCGCGTATTCGTGGGCCGGTTGCCAGTGCCGTGCCATGAGCAGCGCGACGGACGGGGCGGCCTCACCGTCAGGGCGGCCCCGAAGTCTGGCGGCGAGGCCTTCGTCGGATTCCTCCGGAACCCCGCCGGGCGGGGGGTAAGGAGGGCGAGGGGGGTGGGGGGTGGGCACTGAACGGATTCCTTCCCACGCGCGTGTCACAGAAGTTCTGACCGCCGAAAAGGACCCGGTGACTTGGTGTGTACCTCTTCAGCGTGAGCGCGGGGGCAGGAATTCACCAAGCCCATCCCCTCCGGTTCCCCCTCGGAAGGAATGAGACCCGGCCTTTTCCACCCCCCACGGGTATGTTCACCCTCGCACAGCACACTGATGACCAACAAGGCACTCGGGCAACATCAGCCCCTTTGAAAGAAAGTCAGAAACGGCGGCAACTCGCCATGCCTGCGCCACCTTTCGGCATTCCATGCGCCCCGTGTGAAACACACGCACACGCCGGAGCACCACGCACGCTCCCCGGCGTACGCGCGGGCGTAGTCCACTGGTAGCGGCCCTCTCGGAAGGCCCCGCGTGGGAAGGCGGCTCTCCCCCGCGCCATGGGCCGTCGACCCCGTTCCTCCCGCCCTCGGTCGGCGGCCCGGGGGCGGGAGGAACGGGGACACCGAACCGGCGGCCCCTTCTCCCCTTCGCGGACGCTCAGATCTGCCAGGAACGCAGCCGGTCGGCCGCGCCGTACACGTCGACCTTGCCGGAGATCAGGTCACGGGCCAGGTCGACGAGGGCGCCGTAGGGCGGGTCGATGCCGACGCCGCTGACGAACATGTAGGCCACCGCGGAGGCGCAGGCGAAGCGGGCGTTGGCCGAGGGCAGCGGCTTGAGCAGGGCGAGGGTGTGCAGCAGCGCGGCGGCCCGCCAGGCCGGGTCGGAGTCGACGCCCAACCGGGGCGGATCCACGCGATGGCGGGCGACGGCGGCGACCAGCGCGGAGAAGTCGTTGACCGTGGGCTGGTCCGGCAGGACCTCTTCGTGCCGCTGGAGGAGCCAGGGCACGTCGATATGGATGACGGGTGCCATCGCTCAGGCGGCCCGCCCCTCGCCCTTGGCCGACGGTTCGTCGTCGGGGAAGGCGGCCGCGAACTCGTCGGCGTGCGACGAGAAGAACCGGCGGAACGCCTCGGCGCCCTCCTGCAACGCCCGATGACGGGCTATGTCGGCGGCGGCGGCCTCCCGCACGAGCGCCTTCATCGACGTACCGCGTTCCTTGGCGATCTGCCGGAGGTCCTCAAGCTCGCGATCGCTGAACTCCACGTTGAGAGCTGGCATGTCCTTCACGGTACCGCTCGGGTACTCACCCGTAAATCCCCGCAGGTCAAGTGCGACGTACGACGGTACCGAGAGGCGTGAAGAGCCCAGCCGGAGGTGCCCCACCGGGCGAGACGTGGGTCACATCCGGCCAGGGGATGTCACATTCCGGTCCCCGGCGGCCCTCGCAGTGGTGAGCGCTCGCATGGGGAGCCCCCACGCATGTCCGACACCCCCGCACCCGTCACCGACGACGACACCGGCGTCTTCGTCGACCACCGAGAGCTGATGTTCGGCGTCGTCACCTGCTCGGCAGCGTCGCCGACACCGAGGACGTACTTCAGGAGACCTGGCTGCCGGAGCCGCTGGTCGCGGAGGGCGAGGACGGCGGCGCCGAGGGCCCGGCCCCGCGCACCGAGTCCGTGTCGCCGGCGATGCCGGTCGTCCTGGAGTCGCTGACACCGCTGGAGCGCGCGGTGTTCGTGCTGCACGAGGTGTTCGGCCATCCGCACACCGAGATCGCGGAGATCATCGACCGCAGGCCGGCGGCGGTACGGCAGCTCGCCCATCGCGCCCGCGAGCACCGACCGCCCACGAGCGCCCCGGCGAGCTCGTGGAGCACGAACCGCGGGGGCCCGGAGGGTGACAAACAGGAGAACGGCATGTACCGGGACCGTACGGTCCTGACCACCCCTACAACCCCTGGTGATGTCCCACTGTCACACCCCATGCCGACACCAATGGTGCTTCGGGCACATCAACCCCTCACATCACCAACGGAGTTATCGTGCAGATGCGCTCAACGGCCGCCCGATCGGCCGCCGTCGCCGCCTTCGCCCTCGCCGCCACCGCGCTGGTCGTGCCGCCCGCCCACTCGGCGGACGGCGACGACTACGTGGTCACGCTCACCAGCAGCGCCCCGACGACGGACTACAAGAACCGCACGGTCGACCTGACCGGCACCCTGACCCGCACCGACGGCACTCCGGTCACCGACGCGCCGGTGCAGCTGGAGGAATCGGTTCTGTTCGACACCTGGAACCCGTGGGGCGACCCGATCGACCCGACCGAGTGGGAGACCCGTGGCCTGGGCGCCGTCCGCACGGACGACGAGGGGCACTTCACCATGGAGGACGTCCCCGCCGACCGCGTCGAGAGCACGCCGAGCCCCTACCTGTTCCCTCGCCACCAGGTGATGTTCCGGGCGATCTACGACACCGACCCCACCGACTTCCACATGGCGTTCGCCGACACCACGGTCAAGGTCGAGCCGGTCACCAGTCTGATCGCCTACAAGGTCAACAAGACCAAGGTGCGCAAGGGCGACACCCTCGTCGTGAAGGGCCGCATCGCCTGGCCCGGCGGCCACGGCCCGCTCGCCGGCACCCGGGTGTTCCTGCGGACCTACTACGAGAGCGCCCACAACGCGCAGACCACCGTCGACGCGCTCGGCAACTTCACCGTCCGGGCCAAGATCCGCGACTACGACAACGAGTTCGTGATCTTCTCCGCCCCGAAGGACTACTACATCGCGGGCGCGAGCCGGGAACTGCCGGTCAAGAACGTCACCCCGTGACCCACGGGCACGGCGTGAAGGAAGCCCGCTGCCGCACTTGACCGGCAGCGGGCTTCCCGCGTCTCTGTCCCCGGCCGGAGACTACCCTTGGTCGGCCACGAAGGACACCATCCGGGTCAGGGCCGAGTTCCAGTTGATCGTGTGCTCGTTGGTCGACCAGGACTGGATGTCGTCGATGTAGCAGAACTGCCCGACACAGCCTCGCAGTTTGCTCTGTGCGTAGGGGTCCTGGATGCTCGAGTTCGGCCCGCCCGCGAGCGTGCCGGCCGGGGGGTTCGGCTGGCCGGGGTCGAGCTGATGGGCGTACCAACGGGCGTGCTGGTTGTGGGAGTTGACCTCGCCGTAGCCGGTCACGTACGAGATGTTCAGCGCGTTGCGCCCGAAGAGGTAGTCCATGCTCTGCACCGCGCCGTCACGGTACTTCGAGGCGCCGGTGATGTCGTACGCGGAGGCGATGACGACGGCGTTGTGCAGGATCTGGTGGTTGGAGCCCCAGTCGTAGAGGTTGCCGTCGGGGGCGTACGGCATGCCGTACGGCTGTGCCTTCGACGTCGCGAGGTAGCGGTCGGCGCCCTGGACGACGGACCGGCGCACCTTGTCCCGGCCCGGCAGCCTGCTCGGTACGGTCGCCAGGTCCAGCCGGGCGGCGGCGGCCGTGCGGGCCCAGTCGTAGCCGAGCGGGCCGAAGATGTCGGCGGTGTGGACGGGTGAGTCGAGGACGTGGTCCGCGAACTGCCCCTCCCCGGTGGTGAGATACAGCTCGGCGGCGGCCCAGTAGAACTCGTCGGTGACGTTGCTGTCGGCATACGTGCCGCCGCCGGTGCCGTCACTCTCGGAGGCGTACCGGTCGGGGTGCGCGAGCGCCGCCGACCAGGCCTTGCGGGCCGCGGTCAGCGCCTTCGCCGCGAACTGCCGGTCGTAGGGCTGGTACAGACGTGCCGCCTGTGCCGCTGTCGCCGCCAGGTTCAGGGTCGCCGCGGTGGACGGCGGATGCAGCTCGCGCTTCTGCGGATCGTCGCTCGGCAGCAGGGGCAGGCCGGTCCACTGTTCGTCGTGGATCTTGTGGTGTGCCATGCCGGCCAGCGGCTGCCCGGCAGGCACCTGCATCTTCAGCAGGAACTCCAGCTCCCAGCGGACCTCGTCCAGGATGTCCGGCACCCTGTTGCCGCTCTCGGGGATGGCGAGCGTGCCGTCGCCCAGCTTCCTCGGCTGCCCGGTGCGGGCCGACAGTTCCCGTTCGTACGTACTCAGCAGCTCCCATACGGAGATGCCGCCGTTGACGACGTACTTGCCGTGGTCGCCCGCGTCGTACCAGCCGCCGGTGACATCCAACTCGTAGTCGCACACGCCCGGCTGACAGGGCACGGCGCCGTCGCCCCGGTTGGGCGCGACATCGACGTGTCCCGCGGGGCGGGCGTATCCGGGGCGCAGATCGTCCCGGATCGGGATGCCGCTGCGCTGCGTGTAGTAGTACTTCGCGGCGTCCAGGCGCAGCCGCTCGTAGGCTGCCGTGCCGATGTCGAAGGGGCGGCTCGCCTGACCGTCGGCGACGAGCGTGAAGTCCTTGCCGGGTTTGCGGTAGGCGCCGAAGTCGAGGGAGTGGACGTTCTGCGCGGAGGAGGCGTCGGTGCCGCGCGGCAGGGTCCAGCCGTGCGCGACGACGGCACCGGAGGCGTTCTTCAGCTGCCAGGGCAGCCGCTGAGTGGCGTCCGTGACCAGCGTGGCGTTCTTCGGCCCGGCGGGCAGGTAGGCGACCTGGTTCACCCGCACCCTGGGTCCGGTGTCGGGCTCGTACACCTCGGGCGGGACTCCGCCGAGCAGTGAGGCGTCGTCCATGCAGAACCGCCAGGCGTCCGCGCTGCCGCCGAGCTGGAAGGCGACCTGGCCCTGCGGGGTGTCGACGGGCGAGGTGAAGGTGTACGCGTACGAGTTCCCGGAGACGCTCAGCTCCGGCGTCACCTCGAAGTAGGTGTCGTACGGGGCCGTGGACAGGCCGACGACCGCCCGCACGACGTGCCCCTCCGGGGAGCCGCCGGCGGTGAAGGAGAGGCGGTACGACTCGCCCTTCACGAGCTTGATGTCGTTCTGGCCCACGGCGGCGTCCCAGGGGTTGGCGGTGCCGCCCGGGACGTCGGCGCAGAGCTGCCCGCCGGACAGGCCGGCGGTGACGTTCGCGGTGGTCCACCACGGGTCGGTCGTGGTGTCGAAGGTGCCGTTCCTGAGCTGCTCGACCTCCTCGGCGCCCGCCGGTGCGGCCGGGAGCGCGGTGAGTCCGGCGGCCAGCAGGGCCATCAGGGACAACAGGGTGGTTCTGCGTCGGTTCACGTCTGGGCTCCTCGGGGTGAGGTGCGTGCGTCGCGCCCTGGGTGGGAGCGCTCCCAACAATTCGATGCGGCCATGCTTGTCGGCAACATGACAGTCCGTCAACGGTCGGGACGCGTCGCGCTCCGCTCGGTGGGGCCACGTAATCGCCCGGCCGCGGCGCCGTCGTGGCTGGTCGCGCAGTTCCCCGCGCCCTAGGGACGCGGCTGATGCCACGGACTCCCGGTCGGGCCGCGGAAGTACTCACCACTGGTCTCCGGTCGGGACCCGGAAGTACTCATGGCACCGGAGCAGTCACGCGTGCGCATGCGCGTTCGCCGCGTGTAGGGCATCGACGCACTAGGCTTGAGCCGGACTGACACGCTCGTTCACCGAGAGTGTGCACGTTGGAGTGGCGCCCATGAGCCCGGAGTACCCGTTCGACGAGGCCGCGACGGCCCGGGCGGTCGTCGACGACCGTGGAGTGCTCGTCGAGTGGAACGCCGGCGCCGAGCGGCTGCTCGGCCATCCCGCCGCGGAGGTCGTCGGGCGCCCGGCCGTGGACCTACTGGCCGGCGAGGCGCAGCGGGGCTCCCTCACCCCGGACGGCGAACGCTGGCAGGGCATCGTCACGCTGCGCCGTCACGGCGGCGGCACGCTGCCCGTGTGGCTGCTCGCCCATCGGGTGCGACCGCGGGACGACGGCCCCCATCAGTGGCTCGTGGTCACTCCGCTCGACGACGAGGCACGTCCGGACGGCGATCCGCTGGACCATGTCGGGCTCCTGGAGTCGCCCTGCCCCATCGCGATCTACGACGACCGGCTCCGGCTGCGCAGGATCAACTCCGTGATGTCGGAGGTCCTCGGGCTCTCCGAGGAGCATGTGCGCGGGTTGCGGGCGCCCGAACTCACCGGCAGACGGCAGAGCCAGGACATCGAGCAGCAGCTGCTGCGGGTGCTCACCACGGGCCGGGGCACCGACGTACGGACGTACGTCCCGGTCGGCGGGGACAGAACCCATGCCTGGCTGGCCCGGATGGCCCCGATCACCGACGCCAAGGGGCGGGTGTGCGGGGTGAGCGTCGCGGCCCACGACTTCACCGACCAGTACCTGGCCCAGGAGCGGCTCCAACTGGTCAACGAGGCCAGCGTCCGCATCGGCACCACCCTCGACGTCACACGCACGGCCGAGGAACTGGCCGATGTCTGCGTCCCCGCGCTCGCCGACTTCGTCAGCGTCGACCTGCTGGACCCGCTGGAGCCCGGTGGCGAGCCGCCGACCGGCGCGCTGTCCGCACCGATCGGCCTGCGGCGGGTGGCCCACCGGTCCGTCAACGCCGGTAGCCCCGAAGCCGTGGTCGAGCCCGGACACCAGGACGAGTACCCCACCCCGTCGCCCCAGGCCGACGCCCTGCTGGCGGGCCACACCATCGTGGCCTCCATGTCCACCGGCGACCTGGAGGAGTGGCTCTCCTGGGACCCCGCTCGGGCCGAGCGGATCAAGCAGTACGGCATCCACACCACGATGTCCGTACCGATCCGGGCCCGCGGCGCCACCCTGGGCGTCGCCGTGCTCACCCGGTTCAAGAACGCCCAGCCGTTCACACCGGACGACGCCCTGCTGGCCGAGGAGATCACGGCCCGCGCGGCCGTCTGCATCGACAACGCCCGCCGCTACTCACGCGAACGCGAGACCGCCCTCGCCCTGCAACGCAGCCTGCTGCCCCGGTCCCTGCCGCGCACCGCCGCCCTGGAGGCGGCGTCCCGCTATCTCCCGGCGGCGCGTTCCGGGGTGGGCGGCGATTGGTTCGACGTGATCCCGCTGTCGGGGATGCGGGTGGCCATGGTGGTCGGGGACGTCGTCGGCCACGGCATCCAGGCGTCGGCCACCATGGGCCGGCTGCGCACCGCCGTGCGCACCCTGGCCGACATCGACCTCGCGCCCGACGAGTTGCTCACCCACCTCGACGACCTCGTCGTGCGGCTGTCCGAGGAGGCGGGCACCGATGCCGGACCCGGCGAGGTGGGCGCCACCTGTCTGTACGCGGTGTACGACCCGGTGTCCCGGCGCTGCACGCTGGCCCGCGCGGGGCACCCCTCGCCGGTCATGGTCCCGCCCGGCGGCCCGCCGCGCGGGATCGAGCTGCCCGCCGGGCCGCCGCTGGGCGTGGGCGGCCTGCCGTTCGAGTCCGCCGAGGTCGAACTGCGCGAGGGCACCGTGCTCGCGCTCTACACCGACGGCCTGCTCGAGGCCCGGGACCGCGACGTCGACGCCGGCCACGCGCTTCTGTGCACCGCGCTGTCCGGCCTGGCCGACTCGCTGGACGAGACCTGCGACCGTGTCCTGCACTCCCTGCTGCCGCCGGGCGGCGTCCCGGACGACGTGGCCCTCCTACTGGCCCGCACCCAGGGCTTGCCCGCCTCCCGGGTGGCCACATGGCACATCCCGGCGGACCCGGCGCTCGTCGCGCCCATCCGCAAGCAGGTCCTGGAGCAACTCGACCTCTGGAGCCTGAGCGAGGCGTCGTTCACGGCCGAGCTGGTGGTGAGCGAGCTGGTCACGAACGCCATCCGCTACGGCAGCCAGCCCATCCGGCTCCGCCTGATCCATGACACGGCGACGCTGATCTGCGAGGTGTCCGACACCAGCCACACCGCGCCGCACTTGCGTCGCGCCAAGATCTTCGACGAGGGCGGCCGGGGACTGCTGCTGGTCGCCCAGCTGACCCAGCGCTGGGGCAGCCGGCACACGGCGGACGGTAAGACGATCTGGGCGGAGATCGGGCTGCTCGGCGAGGAGTGAGTACTCGGCGCCGGAACGGGGAGTCGTGAAACATGGGCCGTGCACGGGTATTCCCCTCCTTACACCGAGCGATTCCCCTGGTGAGCACCGTCGCGCTGGTCAGCCTGGCGACGGCATGCTCGAACGGCGGAGACTCCGCGGGTTCCGTCAGCACACCGGCGGACAGCAGCAGTCGTACGACCGCCCCGCCGACCACCGGCACCGGGAGCCCCACGACGGGACCGGACACGACCGGACCGGACACGACCGGACCGGACACGACCGGACCGCCCGCCGCCGACACCAGCAGTCCGGTGATCCAGTCGGGCGGCCCCGGCGAGCGCTGCCACACCTCGCAGCTGCGCGCGTCGATCGGCCGGCCCAGCCCGGGGGCCGGACAGCGCAACTTCCCGATCGTGCTGACCAACACCGGCGACCACACGTGCAGCGTGCGCGGCTATCCCGGCGCCGCCTTCGTGGACGCGTCCGGCGAGCAGTTGGGCCCCGACCCGAAGCGCTCGCCGGACACCCCGACGACCGTCACCCTGACGCCGGGCCGGAGCGCGTGGGCGGGGCTCACCTTCGCCAGTCCCGAGATCAGCGGGGCCCGTACGGCCCGGCCGGCCGCGCTGCTCGTGACGCCGCCCGACGAACGGGACTCGCTGAAGGTGGCCTGGACGGCCGGTGAGGTGCCCGTGGCCGGCAACGAGTCCTCGGTCTTCCTGACGGTGGTCCAGCCCGGCACCGGGGGCTGACCGCTCGCTCAGTAGCCGCCGCCACCGCCGTGTCCGTGGCCGCCGTGTCCACCGCCGTACCCGCCCCCGTAACCGCCGCCGGACCAGCCGCTGTTGTCGTCCCAGGAGCAGGCGTACGGGTTGTAGTAGCAGGAGTCGTCGGTCGGGGTCGCGGACGTGGGCTGAGAGGTCGTCGGGGTCGCGGACGGGGTCGGTGGGTGCGTCGGCGTCCTCGACGGCTCGGGGGTGGGGGTCGGCGTCGGGGCGGGCGGCTCGGTCACCCGCGCGGCCGAATCCCACTTGACCACCTCGAGTTGGAGGTCCGGCTGGGACGTGTCGATCACCCAGTGCTGGGCGTCGCCCTCGTCCTCGCGGGTCTTCAGGACCAGTGCGCCCGAGCCGTCGGTGGCGGCGGGGCTGAGGGCCAGGTCCTGGTCGAAGCGGGGCACCAGGGTGCCTTGGAGGGTGAAGTCGTAGCGGATGTTCTTGGTCGCGGAGTCGCCGGGACCGGTGCAGCGGGCGAGCCGGACCGAGTAGCCGAGGTGGGAGTCGAGGCAGAGCTCGGGGTCGGCGCCGCTGCGGATCAGTCCGTCGGTCTCGTACGCCCACTGCTGGCCGGGCGTCGAGGAGCAGGCGGTGAGTTCGGTCTCGGCGCCCTCGACGACCTTGCCGCCGACGATGCCGACGCACAGCCCGGACCCGACGTTGTGCAGCCGGCCCCGCAGATCGCCCTTCGCGGCCTCGGCGGCGCCGGCCCAGGACGGGTTGCCGGTCTCGGACCCCCTGCCGGAGTCGGGGACCTCGGAGGGGCGGTCGTCGGCCGTGGACGCGGAATCGTCGCCGGATCCGGCGATGGACCAGGCGACCAGCGGCAGCACGACGAGTGCGCTGACGGTCGCGACGGCGGCGGTGAGGTTACGTCGTCGGGCGGCACGGCGGGCGGCCTTCAGCGCGGCCCGGCCGGAGCAGGTGCGGGCGGCACCCGCGTCGGGAGCGGTGGCGGGAGCGGTGGCGGGGCGCGCCCGGCGGGCGGCCCGGCGCGCGGCGCGCTGGCCCGGCTCCGCCGGTGAGGCGGCCGCGTCGGCGGAGGCGAAGGGCCGGTCCGCGGACGGGGGCCCGGCGGGGCCCGCGAGGGTGTCGACGCCGGGGGCGAAGAAGGTCTCCGGCGCGGGGGCCGAGGCGGGGGCCTCGCCCATGCCGGCATGGAAAGCCGGGGCGGCTTGGACCCTGGCACCGGGAGCGGCACCGGCGGTCGCCTCTGCATCGGCATCGGCGAAGAAGGACTCGCCCGCGATCGACGCCGCCGGGGGCGCCGGCTTCGACGCGGCCGGCTTCTCGATGAGGGTCGCTCGCGACACCAGGTACTCACCGGCGCCCCAGCCGAGCACCGCCTCGGCCAGTGCGACGCCGAGCCCCTCGTTGAAGAAGGTGAGCTGGCAGGCGGTGTCGCCGCAGTGCTCGCAACGGCTCAGGTGCTCGCGCAGATCGGGGTCGACCTCGACGCCGCCGCGCCGGTACGTCACGTCCAGCATCCGGAGGTACTGCCGGCACTCCTGCTCGGGAGCGAGCTCGCGGTGGACCTGGAGGCACTCCTCGCGCAACCGGTCGCGGGCGCGGCCCAGTTCGAGCCGCGCGGACTCCTGGTCGAGGCCGAGAAGGGCGGCCGGCACCGACAGCGGTTCGGCCTCGACCTCGGTGTGCCACAGCAGGCAGCGGGCCGACTGGGGAAGCCGCTGGAAGGCGCCGGACAGCAGGCGGCGGTCGGCGGGGGGCAGCAGCCGGGCGGCGACGCGCTCCGCGCCCTCGCTCTCGGACCTCAGCTCGGGGTGGAGCAGTTCCCGTCTGCGGTCGGTGTCCCACTCCGCCGCGATCCGGCGCACGGTGACGAGCAGTTGGGGGCGCCAGGCCGCTGTCGGGCCCGTCTGCCGGAGTGTCTCGCCGAAGAGCCGGGTGAACGCCGCGGTGGTGAGCATGCCCGCCGACCGGGCGTCGGCCGTGCACAGCCGTGCATAGGCGAAGCCCGCTTCCCAGTGCCGGTCGAGAAGTTCACCGACCGGATGCACCGCCGGTGACACCCCCGTCCACTTCTTGAGTTCGGCGCTCAGCTGAGCGTCCGTGGCGTCAAAGATGCGGGCGTCGGCTGGGGAATTCGACAGGCCTGCGTCATGCACGACGGCATTCCTCCGGAGGGCATGCGGCATTGATGGTCCATACCAAGGGGTATGCTCCGGGCGCGGCTCTTGTGAAGCGTGGGACTCAAGGGAGCGAGGCACACCTTTGCACAGGTCAGGGACAGAGAACAAGCGATTCCGGTCATTGTGCATTGCGTGGGCGCCGGTCACTATTTGACGAGTGGTCAATAGGGCGGTCTCAGCCATTGCCGGATATCGAATCGGTAATGGAAAACGGTATTCACTGGACTGGCTTCGAGCTTCGGCGCAAACCATTGAACAGCCGCACCGGACCCTTTTCGCCTGGTCATGCGGACATCCGAGCCTTCACGGACCCTTCACAAGTCATGGGCCAACCATTGGCCCGCGCGCCCGGTACACCCCCGGCGGCTGTCCGTATCGCGCCCGGAACACCCGGTTGAAGTGATAGGGGCTGGCGAAGCCGGACGCCGCGGCCACGCGCTCCACGGACAGGCCGGTGCTCTCCAAAAGGCGGGCGGCGTGCCGCAGACGGGCCTCGCGCAGCGCGCGCATCGGGGACTGGCCGAGTTGCCCGGTGAAGAGGTGGGCGAACCGGGAGGGCGAGAGCCCGACGTGTTCGGCGAGCGAACGGACGGTGTGCGGGGCGGCCGGGTCGGCGTCGATCAGCCCCTGCGCACGCCGTACCCGGGCGTCCGCGCCGGGCTCCGGCGGCGTCCGGGCCGTGCCCGCCGTGAGCAGGACGACCTCCTCCAGCGAGCACAGGGCGAGTTCGCGGGCCGCGGTCCCGTGCGCCACGGCGACCTGTTCCTCCCCCGGCGTCCGCACGGGCGGCGCCTCCGTGCCCGTCCATCGGGCGTCGGCGAGCATCCGGCGAAACGCCGCCTCGACGCGACCGTGCACGGCGTCAGGAGTCGGCGTGACGGCGTACATCCCCTCACCGGTGTCGTACCGGCGCAGCCAGGGCCGCCAGGTCGGGCGGGCCTGGCAGTGCACCCACCAGAACTCCCAGCGTGGCGCGCCCGGTTCGACTGCGTAGCCGTGCGGGACACCCGGAGCCAGCACGACCAGGTCACCGGTCCCGGCCCGCACCTCGGTGCTCCCGTGCCGCAGGCGCCCCCGGCCTGCGGTCGTCCAGGTGAACAGCCAACTGTCCGCACCGCGCGGCCGGTCGACCGCGTACCCCGGCGGCTGGTCGAAATGCCCGACCACCACCAGGCCGGGCGGCGGGGCGGGGGCGACCGGCCCGGCAGTCCCGGGCAATCCGTCAGCGCTCACGGTCATCCTCCTGACGCGGGTACTGGCCTAGCGTGACAGGGCGGGGACATCTCATCGAGGAGTGGGCACATGACAGCCATGGACATCGGCGCGCCCGGCACCACCACCCTGCCCGAGGCGGGGCTGCGGCAGTTCCGCGAAGAGGGCTTCACCGTCGTACGCGGGCTGTTCGGGAGCGCCGAGACCGCCCGGTTGTGCGCGGGGTTCGCGGCGCTGCACGCGGCCGGGCCGGTGCCGGGGCACTTCGAGCCGCGGCCGGGCGACGGCGATCCCCTGCGGGTGTATCCGCGGGTGATGCATCCGCACGAGATCGACGACCTGTCGCTGCGGGTGCTGCTCGACCCCCGGCTGCGCGGTGTGCTGGAGACCCTGCTCGGGGAGGAGGTGCTGGCCGCGCAGAGCATGTTCTACTTCAAGCCGCCGGGGGCCCGGGGGCAGGCGCTGCACCAGGACAACTTCTATCTGCGGGTGGAGCCGGGGACGTGTGTGGCGGCCTGGATCGCCTGCGATGTGATCGACCGGGACAACGGCGGGCTGGAAGTCGTGCCGGGCACGCATGCGATGGACCTGTTCTGCCCGGAACCGGCCGACGCCGAGGTGTCCTTCGCGCGGGAGTACGTACCGCCACCGACCGGTCTGGAGGTCGTGCCCGTCGACATGGCGCCGGGGGACGTTCTGTTCTTCAACGGGAGCCTGGTGCACGGTTCGCAGCCCAACCGTACGGAGGATCGTTTTCGACGGTCGTTCATCGGTCATTACGTGGGGCGTTCGACCGAGCGGATCGGTCGCTTCTACCGGACCCTGACGATGAACGGTGATCGGGTTCCGATGCCCGAGAGCGAGGGTGCGGGCCCGTGCGGCAACGAGTTCTCGCCGGACGGGCCCCACTAGGACGCGGGCCGAAACGGCGCTTCAGTGGCCGATCACCGGGTGCGGAGCGTACGGCTCCTGGAGTTCCTCCAACTCCTTCTCCGTCAACTTCAGTTCGACCGCCGCCACCGCGTCCTCGAGGTGCTGCGGCTTGGCCGCGCCGACGATCGGGGCCGTCACCGTGTTCTGGTGCAGCAGCCAGGCCAGGGCGACCTGGGCGCGGGGGACGCCGCGTTCGCCGGCCACCCGGGTGACCGCCTCGACCACGACCCGGTCACTGTCCGCGTACAGACGGCTGCCGAAGTCGTCGCCCGAGCTGCGGTCGGTGACCGTGCCCCAGTCGCGGGTGAGCCGGCCGCGGGCCAGCGGGCTCCAGGGCAGCACACCGACGCCCTGGTCGGCGCAGAGCGGCAGCATCTCCCGCTCCTCCTCGCGGTAGAGGAGGTTGTAGTAGTTCTGCATCGAGACGAACGTGGTCCAGCCGTGCCGCTCGGCCGTGTACTGCATCTTGGAGAACTGCCACGCGTACATCGAACTCGCCCCGATGTAGCGCACCTTGCCCGCTTTCACCAGGTCGTGGAGCGCTTCCATCGTCTCCTCGACCGGCGTGTACGGGTCGAAGCGGTGGATCTGGTAAAGGTCCACGTAGTCGGTGCCGAGGCGGGCGAGGCTCTGGTCGATCTCCGTCATGACGGCCTTGCGGGAGAGCCCGGCGCCGTTGGGTCCGGGCCGCATCCGGCCGTTCACCTTGGTGGCGAGGACGATGTCGTCGCGGCGGGCGAAGTCGCGCAGCGCCTTGCCGACGATCTCCTCGCTGGTGCCGTCGGAGTAGACGTTCGCGGTGTCGAAGAAGTTGATGCCGGCGTCCAGCGCCTGCCGGATCAGCGGCCGGGACGCCTCCTCGTCGAGCGTCCACTCGTGCACACCGCGGTCGGGGAGGCCGTAGGTCATGCAACCCAGACAGATCCGCGACACGTCCAGGCCCGTCGAACCGAGCTTCACGTACTGCATCGTTGCTGCTCCTGCCTTCGGGATGGGGTACCTGTGGAGCCTACGGCTCCCCGTGGCGCTCCAGCAGGTCCAGCGCCCGCTCCCAGCCGAACTCCGGCCGCCCGCCGTCCTCCCCCGCCTCGCCGGTGTACGGCTCACCGAAGCGCACCCCCATCCCCCGCAGCCGGATCAGGCTGTCCCGGTACGCGGGATGGGCGGCGAGGGCGTCGGCCACGCAGGGCAGGACGGCGATCGGGACACCGAGACCGTACGCCTCGCACAGGGTGCCGAGGGCGAGGGTGTCGGCGATGCCGGCGGCCCATTTGTTGACCGTGTTGAAGGTGGCCGGCGCGACGACGACGGCGTCGGGCGGCGGGAAGGGGCGGGGGTCGGCGGGGGTGCGCCACGCCGAGCGGATCGGGCGGCCGGTGAGGGCCTCGACGGCCGCGGTGTCGAAGAAGCCGTTCACGGCGACCGGGGTCGCGATGACCCCGACCTCCCAGTCCCGCTCCTGCGCGACGGTGATCAGCTTGCTGACGTCCACGGCGATCCCCGCGGCGCAGACGACGACGTAGAGAAAGGGTTTCCGAGGCTGTGCGGTCATTGCGGGTGACGTGATTGCCTGTTCGGTCACTGCCTGTTCAGTCACTTGGAAACCCTACTCAAGGGGCTCAGCGCACGGGGAAGGTCAGCCCTCGCTCGTTCTCCGGCCGTGGGCCGAGGATGCGGCGTTCCTTCTCCTCGATCGGCGTGTCGTTGATGCTGGCCTCGCGCCGGGTCATCAGCCCGTGCTCGTCGAACTCCCAGAGCTCGTTGCCGTACGAGCGCCACCACTGGCCGTCGGCGTCCCTGCACTCGTACTGGAAGCGGACCGCGATGCGGTTGCCGTCGAAGGCCCACAGGTCCTTGCGCAGGGCGTACTCGTGCTCGCGGGCCCACTTGGCGGTGAGGAACTCGACGATCTCGGCGCGGCCGGTGACGAAGGTGCCGCGGTTGCGCCACACCGAGTCCTCCGAGTAGGCGAGCGACACCTTGTGCGGGTCGCGGGTGTTCCAGGCGTCCTCGGCGGCCTGCACCTTCTGTGCGGCGCTCTCGCGGGTGAACGGGGGCAGGGGCGGGCGGTCGTTCATGGCGTCCTCCGGAGGCGGATCTGCGGTCCGTGCAAGGGAGAACGCGCGTTCTCCCTGTGGCTGCTACCGTAGGAGAACGCTCGTTCTCGCGTCAAGGAAAGGTCGTACATGGACAGCGCAACCGCCCGGGAGCAGGCACTGGACGCCGCGGAGAGCCTGTTCTACGGGCGCGGCATCCAGTCCGTCGGGATGGACGACATCCGGGGCGCGTCCGGGGTCTCGCTCAAGCGGCTGTACCAGCTGTTCCCGGCGAAGGAGCAGCTGGTCGAGGCGTATCTGGAACGGCGGGACGTGCGCTGGCGCGGTGGGCTCGCGGCCTACGTGGAGCGGCAGACCGACCCCGAGCGGCGGATCCTCGCCGTCTTTGACTGGCTGGAGGAGTGGTTCGGCGAGGAGGACTTCCGTGGGTGCGCCTGGATCAACTCCTACGGCGAGCTGGGCGCCCGGTCCGCGCGGGTGGCGGACCAGGTGCGGGCGCACAAGGCGGCGTTCCGGGACTACCTCGCCTCGCTGGCGGCCGGGGCCGGCCTGCCCGAGGCGCTGACCGGACCGCTGTATCTGCTGGCCGAGGGTGCCATGGTCACGGCGGGGATCACGGGCGGTACGCGTCCGGCGGCCGAGGCGCGGGAGGCGGCGCGGTCACTGCTGGCGGCGCGCTGAGCGCCGGCGGGCGGGCCCGGCATCGGATGCCGGACCCGCCCGCGACTTCGGACGCCGGGCAGTGCTCCCCGCGTCAACTCCCGGTCTCGGACAGGGTGATGGCGCCGACCGGACAGGCCCGGGCGGCCTCCCGCACCATGGGGTCGCCGCCGCCGTCCTCCCGGCCGGGGATCAGCTCGCTGAAGCCGTCGTCGTCCTGGGTGAAGACGGACGGGGCGGCCAGGGCGCACTGGCCCGCGCCGATGCAGAGGCTGTGGTCGATGTCGATGTCCATGTGGCCCGATTCGTGTGTTTCGTGCGTTTCGTTGTCCATGACCGGAGCCTCTTACCAGGTCACGGGGAGTTCCAGCATCCCCTGGATCGTGTCGCCGGGTTTGAAGGGGATTTCCTCCGGGGGGACGGCAAGCCGCAGGGTGGGCAGACGGTCGAAGAGGGTGCCCAGGGCGATCTCCATCTCGGCACGGGCCAGGTTCTGCCCCAGACACTGGTGGATACCGAACCCGAAGGCGACGTGATGGCGGGCGGGTCGGTGCCAGTCCAGGGTGTCGGGGTCGGGGTAGACGGACTCGTCGCGGTTGATGACGGAGGTGGAGAAGATCACTCCGTCGCCCGCCCGGATCGTCTCGCCGCCGGCCTCGATCTCCTCGACGGCGACCCGCAGCATCCCGTCGGCGATCGACAGCATCCGCATCAGCTCCTCCACCGCGACCGGCAGCAGCGCGGGGTCGGCCCGCAACTCGGCCAGCCGGTCCGGGTGCTGGAGCAGGGTGTAGGTGCCGAGGGAGATCATGTTGGCGGTCGTCTCATGGCCGGCGACCAGCAGGATGATCGCCATGGCGATGAGCTCCTCGCGGTCCAGGTCGCCGTCGCGCAGCCGCTCGTGCACGAGTTGGTCCAGGACTCCGTCGCCGGCCTGCCGTTCCTTCTGCTTGCGGTCGATCAGTTCGTCGACGTACGCCTCCAGCCGGGCGCGCGCGTCCATCGAGTCGTCGGCCGTCGGGCCGCGCAGCAGCCGCCGGGACTGACCCTCGAAGAACTCGTGGTCGGCGTAGGGGACGCCCAGCAGGGCGCAGATCACCATCGAGGGCACGGGCAGCGCGAAGGCACTCACCAGCTCGGCGGGCGCCCCCTGGGCGATCATCACGTCGAGCCGCTCGTCCACGATCCGCTGGATCCGCGGCCGCAGCTCGGCGGCGCGTTTGAGGGTGAAGCTGGGGATCATCATCCGCCGCTGCACGCGGTGTTCGGGATCGTCGACACCCAGCAGCGCGGTCTTGCGGCGGCGGATCCGCGCGACCCGCTCGGTGGTGGTCGGGAACTCGGGCCGAGTGGGGTCGGTGGACAGCCGCTGGTCGGCCAGCAGGGTGCGGGCGAGGGTGTGGCCGGTGACCATCCAGATCTCGCGGCCGTCGTAGAGCTTCACACGGGCCAGCGGGCGGGTGTCGCGGAGCGGGGCGTAGGCGGCGGGTGGGTGGTAGGGGCAGGTGCGGTCCTGAGGGAAGGCGACGGTGTGCGGTTCCGTCATGTCCGTCATGGAAGACCTCGCAGACGAAGGGTGCGTCGTGCCGATCTTCATTAGATGCCTGGGGCATCTAGCCGACGACGTCAAGTTCGGCCAGATCACGCGCGCGGCGAATCTGGCCGGGGATGGTCGCACACAGCTTCGGGCCGGAGGTGGCTGACGCCTCCCGTGGTGCGGACCGTGGCGCCGCCCCACCGCTGTCCGGCGAAATCCGATTGCCACCGGGGCGTCGCCGCCCGCAGAATCCGGCCATGCCTACGACCCTCGCCTTCCTGCCGCCGACCGCCGCCGCCTCTCCGGTGCGGTCCCAGCAGCAGCCCGGCCGACCGTGGAGGCCCACGCTTCCCACGTCGTGACCGCCGCGCTCGTCGCGGGACTGCTCGCGGGCTACGGCATCGCCGTCCCGGTCGGCGCGGTCGCGACCCATCTCGTCTCCCTCACCGCCCGTACGTCCCTGCGGACCGGGGTCTGCGCCGCGCTCGGCGTGGCGACCGCCGACGGGCTCTACGCCCTCGCGGCCACCCTCGGCGGCTCCGCGCTCGCGGGCGCGCTGCGACCGGTGCTGGTGCCGCTGCGCTGGGCCTCCGCCGTGGTGCTCGCGGCCCTCGCGGTACGGGGCGCGGTCATCGCCGTACGCCACTACCGCAACCATCGGCTCGCCGCCCGCCCCGCTCCCCCGCCCCCGAGCCCGGCACGCGCCTACGTGGCACTGCTCGGCATCACGCTGCTCAACCCGACCACCGTGATCTACTTCGCGGCCCTGGTCCTCGGCACCCGCGCCACACAGGCCGTGTCGCCACTGGAGCAGGGCGTGTTCGTCCTGGCCGCGTTCGTCGCCTCTACGAGCTGGCAGTTGCTGCTGGCCGGAGGCGGGGCACTGCTGGGGCGGGTGCTGACGGGGCGTCGGGGACGGTTGGTGACGGCGCTGGTGTCGAGCGGCGTGATCCTGGCGCTGGCGGTGAGAATGCTGATGTAGCGCCGGCAGGATGAATCCGGCGGACGCCGGTGTTGAAGACCGGTGCAGTCAGTACCCGAACACGACGATGGGACCGATGTCATGCCTCTTGAGGGCGAGTACGAGCCCAGCCCGACCGAATGGGTGCGCAAGCAGGTCGAGTTGTACGAGAGCTCCGGTGGTACCGAGGGCACGACCCTCATGGACACCGGGATGCCCGTCATCCTGCTCACCACCCGGGGTGTCAAGAGCGGCAAGATCCGCAAGACGCCGCTGATGCGCGTCGAGCACGAGGGGCGCTACGCCGCCGTGGCCTCGCTGGGCGGGGCGCCCAAGCATCCGGTCTGGTACCACAACGTCAAGGCCGACCCCCAGGTGGAGCTGAGGGACGGGACCGTGCTGCGGGACATGAGGGCCCGCGAGGTGACCGGCGCGGAGAAGGACGAGTGGTGGGAGCGGGCGGTCGCGGCGTATCCGCCGTACGCGGACTACCAGGAGAAGACGGACCGCGCGATCCCGGTCTTCGTCCTGGAGCCCGTCGACGAGGCCTGAGCCGGATCCCGGGTCGAGGGCTCCGTCGAGCACGGGGACGGGCCCCTGATCGGGGCCCGAGAAGGACCCGGAACTTTTTCCCACCGGTACGCATGAACTCGCCTTCGCCGGGCACACGTGCGTCAGGCCCCGCCGCGTTCCCCCGTCGCGGCGGGGCTTCCTTGTGCCTCGCGCGCGGAGCGTTCGGTCACGTCGAGAAAGATCTGGTCCGCCTCGGCGACGGTGTGATTGATGGACCGCTTGATGCGGACGGCGACCTCCTCGACCTCTTCGCTGTCGAGGCCCGGTACCAGGTCGACGCGCGCCGCCACCAGGGCCGTTTCCAGGCCCGTCTTCATCGTGAACAGCGCCTCCACACTGTCGATCTCGGGCTGAGCCGCCAGCAGCGCGCGGATCCGGGCGTCGGCCTCGGGATCGGCGGCCTCCCCGATCAGCTGGTCACGGGCGTCACGGCCCAGCCGGTACGCGACGAACACCAGCAGCGCGCCGATGGCCAGCGAGGCGGACGCCTCCCACGCGACCTGCCCGGTGACCATGTGCAGTGCCATCCCGGCGAGGGCGAGGGTGACGCCGAGCACCGCGGTGGCGTCCTCGGCGACGACCGTGCGCAGCGCCGGGTCCCGCAGACCGCTCGCGAGGCCGCCCTGCCGGTGCACCTGGTGCAGGGCCCGGACCAGCGACAGGCCCTCGGCGACGAAGGCGACGCCGAGCACGATCATGCCCGCCACATAGCCGCCGAACGTCTCCTCGGCGCCGTTGCGCAGCGCCTCGATGCCCTGGAAGAAGGAGAAGCAGCCGCCCATCACGAAGATCCCGACGGCGGCGAGCAGTGACCAGAAGAAGCGCTCCTTGCCGTAGCCGAAGGGGTGGCGGGCGTCGGCGGGGCGGCGGCTGCGGCGCAGCGCGGCCAGCAGGAAGACCTCGTTCAGGCTGTCGGCGACGGAGTGCGCCGCCTCCGACAGCAGCGCGGGCGAGTGCGCGATGAGGCCGCCGACCGTCTTCGCGATCGCGATGACGAGGTTGGCGGCGAGCGCCACCAGGACGGTCACACGGGTCCTGTGGTCGGTTTCTTGTTCCTCGGTTGTCTTCGGTGCCTTTGTCGTCCTGCTCATCTGAAGCCGATTGCCCCGATCGGTCGGGCTCATACCGTGCCGTCGGCGTGAAACGGGGGACTCGGTGAGCCGGAGGGCGTACGGCCCGAGGTGTGCAGGAGAGGAGCGCGGTCATGAGCGGCGGGGGCAACACCGCCTACGGCAGGAAGCCGTTCCAGCGGTCGAAGGCTCATTTCACGGACCGGATCACGGCGGACGGCCGGGACGGCTGGCCGGTGGAGGCGGGCCGCTACCGTCTGGTGGTCAGTCGCGCCTGTCCGTGGGCGAGCCGGGCGGTGATCTCCCGGCGGCTGCTCGGCCTGGAGGACGCCCTGTCCATGGCGATCGCGGACCCGATCCAGGACGACCGCAGCTGGCGGTTCACCCTGGATCCGGGCGACCGCGACCCGGTGCTCGGCATCCGCTTCCTCAGCGAGGCGTACGACCGGCGGGAGATGGACTATCCGGGTGGTGTCAGCGTCCCCGCGATCGTGGACGTGCCCAGCGGCGCGCTGGTCACCAACGACTACCAGCGCATCACCCTCGACCTCGCCACCGAGTGGACGGCGCTGCACCGTGCGGGCGCCCCCGATCTCTATCCGGAGGCGCTGCGCGACGAGATCGACGCGGTGACGGCCGACGTGTACGAGGACGTCAACAACGGGGTGTACCGGGCCGGCTTCGCCCACACCCAGGAGGAGTACGACGGGGCGTGCGCGCGTCTGTTCCGGCGGCTGGAGCTGCTGGCCCAGCGGCTCGCCGGGCAGCGCTATCTGGTCGGCGACACGATCACGGAGGCGGACATCCGCTTTTTCACCACGCTGGTGCGTTTCGACCCCGTCTATCACGGCCACTTCAAGTGCAACCGCTGGAAGTTGACGGAGAACCGGGTTCTGTGGGCGTACGTCCGTGACCTGTACCAGACGCCGGGGTTCGGTGACACCGTCGACTTCGACCACATCAAGCGGCACTACTACCAGGTGCACAGCGGCATCAACCCGACCGGAATCGTGCCTCTGGGGCCGGATCTGGCGGGCTGGCTGACGCCGCACCACCGTGAGGAGCTCGGCGGCAGGCCGTTCGGCGACGGCACGCCGCCCGGGCCGGTTCCGCAGGCCGAGGAAGTCCCTGCTCGGGGGCGGCCCTGACACCAAGGAGGCGCACGTGGCCAAGAAGAGCGACAAGAAGAAGCTGAAGATGCCCCTCGCCTACAAGCCGCTGGGCTTCGCGCTGGGCTGGGCGAGCGGTGCGCTGGCGGGGCTCGCCTTCCGCAAGACCTGGATGGCGATCCGGCACGAGGAGGACGCCCCCGACGCCCTGGACCGCGACCGCGGCTGGGGCGAGGTCGTGCTGGCGGCCGCGGTCCAGGGCGCCCTGTTCGCGGTGGCCCGCAGCTTGGCGGACCGCACCGGCGCGAAGGCGATCGAGCGTTCGACGGGGGTGTGGCCGGTCGCCGACAAGGGCGGACGGGACTGAACTCCCACCCTGGCCCGCCCCGGTCGGCCCCCGGCACCTCAGCGTGCTTCAGGTGCCGGGGTGGGCCGGGATGCCGCACAGCCCACCCCGGCCGACCGAGGCACCGGGCCCGCCCGGCAACTCAGCCCTGCTTGGGCGCCGCAGCCGCCGTCCGGCGCAGCGTGAAGGAATGGCCGGCCGGGTCGGCGTAGCCGCGTTCCTCGTAGGGGCCCGCGGCGTCCTTCGACTCGATGGGGCGGCCGCCGAGGCCGACGATCCTGCGCTCCGCCTCGTCCAGGTCCTCCACGACGAAGTCGAGGTGGGCCTGGAGGGAGTTCTCGGGGCGCGGCCAGCTCGGCGGGGTCGCGTTCATGTCGCGGCGGAACGCCAGCCGGGTTCCGTCGGCCCCCCTGATCTCTACGCGGTTGGCGGTGGCTTCCGTCTGCTCGCCTTCCAGCAGTTCCGTGTAGAACACGGCGAGCTTCTCGGGCTCGGCGCAGTCGAGCACCACGAAGCCCGCTTTCACCAGTGGCATGGCTCCTCCGAAGGGGTCCCGGGCACGGGACGGTCCTGTCCCGCGCCCTGTACCCCCACGGGTGTCCCGGCCAGGCCGTTTCAGTCCGCCACCAGCCACTCCCCGTCACGCATCAGCTCCCGTCCGTCCAGTTCGTCCGCCTCGCGCCAGGCCTGCACCCGGGTCGGCCGGACCCGGAAGTACAGGTAGGGCGTGCTGAGCCGGCGCGGATCGAAGCCGGTCCTGGCCGCGAAGCGGTCGCCGTCGGCGTCGGACAGCTCGGCCCGGGTGATCGTCTCGACCGTGCCCTCGATCATGACGACGTCTCGGGTGGGGCCGATGCCCAGCCGTGTTCTGCCGGTCGCCTTCAGGTTCCGGCCGGTCGGGCTCGCGGCCGGGGTGGCGAGCAGCAGGGTCGAGCCGTCCCAGAGGAAGGAGAGCGGCACGAGATACGGCACTCCCCCCTCGGCGCCGGCGGTGGCGACCCACACGTCCTCGTCGTGCTCCAGTCGGTGCAGGGTGTCCTGCTTGCGCTGCTCGGCGGGGCGTGCGGCGGGCGGTGTCATCGGCGGACGGTCTCCTCACGGGAGGTTTCGGCGGACGGCCCGGTGTGGCCGCCCGGTGGCCGGTCCGGACGTGCCGGGCGTGGATTTCGCGCACGGATCTCCGCCAGCCGAGCCGCGGCGGCACTGAGCAGCAGGTCCAGGGCCGCCGGGTAGGAGCTGCGCGGCATGTCCGCCACGAGATGGCGGGCCGTGGCGGCGATGTGCGGGTGGGTGTCGGCGGGCAGACGCGCGTACGTCCCCCGCCAGACGGCCGCCTCCGCCTCCCGAGCCGCCTTGGGCATGGCCAGGCTCGCCGAGTCCAACGCACTGTAGGCGAGGGCCTGGTCGACGAAGGCGTGGTAGATCCGCACCGCCTCCGCGTCGGGGAAACCCGCGCCGCGCAGCACACCGAGGATGGTCTCGACGGCCTGGATCTCGTGCGCCCGCCCGGTCACCCGGTACGAGCTCAGCACCGCCGCCCGGGGATGGGCGAGCGCACCGGCGTGCATCCGCAGGCCGAGATCCCGCAGATCGGCTCGCCAGTCACCGCTGGGCCGCCAGGTGCGCAGGGTGCGGCCGATGAGCTCGTCGGCGACGGCGAGCATCAGGTCGTCGGTGTGCCGGAAGTAGCGGTAGAGCGAGCTGGGGTCGGCGCCGAGGGCGCGGCCGAGGCGGCGCACCGAGAGGGCGTCGGCGCCGTGTTCCTCGATGAGCCTGAGGGCGGTCTCCACGATCAGGGTCTCGGACAGCACGACGCCCTGCTTGGTGGGGCGTCTGCGCTGCCGGGCGGCGGGCGGGACGACGCGCTCGCTCATGGACTGCCTCCCTGGGGGCCGGTGCCCGCACCTTACGACAACACCGTTGACCTGTTAAGCCCCCGTTCAGTTTCATGTCCGCTCATCGGGGCCGTCCAGGCCCCCGGTGCGAGCGGAGACCGGCCATGTCCGACCAGCAGCCCCACAGCGTCGATCCCCCAGCGCGGCCCGAGCTGCGCAAGTCCCTCGGTGTCCTGGACGGCGTGGCCATCGCCGCGTCCAGCACGGCCGCGACCACCAGCATCGGCATCGGCCTCGGTGTCACCGCCGGCGTGGTGGGCCTGCATCTGCCGGCGATCATGCTGCTGGCGTTCCTGCCGGTCCTCGGCATAGCGGGCGCCTACTCCCGGCTCAACAAGGTCGAGCCGAACGCGGGCAACGGCTATGTGTGGGTGGGCCGTTCGCTCACCCCCTGGCTGGGCTTCGTGGTCGGCTGGGTGAGCATCGTGGCCGTGGTGGCGTTCCTCGCGTACACCACGGCGGTCACCGGTTCGGCCCTGATCCAGCTGGCCGGTGACGCGGGGCTGCACCGGGTGGGCGGCCTCGCGTTGGACCCGGGTTCGACCGCGCAGACCACGGCGGTCGGCATCCTGGTCCTGGCGGCGGTCACGCTCACCGCCGTGACCGGCGTCCGCACCGCCGCGCGGCTCCAGGCCTGGCTGCTGGTCTTCGAGTACGTCGTCCTGCTGGGCTTTTGCGGATACGGCATCGTCACCGGCCCGCACGACTTCAGCCTGAGCTGGTTCGACCCGTTCGCGATCCCCTCGGCAACCGCGCTGGCGCAGGGGATGCTGCTGTCGGTGTTCTGCTACTGGGGTTTCGAGTCCGCGTTCACCGTCAACGAGGAGGTGCGCGACCCGCGCGACGCGTCCCGGGCCGGGACCACCACCTTGTTCACCATGCTGGCGCTGTTCCTGCTCGGCTCGGTCGCCTTCCAACGCGTGCTGTCCGAGGAGGAGTTGGTCGGCCATGGCGCCGAGGGCCTCGCCTTCTTCGGCGACCGGCTGGCCTCCCAGCCGTGGGCCACCCTCCCCCTGATCGCGCTGATGTTCTCGGCGGTCGCCTCGCTTCAGGCCGGCGTGATCCCCACCGCCCGGGGGATGTTCGCGATGAGCCGGGACCGTACCCTCGGGCCGGTGTGGTCCAAGGTCAGCCCCCGGTACGGGACTCCGGCCGCCGGCACGGTGCTGATCGGCGCGCTGGCGGCGGTGGTCGCGGGGCTGGCGCCGGTCATCCCCCGGCTCGCCGACCTGATCATGGCGACGGTGACCGCCGTGGGCATCGTGGTCGCCCTGTCGTACGCCCTCACCGCCCTCGCTGCGGCCGTGCGGTTCCGCGCGCTGCTGCGCGAGAACTGGTGGGAGGGGGTGCGCGCGGTGGTCCTTCCGAGTCTGAGCGCGGCCGTGCTGCTCGGTCTCGGCGGATATCTCGGCTGGTCGTTCTACACCTCCGCCGACCACTTCGAAGTCAGCGCGGACAACGGGTGGTTCCTGCTCCTCACCCCGCTGGCGATGATCGCGTCCGGCTTCGTCGCCGCCGCGTGGGCCAAGTGGGTGCGCAGGTCGCCGTACTTCCGCACCGGTGAGGGCACCGACGCCGACGCGCCGCAGCTGCTCGCCACCACTCGCTGACCCCCACCGGGAGCTCGACCTCCCGACACCCCCTACCAGGAAACGGAACATGCACGCAGATCTTCTCTTCACCGGCGGCCCCGTCCTCACCCCCGAGGGCCGCACCGCGACCGCCGTGGCCGTCACCGGCGACCGCGTCACGGCCGTAGGACACCAGGAGGTGCACGACCTCGCCGGACCGCGGACCGAGGTGGTGGACCTCGCCGGGCGGCTGCTGCTGCCCGGGTTCCAGGACGCGCATGTGCATCCGGTGCCGGCCGGACTGGAGCTCACCCAGTGCGATCTGACCGGCACGCGGACGGCCGCCGACACCCTCGCCGCGGTGCGCGCGTACGCCGACGCCCACCCCGAACGGGAGTGGATCACCGGGGGCGGCTGGTCGATGGAGGCCTTCGAGGGCGGTACGCCGACGAAGGAGCTGCTGGACACGGTGGTGCCGGACCGGCCGGTGTATCTGCCCAACCGTGACCATCACGGCGCCTGGGTCAACAGCCGTGCCCTCGCGCTGGCGGGCATCACCCGCGACACGCCCGACCCGGCCGACGGGCGGATCGACCGGGACGCCTCCGGTGAGCCGAGCGGCAGCTTGCAGGAGGGGGCGATGCAGCTGGTGGGGCGGCTCACCCCGCCCGCCACGCCGGCCGACCGGGTGGCGGCCCTGCTGCACGCCCAGCGGCATCTGCACGCGCTGGGCATCACCGCCTGGCAGGACGCGCTGGTCGGGGACTTCCTCGGCATGGACGACCCGTCCGAGGCGTATCTGACGGCCGCGCGGGACGGCTCGCTCACCGCCCGGGTCGTCGGCGCGCTGTGGTGGGACCGGGAGCGCGGTCCGGAACAGATTCCCGAACTGGTCGCGCGGCGGGAGGCGTTGAGTCACGGACGGTTCCGGGCGGGCAGCGTCAAGCTGATGCTGGACGGCGTCGCCGAGACCGGCACCGCGGCGCTGCTGGACCCCTATCTCGACAAGTGCGGCTGCGCGACCGGGAATCGGGGCACGGCGTTCATCGACGCGGAGCAACTGCCCAAGTACGTCACCGAGCTGGACGCCCTCGGCTTCCAGTGCCACTTCCACGCCCTGGGCGACCGGGCGGTACGGGACGCGCTGGACGCGATCGAGGCCGCGCGCGACGCGAACGGGCCGAGCGACACGCGGCCCCACCTGGCCCATCTCCAGGTGGTCCAGCCGGCCGACGTGCCGCGGTTCGCCCGGCTCGGGGCGACCGCGAACATCCAGCCGCTGTGGGCCGCGCACGAACCCCAGATGGACGAGCTGACGATCCCGTTCCTGGGGCCCGAACGGGCGGCCTGGCAGTACCCGTTCGGCGCGCTGCTGCGCTCGGGCGCCCGGCTGGCGGCGGGCAGCGACTGGCCGGTGAGCAGCCCCGACCCCCTGCACGGCATCCATGTCGCGGTCAATCGGGTGGCCCCGGAGGCCGCCGACGCGCCGGTGTTCCTGCCGGGTGAACGGATCGGACTCGCCGAGGCGTTGACGGCGTACACAGCGGGTTCGGCGTATGTGAACCACCTCGACGACACGGGTGAGGTGCGGGCGGGAGCGCTGGCGGACCTCGTGGTCCTCGACCGCGATCCGTTCGACGGGCCGGCCGACGCGATCGCCCAGACGCGTGTAGCTTTCACTTACGTCGGGGGCGCGCGAGTATACGCAGCTCAATAGGCCTGAGCAGTAACGGAGATCACGGTCCGGTTACGCGTAGATCGTTTCCGGCCTGGGCAGTCTGGTAGCGCTTTTCGATTCAACTTACGTACCGCGAAGCCCAGTTCGAGTGCGCGGGCGGCCTCGACGGCCGCCCGCTCGCAGGGGCGGGGGGACTCTGCGCTGCCGTCTCCCGAAAGGAAGCACATGCCTCAGGACGTCCGGTTCGACCTCCCCTTCGACACGCCCGTCAGCGAGCATCTGGAGTACGCCCGGGAGCGCCACCTGCGCTGGATCTGGGACATGGGTCTGATCCGCAGCCAGACCGGGTTCGAGGAGTACAAGTCCTGGGACCTGCCGCAGGCAGCCGCCCGCACCTACCCGCACGCGTCGGCGGACGACATGGTCGTCCTGATGAACTGGTTCTCGCTCGCCTTTCTCTTCGACGACCAGTTCGACGCGAACCAGCCGGACCGCGCCGACCGAATAGCCGAGGTCGCGCGCGAGCTGATCATCACCCCGCTGCGTCCCGCGGGTACCCGGCCCCGCGTGACCTGCCCGATCACCGTGGCCTGGGCGGAGGTCTGGAAGCATCTCTCGGATGGCATGCCCCTGACATGGCAGACGCGGTTCGCCGCGTCCTGGGGCCGTTTCCTGGTGGCGCACTGCGAGGAGGTGGACCTGGCGGCCCGGGGGCTGGAGGGAACCCTCGGCCTCGACGAGTACGCGATCTTCCGGCGCCGTACCGTCGGCATCCACCACAGCATCGACGCGGGCGAGCGCAGCCGCCGTTTCGTGGTGCCCGCGCAGGTGATGGCGCATCCGCTGATGGAACGGATGCGGGACCTCGCCGCGGACACCATCGGCTTCATGAACGACATCCACTCCTTCGAGCGCGAGAAGCGCCGGGGCGACGGCCACAACCTGATCGCCGTGCTGCACCGCGAGCGGCGCTGCTCGTGGGAGGAGGCGGCCGACGAGGCGTACCGGATGACGGTCGCCTGCCTCGACGAGTACCTCGAACTGGAGGCGAGCGTCCCGCAGATGTGCGACGAACTCGACCTCGACGCCAAGGCCCGTGACGAGGTGCGGATGGGCGTCGAGGCCATCCAGCACTGGATCAACGGCAACTACGAGTGGGCGCTGGTGTCGGGCCGGTACTCGGCCGCCAAGGACGGCGAGGTGGCCAGCGCCGAACTCGCCGGGCGGGGTTCGGTGGACGACCTGCTGGCCGTGTGACGCGGCGCTGCCCGGCCGGCGACCCGGCCGGGCAGCGGTGAGGCGTCAGACGGGGAACTCGACCGGCAGGCTGTCGAGCCGCGACTCCCAGGTGGAGGCGGTCGAGGTCAGCTCCTCCGGCGGTACCGCCAGCCGCAGGCCCGGCAACCGGTGCAGCAGGACGTCCACGGCGACCTCGATGATGGCGTGGCCGGTGTTCTGCCCCGGGCACTCGTGCGGTCCGGCGCTGAACGCCAGGTGGGACTGGTTGCCATGGACGGAGACCTCGGCGTCCGGCCGGATCTCCGGGTCGGCGTTGCCGGCCCCCAGACCCAGCACCAGAAGGTCGCCCTCCTTGATCTGGCAGCCTCCGAGTTCGAGGTCGGCGGTCGCGAAACGACCCGGCAGCACCACGAGCGGCGGGGTGTTCCACATCACCTCCTCCACGACCGCGGACACGTTCAGCTGGCCGCTGACCAGTCCGGACAGCCGCGTTTCGTCGGTGAGGACGAGCTGAAGCACCCGCGCCAGCAGGTTGCTGGTCATGTTGTGGGCCGTGATGAGCACCAGACGCAGATGGCTGACGATCTCGTCCTCGTCGAGGCCCGCGTCGTGTTCGATGAGCCCGCTGGTGAAGTCCGAGGCCGGCTCCTCGCGCTTGCGAGCGGCGAGGTCACCGAGAATGGTCATGACACGCTCGTTGTGTTCGAGCGCCTCCGCGCCGCCGTTGAGGACCAGCTTGCAGGACTCCGCGAGGTTCCGGCTCTCCTTCTCGGCCAACCCGAAGACCCGGCACAGCACCAGCATCGACAGGTACTCGGCGAAGTCGGCCACCAGGTCGGCGCGGCCGTCGTCGACGAACGCGTCGATCAACTTGTTGGCGTAGTGCGTCACATGACGGCGGATGCCGCGGCCCGTCATCGCCTGGAGGTTGTCGGTCACCGCGGCCCGCAGTCTTCGGTGCGGCTCGCCGTCCTGGGAGACGGCGTCCGGGCGCCAGCCCAGCACCTGGATCAAGGGCGAGGTGTTGTCGATCCGGCCCTCGTTCCAGTCCCGCCAGCCCCGTGAATCCCGGGCGAACTGAAGGGGGTTGTCCAGCACCCTGCGGTTCTCCCGGTAGCCGAGCACGAGCCAGGCGGGCACGTCGCCGTCCAGCAGGACCGGCGCCACGGCACCGTACTCCTTGCGCAACTGCGTATAGACACCGTGCGGATCGGTCGCCACACCGGGCCCGTACAGCCGGGTGATGCCCTCGCCATGTGCGACGGGGCAGCCGCCGGGGGCCTCGGGATCGTTTAAGGGCTGCGCGTTCATCGTGACTCCAGTGCGACGGCGGAGCGTTCCTGCAAGTGGCGTATCAGGGCGACGAGGACGTCACGGCTGGAGGCCCGGTCGCGGGCGTCGCAGGCCACGATCGGGGTGTGCGGGGAGATGTCGAGGGCGTCCCTGATCTCCTCGACCGGGTACTCCTTGGAGTCGGGGAAGACGTTCAGCGCGACGACGAACGGCACGTCCTGCCGCTCCATCTCCTCGATCGCCCGGAAGCTGGAGGCGAGCCGCCGGGTGTCCACCAGGACGATCGCGCCGAGCGCGCCCTTGAACAGGCCGTTCCACAGGAACCAGAAGCGCTCCTGGCCGGGCGTGCCGAACAGGTACAGCATCAGGCTCTCGTTGAGGCTGATCTTGCCGAAGTCCAGGCTGACGGTGGTCTCCGTCTTGTCGGCGACACCGATGAGGTGGTCGTCGTCGACACTGGCCTGGGTGAGGGTCTCCTCGGTGGTGAGCGGCTTGATGTCGCTGACCGAGCGGACCATGGTGGTCTTCCCGGTGCCGAATCCGCCGGCGATCATCACCTTCACCGACCGGGTGCCCCCGGCACCGGATCCGCCGGGCTGGTCAAAGCCTTTGAAGTCCACTGAGTACCTCCTCAAGGAGCGCGAGGTCCGGCCCGCGGCCGGCGGAGTGCGCCGGGATGGGGTCACGGGCTTCGACACGGCCTGCCTCCAGCAGATCCGTCAGCAGCACCGCGAGAATGTTGAAGGGCAATCCGAGGTGGGCGCCGAGTTCGGCCACCGACAGCGGATCGCGGCAGCGCCGGAGGATCTCCTCGTACTCGTGCTGCATCCCCGGTACGGGGGTCGTGCGGGAGACGATGAGGGTCGCCACGTCGAGACTCGACGCCGAACCGCCCGGTCCGCTGCGTCCCTTGGTGAGGACGTAGTAGCGCTCGAGACCGGACGGGTTCGTGGACCGGCGGGGAGCACTCATCCAGAGTGCTCCTCCAGGCGCGGAGTGGTGCCGAGCAACTCACCCATCCTGCGCGCCAGGTCCCTCATCTGATGGCCGAGCAGGCCCTGGTCGAGGCCCTCCCGGGCGAGGACGCCGAGATAGGTCTCCACCCCGGCCCGTACGACGAAGAGATGGCCGCCGTCGACCTCGATCATCGCCAGCCGCAGCTGCCCCGCGTACTTGGGGAACTGCTCGGCCACCGGCTGGGCCAGCGCCTGGAGTCCGGCGACCACGGCCGCGAAACGGTCCACGTCGTCGGGGTCTTCGGCGCCGTAGGAGGTGATGGCCTTGCCGTCGCTGGAGGCCACGAGGGCGAAGTTGATCTCCTGGATACTCTCCACCAGGTCACGGAGCGCCCAGCTCACGTCGGTTCCCTGCTGCGTCATGGACTAGTCGCTCTCTTCATTGCGGTGCTGCTCGGTGGACTCGCGGCCGTCGGCCGTCGCGCCTTCCCCTCCGGCCTCACGGCCCGCGGAGGCGAAGGCGGCGAGGCCGGCGAAGGACGCGTCGGGCGGAACGGCGACGACGGACGTCGTCTCCTTGCTCCGCTCGGCGCGCTCGGCCGGCTCGTGACGTGCCGCCTCGTGCCGCTTGCTGCGGCGCCGGGGCAGGCCGCCGGGCGTAGTGTCCACGTCGTCGGCGAGGTCGGCCGGGGCCGGCTCGACGGCGACCGGCTCGCGGGCCGGGGCGGAGCCACCGGCCTGCACCGTCGGGGCGGCCGCGGCAGCGGCCGGTGCCGAGGTGGCGGAGGCGGCCGCGGGCAGCGGGCTGAAGTACTTGTGCGGAACCACGACCACCACCGAGGTGCCGAGCCACGGCGAGTCCGCGAAGGTGACGCGGATGCCGTACCGACGGGCGAGGATGCCGACGACACGCAGACCGATGTTGGCGTCCTCCGAGATGCCGCCGAGGCCCGCGCCGGGCGCGGTGCCCGTGAGGGCGTACTCGGCCTCGCGCTTCTTCTCCTCGCTCAGGCCCTTTCCGGAGTCCTGGATCTCGATGCCGACGCCGTTCGGGACCTCCTTGCCGGAGACGACGACCGGCTCGGTGGGCGGCGAGTAGCGGGCGGCGTTGTCCAGCAGGTGGGCGAAGATCAGCGTGAGGTGGTCCACCAGGCCGCCGTCGACGCCGAGTTCGGGCAGATGGCGTACGTCGATCCGGTGGAAGTCCTTGATCCGGCCGATGCCGCCGCGCACCACGCTGAGCAGGCGCTGCGGTTCCTGCCACTGCCGGCCGGGCCGGTCCGAGCCGCCGAGGACGCTGATGCTGGCGGCGAGACAGTCGGCGGGGCCGATCGCCTGGTCGAGCTCCATCAGGCCGCGGGCGACGGCGGGCAGCCTGCCGTGCTCACCCTGGAGGTCGTGCAGCCGGCCGCGCAGCTTGCTGGTCAGGACGTGGATACGGTTGCCGATGCCGACCACGGCCTGCTCGGCGGAGGTGGAGCGGTTGAACTCCGTCTCGACGCCGATCAGCGAGGTGCGCAGGACCTTGCGCAGGTTGGCCTGGAGTTCGGCACTGACCTTGGCACACTGGTTGACGGACGGCAGGACGTCGTCGATGGAGTCGCCCTCGCGCAGCCGGCGCAGCGCGTCGGGCAGCTGCTCGTCGGCGAGGCGGGTGACGGCGGCGAGCTGGTGGGTCAGCTGCTCCTGCCAGATCTCTGCCTGGTCGGCGAGCTGGGCCTCGTAGGACTTGGCCTGCGCGGCGATCCGCTCCTCGTAGGAGCCGCTCTCCTCGGCCAGTCTCTCCTCGTACGAGCGGGCCTGCTCGGCCAGTTGGCCCTCATAGGCGCCGGACTGCTCGGCGAGGCGGCCCTCCAGGGCGGCGCGGTCGGCGCTGAACTTCCGCTCCAGGCCCGCCACATGCTGCTGCCACTGCTGCGAGTGCTCGGCCTGCGAGGTGCGGAACTCGCCCTCGGACCGGCGAAGCTGCGCCCGGGTGCGGAGCAGGAGGCGTACACACACGGAGCTGGCGGTGGTGGCCGCGACACCGGCTACGGCGACGGTTATTCGCTCCGAGCTCATGAAAGTGGCGGCAACGGTCCCACCTCCTAAAGCCAGCGGCATGAGCCACCAGCTGTACCAGGCGACAGGGGGCCGCGCCGCCGGTGGCGGTGTGGCGAGTTCCATCTGCATCCTTCGAGGCGACGATCGAACAGGGGGGTGTGCTGGGCGCTCGCACTCATGAGTACGCACTGCGGGATGACCGATCACGACCGAGTCAACTCGCAGCGCTGCACGGGAGCTTATCGGGTTTGAACGCAAAAGGATCAACCGTGCGGCTTGACGGAAGTGAGGATTCCGTCACTGTCCGCCATGGGAACGGTCATCCGGAACGTGCGCCGGTACGCCTGCGGCGACACACCGATCGCCGCGTGCAGGTGCTGGCGCAGGGACGCGGAGGTGGCGAAGCCGACCTGGCCGGCGATCCGGTCCACCGGCAGATCGCTGGACTCCAGCAGGTGCCGGGCGCGGGCGACGCGCTGCTGGATCAGCCAGCGGCCGGGGCTGAGGCCGACCTCGTCGTTGAAGCGGCGCGCGAAGGTGCGCAGGCTCATCCGGGCATGGCCGGCGAGGTCGGTCAGGGTGAGCGGATCACCGAGGTGTTCCAGTGCCCAGGCGCGGGTGGCGGCGGTGCTGGCGGCGCCGCTGCGCGGAACCGGCTGCTCGATGTACTGGGCCTGGCCGCCGTCCCGGAAGGGCGGCACGACGCAGCGCCGGGCGACGGTGTTGGCCAGTTCGCTGCCGTGGTCGGTGCGCACGATGTGCAGGCACACGTCCACGCCGGAGGCGGCGCCGGCCGAGGTGAGGATCGGGCCGTCGTCGACGAAGAGGACGTCCGGGTCCAGGTCGACCGCCGGGTAGCGGCGCCGGAACAGGTCGGTCACCCGCCAGTGTGTGGTGGCCCTGCGTCCGTCCAGGAGGCCGGCCTCGGCGAGCACGAAGGCGGCGGTGCAGATCGACACGATGCGAGCGTCCGGGCGGATCCGGGCCAGCGCCGCGCCGACCTCGGCGGACAGCTCCGTGGGGATGTACGCGTCGGCCACGGACGCGACCACCACGGTGTCGGCCGTGGCGAGGATCTCCGGACCGTGCTGGACGCCGATCGTGAAGTCCGCGTTGCTGTGCACCGGACGGCCGTCGACGCTGCACGTCAGGACCTCGTATCGGCCGTCGGCCGCGCCGAAGATGCGGCTGGGGATGCCCAGCTCGAAGGGGTAGACGCCGTCCAGCGCCAGCACCACGACTCGTTCCACATGCCTGTTCCTGTGCATGGCACGATCCTATCGAAGGTTGGCAATCGTGCCATTTTTCTGCGCGGCGGTCTCCGGCAGGCTGTTTCACCATGAGCACTGTGAACACCATGCGAGCCATCGGCCAGGACGTCCTCGGCGGTCCGGAGGTCCTTAAGGAAGTGGAACTGGAGCGCCCGGAGCCGCGCCCGAACGAGGTGCTGGTGCGCGTGCGCGCCGCCGGCGTCAACCCCACCGACTGGAAGCACCGCGCGACCGGCGGATTCCTGGGCGAGCCGCCCTTCGTCCTGGGCTGGGACGTCTCCGGCGTGGTCGAGGCGGTCGGGATCGGCGTCGCCCGCTTCCGGCCCGGCGACGAGGTCTTCGGGATGCTGTCCTACCCGTTCGGCCACGGCTCGCACGCCGAGTACGTCACCGCGCCGGCCCGCACCTTCGCACACAAGCCGGCCTCGATCGACCACATCCAGGCGGGCGCGCTGCCGCTGGTCTCGCTGACCGCGTGGCAGGCACTGGTCGAGTACGCGGACCTGCGGCCGGGCCAGCGGGTGCTGATCCACGCGGCGGCCGGCGGGGTCGGCCATGTGGCCGCGCAGATCGCCAAGGCGCGGGGCGCCTACGTGATCGGCACGGCCAGCGCCGGCAAGCACGACTTCCTGCGGGAGATCGGTGTCGACGAGGCGATCGACTACCGGGAGACGGACTTCGTCGAAGCGGTGAAGGACGTCGATGTCGTCCTGGACACGCTCGGCGGTGACAACGCCATCCGCTCGCTGCGGGTGCTGCGCCCCGGCGGCATCGTGGTCTCGATCCTGCCGGTGGGTCCGGACGAGTTCCACACGGAGGCCGAGCGGCTGGGCGTACGGGCATTGCGCATGCTGGTGGACGCCTCGCACAGCGGTATGAAGGCGATCGCGGAGCTTGTCGAGGCGGGGAAGCTCCGCCCCGCGATCGCCGGCACCTTCCCGCTGGCCGAGGCCGCCGAGGCGCACGCGCTGGGCGACACCGGCCGGACCACGGGGAAGCTGGTCCTGACGGTCGAGTAGTCAGAACGTGAGCACGGGCTTGATCGCCTTGCCCGCGCCCATGTCCCGCACCGCCTGGTCGATGTCCGGGAACGGATAGGTGCTGATCAGGCGGTGCAGCGGGAGCCGTCCCTCCTTCACCAGCCGCACCAGGGCGGGGATGAAGGTCTGGGTCTCCGCGTCACCGAGGGTGAGACCGACGACCCGCTTGCCGCCGAGCAACCCGTTGACGTCCAGGGCGACTTCGGTGCCGAACGGCGGGGCTCCGACGACGACCAGGGTGCCGCGGGCGGCGAGCGCGTCGACGCCCTGGCGCAGGACGCCGACGTTGCCCGTGGTCTCGACCACGCCGTCGGCGCCCCGGCCACCGGTGATCTCGGCGAGCGCCGCACCGAGGTCGGTCCCGGCCGCGTCGACGGTGTGGGTGGCGCCCAACTCCCGGGCCAGTGAGAGGCGTTCGGCGACCCGGTCGACGGCCACGATGGCGGTCGCCGGGGTCAGAGCGGCTGCCATGACCGCGGACAGACCGACCGCTCCGGCGCCCAGGACGACGACGGTGCTGCCGGTGTCCGGCTTCAGCACGTTCCAGACGGCGCCGACCCCGGTCTGCACCCCGCAGCCCAGCGGGGCGATCGAGGCGAGCGGGACGTCGGGGTCGACCTTCACCAGGCCGCGCTCGTCCACCAGTGCCCGCTCCGCGAACGAGGACTGTCCGAAGAAGTGGCCGCCCAGTTCCGTGCCGTCCCGGCTGATCGTGCCGCTGCCGTCGGCGCGGCGTCCGCCGATGAGGTTCAGCGGCAGCCAGGTCGCGCAGTACGCGGGGTGGCCGCCCCGGCAGTTGCGGCACTCCCCGCACGAGGTGAAGGACAGCACGACATGGTCGCCCGGCGCGACGCCGGTCACGGCGGTGCCGACCGACTCGACGACGCCCGCGCCCTCGTGGCCGAGGACGCCGGGGAGCGGGAAGGGCAGTCCGCCGCTCGCCACGCCGAGGTCGGTGTGGCACAGGCCGGTCGCCACCATCCGGACGACGGCCTCGTGCGGTCCGGGCTCGTCGAGCTCGACGTCGCAGAGGGTGAAGGGTGCTCCGCCGGACTCGACGACGGCGGCACGGGTGGGGATGGACATCGTACGAACTCCTTGACGGGGGGGCTCAGTCGAGCGAGACGACGACGGACTTGGTGGTGGTGTAGGCGTCGAGTGCCTCGGGGCCGTACTCGCGGCCGAAGCCGGAGTCCTTCACGCCGCCGAAGGGGACGGCGGGGTCGAGCATCGCCCAGTCGTTGACCCAGACGATGCCGGCGTCCAGCCGGTCGGCGACGCGGTGGGCGCGGGCCAGGTTCCCGGTCTGCACGCCCGAGGCGAGGCCGTACGGCGTGGAGTTGGCGAGCGCGACGGCCTCGTCCTCGGAGTCGAAGGGCTGGACGGTGAGGACCGGGCCGAAGATCTCCTCCTGGACCACCCGGGAGTCGTTCGGCAGGTCGGCGATCACGGTGGGCCGGTAGTAGTAGCCGCCGTCCAGGTCGAGCCGCTCACCGCCGCAGACGATGCGCCCGCCCTCCTTGAGGGCCAACTCGACGTACTCCTCTACCTTGCGCAGATGCCGCTCCCCCGCCATCGGGCCGATCACGGTCCCGGGCTCGCGGGGGTCGCCGAGCGGCACGCCGGGCACCGCTTCGGCGAGGATGCCGAGCAGGGTGGCGTAGACCTGACGGGCCACCAGCAGCCGGGGGCCGCCCATGCAGAACTGCCCGGTGTTGAAGACGAATCCCTTGATGATCGCGCCGACGGCCTTCTTCAGGTCGGCGTCCTCGAAGACGACGTGCGCCGCGTTGCCGCCGAGTTCCATGGTGACCGGCTTGAGCGACTCACCGGCGAGCGCGGCGACCTTGCGGCCGACCGATGTCGAGCCGGTGAAGGCGACCTTGTCCACCCCGGAGTGCCGCAGCAGGGCCTCGCCGGCCGAGGGGCCGCCGGTGACGACGTTGACCACGCCGTCGGGGACGCCGGCCCGCTTGAACAGCTCCGCCATGTACAGGGCGCTCAGCGGGGTCTCCTCGGCCGGCTTGTGCACCACCGTGTTGCCGGCCGCGAGCGCCGGGGCGATCTTCGAACCGGCCAGGATCAGCGGGAAGTTGTACGGCGTGATCGCCGCGACCACGCCGATCGGCCGGCGGCGGACGTAGGCGAGGGCGTTCATGGGGGTGTCGCGGACGGAGCCGTCCAGGGTGTGGGCGAGGGCGGCGAAGTGCTCGTAGTCGTTGGCCGCGTTGGTCACGTCCACGGCGTGGGCGAGGGTGATCGGCTTGCCGACGTCGCGGCTCTCCAGTTCGGCGATCCGGTCGGCGTTCTCCCGGACCAGCTCGGCGACCCGGTGCAGCACCCGGCCGCGCTCGCGACCGCTCAGCCCGGACCAGGCGCCGTCGTCGAAGGCCTCCCGCGCGGCCCGCACCGCCGCGTCCACGTCGGCCGCGCCGGCGTCCGCGACGGTGGTGACGGCCGTGCCGCGGGACGGGTCGACCACCTCGGTGCGGGCTCCGTCGGCGGCCTCGCGCCACCGGCCCCCGATGAACAGCCGGCCGGGTTCGATCTCGAAGGTGGTCATCGCCACTCCTCAGCCTCATAGCCAAGATTTCAACAAACAGGATTCCTGCGTGTCCGCAGTCTCATTACAGACAGGATTCCTGTCAATGCTCTAGGCTGAACACATGCTGGACACCCAGGCAACCAAGGCACCCCCGTCGCTGCTGTACATGGTCAAGCAGGTGGAGCTGGTCGTCCGCTCCCACCTGGACGAGCTGGTCAAGGCGTCCGGGATCACGGCTCTTCAGTACACCGCGCTCACCGTGCTCCAGCGGCACGACGGACTCTCGGCCGCACAGCTGGCCCGCGACTCGTTCGTCACGGCGCAGTCGATCGCCGACCTCGTACGGAGCCTGGAGAACCGCGGACTGGTGCGTCGGGAGCGCAATCCGCACAACCGCCGGGAGCTGCTGATCCTGCTGACCGACGCGGCCCGCGAGCTGCTCGCCCGGCACGAGGGGCCCGTGCGGGAGCTGGAGGAGCGGATGGTGCGCGAGCTCACGGACCGCCAGACCGAGCAGTTCCGCCAGGCGTTGTCCAAGGCCTGGCACGCGCTGTCGTAGCCACGCCCCGAACATCGGGCGAATCATCTGTCGCAATTCAAAGACATATGTCAATCGAACATGCTCAGATTCGCTCGATCGAGGGTAACTTGCAGTGCGGGGACGGGATTTGAGCAGCCCGCCGCAAGTGAACAGGTTGGAGGCGATGTCGTCGTGCACCAGGATCCTGCGCCGTTCAGCCGGCATCTGCGCGTCCACCGGCACCGGGACCACACGGTGCTGGAGTTCCTCGGCGAGATCGACATCGCGGCGGCGGTGGAGATAGCCCCGTATCTGGACCGGGTGACGACGCACCCCGAGGCGCGGATCGTGATCGACCTCAGGAACGTCGAGTTCTTCGACTGCTCCGGGCTGCGCCTGCTGTACCGGGCCCGCAGCCGGGTGCACGACCACGGCGGACAGCTGCACCTGGTCTGCACCCACCCGCTGACCCTGCGGGTCCTCAGGATCACCGGCCTGTCCCGGCTGCTGCCCCCGCATCCGACGCCGGACGCGGCCCTGGGCCAGCCCGAGGCCACGTCCGGCACGTTATGAGGGCGCCCTCGACCCACCCGGGCTCGATGACGACCTGGCCGCGCCGAGCGTCGCTCCGCCGTCCCCTGTCTATTCGGTTCCCGGCGCGTCGAACAGGGCGCTGACGGACTCCCCGTTGTGAATACGGCGCACCGCCTCGGCGAGCGCCGGGGCGATGGACAGCACGCGCAGCTTCTCGGTGCGCTCCTCGGCCGGTATCGGCACGGTGTTGGTGCACACGATCTCCAGCACGTCCGGCTGCTCGCCGATCCGCTTCAGCGCGCCGGACGCGAACAGGCCGTGCGTACAGGCGACGCGGATCGAGCGCGGCCCCAACTCCCGCAGCCGGTCGAGCAGTTCGAGCACGGTGCTGCCCTTGGCGATCTCGTCGTCCAGGATGATGACGTCCCGGCCGGTCACATCGCCGATGACCGAGCTGATGCTGACCCGGTCGTCGGCGAACCGCTGCTTGGCGCCCGCCGCCACCTGGGCCCCGATCAGCCGAGCGAACGCGGCGGCCTCCTTGGCGTTGCCGAGGTCCGGCGAGACGACGGTGGTGCGGGTCAGGTCGTACTGCCGGAAGTGCGCGGCGAGTTCGCGCAGCGCGTGCAGGTGGTCGACCGGCACCGTGAAGAAGCCGTGCACCTGAGGGGCGTGCAGGGTCATGGCGAGGACCCGGCTCGCGCCCGCCGCGACCATCAGGTCGGCGACGAGCCGGCCGCCGAGGGAGATACGGGGCGCGTCCTTCTTGTCGGAGCGGGCGTAGGAGTAGTGCGGCATGACCACGGTGATCCGGCGGGCGGACGCCCCGCGGGCGGCGTCGCACATCAGCAGCAGCTCGACCAGGTGCTCCTGGACCGGGCGGACCAGGGGCTGGATCAGGAAGACGTCCCGCTCCCGGCAGTTGGCCTGGAGCTGGACCTCCAGGCAGTCGTTGGCGAACCGGCTGACCCGGGCCGGACTGAGCGGGACCCCCAGATGAGAGCAGACCTCCGCCGCCAGTTCGGGGTGGGCACTACCGCTGAACACGGCGATCTCTCGCACGATCCGCTCCTCGCATGATCATTCCGGGTGGCGGACTCATGCTACTGACCTCAGCAGAAACGTTGCGGCTCCGATCCGGCCGACGGGTGTGGCGATGGCCTCACCACGACACGGGCGAGCAACGATCCGGTCCGACAAGGTTTTTGGGGGTATCCGAACAGCAGGGAAGGAGGGACGTCGACATGACGACTCCCATCAGGCGCATCAACAAGCGCATGCCCGGCTGGGCGAAGGCGGTGAGCGCTCTCGTGCTCGTGCTCGTCGTCTTCTTCGCCGGGATCCGGCTGAGCGTGATCCCCGGCCTCAAGGACCTGTTCGGCACCGAGACCAACGACCGGTCGGGTCCCGCGCTGCTCCAGTCCATCCAGGACATGAGCCGCTACGACGCCGCCTCCGGCAACTTCCAGATCGTCGTGGATCTGGAGAAGGACGCCAAGTTCCTGCCCGACGCGATCCGCGGCACCCGCACCCTGTACGTCGGCGCGGGCACCGTGGACGCCTATGTCGACCTCGGCAAGGTGGGCGAGGACGACGTCACGGTCAACGGCGACCGTACGTCCGCCACGCTCCGCCTGCCGCACGCCGCCCTCGGCGAACCGGCCCTCGACCCCGACCGTTCCTACGCCGTCTCCAAGGAGCGCGGTCTCCTCGACCGGCTCGGCGACCTCTTCTCGGACAACCCGAACAGCGAACAGGCCGTGCAGAAGCTGGCGGTGCGGCACATCGGTGACGCCGCGAAGGAGAGCGAGCTGACCGCACGCGCGGAGACCAACACCACCAACATGCTCGAAGGGCTCCTCCACTCCCTCGGCTTCAAGGAGGTGAAGGTGACCTACGAGGCCTGACCTCTCAGGACAGCAGTCCCGGGAGGGTCAGTGTCCCGAGCACGGTCGCGCCGACCAGCAGCCAGGCCACGTAGTCCCCGACGTGCCCGGACTGAAGGCGCCTGAGCGGCAGTGCCCGGTCCGGGGCGGCGAGCAGCCCCGGCCGGGTCACCGCCACCGCGGCCAGCCCCAGAGCCAGCGCGGTCGAGACGAGGTCCAGCAGCACACCGGCCGGGCTCCAGTGCGGTGCGGGCACCACGGCACCGCCGGACCCGGCCTCGTTGACGGCCTGCGAGACGACCTCGCCGAAGCCGGGGGCCACGCCCACCGCCAGCGATCCCGCGAGCAGCACGGCGGGGACGGCGGTCATGGTGTCGGGGATCCGGCTGAGCCGGTGCCGGGTCTCGGGCCGCTCCCCCTCGCCGGTCGTCCGGTACTCGGTGTCGTCCTGCGGCTGCGGGCCGAGCCCGAGGAACACCCGGGCCGCGACCCGCAGCACCGCCCCGGCGGTGATCGCGCTCGCGAGGACGTACAGCACGGTGAGCGGGCCGCCCGCGGCCTTCTCCGTGACGGCCTTGCCGAACCCGGTGCCGAAGGGCGGGAGCCCGGCGAGCGCGAGCCCGCCGACGGCGAACAGCACGGCGACACCGCGCAGTTCCCGGGCCCTGCCGTGCAGGGCGTACTCGTCGACGTTGCCGTACCGGTCGAGGAGGATGCCCGTGCAGGCGAACAGCGCGGCCTTCACTCCGGCGTGCCCGATCACATACAGCGCGACCCCGTCGTCGGCCTCGGGCTTGAGCACGCCGACGCCGATCAGGAACAGCCCGGTGTGGGCGACCGTCGAGTAGGCAAGCAGCCGCTTGATGTGCCGCTGGTACCAGCACATCACCGCCCCGATCACCGCCGTCACCGCGCCCAGCACGACGAGCGCCCGCTCCAGGTCGGCCGCGGGGATGCCGCCGGGGCCGGCGAAGACGGTGCCGTACACCCGCCAGACGCCGTACACGCCGAGCTCGACCATGACGCCGGACAGCATCATGCACACCGGGGTGGGGGCGACGGCGTGGGCGTCCGGGAGCCAGAAGTGGAACGGGACCGCGGCCGACTTGACCAGCAGACCGGTCATCACGAGCACGAACGCGGCGAGGACGAGGGCGTCCGGCGGCCCGTGCGCGTCGAGGCCCCGGCCGATCTGCCGCATGCCGAGTTCGCCGGTGCGGGCGTACAGCAGAGCGATGCCCATCAGCATGGCGTAGGCGCCGAGCGAGGTGACGACCGCGAAGGTCAGCGCGCCCTGGACGGCCTTGGCCTCCTCGACCCGGGTGCCGGTCAGCGCGTAGGCGACGACGCTCATCAGCTCGAACCACACGAACGCGTTGAACAGGTCGCCCGCGAGCGAGAACCCGCACATGCCGGCCTGGAGGAGCAGCATCAGCGCGGGGAAGGATCCGGCGTGCCGGCGCGTGGGCTCGTCGAAGTACCGCCAGGAGTACGCCTGGGCCGCGAGGGTGAGCAGGGAGGCCAGGGCCGCCATGCCGAGGCCCGGGCCGTCGCCGATCAGGACGATCCCGACGCCGCGCCCGTCGACGGGTGTCCAGCCGCCGGCCCATTCGGCCATCGGCGGTGAGCAGTTCAGCAGCAGCACGATCGCGAGCCCGGCGGTGCCCGCGGAGACGGCGCAACCCAGCGATTCGGCGAGCACGCGGGGCAGCACGCGACCGCCGGTGACCAGCAGAGCGGCCCCGAGGAGCGGCACGGCGACGAGCAGCGGCAGCAGGTCGTTCATCAGCCGCGCAGCTCGGAGAGTTCGTCGGGGTCGACGGTGCCGTGCCGTTTGGCGACCTGGATGACGAGGGCCAGGAGGAGGGCGGTGACGGTGGCGCCCACGACGACGTCGGTCAGGGCCAGGGCCTGGACGACCGGGTCGACGACGGGGCGCGAGCCGGGCTCGACGTCGGAGAACACGGGCGCGGTGGCGTCGTCGCGATACCCCACGGCCAGCAGCAGGACATAGGTGCCGCACTGGCACACGGACAGGCAGCCGACGGCGTGGATCAGATTGCGGCTGGTGGCGAGGCCGTAGCAGCCGACGAGGAAGACCCACGCGGCGACGAGGTACGGCACGACGTCCATCACGGCGCTCACTTGCCGGTCTCCTCCTCGATCTCGACGGCCTGGTCCAGGAAACGGGCGAGCAGCACGACGACCGCGCAGGCGACCTCCATGCCGATGGCCGCGTTCAGCAGGGGCACGGTGCCGCCGGAGGACAGCGTGTTGAACGTGCCGTACGGCAGCAGGGTGTTGGCGAGGAACGCGGTGGAGCCGATGAGGCCCGCGAGGCCGGTGACCAGGTAGGCCGAGGCGGACAGGGCGTCGCCGACCTCGAACAGGCCGACCGGGCGGATCCGTTCCAGGGCGCGGTAGTCGGCGCCGAGGTAGAGCAGGTGCAGGGAGGTCGCGGCGACGACGCCGCCCTGGAAGCCGCCGCCGGGGCTGAGCTGTCCGTGCGCGATGAGGTACAAGCCGACCGTCAGCGCGATCGGCAGGACGAGCAGGGCGTACCGGCGTACGTCCGGTGCCACGTCGGCGGGTTCGGGGCGGGCGCGGTGCTCGTCGCGGGTCTGGCGCAGCAGGACGACACAGCCGACGACGGCCGCGAACAGGATGGTCATCTCGCCGAGGGTGTCGAAGGCTCGTTGGTCGAAGTTGACGGAGGCGACGGTGTTCGCGGTGTGCCGGTCCAGGGCCGCCCGTACGGCACGGTCGCCGTACGGGTGACGGTCGCCGCCGAAGTGCGGCAGTTTCAGACAGGCGGCGACGAGGAGGGCGGCGAGTCCGGCGATGCCGACGGCGACCAGCCGGAGCCGGGTGCGCGGGTTCACCGGTCACGCCCTTTGCGCCGCTTGACCTTGCGGACGGCGAGGAGCAGCAGCAGCGGGGTGAGGGCGCCGCCGACCGCCAGTTGCGACAGGGCGACGTCGGGTGCCTGCAACGCGGTGAACAGGACGGCGAGCAGGACCCCGAGGACGGCCAGCACCAGGGCCTGGCGCACGGGGTCGCGGACCAGTACGGCCACGGTCGCGCCGGCCGCGACCAGCAGCAGCGCGACGACGATCACCGCGTCAGCCACCGCGCACCCCCGTGAGGCCGCCGGACAGTGCGCGGGAGGCGACGACGTTCCCGCCGATCAGCAGGGCGCCGGTGACGAGGAGCTTCACCGTCGCCCGGCTCGGCCCGGTCACCGCGCACAGCACGAGGACGACCACCGCGCCGAGCCCCGCGGCCGCCCAGGTCAGGCCCCAGGCACGCGGGCGGTCGCCGGCGAGTTCGTCGGCCAGCAGCCGCGCGAAGACGAGGGTGCCGACCGGGCCGAGCAGAGCGAGCACCAGGGCGAGATCGACGTAGGCGGGGCGGTCGTAGCCCTGGGCCAGCAGCAGCAGTCCCGGGCAGGCCAGGGCGGTGGAGAGGTTCTGGGCCACGACCCGGCGCCGCAGCGGGCCGGTGGCGACGCCCCAGAGGGTGGCGCCCACTCCCCCGCCGAGCACGACGGCCGCCGCGAGGAGCCAGCCGTTCATCGTCCCGTCACCGCCCGGCGGGCGGCGACCGCCGCGAGTGCGGACAGACCGGCGACGCCCGCGCCGACGGCGAGCTCCAGCGTGTCCACGGTGCTGATCAGAACCAGCCACAACAGGGCGAGCGCGGCCCACCAGGCCAGGAACTCGGCTGCGGCGAGCAGCGTCGTACGCCGGTCCACACGCCACCTCCCCGAGCCCCGTTTGTCCGTTTTCCTTGGTTCCGCGCCATCCAAGCACCGCCCCGCGCGCACGCGGCCGTCGGCACGCGCGGGTCTGAGCCGGAGTGCCCCGACAGCAGGAAGGGAAACCGGGCGAGGTCGTCACCCGAAGGCCGGATGCCGCGGTACGCATCGCGGTACGGGGGTAAGCGCGCTATCACGAAGGGCCGTTGAAGACTGGAGGACAAGATGGCCGGTGGGAGCTCACGTTCGCGTGTCGCGCTGCACCTCGGCGCACCCAAGACCTCAGGCGCCGCGAAGTCCAGGGGCGGCGCGAAATCCGCGGGGGGTGCGAAGTCGGCCGGTGGTGGCGCGAAGACGAAGGGCTCCACCAAGTCCGCACGCTCCGCCAAGTCGGGGCGCTTCGCCTGGTTCGGAGGCGCCGCCAAGTCGGCCGGCGCTGCCAAGTCGGGAGGCGCCGCCAAGTCCAAGCCCGTCGCGCGGTCCCGGCCCGCCCCGGGACCCGGGCGAAGTCCCCTGCGCGTTCTCGCCCGCTTCGTGGCCATGGCATGTGCCTTCGCGTTCATGGTCGCCTTCGCCGTCGTACTGGCGAAGCTCACCTTGCAGCCCTCGCCCGCGTCGGAGGCCCTGACCCACACCAATCTCCATCCGGGCAGCACGCTGCGGGCCTATCTGGACCAGCCCGAACTGCGCGACGCGGTCAAGCAGATCGGCGGCAATGTGGTGCTGGGTGTGCCGTTCGGCATCCTGGTCCCCGTCCTCGCGCCACGGACGCGCGGTGTCCTGCGGGTGCTCCTGCTGACGGCGACCGTCATGCTGTTGGTCGAGTTCGCCCAGGGTGCCCTGGTCAACGGGCGCGCCTTCGACATCGACGACGTCATCCTCAACACCTCCGGGGCCCTGGTCGGCTACCTCCTGCTGGGGCGGCGGCTGAGCCGCGCGGTGCACGCCCGGCGCCCTCGTTCCGCCTAGCGCAGCACCAGTTGGACGATGGACGCCGTGCCGACCAGCACGATGAAGGCGCGCAGCACCGAAGGGCGCAGCCGGCGGCCCACCTTGGCTCCCAGGTGGCCGCCGGCCGCGGACCCGACGGCGAGCAGGGCGACGGCCGTCCAGTCGAACTCCGCCGCGAAGAGGAAGAACAGCGCGGCGACGGAGTTGACCACGGCGACCAGCACGTTCTTCACGGCGGTGAGGCGTTGCAGGCCGTCGTCGAGGAGCATGCCCATCAGGGCGACGTAGATGATGCCCTGGGCCGCCGAGAAGTAGCCGCCGTAGACGCTGGCGAGGGCCAGGCCGATGAACAGCAGGGGTCCGCCGTCCGGCCGTACCGCCGTGCCCTTGCGTTCCCGCCGGTCCCGCAACCTCCCGCCGATCAGCGGCTGAAGCACGACCAGCACCAGGGCGAGGCCCACCAGGACCGGCACGATCCGTTCGAACGCCGAGGCCGGCAGGGCCAGCAGCAGTGTGGCCCCGGTGAGCCCGCCCAGGACGGCGCCGGCGCTGAATTTCAGCACCCGTCCGCGCAGACCGCGCAGTTCGTGCCGGTACCCCACGGCCCCGCTGATCGAGCCGGGGATCAGGCCGAGCGCGTTGGACACGGTGGCGGTGACGGGCGGCAGCCCGGTCGCGAGCAGGACGGGGAAGGAGATCAGCGTTCCGGACCCGACGACGGCGTTGACCGCCCCGGCGGCTACGCCCGCGCCCAGGACGGCGCTCATCTCCCCCAGCTGTGCGGCACTCATGGCTTGATCGTAGGAACCGAACTGTTCCGTGACGACCGAAGCATGCCGCACGGTGAGGACGCTCAACTTCTGGTCCGTACCAAGGTATTGACGCCCTCTTATCTCACTCCTTAAATCAAGTGGCGACACCTTCACCCCCCACCTCGGTCGGCGCATCCCGTTCCTCGGGTCGCCGTACGGAAGGGAGCACGATGGCCTCCCCACGCCTGCTCCGCACCGCTCTGCTCGCCGCCCTGTCGGCCGTCCTGGTCGCGTCCGCCGCGATCGGCCCCGCACAGGCGGAGCAACCGGACGTCTCGGCAGCGGCGGTGACGTTCTCCGACAACTTCGACGGCCCCGCGGGCGCCGCGGTCGACTCGTCGAAGTGGCAGATCGAGACCGGCGACAACGTCAACAACCACGAACGGCAGTACTACACCTCGGGCAACAAGAACGCGGCGCTGAACGGGCAGGGCCAGCTGGTGATCACGGCCCGGCGCGAGAACCCCGCCAACTACCAGTGCTGGTACGGCACCTGCCAGTACACCTCGGCCCGGCTGAACACCTCCGGCAAGTTCACCGCCCAGTACGGGCACATCGAGGCCCGGATGAAGGTGCCGCGCGGTCAGGGCATGTGGCCGGCGTTCTGGATGCTCGGCACACCGGTCAACTGGCCCGACTCCGGCGAGATCGACATCATGGAGAACGTCGGTTTCGAGCCGTCGACGGTCCACGGCACCCTCCACGGCCCCGGCTACTCCGGCTCGGGCGGCATAGGCGCCGGCTACACCCTGCCGAACGGCCAGGCCTTCGCCGACGCCTTCCACACCTTCGCCGTCGACTGGGCCCCGGACTCCATCACCTGGTCCGTCGACGGCAACGTCTACCAGCGGCGCACACCGGCCGACCTGGGCGGCAGGCAGTGGGTGTTCAACAAGCCGTTCTTCCTGATCCTGAACCTCGCGGTGGGCGGCTACTGGCCCGGCGACCCCGACGGCTCCACCGTGTTCCCACAGCAACTGGTGGTGGACCATGTCTCGGTGACCACCGGTGACACGGCCACCGGGACGGCGATCAAGGGTCTCGGGGGCAAGTGCGTCGACGTGGCCGGGGCGAACTCGGCCAACGGCACGCCCGTACAGCTCTACGACTGCAACGGCTCCGCCGCCCAGCAGTGGACGACCGGCTCCGACGGCACGCTCCGCGCGCTCGGCAAGTGCCTGGACGTCACCGGAAACGGCACGGCGGACGGCACGCCCCTCCAGTTGTGGGACTGCACCGGCGGCCCCAGCCAGAGATGGACCGTCACCGCGGCGCGCGACATCGTCAATCCACAGGCCGACAAGTGCCTTGACGTGACCGGGAACAACTCGGCCAACGGCACCCGGCTACAGATCTGGACCTGCACCGGTGGCGGCAACCAGAAGTGGACGGTCGGCTGACCGTGCCGCCTAGTGCCGTTTCCAGGTGAACTTGTCGCCGCCGACCCAGCGGATCACATCCGGGTCGTCGAGATCATGGACCGTGATGCCGAAGGCGGCGGCGGTCTCCAGGACATCGGTGATGGCCCTGGCCGAGCCGACGACGACACCGTCGATCTCCATGATCCGGAACGGAGGCTCGCCCGGCTGCACCCCGAGCACCATGATCCGCGGTTGTGAGATGTGCGGGCTCCCGATTTCGGTCATGAATAGAGCGTAGAGCGCAACCCGCGTCAACGGTTCGTTCAGGCCATAACGGCTCCTTCGGGTCAGCGGCGAGCGGATCGCGGTCCCCGCCCTGCCCCCGCCCTGTCCACGCCGCCGTGCGTGCGCGGACAGGGCGGGGAACCCTGGAGGGGGAGGTGGCGATGGACCCCGTGCAGGCGCTGAACCGGATCGCCTTTCTGCTGGAGCGCTCCCTGGAGCCGACCTACCGCGTACGCGCCTTCCGTACGGCGGCCCGGGTGCTGGCGGACCTGCCCGAGGACGAGGTTCGGGCCCGGGCGGAGGCCGGGACCCTGGAGTCACTGCGGGGCGTCGGGCCGAAGACCGCCCAGGTGGTGCGCGAGGCGCTGGCCGGTCAGGTGCCCGGCTATCTGACCGACCTGGAGGGCCGGCCCGCCGCCGAGCCGCCCGAGGGCGGTCGGGAGCTGTGGGAGCTGTTGCGCGGGGACTGCCATCTGCACTCCGACTGGTCGGACGGCGGCAGCCCGATCGAGGAGATGGGCCGGACGGCGGCCGAGCTCGGGCACGAGTGGGCGGTGCTGACCGATCACTCACCGCGGCTGACCGTCGCCCGCGGGCTGTCGGCCGACCGGTTGCGCGAGCAGTTGGACGTGGTGGCCGGGCTGAACCGGATCTGGGCCCCGTTCCGGCTGCTCACCGGCATCGAGTGCGACATCCTGGAGGACGGCTCGCTCGACCAGGAACCCGAGCTGCTGGACCGGCTCGACGTCGTGGTGGTGTCCGTGCACTCCAAGCTGCGCATGGAGGCCCGCGCGATGACCCGGCGCATGGTCACCGCCGTACGCGACCCGCACGCGGACATCCTCGGCCACTGCACCGGGCGGCTGATCACCGGGCGGGGTCGGCCGGAGTCGGAGTTCGACGCGGACGAGGTGTTCGCGGCCTGTGCCGAGTCCGGTACGGCGGTGGAGATCAACAGCCGGCCCGAGCGGCTGGACCCGCCGCGGCGGCTGCTGCGCCGGGCCGTCGCAGCGGGTGTGCTGTTCTCGATCGACACCGACGCGCACGCGCCCGGACAGCTGGACTGGCAGCGGTACGGCTGCGCCCGGGCGGAGGAGTGCGGAGTGCCCGCCGAGCGGGTCCTCACCACATGGACGGCGGACGAGTTGCTGGCCTGGACGCGGGAGAAGTCGGTCCGTCCGGCTTCGTGACGCAGATCACCGTCCTGCGCGGCAATCTCAGGAACACCCGCCGGTAGTTTCCCGTTGAACCAGCCGTGGGTGTGGATGGGACAGTGTCCCCGGGCCTCACCTTTTGCCCACAGGGACGATCGTTCGGCTGAAGCCCTGTGGAGCCTTTCGCCGAGAGGCGACCGCCATCCGCACCCACATCTGAGCCGCCCCGATCGGAATCCCCCGTCCGGTCGGGGCTTTCCTCTGTCCGGACGCGCCGATCCATGTCCGCTTGACTTCGAGAGCACTCCAATTCGTAGCGTTCCGGACATGAGCACTGCACAGCACAAGATCGGCTCCGGATTCGGGGCCACCAGCACCGCGGACGACGTCCTCCAGGGCATCGACCTGACCGGAAAGCTCGCGATCGTCACCGGCGGCTACTCGGGACTCGGCCTGGAGACGACCCGGGCTCTCACCAGGGCGGGCGCCCACGTGGTGGTTCCGGCCCGCCGCCGGACCCGGGCCGAGGAGGAGCTCTCGGGCCTCGCCGGTGTCGAGGTGGACGAGCTGGACCTCGGCGACCTGGAGAGCGTGCGCGGCTTCGCCGAGCGGTTCCTCGCCTCGGGGCGCACCGTCGACTTCATGATCGACAACGCCGGGATCATGGCCTGTCCCGAGACCCGGGTCGGGCCCGGCTGGGAGGCGCAGTTCGCCACCAACCACCTCGGCCACTTCGCGCTGGTCAACCGGCTGTGGCCGGCGATCGAGCCGGGCGGCGCCCGTGTGGTCTCGGTGTCCTCGCGCGGCCACCACCTGTCCGGGATCCGCTGGGACGACGTCCACTGGCGGCACGGCTACGACAAGTGGCAGGCGTACGGGCAGGCGAAAACCGCGAACGTGCTGTTCGCCGTCCACCTCGACAAGCTCGGCGCCGACCGCGGTGTACGGGCCTTCGCGCTGCACCCGGGCGGCATCCTCACCCCGCTCCAGCGGCACCTGCTGAAGGAGGAGATGGTCGACCGCGGCTGGATCGACGAGCACGGCGACGTGATCGACCCGGAGGCCTTCAAGACCCCGGAGCAGGGTGCGGCGACCCAGGTGTGGGCCGCGACCTCGCCCCAGCTGACCGGCATGGGCGGCGTGTACCTGGAGGACTGCGACATCGCCGAGCCCGCCGTCGAGGGCGACGAGCGCGGCGGCGTCAAGGACTGGGCGCTCGACCCCGCGCAGGCGGCGCGGCTGTGGGAGCTGTCCGCGGAGCTGACGGGCGTGAACGCGTTCGCCGCCTAGTGCGGGACGGAGCGTTCGGGCTTACCGATCGGGGTACTCGGACGCTCCGTCCCCATCTCCGGGAGGAGCCTCAGGTGAGCAGCGAATCGGCCCTCAGGGTCGTGGTCACCGGAGCCACGGGCAATGTCGGTACCAGCGTGGTGCGGCTCCTCTCGGAGGATCCGGAGGTCGGATCCGTACTGGGGCTGGCCCGCCGGACGCCGGACCTGTCCCCGGCGAAGACCGACTGGGCGTCGGTCGACCTGGCGTCCGAGCAGGCCGACCTGGCCCGTCTGTTCGCGGGTGCGTCCGCCGTCGTCCATCTTGCCTGGGCGTTCCAGCCGACCCATGATCCGGCGACGACCTGGCGGACGAACGTGCTGGGCAGCATCCGCGTGTTCGAGGCGGCGGCCGCGGCGAAGGTCCCGACGCTGGTGCACGCGTCGTCGGTCGGCGCGTACTCACCGGGCCCGAAGGACTACGCCGTCGATGAGTCGTGGCCCACGCACGGCTGGCCGGACGCCGCTTACTGCCGGGAGAAGGCTTATCTGGAACGGGCACTGGACAGCTTCGACCGGGCCCATCCCAGGGTGCGCGTGGTGCGGATGCGGCCGGCCTTCCTGTTCAAGCGGGAGTCGGCGAGCGAGCAGCGCCGCATCTTCGGCGGCCGGTTCCTGCCGGGTCCATCGGCCCGGCCCGAGCTGCTGCCGCTCCTGCCCGACATTCCGGGACTGCGGGTGCAGGCCCTGCACACCGACGACGCGGCCGCGGCGTACCGGCTCGCCGTGAAGTCCGACGTCCGGGGCGCCCTCAATCTCGCCGCCAATTCTCCGGTCGACGTCAAGCTGCTGGGCGAGATGCTCGGGGCTCGCCCGGTACGGCTCCCCCGCGCCGCGGCCCGCTCCGCGATCGCCGCCGCGTGGGGGCTGCGTCTGCTGCCGGCGTCCCCGCACCTGTTCGACGCGGTCCTGCGGCTGCCCCTGATGGACTGCACCCGGGCCCGTACGGAACTGGGCTGGCGTCCCGAACGCACCGCGCCCCAGGTGCTGGAGGAGTTCCTGCGGGGTCTCCAGCAGGGCGCGGGCGCGCCGACGGAGCCGCTGCGGGGGCGGAAGGTGGGCTGACCCGGCGTCCTCGCCTCGGGTCTCAGGCGGTCGGTTCCTCGGGCGCCGGGTGTTCGGGGTGGACCGTGTCGGACCGCGAGGAGCCCTGCCGGCCCGTACCCGCCTCGTCCGTGTCCGGGACGTCGTCCGCCTCGGTCGCGCCATCGGTGGGCCCGACGGGCACCTCCCAGGGGTCCTCGCCCCCGGTCGCCTGCTGGTCCGGCAGGTCCCTGGGGACCGGCTCCGGGGTCTCGCCCGGCGCCTCGCGACGCTTGTCATCCATGGGGTGCACCTCTCTCGCGTCGTCCAAGGTCATCGCGAGTACCGTCCAGGCCGACGGCGAAACGTCAGTGCGGCACCCGCTCCGCCACCGCCGGGCGCACGGCCGACGACGTCGTCCGCGGCGCCCGCTCGTCGCGTCGCCCCCCGTGGGCGAAGAAGTCGGCGAGCGGGAGGATCGCCGCACCGACGGTGACCGCGTCCGGGCCGAGCCTGCCGAGGTCGATGGTGACCTTGTGGGCGGGATGCCGCAGGGCGTAGGAGGCCGCGTGCCGGCGTACCGCGGGCAGGAAGCGGGTGCCGAGCTGGAGGCCGGCCCAGCCGCCGATCAGGATGCGTTCGGGCTGGAAGAGGTTGATCAGGTCGGACAGGCCCGCGCCGACGTATTCGGCGGTCTCCTCCAGTACGGCGACCGCCACCGGGTCCGGCGCGGCGTCCTCGGCCGGATAGGCACCGGCCAGCATCGCCGTCAGCGCGGTCTCCTCGTCCACACCCTCGGGCGCGCTCCCACCCTGCTCGCGCCAGCGGTCGAGGAGCGACTCGGCGCCCGCGTAGGCCTCCAGACAGCCGAGGGCACCGCACCGGCAGCGGCGTCCCCTGACCCGTACCGTCAGATGCCCCCACTCGACGGCCCGGCCATGCTCCACTTCGGGCGAGACCAGGCACGCGCCGACGCCGGAGCCGAAGAGCACGACGACGGCGTTGCGGGCGCCGCGTCCGCCGCCGAACCACATCTCGGCCTGGCCCAGGGTCCGGGCGCCGTTGTCGATGAAGTACGGGACGCCGTCCGGGAGCTGGGAGCCGTCGCGCAGCAGCTTCTCCAGCGGCACGGCGTCCCAGCCGATCGTCTGCCCGTGCACCACGGCGCCGAGCTCCCCGGTGTCCTCGACGATGCCGGGGACACCGATGCCGACGCCCAGAAGCCGCTCGGGCCGGATGCCGGCCTCGGCGAGCACCTCGGCGATGCCGTCACGCACATGGCCGACGATGCCCTCCACCTCGTACCGCTGTTGCGCCAACGGCCTTTCCGCACGGGCGAGTTCGGTGAGGGTCAGATCGAACAGGCCGATCCGTACGCGGGTCTCGCCGACGTCGACACCGATCATGTGGCCGCTGCCGGGCGCGACGCGCAGCAGGATGCGGGGCCGGCCGCCGTCGGAGTCGACGCTGCCGGCCTCCTCGACCAGGCCGTCGGCGATCAGCTCGGCGACGACGTTGCTGACGGAGCCGGAGCTGAGGCCGGTTGCGGGCCCGAGCTCGAAGCGGCTGAGGGGGCCGTCGAAGTACAGGCGCTGTAGTACGGCGGTACGGTTGCCCCGCCTGAGGTCCCGTACCGTGCGCCCATTACGCCCCGCCATGCGGCTCCCTCCGGATCAGCCCTGGTCCCCCGCCGTGTTCGGACCGCGTCCCATTGTTACCTACGCCGCGTAGACGTCCTCGACGTAGCGGCCGTCGGCGATCAACGCCTCCAGCCACCGTCCGGCCGCCGTGTCGTCGGCGCCCGGGGTGCGATCGCGGTACAGCGTACGGAAGGCCTCGCGGACACCCGGTGCCATGCGGGCGCCATCGCCGCAGACGTACACCCGGGCGCCCGCCGCGAGCAGGTCCCAGACGTCGTCGGCCTCGGCGGCGATGCGGTGCTGGACGAAGGTCCCGGCGGTGCTGAAGGCGGGGCGGAGCGAGACGGCTCCGGCCGCCTGAGCGGCGCGCAGTTCGTCGGCGTGCAGGAAGTCGGCGTCGGGGGCGTCGCAGCCGAAGTAGCACAGGGCCGGGGCGAGTTCGGTGCCGGCCGCGAGGGCCGCCGTACGGTCGGCGACGGCGCCGCGGAAGGGGGCGAGGCCGGTGCCGGCGGCGATCATGACGACCGGCGCGGCGGGGTCGATCCGGAACGCCTCGCGGCACGGCTGGACGCGGGCGTACACCGTGTCGCCCGGTTCGACGTCGTTCAGGTAGCCGGATCCGGTGCCCCGGTGGACTCCCTTGCCCGAACGCGCGGGCGCTTGGAGCAGGGAGATCATCAGGTCCGCGTGGCCGGCGTCGACGGCGGGCGAGGAGGAGATCGAGTAGTGGCGGGGGCGCAGCGGGGTGAGCAGGTCCAGGAGCGTGGGCCAGTCCAGGGCGCCGCGCAGGGCCGGGAAGTCCTCGATCACCTCGATGAGGGTGCGCGGGTCGTCCCGCAGTCCGGCCAGCGCGGTCCGCTCCGGCGGGCAGGGGTTGGCGGCGGCGAGCACGGACAGCTGGGCGGCGCTCGGGCGCTCGCGCAACTCGACGTGGTGGGTCAGGAGTTGGCGTACGGTCAACGGCCGGTCGATCGCGAGGCCGTCCCGGCGGGGGCGGGCGGCGCGGATGTCCAGCACGGTGTCCAGGTCGACACCGAACGCGGCGGCGGCCCGCTCGGCCAGGGCCGGGGTGTTGGCCGGGAGGACGGTGAGGTGGTCGGCGGTGCGGTAGGTGACGCCGTCCGGCAGGGCCAGGCGGACGAAGCGCTTGCGGCGCGGGTGGTCCGGGGCGGTGAGGTCGCGGACCTCGGTGACCGTCATCGGGACGAGGCCGTGCCGTTCGGCGAGGGCGTCCAGCGGGCCGCCGGCCAGGGTGCGGACGTCGTACGCCGCCGTGGGTTCCTCGGCGGGGCCGGTCGCGTCGGGGTCGCCGTAGTGCTCCAGGAGGGCCGTGCGCAGCCGGGCGGTGAAGTCGCGGACGGCGCCGGTCAGGTCGCCGGAGGCGTCGGCGGCCGCGCGGTCGAGGAGGCGGGTGGCGCCGAGCTCGGCGAGACGCTCGTCGATGCGGGTGGGGACCTGCTGGTAGGTGGCGGCCCAGTTCCGGTCGCCGACTCCGAGGATGGCGTAGGTGACGTCCGGGACGCCGGTGGCCTGCTCCAGCCAGGCGGCGAAGGCCGTCGCGTCGTCGGTGGGGCGGCCGTTGTAGGACGCGGCGGTGATCACGACCGGCCGGTCGGCGGGCAGACCGCCGGCGTAGGCGTCCAGGGAGGCGACCTCGGTCTCACAGCCGACGGCGGCGGCCTCGTCGGCGAGGGACGCGGCGAACTCCCGGCAGGTGCCGTAGTTGCTGCCGTGCAGGAACAGGGCACGGGTGCCGGGGCGGACGCGGGCGGGGAGCGCGGCGGCCTCGGTGGTCTCGGCCGGCGCGGCCGGCGTGCTCGCGGGCAGCGGCGCGTGCCGGCGTTCGGCGGTGGTGCGCGGGGTCAGGGTGAGGGTGAAGCCCTCGGGCTTGAGGGTGAGGGTCTCCTTGACCGTGAGGCGGTAGCCGGCGTGGTCGTGCAGCCGGTAGCGGTGGACGAGCATCGCCAGCAGCATGGTCGCCTCGTGCAGCGCGAACTGCCGCCCGATGCAGGCGCGTTCACCGGTGCCGAAGGGCTTGAAGGCGTGCACCGGCCGGGCTTCCTCCGCCTCCGCCGTGAAGCGGGCGGGGTCGAAGAGCTCCGGGTTGTCGCCCCAAACCGGCTGCCGGTGCAGCATGGGCGTGAGCACGAGCGCCGACTGTCCGGCGCGCAGCGGGATGCGACCGCCGAGCAGTGTGTCCTCGCGGGCCTGCCGGGCGAACACGGCGGCCGTCGGCCACAGCCGGAGCGCCTCGTTGAGGACCTGACGGGTGTAGCGGTGTCGAGCGTGCTGCCGTCGGCCGGGTGGCGGGCGGTGAGCATCAGGCCGAGGAGGTCCTGGGCGGCGCTCTGGTCGGTGCCGGTGCGGGCGGCGATGACGTCGTCGACGACCTGGGCGAGATAGGCGGCGTCGGTGCGGAACGCCGCGTCCGCCACGGCGTAGTCCCGGCCGGGGACGCGGGCGAGCCGGGTCATGCTCCATTCCAGGCACCGCACCATCGACTCGACGAAGGGATGGGGCTCGGGCCGCTCGAAGGAGCCGAAGTCGTAGTCGAAGCCGGCGAGCCCGATGGTGTCGAGCGTCATGCGGGTCATGTCGTCGGGGACGTTCACCGGCTGTCCGGCGCGGGCGTCACGGTCCCAGGACTCGATGAGCCGACGGGCCACCTTCAGCATCACGGGGTGGTAGGTCCGCATCGAGCCGAGCGCGAAGGCGGGCATCAGGATGTCGTGCGCCTTGGCCCAGTTCGGCTCGTCGTTGTACGCGGTGAACAGGCCGTCGGCGGCGAACTCGCGGACGTTCTCCAGACCGGGCCCGATGTGCTTGGCGAACCGCTGCTCGTCGGCGAGTTCGGCCACGAGGTCCAGGTCGCCGATGAACAACGAGTCCCGCCCGAACAGCCGCCGCACGAACACGGGCCCGTGCTCACGCATGAGCCCCATGGCCTGCTGCACGGGGGTGCCGCCGGGTCCGGTGGCGGAGATGTCGGCGACGGGGAGGGTGGCCAGGGTCTGGGGGTCGAGCGCGGTGGGGGGCATGGCGCGACAACTGCCTTTCGCGGTACGGGAGTACTGCGATCCAGGTTGATCGACGGGTACCGGCCGTCCGCGCCCGCGCGCTACATGATCGTGTAGTCGAAAACGGCCGAGGGCTCTTGTGCGAGCCCGTGAAGATCACCCGTCCCGGGTCGGTGCACCACCACGCCCTACGACGGGACCGGCGTTCAGATGTCGAGCGCTGTCGCGCGGAGGACAGCTGCGACGCGGGTCACCGCCTGGGTCGGCGGGCCGGGCAGGCGGGCCAGGAGCAGGCGCCGCTGTTCCTGCGGTCCGCCGCGGACCGGCAGGACGCGCACTCCTGGTGGTACGGCGGGGACGAGCGTGGCGGGAAGGGTGGTCAGTCCGCAGCCCGCGGCGACGAGCTGGAGCTTCGCCAGCCAGTCGCGGGCGGTGTGGGCGATCTCGGGCCGTTCGTCCAGGCCCGGCCATACGCCCATCAGGCGGTCCTCCCCTGAGGTGGGCCCGGCGATCCAGCGCTGCCCCCGAAGATCGGTCACGTCGACGAATGCGCCACGGGCGAGGGGGTGGGTGGCGGGCACCGCGAGACACAGGGGGCGTTCGGTGAGGGTCCACAGGGCCAGCGGGGGTGACTCGGTGTCCGGCGCACGGAACGGCGGCGCGGAGGCGAGCAGGGCCAGATCGAGGCTGCCCGCCCGCAGCGCGCGGACCAGGGCGGGGGTGCCGCCCTCGCGGCCCACGACGTCGAGCCCGGGGTCGCTTTCGCGCAGGGCGGCCAGGGCTCGGGGCAGCAGTACGGCGCCGGCGCCGGGCACCCATCCCAGACGGACGGTCCCGGTCTGCTCCGGCAGGCCGGACAGTTCCCTGGCGGTCGCGTCGATCTCGTCGAGCACGACCGCCGCGCGGCGCATGACCACCCTGCCGGCGGCGGTGAGCCGGGCCCCGTCGCGCCGCCGCTCCAGCAGTTCCGCGCCCGCCGCCCGCTCGATCGCCGCGATCTGCCGGGACACCGCGGACTGCGTGTAGCCGAGCGATGCCGCGGCCGCGGTGAAGGTTCCCTGTTCGGCCACGGCCCGCAGGACGCGCAGCGCCGTCAGTGACACATCGGTGAAGTCCATGATGTTTACGCATACTAGCCGTGCCGAACTTTCGTTGGACTCATGGACGGGCGGTTCCTAGCGTGGACGCATGACCACTTCACGCATCGCCCTCGTCACGGGCGCCAACCAAGGGCTCGGCCGGGCCTTCGTCGAAGGACTGGCGGCCCGGATGGATCCGCAGGACCTGGTCCTGCTCACCGGTCGCAACCAGCGGCGTGTGGCGGACGCCGCCCGGGAAGTCGGCCGGCTGTCCGCCACTCGGGCCCGTGTCGAGGGCCGGGTACTCGATGTCACGGACACCGACGCCATCGCCCGTCTCGCCGAGGAACTGCGGGCCCGGTACGGAGGGGTGGACGTCGTCATCTCCAACGCGGTCGCCCGTGTGCTTCCCGAAGACTCCCAGGCCGAGCGGGCCGACGAGTTCATCGACGTCTCCAACACGGCCACGCACGCGATCCTGCGCTCCTTCGGACCGGTGCTGCGCCCGGGCGGCTGGCTGCTCGTCGTGGCCAGCAGCCTGGGCACGCTCGGTCACCTCGACGGCCGGCTGCACCACCTGTTCGACGGCGTGAGCCTGGACCAGGTCGAGCACGCGGTGGAGTCATGGCGCAGCGCCATCCACCACAACACGGCGCGGGCGGAGGGCTGGCCGCTGTGGCTGAACGTGCCCTCGAAGGTGGCCCAGGTCGCCGCCGTGCGCGCCGTCGCCGCCGAACGCCGCGCCCGAGACCTGGCCGACGGAACGCTCGTCGCGGCGGTCTGCCCCGGCATGGTGGACACCGCGACCTCGCGCCCGTGGTTCAGCGACTACAGCCAGGCCCAGTCGCCCGCACGGGCCGCCGAAGCCGTGCTCGATCTGGTCTTCGCCGAGCACGTCGATCCCGAGCTCTACGGCGAGCTGGTCCGCTTCGGCAAGGCCCTGCCCTGGCACGACGGAACGCCGCCGGTGGAGCAGGACGCGATCCTCGTGCCGTGAGCGCCCTACGAGGTGAAGGCCGCCGGCCCGGCGACGCCTAGCTGTTCGCGCCGGTTCGCCGAACTCCTGCCGCTGTGCCGCGGCCTGCGTGCCCTGGCTTCGCTAGCCCAGGTCCAACGCGTTCGGCAGCCCCCAGCGGTAGCGGGTCCGGTCGTGGCGCTTGAGGGCCTCGAACTCCGGGGCCCGGTACAACGGCGTGATCGTGCAGCGCGGCGCGTTGGAACCCGCCCTGTCCAGCAGCGCGTTGACCGCCGCCCGCGCGGAGGCGTTGGCGCCTTCCATGGTCGCCAGATCGATGTCGACGGACACGTAGTCACCCGCGAGGAAGAGGTTCGGGATTCTCGTCGCCGCCGTGGGCCGGTTGTGAAGGGTGCCCACGGGGTGGATCAGCAGCTCGTCCTCGTTGACCGGATGCGGTGTGCCGATGCCGTCGACGCCCGGATCGAGGAACCACGAGTGCAGCGCGCTGTCCTTCAGCACCACCTTGCCCGTGTCGTTCAACGCCGCCTTCAGCTGCGCCCACACCTCCTTGGCGACCTCGGCCCGGGTGCACTGTTTGGCCGTCCTGCCGTACAGGATGCCGGGCTTGTCCCACTCGGAGATGTCGACGGAGATGCAGTCGACGGCGGCGCCGTCCCCGTAGTCGGCGGGGAAGTCGCGGTCCGGCCAGTGCCCGGCCTGCTGAATGGCCGTCAGCGACCAGGGTGAGTCGATGCAGTTGAGGTGCCCGTCGAGCAGCGGAGCGGACTCGGTCAGATAGAACTGGATGCCGGTCATCCAGTCCGTCTCCAGCTTGTCGCAGCGCGCGAGCTGGGGATCGGCGGCCCGCAGGTCCGCGCCCCAGGTACGGCGGGCGTGCTCGACGGGCATCGCGCACACGTAGTGGTCGGCGGTCACGGTCCGCGCGACGCCGTTCGGGTCCGTGATCCGTACTCCGGTGATCCTGCCCCCGTCGTACAGCACCTCCCGTACGGTCCTGCCGACCTCGAACTCGACACCGAGCGACGTCAGATGGGCGACCCACGGGTCGATCCACGCCTCGTTCGTGGGCGCGTTGAGGATGCGGTCGAGGGGGCCGTCCGCGCCGCGCCCCAGCGCGTTGAAGACGAACGCCTCCAGCAGGCTGGCGACCGTGCGGGTGCTGGCCTCCTCCGCCTTGGTGGCGACGATGTTGCGGGTGACCCCGACGGCCAGGATGCGCTGGTAGTCGTGGCTCATGCGCTCGGCCCTGATGTAGTCCCACCAGGGCGTGGCCTCCCAGAACTCGTCGCGCCGTTCGTCGCAGCTGGTGAGGAAGACCAGGATGCGGTTCACGAAGTACGCCGTCTCGTGCGGGGGTATCCCGCGCACGGTCTCCATGACGGCGGTCAGCGCCCGGCGCACGTCGTCGAAGGTGAGGTCGGGCGGCTGGTGGCCGGGCCACGGGAGAGGGAGCCGCAGATCCTCACGGCCGGTGCGGGCGAAGGACATCTCGGAAGGGGCGACGAGGTTGTCCCAGACGCCGTTGGGGTTGCCCGGGAAGGGGATGCGCCGCATCGTGTCCGGCAGGTTGTGGTAGATGCCGGGGATGAAGCGGAAGCCGTGCTCGGCGGGTAACTCCCGCCGCCCGCCGCGCGCGCTGCCCGGCACGCCCATGCTGCGGGCCTTGCCGCCCAGCGCCCGGCGCTCGTAGACGGTGACGCGGAAGCCGCGTTCGGCGAGTTCGTGCGCGGCGGTCAGCCCGGCCACCCCACCGCCGAGCACGGCGACCGACCCCGGCGCGCGTGGTGCGGAGGTGCCTGCCGCGGCCGTCGCCGTACGGGCCGTACCCAGCGCGGTGACACCGCCGGCCGCGGCGGTCGCAGCGATGATCGTGCGTCGTGAGGCGCCCGAGCCAGCCATCAGTTCCCCCTCTTACCCGCAGGTAACCATCCGTCCGGCGCAGGAGCATACGGAGAACCCGCGTGACCCGGAAGCCACATGAGGCCCCATTCCTTCGATGGCTGGAAATGCCCGAAGGCCGACCCATCCACCGCGCCGACCCCGACGCCGACGCCGACCGCATCGGCGGCGAGAGCACCCCTCCGACCTGGATGTCCGGCGTGGAAGGCGGCACATGATGGTGTAGTGGGCGGATGTACACCGCTCTTGCGGCAGGCGACCGGAGGAGGTGCCGATGGACCCGACCCACCCGGACGCGGTGGTGTGGCGCAACCGTGCCTTCCTGGTCTTCGACCGCGTCTCCGTGCCGGTCGCGGTCTGCGATGTGTACGGCGCGGTCCAGCTGGCCAACCCCGCGATGGCTGCGGAGTGCGGTACGACTCCGGGGCGGCTGCGCGGCCGGGACGTGCTGGAGCTGTTCCGGCCGCAGGAGGCGACGCAGGTCGACCGCATCGCCGAGGCGCTGCGGCTGCGGCACCGCTCGCGCTACCAGGTGTCGGTGCGCTGGCGGGCTCCCGACGGCGCGGAGCGCTACGGCGAACTCACGGCGGACCCGGTGAGCGACACCGTGGAGGAGACGCCGGCGCTGCTGGTGATGCTGCGCGTCCTCGGCGAGCGCGAGCCGTCCACCGGGACACCGCCCACGCGGGTCACGGCCATGGAGGCTCGCGTTCTCGCCCTGCTCGCCTCAGGTGCCACGACAGCGCAGGCGGCGCGGGAGACGGACCTCACGGTGGACGGCGTCAACTACCACCTGCGGCGCCTGTCCGCGCGCTGGGCAGCGTCGAACCGTACGGAACTGGTGGCCAGGGCCTACGCACTCGGCGTGCTCGCCCCCGGGGTGTGGCCACCCAGGCCGGCCGCCGCCTCCGTCGCCACGGACGACCCGGACGGCCCGGAGTAGGCGGTGCCCGCACCCGGCGGGGCGCCGAAGCGGGCCAGGGTGTGCCACACCATTTTCAGGTCCTGGAGCTCGTAGCGGCCGGTGCGGGCCGCATCGCCGATGACGCGCGGGGTGACCAGGCCGTCGTCGGCGATCCGGGCACCCAGGTCGGCGTACTCCTGACCGCGGTAGTCCGCGTGGCGGCGCAGTTCCTGAACGGTGATCCGGTAGCCGGGGTGCCACTCGACGGGGCAGGGCAGCAGGCGCGCGGCGGTCTCCACCGGGGTGCCGCGATAGCAGGCGTCCAGGACGACGGCCTCCACGTCCCAGGCGAGCACGACTCCCCCATGGACCTGGGCCTCGATGTAGTCGTTGAGGGCGTCGCGCTCGCCTTCGTCGGCCTCGGCGAGTGCGACGAGGTGCGTGCCGGAGGCGACTCCGAAGTCGGTCGGCTCCGCGGCGCTGTCCGGGTAGCAGAAGGTGGCTCGGGCGAGCGCCGTGCCGTTCAGGCGGAAGTGCGAGGAGCCGAACCTCGGGGCGGCGCCCACCACTTGGCGGCGGAAGTTCAGCGCGCCGTACACCGGTCGCTCGTGCGGCGCCGCGTCGTCGTAGACCCCGCCGAAGATCCGGCTCTCCCAGCGCCAGCGGTCCCCGCCGGGGTGGGCGGTGAGCCCGCCGTTGCTGGTGCCGGTGACGAACTGCGAGTGGTACGCGCCGTCCTCGGCGAGGGCGCGGAGGACGGACACTCCTCTCGCCCGCCGGTCCGGATGGAAGTTGAGGGTGACGCGTACCGCCGGGTCGACGGCCGGTCCCGCCGAGGAGGCCGCGACGACGTGCCGTAGTGCCGCCGCGGCCCGAGGTGATGTCGCCTCGTCGAAATCCACTGGCTCCCCTTCCATCATCCTGCCTAACCTAGCCATGAACCTAGAGCCCCTAGGTTATGTACCGTCGACGGAACGAACCACAGGAGACTCCCCATGAGGTCACTCACCGAGCAGGACATCCGCAACTCATTTGTCAACTGCTCGAAGGGCGAGGCCAAGCGGCTGTCCCTCCCCCGCGATCTCGGCGAACGTCCGTGGGACGACCTCGACTTCCTGGGCTGGCGCGATCCCGGCGCGCCCGATCGCAGCTATCTCGTGACCGAGCGGGAGGGGCGCCCGGTGGGGATCACGCTGCGCTTCCCGTCCTCGCAGCGCGGGTTCCTGCACCGCAGCATGTGCTCCCTGTGCCTGACGACCCATCCGGGCGGCGGTGTCTCACTGATGACCGCCCGCAAGGCGGGGCCTGCGGGGCGCGAGGGCAACTCGGTCGGTCTGTACATGTGCACCGACCTGGCGTGTTCGCTCTACGTCCGTGGCAAGAAGGCCCCGGAGTCGGGCAGCCGCTTCGAGGAGACCCTCAGTCTGGAGGAGCAGATCGCCCGGACGACGGGCAACCTGTTCGCCTTCCTCGACAAGTTGGACGCCGGAGACACCACCCGATGAACACGCCACCGCCGTCCGGAACCGAGCACACGGACGGGTCACCCGTCCGCCTCGGCGCCCTCGTCCCGCTGACTCCGCCCGGCTGGGTCGAGGCGGGTCGGCACCTGCTCGCCGGACTGGACCTGGCGGTCAGCGAGGTCAACGGCACGGGCGGCATCCACGGCAGACCCCTGGAGCTGGTGGTCCGGGACACCGCGGCCGATCCGGAGCGTGCCGCGGCTGCCGTGGACGAACTCGCCGGGCTGGGCGTGACAGCCTTGGCCGGCGAGTACCACAGCGTCGTCGCCCGCGCCGTCGCCGCACGGGCCCACACCCTCGGTGTGCCGTATCTCTGCTCGTCCGCGGTGCTCGACGCGCTCACCGACGAGCCGACGGAGTGGGTCGCGCGTCTGGCCCCGGCCCAGTCCCGCGGCTGGCGGATCTACGCGGACTTCCTCCTCGGCGCGGGCCGGCGTCGGATCGCCGTGGCGACCCAGCCGAGCGTCTACTGGGCGTCCGGCGTCCGCATCCTGCGCGAGCGTCTCGCGCGCCAGGGCGGCACCCTCGTCGAGCTGGACACCGATGCGCTCACGACCGAGGCCTTGTGCGACGCGCTCGTCGACCACGGCGCTACGGCGCTTCTCCTGCTGGTCGGGCATCCGGAACCGGCGATGCCGCTCGTCAGGGCCGTCCGGGGCGACCGGCGGCTCACCGAGATCCTGATCGGCGCTCCCGCCGGCCAGCCGGAGTTCGCCGGATGGGCGGCGGCGCTCGGCGGTGACGGCGCCGGAATCCCGTTCCTGCGCTACCTGCCCGACCGCCTCGGTCCCCGCGGTGAACGCGTCGGCGACGCACTCCGCGAACGGCTGGGCGAACCGCCCTCCTTCGTCGCCTTCGAGGGCTGGGACACCGTCGCCGTGCTCGCCGAGGTGCTGCGTTCCCACGGCACGGACCGGGCCACCGTCGCCGAGTCGTGGCCGCGCGTGGCGGTCGAGGGCACGCGCGGGCCGATCCGGTTCTCCCGGGCGCCGGGCATCGGTGTGCGGCAATGGACCTGGGCGCCGATCCAGGTCGTCGACCGGGACCCGGCGCAGCCCGACCGCTTCCGGATCCTCCACTCCGGCTGAGCGGGCACCGGGGGCACCGGGGGCCTCTGGGAGGTGCCCCGCCGGACCGCCCGGTCGTGCGCCGTGCGGTCGGCACCGCGGGGCAGTGCGCCCGAGCAGCCGTACCGCCTCGCCCGTACGGCGGCCCGCGCCCTTCGACGGTGCGCATGGGCTGGGCGGCGCGATCGAGGCGCTCCAGGACGTCGCTGCCCGCGTGGCCGGGATGCCGGTCGTCAGCGCGGCGAGGATGATGAACAGGGTCAGTACTAATCCGGCCCGATGCCGTTTCATGATCCAAGGCCTGCGCCCCGGGCGGACGGGGACCATCCGGCGGTCCTCAGTCCCCGGGTGCGGACGACCACGGGGTGACGGCGGGGGCCTTTCTCACCGCCCCCGGTCGCGCGGCACCGGACCCCGTCGGCCGCCCTGACTCGCTCGGGTGTCGGTGATCACCGGCCCGGCCCCTTGTCGTACCGTGGCCGCGGCGTTCAATCTGGGGTTTCTTGCGGACTGTTACGTTCCGCAAGTGGTGTGCGGAAAGCATCGGTGGAAAGGGAACAGCCCGAGGATGCGAGAGGCACGTGAGGGGACGCCGGCCCGGGAGTGGCTGGCGGAGCGAATGGCGAAGCTGCGCCGGGACCCGGTCGTGGTGCAGACGCTGCGGTCGGCGGCCGCCGCGACGATCGCGTACGTCATCGCACTCCGCCTCAGCCCCGAGGCCGCGCCGCTGACCGCGCCCCTGACCGCGCTGCTGGTCGTCCAGGTCACCTTCTACGCCACACTCACCAACGGCATCCGCCGGGTGAACTCCGTGGTGGCCGGCGTCCTGGTGGCCATCGCCTTCAGCCTGCTGGTCGGCCTGACCTGGTGGAGCCTGGCCCTGCTGATCGTGGCCGCGCTCGGGGTCGGGCATCTCGTCCGCGTGAACGAGTACGTTCCCGAGGTGGCGATCAGCGCGATGCTGGTCCTCGGGGTCACGACCGTCGGCGACACCGCGTGGGCGCGGGTGCTGGAGACGCTGATCGGCGCGGTGGTGGGGCTCGGCTTCAATCTGCTGCTCGCACCGCCGGTGTGGGTGGACGAGGCCGGTGAGTCACTGGAGGATCTGGCGCGGCGGCTGCGGCAGTTGATGCTGCGCATCGGCGAGGAGGCGGCCGGCCGGCAACCCTTCGAGCAGGCGGCGGCCCGGCTGCACGAGGCGCGCCGGCTCGACCACGACATCGTGGAGGTGGACGCGGCGCTCAGACAGGCCGAGGACAGCCTGCGGCTCAATCCGCGGGTGCGCGACAGCCTGCTGCACCGCGTGGTGCTGCGCACCGGACTGGACACGCTGGAGATCTGCACGGTCGTCCTGCGGGTGCTCGCCCGCACCCTCACCGACCTCGCCAAGGAGCGGGAGCCCGAGGCGCTGTTCGCGAAGGAGACGGGCGCCGTGCTGGAGCAGCAGCTCTCGGAGATCGCGGACGCGGTGGTCAGTTTCTCGGTGCTGGTCACCACCCATGTGAGCACCAACGCCGACGCCGCGGAGACCCGGCTGTCGGCGGAGCTGCGCACGGCGGCGGGCACCCGCGACAAGCTCGCTCTGCTGCTGCGCGAGGAGGCCGACCGCGAGGTGGAGCACTGGCAGCTGCTCGGTGCCGTGCTGACCGAGGTGAACCGCATGATCGACGAGCTCGACACCGAGCACCGCTCGCGGCGGCTGCTGGAGGAGCTGGACCGGGTGTCGCAGGAGCAGCGGGTGCGCATGCCGCGTCTGAACCGGATGCGCGAGCGGATGGGCGTGCAGGAGCAGCTGTGGCGGAACCGTACGGGGATGGGCGGACGTTCTCGGTAGCAGAACGCCGGGACGGGGCCGGCGTCCGACGAGAGGGAGCGCGCCGATGGCCGACACGACCGTACGGATCGACGGAAACACCCTGCGGCTGCCGGGCGGGGTGGCGGTGCGGTTCATCCGTACTCTGCGGCTGCCCGAGTCGGGGACGCACGCGCTGCCGCCGGGACTCGGCGAGTTCCCGGTGCGGCGGGTGGCGGACTTCCCGGACACGGTTCCGCGGGAGTGGCGGGCGCGCGGTGGTGTGATGCTGCCCGTCTATCTGCGTGAGGCGATGTGGCTCAGCTTCGCGGGGACGACGGAGCCCGCCGCGTTGCAGGTGGGCGTGGGGAAGGTGTGCGCGGTCTCCGGCAAGCCGTGGAGCGACCGGCTGGCGCGCGAGCCGCAGAACTACCTGGCGCTGCCCCGGCAGCCGTGGCTGGACGGCATCAACTCCGGGAAGGGCACGGTCCGCCAGTTCGTGGCGGTGCCGCTGGGGCTGGGCGCGACCGTCGAGGGTCAGGTCACCGGCGAGGAGGTCTGGGGCGGCGTACAGCTTCAGTCCTTCGCGTTGAAGGAGGACCGGCTGGCTCGGTGGCGGGAGGAGGAGCGGCGTCGGGCCGAGCGGGCGAGGGTGATGCCGCAGTTCGGTGGTTACGGCGCCGCGATGCCCATGGCGGCCCCGCCCGCGCCGGGCGCGGTCCCGGCGCCCGCCGCCGCACCGGCGGGGCGGTCCGCCCCGGCGATGGGGCTGGGCGTCGGGGGTTCGATGCGCCAGGAGGTGTACGAGGACGACCGGCCGCTGTCGGACTGGGCCGACACCCCTGGCGGCCGGGTCTTCGTCCATCTGGTGACGCCGCCGGAGTGGCGCCGGATCACCGGCGAGGCTCCCCCGCCGTCGCCGGTGGACCGGGCGGCGTACACGCGCGCGGGGCTGCCCTGGTTCGACTACTACGACCAGGACGCCGAGGATCTCGCTCCCACCGAAAGGCTGGGGTCGGTGAAGCCGGTGGGCGACTGGCTCGGCGACGACCACGAGCCCTGGCAGGCACCGACGCCGGGCCAGGTGAAGCCGCTGAAGGACGCACAGGGCAAGCCGGTGGAGGACGGTGACTGGTAGGCGACCCCGGAACCCCTGCCTCCGTTGCGCAGATTGCAACGCCCGTTGCTCTTCTTGCGCTCGGCGGGTGGTCCACGCCAAGGTTGCTGTCGCGACCACGACGACCGACGACCTGAGGTGTGGACATGGGCAGTGGTGGGCTGAGCAGGCGCCGATTCGTCGGAACCCTCGCGGGATCGGCCGCCGGTGTGACACTCCCGGCGGCCACGGGGTGCGACAGCGCCCCCTCCGCGGACCGGGCCGACTCGGCGACCTCCGGGGCCACCGGCGCCGAGAGCCGTCCGAGCGCCCAGAGCGAGAGCCGTGAGCCGTCCGGCCCGCGCCCGCTGTACCTGGGCACCTACACCTCCGTCGAGGGTGGCGGCGAGGGCATCGGTCTCGCCACGTACGACCCGGTCTCCGGCGCGATCGTCGGCACGGGAACCATCCGGGACGTGGCCGACCCGTCGTATCTGGCGCTGCACCCGAACGGCCGGACGCTGTACGCGGTCGACGAGCGTGAGGACGGCGCCGTGACCGCCGTGCGCCTCGCCGACCGCAAGGTTCTGGGCAGCCGTGGCACCGGCGGGGCGGCGCCCTGCCATCTTTCGGTGCATCCGAGCGGACGCTGGCTGCTCAGCGCCAACTACGGCACGGGCAGTGTGGCCGTGCATCCGATCGACGCTTCGGGCGCGCTCGGCGAGCGCACCGACCTGGTGACCCACACCGATCCGGCGCCCGGTCCCGGCCAGGAGGGTCCGCACGCCCATCAGATCGTCACCAGCCCCGACGGCCGCCATGTGCTCGCCGTCGACCTGGGCACGGACACCGTGTACACCTATCGGCTCGACCAGAAGGCGGGCACGCTCGGCGAGGTCTCGCGAGCGCAGGCGAAGCCGGGTGCGGGACCGCGTCATCTCACCTTCCACCCCGGCGGCCGGTACGCGTATCTGGCCAACGAGGTCGACAACAGCGTCGCGGTCTGCGCGTACGACCCCGAGACGGGCCGGGTGACCATCGGCGCCGAGCAGGACACGGGTACGGGGTCGGGCACCAGTTATCCGGCGCAGATCGTGGTGACGCCGAACGGCCGCTACGCCTACCTCGCCAACCGGGGCCACAACAGCCTCGCGCGCTACGCGGTCGAGGCGAAGGGCGCCCGGCTGCGGCTGCTCGGCACGGTGCCGGTGTCCGGGGACTTCCCGCGGCAGATCGCCCTCTCGCCGGACGGGTCCCTGCTGTTCGCGGCGAACCAGCGGTCGAGCACCGTCAGCGTCTTCCACGTCGACGCCAGGAGCGGTGAACTGCGGCTCGCGGGCGAGCCGTTCGCGTCACCCGTCGCCGTCTGTGCGCTGCCGCTGTAGGGCGCGCGGGCAGGAGGCGGCGCTGGCCTGGGAGAGCAGGATGTGCATGCGCTCGGTGAGCTGCGCGACGTCGTCGGCGGGCCGGTGGAAGGCCAGCCGTACGTCGCCGTGCGAGCGGGCGCGCTCGATGCGCAGCGTGAGTCCGTGCCGGTCGACGGCGAGCGGCTGGACGCGGACGGCGCCGTGCAGGCTGTCGGAGTCGACCAGCCGGGTGAGCCGCTCCACGGCGTCCGGGTGGCAGTCGGCCAGGTGGGTGAGCAGCCGGGCCTCGGCGGTGGCCAGCGGGTCGGGCGCGGCGACGGCGAACTCGTCCAGGTCGACCACGACGGCACCGGACGGCTGCCGCAGCACCACGCGCGTGGGCCGGAAGGCGAGTTTGCCCTCCTCGGGAGTGAACCAGCCGGACAGCCAGAGCCGGGTGCGGATCCGCCTGCGGACGGGGACGGGCGCGACGTCGGCGAACTCCAGGACCGCGGAGGGCTCTCCGCGCGGCGCGCAGATCGCCGCCGTGACGAGCACACTGTCGTCCGGCACCTCCAGCAGGATCCGACCGTCCTCGGTCACGGTGTGCGCGCCCACGAGCTCCTCGCGGCAGCTCTCGGCGGTCACTCCGCAGGACCACGCGCCGGCAAGCACCGACCGGGCTCGTTCCGCCGCGGAAGGTGCCGCCGTCCAGGCTTGGCTGTCGCCCATCCCATACCTCCTTAGGTAAGCCTTGCCTAACCTACCGAAGATCGAGGCGCACGCCAACCAGCGCTGTCGATACTGTGCGATCTCTTTGCTCGAGCTCAGGGCCCGATGACACCCAGGAGGGCGCGGGCACACAGATCGCGCACCTGCTCCCGGGAGAGGTCGGCGCCCCTCAGCCACTCCAGACACACGGCGGTGGTGAAGGCCAGCCAGCCCCGCACGGCCAGCCGCACGTCCGCCCGCCCCTCGAAGTCCGGGCCGAACTCGGGGTCCGCCGCCATCGCCGCCAGGATCTGCTTCTCCTGTGCGGCCAGGGCCCGTTGATAGACCTTGCGCACGGCTTGGTCGCCGGCGGCGTCGGCGCGATGGAAGGCGCGGTAGCCGTGGGCATGGGCCTGGACGTACTCCAGGAACGTGTCGAGGCCCGCGCCGAGTTGTTCGCGCACCGGGACGCCGGGCACGGCGGCCGTCATCCGCAGCATCCGCTCGCTCTCGCGCTCGACGACGGCCGCGAAGAAGTCACGCTTGGTCGGGAAGTAGTGATAGAGCAGCCCGCGTGAGACCCCCGCTATCTCGGCGACCTGCTCGATCCACACGTCGTCGTACGGACTCTCCGAGAACAGCCGCGCCCCGACCGCGAGGAGTTGCTCCCGCCGCTCCTGTGTGCTGAGCCGGCGGCGTGTGCGCTCACCCTGGTTCGCGGCCATGTCCGCACTTTACTTGACGTGAGTTCAACAGCCGGACCAGACTGAGGCGCGTTATTGAACCCACGTACAACGAGCTCAACCTGCCGCTGGTGCAAGGGAGATCGCGTCATGGCGGAGACGATGACCGGGACCGGACTGCCGAAGGGGTTCCGCAGCGCCGAGCAGGGCTGGCCGGAGCTGTTCCGCATACCGCACCCGCCGCACCGGCTGCCGCTGCTCGGCGATGTGCTGGGCGCGAACCGGCGTACGCCGTTGCAGGACTCCCTGCGGTTCGCCCGGGAACTGGGGCCGATCTTCCGGCGCCGGGCGTTCGACAAGGAGTTCGTGTTCGTGTGGGGCGCCGGACTCGCGGCCGACATGGCGGACGAGGCCCGCTTCGCCAAGCATGTGGGGCTCGGCATCGCCAATCTGCGGCCGGTGGTCGGGGACGGGCTGTTCACGGCGTACAACCACGAGCCGAACTGGCAGTTGGCGCACGACGTGCTCGCCCCGGGGTTCAGCCGGGAGGCCATGGCCGGCTACCACACGATGATGCTGGCCGTCGCCGACCGGCTCATGGACCACTGGGACCGGGCCCTGTCGGCGGGCCGGACGGTGGACGTGCCCGGTGACATGACCAAGCTGACCCTGGAGACCATCGCGCGCACCGGGTTCGGACACGACTTCGGCTCCTTCGAGCGGGCCCGTCCGCATCCCTTCGTGTCGGCGATGGTCGGCACGCTCACCTACGCGCAGCGCCTCAACACCATGCCGGTGCCGTTCCTGCTCCGGGGTGCGGCGCGTCGCAACCGGGCCGACATCGCCTACCTCGACCGGACCGTCGACGAACTGGTCCGCGCCCGCAGGGCGAACGGGCCCGGGGACGGCGACCTGCTGGACCGGATGCTGGAGACCGCCCATCCCGAGACGGGCGAACGGCTGTCCGCGCAGAACGTCCGCCGGCAGGTGATCACCTTCCTGGTCGCCGGCCACGAGACCACCTCGGGCGCGCTCTCCTTCGCCCTGCACTATCTCTCCCGGCACCCGGACGTCGCGGCCCGCGCCCGCGCCGAGGTCGACCTGGTCTGGGGCGACACGGAGGCCCCCGGCTACGACCAGGTGGCGCGGCTGCGGTACGTACGCCGGGTACTGGACGAGTCGCTGCGGCTGTGGCCGACGGCGCCCGCGTTCGCCCGGGAGGCCCGCGAGGACACCGTGCTCGGCGGCGACCACCCGATGCGGCGCGGAGCCTGGGCGCTGGTCCTCACCGCGATGCTGCACCGCGACCCCGAGGTGTGGGGCGCCGACGCCGAACGGTTCGATCCGGACCGCTTCGACCCGAAGGCGGTTCGCACCCGCGCGCCGCACACCTTCAAGCCGTTCGGAACGGGGGCACGGGCCTGCATCGGACGCCAGTTCGCCCTGCATGAGGCCACCCTGGTGCTGGGCCTGCTGCTCCGCCGCTACGAGTTCACGAGCGACCCGGCCTATCGGCTGCGGGTGACCGAGCGACTGACCCTGATGCCGGAGGGGTTGCGGCTGGGCCTGGAACGCCGCCACGTCCCCACCACACAACGCCCCGCCGCCGAGGAACCCCACTCAGAGCCCCGCTGCCCAGTGCACGGGACGGCCGACTGAGGCCGGACAGTCCGGCGCCGCTCAGCCACCGGATAGCACTCGCGATACCTGACAGGCCGCGGCTCACGCTGAAATGGCCCCCACCCACACCACACAACGACCCGCCCCGAGGAACCGCCTCAGAGCCCCGCTGCCCAGTGCACAGGGCGTTCGACCGAGGCAGGCAGTCGGGTGTCCGCGCTGCCTCTGGCCGCGTTCAGCTGGGGCTGGGTCAAGAAGAAGGCGTCCGTCAGGTCGGCGTCCGTGAGGTCGGTGTCGCGCAGGTCGGCGCCGATGAGGTCCGCTCCGCGCAGGTCGGCGCCGGTGAGGTCGGCGGCGATCAGGTAGGCGCCCCGCAGGTTGGCGCCGCGCAGGTCGGCGCCCTTGAGCCGGGCGCCGATCAGGTCCGCGCCCCGGCGGTTCTTCTTGCGGCCGCTCACACCCGCCCGCACCAGCTCGCTGGTCTTCAGCAGCAGGACGTTGACCTCCTGGCGGTGCGCGGCCACATCCAGCGAGGCGAGGTCCTCCGGGGTGCGGCGGGTGAGCGCATCGGTCCGCTCCCGGAGCCCGCGCAACTCGGTGTGCAGAGTGCTCGCGGCGGGCAGGGTGAGCGCCTCCGTCAGGTACCAGAGCAGCTCGTGGAGCTGGCGGACGACCGGGAAGACGTCGAACATCCGGCGCGCCTGCTCGGGGGAGCCGGTGCGCCAGTCCTGCCCGGCGAAGGTGACCTGCGAGACCTTCTGACCGGCGCCGAAGCAGTCGTACACGGTGCAGCCGCTGAAGCCGCTCTGCCGGAGCCGGGCGTGGATGCCGCAGCGGTGGTCGTCCTGGAGGTTGCGGCAGGGCGTCCCGGCGGCCTTGTCGAGCGCGAAGTCCGCCGAGGCGGTGAAGGGCAGCGCCACACAGCACAGCCCGAAACAGTTGGCACAGTCTCCGCGCAGGTCCATGAGGTCGCCTGGGTGATCTTGCATGACGTCAAGCCTAATCGCCGCCCGGAGCGAAGACTCACCGGTCGTGTGCCGCCACCAGCCCCCGTGCCCCACCGCCCCGAGCACCACGCCACCGTGATCGTGTCGGCCCACCCCGAACAGGGCTGGAGCCTGCTGTGCGACGGCGTCATCGTCCTCGACGACACCCGTGAACTCCTCCCGGACGGCCGCGTGATGAGCCCGCACCGCACTCTCGGCCCGCCGGCCGTGGCCGCCTGACTCAGCGGTCGAGGTCCGGCAGGTCGAGGCGGGCGAGCCGCTCGGGGTCGGCCAGGATGTACATCTCGGTGATCCGCCCGTCCGCGACGGTGACACCCAGCACCGACTGCGGTGCTCCCTCCGGGGCGCTGAGCACCCCGACCGCGCCGTTGACCGACACCAGCCGCATGTACGGGGCGAACTGCCGGAACAGCATCGCCTGCTCGGCCACCGGCTTCGCGCCGCGCACCACCTTGGACGCCGCCGCACCACCGACCAGCGGTCCGGAGTCGACCCGCAGCACGATGTCGGGGTCGAGGACCGCGAGCAGCGCCTCGAAGTCGCCCGCGCGGGAGGCGGCCATGAAGGCGTCGAGGACCTGCCGCTGTCTGCCGAGGTCGGGCTCGGTCGACGGCGTGGCACCCTTCACCCGCCGCCGGGCCCGGCTGGCGAGCTGCCGGGTGGCGGCCGAGGAGCGCTCCACGATCGGCGCGATGTCGTCGAACGGCACCGCGAACATGTCGTGCAGCACGAACGCGATCCGCTCGGCGGGTTCCAGCGTCTCCAGCACCACCAGCAGGGCCAGGCCCACCGAGTCGGCCTGGAGCACCTCCTGCTCCGGGTCGATCTGCGAGAGGGGCCGGATCACGGGGTCGGGGACGAAGGTGTCGTCCAGCGGCTCCTCGTGGCGTCGCGCACGGGAGCGCAGCATGTCCAGACAGACCCGGCCGACGACGGTGGTCAGCCAGCCGCCGAGGTTGCCGATGCCGTCCGCGTCGGTCCGGCTCAGCTTCAGCCAGGTCTCCTGTACGGCGTCCTCCGCCTCGGCCAGTGAGCCGAGCATGCGGTAGGCGACCGCCTTGATCCGGCCGCGGTGCTCCTCGAAGCGGTCAGCCAGCAGTTCCGTGTCCTGCGCCATGCCCCCGTCCCCTCCGCCGGCCGCTCGATCTACCTGCTGAACAGCTCGAACGCCACGGCCGGCTTCCCGCCGAACCGCTCCCCCGTCGTCTCGGCGTGCGCCGTGAGGAAGCCGCGGACGTAGGTCTCCGGGTCCTCGTCGGTCAACACCTCGATGTAGGTGCGGTGTTCGAGCAGCGAGTGCACCGCGCGCTCCAGGCCCGGGGTCGCGTCGACCGCGTGGGTGGGTGAGCTGGAGCCGGCGACGGCGACCCAGCGGACGCCGTTCCAGGGCTCGAGGCCCTGTTCGACGAGCTCCGGGAAGATCCAGCGGTTGCCCGCGTCGCCGGCCGCGTCCAGCGTGGCTCGGCCGACGGCCACGTGGTCCGGGGTGTTCCAGGCGACGCCGCCCCAGGTGTCGCGGTGGTTGAGCGTGATCACCAGCTCGGGCCGGTACCGGCGGATGGCGGCGGCGATGTCCCGGCGCAGGGCCGTGCCGTACTCGATCACGCCGTCGCGGTGGTCGAGGAACTCCACCGCGCTCACCCCGACGACCGCGGCGCTGGCCCGCTGCTCGCGCTCCCTGAGTGGGCCGCACCGCGCCGGGTCGAGGGTGTCGATCCCGGCCTCGCCGCGGGTCGCGAGGACGTAGCTGACCTCGCGGCCGGCGTCGGTCCAGGCGGCGATCGCCGCCGAGCAGCCGTACTCGAGGTCGTCCGGGTGGGCGACGACCGCCAGCGCGCGCTGCCAGTCGTCGGGCATGGGCTGGAGCTGAGTGATCGTCGGCTCGGTCATGTCCGCACCCTAACGCGTGACACCGACATCACGCTTCGTCACGGGCGAGCGCGAGCAGCCGGTCCAGGACCCGGGGGCCGCCGGCCCGCACGCCGTCGTGCTCGAACTCGTCGGTGACCCAGGTGCGCAGTCCGCGGATCGCGCGGGCGGTGACCAGGGAGTGGGCGGTGTCGACGTACATGTCGTCGTGGTAGACGGCCGCGGCCACCGGCACCTCGTTGGCGGCGAGGCGCGCGGGGTCGTACAGGGGCGTCCAGTCGGTTCGGGCGGCGAGGAGTTCGGCGGTCTCGCGCAGCGGGCGCAGCGCCGGGTCGCAGTCGAACATCCAGGGGTGGATCGTCTCGCCGGTGAACAGCAGCGGCCCGTCGCCCGCGAGCGTCTTGGCCGCGTCGAACTGCGGGAACTCGGTGCGCACCCGCTCGGCGGCCCAGGCGGTGGGGCGGGCGTCCTGGGCGTAGATCACCTCGTGGACGAGGGCGTACAGCGGGTGACTCGCGTACGACAGCAGGCCCTGGACCTCCTCCTGGAAGGCGTCCGAGAGGGCCTGGCCCTGCGCGGTGCGGACGAAGGCGTTCTCCAGCAGGTAGTGCAGCCGGTGGCTGCCCTCGCTGCCGCCGAGGAGGATGCCGAGTGACTGGAAGGCCTCGGCGGTGAGCCGGTAGCCGTTCGGCAGGACCACGTCGTGCGCGAGGAGGTGGTCGGCGATTCGGCGGGCGCGCTCGATGTCCTGCGGGTAGCGGGCGTAGTGCGCGGCGACCTTGCGCTCGATGCGCGGGTAGGCGGCCCGGTAGACGTCGTCGGCGTGCGCGTCGAGGGCGGGCAGACCGCCGGTGACGAGCGCGGCGGTCAGGCCCTCGGGGGCGGTGGACAGGTAGTTGACCGTGCAGAAGCCGCCGAAGCTCTGGCCGAGGACGGTCCAGGGGGCGCCGCCGGTCAGCTCACGGCGGATCGCCTCGCAGTCCCGGACGATCGAGTCGGCGCGGAAGTGTGTGAGGTGGTCGGCCTGTGCCTCGGGGCCGCCGCGCAGCGGCAGCGTCTGGCGGTTCGCGGGGGTCGAGTGCCCGGTGCCGCGCTGGTCCAGGAGCAGGACGCGGAACTCTTGCAGCGCGCGGCCGAGCCAGGCGCCCTTTCCGACGAAACGGTTCGCCCCGAAGCCGGGGCCGCCCTGGAGGTAGACCAGCCACGGCAGGTCCTGGTGCACCTTGTCGCCGGCGACGACCTCACGCGCGTAGAGCTCGATCGTCTCCCCCGCGGGGTCGTCGTGGTCGAGGGGCACGGTGAAGTGGCGGTCGGTGAGGGCGACGCCGGGCTGGCGGTAGCTGACGGTCAACAGGGCTCCCGGGACGAATGGATTCTTCGGACCGCGTCCCAGTTCAGCACATGTTCGTCCGCCGACCGAGCCCCAGGATCATGAAATCGTACTGAACCGCCGATCAGCGGGCGGCGAGGCTGGAGCGCCGGACCACCAGCTCCGGCTGGAGCACGACCCGCCGGTGCTCGTGCCGCTTCCCGCCGGTCTCCGCCTCGGTCTCCTCCAGCAGCATCTCCGCCGCGAGGGTGCCCATGGTGACCGCGGGCTGCCGTACGGAGGTGAGCGGGACGGCCGCGGCGGCGGCGAACTCGATGTCGTCGTAGCCGACGATCGCGAGGTCGTCGGGGACGCCGACGCCGGCCGCGTACATGGCCTGGAGCACGCCGAGGGCGAGCAGGTCGTTGGCGCAGAAGACGGCGGTGGGGCGCTCGGCGAGACCGAGCAGGCGGGCGCCGGCGTCCCTCCCGGCGGCGACGTCGAGTCGCTCGGTGGGAAGCTCCCGCAGGTTCCCCGGGCCGAGGCCGGCCTCCTGGAGCGCGTTCAGGGCGCCGGTGCGGCGGTCGCGGACCTGGTTGAGGCCGGGCGGTCCGCTGACGTACGCGAGGGAGCGGTGCCCGGCGTCCACGAGATGGCGTACGGCCAGGGCGCCGCCCGCGACGTCGTCGACGGAGACCGAGCACTCGGTGGTGCCCTCGGCGACCCGGTCGACGAGGACGAAGGGGATGTTGTGCCGCCGGAACGTCTCGATGTTGCGGCCGGTGGCGTCGGCCGGGGTGAGCAGGACGCCCCGCACCCGCTGCTCCGCGAAGAGCGAGAGGTAGTCGGCCTCCTCGCTCGGGCTCTGCGCGCTGTTGCAGACCATCACGCCGAGTCCGGCGTCCCGCGCGGTCCGCTCGGCGCCGCGTGCCACGTCGACGAAGAAGGGGTTGCCCATGTCGAGCACGAGCAGGCCCATGATCCGGCTGCGGCCCGCGCGCAGCTGGCGCGCGGACTCGCTGCGGACATAGCCCAGCCGGTCTATCGCGGACTGCACCCGCGCCCGGGTCTCGGTCGCGACCGTGTCCGGACGGTTGATGACGTTCGAGACCGTGCCGACGGAGACTCCGGCGGCGCGGGCGACGTCCTTGATACCCACCGACTGGGTCATCGGTCAGGGACCTCCAGGAAGACTCGAAGAGCGCGGGGACGGCGGGACGGAACATTACCGTCAAGCCGCCCACAACGGCTGCGATCAGGCAGGCAGGCGGAAGTTGAGGTTACGCAGCGCCGACGGGGTCGTGCCGCTGGACTTCTCCTGGTACATGATCGACAGGTAGTTGTCCTGCCCGACCCGCGTCTCGTCGATCACGACCTCGCCGAAGGCGTTCAGACCGGCGGCGACGCCGTCGTACAGCATGGTCCAGTCCGTGTGTCCGGAGGCCTTGGAGGCGCCCGCGATCCGGCAGAAGGGGAAGATCGCGTAGGCGTTGTCGTACTTGTCGAGGATCAGCTTGGTGCGCTGGCTGGAGTTCAGCGGTACCGGGATCTCCGTCTTGTGCCAGGTGCCCGAGGAGTTCCTGCGGACGTGGAAGGCGCGGCCGTTCGCCGTGCGGTCGGCGACGTAGTTCGTGGTGCACTGTCCGAAGCGGCCGGGCACGTAGCTGATGATCGCGTGCGGCAGGCCCGCGGAGTCGGTGAACTGGCTCTCCTGGTTCATCAGGGAGTGGTCGGGGTTGAGCGCGTCGACGACCAGTCCGCTGTCGGTGACGGCGACCTTGTCGGAGCCGCCGGTGGTGCCGACGACGGTGCCGGCGTTGTTGCGCCAGGTGCGCCCGCGATCATCGGAGTAGACGTAGCCGGTGTCGTGGTTGGTGATGCCGCCGCCGGAGCACATCACGGCGCCGTTCTGCTCGCGCCAGGTGAACAGGGCGTGCAGGCGCCCGTTGCGGTCGTAGTCGATGCCGTGCAGATACATGTTGCGGGCGGTCGAGGAGCCGTGCTCGCTGGTGTACGTCCCGGCGGAGCTGCTCCACTCGCCGAGGCCCGTCCAGGTCGAACCGTCGTACTCGGCCAGCGCGTTGCGGCCGTTGCCGGAGACCGCGACCCGGTAGCTGAGCTGGAGTCTGCCCTCGGGGGTCGAGACGAACTGCGGGTAGGTGAACTGCGAGGTGAGGGCGAGGCCGTCCATCGTGGACTGCGGTGCGCCGAAGCGGCTCGCGGTCCAGCTCAGGCCGGCCGGGTCGTCCATCAGGCCGGCGACCGACTTGATGTAGGTGAAGCCGTCGCTGTGGGAGTCCATGTTGAGGTGGAGCCGGCCGTCGATCTTCGAGAGGCCCATGGAGATGACGTTGTGGGAGTCGTCGTAGCGCAGGGTGTGGCCGACCTTGACGGTGGACCAGGTGGTGGCGCCGAGCGCGCGGCGGCCGACGACGGCGCCTCGGTCGGCGGTGTACCAGGCGGCGTACTGGTGGCCCTTGTAGGTCAGCAGGCCGTTCTTCTGGAAGGCGTTGTTGTTGACCAGTCCGTCGTACGACACGAAGTAGACGGCCTGGGTGTCGAGGGTGGTCGTGCCGGTCGCGGTGAGGGAGGGGCCGGGGTCGGCGGCGCGGGCGGTGCCGGAGGTGAGGGCGGGGGTCACGACGGCTCCGGCTAGTGCCGCGCCCAGCAGGGTGCGTCTCTTCATCTCGGGGGCTCCAGGGTCGGCGAGGTGCGGGTCAGGCGAGGTGGAACACCTCGGTGAGCGGTTTCATGGCCTCGTCGGGGCGGGCGCCGTCGAGGGACTCGAAGAACTCCCCCATCTCGGCCTGCCAGCGGGCGTTGACCTCGGTGGCCTCCATGCCGGCCTTGGCCGCCTCGAAGTCCTCGGTCTCCAGGTATCCGACGAGCAGACCGTCGTCGCGCAGGAAGAGCGAGTAGTTGTGCCAGCCGGTGGCCGAGAGCGCCCGGAGCATCTCGGGCCACACGGCGGCGTGGCGTTCGCGGTACTCGGCGATGCGGTCGGCCCTGACCTTCAGCAGGAAGCACACGCGCTGCATCAACAGCTCGCCGGAGGTCAGAAGTTGTACTGGTCGATGTTCTTCGCGTCGAACACGGTCGGCTTGCCGAGGCTGATCACGCCGTCCTTGCCGATGGTGTACGTGGTCTCGCCGGCCTTGAAGGTCTCGCCCTCCTTGCCGGTGATCTGGCCGGAGACCAGGGCTACGGCGGCGCGGGCGGCGAGGTCGCCGAGCTTGGCGGGGTCCCACAGCTCGAAGGCCTCGACGGTGCCGTTCTTGACGTACTTGCGCATGTCGTTGGGGGTGCCGAGGCCGGTCAGCTTGACCTTGCCCTTGTACTTGGAGCCGGAGAGGTACTGGGCGGCCGCCTTGATGCCGACCGTCGTCGGGGAGATGATCCCCTTCAGGTTCGGGTACTCCTGGAGCAGGCCCTGGGTCTGCTGGAACGACTGCTGGGCGTCGTCGTTGCCGTAGGCGATCTTGACGAGCTTCATGTCCTTGTACTTGGGGTCCTTGAGCTCGTCCTTCATGAAGTCGATCCAGGTGTTCTGGTTCGTCGCGGTCTGCGCGGCCGACAGGATCGCGATCTCGCCCTTGTAGCCGATCTGTTCGGCGAGCAACTGCACCTCGGTACGGCCGAGGTCCTCGGCGGAGGCCTGGGAGACGAAGGCGTTGCGGCAGTCGGCGGTGGTGTCGGAGTCGTAGGTGACGACCTTGATGTCGTTCTTCATGGCCTGCTTCAGCGCGGTGCACAGCGCGCCCGGGTCCTGCGCGGACACGGCCATCGCGTCGACCTGCTGCTGGGTCAGCGTGTTGACGTAGCTGACCTGTCCGGCGGTGTCGGTCGCGCTGGACGGACCGACCTCCTTGTAGCTGGAGCCGAGCTCCTTCAGCGCGGCCTCGCCGCCCTTGTCGGCGGAGGTGAAGTAGGGGTTGTTGACCTGCTTGGGCAGGAAGCCGACGGTCAGTCCCTTCTTCAGCTCCGCGTTCGGGTCGGCCTTGCCGGCGGTGGCGGCGGAGGCGCCCTCGTTCTTGACGTCCTCCTTGGTGGTGCCGCCGCAGGCGGTGGCCGCGAGCGCGAGGGAAGTGACGGCGGCGAGGGCCGCGCAGGTACGGCGGAGGGATGACTTGCGCATGGCGAGGGGTCCTTTACGAGGAAGGGCTGAGTTACGGGGTCGAAGTCGAGGCGGCTCTACGGCCCGTCCTCGCTACGGAGATCTGGCGCGCGACCCGGGGGCCGAGCACGGAGAGGACGAGTAGGACGCCGGTGACGACGATCTGCGACTGGGCGGAGACGTCCTGGAGGCTCATCACGTTCTGCAACGCCCCCAGCAGGAACACTCCGGCGACGGCGCCGCCCAGGGTGCCCTTGCCGCCGTCGAAGTCGATCCCACCGAGCAACACGGCGGCCACGACCGAGAGTTCGAGCCCGGTGGCGTTGTCATAGCGTGCGCTGGCGTAGTGCAGCGCCCAGAAGATCCCGGTCAGGGAGGCCATCAGCCCCGTCACCGTGAACAGGATCAGCTTCTGCCGCTTCACCCGGACCCCGGCGAACCGCGCCGCCTCCTCGCTCGCCCCGACGGCGAACAGCGACCGCCCGAACGGCGTGGCGTGCAGCGCGACCACGGCGACGGCCAGCAGCACGAGGAAGGGCAGGAAGGCGTACGGGACGAACGTGTCGCCGATCCGGCCGGCCGCGAAATCCAGGTACTGGGACGGGAAGTCCGTCACCGCGTCCGACCCGAGCACGATCTGCGCGATGCCCCGGTACGCGGCGAGCGTTCCGATGGTGACGGCGAGCGAGGGCAGCCCCAGCCGGGTCACCAGCAGCCCGTTGATCAGTCCGCACACCGCACCGAGCAGCAGACACAGCGGAATGATCGTCTCGATGGTCATGCCCTGGTTCCACAGCGCGCCCATGACGGCACCCGACAGCCCGGCCGTGGAGGCGACCGACAGATCGATCTCGCCCGAGACCACGAGCAGCGTCATGGGAAGGGCGATCAGCGCGATGGGCAGCGTGTTGCCGATCAGGAAGGACAGGTTGAGCGCGTTGCCGAAGCCGTCGACGAAGCCGAAGGACAGCAGCAGAACGACGATGAGGAGGGCACCGACCACCGTGTCCCAGCGAACGGCGCGCGCGAGCGAGAAGTCAGCCATGGCGGGCGTTCCTCTTCTTCAGGGCGGACGCCACGCGCAGGGCGACCACGCGGTCCACGGCGATGGCGAGGATGAGCAGGATGCCGTTGATGGCGAGCACCCAGACGGAGCTGACGCCGAGGGCGGGCAGCACGCTGTTGATGGAGGTCAGCAGCAGCGCGCCGAGCGCGGCGCCGTAGACGCTGCCGGAGCCGCCGGTGAAGACGACACCGCCGACCACGACCGCGCTGACGACGGTGAGTTCGTAGCCGTTGCCGGTGCCCGAGTCGACGTTGCCGAACCGGGCCAGGTACAGGGCGCCCGCGAGGCCGGCGAGAGCACCGCAGAAGGTGTACGCGGCGAGGATCCGCTTACGGACGGGGATGCCGGCGAGACGGGCGGCCTCCGGGTTGGAGCCGAGGGCGTACAGCTCGCGTCCGCTGCCGTAGTGCTTGAGGTAGTACGCCGTGGCCACCAGCACGGCGAGGGCGATCAACGCCAGCCACGGCACCGCGGACAGGCCGCCGGAGCCGAAGTCGACGAACCCGTCCGGGAGGTCGGCGGCGGTGATCTGGCGGGACCCGACCCAGATGGAGTCGATGCCGCGGATGATGTAGAGCGTGCCGAGGGTGACGACGAGGGCAGGCACCTGGCCGAGGCTGACGAGCAGGCCGTTCAGCAGGCCGAAGCCGATGCCCGTCAACACGGCCAGAAGTAGGGCCACGGCGGAGTTGCCGCCGCCCTGGAGATAGGTGCCGGCCGCGAAGGCGCTGATCCCGAGCGTGGAGCCGACCGACAGATCGACGTTCCTCGTGATCACGACCAGGGACTGGCCGGTGGCGACCAGGACGAGGATCGTCGCGTTCAGGAGGAGGTCCTTGATGCCCTGCTCGGTGAGGAACTCGCTGTTGCCCAGCTGGGTGACGACGATCATCACCAGGAAGACGGCCAGGATGGCGAGTTCGCGCATCTTGAAGACGCGGTCGACCAGGCGGGTGCCGCTGGACTTGGGTACGTCGGTCACGGTTGCCTCTTTGGGAGTGACGACCGTCATGCGGCGGCCCTCCCGGTGGCTGCGGCCATCACGGTTTCCTCGGTGGCTTCGGAACGCGGGATCTCTGCGGTGAGGCGGCCCTCGTGCATCACGAGCACGCGGTCGGCCATGCCGAGGATCTCGGGCAGGTCGGAGGAGATCATCAGGACGGCCACCCCGTCGGCCGCCAACTCGCCGAGCAGCCGGTGCACTTCGGCCTTCGTCCCGACGTCGATGCCCCGGGTGGGCTCGTCGACGATCAGCACCTTGGGGCCGGTGGCCAGCCACTTGGCGAGGACGACCTTCTGCTGGTTGCCGCCGGACAGGGTGTTGACCGTGTCGGCTATCCGCGCGTACTTGACCTGGAGCTTGACGGCCCAGTCGAGGGACCGGCTGCGTTCGGCGCCGCGGTCCATCAGCCCCGCCCTGACGGTCGTACGAAGACCCGTCAGGCCGATGTTGCGCTCGATGGACATGTCCATCACCAGGCCCTGCGCGCGCCGGTCCTCGGGGACCAGGGCGAGTCCGCCGGCCATCGCCGTGGACGGAGCGCCGTTGGTCAGGGCCTTGCCGTCGACGAGGACCTCGCCCGCGTCCCGGCGGTCGATGCCGAACACGGCTCGCGCGATCTCGGTGCGGCCCGCGCCGACGAGCCCCGCGAGGCCGACGATCTCACCGCGCCGCACGTCGAACGAGACGTCGGTGAAGACGCCCTCGCGGGTCAACCGGCGTACGCTCAGGGCGACTTCACCCGGCCGCACGTCCTGCTTGGGGTAGAGCTCGTCGAGGTCGCGGCCGACCATCCGGCGCACGAGGTCGTCCTCGGTCATGCCGTCCAGCGGCTCGGTGGCGATCCAGGCGCCGTCGCGCAGGGTGGTGACCCGCCCGCAGATCCGGAAGATCTCCTCCAGCCGGTGGGAGATGAACAGGACGGCGGCGCCCTGTTCACGCAGGGTGCGTACGACGCCGAAGAGACGGGCCACCTCGCTGCCGGTGAGGGCGGCGGTCGGCTCGTCCATGATCAGGACGCGGGCGTCGAAGGAGAGCGCCTTGGCGATCTCGACGATCTGCTGGTCGGCGATGGACAGGCCGCGCGCGGGGCGGTCGGGGTCGAGTTCGACGCCGAGCCGGGTCATCAGGGCCAGGGTGGCGGCGTGCGTGGCCTTGTGGTCGATCCGGCCGAGGGCACGCCGCGGCTGACGGCCCATGAAGATGTTCTCGGCGATCGACAGGTCGGGGAAGAGGGTCGGCTCCTGGTAGATCACGGCGATGCCGGCGTCGCGGGCGTCGCCGGGGCCGTGGAAGACGACGGGCGCGCCGTCGAGCAGCACCTGGCCCGTGTCGGGCCGGTGCACGCCGGCGAGCGTCTTGATCAGGGTCGACTTGCCCGCGCCGTTCTCGCCGGCGAGGGCGTGCACCTCACCGGGGAACAGCTCCAGGGAGACGTCCCGCAGGGCGCGGACCGCGCCGAAGGACTTGGAGACGTCCCTGAGCGCCAGAACCGGGGCCGGACCCGTGGTGGACGGGTGGGTCATGGGGGCTCCTCGACGACGCCGGCGGGACGGGCCTCTCGGCGTCGTGAAAGGTTTCAACTCGGTTGCCGGGACGTTAGACACGGAGCCGATGTCGCGTCAATGGGTCCGTGTCGAAAAACTTTCGATGAACGAAGGTCACGGCGGAGTCACAAGCAACAGCCTTGGTCATGGGGCTTGACACCCCTTCGGGAGGCCCCTACGTTCCGGTCTTGAATCGTTTCACAGTGAAGCGTTTCAGACGTCCACCGTCCGTCTTCCGTCCCGACGTCACAGGAGCCCCGAAGTGACCGAGCTCGCCGCGGTGAAGGCCGCACTCAAGACCCAGGCCGTCGAAACGCCGTCGTGGGCGTACGCGAACTCGGGGACGCGCTTCAAGGTCTTCGCCCAGCGGGGTGTTCCACGGACACCGCGGGAGAAGGTGGAGGACGCCGCGAAGGTGCACGAGTTCACCGGCGTCGCACCGACCGTCGCGCTGCACATCCCCTGGGACACGGTCGACGACTACGCGGCGCTGGCGAAGTTCGCCGAGGAGCGCGGTGTGCGGCTGGGGGCGATCAACTCCAACACCTTCCAGGACGACGACTACCGGCTGGGCAGCATCTGTCATCCCGACGCGGTGGTGCGCCGCAAGGCTCTTGATCATCTGCTGGAGTGCGTCGACATCATGGACGCGACGGGTTCCGCCGATCTGAAGCTGTGGTTCGCGGACGGGACCAACTACCCCGGGCAGGACGACATCCGGGCGCGGCAGGACCGGCTGGCTCAGGGGCTGGCCGAGGTGTACGAGCGGCTCGGGGACGGGCAGCGGATGCTGCTGGAGTACAAGTTCTTCGAGCCGGCCTTCTACACGACGGACGTGCCGGACTGGGGGACGGCGTACGCGCACTGTCTGAAGCTCGGGCCGAAGGCGCAGGTCGTCGTCGACACGGGACATCACGCGCCGGGGACCAACATCGAGTTCATCGTCGCGACGCTGCTGCGGGAAGAAAAGCTCGGCGGGTTCGACTTCAACTCGCGCTTCTACGCGGACGACGACCTGATGGTGGGGGCGGCGGATCCCTTCCAGCTGTTCCGGATCATGTACGAGGTCGTGCGTGGGGGTGGGTTCACCTCCGACGTGGCCTTCATGCTCGACCAGTGCCACAACATCGAGGCGAAGATTCCGGCGATCATCCGGTCGGTGATGAACGTGCAGGAGGCCACGGCGAAGGCGCTGCTCGTCGACCGGGGGGCGTTGGCCGCGGCGCAGGCCGCCGGGGACGTGCTGGACGCGAATGCCGTGCTGATGGACGCGTACAACACGGATGTGCGGCCGCTTCTCGCCGAGGTGCGGGAGGAGATGGGTCTCGACGCCGACCCGATGTCCGCGTACGCCCGGTCCGGGTGGGCCGAGAAGATCGTGGCCGAGCGAGTCGGGGGGCAGCAGGCCGGGTGGGGGGCGTAGGCGTCCGCCCAGATCGGTTGTCCTCGGACTGCGGACCGTCTGTGGCTGGTCGCGCAGTTCACCGCGCCCGTGGGAATCGGCGCTTCGCGCCTGACCGCTTCCGCGCCCCTGAGGGCGCCTGTCACCGAACTCATCTTCCGAAGGACTGAGACCACATGGCTCCCCATCCCGAAGCCGCCGCCCTGCTCGCCCGCTCCCACCGGCTCGGCTCCGACCCCCGCAACACCAACTACGCCGGCGGCAACGCCTCCGCCAAGGGCACCGGCACCGACCCCGTCACCGGAGGTGACGTCGAGCTGATGTGGGTCAAGGGGTCCGGTGGTGACCTCGGGACGCTCACCGAGGCCGGGCTGGCCGCGCTGCGGCTGGACCGGATGCGCGCGCTGGTCGAGGTCTACCCCGGTGTCGAGCGCGAGGACGAGATGGTCGCCGCGTTCGACTACTGCCTGCACGGCAAGGGCGGGGCCGCCCCCTCCATCGACACGGCCATGCACGGGCTCGTCGAGGCAGCGCACGTCGACCATCTGCACCCGGACTCCGGGATCGCGCTCGCCTGTGCCGCCGACGGTGAGAAGCTGACCGCCGAGTGTTTCGGGGACACCGTGGTGTGGGTGCCCTGGCGGCGCCCCGGGTTCCAGCTCGGACTCGACATCGCGGCCGTCAAGGAGGCCAACCCGCAGGCCGTCGGGTGCGTGCTCGGCGGGCACGGGATCACCGCCTGGGGTGACACCTCCGAGGAGTGCGAGCGCAACTCGCTGCACATCATCCGCACCGCCGAGGAGTTCCTGGCGGAGCGCGGCAGGGCCGAGCCCTTCGGACCCGTCCTCGAGGGGTACGCGGCACTGCCCGAGGCCGAGCGTCGGGAGCGGGCCGCGGCGCTGGCGCCTTATGTGCGTGCCGTGGCGTCGCAGGACAAGGCCCAGGTCGGGCATTTCGACGACTCCGAGGTCGTGCTGGACTTCCTGGCCCGTGCCGAGCATCCGCGGCTCGCCGCCCTGGGCACGTCGTGCCCCGACCACTTCCTGCGGACCAAGGTGCGCCCGCTGGTGCTCGACGTGCCGGCGACCGCTCCGGTGGAGGAGGCCGTCGCGCGGCTGACCGAACTGCACGCCGAGTACCGCGAGGAGTACGCCGCCTACTACCGGCGGCACGCCCTGCCCGACTCCCCCGCCATGCGGGGCGCCGACCCGGCGATCGTGCTGGTGCCGGGTGTCGGTATGTTCAGCTTCGGCAAGGACAAGCAGACCGCCCGGGTGGCCGGTGAGTTCTATGTCAACGCCATCAACGTGATGCGGGGCGCCGAGGCCGTCTCCACGTACGCGCCCATCGAGGAATCCGAGAAGTTCCGCATCGAGTACTGGGCGCTCGAAGAGGCCAAGCTCCAGCGGATGCCGAGGCCCAAGCCGCTCGCGACCCGGATCGCGCTGGTGACCGGGGCGGGCAGCGGGATCGGCCGGGCCATCGTGCATCGGCTGGTCGCCGAGGGCGCGTGTGTCGTGGTGGCGGATCTCGACACCGAGAACGCGCAGGCCGTGGCCGAGGAACTGGGCGGTCCCGACAAGGCCGTCGCGGTGACCGTGGACGTCACGTCGGAGGAGCAGATCGCCGACGCGTTCCGGGCGGCCGTGCTGGCGTTCGGCGGGGTCGACCTCGTCATCAACAACGCCGGGATCTCCATCTCCAAGCCGCTGCTGGAGACTTCGGCCAGGGACTGGGACCTCCAGCACGACATCATGGCGCGCGGCTCGTTCCTCGTGTCACGGGAGGCCGCGCGCGTGATGATCGCGCAGGGGCTCGGCGGCGACATCGTCTACATCGCCTCCAAGAACGGCGTGTTCGCCGGTCCCAACAACATCGCGTACGGCGCCACCAAGGCGGACCAGGCCCATCAGGTACGGCTGCTGGCCGCCGAGCTGGGCGAGCACGGCATCCGGGTCAACGGGATCAACCCGGACGGTGTGGTGCGCGGGTCGGGCATCTTCGCCGGTGGCTGGGGTGCCCAGCGCGCCGCCGTGTACGGGGTCGAGGAGGCGAAGCTGGGTGAGTTCTACGCCCAGCGGACCATCCTCAAGCGGGAGGTACTGCCCGAGCATGTCGCGAACGCCGTCTTCGCCCTGACCGGCGGGGACCTGACGCACACCACCGGCCTGCACATCCCGGTGGACGCCGGCGTCGCCGCCGCCTTCCTGCGATGAGCACGGGCGTGAAGTCGTACGCCGCGGTCGACCTCGGCGCGTCCAGCGGGCGGGTCATGGTCGGCCGCGTCGGCCCCGACCGGCTGGAGCTCACCGAGGCGCACCGGTTCGCCAACCGGCCGGTGCGGGTGCCCGAGGGGCTGCGCTGGGATGTGCTCGGGCTGTACGCCGGGGTGCTGGAGGGACTGCGGGCGGCCGGGCGGGTCGACTCCGTCGGTATCGACAGCTGGGCCGTGGACTACGGGCTGCTGGACGGCGACGGGGCGCTGCTGGGGAATCCCGTGCACTACCGGGATGCCCGGACGGAGGGCGTGGCCGAGAAGGTGTGGGCGACCGTCCCCGCGCGGGAGCTGTATGCCGCGACCGGGTTGCAGTACGCGCCCTTCAACACGCTGTACCAGTTGACCGCGGCCCGCGAGACCGCCCAACTGGCCCACGCCGAGCGGCTGCTGCTCATCCCCGACCTGATGACGTACTGGCTCACGGGCGAGCAGGGCACCGAGCTCACCAACGCCTCCACCACCCAGCTCATCGACCCCCGCACGCGTGACTGGTCGTACGACATCGCCTCCCGGCTGGGCATCGACCTGGGCTTGTTCGCTCCCCTGCGCCGGCCGGGCGATCCGGCGGGGCTGCTGCGGGACGAGGTGCTGGCGGAGACCGGGCTCGCCGGGCCGGTGCCGGTGACGGCGGTCGGGTCGCACGACACCGCCTCGGCGGTCGCCGCCGTTCCGGCCGAGGGCGAGCGCTTCGCCTACATCTGCACCGGCACCTGGTCGCTGGTCGGCCTGGAACTGGGCGCCCCCGTGCTCACCGAGGAGAGCCGGGCCGCCAACTTCACCAACGAGCTGGGGCTGGACGGCACGGTCCGGTATCTGCGGAACATCATGGGGCTGTGGCTGCTCCAGGAGTGCCTACGGGCCTGGGGCGAGCCGGAGTTGGACCCGCTGCTGAGCGCGGCGGGCGCGGTGCCGGCGCTGCGGTCGGTCGTGGACGCCGGGGACGCGGCGTTCCTGGCGCCGGGGCGGATGCCGGAGCGGATCGCCGAGGCGTGCCGCGCCTCGGGGCAGCCGGTGCCCGCCTCACCGGCCGAGATCACGCGCTGCATCCTGGACTCGCTCGCCCTCGCCCACCGCCGTGCCGTCCGCGAGGCGCAGGCGCTGGCCGACCATCCGGTGGACGTCGTGCATGTCGTCGGGGGCGGCGCGCGCAACGCCCTGCTCTGCCGGCTGACCGCCGACGCCTGCGGGCTGCCGGTGGTGGCCGGTCCGGCCGAGGCCGCCGCTCTCGGGAACGTCCTCGTCCAGGCGCGGGCCCACGGGCAGGCCGGCGATCTCGCCGACGGGCGGCGCCTGCTCACCCGTACACAGCAGCTGACCCGGTACGAGCCGCGAGGGAACGCGGAGGTCTGGCGTGCGGCCGAGGCCCGGCTCGCCGGGGTGTGAGCGGGGTCTCCCCCAGTCCGCGCGGCCGCATTACCCTGCACTCATCGGATGATCGATCACAAGGAGCCGCGATGCGTGTCGCCCTGTTCCTGACCTGTGTCAACGACACGCTCTATCCGGACACCGGGCGTGCCGTGGTGAAGCTGCTGACCAGGCTGGGCGTCGAGGTCGACTTCCCGATGGACCAGACCTGTTGCGGGCAGGCGCACTACAACACCGGCTATCGCCATGAGGCCGAGCCGCTGGCCCGGCATTTCTCCGATGTCTTCGGGGGGTACGAGGCGATCGTCACGCCGTCCGGGTCGTGCGGGGCGATGGTGCGGGAGCTGTATCCGCGGATGGGTGAGCGGGCGCGGGCCGAGGGGCGCGGGGACACCCTCGCCGCGACGCTGGCGCCCGTGGTGCCGAAGACGTACGAGCTGACGGAGTTCCTGGTGGACGTGCTCGGCGTGACGGACGTCGGGGCGTACTACCCGCACCGGGTCACCTATCACCCCACCTGTCACGGCCTGCGCGGACTGGGGCTCGGCGACCGGCCGCGGCGGCTGCTGGAGGCCGTCAAGGGGCTGGAGTTGGCCGAGTTGCCCGGGGCCGACGAGTGCTGCGGGTTCGGCGGGACCTTCGCGCTGAAGAACTCCGATGTCTCGGCGGCGATGGGTGCGGACAAGGTGCGCAACGCCGAGTCGACGGGCGCGGAGGTGCTGTGCGCGGCGGACAACTCCTGTCTGATGCACATCGGCGGGACCATGACCCGGCTGCGGACGGGGATGCGGCCCGTGCACATCGCGGAGATCCTGGCGAGCACGGAGGAGGAGCCGGCCGTATGAGCGGGACGTATCTGGGGATGCCGGCCTTTCCCGAGGCGGCGCACGAGGCCGTGCACGACGCGACCCTGCGGGGCAATCTGCGGCACGCCACGCACACCATCCGCGCCAAGCGGGCGAAGGCCGTCGCGGAGGTCGACGACTGGGCGGCGCTGCGCGAGGCGGGCAAGCGGATCAAGGACCATACGCTGCGTCATCTCGACCGGTATCTCGTGCAGTTGGAGGAGTCGGTCACCGCGGCGGGCGGCACGGTCCACTGGGCCGCCGACGCCGACGAGGCGAACCGGATCGTGGCCGATCTCGTCAAGGCGACCGGTGAGTCGGAGGTCGTCAAGGTCAAGTCGATGGCCACGCAGGAGATCGGGCTCAACGAGGCCCTGGAGGCGGAGGGCATCCGCGCCTACGAGACCGATCTGGCCGAGCTGATCGTGCAGTTGGGCAAGGACCGCCCCTCGCACATCCTGGTCCCGGCCATCCATCGCAACCGGGGCGAGATCCGCGACATCTTCCGGAGCGAGATGGGCGAGTGGGGCCGACCGGCGCCCGAGGGTCTGACGGACACGCCCGCCGAACTCGCCGAGGCCGCGCGGCTGCACCTGCGCGAGAAGTTCCTGCGCGCCAAGGTCGGCATCTCCGGCGCCAACTTCATGGTCGCCGAGACCGGCACCCTGGTGGTCGTGGAGTCCGAGGGCAACGGGCGGATGTGCCTGACCCTGCCCGAGACGCTGATCTCGGTCGTCGGCATCGAGAAGATCCTGCCGACCTGGCGGGACCTGGAGGTGTTCCTCCAGACCCTCCCCCGCTCCTCCACCGCCGAGCGCATGAACCCGTACACGACCATGTGGACCGGTACGACGGACGGCGACGGGCCGCGCTCCTTCCATCTGGTCCTGCTCGACAACGGCCGTACCGACACCCTCGCCGACGAGGTCGGCCGGCAGGCCCTGCGCTGCATCCGGTGCTCGGCGTGTCTCAATGTGTGCCCGGTGTACGAGCGGGCCGGCGGACACGCGTACGGCTCGGTCTACCCGGGCCCCATCGGCGCGATCCTCAGCCCTCAACTGAGGGGTGTGACCAGCGAGATCGACGCCTCACTGCCGTACGCCTCGTCGCTGTGCGGCGCCTGCTACGAGGTGTGTCCCGTCGCCATCGACATCCCCGAGGTGCTGGTGCACCTTCGGGAGCGGGTCGTCGAGGGCGGCCCGGTGACCACGGACGGCAACAAGGTGGTGCTGAAGCCCGCGAAGGGACATGCCGCCGAGCGGGCCGCGATGCGGGCGGCGCGCTGGGCGTTCAGCCGTCCGGGCGCCCTGCGCGCCGGGCAACGGCTCGCCTCGCGCACCCGGCGCCTGCATCCCCGGTCGCTGCCCGGCCCCGGCAAGGCATGGAGCGGCAGCCGCGATCTTCCCGAGGTGCCGGCGGAACCGTTCCGGGACTGGTGGCAGCGCACGAACGGTGGAAAGGACGGCGCCAAGTGAGCAGCAGGGAACGGGTCCTGGGCCGGGTGCGGCGCGCCCTCGCCGACGTGCCGCGCGACGACACGCCGTACGAGCAGGCGGTTTCGCGTGACTATCTGCGTGAGCACGGGGCGCGCGGTGTCGCGGAGACGGTCGAACTGCTGGCCGAGAATCTGGCGGACTACCGGGCGATCGTGCATCGCACCGACGAGGAGGAGCTGCCGTACCTCATCATGCGGCTGCTCGCCCAGCGAGGGCCCCAGTACGTGCTCGTACCCCCTGAGCTGCCACCGGCCTGGATGTCGGCCGCCGATCCCACCCGGGTGCACGACCGTGCCGTGAGCACGCCCCACGAACTGGACAAGGTCGAGAGCGTGGTCACCGGCTGCGCACTCGCCATCGCCGAGACCGGCACCATCGTCCTGGACGCCTCCCCCGACCAGGGCCGCCGCCGTATCACCCTCGTCCCCGACCACCACATCTGTGTCGTACGGGTCCCGGACCAGGTCGTGTCGTCCGTCCCACAGGCCCTCGAACGCCTCGACCCGGCCCGCCCGTTGACGTGGATCTCCGGTCCGTCGGCGACCAGCGACATCGAGCTGGACCGGGTCGAGGGGGTGCACGGTCCGCGCACCCTGGAGGTGGTGCTGGTGGGCGGTCAGTCGAGCGCGGACGTCACCGCGTAACGGCCGGACGGCAGCCGGTAGGAGGCGACGCCGTCCGCGAAGCCCAGGTACTCGACGCCCTCGACCTCGGACAGGGGCGTCCGGCCCTCGCGGACGGTGGCCGGATCGGCGGTGGGGACGGCGAGGGTCGCGGAGCTGTTGGCGGGCACCTCGGCCCGGTACGTCAGCTTCCGGTCCTCCTGCCGCCACTCACTGACGATCTCGCCGTACGGGGAGAGATGCGCGCCCCGCACCCGCGTCACCTTGCCGGTCGGATCGAGATGGGGCCGCAGGAAGAAGTGCCGGAAGCCCGGGTGGGCCGGGTCCCTGGCGATGCCGGCCATGCTCTCGTACATCCACTCCATGATCGCGCCGTAGGAGTAGTGGTTGAAGGAGTTCATGTCGACCGGACCGAAGCCGTCCTCCTTCGAGTACGAGTTCCAGCGCTCCCAGATGGTGGTGGCGCCGTTGCGCACCGAGAACAGCCAGGACGGCATGGCGTCCTGGTGGAGCAGCCGGTACGCGAGGTCGACGCGGCCCTCGGCGGTGAGCACGGGGGCGAGGACGTTCACGCCGAGGAAGCCGACGGAGAGGGTGTTCTCGGCGTACTTCACACGGGTGCTGTCGGGGTGGGCCTCCTTGTAGGCCTCGTCGTTGCCGATGTTCGCGGCGAGCAGCTCGACCAGTTGGCGGCGCTGGGCCTCGGTGTCGTAGAAGCCGAGTTTGAGGACCCACAGCAGGGCGGTCTGGCTGTTGTCCTCGGTCTTTCCGCCCGTCGGCGGGGCGTCGCCGAGGCTGGAGCGGACGGTCACCCGGCCCTGGGCGTCGGTGGCCAGGTACTTGGAGACGAACGCCCGCTTGATGTGGGCGAAGAGGTCCTCGTAGGCGCCGGTCTCGGCGGTGCGGCCGGTGGCGCGGGCCATGTCCGCCATCAGGCGGGCGCTGTAGCCGTAGTAGACGTCGCTGATGAGCTGGGTGCTGGTGTCCTGGAAGGCCAGCCAGTCGCCGAAGATCGCGCCCTGCCCGGCGTAGGTGTCGCCGGTGCGTGCGCGGATCCAGTCCATGTACTTCTTCATGGCGGCCCAGCCGCGCTCGATGACGGTGGTGTCGCCGGACATCTGCCACACCGTCCACGGCACGACGACTCCGCAGTCGGCCCAACCGCTCGCCGGGACGGGCTGGTTGTAGCGGTTGCCGGGGGCCACCCAGGTGAACTGCCCGCCGTCCTGTCCGTAGGTCTTCTGGGAGTCGATCAGGATGTCCTCGAAGTGGCTGAGGAAGTTGACGGCGTCGGTGTTGTAGAGGCCGGTGCCCGAGAAGAGCTGGGTGTCGCCGGTCCAGCCGAGGCGTTCGTCGCGCTGCGGGCAGTCGGTGGGGACCCAGAGGTAGTTGCCGCGCTGGCCCCAACGGACGTTGCTGATCAGCTGGTTGACGTCGGTGTCGTCGGTCGTGATGGTGCCGGTGTCGCGCAGGGCGGAGGTCGCGACCCGGCCGGTGAACCGGGTGAGGGTGACGGTCTCGGTCGCGGTGACGGAGACGTAGCGGAAGCCGTAGAAGGTCAGCGAGTCCTGGTGGGTCTCGCCGTCGGGGTCGCCCTTGAGGATGTAGGTACTGGTGGCCTTGGCGGCGCGCAGGTTGGCGCGGTACACCGAGCCGACGGGGCCGTCGGCGCCCTCGCTGTCGTCGTTGAGCATCTCGCCGGGCTTGAGGACGACTTGGGTGCCCGCCGGGCCGCGCAGGGTGTAGCGGGGGACGCCGACCATGTTCTGGCCGAGGTCGATCACGGCCGTGTCGCCGGGGCGCAGGGTCACGGGGGCGGTGGCGGCGGTGGCCGGGTCGGTGATCGTGCGGACGGGGTCGATGACGACGCGGCCCTTGCCGTTGGGGCTGCCGGACCGGCCCGACACACCCGTGTAGACGGTGACGGAGTGCGGTCGGCGGTCCCACTCGGGCATCAGGCGGGCGCTGTCGCCGGGGTAGGCGACCAGTTTCGCGTCCGGGAACCTGGTCGAGTGGTCGTGCTCGGTCACGGCCGACCAGCCGGAGGCGTCGAATCCGTTCGCCGTCCAGCCCGGGAGTTCCTGGCGGGCGTCGTAGGTCTGGCCGTCGTAGATGTCGTCGGCCCGGTAGGGGCCGGAGTCGGTGGCCTTCCAGTCGTCGCCGGCCGCGGTGACGACCGTCTGCTCGGATCCGTCGGCGTAGCGGATCAGGAGCTTCGCCTTGAGGGCGAGGCGATTGCCGTCGGCCGAGCGGTAAGCGCTGTTCTCGGAGACACGGCCGTTGTACCAGCCGTTGCCGAGCACGGCGGCCAGGGTGACCTGCCCCTGCCGTCGCTCCCCCGCGACCAGGTCCGTGACGTCGTAGGTGAAGTAGTTGACGGTGCTGTCGTAGTTGGTCCAGCCCGGGGTCAGCAGCTCGTGGGTGGTCCCGTCGCCGTGCGGCAGGGCGACGCGATGGCCGTTGACGTAGGCGTCGTACACGCCGAGGGCAGTGATGTAGAGCCGGGCGTCACGTACTTGACGTTTCGTCAGGTCCACTTGTCGGCGCAGCAGCGGGGCGCCGGGCGTGTTGGGCTGCTTGCCCGCCATGCTGATCCACTGGGCGCCGTCCCAGCCGGCGACTCCGTCGGTGCTGAGCAGGCCGGTCTCGAAATGGGCTGTGGGGGCGGCGGGGACGGCGTGGCCGGTCTCGTCCCAGACCGTCACCGTCCAGTGGTAGCGGGTGGCGGGGCGCAGGGCGGGACCTGCGTAGCGCACGGCGACCGAGTCCGGTGAGGTGACGCGGCCGCTGTTCCAGACGTCGGCCCGGGTGGGGGTCAGGCGGTCGGGGGCGGTGGCCACCAGGATGCGGTACGCCGACTGGCGGCGGCCGCGCACCGGGGAGGCCGTGCGCCAGCCGAACCTCGGGCGTTCGGCGTCCACGCCGAGGGGGTTCGTTCTGTGCTCGACCGTGAGGCCCTCGACCGCCGCGCGATGCGGGACGGAGGCGGCGGTCGCTGGTCCGCCGCCGATGATCCCGCCCGCCACGGCCAGTGGCGCCGCGCTCAGTGCCGTGGTGAGCACGGTCCTGCGGCGCACCCCTCGGCCCTTCGTGCTGTCGACTCCGTCGTTCATGCCGTAGTCCCTTTCGGCTGCTCGGAGTTGTAACGATTCAGCTCGAACGACTGGTGAAGCTAGTGGCAGAAGTGAGAGGTGTCCATGGTTGGATCAGGACGAATAGCGTGCAGTTTCCAACAGAACTCCCCAATGACAGAAGGGGAATTGAAACCGTTCAAAAGCGGAATCAGCCGCTCTTGCTCGGCCGTTTCGTCGAGTCGCGGCTCAGGATGCCGAAGGCCCACCGCTCGTTGAAGCCCGCCACGAAGCCGATGGCGCACCAGAAGCCCCAGAACTCGGTGCCCGCGGAGTCCGACCCCGCACGCCCCGCGGCCGGGCAGATCTCGGTCGTGGTGGCCGGCGGATCGAAGACCGTGACGATGCCTCCGCTGAGCAGGAAGTAGACGGCGAGGGCGAGGATCCAGCCGACGAACACCCGGTACACGCCCTCGTGGCGCATACTGCGGGCCATCTGGCCGGGCACGACGATGCCCTCCCGCCCGTTGGTCTGTCTGCGCGCCAACTGGTCGGCACTCCCCCGCAGCCGCACCAGCACGCTGAGCACCGCCCCGAACGCGCCCACTCCGCCGCACACCACCGCGCCCAGCAGGCTCCAGCGGTTGGTGCAGTTCAGCGTCACGCCCAGGGCGCCGAGCAGACCGACACCCCAGAGTAACGGCACGATCAGCAGCGCCAGTCCGGCGGCCGACCCCATGGCGAGCCCGAGGTTGAGGCCGCGGCTGACCGCGGTCGCGCTGTCCTGCGCGAGCCGGCCTCTCAGGTCGGCGATCTCCTGGTCGAGATACTCCGTCAGATGCTCGTTCGGCTTCGCCTCACGCAGCCGTGCGTCGCTCAGCGCGTTCCCCAGCACCCGCACCACGGTGACCCGGGCCGAGACCCGCGTCCGGCGCTCGAAGGCACGCTGCGAGGCGCCGTACAGGAGCTGTAACTGAAGCTGCTGTTCCGGATACAGCTCGCCGAACTGCACATAGTCACGGTCGAATCCGTCCGGCACGATCTCCATCAGGCCCTCGGGCCACAGCTCGGTGTCCGCCCCCTGGACCGACTCCCGCATGCCCCGCCACCAGGTCCGGCGGCCTCCCCCGTTTTCCGTCATGGGCCAACCAGTACCGGCCCCGGGCCCTCGCGGGGAAGTCTCCCAAGGCACCAGTCCGGTAACCGATTCCGGAGGCCGAACGGCGTCGCCCGTCAGGAATGGACGATCGGGCAGCCGCGTCGTATCGAGTGCTGCGCGGCGCGCAGATACACCGCGACGTAGAAGGCCCGGTCGAGGTCCTCGCTCCACGGTCCCGACCGCACCGCCGCGGTCCGCTTCGCCGCGCCTTCCAGGAACCACATCGTCAGCTCCAGGTTGTCCGACGTCGCCGGCAGCGCGTCGCACGGCAGCTCCACGGCCGCCGCCAGCCGCTCCGCGAGGGCGAGCACCTGTGGGGCACCGGCGACGGTCGTCGTCACGTCGTAGGCGGACTCGACCGGCAACTCGACCGTCGCGTCGAGCGAGACCGGCACCAGCACCGTCCAGCCGAGGAGCAGTTCCTCCTCCGCTCTCGACAGGTGCGCCCGGCACAGCGCCACGAAGCCGTCCATCGCGGGGGCGAGCTTCTCCTCGAAGGCGGTCCCGGAACCGCGCACGACCTCCGCCTCCTCGGGGACGCTCGTGTACGGCGCGAGCCCACGCCGTTCCAACTCCTCGTTCAGCCCGGCGGCGACGTCCCCGCGTCCCTCCTCGCCGTCGCCGAACCACTCCCGCGCACCGACACTCACCAGATAGATCCCCATGTCTCGGAAGGTACCGCCCGCCACTGACATCGCCTCCGGCTGCCGGCCCCCGCCGGGGGTGTCGCCAAGTACACCCGGCGATAGGGGTTCTGCGCCCAATGTGGTCCCGGCTGCGGCTCCGTAGCTTCGTCGGCAGGGCACAGGGAGTGCCGGACGGAGGGGTGATGACGATGTTCCGAGCAGCCTCGCGGCGTACGCACGACAATCGAGCAGGCTCGCGGCGTACACACGACAAGGGACCCGCCGCCGAGGCGCTCCGGCTGGTCAAGGTAACGAAGTCCTATGGTGCGCACGGCACTGCCGTGACCGCGCTGGACGGGATCACGCTCGGCCTGGGTCGCGGCAGCTTCACCGCGGTGATGGGGCCGTCGGGGTCCGGCAAGAGCACGCTGCTGCACTGCGCGGCCGGGCTCGACCGGCCGGACAGCGGCATCGTGCGGGTGGACGGCACCGAGCTGACCGGGGGCGGCGAGGCGGAGCTGACGAGGTTCCGGCGAGGTCGGATCGGGTTCGTGTTCCAGCAGTACAACCTGCTGGAGACGCTGACCGTCGCGCAGAACACGGTGCTGCCGCTGAAGCTCGCCGGGCAGCGTGTCGACCGTGGGCGGGCGCGGGAGGTCCTGGCGTCCGTGGGCCTCGGCGACCGGCTCGGGCACCGCCCGGACCAGCTGTCCGGCGGCCAGCGGCAGCGGGTGGCCATCGCGCGGGCGCTCGTGACCGAACCCCGGGTGATCTTCGCGGACGAGCCGACGGGGGCCCTGGACACACGTAGCGCGCGTGAGGTGCTGCGGCTGCTCCAGGAGGCGGTGCGGGTGCACGGCCGGACCGTGGTGATGGTGACGCACGACCCGGTGGCCGCCTCCTACGCGGACTCGGTGCAGTTCCTCGCGGACGGTCGGCTGGCGGGGCGGATGGACGCGCCGACCCCGGACGCGGTGGCCGAGCGGCTGGCACATCTGGGCGACGACGTGGCAGCGGGGGTGTGAGCGATGTTCATGCTGGCCATGCGGTCGATCCGACACCGCCCCGGGCGGTTCCTCGCGACACTGCTGTCCGCGTTCCTGGGTGCGGCGATCATCATGACGTTCAACTCGCTGCACGACACGGCGGGGCAGGACGGCGTCGACGCCATCAGCGCGGAGACGCTGTCCACCGCGGCGGGCGTCGTCGGCGGCTACGGCACCCTGCTGGTGTTCTTCGCCGTCGCCTCGACCCTGACGGTCAACGTCCGTCAGCGCGCCGCGGAGTTGGAGCTGCTGCGCTGCTCGGGGGCGACTCCGGCACAGTTGAAGCGGATGGTCGTCGGTGAGGCGGTGGTGGTCGCCCTGGTGGGCGCGGCCCTGGCGACGGGCCCGGCGCTGCTCGGCGGGCGGGCCCTGCTGGAGGTGTTCCAGGACAGCGGGCAGGTCGCCGAATCGGTCGGCCACTCCTTCGGCCCGATCGCGCTCCTCACGGGCTTCGACATCACGCTGCTAGCCTCGGCCGGCGCCGCCTTCCTCGCCGTACGGCGTGCGACGCGCGGGAACCGCCGACGCGGTGGGGCACGCAGGTTCCTGACGTACGGTGCCCTCCTCACCGGTGCGGTCTCCGTCACCTCCACCTTCGTGTTCTCGGCGTCGGACGCGGCCCTCATGGCGCCGCCGGCCTACGGGGCGATCCTGCTGTCGGTAGGCTTCGCGCTGATGTCGCCGCGGCTGCTGGAGGGGGTGCTGGACCGGCTGCCGCTGAACGGAGCGAGCGGCTGGCTGGCGGTACGGAATCTGCGGCAGCGCGCCGGTCATCTGGCCGGGATCCTGATGTCGCTGATCCTGTTCACGGCGGTGGCCACGGCCACCCTCACCATGCAGGCGGTGGAGAGCGACACCGTCGAGGCCCTGGGCATCACCAAGTCGGTCGACGACAAGACGCTGGAGACCCTGAACTTCACGGTCGTCGGCATCATCGTCGTCTTCGTCTGCGTGATGCTGGTCAACTCGCTGTACGCGGCCACCAGTTACCGCGCCCGGGAGTTCGGACAGCAGCGCCTGGCCGGGGCGACCCCGGGCCAGGTGCTCGGGACGGTGGCCGTCGAGAGCCTGGTGCTGACAGTCACCGGCGCCCTCTTCGGCATGCTGGCCGCACTGGCGGGGATCGTCCCCTTCACGGTGGTCCGCAGCGACGGAGTACTCCCGGGTGAGGTCTACGGCATCGCGGCGACGGTCGTCACGGTCGCGGCGACGGTGACCCTGGGCACGAGCTTGGCCACGGCACGGCGGATGCTGCGACGGCCGGCGGTGGGGGCGGTCGCGGTGGCGTCGTGAGCCGGGTCGGCGGTGGGGCGGTCGGGGTGGCCTGGTGAGTCGGGCAGGAGGTGGGGCCATCGCGGTGGCGTGGTGAGTCGGGTCGGCGGTGCGGCGGTCGGGGTGGCCTGGTGAGTCGGGCAGGAGGTGGGGCCATCGCGGTGGCGTGGTGAGTCGGGCAGGAGGTGGGGCCATCGCGGTGGCGTCCTGAGCCGGGGTGCCGACGGGGGCGGGTCGCTTCGGCGGCCGGCCCCCCATCTCATCCCGGTCGCGTCCAGCAGCCTCAGCCACGGTGACGCCGGGCGCGAGCCACGGCCGGCGGATGCCGGGTGCCCCGGCCACCGCGGCGCTCGGGGCGGCGTCCTGAGCCGAGCCGGCGGTGGGGCCATCGCGGTGCGTCCTGAGCCGGGGTGCCGACGGGGCGGGTCGCTTCGGCGGCCGGCCCCTCATCTCATCCCGGTCGCGTCCAGCAGCCTGGGCCACGGTGACGCCGGGCGCGGGCCACGGCCAGCGGGGTGCCGGGTGCCCCGGCCGTCCTGAGGGTCCCGGTGGCATCCTGAGCCGGGCTGCCAACGGGGGCGGTCGCTGCGGCAGCGGGCCCCACATCTCATCCCCGTCGCGTCCGGCAGCCTCGGTCGCGGTCACGGCCGTCAGCCACGCAGCGGTCTACGGCGTCCGGCCACGGTGAGACCGGGCGCGGGCCTCCCCACCGCCGAGCCGATGTACCCCGACCGTCGGATCGCTCGCGCGGCGTCCTGAGCCTGGGCCGACGGTGGGGGCGGTCACTTCGTCGGCCGGCCCCTCATCTCATCCCGGTCGGTCCAGCAGCCTCGGCCACAGTGACGCCCGGCACGAGCCACGGCCGGCGGATGCCACGCACCCCAGCCGTCGCGGCCCTCGCGCCGGCGTCCTCAGCCCGGCCCCCGACGGAGGCCGTCGCTTCGGTGGCCGTCTCCTCCGTCCATGCCCGCGCCTCGGTCCCCCTGGCGATCGTCGTCCGGGCAGCGGCGGAGTGTCGCCGGTGACGCCTACGTCAGTTCATGCCCGCCGCGTCCAGCAGTGTCGTCGCCGTGGTGACGGTCAGGCCGTCCAGGGTCTCGATGCGGGCGCCCGCACGCGCGCTGGCCCCGTCGAAGACCACCATCAGCTGGCGGGCGAGCAGGTCCGGATCGCGTGCGCCGCCCTCCTCGGCGCGGGCGCGCAGGAACTCCTTCATCCCCGCCTTCGCGCCGCCGGCGACCACACTCGCCGGGTGCTCGGGGTCCTTCAGCTCGACCAGCGCGGCCAAGTAGGGGCAGCCCTGGTAGGCCGACTCGGCGGCCGCCTTCTCCAGTCGCTCGAACACGTGCAGGATGCGTTCGCGCGGCGTGGCGGCCTCCAGGGCGTCCGGCACCAGCTGGGCCTCGTACGCGGGCAGCCGGCGGGCCAGGCTGGCGGCGAGGACCTCGTCCTTGCTGGTGAAGAGCTGGTACATGGACCGCTTCGAGACCCCGGCCGTCCGGCACAGCGCCTCGACGCCGATGGAGACGCCCTCGCGGTAGAAGAGCTCACCGGCCGCGTCGAGGAGCCGGTCCCTGGTGGACGTCTTGTCTGTGGTGGCCATACCGGCGAGGTTACCGCGCGACGGGACGAGAGGAAACCGATCGGTCTACCGCCTTCCGGTTCCGGGAACGTTCGTGACATCATCGGTGAACAAGCGCTTAGAAAGCTGCCCGCCATGACCGTACGACCCAACGACCGCACGGCCGCAGGGGGCAGCTACGCCCCGAGCGCTCCGAGCGTCGCCGCCGAGCTGGAGGCCCCGTTGTTCACATCCGTCGACGATGTCTCCGCGCGCCTGGCCGAGACCGGCTATCTCGCCTCGCCCGCGGTCGCCACCACCGTCTTCCTCGCCGACCGCCTCGGCAAGCCGCTCCTGGTGGAGGGCCCGGCCGGGGTCGGCAAGACGGAGCTCGCCAAAGCCGTCGCCGAGGTGGCGGGGGCACGGCTGGTACGGCTCCAGTGCTATGAGGGCGTCGACGAGTCCCGCGCGCTGTACGAGTGGAACCACGCCAAGCAGCTGCTGCGCATCAGCGCGGGCCGCGACGAGACGTGGGACGAGACCCGCACCGACATCTTCAGCGAGGAGTTCCTGCTCACCCGCCCGCTGCTGACGGCCATCCGGGGCGACGACCCCAAGGTGCTGCTGATCGACGAGACCGACAAGGCCGATGTCGAGGTGGAGGGGCTGCTGCTGGAGGTGCTCAGCGACTTCCAGGTCACGGTCCCCGAGCTGGGCACCATCACCGCGACGCGCCGCCCGTTCGTCGTCCTCACCTCCAACGCCAGCCGGGAGCTTTCCGAGGCGCTGCGCCGCCGCTGTCTGTTCCTGCACATCGGCTTCCCGGACGAGGAGCTGGAGCGCCGGATCGTGCGGCTGAAGGTGCCGGGACTGGACGAGGCGCTGGCCCGCTCGGTCGTCCGGGTCGTGGGCGCGCTGCGGGCGATGGACCTGCGCAAGGTGCCGTCGGTCGCCGAGACCATCGACTGGGCGCGCACCCTGCTCGCGCTCGGCGCCGACTCGCTGGACGAGACGGTCGTACGGGACACGCTCGGCGTCCTCCTCAAGCACCAGGACGACGTCCTCAAGGCCGCCGCCAAGCTCGACCTGGACGCCCTGTGACCACGCCCGTGGGCCTCCCGGAGCGGCTGACCTCCTTCGTCGGGGCGCTGCGCGCGCACGGCGTACGGATCGGCACCGGCGAGACGGTCGACGCGGCGCACGCCGTCGAGGCGCTCGGCCTCGCGGACCGCGATCTACTGCGCGAGGGGCTCGCGGCGACACTGTTGCACGGCACCGGGCAACGCCAGGTGTTCGACCCGGTCTTCGACCTCTACTTCCCGCGCGGGGTGGGCGCACCGCAGGAGCAGGCCGCCGGGCGGGACGACCTGCGCGACCGGCTGGCGGCCGCGCTGGCCGCCGACGACCAGGCGCTGCTCGGCCGGCTCGCGGTCGAGGCGGTCGACGGGTTCGGCGGGTACGGTTCCTCGCCGGAGTCGGACGGCTGGTCGTCGTACCAGACGCTGGAACGGCTGCGTCCGCAGACGCTGCTCGCCCGGGTGCGGGACGACGTCCGGCAGCGGGGCGGGAGTTCGGGGTTCGCGGACCGGCTTCTGGAGGACGAGATCCGACAGCGGATCGAGAGCTTCCGCGCGCTGGTGGCCGCCGAGGCTCGGCGCCGGGTCGCCGAACGCAGGGGCCGGGACGAGATCGCCCGGCGGGCGGTCGCCCCGACCGCCGACCGGGTCGACTTCCTCTTCGCGGGAAAGGCCCAACTCGCCGAACTCCGCAGAACGGTTCAGCCGCTGGCCCGCAAGCTGGCGACCCGGCTCGCCGCCCGGCGCCGCCGCGCCTCCCGAGGCACGATCGACCTGCGGCGGACCCTGCGCGGGTCGCTGTCGACGGGCGGGGTGCCGATGAAGCCCGTGCTGCGCAGACGGCGTCCGGTCCGTCCCGAACTGGTGCTGCTGTGCGATGTGTCGGGGTCGGTCTCCGGATTCTCGGACTTCACGATGCTGCTGGTGCAGGCGCTGCACGACCAGTTCAGCAAGGTGCGTGTGTTCGCCTTCGTCAACCGGATCGACGAGGTGACCGGCCTGCTCCGACGGGGCACCGCGGACCCGGAGGGGCTCAGTGCCCGTATCGAGGCGGAGGCCACGGTCACCGGCTATCACGGCAGCAGCGACTACGGCCTGGCGCTGGGCGAGTTCGCCGAGCGGTACGGCGACACGTTCGGCCCGCGTACGACCGTGTTCGTGCTCGGCGACGCGCGGACGAACATGAGCGACCCGAACCTGCCGGCCGTCCGGCAGATCACCGAACGGGCGCGCCGCGTCTACTGGTTGAACCCGGAGCAGCGCTCCAGTTGGGGCACCGGCGACTCCGCCGCGCCCGCCTACGCCGAGCTGGTCGAGATGCACGAGTGCCGCACCGCCCGGCAGCTCGGCGCTCTGGTGGCGCGGCTGCTGCCGGTGTGATCAGGCGGCGTCGAGCTGCGGGTAGAGGGCGCCGAGGTCGGCCGCAAGACCGGCCTTGACCTGCCGCGAGACATCGTCGGCCAGCACCTCGAAGGCGCCCGCCGCGATCCCGTCGAGGGCCTGGGCCGCGACGCTCTCGACGGTGGCCTTGGGCCCGTCGACATGGGCGGCCAGATCGGTGTCGACCCAGCCGACGTGCAGGCCGGTGACGTCGATGCCGCGCGGCTTCAGGTCGAGTCGCAGCGAGTTGGTCTGGGACCAGAAGGCGGCCTTGGACGCGCTGTAGGAGCCGGCGAGGCCGATCCAGGACAGCACGGAGTGGACGTTGAGGATGTGGCCGCCGCCGTTGCGCTCGATGACGGGGACGAGAGCCCGCGTGACCAGCAGCGGTCCGTAGAAGTTGGTCTCGAATTCGCGCCGGATGTCGTCGACGGGCGAGTCGAGGAAGTTCGCGTTCACCGCGGCGCCCGCGTTGTTGATCAGCAGGGTGACGTCCTGCGCCTGCTCGACCGCCGCAGCGACGGAGGCGGGGTCGGTGACCTCCAGCGCGAGCGGCACGGCGTCGGGATGGGTGACGGTGCGCGGGTCGCGGGCGGTGGCGTACACCTTCTTCGCGCCCCGCTCGTACAGGGCCTCCACCAGGGCGCGGCCGATACCGCGGCTGCCGCCGGTGACCAGGGCAACGGAACCTTCGATGGCGGTCATGGGACTCTCCCTCGCAATGCGCTACGTCTCACAAGACACGGAAACCGATCGGTTTCAGCGCCTGCATCGTAAACCGATCGGTTTCCTCAGGGCAAGGGGAGGGCCGGACCCCGGCGAAAATCAGGGTTCGTCCCGGATGGTCCGCACAGCGGGGATTTCCTACGCTCGGCGAGAGCGGAGGGGGATCCCATGAAGGCAGTGGTTCAGGATCGGTACGGCTCGGCGGATGTCCTGGAGTTCAGGGACATCGACAGGCCGGTGCCGGCGGCCGACGAGGTGCTGGTGCGGGTGCACGCGGCCTCGGTCAACGCGTACGACTGGCATCTCATGCACGGCGACCCGGTGATCGGCCGCACCATGATGGGTTTCCGCAGGCCCAAGGCGCCGGTGCGCGGCAGGGACTTCGCGGGCGTGGTGGAGGCGGTGGGCTCCGGAGTGACGGGGCTCAAGCCCGGCGACGAGGTGTACGGCGAGGCCGACGGCGCGTTCGCGGAGTACGTCTGCGCGCGGGACGGCGAGGTCGGCCCGAAGCCGGCCAACCTCACGTTCGAGCAGGCGGCGGCGATACCGCTGGCGGGCAACACCGCCCTGATCGGCCTGCGCGACGTGGCGCGGGTCCAGCCCGGCCAGACGCTGCTGGTGAACGGCGCGTCGGGCGGAGTGGGCACCTTCGCCGTACAGCTCGGCAAGGCGTACGGCGCCGAGGTCACGGGGGTGTGCAGCCCCCGGAACGCGGACATGGTCCGCTCACTGGGCGCGGACCGGGTCATCGACTACACGCAGGAGAACTTCACCCTGGACGGCACGCGGTACGACGTGGTGCTGGATCTCGTGGGCAACCACTCCCTCGCCGAGTTCCGGCGCGTGCTGAAGCCCACCGGGACGCTCGTGCTGTCCGGGGGCGGAGTGTACGAGGGCGGCAGTCTGGTCGGTCCGATGGCGCTGTTCATCAAGCGGCGGCTGGTGGCGCCCTTCGCGCGCCACCAGCGACTACTCGAAATATCCGCGCGGCAGAGCCGGGCGAACCTCGCGGCGCTGCGGGAGCTGGCCGAGTCCGGGCGGATCGCCCCGGTCGTCGAGCGGACGTATCCCCTGAAGGAGGCGGCCGAGGCCATCCGGTACCTGGAGGTGGAGCACGCCCGCGCGAAGGTCGTCGTCACCGTGTGACGGGCGCGGACCGGCCGGGCGTCACTCCTTCGCGTACTCCCTGGCGGTCTGTCCCTGGAAGTCGTAGACGATGGCCTGTTCGTCGCCGACGACCCAGGCGTCGTGCCCCGGGGAGCAGACGAAGACATCGCCCGGGCCGACCTCGCTCTCTCCGCCGTCGTCCATGCGGATGTGCATTCGGCCCTGGGCCATGTAGCAGTTGTGGTGCATCTGGCAGGTCTCGGTTCCCGCGATCGGGGCCACGGACTCCGTCCAGCGCCAGCCCGGCTCAAAAGTCGCGACGGCGAAGTCGAGGTCCGTCATGTGGATCGCTTCGAGGTGGCCGCGGGGAAAATCACGCCGCTCGTCGGGCTTGTCGAGCGTCTTCACTTCCAACATGACGCGCTCCCTTCCGGCCGCGCCTCACCGCGGCCGGAGCCGGTCTCCCCGGCGGCCCTGGTCACCGTCGTCGGCGGCCGGCCTCCTACCACTCAATCGTCCGCCCGGCCAACCAGGGGCGCCAACCGGGGGACGCTCGTACGGGAGGGCCGACTCGCTCAGCCGCCGTTCCCGCACAGCTCGGCGAATCGTCCGGCGTCGATGTTGCCGCCGGAGACGATCACTCCGACCCGGCGGGGCAGCGCACCCGTCCGGCCGTTGAGCAGTGCGGCGAGCGGCGTGGCACCGCTCGGCTCGACCACGATCTTCAGGCGTTCGAAGGCGAACCGCATCGCGTCCCGGATCTCGTCGTCGCTGACGAGCGCGATCTCGTCGACGAGCCGCCGGTTCACGGAGAAGGTCAGCTCGCCGGGTGTGTGCAGGGCCTGTCCGTCGGCGATGGTGTGGGGCACGGGGATCGTGATGCGCCGTCCCGCCTCCAGGGAGCGCTTGGTGTCGTCCCCGGCCTCCGGCTCGACGCCGATCATCCGGATGTCCGGGTGCAGGCCCTTGGCGACGGTGGCACTGCCGGCCATGAGCCCGCCCCCGCCGACCGGTGTCAGCAGCGCGCCCAACTCCCCCACCTCTTCGAGGAGTTCGAGCGCGGCGGTGCCTTGTCCGGCCATGATGTGCGGATGCTCGTAGGGCGGGATCACGCTGAGTCCGCGCTCGGCGGCGAGGGCCTCGGCGAGGGCGACCCGGTCGCCGGTGTAACGGTCGTAGGTGACGATCTCGGCGCCGTAACCCTCGGTCGCCGCGCGCTTCGACGGCGGCGCGTCCTCGGGCATGACGATCACAGCGGTGGTGCCCAGTTCACGGGCGGCCAGGGCGACGGCCTGGGCGTGGTTCCCGGACGAGTAGGCGGCGATGCCTCGGCCGAGCTGCTCCGGCGTGAGGCGGGACGCCGCGTTGTAGGCGCCGCGGAACTTGAAGGCGCCGACGCGCTGGAAGTTCTCGCACTTGAGGAAGACCTCGGCGCCGACCAGCTCGTCGAGCGTGCGCGAGCGCAGCACCGGGGTGCGGTGGGCGACGCCTTTGAGACGCGCGGCGGCGTCACGGACGTCGTCGAGGGTGACCGGTGGGGTGGTGGTCGTCACGCGTTTCCTCCAGGTGATGTCTTGGCGGTCGCCGCCGGGTCCGTCGCGCTCGCCGTCGTCCCGGCTCCGGCCCGCGACTGCGCCAGGTAGTTGTAGGCGGACGCACGGGAGATGCCGAGTCGGCCCGCGACCTGTTCGATCGCGCGCCGCACGGCGAACACGCCCCGCTCGTCCAGGCCCCGGAACAGCTCCAGCCGCTCGGCGCGGTCCAGAGCGGCCCAACTCCCGTTCCCCCGCAGCTGGTGGGCGTCGAGGATGGCGTCGACCACGGAGTCGATGTCGTTGCCGAAGGTGGTGACCGGAACGTCGGCCGGGGCGGCGCCGAAGCCGGCGAGCGCGCCGAGCAGGGCATGGGCGTCGCTCACCGCGGTGACGTCGACGTTGACGCAGAGAGCGCCGAACACGGTGCCCGTGGAGTCCCGGAGCACCATCGTGGAGGCCTTCACGAGTTTGCCGCCCCGGGCCCGGGTGACGTAGTTCAGCTCGTCGTCCGCCTCGTCGCCGCGCGCGACGATCCGCATGCCGATCTCGCTCATCGCCCCGCCCACGGCCCGCCCGGTCACCGAACCGGCCACGGCGACCACGGACTCGTCCGGCCGCCGGTAGTCGTGCAGGACCACCTCGCACATCGGCCCGAACGTCGCCGCGAGCCCGTCGACCACCGGCCTCAGCGCGGCGACGATCGCGTCCCGCTCCGATTCCAGGGTCTGTTCGGCGGCCATGGCGCACTCCCGTGTCGGTCCGGTCCCGGCGACCACCACCGGCTCGATATCTAGACTACACGTCCAGAGTCTGTACTGAATGTCCAATGAACCTCTTCGACGCATCCCCAGCGGGGGCCTGAAGTCGTCCGTCGGCGCGGCGGCCCCGTTGATGGAACGGCGCATCGCCGCTTCGATGGCCCCTGGCCGGGCGGCGCTCCACTCCCGGCACCGCGACCGAGGGGGGTTTGGGAGACCGTGCGTCACCCCAGAAGAGACGGAAGAGCCAGAACCGGCGGCAGAACACAACTGAGCGGATTACCGGGTGCGGCGGCGCTGTTGAGCGTCGTCGCACTCGTCGTCTCAGCGGTTCCCGCCGACGCCGCGACACGGACGGCGCCACCGGCACCCGGCCCGGCCGAGGTGATCCCGGGGCAGCAGACGGACACTCCCGCACTGGTGCGGGGCATCCGGGAACAGGCACCCGCCTCGGGCAGCGCGGCGGCCGCGGCCCGCGCCCATCTGGACACCAGGCAGAGCCGGTACCGGATCGCGGACCCGCAGCGCGACCTGGTGCCCGCCGGGACCATGGCCGCCGACGGCCGTGAGACCGTCCGGCTCCAGCAGCGGCACCGGGGCGTGCCCGTCCTGGGCGGCCAGTACGTCGTCCGCATGGAGCGCGAGGGCGGCGAGCGTGTCGTCACGGGCACTTCCGGCAAGTACTTCACCGGGCTGAGCACCGGCACGACGCCCGAGATCAGCGAGGCGCTCGCCGTCGAGCGCGCGGTGAACGCCGTACGCACGGAGCTCGGCGACCGCCGCTTCACCGCGCCGCGGTCGCATGACGAGGAGCCCGAGCTCACCGGCACCGCACGCGGACCGGTCGTGCTGCCCGCCGGGAGCGGCGTCCTCACCCGGCAGGTCACCGTGCACGGCAGCGACCCGGCGAGCGGGGAACCCGTGCGCCGCGAGGTCTACGTCGACGCCCGTGCCGGATACCCGGTCCTTCAGTACAGCGCTGTCCAGACGTTCGGCACACCCCGCACGCCCACCGCGACGTCGACGCCGGACACCACCGCCAGGGCGGCGGGCGCGGCCGAGCAGGGCACCGGCCTCCGGCTCGACGGCACGTCCGTCGGCCTCGCCGTCGACCACGACGCCGACCGCGGCCTGTACGTGCTGCGCGACCGCTCCCGAATACCCTCCGACGAGGCCGCCCTGTCGACCTGGGACGCCCGCGGCCGGTGGTACACCGACGTGGCGGGACAGTGGCCCGAGGGCCTCCAGGAGTTCGGCTCGCCGACCCCCGCGTTCGGCCCGGAGGCCACCGATTCGGGCGCCGTGGACGCGCACTGGGCCGCCGGGAAGGTCTACGACTACTTCCGGGACAAGCACGGCCGCGACAGCCTCGACGGCCGTGGCATGACGGTGAACTCCCTGGTGGGCGTGACCGATTACGGGCAGCCGTACGTCAACGCCTTCTGGGACGGCCAGAAGATGGTGTACGGCACCGGCGACGCCGAGTACCGTCCGTTGTCGGCGGCCATGGACGTCGTGGGCCACGAGATGACGCACGGCGTGATCGAGCACACCGCGAATCTCGTGTACGCCGGCCAGCCCGGCGCCGTGAACGAGGCCGTCGCCGACTACTTCGGCAACGCCATCGAGGCGGATGTGTACGGCGTCCCGGTGACGGATCCCGACTCGGGCCTGCTGGGCGAGCGGTTGTGCCGGACGAAGTCCCCCCGGGAGTGCGCGCTGCGCGACCTGGCCGACGGACGGACCACGGCCAAGTCGTTCCTCGGCGTCGGGTTCGCCACCGACAACGGCGGCGTCCACCTGAACTCCACCATCTTCGGCGGTGCGTTGTGGGACGCCCGCGAGGACCTGGGCGCCGATGTGACGGACCGGATCGTCTACCGGGCGCTGACCGAGTACATGACACCGCTGGACGGCTTCACCGAGGCACGGGCCGCGGTGCTCGCGGCCGCGGCGGACCTGGGGATCCCGGCCGCCGGCCGGCGTGCTCTCCAGCGCGCGTTCACGGCCCACGGCATAGTGCCGGGCTGGGAGTCGGCCCTCGGCGTGGACTCCGACCTGCTCCTCGACCGGGTGAACACCAGCAGGACGGACCTGGGCGGGGGCGGCGGCTGGTGGGCGGCGTCCAAGTCGAACGAGGAGGGCTCGGAGCCGTACTCGGTGTGGGCGGGCCGCGCCGACGGCGAGGGCTCCCCGAAGCTGATGAGCCCCAACGACGGCCGTTTTCACGTCAATCCGGCCACCGACGGCAGGACGGTGGTGTGGCAGGCGTACGGCGCCGGCGGCGTCGACGTCCTGGCCCGGCCGCTCGCGGGCGGCCCGGTGAAAAAGCTCTGGCACGGCAGCAACCCGGGCAGTTCGGTCGACGTCGACGGGGACCTCGTGGCCTTCGACTACGTGACCTACGGCGGGCGCCGGGCGGTGGCCTATCTCAATATCAAGGACCCGGCGAACGTGGAGACGATCGGCGGGGGCACCTACTACCGGGCCTGGGCCCCGTCGGTGAGCCATGGCAGGGTCGCCTACCAGGAGCGGCGTCGGGTGCGTGCCGAGTACGCGGTCGGTACGCGGGTCATCGATGTCGCGACCGGCGAGAACCGGCAGATCCAACCGGCCGCGGACGGCTCGAGTCTCGGCCCGACGGCCGTCAACGGCACGCATGTCTTCTGGCTGCTCGACGCCGACACGGCGGACGGGACGACGACCGTGCGCCGGGCCGCGCTCGACGGCACCGGTGTGGTCGACCTCAGCCCGGAGACCGGGCCGGACGCGCTGAACGCCTACGCCCTGACGGCGTCCGAGGACACGGTGACGGTCGGCGCGTACGCCCCGGACACCGAGATCCGCAATGAATCGCTGCCCAAGCTCCACCAGTTCGCGGCGACCGGCTCGCCCGACGCCCCGGGCACCCGCAAGGGCCGCGTCTCCTGCAACCGGGGTGAGCAGTCGTCGGCCGCCGCGGTCGCGGGCGCCCAGGTGGTGTGGCTGGACTCGACGACCGGCATCACCAACGTGGTGACCCGCACCAGACCGGCGGGCCGCTGCGGCTGACCCCGAGAAGCGGAGTGACCCGGGCCGTCGGCCGCCCCACCGGGCTGCCGACGGCCCCGGCCACTACGGGGGACGGCGGGTACGAGCCTTGAAAAGACGGATGTCCCCTGATCAGGGCGCGGGGACCTCGTCCAGGAGCTGAGGGCCGTTGTTGCCGACGCTGTTGACGGCGGGCGAGACGGGGCGGGCGCCCAGGTGGCCGTCCGCCGGCTGGACGAGCAGGGCGCGCAGGTCGTCGGTCGACTCGTGACGGGGGTCGAGCCAGGCGTCGTAGTGCTCTGGAGTGAGGGCGAGCGGCATACGGGGGTGGATGCGGCCGGCCGCGTCGGTTGCGTCGGTGGTGATGATCGTGCAGGTCAGCAGCCAGGCGGCAGGGTCGTCGTCGTTCTTGACCGTCGGATCGCGCCAGAACTCGTAGAGGCCGGCGAGGGCCAGGACCTGGCCGTCCTCGGGGTGGATGAAGTAGGGCTGCTTGCGCACCTTGCCCGACTTCCGGTCCGTGACCTGGTCCCACTCGTAGAAACCGTCGGCGGGCAGCAGACAGCGGCGTTTGACGAACGCGCGGCGGAACGCGGGCTTCTCGTGCACGGTCTCCACGCGCGCGTTGATCAGCCTCGCCCCGATCTTCATGTCCTTCGCCCAGGACGGCACCAGTCCCCACCGCAGCGGCCGCAGACGACGCCGCACCGGGGCGTCCTCGTCGGCGCCGCGCGGCCTGCGCTCCAGGACCGCCCACACCTCGTCGGTCGGGGCCACGTTCCAGCTCGGCGCCAGGGTCTCCTCCGGGTGCCATTCGGAGACCTGGAACAGCTGGGCGAGATCCTCGGGGCTACGGGTGGACGCGTAACGGCCGCACATACGGCCACTGTGCCACGGGGTGGCGGGGCGGACCTGGTGAGGTGGTGGGCGGAGTGACGTACGGCTGCGGCCCCGGACGCCTCCTCGCCTCGGCGGCGGGGTCGGGCTCCAGCGCGCCACCGTCGTTTTGCTCCCCCCGCCGTCGCCGTCCTAGCTGCCCACTCCGATGGCAGCCCTCAACTCCCCCACCGATTCCCGCATCAGCTCGGCCAGGGTGCGCTCCTCGTTCGCCGCGATCCACCGCTCGAAGCCGACCTTGAACACCGCGACTCCGGCCTCCGCGGTCAGGCTCGCGGCCGGCTCGGTGACGCCGCGCAGCCGCAGGGCGTCGGCGAGCGCGGCCGACAGCGAGGCGAGCTTGATCAGCTCGCGCTCCCGCAGTTCAGCGTTGGCCACGATGACGGCCTGTCGCCTCACGGCGTGCTCGCGACGGCCGACGAACACGGTGGAGACGGCGTCGAGTCCCGCCGTCACGGCGTCGATCGGCGGGGCGGACTCGGGAACCTCGGCGACGGCGTTCACGAACAGCTCCTGTAGGGCGCCGGAGCCGTCGAACAGCACCTCCCGCTTGTCGGCGTAGTGCCGGAAGTAGGTCCGCTCGGTGAGTCCGGCCCGTCCGGCGATCTCCGCCACCGTGGTCTGTTCGTAGCCGCGCTCGCTGTAAAGGTCCAGCGCGGCTGTCGCCAGGCGTTCGCGCGCGTTCGGCTCCCATCTGCCCATGCGCAGATCCTACGCGATGACAGTCACTGACATCCGGTCGATGACAGTCACTGACATCAGGTGTTAGGGTCGATGACAGTCACTGACATCAATCGTTGAGGGACACTCCCATGCGCATCTTCGTGACCGGCGCCTCCGGCTGGATCGGTTCCGCCCTCGTTCCCGAACTCATCGACGCGGGCCACCAGGTCGTGGGCCTCGCCCGCTCGGACAGCTCCGCCGCCGACCTCACCACCGCCGGAGCGGAAGTGGTCCGCGGCACCGTCGACGACCTCGACGTCCTCGGCGCCACCGCCGCCGCGTCCGACGCCGTGATCCACCTCGCCTTCAAGCACGACCTCGCCTTCACCGGCGACTTCCGGGGCGCCGCCGAGGCGGACCGCCGCGCCGTCGACACGTTCGGCGACGCCCTCGCCGGCACCGGCCGCCCCTTCGTCCTCGCCTCCGGGCTGGCCGGCCTCAAGCCGGGGCAGGTCGCGACCGAGCAGGACCGGCCCACGGTCGACGGCTCCCCGGCGTCCGTCCGCTCGGCCACCGCCGAGGCCGCTCTCGCGCTCGCCGCACGCGGGGTGCGTTCCTCGGTGGTGCGGCTGGCCCCGACCTGCCACGGCGACGGAGACAACGGGTTCATGGCGACCCTGGTCGCGATCGCCCGCGCCAAGGGGGTCTCCGGCTACCTCGGCGACGGCGCCAACCGCTGGCCGGCCACCCACCGCCTGGACGCCGCGAAACTGTTCCGTCTCGCGGTGGAGAAGGCTCCCGCGGGAGCCGTGCTGCACGGGGCCGCCGAGGAGGGCGTCACCATCCGGGACATGGCCGAAGCGATAGGCCGCCACCTGGACCTACCGGTCGCCCCCATCGCCCCCGAGGCCGCAGCCGGCCACTTCACCTGGCTCGGCGGCTTCCTGGCCCTCGACGTCCCGGCATCGAGCACCTGGACCCGCGAACTCCTGGGCTGGGAGCCCACGCACCCCGGCCTGATCGAAGACCTCGACAAGGGGCACTACTTCCGGACCCCCGCAACCACCGGCTGACCGACGCCGGAGCCGGTCCCGGATTCTCCTGGAGCCGGGGGCCCGCCGCCCGGAACACCGAAGTTCAGCTCGGCGAGACGGGAAAGAGCATGCAGCTGCTCGTGGCGTGGGCGAGCAGACGGTCCTCGGAGTCCAACAACTCGGCCTGCGCCAGGGCCGTGCGGCGGCCGTGGTTGAGCACGCTGCCGACGGCCCGGACCTTGCCGGTGTCGACGGTGATCGGACGCAGGAACTTCACGCTCAGGTCCAGCGAGGTGTACCCCATGCCGGCCGGCAGCACGGACTGCACGGCACAGCCCGCCGCCGAGTCGAGCAGGGTGGCGTACACGCCGCCATGGACGCTGCCGATGGGGTTGTAGTGCTCCTCCCCCGGCTCCAGGAGGAAGACCACGTGACCGAACTCGACCTGCTCCAGCTGGAATCCGAGGGTCGCACCGATGGGCGCGGCGGGCAGCCGCCCGCTCAGCACGCCACGCAGGAAGGCGAGGCCGCTCTCCTGGCCGACATCGGCTGCGGAGATGCTCGGATCCTGCCACTCGTACGTGCGTGACCTCGTCATGTGCTCTTCCTCCCGGCTGGCTTCAACAATCGAAGTTAGCCATGCGCGAGGCTGGCTGTCAATGACGAAGCCAGCCTACGATGGCGGCATGACCTGGCTGGAGACGAGCACCGAGAACTGCACGGTGCAGCGCACCCTCGACCTGATCGGCGAGAGGTGGTCGCTGCTGGTGTTGCGCGACGCCATGAACGGCGTGCGCCGCTTCGACGATTTCCGTCGGCACGTGGGACTGTCGGAGGCGGTACTGGCCGACCGGCTGCGCAAGCTGGTCGCCGCGGGGGTCCTGGACACCGTCCCGTACCGGGAGCCGGGCCACCGCACTCGTCACGAGTACCGGCTCACGCCCAAGGGCTGGGATCTGTGGCCGGTGATGCTCGCTCTCAAGCAGTGGGGCGACCGGTACACGGCGGACCCGGCCGGACCGCCGCTGGAGGTGCGTCACCGTGACTGCGGTGAACCGGTGGAGACGGTCGTCGTCTGCACGGGCGATCATGGACCGCTCGATCCACGGCAGGCCTACACACGGCCGGGGAAGGCGGCGCACGCCTTGTGACCGAGGGCGCGCGGGCAGGTCAGTGCCGGACCTCGCCCGTGCCCAGTCGGATCACGGCCCTCGGCTCCATGGGCGCTTCCCCGCGACGGGCGAGCACGACCACCTCCTCGACCGCCGCCGACAGGGTGCCCAGCCGGGCGGCACACTCGGCTGCCAGGCCCTCGGGGGTCTGGGTGCGGCCGAGGGACAGATGCGGGGTGAAGCGGTCGCCGCGTCCGCGACACAGGGGGAACCTCAGGCGCAGTTCCCGCTGGAGGCGGGCCCAGGGCGCCGGGTCGGCCGCGGCCGGATCGAGCCAGACGGTCGAGTAGTGCCGATGCCGGAAGTAGCGCACCCCGGCCAGGCGCGCCGTGAACGCGGTGCTTGCCGCCGCCCAGGCGGAGTGCAGCGGCACCGCCCGCGGGAACGTCTCCTCCGGCACGAACCCGAACAGCAGATTCACATGCGGAGGCCACCGCCGTACCTGTGGATCATGCTCCCAGCGGATGTCCTGGATCACCGGCCAGAGTCCGGGCGGCGGCAGCCACGCCACCGCCGTCCGGGCCGTGGGCGCCGCGTCGAGGGCATCCACCGGCTCGGCCGCCCCGAAGTCCGGATGGCCGTCCACAAGCTCATGGTCCCAGATCAGTGCTGGACGTCATGTGCCCTCGATCCCCACGCCGACCCAGCGCCGACCGCTGGGCCTGCGCACTTGGATGCAGCGCCACATACAACTGGATGCACCCGCCGATGAGTTGCCGGCCACCCTGTCTCGTAACCTCGTGAAGGGAGACGCCGGACGCCAGGTGTGTCCGCTGTTCTGCTATTCCGCTATTCCGCTGTTCTGCTGTTCTGCTGTTCTGCTGTTCCGCTGTTCCGCTGTGAGGAGGCGAGGGTGCTCGGACGGGGTGCGCGGCTGCTCGTGGGTGCCATGACGCCGGTGTGCCTGGTGCTCCTCGGCCCCAGTGCGCCGAGCGGTGCCGCCGGGCCGCTGCCCGTCGAGGCCGTCAGGGATGTCGTGGCGAACCGGGTCATGACGTGGAACATCTGCAACCCCTGCGAGACGAGCGACGTCGACCGGGCGGCGGAGATCGCCGCCTACGCACCCCAGGTCATCGGCCTGCAAGAGGCGTGTGTGCGAGACGTCGAGCGGATCCGGGAGCATCTGGAGAACCTCTACGGACTGGTCTACGACATCGAGTACGGCACGGTTCTCCGGAGTTGGGGCCGTTGCGGAGGCGTGCCGTGGAACCCGGGCGCGTACGGTCAGGCGATTCTCTCCGCGGCGCCGATGACCGACCCCGTCCGCGTGGAGTATCCCGACGGCGGATCCGAGGACCGTGGCTATCTGGCGGTCACCACCACGGTGGACGGCCGGTCCGTCCGGGTCTTCAACACCCACCTCGCCCACCGCCGCCAGGAAGCGGTCCGAGCCGAGCAGATCGGCGTACTCGCCGAGGAGGTCGCCCAGCAGGACCGCGCGATCGTTCTCGGCGACTTCAACGCCGTGCCGGACGCCCCGGAACTCACCAAGATGTGGACACTGGCCACGGACACGGACCCCCAGTGCCACCCGTCCGCCACCGGCACGTGCGAGCCGACCACCGACTGGCAGACCAAGTTCGACTACGTCTTTCTGCGCGGCATCGTCCCGCTCGACCACCGGGTGCGTCCGACCCCGTCCTCGGACCACCACCTGCTGCACACCGACCTGGACCTCTAGACGGTCACCGGGCGGTCGACGTCGAGCGTGCCGACCGCGTGTCTGCCGTCGGCGCCAATGCGGTAGGGCGGCGGCGACGCCGGACGCGACCTCACGGCCCGTACGAAGTCGCCACCGCCCTACCCCGTTGGTGCGCTTGCCCGTTCCACGGACAGGGCAGCCTCGTGGCTCAGATCCGCCCGCCGGTCATCCGGGTGATCGGACCCAGCGTGCGCCGGCCCGAACGCCGGCCCGCCGCGAACGACATGGCGCTCAGGGCGGTCAGCCCCACGCCCACACCCGCGGCGAGGATCTTGCGGTTGGCGATGATCGTCCAAGTCGTCTTGGCGAACGCGGCAGCCTGCCCCGAGGCGGAGACGACTGCCTGGCGGCCGGCCTCGACGCGCCGGGCGGCCGTATGGGCGACCGAGTTGGTCACCTCGGCCGTCCGCTCCGCCGCACCGGCTGCGGCTGACGCCACGTCACCGGTCTTGTCGGCGGCCTTGCCCGCCGCCTTCGACGCCGGAGCAGTCGCCCGCGACGCAGTGCCACGGGCCTTGGACGCGGCCGCCTTCGCGGCTACGGAATTCTGACTGGTGTCGTTGTTCGATGGGCTCATGGACATCGCGTAGCCACTCACTCCGGCAGCAAACATGTTCGACCAAGACCACCTTCGTCAGGGCACCTCTCCCGAGCCCTTCATCCGCACGAAAGTTGATGTCGCGAGTTGATGTCGCGCCGAGTCCGAGCCGACGCCCGAGAACGACTTCTCACGGCGTGGCCGCGAAGCCGTCGGGAGTCGCCTGCCCACACCCACCACGACACCGGGCGCCGTACAGCGTTAGAGTGCCGTCGCTCCTCAACGCCCAGCTGAAGGCCACAGGAAGGCAGCTCGTTCCGTGAATCACCCCCACGAATCCACCGGCTCCGTCGGCGAGCGCCGCCTCCAGCACCTTCTCGGCACGGCCGACCAGGCCGCCACGTTCTACGACCGTCAGGTGCATCCGCGTCTGACCCCGCAGATGGCGGACTTCATAGGCCGGCAGACCATGGCGTTCCTGTCCACGTCGGACGCCGCCGGAGCCTGTGACGTCACCTTCCGTGCCGGCCCTCCCGGATTCGTCACGGTGCTGGACGACGGCACCCTCACCTACCCCGAGTACCGGGGGAACGGGGTTCTCGCCAGCGCGGGGAACATCACCGAGAACCCGCATATCGGCCTGCTCTTCGTCGACTTCACCCACGACCACATCGGCCTGCACGTCAATGGCGCGGCTCGGCTCCACCGGGACGAGGATCAGCGGCGGGCCTATCCCCACCTGCCGGTGGACACCGCCCCGGGACGCAGGCCGGAGTTCTGGGTGCACATCACGGTGGAGGAGGCGTATGTGCACTGCTCCAAGCACATACCCCACCTCGAACCGGCCCCACGCCCACGCCCGGCGACCCAGCGGCCGAAGGACGCCGACTACTTCGTCGACGGCGCCGAACATCGGTCCCCGGCCTACGAGGACGAGCAGACCCCGGCGACGACCGGCGGAGCACTGCCGGGCGGGGGCTGAGCACCGAACGAGCGGGGGCCGCGCATTCCCGCCGACGGCGTCGACATGGGCGTCGATGCCGCGCTGCCGGCACCACGCAGGCCACCGCCGACCGGTGACGGCCCGCGGAGCCACCGCGTCCGGCGGACGTCACCGTGGCGTGTCGCCGGAGCGGCCCGGCCGCGTTGGTGCACCGTCGTTGTCATGACGACGACCGCCCCGTGCCCCTCCGAGGCGCCGGCCCGCCGGATGGTGTCGGTTCCCGGTGATTCCTTCCCGACGCGATCCGCGACCTCCTGTCCGGCTTCTCCGGCGGAGCGTCTGGTGCCCCCGGTGCACCGGGTGACAGCCGGGAGCATCTGATCCCGTGGTCCTCGACCTGGTTGTGATCGGTACGGCCATCACCCTGGGCCCGTTGCACAACAGCGCCTTCATTCTGCTGCTCTCCTCGCGACGCGGTGTTCGCCAGGGCCTGGCATTCCTGTTGTCGTGGCTGGCCAACCTGATCGCGGTGATCGCCGTAGTGGCGCTGCTGACCGGCGGGCAGCCCCCGGCCCGGCACAGCGCGCCCTCGACCGCGGCCATCGCCGCGAAACTCGCCGTCGGTGTGGCACTGGTGCTGTACAGCGCATACCGGCATCACCGACCACCCCGGCCGCACAGCCCGCCACGCTGGACCGCCCGAATCGACGACCTCTCCCCGGTCACGGCGGCCGGCCTGGCATGGGTGCTGCAACCCTGGGCACTGGTCGGCGCCGGCGCCGCGACCGCCGTCGACGCCGACCTCTCCACCCTGAACGACTGGCTCACTCTGACCGGCTACTGCCTGCTGGCCACCCTCAGCCTGATCGCCATGGAGGTGTACGTGGTCCGGGCGCCCGCGGTCGCGAACGCCCGCCTGGACGCCCTGCGGAGCTGGCTGGAGCGGCACCAGGAGCAACTGGTCGTCACGCTCTCCCTGCTCCTCGGCCTGTGGCTGACCGCGCGGAGCATCGCCGAGCTGGTCGCCTGACCCGGACGCCGCGGCGACACCCTCAGGTCAGCGCACCCTTCCCCGCGCCTTCAACGGCACCGGCGGCAGCTCAGGAGCAGGCAGCGGGTCCCCGTCGTACCCCTTGACCTCCCCGAAGCGCGAGCCTTCCATCCAGTCCCGGCGCGCCTGCTCGATCTCGTCCTGCGTTCGGCCGATCCAGTTCCAGAACATGATCAGCTCCTCCTCGAACGGCTCGCCGCCGAGGAGCATCAGACCGGCGTCCGACTCCGCGCGCAGCGGAAGTTCGGTGCGGCCGGAGCCGAGGTAGAGCATGGAGCCGGGTAGTACCGGCACGCCGTCCACGTGGGCCTCGCCGGACATGGCGAGGACGGCGTACTCGAAGTCCGGTTCCAGTGGGAGGCGTAGGTCGGCGCCCCGCGACAGGGCGAGGTCGGCGCCGACGATCGGGGTGTACGTCGTGCCGGGCGACGTCGCTCCGTCGAGGCCGCCGAGGATCAGCGTGGCCCGCAGCCCGGGTGCCGTGACGACCGGCAGCTCGGCGTGGTGTTCGAAGTGCGGGTCGGTGTGGCGGTGGCCGTCCGGGAGGGCGACCCACAGCTGGGCGCCGTGCAGGAAGCGGGCGTGCGACCTAGGGCTCTCCTCGGAGTGGCTGATCGCCCGGCCCGAGGTCATCAGGCCCAGTTCGCGCGGGTGGATCGTCTGGAGGCTGCCCGTCGAGTCCCGGTGCAGCACCTCGCCCTCGTGCAGCCAGCTCACCGTCTGGAGCCCCATGTGGGGGTGCGGCGGCACCTGCATACCGGGCTCGTCGGCGATGTCGTCGGGACCGTAGTGATCGACGAAGCACCAGGCGCCGACCATGCGCCGGCCCAGATTGGGCAGCAGACGACGCACCTCGGTGGATTCGCCGAGCTGGACGCGGCGCGGGCTGAGGAGTTCGCGTACGGGCTCCGCCACGACGAAGCCGCGGCCGCCGCAGACGGAGGGCACCGCCTCGCGATCAAGATTGCTCATAACGCCCAACCTAGCCCCGCCGAGGGCGCCTCGTCAGTCGGTAACCCGGGGCTGTCTCGAAGCGTTCGAGAAAATAGTAGCCATGGACATAAAAATAGTAGCCATGGATATAGTCGCCATGTACTGTATTCGCCATGAGCAAGGGTTCCGAGAGCGCCACACCCGGGTTCCTGGTGTGGCGCCTGTCGACGAAATGGCGGGTCGCGGTCGATCGGGCCGTCACCCCGCTGGGACTCACCCACGCGCAGTACGCGCTGGTGGCCTCGCTGTACGGCATGCAACGCGACGGCGAGCGCCCCAGCCAGCGGCGGCTCGCCGACCACACGGGCCTGGAGCCGCTGTACGTCTCCAAACTGGCCCGCTCCCTGGAGACCGCCGGCCTCCTCGAACGCACCCGTGACCCCCGCGACCCGCGCGCGGTGCAGCTGGAACTGACCGAGGAAGGCCGTGCCCGTACCCTGCGCGCGATCAAGGTCGTCCAGGGGCTGCTCCAGCAGTTGCTGGCACCGCTGGGCGGGCTGGACAGCGCGCGCACACGGGAGTTCACACGCGATCTGGCGACCCTGCTCGACGCACCTCTTGACCCGTTCGTCCTGGACAGTGAGAGCGACAAGGAGCAGTCATGACCACCACCACTCCCCTGCTCGACCCCCGAGTCATAGCCCTGGCCCACTACGCCGGCCGCGCACTGCTCGAACAGGTGCTGGCGCGCCACGGCGCGACGTTCCCGCAGTCCGTCACCCTCCGGCTCGTCGCCGTCGCGGACGGTCCGGTGGAGCGGGACCGTCTGGTCGGCGGTGTCGTCGGCGCACTGAAGATCGACGCCTCGCAGGCCCACTCCGTCGTCGACGAGCTGCTCTCCACCGGGCTGTTGACCCCTGACGGCCCGTCCGGAGTACGGATCACGGACGCCGGACGGGAGCTCTACGACCGCACGTCCACCGAGACCGCCCCCATCAGCGCCCGGATCTACGCCGGCATCCCGGAAGAGGACCTGGCCGCGGCCGGCCGGGTGCTGACCCTCATCACCGAGCGGGCCGACGCGGAGCTCGCCGCCATGACCGAGTAGTGGAATAGCGAACCATCACGCTCGGTTGACGGCCTCGAAGGAGGTCACGAGTGGACACGACGTACTACGACCACGGAACACAGGCCGAGCGCTGGGAGCGCGCGCAGCTGTTCTTCGACGCCAAGGACTACGCCGCCGCGGCGCGCGTTCTCGGCAAGCTGGTCGAGGAGGTGCCGGAGCAGACCGGACCTCGGCTGCTGCTGGCGCGTGCCTACTACCACTCGGCCCAACTGCGGCGCGCGGAGAGCGAGTTGCGTGTCATCGTCGAGAGCGACCCGGTCGAGGGGTACGCCCGGCTGATGCTGGGCCGGACCCTGGAGCGGCAGGGTCGGCAAGACGAGGCGCAGGCCCATCTGCGCCTCGCCTCGGCGCTGGCGGGTGACTTCGAGGAGCTGTAGGGAGAGCAGGTCTGTAGAGATCATGATTCGGGGCCCGGTCCGGCTGGACCGGTCCCCGAGTCATGCGCCGCCGCTACTTCACCGCGGCAGGCGTCCGCTTCCCCCGCCGGTGGGCCACCTCGCCCAGGGCGACGTCCACGGCCAGGAACACCGCCAGCGAGATGCCCAGCAGCGGCACGAAGTAGCCGATGACGGCGACGACCGCCACCAGCGGGAGCAGGATCTGCGGCGGCACCTGCGCCCAGGCGCCGCGCGGGACAGGTCGGCCGAAGGCGGAGCCGCGGCCGCGCTGCCACCACATGCGGTAGCCCCACACGATGAGCAGGATCAGGCACAGCGCGAGCCCCATCAGGACGATCTGGTTGACCAGGCCGAAGAGGACTCCGGTGTGCAGGTCGATGCCCCAGCGGGTCAGCTTGGCGAGTACCGGGTGGTCGGCGAACCGCAGGGTGTCGGTGACCTCGCCGGTCGACGGGTCGACCGCGACCGAGTCCTGCTTGGTCGGCCAACTGCGCTGGACCTGCCGTACCACGTACGCGGACGAGTCGTCGGCGGGCGGCACGATCTCCACGGGATCGCCGAGGCCCTCGGCGCGCGCGGCGGCCAGGACCTGGTCGAGGCCGACGCCGTGCTCGCCGCTGCCACCGGTGCCGGCGGCGCCGCCGTGGCCGCCGTGCTCGCCGCCGGCCGATGCCGAGATGGACGGGGTCGCCTGACGCAGCGAGGTGCGCAGTTCGTCGATGTTGGCTCCGGCGTACGTCGACCAGGTCAGGCCGGTCGCCGAGAGGAAGAGGAAGCCGACGGCGACCCAGGCGCCGACGGAGCCGTGCAGACCGAGCGTACGGCGGCGCCCGCTGGTGCCCCGCACCTTGCGCAGAGCGCGGCGGCGGGAGAACCACAGCACCAGTCCGCCGGCCGCGATCACCCACAGCCAGCTGGCCGCGAGCTCGCTGTAGAGGCGGCCGGACTCGCCGAGATGCAGGTCGCGATGGAACTCGTCGATCCAGGTGCGCAACGGCAGGGCGCCGGTCGAACCGTACTGCTCCAGGGCGCCGCGCACCTCGGCGGTGTACGGGTCGACGAACACGGCCAGCGCGTGGTCGGCGTCGACGCCCTTGACGCCGGACAGCATCACCCGGGTGGACTCGTCCTCGGCCGGGGAGGGCCGTACCGCCGAGACCATGCCCTCGGGGTGGGCCTCGCGCGCTGCGGCGACCTGCTCCGATATCGGCAGCTTGGCGTCGCCGACCGGCACGTACATCTCGTGCGCGTACACGATCTTCTCGGCCTGGAACGCCCCGGCGTACAGAAAGCCGGTGGTCGCGGCGACGAGCAGGAACGGTGCGACCAGGACGCCGGCGTAGAAGTGCAGACGCAGGATCAGCGGGCGCAGCGGTGCCCAGGTGCGGGGCGACGACGCCGGTGCGTCGGGCTCTGTCGCCTCCGCCGTGGAGGTCGTGGGAGCGGTCATCGGCGGCTTCTCCGGGGGTGGGGACGTAAGGGCGGTAGCGGACCAGTAGTCGGAGAGAGGTGCCGCCGAGTTCCCGCCACTTCACGTGACGTGCGCCACAAGGGAATGCGTCCGGGACGGAACCGTCATGGCATTCTGGCGCGATGGCACTTCCGAACCATCGCGCCCCGCTGGCCGAACAGGTCGAGCAACTTCTGGCCACCGAGGGCCCGTTGCCCATCGTGGCGGCCGGCGACCCGGTGCTGCGGCGACCGACCGAACGCTTCGACGGGCAGCTGGACCCCGCGCTGCTGGCCCGTTTCGTGGAGGCGCTGCGGATCACCATGCACGCGGCGCCCGGAGTCGGCCTCGCCGCGCCGCAGGTCGGGGTGGCGCTGCGGATCGCGGTGATCGAGGACCCGGCGCCGGTGCCGGAGGAGGTACGGCAGGTGCGGGCGCGGGTGCCGCAGCCGTTCCGGGTGCTGGTGAACCCGTCGTACACGCCCGTCGGTGCCGTCCGCGCCGCGTTCTTCGAGGGCTGTCTGAGCGTGCCGGGCTATCAGGCGGTGGTGGCCCGTCCCGCCGAGGTGCGGCTGACCGGCGAGGACGAGCACGGGCGCGCTGTCGAGGAGGTGTTCTCGGGGTGGCCCGCCCGCATCGTGCAGCACGAGACGGACCACCTCGACGGCGTGCTCTACCTGGACCGCGCGGAGCCGCGCTCCCTGTCGTCGAACCAGGCGATGGCCGAGTACTGGGCCCAGCCCGCCCCGGACGAGGCGGCGAGGGCCCTCGGCTTCGAACTGCCGGACTGACGCGCGGGCCGGCGTTGTACGTCAGTTGTCGCGAGCCGTGCGTCAGTTGTCGCGATACGCCTCCAGCAGCCGCAGCCACACCTCGCTGATCGTCGGATACGACGGAACCGCGTGCCACAGCCTGCTGATCGGCACCTGGCCGGCGACCGCGATGGTCGCCGAGTGGATCAGCTCGCTGACGCCGGGGCCGACGAAGGTGACGCCGAGGAGGATCTCGCGCTCCAGGTCGACGACCATGCGGGCGCGCCCGCGGTAGCCGTCGCCGTACAGGGACGAGCCCGCGACCGCGATGTCGAGGTCGACGGCGCGGACCCGGTGACCGGCCTGTTCCGCCTCCGCGAGGGACAGGCCCACGGCGGCGGCCTCGGGGTCGGTGAAGACGACCTGGGGGACGGCGCCGTGGTCGGCGGTGGCCACGTGCGCACCCCAGGCGGCGTCCAGCAGTGGTTCACCCGCGGCTCGCGCGCCGATCGCCGCACCGGCGATGCGGGCCTGGTACTTGCCCTGGTGGGTGAGGAGGGCTCGGTGGTTGACGTCGCCGACCCCGTACAGCCAGTCGCTGCCGGTGACCCGCAGGCTGTCGTCGACCTGGAGCCAGGAGCCGGGTTCCAGACCGACCGTGTCCAGGCCGATGTCGTCGGTGCGCGGCGCGCGGCCGACGGCGAAGAGGATCTCGTCGGCCTCGATCCGCCCGCCCTGGTCGGTGACGACCACAACGGTGCCGTTCTCCCTGGTCACCGACTGGACCGAGGTGCCGGTGCGGACATCGACCCCGGCCTCGGTGAGCCCCTCGGCGACCAGTTCGCCGGCGAAGGGCTCCATGCGGTTCAGCAGGCCCTTGCCGCGGACGAGGAGCGTGACCTGTGAGCCGAGGGCCTGCCAGGCCATGGCCATCTCGGTGGCGACCACTCCCCCGCCGACCACGACCAGCCGGCCGGGCGCGGACTGGGCGCTGGTGGCCTCGCGGCTGGTCCAGGGCTTGACCTCGGCCAGCCCTGGCAGGTCCGGCAGTGCGGCCCGGCTGCCGGTGCACACGGCGACGGCGTGCCGGGCGGTCAGCACCTGCCGTTCGCCGTCGGGGCCGGTCACCTCCACGGTGCGGGGCCCGGCGAGGCGGCCGCGGCCGCGGTGGAAGTGAGCGCCGATGCCGTTCAGCCACTCGACCTGGCCCTCGTCGTTCCAGTCCGCGGTGAAGTAGTTGCGCCGGGCGAGGACAGCGGCCGTGTCCAGGGGCCCCTGCACCGCCTGCCTGAGACCGGGCAGGCGGCGGGCGTCGGCCTGGGCGATCACCGGGCGCAGCAGTGCCTTGCTGGGCATGCACGCCCAGAACGAGCATTCGCCGCCGACCAGCTCACTCTCCACGACCGCGGTGGAGAGACCGGCCGCACAGGTGCGGTCCGCCACGTTCTCCCCCACCGGTCCGGCACCGAGCACAACCACGTCGTAAGCGATGGAATCCGTTTCCGTCATGAGGTCAGTCTTGCGGGTGGTGTGCGGAGTGGCCACACGGGTACGTGCGCGGAATACGTGACCGTACGGTCGTGTTGTCGACGACGGCCTCACCCCCGATACCAGGAAGAGGGACATACGCCATGAGCAGCACCGTGGAGCTCACCAAGGAGAACTTCGACCAGACGGTCACGGACAACGACTTCGTCCTGATCGACTTCTGGGCGTCCTGGTGCGGGCCGTGCCGTCAGTTCGCCCCCGTTTACGAGAAGGCCGCCGAGGAGAACCCGGACCTCGTGTTCGGCAAGGTGGACACCGAGGCGCAGCCCGAGCTGGCCGCCGCCTTCGGTATCCAGTCGATCCCGACGCTGATGATCGTCCGGGACCGGGTCGCCGTGTTCGCGCAGCCGGGTGCCCTGCCCGAGGCCGCCCTGACGGACGTGATCGGGCAGGCCCGTGGGCTCGACATGGACGAGGTCCGCAAGGCCGTGGAGTCCCAGCAGGCCCAGGCCGAGCAGAACGGCCAGTAAGGCCCCCTCTAGAAGGGGTAGGCCGCCACGTCCCCGCGCACCGTCGTCCAGCGCACGTCGGTGAAGGCCTCCAGGTTGGCCTCGCCGCCGAAGCGGGCGCCGGTGCCGGAGGCGGCGACGCCTCCGAAGGGCGCGACGGCCTCGTCGTTCACGGTCTGGTCGTTGATGTGCACGATGCCGGTCGGGATCCGCTCGGCCAGGTCGAGGCCGCGAGCGGTGTCGCCGGTGACGATGCCCAGGGAGAGGCCGTACGGCCCGGCGGCGGCGAGGGCGGCGGCCTCGTCGGGGGTGCTGAAGGGGCGTATCGGCGCGACCGGCCCGAAGACCTCCTCGGTGTAGGCCGGGGTGTCGTCGTCGACGCCCGCGAGCACGGTCGGCCGGTAGAACAGCTCCTCGTGAGTGCCGCCCGCGGCCAGCTTGGCGCCCCGGGAGGCGCTGGAGCGCACCAGGTCGTGCACCTTGCCCAGCTGTCCGGCGTCGATGAGCGGACCGAGGTGGACCTGCGCGCGGTGCGGGTCGCCGACGGCGAGGGAGTCGGCCTTGGCGGCGAGCCGCTCGACGTAGTCCTCGTACAGGGACCGGTGGACCAAGTGGCGGCCGGTCGTCATGCAGATCTGGCCCTGGTGGAAGAACGAGCCCCAGGCGGCCGTGGAGATCACCGCGTCGATGTCGGCGTCCTCCAGCACGATCAGGGCGGAGTTGCCGCCCAGCTCCAGATGCGCCCGCTTCAGATGACGCCCGGCGGCCTCACCCACGGCCCGGCCCGCGGTGGTGGAGCCGGTGAACGAGATGACGGGCACCCGTGGGTCCTCGACCAGCGCCTGACCCGCCTCGGGACCGCCCGGCAGGACGTGCAGCAACCCCTCGGGCAGACCGGCCTCCGCGAAGATGGCGGCCAGCGAGAGACCGCCGCACACCGCCGTACGGGGGTCCGGCTTCAGCAGCACCCCGTTGCCGAGCGCGAGGGCGGGGGCGACGGAGCGGATGGACAGGATCAGCGGGGCGTTGAACGGCGCGATCACACCGACCACGCCCACCGGGACGCGGCGCGTGTACGACAGCCTGGGCACCTCGCTGGGCAGGACGTGCCCGGCGGGCCGGGAGGCGAGCGCGGCGGCCTCGTAGCACTCCTGGGAGGCGACATGCAGCTCGAAGTCGGCCTTGCCGGGTATCGAGCCGGATTCACGGACGAGCCATTCGCGCAGTTCGTCGGCGTGTGCCGCGAACAGGTCGCCGGCTTTGCGCAGCACTCCCGCGCGGACGAGGTGCGGGAGGCGGGCCCACTCGGCCTGGGCGGCGCGGGCGGCCTCGGCCGCCGTGCCGACGTCCTCGGCGGTGGCCAGGGTGACGGTGCCGAGTGTGTCGCCGGTGGCGGGCTCGGTGACGGCGTACTCGTCTCCCGACAGGGAGCGGGGCTGCCAGGCCTTGGGGTCGAGCAACGGCATTTACGACTCTCCGTTCGATCACCGGGCGGGACTCACGGGGGGAGCGGAAGTCCCGAGTAGTTGACCGCCAGTTCGGCGGCCGCGTAGCGGGATGCGGTGATCCGGCGCAGACGTGCGAGCTGCATCCGGTGGTCGAACGCATCCCCGTCTGGTTGAGCGTGCAACATCTTAGTCATGTCGTCCGAGAACCGGGTCACCTGCCACACCCGGCGCAGACACAACTCCGAGTACCTGTCGAGAAGTTGTGTGTCCCCTGTGCGGTGCAGCGCGATGAAGGCGCGGGCCAGCACCCGTACGTCCGACACCGCGAGGTTGAGGCCCTTGGCGCCGGTGGGCGGCACGATGTGGGCGGCGTCCCCGGCCAGCAGGAGGCGGCCGTGGCGCATCGGCTCGTGGACGTAACTACGCATCCGGGTCACGGACTTGGCGGTGACGGGACCACGGCACAGGGTCCAGTCGGCGTCGATCGCGAAACGTGCGGCGAGCTCGTCCCAGATGCGGTCGTCGGGCCAGTCCTCGGTGTCGGTGCCGTTGGGAACCTGGAGGTAGAGCCGGGAGACGGTCGGTGAGCGCATGCTGTGCAGCGCGAAGCCGCGCTCGCCGCGCGCGTAGATCAACTCGTCGCAGGACGGGGCGACTTCGGCCATGATGCCGAGCCAGGAGTACGGATACTCGCGGGCGTACGAGCGGGTGCTCCCCTCGGGGAACACCCCCCGGGAGATGCCGTGGAAGCCGTCGCAGCCGGCGACCCAGTCGCAGGTCAGCGTCTGCTCGCGGCCGTCGTGCCGGAACCGTACGACCGGCGTGGCGCTCTCCGGCCTGTCGACGGCGAACGCCTCGGCCTCGAACAACAGCGGTGGTCCGCCGTCCAGTTGGAGCGCCACCAGGTCCTTCACGATCTCGGTCTGTGCGTAGATCGTCACCGTACGGCCGCCGGTCAGGGCCGGGAAGTCGATGTGATGACGTTCCCGGTCGAAGCGCAGCTCGATGCCCTGGTGGACCAGCCCTTCGGCGTCCAGCCGGTCGGCGGCGCCGGCCTCGCGCAGCGCGTCGACCGTGCCCTGTTCCAGCATTCCGGCCCGCTGGCGCTGCTCGACGTACTCCCGCGTCCTGGCCTCCAGCACCACGCAGTCGATGCCCGCGCGGTGCAGCAGCCGGGCGAGGAGCAGCCCGGCGGGGCCCCCGCCGATGATGCCGACCGTCGTGCGCATTCCCACGCCTCCCTGGCTTCGACGGTACGTCGGCCGGGCCGCCGGGGCCTGTCCGAGGGGCGGCGCCGGACCGGCCCACGGGTTTCAGCTGGACTCGCGTTGCACCACCGTCGCCCCCAGCACCTTGTGCGTCTCGGGCGCGGTCCCGGGGTTGCGTACGGCGCGGTCGACCAGTTCCGCGAGGTCGCGGCCGGACGGCAGCTCGATGTGGACGGTGCTCAGCCTGGGCCGCAGCAGCCGTCCGAGCATCAGGTCGTCGGCGCCGATGACGGCCACGTCGGTGGGGACCCGGACGCCGGCGTCCTGGAAGGCGCGCATCAGCAGCATCGCGTACTCGTCGTTGTAGGCGAACACGGCGTCGAGGCCGAGGTCGCGCCAGCGGGCGGCGAGTCGCGCGGCGGGCTCCTCCTCGTAGGCGAGGGGCAGCTCGGTGACGGTCGCGTCGGTGCCGACGAGGGCCCGGCGCACGCCTTCCAGCCGGGGCGCGGAGAAGGACTCCAGGCCCTGCTCCGCGGGCACGACGACGCCGATGCGGCGCCTGCCGCGGGCGTACAGGTGGCTGCCCGCGCAGTGGCCGACCGCCTCGTAGTCCATCAGCAGGGCGTGGGCGCCCTCGACGGACTCGGGGCCGAGGCTGACCACGGCCCGGGCGCCGGAGCGCTTGAGCACCGTCACGCCCTTCGGGCCGAGGCCGCAGCCCGAGACCAGCACGGCGACGGGTCGCAGCTCGGCCCAGGCGCGGGCGGCCTCGTCGCCGTGCAGGCCGACGCTGCCGTGCTGGACGACCGTGTAGTCGAGGCGGCCGAGGGCGAGCTGGAGGTCGCTGAGGAACTGCCCGTACAGGGAGCCGATCGGGAAGCTCGGGGCGGGCATCAGGACCATACGGCTGTGCCCGGCGCGCAGGCTGCGGGCCGCGGCGTGCGGGACGTAACCGAGTTCCTTCGCGGCCTCGTGGACCCGGCGGCGGGTGGGCTCGCTGATCCGGACGGCGCTGGTGTTGTTGAGGACGTAGGAGACGGTCGCGCGCGAGACGCCGGCCAGGCGGGCCACGTCGGCGCTCGTGGGTACCGAGCGCGTTGCGGAGGAAGCGGGCGCGGGCGTTTTCGGTATCTGCACCATGACGTACCGCATCCTTGCAGAACCTGTGTACGCAACTCCGTTGAGGGTCCTCGCCCGTTCAGACCGGTGTACGTGCCATCCGGTCGACCAGGTCGCCCCAGCCCTTCTCCAGCCGCTCCATGGGCATCGCGCACTGCCGGGTCAGGTGGTTGATCAGGGCGGGGTCGAGGTACGCCATGAGCGTCTGGGCGAGCAGCTCGCAGTCGGCGTCGGGGTGTATCTGGCGCAGCAGCATCGTGACGTGGGTGTGCAGCGCCCGGTACGAGGGGTGGGCGAAACGGCGGGACGGATCGGACTGCGCCGCCAGCTGGAGATCGAGCTGCTCGGCCGAGCGGTACAGCGCGGCCACGCCGAACGCGCGCAACCGCTCGACCGGCGGCGCGCCGGGGCCCAGCGGCGGCGGGCCGCCGAGGAAGTCGGCCTGGAGCGTGCGCGCGGAGTGGTCCAGCAGCGCCATCAGCAGGCCGGTGCGGTCGCCGAAGCGGCGGAAGACCGTCCCCTTGCCCACCCCGGCGGCCGCGGCCACGGCCTCCATGGTGACGCCGGCCGCGCCGTGCTCCGCGATCAGCCGGGCGGCGGCCTCTAGCAGCCGGGCTCGGTTGCGGGCCGCGTCGGCGCGCAGGCAGGGCTCCTCGGGGGCGGAGCCGACCTCCAGCAGCTGGGGCGCGTCGAGGGGTTCCTGGGGCTCCGGGAAGGGCGGCAGGGCGGCGGACATGAAGCCAGAGTAAAGCATGGGGAATGAAACTGGACCGCGGTCCGCTTAGGATGCTAGAAAGGCAAACGGACCTCGGTCCGGATCGTAACGGCAGTGTTTCAGCACCCTTGGAGTTCGCATGTCTGTTCGCATCCTCGCGCTCGTCGGCAGCCTTCGTGCCGGTTCGCACAACCGTCAGCTGGCCGAGGCCGCCGTCAAGCTCGCCCCCGAGGGCGCAGAGGTCGTGCTGTTCGAGGGCCTGGCGGAGATCCCCTTCTACAACGAGGACATCGACGTCGAGGGCGGCGTACCGGCCACCGCGGCCAAGCTGCGTGAGGCCGCGCAGGCCTCCGACGCGTTCCTGCTCTTCTCCCCCGAGTACAACGGCACGATCCCGGCCGTGCTGAAGAACGCCATCGACTGGCTGTCCCGCCCCTACGGCCAGGGCGCCTTCGGCGGCAAGCCGGTCGCCGTGGTCGGTACCGCCTTCGGCCAGTACGGCGGCGTGTGGGCGCAGGACGAGACCCGCAAGGCCGTGGGCATCGCCGGCGGCAAGGTGCTGGAGGACGTCAAGCTGTCCATCCCCGGCTCGGTGACCCGTTTCGCCGAGACCCACCCGGTCGACGACGCCGAGGTCGCCGCCCAGCTGACCGAGGTCATCGCGCGCGTCCACGGTCACGCGGGCGACGTGGTCGCCGCCTGACAGCCGGGCGGACGTATCGAGGAGGGGCCGGAGCCAAGCGCTCCGGCCCCTCCTCGTGGGTCAGGCCACCGCGGTCGGCGCCAGTTCCCGCAGTTCCGCCAGCGCCGCCGCCACCGCCGGACGCTCCCGTCCGCCCCGGCGGGTGCAGGTCAGCACCCTGCGGTGCGGTTGGCCCGCGCAGCGGACCCGGGTGATCGGCAGCTGCTCGGTCAGCCGGGCCAGCCGAGGGACCAGGGCTACGCCGAGCCGATGGGCGACCAGGTGCGCGGTGACGTTCCAGTCCAGCGCGTGATGAATCACGTCCGGGGTGAACCCGGCCGCCCCGCACGCCGACATCACATGCGGCCGGCAGGGGCTGTCCGGCATGGGCGCGATCCACTGCTCGTGCGCCGCCTCCGCCAGGTCGACCCCCTCGCGTCCGGCCAGCGGGTGACCGTCGGGCACGACGAGGTCGTACGGGTCGTCGAGCAGCGGCTGCTGGTCGAAGCGCGCGTCGCTGAGCGGCGGGTTGTGCGGGGACACCTCCACCACCGCCAGGTCGGCCTTCCCCTCGAAGAGCAGGTCGAAGCTCTCCGGCACACCCGTCTCCTGGATGCGTACGGTCAGCCGCGGATACCGCTCCCGCAGCCGTACCGCCATCGGCGCGAGCAGCACGGACACGGCCGTCGAGAAGCCGCTGATGCGCAACTGCCCCGAGGGGGCGCTGTATTCGGCCCGCAGATCGAGCTCGGCCGCCTCCCAGCGGGCCTGGATGGCGTCCGCGTGTGCCAGCAGACTCTCGGCCGCCGCGGTCAGGCGCACCCCCCGGCCCTGCGGTTCGAGGAGGTCGACGCCCAGGTCACGGGCCAGCTGGCGGATCTGCTGGGAGGCGGCGGACGGGGTGAAGTGCAGGGCGCGGGCGGCCCCGGTGACCGTGCCGTAGTGCGCCACGGCCCTGAGTACGTGCAGTCGGCGCAGGTCAATCATGAAGCCCACGCTTCAAGGTGAGGTCCAGAAAGTCAACCTGGACGTGTACGAAGGCGCATCGCACCCTTGGTTGTGTCGCGACGGTCGAACCAGCCACGAGTCACGAGGAGTCGCCATGACCAGCACGACCGGCATCGTCTGCCCGCACTGCGGGTGGCCCGACGCCGCCGAGCCCTACCAGGTCGTGTCCCGGCACGGCACCGCGGCGGGCAGCACGGTGTGGACGCGGTGCGCCTGCGGTTCGCTCCAGGTCCGAGCCGTGGACGCCGGCGGCATGCGTGTCGTCTCCCGCAGCCGGCCCACCGGCAGCCCGACGAAATCGCCGTGCCGGTGACCGCTCCGGTCAGTCCAGACCGGCCAGCCGCGGTACGGCGGGCGCCGCGAAGTTCTCGATGAACGCGGCCGGTTCGCCGGTGCGCGGGCCGAGGATCACCGTGTCGATGCCGAGCTTCGTGTAGCCCGCGATGTCCCTGGTGAACGCGTCGAGGTCGCCCGCCGTGGCGGCCTCGCCCGAGTAGACGACGGTCTTGCGGATCTCGTCGTAGTCGCGTCCCTCCGTGTCGCAGTGGCCGCGCAGCACGTCGAGCTTGTGCCTGACCTCCTCGGGCGAGGTGGTGAAGAGGTTGCACGCGTCGCCGTACCGGGCGACCAGTCGCAGGGTCTTCTTCTCCCCTCCCCCGCCGATCATGATCTCGGGGTGCGGGGTGCTGACCGGCGGCGGGACACAGAGCGTCTCGGCGAGCCGGAAGTGCCGGCCCTCGAACGGGCCGTCGGCCGCCGGGTCCCACATCTGAAGGCAGATCCGCAGGGTCTCCTCCAGCCGCTCGAAGCGCTCGGCGACGGGCGGGAAGGGCACCCCGAGCCCCTCGTGCTCGCGCCCGTACCAGGCGGCGCCGATCCCGAGGGTGGCCCGGCCGCCGGACAGCACGTCCAGCGTGGTGGCGATCTTGGCGAGCAGGCCGGGGTGGCGGTAGGTCACGCCGGTCACCAGCGCGCCGAGGCGGACCGTCGAGGTGTGGCCGGCGAGGTAGCCGAGGGTGGTGTACGCCTCCAGCATGGGGTCCTCGGCGCGGTCGTTGAACTCCATCTGGAAGTAGTGGTCCATCACCGAAAGCCAGCTCAGCCCGGCCTCCTCGGCGGCGGCACCCGCGGCGGCGAGTTCGGGGCCGAGCGCGGGACCTCCTCCGGGATGGTCGAACCGGTTGATGTGCACGCCGACCCGCATGTCTCGTCTCCGTTCACCGGGACCTTGCACGGACCTCTATGACGCTAGAACTTGGAGCGCTCTCGAAGTCAAGCCCGTGCGCGAGTCGGCCACCGCCACCGAGGACCGGTGAACGACGGGGCGTCTGGCAAGCTCCGGGGCACGGAGGTGCCACCCGCCGGGCGGCGGGCAGGTACCGCCGAACGGCGGCCCTCCGCCGGGGTCCGGTGCGCGGATGCTGGCCGCAGAGCCGCCGGGCACGTCGTGCCCCTGTCCGAGGAGAAGCCATGACCCAGGCCCCGCCACCCCCGTTCGATCCCGAGCTCGCCGCCGCGCTGGAACTCATCAAGGACGTGGTCTCGCCCGGACTGACGATGGACGGGATAGCCGATGTCCGCCGGGGTGCCGGGATCCAGCTGCTGGCCGAGCTCGATCTGACCCTGGACGGCTTCTTCGAGGTCGAGGACCGTACGGTGCCGGGTCCCCCTGGTGCGCCCGAGATCTCCCTGCTCGTCTGCCGGCCGGTCGCTCCGGTGGACGCGGTCGCGCGGCCGGTGATCTATCACGTCCACGGCGGCGGCCTCATCCTCGGCAACAACCGCGTCGGCGTCGACGCGCCCCTGGCCTGGGCGAGGGAACTGGACGCGGTGGTGGTGTCCGTGGAGTACCGGCTCGCGCCGGAGCACCCGTATCCGGCGCAGATCGAGGACGTCTACGCCGGTCTGGAGTGGACCGCGCGGCACGCGGCCGAACTCGGGGGCGACCCGGCGCGGATCGTCGTCGCCGGGGCGAGCGCCGGCGGCGGGCTGTCCGCGGCGCTGGCTCTGCTGGCGCGGGACCGCAAGGGTCCGGAGCTGCTCGGTCAGATGCTGATGTGCCCGATGCTGGACGATCGCAACGACAGTCCGTCCACCCACCAGATGACAGGCCTCGGCGTCTGGGACCGCACGGCGAACGAGACCGGCTGGACGGCGCTGCTCGGCGAGCGACGGGGTGGGGCCGACGTGCCCGGGTACGCGGCACCGGCCCGTGCCGAGGATCTGACGGGACTGCCGCCGGCGTTCCTGGACGTCGGCTCGGCGGAGACGTTCCGTGACGAGGTCGTCGCGTATGCCTCCCGGCTCTGGCAGGCCGGTGGCGTCGCCGAGCTGCATGTGTGGCCCGGCGGCTTCCACGGATTCGACGGATTCGCGCCTCAGGCCGCCGTTTCGCAGGCCTGCCGGGCCGCGCATCTGGGCTGGCTGCGGCGGCTGTTGAGCCGGTGAAGACGCCAGGTGGCGCCTGATCGTCCGCCAGGCCGTGGGGTGTCGCGGGCGCGGGTAGGTGCGAGGGGGGTTGCCTCTTGACCGCATACCGCACCATTGGCCTATGAAAGAGCTGGCCGGGCGCCTGACCGCGCTCGATCCGGATGCCGGTGCCGCGGTCCGGGTCATCGCCTACTTCGATCGGCTCGCCGAGACACGGGCCGGACTGGAGACGCTGGTGCGCGGAGCCGCCGTGCTCGCCGGGGTGCCGGCCCGGCTGGTCGACGCGGACCGCCGGGTCCATGTCCGGGTCGAGCCCGACGGGACGCGGCAGGAGAGCGGTACGGCGCCCGATCCCGCGTGGCCCTCGGTGGCGCTGATGCCCGGCGGTGCGCCGGCGCTGTGGCTGGAGCGGGCCGAGCAGGCGGAGCCCAGTGTCGTGGACGCGGTGATCCTGGAGCGCGCCGCCGGGGTCATACGGCTGGTTCTCGACCGGACGCGCGGGAAGGCCCCCGCGGACGACCCGGCGCTGGTCGAGACCGTCCTCGACGCCACGGCTACGGAGTCGGCACGGCTGCACGCGGCCCGGCGTCTGGGACTCGACACCGCCGCGCCGGCCCGCGTCCTGGCTCCGTCGGACGGGCGCCCACGCATCGTCGCGGCACAGTCGGCCGCCGAACTGCCCGTCGGCCGCGTGGGGGTGGGGCCGGCCGTGCCGGTGCTCGACCTGCCGCGCTCCTGGTCCGAGGCCCGCGTCGCCCTTCGGTTCACGGCCGAGGGCACCACCCAGGACCCCGGCCCCCGCGTGGTCCACGCCGCTGAACTGGGCGGCATCGCCCTGCTCGCCGACCTGGTCACGCCGGGTGCCGAACCGCCCCCGGACGTACAGGCCCTGGAGGCGGCCGCCTCGGCCACGCCCTGGCTGCTCGGCACCCTGCACGCCGTCGCCGGGACGGCGAGTCTGCGAGCGGCGGCGGTCGAGATCAACGTCCACCACTCCACGCTCCAGGAGCGCCTGACACAGGCCGAGCATCTGCTGGGCTGGCCCCTGCGCACCCCACAGGGCCGGTTCCGGCTGGGGCTGGCGCTGGCGATGCGGCATCTGACGCGCTGCTAGTCGCGCGGGCCCGCCGTCACCGGAACTCGTGCACGACCTCGATCGTGCCGACGATGTGGGCGTTGAACGCGTCCAGTTCCTCGGCGGGCACCCACAGCTCCAGGATCGTCTCGCCACCCGCCTGTTGGACGGGGTACCGGCGCAGGAAATCCGACTCGACCTCGAAGCGGGTCACGAAGCCGGCGCCGTCGTGCTTGACGTTCCAGTCGCGGGCGATCCTGACCGCGTAGTCCTCGTTGAGCACCGGGTAGAAGATCGGCTGCTCGGGCAACCGCGGGGGCCAGGCGCGCCAGTTGAGCTCGCGGACCAGGTCCAGCTCCTTGGGGCCGGTGGGGCGCCACAGGGTCGTGGTGGAGGAGGCGGGTCGGCTGATCATGGGCGTTGACGATAGCCATGCCACCTGAGGGCGGCGACGGAGTTTTCGGCGGCACGGCACCTGAAGGCACCGGACGCACCCGAGACACCCGACGCACCCACGCACCCGACCAGCCAGTTGCACGCGCCGAGCCACTTGCACGCGCCCAATAAACGCATTCGCGGGAAATTTCGCCGATGCCCTATCCTGGGTGTCATCCATCTCTGGACGGAGGACACCGGCGCCATGACCGCCACGGACCCCGCACTCACCGCCCTCGCCCAGGGCTGGTGCGCTCTCTCTCTGCTGCACGGCAGGATCGAGACGCACATCGAGCGCGCCCTACAGACCGGGCACGACCTCAGCGTGCGCGAGTACTCCCTGCTCGACGTCCTCAGCCGCCAGCACAACGGAGAAGGCGGCCACCTCCAGATGAAGCAGGTCGCCGACGCCGTCGTGCTCAGCCAGAGCGCCACCACCAGGCTCGTGACCCGCCTGGAGGACCGCGGGCTGCTCTCCCGCTACCTCTGCCCCACCGACCGCCGCGGCATCTACACCGACGTCACCGAAGCAGGCCTCAAGCTCCTGGAAGAGGCCCGCCCGACCAATGAGTCGGCGCTGCGCGAGGCCCTCGACGAGGCCGCGAAGGATCCCGAACTGGCCCCGCTGGTCAGGGCCGTCGAGACACTTCGCGTACCCGTCTGAGACGACGCCGCGTCCCCCTCGCCTGCCGCTACCGCGGTTCGCCGACCGACAGGACCAGCTTTCCGCGCACCCGTCCCTCGCGGCTGATCCGCCAGGCCTCGGCGGCCTCCTCCAGCGGCAGCACCCGTTCCACGTGTACGGCGAGCCGACCGGTGTCGGCGAGTTCGGCGAGGGCCGTCAGATCGGCCGGTTCGGGGCGCACCCACAGCAGGTGGGCGCCCTTGGCGACCGCCTCCGGGTCGGCGATGGACACCACCCGCTCACGCCGTCGCAGCACCTGCTGGGAGACGTCCACGGCGTCACCGCCGACGAAGTCGAGGGCCGCGTCCACACCGTCCGGCGCCAGCTCGCGGATCCGGTCGGCCAGGCCGTCGCCGTAGGCCACGGGCTCGGCGCCGAGCTGCCGTACGAAGTCGTGGTTGCGCTCGCTCGCGGTGCCGATGACCCGGGCGCCGAGCGCGGCCGCGATCTGCACCCCGAACATGCCGACCCCGCCGGCCGCGGCGTGGACCAGCACCGTCTCGCCCTCGCGCACGTCCACGCGCTTGATCGACTGGTACGCGGTCAGCCCCGCGAGTGGCACTCCGGCGGCCTGCTCCCAGCTGAGCGAGGCCGGCTTGCGGGCCAGCATCCGCACATGCGCGGACACCAGCTCGGCGTAGCTGCCGAGCTGTACGGAGTCCTTGCGGAGGTAGCCGTACACCTCGTCACCGGGCGCGAACTCGTCGACGTCGAGCCCGACCCGTTCGACGACCCCGGCGACGTCCCAGCCGGGGATCATCGGGAAGTGGGTCTCCATGATCGGGTCGAGGTATCCCGCCCCGAGCTTCCAGTCCACCGGGTTGACCCCGGCGGCCTTCACGCGGACCAGGACCTCGCCCGGGGCCACCTTGGGCTCGGGGTGGTCCACCAGCTTCAGATCCTCGGGCTGACCGTAGCTCTGCAATGTGATGGCCTTCATGACGACCATGTAACCACACGAGCTATACCCGCATGTGCAATATATGCACTGACATGCAGATGCCCTTCCGTCCACTGTACGCCGTTGACGCGATCTCCGGCGGGGCCGTACACATGGCCCCATGAGCGCCCCCCGACTTCCCCTGTCCGGTGTCACCGTCGTCAGCCTGGAGCAGGCCGTGGCAGCCCCGTACGCCACCCGGCAGCTCGCCGACCTCGGGGCGCGGGTGATCAAGGTCGAGCGGCCGGGGGACGGGGACTTCGCCCGTCGGTACGACACGACCGTGCACGGACAGTCCAGCTATTTCGTCTGGCTCAACCGGTCCAAGGAGTCCCTCACGCTGGACCTGAAGGCACCGCGGGGTCAGGAGATCCTGCACCGGCTCCTCGACGACGCCGACGTGTTCGTGCAGAACCTGGCCCCGGGCGCCGCCGACCGTCTCGGCCTGGGGGTCGAGGCGCTCGGCGAGCGGTGGCCGCGGCTGATCCCGTGCACCATCTCCGGGTACGGCACGACCGGCCCCTGGGCCGACCGCAAGTCGTACGACCTGCTGGTCCAGTGCCAGACCGGGTTGGTCTCCCTCACCGGAACCGACGCCGACACCGCGCGCGTGGGGATCTCCGTCGCCGACATCGCCGCCGGGATGTACGCCTACAGCGGCATCCTCACCGCCCTGTACACCCGGGCCACCACGGGCACCGCCCACCCGGTGGAGGTGTCCCTGTTCGAGGCGCTGGCCGAGTGGATGGGCCAGCCCGCCTACTACACGCGCCACGGCGGCGTTCAGCCCCCGCGTCTGGGCACCCAGCACCCCACCCTCGCCCCGTACGGCGCCTTCACCGCCGCCGACGGCAAGGAGGTGCTGTTCTCCATCCAGAACGAGCGCGAATGGGCCGTCCTGTGCGCCGAGTTCCTCGGCCGGCCCGAGCTGACCGACGACCCGCGGTTCGCCACGAGCTCCGCGCGGGTGGCCCACCGGGACGAGCTGAACGCCCTCGTGGCCGAGCGCTGCGCCCGCTCCGACGCCGAGGAGATCCTCAAGGACCTGGAGGCCGTCGCCATCGCCTGCGCCGGGGTCAACGACGTGGCCGCGTTCCTGGACCACCCGGTCCTGGCCGGCCGCGACCGCTGGCGCGACGTGGGGGTGCCCGGCGGGGCGACGGTGCAGGCCCTGCTGCCGCCGGCCGACCTCGCGGGCGTACCCGCGCGGATGGACCCGGTGCCCGCGGCGGGCGAGCACACCGAGTCGATCCTCGCCGAACTCGGCCGCAGCCGCGAGGAGATCGCGGCCCTGCGGGCCGACGGCGTCGTCTGACGGACCCGCCGGGGCCCGGTGTCACCAGGGAAGCGGGCCGTTCACGTCGACATAGCCGCCGGTCGGGCCGTCGGGGCCGAGCCGTGCCATCCGTACGATGATCTCGGCGCCCTCCGCGATGGTCTGGGTGCCGGTGCGGCCGTTGAGGTCGGTGGCGGTGAAGCCGGGCTCGACGGCGTTGATCCGCATCTTCGGGAACGCCTTCGCGTACTGCACGGTGATCATGTTGACCGCCGTCTTCGAGGCCGGGTAGGCGACGGCCTGGTAGAAGTGGGCCGGTGAGTCCGGGTCGGACAGCGTGGTCAGGGAGGCCAGCCCGCTGCTGACGTTGACCACGACGGGGGCCTCGGACCGCTGGAGCAGCGGCAGGAAGGCGTGGATGACGCGGACGACGCCGAACACGTTCGTCTCGAACACCGTCCGCATCTCGTCGGCGGTGGTGTCCGCGGCGGCCGGAACGGCGTTGTTCTCGCCCCGTACCTCCATGCCGGCGTTGTTGACCAGTACGTCGAGCCCGCCCTCGGCCTCGACGGACTTCACAGCGGCCCGCACGGAGGCGTCGTCGGTGACGTCGAGCTGGACGAAGCGTGCCCCGAGCCGCTCGGCCGCGTCCCGACCCCGCTCGGCGTCCCGGGCGCCGACGTAGACGGTGTGACCCACTTCGACGAGCCGACGGGCGGTCTCGAAACCGAGTCCCTTGTTCGCTCCGGTGATGAGTGTTGTCGTCATGCCCTCAGCGTCCTGCGCGGCGAGCGGGGCAGCCAGCCGTCCCTTCTTCCTGGGACCAGCGGTACCAGGCACGGGTGTGGGCGGCGGTGTTGACTGGGGGCATGACCGCGACGGAACTCGGCAGGGCCCTGCGCCGCTGGCGCGACCGGATCGCGCCGGAGGCGGCGGGTCTGCCGACGGGCGGGCAGCGACGCGCGGCCGGGCTGCGCCGCGAGGAACTAGCTCTGCTGGCCGGGATCTCGGTCGACTACGTCACCCGACTCGAACAGGGCCGGGCGAGCAATCCGTCCGCGCAGATCGTCGAGGCGCTGGCGCGGGCACTGCGGCTGTCGACGGAGGAGCGCACGCATCTGTTCCGGCTGGCGGGCCTCGTACCGCCCGGCCCCGACACCGTCCCCGCGCACATCACACCCAGCGTGCAGCGCCTGCTGGACCGTCTGAACGGCACACCGGTAGGGGTGTATGACGCGGCCTGGACGCTGCTCGTGGCCAACCCGCACTATGCCGCGCTGATGGGCGACCCCTCCGGATGGCACGGCTTCCAACGCAACGGCGTATGGCGGGCCTTCCTGGGTCCCGGCAGCCGGGTGCGCATGACCCCGCCGGACAGGCGCGCCTTCCAGGCCGGGATCGTCGCCGACCTGCGCGCGACCGCGAGCCGGTATCCGGCGGACCCCCGACTGCGCGCCCTGGTGGCGGAGTTGCGCACGCACAGTCCCCGCTTCGCCGAACTGTGGGACACCGGCACGGTCGGCCGCCACGAGGCCGGTCGCAAGATCATCGACCATCCGCGGGTCGGCCCGCTGACCCTGGACTGCGACATCCTCGCGGTCGCGGGCAGCGACCTGCGTCTCATGGTCTACACGGCCGCCCCCGGCACCGAGGACGCCGAACGCCTCGCCCTGCTCGCGGTGCTCGGCACCCAGTCCCTGGTCTGACCGAACGCCGCGGGCGCTTCGTGCGTCACAGTGTCGGGGTGGTCGCGGCACCGTCCCGTCCGCGCTCGTCGCCGTCCGCCGGGGGGAACCATGCGTACGTCCGTCTCACGCACCGTCCAACTGCTCACCGCGCTCGGTCTGCTCGCCGCCGGGTGCGGCGCCGCGACGGAACAGGCCGCCGAGCCTCCGCCGCAGACCAGGGCCCGCGCACAGAAGGTGGCCAAGGCCTGGGACGGGTCACCGGCCGCCGAGATCTGGCGCGAGGGCTACTACCCGATGGCCGACACGGTCCAGCTGCCCGAGGACGCCTTCCACAACGACGCCGACAAGGAGGCGTACCTCACCGACAACTTCGTGCTGCGCGGGGAGCTCCCCGGGACGCCGGAGGAGGAGGGGAAGGTGACCTGGGAGCGCGGCGGCTCGCTCACGCTGCCGCTCATGGGGGCGCGGGAGGCGTACGAGAGGGTGGGCCGCAGCAGCGGCCCCGGTCCGCACCTCACGGTGACCGGGGCGAGGCTGGGCGAGACGACACTGGCCACCAGCCGCGGTCCGGCGACCGTGCCGGCCTGGCTGTTCACGATCGAGGGCTACGACACCCCGCTCAAGCGCGTCGCGCTGGACCCGTCGAAGCTGCCCGAGCCGCCGATCGGTCCGGCCCGGGACGCGCCCACGGGTGAACTGGGCGAACTGAACGAGCTCGTGGAGGTGAGCGAGAACGGCCGGTCGGTGACGGTGCACGCCTTCCACGGGTCCTGTGACGACGGGCCCGCCGTGGACGTGCTGGAGACGGACGGCAGCGTGGTGCTGTCCGCCTACGTCGTCGACACCTCGGACGAGGGCGCTCTCTGTACGTCCGACCTGCGCTCGAAGAAGGTGACGGTCGAGCTGGACCGCCCGCTCGCCGACCGGATCCTGCTGGACGCTTTCACGGGCCGCCCGGTGCCGCACGGCAACCTCACCGGGCCGTCGCCGAGCTGGCGTTGACTTTCTGCCCGCAACCTGGTGAAACCCGAGCTGCCCGACGGGCTCGTGGAGATCGCGGTCGAGCAGTTCCTGCGCGGCGCCCGCCCGTTGCCGTAGAGCGGATCACGCCAGGGCTGCCCCGGCCGCCGCGAGGGCCTGGTCCGCGTAGCCGCGCCCGAAGAGGACGACGTGCACCAGGAGGGGGAACAACTGGTGGAGGCCGATACGGTCCCGCCAGCCGGCCGCGAGCGGCGTGGCCTCCTGGTAGGCGGCCAGGACGCGGTCCAGGTGGGGGCAGCCGAAGAGACCCAGCATGGCGAGGTCGGTCTCCCGGTGGCCGCCGTGCGCCGCCGGGTCGATCAGCCAGACGTGCCCGTCGGCGCCCCACAGGACGTTGCCGTTCCAGAGGTCGCCGTGCAGCCGGGCGGGCGGCTCGGCGGGACCGGCCAGTTCGGGGAGCCGCTCACAGACGCGCTCGATCACGGTTGCCTCCGCAGCGCTGAGCGTGCCCTCGTCGACCGCGCGGCGCAGATACGGCAGCACCCGGTGCTCGGCGTACCAGCGGGGCCAGTCGGGGCCGGTGACGTTGCGCATCGGGGCGAGCCCGATGTACGCGTCCTCGGGGCCGCCGGGCGGTGGGGCGCCGAACGCGCGTGCGCCGGACGCGTGCAGGGCGGCCAGATCGCGGCCGAACCGCTCCGCCGCGCCGGTACCGGGCGGGCCGGTCGCCACCCGGTCCATGACCAGCCGACGCGCGTTCCGCCCGTGCACGGCCGGGACGCGTACCGCGCCGGCCTCGGCCAGCCAGCGCAGCCCGGCCGCCTCGGCCCACGCGGCGCGGTCGCCCTCGCCGCGCTTGACGATCACCGTTCCGCCGCCGTCGAGGGTGACCTCGGCGAGCGTTCGGGACAGGCGGCGCTCACCGGTCACCGCCCGCCCGGTGCAGCGCGCCGCCAGGGCGCCGGGGCTCTCGGAGCTGCTGTCCACGGCCCTCAGCGTACGGCCCCGTGCCGCGAGGTCAGCTGTGCCGCGAGGTCAGCTGTGGGCGGCGGCCTTCTTGATCGCCTCGCGGATCCGGGAGTAGGTGCCGCAGCGGCAGACGTTCTCGATGCCGTCGATGTCGGCGTCCGTCGGCCGGGGTGTCCTCTTCAGCAGCGCGGCCGTCGCCATGATCTGGCCCGGCTGGCAGAAGCCGCACTGGGCGACGTCGCAGTCGAGCCAGGCCTGTTGCACGGGGTGCAGCCGGTCGCCGTCGGCCAGGCCCTCGATGGTGGTGACCTGACGGCCCGCGCAGTCGGCGACCGGGACCACGCAGGGTTGGATCTCGTCGCCGTCGAGATGGCTGGTGCAGGCGCGGCAGGCGCCGACCCCGCAGCCGTACTTGGGGCCCGTGACGTGCAGCAGATCGCGCAGGACCCAGAGCAGGGGCATGTCGGCGGGTGCCTCGACGGTGACCTGCTTCCCGTTGAGGGTGAAGGTGTAGGAGGGCATCGGGACCTTCTCTTCGGATGGTTCAGAAGTCGAGGGGGAAGCGGCGCGGCTTGGTGCCGGTGGCTCGGGCGTAGGCGTTGGCGACGGCTCCCGACGCCGCGGGGACGCCGAGTTCACCGGCTCCGCCGGGGGCCCGCCGGGAGGGCATGATGTGCGCCTCGAAGTGCAGCGGAGCGTGCCGTGTGCGGGCGTAGTGGAAGTCGGCGAAGCTGCTCTCGCGTACGGCGCCCTTGTCGATGTGCAGTCCGGCCCGCAGCACGGTGGAGATGCCGTCGACGGCGGTGCCCATGAGCTGGGCCTCGAGTCCGCGCGGATTCACGGCCGTTCCGACGTCGGCCGCCATCACCACCTTGGTCACCCGGGGGTTCCTCGGATCGGCGGCGTCGATCTCGACCAGACAGGCCACGCAGGAGTCGTACTCCTCGTGCACGGCGACACCCTGCCCGTGCCCGCGCGGCATGCTCCGGCCCCACTTCCCGGCGCTCGCCACCTTGTCCAGCACGGCCTTGACGGCCTTGCTCCGCAGGGTCGTACGGCGGAAGGCGACCGGGTCCCGGCCGAGGCTCCGGGCGATCTCGTCGACGACGATCTCCTCGGCGGTGCGCACGGTGCCGGAGTCCACCGACCGCCAGGCCCCCAGCGGGATCGCCAGGTCCACCGAGCCGGAATCGCCGGACAGCCGGCCGAAGTTGTACAGGCCGCTGTCGCTCGGGAGCGGGGCCGCCGCGGGGGCACGCGAGGCGCCCTGCGTGGACAGCCCCCGCTCCCCGAAAGACTCGCTGACCGAGGCCGTGGCGTGGGCGAAGGCCACCACCCGGCCGCCGGCGTGGCTGGCCCGGATGCGGTGGTGGGAGGCCGGGCGCATCCTGCCGTGCCGGATGTCGTCGGCCCGGCTCCACATCAGCTTCACCGGGCGGCCGGCCTTCTTGGAGATCACGGCCGCCTCCAGCGCGGCGTCGTGGTTCAGGCGCCGGCCGAACGAGCCACCGCCGCGGATCACATGGATCCGTACCTGCGACGCGGGCAGTCCGATCGCCGAGGCGATGTCCTCCCGCGCCGACTGCGGAGTCTGGGAGGAGAACCAGATCTCGGCGCGCCGGGCCCGCACGTCCGCGACGGCCGTCAGCACCTCCATCGGTGCGTGGCTGACGAAGGCGAACTCGAACTCGGCCTCGGTCTGCGCCGAACCGCGCGGCGGATCGCCCAGCTTCGGTACCGCGGCGCGCAGCCGGGCGCGGATGCCGGCGTCGGAGAGGTTCGCCAGCGGTCCGGGCGCCCACTTGACGCGCAGGGCGTCGCGGGCCTGGAAGGCGTGGTGGAAGGTCTCCGCGACCACGGCGACACCGCCGTCGAACCGGACGACCGCGTGCACCCCGGGCATCGCGCGGGCGGCGGCGGAGTCGACCGAGACGACCTTCCCGCCGATCGTCGGCGGCCGGGCCACGACCGTCGGCTTGGCTCCCGCCACCGTGAGGTCCCCGGTGTATCTGGCCTTGCCGGTGATGAGGTCGCGGGCGTCGATGCGGGTCGTGGGCCGTCCGATCACCCGGTGCCGGGACGCCGGTTTGGGCGCGGTCGGCACGGTGGGTCTGGTGATCTGGGCGGCGCTTCTGGTCAGCGAGCCGAAGGTGGCCATGCGGCCGTCCGGTGCGAAGACCCGGGTGCCCCGGGTGCGCAGGGTCCGCGCGGGCACGTGCCAGCGGCGGGACGCGGCGGTCACGAGCTTGGCCCGGGCGGTGGCGGCCAGTTGCCGGGCGGGCCCGTACAGCGAACTGACCGAGCTGGAACCGCCGGTGAACTGGTTGCCCTCCCTGCGGGCCTCGGCGAGCGGGATCTCGACGTCGGCGAGCCGGGCGTCCAGTTCCTCGGCGATCATCATGGCGACGGCGGTGGTGACGCCCTGGCCGACCTCGGCGCGCGGCAGCCGTACGACGACCTTGTTGGCCGGCGTGATCTCCAGGACCAGCATCTCGGAGTCGGTGCCGGTCACCAGGACGTCGGACGCCTGCCGTCGGCCGTCCGCCCCCTTCTCGGCGCCCTCGGCGGTCGAGCCGTCGCAGCCGAGCGGCGCCGCGACGGTCAGGGTGGTCGCCGCGAGCGAGTAGACCACGAACTGTCGACGGGACAACTGACGGTCCAACAGGCGCTCCTCTCCGCGAACCCGGTGTGGTTCGACCTCTATGAGGGCCCTGCGCGCGTCGGGGTTGCGCCGGTTGGCAGCACCATCGATCCAGGCCGGCCGATCCGCGACGCCCGTCGGGCGTCTACGACTCGGCCCCTCGAAGGTCCGTACCCCAGTCCAGTTGCCGGACGATCTCGTCGTCGCCCGGCCGGTTCGCACCGCCGCCGCGAGGGCCCGAGGGGTGGTGGGTGCCCCGGGAGATGTCGCCGCTGACGGTGATGTTGTGTTCCACGCGGGGGCGGCGGACGGACTCGTAGAGGGACAGCGCGGTGTCGGTGTCCGGTGTGTCCCGCAGGGACTTGGCGAGGACCACGGCGTCCTCCAGGGCCATGGAGGCACCCTGCCCGGTGGCCGGGGAGGCCGCGTGGGCCGCGTCGCCGATCAGCAGGGTCCGGCCGGTGCGCCAGGGCGTGGCGGTGGGGAGTTCGGTGGCGTTGGTGACCATGAGGTCGTCGGCGGTGGCCTCGACGAGGTCCGCGGCCGGGGTGGCGTCCTTGCGGAGCAGCGGCAGGAGCAGGTCGCGCCAGTGGGCCGGGGTGCCCTGCTCGATGTCGGCCGCGGCCAGGGGCTCGGCGGCCACGCGCGCGAACCAGTAGGTCTCCCCCTCCGGCGACACCGTGTACCCGAAGGCGACGGAGCTGCCGCGCACCATGGTGATGGTCTCGGGCCTTCCCGCTGGGGGCACTTCGCGGGTGTAGCCGTAGAACACCTGCTGACCGGCGTGAGCCGGGCGGGAGTCGGGGGCGACGAGTCCGCGGACGGTGGAGTTCAGACCGTCGGCCCCGATGAGCAGGTCACCGGTCGCGGCGGTGCCGTCGGCGAAGTGCGCGGTGATGCCGTCGGGTCGGTCGTCGACCGACACCAGACGGGTGCCGTGCCGGATTTGGATGCCCCGGCGGTCGACCTCGGCCTGCAAGGCCGCGTTGAGGTCGCCGCGTCGCACGCAGCGGTACCGCAGGTGCGCGGTGCCGGCCTCGCCGAGCGGTACGTGGGCCGCCTCGGCGCCCGTGTCGTCCAGGACCCGCATCGAGGTGAGCGGGAAGCCGATCGCGGTGACCGCCGCCGAGGCGTCCACCTCGGCCAGGGCCCGCATACCGTTGCTCGCCAGCGTGAGGAAGGCGCCGATGTCCTCCGCGGAGTCGGGGTGCGCCTCGTACACGGTGACGTCCAGTCCGGCCTTGTGCAGAGCCAGCGCCGCACCCGTGCCGGCGATTCCGCCTCCTACGACCAGTAACCGCGCCACAAGACCCCCTCGTACGTCTTCGACTCCGCTCATCGCGGCCGTACTTCGTGAAACGCCCCAGGTCCGGCGCGGGTTCCCGAGCGAGCCGCCGATCTCCGCGCGGTCCGCACAGCCGGCCTCCGCGGCAATGCAACCATTCCACCGGGACGGCTGTCTTCCCTGATATCAGACACATCACCTCTCAGGGGACACAATGGGACGAAAAGCAAACTCATGGGCGACGGCCACCGCGCTCATGGTCGCCGCGCTGGGCGTGGCGGCGGTCCCGGCCGACGCCAGCACCACCGTCACCGCCCGGGCCACGGCCTGCCCCACCGGTTGGGGCAGCCAGGCCAAGACCCGCTCCGCCGCCACGACGGAGTCGGTGACGAACATCAGGACCGGTCGGCACACCTGCTTCGACCGCATGGTCGTCGACGTCCCCGGCGCGGACAGCGGTGAACTCGGCTATTCCGTCCAGTACGTCAGCCGGCTCCACCAGGACGGCTCGGGCCGGCCGATCGCCGTGGGCGGCGGAGCCGTCATCGAGGTGCGCGTGGCGGCGCCCGCGTACGACCCGGCCACCGGGAAGCCCACCTATCCCGTGCAAGCCGGTCAGCGGCTGAAGGGTGTCGATCTCACGGGGTACCGCACCTTCCGGGACGCGCGGTTCGTCGGCAGCTTCGAGGGGGACACGCAGCTCGGGCTCGGCGTCCGGGCGCGGCTGCCGTTCCGGGTGTGGACGGCGGACGGGCGCATCGTCGTCGATGTCGCGCACAACTGGACGGGGGCGCGCTGAGCGGCGCGGAGCGCGGCGGCGGGTCCGGGCCCGTGTGACGCGGACCGGAGCGTTCAGGGGCTGGGCCCGATCAGGGCGTCCCGCCCCTGATACTCCCGCAGCTTCCGGTAGAGGGTGGCGCGGGCGATCCCCAACGCCGCCGCGGCGCGTGCCTTGTTGCCGCCGTGGCGGCGCAGCGCCTCCAGGATCGCGGCCCGCTCGGCCCGTTCCATGGGGCTGAGGGTCCGGCCGGCCGGTCCTTCCCGGACGGGATCGGGCAGTTCACCGCGCCGCACCGGCCCGGTCACCCGCCGTCGGCTCGCCAACGCCCGTACGACGTGGGCCAGTTCGGTCACGTTGCCGGGCCAGGGGTGTCGTTCCAGCGCGCGCAGCGCGTCCAGCGTCCAGGTCAGCGGCGGGGTGCCGGGGACTGGCGCGGGCGCGAGCGCGGGGAGCAACTCCCTGATGTCCTCGGGCCGTTCCCGCAGCGTGGGCAGGGTCACCGAGCGGGCCGCGAGGGTGTCGAGGAGGCGCTGGAGGCAGGGGCCGGGCTCGGTGCCGGGCGTGTAGGTGACGACGAGGGGGGCGTCCGGGCGTTCGTCCAGGACGGAGTTGAGGGCGGCGACGTCCGGCTGCGCCAGCCGTTCGGCGTGCCGCAGCAGCAGGGTGCGGCGGCCGCTGAGCCACTCGTCGTGGGTGACACCGAGCTCCGGCGACTCGGCGGCGTCGACGACCAACGGGCGCGTGCCGTCGAGCAGTTCGAGGGCGAGGGCGGCCTTGCCGGTGCCGCGTTCGCCGGTCACCAGCATGGGGCCAGGGGTGCCGAAGAGTTCCGTCGCCCGCGCGAGAGCGTGTCGCCAGGGCAGCGAGCCTCCCGCCAACCCGCTAGCCGGCCCGGGGGTCGCGGGCGTCGGCTCCACGGGACGCGGTTCGAGCACCGCGACCAGGCCGAGGACGCGGCCCTCGTGCCGTACCGAAGTGATCTCCACATTGCACCCGGCGTCCTCGGGCAGCGCGATGTCGTACGACTCGCCGGTGCCGCTCCCCCACTCCCCCGCGCCGCGTTCCAGCGCCTCCAGCACCTGCGGCGAGGCCAGGCGGGCCGCGGCCTCGCTGACCAGCCGGTTGCGGCCGTCCAGCGCGACGACCGCGCGCTCCCGTCCCCGCGCGGCGCGCTCGTAGGCGTCGAGCAGGGCCCGTTCCGGTGTACGCGCGCGTGCTCGCAGTTCCGCCTCCACCGCCGCGGCGGCTGCCTCGGCGAGGGCGGCACCGGGATGCGGCCGGCAGCCCGCGCACAGGCCGCAGGCCACGGTCACCGTGCCGAGCGCCTGCCCTGTGTCCGAGGAGAGCAGCGGCACGCTGACCGCCGAGACGTCCTGCCACACGTCGAGGAAGTGCTCGGGGCCGTGCACCTCGGCTCGGCGTCCGGTGCGCAGGGCGAGCGCGGCGCTGTTGTGGCCGACCTCCCGCTCGGAGAGGTCGGCGCAGGTGTCGTCGCCGGGTGCGCTGCCGGTCGACCACAGCACCCTGAGCCGCTCGTCGGTGAGCACCAGCGCCGAGCGACCGGCGTCGAGTGCCGGGGCGAGACGGGTGAGCACCGGGCGCGCCGCTTCCAGCAGGGGGGAGTTCACCGGCTGGGCGGACTCCCGCAGCGGGCCGTCGAGATCGGGCCGCACACCGAAGAAGCGGGCGCGCCGCCAGGCGTCGACCAGGTCGTCCGGCACGCCGTCCGGGAGCGGACGCCCCGTCAGGAACCGTTCGCGGGCCTGGCGCAGTGGGGCGAGGGCAGGGGAATGTTCCGCGGTGGTCATGGCGTCCCTCACCGTATCGGGGGCCTCACCCGCGTGGCGACGGCGGTCTGTCCCGCTCCACCTGAGGCCGGCCACGACGCGTTGTCTCGTATTGAGACACCCACGTCCGGCCGTACCGCTCCATGATCTTGAAAGTCGGGAGTGCGTCCTCCCCCCTGTCTCATCTCCTGGAGCGTCCTGTCGTGCACACCGTCGAGACCGATGTACTGATCGTGGGCAGCGGGCCGGCGGGGGCGTCGGCCGCGCTCGCCCTGAGCACGTACGGCGTGCGCAACATGGTCGTGACGCGGTACGCGAGCCTCGCCGACACGCCCCGCGCGCACATCACCAACCAGCGCACCATGGAGGTGCTGCGCGATCTGGGCGTGGAGCAGGACGTCGTCGACCGGGCGACACCGCAGCACCTGATGGGCAACACCACGTTCTGCACCAGCCTGGCCGGCGAGGAGCTCGGCCGGGTCCGCTCCTGGGGCAACGATCCGCTGGTGCAGGCCGCGCACGAGCTGGCAAGCCCGACCCGGATGTGCGACCTGCCGCAGCACCTGATGGAGCCGGTGCTGGTGAACGCGGCGATCGCGCGCGGCACCGACTTCCGCTTCAGCACCGTCTACCGGTCCTTCGCGCAGGACGAGGGCGGCGTCACGGTCACCGTCGAGGACCGCCTGCGCGGCGACTCGTACACGATCCGCGCCCAGTACCTGATCGGCGCCGACGGCGGCCGTTCGAAGGTCGCCGAGGACGCGGGGCTGCCGATGGGCGGTCAGATGGGTGTCGCGGGCAGCATCAACATCGTCTTCGACGCGGACCTCGCCAAGTACACCGCGCACCGCCCCTCCACCCTCTACTGGGTGCTCGCGCCCGGCGCGACGGTCGGCGGCATCGGCGCGGGCCTGGTGCGCTGCGTGCGGCCCTGGAACGAGTGGCTGATCGTGTGGGGCTACGACGTGTCGGCGGGCGCCCCCGACCTGACCGAGGAGTACGCCCTGTCCGTCGTACGGCAGTTGGTCGGCGACGACGAGATCCCGGTGACCATCAGGTCGTCGTCGGCGTGGACGGTCAACGAGATGTACGCCGAGACGTACGCGAACGGCCGGGTCCTCTGCGCCGGTGACGCCGTGCACCGCCACCCGCCGTCCAACGGGCTCGGCTCCAACACCTCCGTCCAGGACTCCTACAACCTGGCCTGGAAGCTGAAGCTCGTCCTCGACGGGGTCGCCTCACCGGCGCTCCTGGACACCTACACCGCCGAACGCGCCCCGGTCGGCCGGCAGATCGTGACCCGGGCGAACAGGTCCATCGCCGAGACGGCCCCGATCTTCGAGGCGCTCGACGGGCTCTCGCCGCAGACCCCCGAGCAGCTGTGGGCCAACATCGCCGCCCGCAAGGACACCACCGAAGCCGCCGCCGCACAGCGGACCGCGCTGCGCGAGGCCATCGCCTTCAAGGTGTACGAGTTCAACGCGCACGGCGTCGACCTCAACCAGCGTTACGCCTCCACCGCGATCGTCCCCGACGGCACGCCCGACCCCGGCTTCGACCGCGACCCCGAACTGCACCACCAGCCCTCCTCCCGCCCCGGCGCCAAACTCCCGCACGCCTGGCTGACCTGCGGAACCCGGACCGTGTCCACGCTCGACACCGTCGGCAAGGGCCGTTTCACGCTGCTCACCGGCATCGGCGGCGAGGCGTGGCTGAGGGCGGCCGAGGTCCAGCCCCTCGACATCGCCACGGTCGTGGTCGGTCCCGGCCAGGAGTACGAGGACCCGTACGGCGACTGGGCGGGCCTGCGCGAGATCTCCGACGCCGGCGCCCTCCTCGTACGACCCGACGGGTATGTGGCGTTCCGGCACGCCGACGCGGCCTCGGCCGGGGATGCCGAACGGTTGCTCACGGACGCGCTGCGGCGGATTCTCGGGCACGGTTGAGATGAGCGCCGAGAAGGGAGCCGACATGAGCGGCGACACGACGGTCACGGACGAGGCCGTCGCCAGTCTCCAGGGGACGGCCGAGCCACGTCTGCGGGAGCTGCTGACCGGCCTGGTCCGGCATCTGCACGCCTTCGCGCGGGAGACCCGGCTCACGCAGGAGGAGTGGGAACGGGCGATCGCCTTCCTGACGGCGACCGGGAAGATGTGCACGGACACCCGGCAGGAGTTCATCCTGCTGTCGGACGTGCTCGGCCTGTCGATGCTCGTCGAGACGATCAACGAGCGACAGGGGCCCGGAGCCACCGAGTCCACGGTGCTGGGGCCGTTCCACATGACCGCCTCGCCGGTACGCGAACTCGGCGCGACCATCGATCTGGTGGGGGGCGGGGAGCCCTGCGTGGTGAGCGGGCGCGTGCTCTCCCACGGCGGCGTCCCGCTGCCCGGCGCGGTCGTCGACGTCTGGCAGGCCGACGGCAACGGCTTCTACGACGTGCAACGCCCGGACACACAGCCCCAGGGCAACGGGCGGGGTCTGTTCACGGCCGACGCCGAGGGCCGTTTCTGGTTCCGTACCTGTGTGCCGAGCCCCTACCCGATCCCCACGGACGGCCCGGCCGGCGAGTTGCTGCGCGCTACCGGCCGGCACCCCTACCGGCCGGCCCACATCCACTTCATCGCCTCGGCCGACGGCCACACGCCGGTGACCACGCACATCTTCGTGGCGGGCAGCGACTACCTGGACTCCGACGCGGTGTTCGCCGTCCGGCCGAGCCTGGTCCAGGACTTCGCGTCCACCGACGACCCCTCGGCGGCCCGGGAGTTCGGCGTCGAGAACCCCTTCCGGCACGCCCGCTTCGACCTCGTACTGGAGCCGTCGTGACCGACGCCCTCGACTTCTCCTACGAGAGCCGGCCCGTGCGGGTCGTCTTCCGGGCGGGTGCCGCGGTGTCCGCGACGCCGGGCGAGGTGGAGCGGCTGGGGCTGCGGAGGGTGCTCGTGGTGTGCGGGTCGCGGGGCGTAGGGACCGCGCGGGCGGTCGCGGACGCGCTCGGCCCGGCCTGCGCCGGGGTGCACGACCGGGCCCGGATGCATGTCCCCGTCGAGGTGGCGGACGCCGGCGTCCGGGCGGCTCGGGCGGCGGGCGCCGACGGGTGCGTGGCCGTCGGCGGCGGCTCGTCGATCGGGCTGGGCAAGGCGATCGCCCTGCGCACCGGACTGCCGTTGATCGCGGTGCCCTCGACGTACGCCGGCTCGGAGATGACCCCGGTGTGGGGCCTGACCGAGCACGGCGTCAAGCGCACCGGGCGCGATGCGAAGGTGCTGCCCCGCAGCGTGGTCTACGACCCGGAGCTCACCCTGTCCCTGCCCGTACCGCTGTCGGTGACGAGTGGCGTGAACGCCGTCGCGCACGCCGTGGAGGCTCTGTACGCCCCCGACACCTCGCCCCTGGTGGCGCTGATGGCCGAGGAGGGCGTGCGGGCGATGGCGGGTGCGCTCCCGGCGGTCGCCGAGGAGCCGACGTCGCTCGACGCGCGGGGACGTGCCCTGTACGGGGCCTGGCTGTGCGGGTCCTGTCTGGGCGCCACCACCATGGGGCTGCACCACAAGGTGTGCCATGTCCTGGGCGGCACCTTCTCGCTGCCGCATGCCGAGACACACACGGTGGTGCTGCCCTACGTCCTGGCCCACAACGCGCCCGCCGCCCCGGCCGCGGCTGCCGCCGTGGCCCGCGCCCTGGACTCGACGGACGCGCCGACAGCGCTGTGGGAGCTCTCCGGGCGCCTCGGCGCACCCCGCTCACTGGCCGAACTGGGCCTCACCGAGGCCGACCTGGCGACGGCGGCCGCACAGATCGCGGGCCAGGCGTACGCCAATCCCCGTCCGGTCACCGCCGACGGAGTCCTGGCCCTGCTGCGAGCCGCGTACGAGGGCGCACCGCCCACGACGCCGGCCCACTGATTTCCCCCCTCTCAGATTCCCCCCACGCCGGAAGAATGGTGATCAGCATGCCCCTCGGTCTGCTCAGGAGTCGACGCTCCCGAGGAGCTCCGGGTGTCCCGTTGCCCGTGCCGCCCGGAGCGGGCCTCGTGGGCCGCGAGGTCGTGGACCCGATGGCGCTGCCGATGCGCGGCGCCGACGTGACGGTGACCGCGCTGGACTCGCACGAGGTCGTGGCGTCCGGTACGACTGACCCGTACGGCCTGTTCTTCGCCGCGCTGCCGCAGGGCCGCTACAGCCTGATGATCACGGCCGAGGGCCTGACGCCGCACCGCGAGACCCTGGACGTCGTCGCCGGTCCCGCTCAGCCGGCCGTCCGGGTTCAGCTGACGTCGGCCCGGCAACTGGAACTGCCCGCGGCGGGCACCTGGCTGTTCGACCCGCCGCACACGGCGATCCGGTTCATCGCCAAGCACGTCGGCATGGCCCATGTCCACGGCCGTTTCGAGCGGTTCACGGGCGGCATCAAGGTGGCACCGGACATGGCCGACTCCCAGGTGTCGGTGCGGATCGACGCGGCCAGCATCACGACCGGCAACACCACCCGGGACAACCATCTGCGTTCGGCCGACTTCCTGGACGTGGAGCGCTACCCGTACATCGACTTCGCGAGCACGCGTTTCGCCTATCGAGGCGGCACCAAGTGGACCCTGCTCGGCTCGCTGAGCATGCACGGCGTCAGCCGTTCCGTGGAGCTGGACACCACCTACCTGGGATCGGTCAACGGCGGCTACGGCGAAGAGCTGCGGTGCGCGGCGCTGGCCAAGACCGTGCTGCATCGGGAGGACTTCACCCTGAACTGGCGCAGCATGCTGGCCCGGGGTATCGCCGTGGTGGGTCCCACGGTCCAGCTGGAGCTGGACGTACAGGCGATGTACCGCACGCACGACACTCCGAGGCCTCCCGACTAGGGAGATTTGGCCGAGAGCTTCCTCACGCGACGGTTACGAATCGCTCAACCTCTGGTTGCGACGCGGTGATCGCGCGACTATGGACGCATGACTCTGGCCCAACGTGCCATGGAACAGCTGGAAACCTGGCCCGATCTCAGCTCGGGCCGGGCCAGTTGTGGCGCAGGGCGGGCCCTGCGCTCCGTCCACAGCGAGATCGTGCACTTCCACTCCGACCGGGACGTGGACCTGCACCTGACGGTGCCGGCCATCGGACGGTTCCACCACGATCTGCGCGAGTCCACCGCGATCCACCTGGTCCCCGGCTCGGGCTGGGTGACCGTGCATCTCGACTGCGACACGGATGTCGATCTGCTGATGAGCCTGGTCAGCGCCGCGCTCAAGGCGCATCAGAGCCACCGCTCCCCTGCCGGGCGCCCGGCAGGGGACGAGTGCAACTTCCGTCGGGTCACAGTGCTGCCCCGCGGCTAGCCCCAGGACCGGCGAAGGTCAGCTCCCGTGCTCGGTGTCGTCCTCGCCCGCCTCCAGCAGGCCGGCGGCCGCGCCGATGATCCGCGGGTCGGGCTCCCCGACGACGTCGTCGTCCTTGTTGTCGTAGTCGAAGCGGGCGAGCACGCTGCGCATGGCCTCGACGCGGGCCCGCTTCTTGTCGTTGCTCTTCACCACCGTCCAGGGCGCGTGCTCGGTGTCCGTCTCCCGGAACATGGCGACCTTGGCGGCGGTGTAGTCGTCCCAGCGGTCCAGCGAGGCCAGGTCCATGGGGCTGAGCTTCCACTGCCGTACGGGGTCGACCTGGCGGATGGTGAACCGGGTGCGCTGCTCGCCCTGGGACACCGAGAACCAGAACTTGATCAGGTCCACCCCGTCGTCGACCAGCATCCGCTCGAAGGCGGGGGTCTGCCGCATGAAGCGCCGGTACTCGTCGTCGGTGCAGAAGCCCATCACGCGCTCCACGCCGGCCCGGTTGTACCAGGACCGGTCGAACAGCACGATCTCGCCGGCGGTCGGCAGATACTCGACGTACCGCTGGAAGTACCACTGCCCGCGTTCCCGCTCGGTCGGCTTCTCCAGGGCGACCACGCGGGCGCCGCGCGGGTTGAGGTGCTCGGTGAACCGCTTGATCGTGCCGCCCTTGCCGGCCGCGTCCCGTCCCTCGAAGACGACGACGAGCCGGCGGCCGGTCTCCTTGACCCAGCTCTGGAGCTTCAGCAGCTCGATCTGCTGGAGCCGCTTGTGCCACTCGTACTCCGGGCGCTCCATGCGTTTGTCGTACGGGTAGTTCTCGCGCCAGGTGTCCACCGGGCTGCCATCCGGGCGGATCAGCACGGGGTCGTCCTGGTCGGTGTAGTCGACGCGCAGCCCTGACAGCAGTTCGGTGTCCATACTTCCGCATGGAAGCGAGCGCTTTCATACGGGCGGCGAACCACAGGCAAAGATCAGGTGACCGCCGCGTCAGGTGTGGGTGACGTTCAGACGGACTCGACGAGCCGGGCGAGGTTGTCCAGGGCCATGCGGGTGCCGGTCTCGTTGTCCTCGGCGGGCACCACGTCGGGGATCCCCTCGTGGACGACCACGATGTCCGTGCCGCCGCCCGCGGCGTCGGTGAGCGTGGTGGTCATCGTCATCGTGCCGCGCAGGGCCGGGTCGTCGGTCTCGAACTCGACCTCCTCGACGACCTGCTCGTCGGGCACGAGCCGTACGAAGCGGCCGTGGTACGTGTCGGTGTGCGCCTCCGACTTGCCGGTGCCGGTCGGCATGTCATAGGTGAGCGAGACGCGGAACGCCCCGCCCTCGCTCCCGTCGAACGCGTGCACCCGGGCGGTCATGCCGTCCGGCACCCGCCACTTCGCGACGGCGTCCGCGTCCAGCAGCGCCCGGTAGACGGCGGCGCGCGTGGAGTTCACGTGCCGGGAGACCCGCGTCGTGTGCATGGCCTCACCATAGTGGCGCGGGTGCGCGACGGCAGCCGGACCAGGCCCCAGCACCCGTCACGGCGACTCCCAGTGGGCCAGAGCGCGCATCGCCGCCGCGGTCCGGGTGAACCCGTCGTCGCCGAGCAGCGTCCGTACCTCGGCGTTGAACCGGTCGACCTCCGGCTGGGCGGCGTCCAGGGCGGCGGTTCCCTGGACGGTCAACTCCAGCACCACCGCGCGGTGTTCGCGCGGGTGGGCCCGCTTGGCGACCAGACCGGCGGCCGTGAGCCGGCCGACCAGCCCGGTGACGGCGGACTCGCGCAGCCCCAGGGCGCGGGCCAGCGACTGCTGGGTGACGCCCGGCTCGTCCCGGACCGCGTACAGCGCGCCCAGCTGCGCCGTGGTGATGCCGGCGACGGCGAGCAGGCGCCGGTCGGAGGCGGTGCGTATCTGGTGCGCGGCGCGCTGGAGCAGGAAGAACAGTCGCTGATCGGGCTCGGACATGGACCGATGTTGACAGACGCCGCGGGACGGCGCCATGCTCACTTCACTAGTGAAGTGAGGTGTGTCCCCGTGCGCGAGACCCTCGACCTGGACCTCGCCCGCAAGGTGCTGGCGGCTCAGCCCTTCAGTGTTCTGCTGGGCACCAGACTGACGGCCTTCGGTGACGGCGAGGCGATCCTCGAACTGGACCTGCGCGACGAACTGCTGAACCAGAACGGCTCCGCGCACGGCGGCGTCCTCGGCTACGCGGCGGAGAACGCCGCCGCGTTCGCCGCCGGCACCGCGCTCGGCCCCGGCCTGGTCACCGCCGGTTTCACCATCGACTTCCTGCGCCCCGCCAAGGGCGAGACCCTGCGCTCCCACGCCCGCGTGATCCGGGCGGGCCGTACCCGCGCGGTGTGCCGCTGCGACCTCACGACACTCGGCGCCGACGGCGCGGCCACCCTGTGCGCGGTGGCCCAGGGCACGCTCGCCGCCACGGACCGCGCCCCGGCTCCCGAGCCCCGCACACCCTGACCGCTCCCGGAGAGGCCGAGGCCATGCCCGTCATCGACGCCTGGATGCAGCACCCGACCCCGCGCCACGCCAACCACGACATGTTCGAGTCCCTGCGCCGGTGGACCGGAATGGAGCGGCTCGAAAAGCCGCTTCCCGTCCAGGTGACGGTGGCGGCGCTGGAAGCCGCGGACGTGGAGACCGGCCTGGCGGCCGCCTGGTACGGGCCGCGGGGCGCGCTGATCGACAACGACGAGGTGGCGGGGTTCGTCGAGGAGTCCGGCGGGCGGCTGCGCGGGGTGGCCGGCGCCGATCTCGCCCGACCCATGGCGGCGGTACGGGAACTGCGCCGTGCCGTCGAGGAGTTGGGGTTCGTCGCGCTGCGCGTGATTCCGTGGCTGTGGGAGCTGCCGCCCACGGACCGGCTGTACTACCCGCTGTACGCCGCCTGTGTGGACCTCGGGGTGCCGTTCTGCACCCAGGTCGGGCACACGGGCCCGCTGCGGCCGTCGGAGACGGGGCGGCCGATTCCGTACATCGACCAGGTCGCGCTGGACTTCCCCGAGCTCACGATCGTGTGCGGGCACATCGGTTACCCGTGGACGACGGAGATGATCGCGGTCGCCGACAAGCACGAGAACGTCTTCATCGACACCAGCGCCTACACCGCCCGCCGCTATCCGCCGGAACTGGTGGGGTATCTGCGCGGCCGGGGCCGCCACAAGGTGCTCTTCGGCTCCAACTACCCCATGATCATGCCGAGTCGGGCGCTGGAACACCTGGACGCCCTGGAGCTGGACGAGGAGACGCGGGAGCTGTTCCTGCACGGCAACGCCCGCCGCGTCTTCGCCCTCTGACCCCGCTCGCGGCGCTCAGCGCACGAGACAGGGGCGCTTGGCGTCGAAGGTCCAGCCCTCGATCAGGTGGCGCATGCCCACGGCGTCGTCCCGGCCCGACAGGGCCTTCTCCTCGTACAGCGCGTGTGCCGCGAGGAGTCGGTCCATGTCCAGCTCGACGCCGAGTCCGGGTGTGTCCGGCACGGCGACCTCGCCGCCGGTGATCGCGGGCGGCCGGACGGTGAGCCGTTCCAGCCCCTCCTGCCAGATCCAGTGCGTGTCCAGGGCGTTGTACTCACCGGGCGCGGCGGCTCCGCAGTGGGCCATCATCGCCAGCGAGATGTCGAAGTGGTTGTTGGAGTGGCAGCCCCAGGTCAGCCCCATCGCATTGCACAGCTGGGCCACCCGCACCGAGCCCTGCATGGTCCAGAAGTGCGGGTCGGCCAGCGGGATGGACACCGACCCGAGGGCCAGGGCGTGGGTCAGCTGACGCCAGTCCGTGGCGATCATGTTGGTCGCCGTGGGCAGGCCGGTGGCCCGGCGGAACTCCGCGAGGATCTCCCGGCCCGAGTAACCGCCCTCGGCCCCGCAGGGGTCCTCGGCGTAGGCGAGGGTGCCGACGAGGGGGCGGCACAGTTCGACGGCCTCGCGCAGCGACCAGGCTCCGTTGGGGTCGAGGGTGATCCGCGCGTCGGGGAAGCGTTCCTTGAGCGCGGTGACGGCCTTGACCTCCTCCGCGCCGGCCAGCACGCCGCCCTTCAGCTTGAAGTCGCGGAAGCCGTAGTGGTCGTAGGTGGCCTCGGCCTGCCGGACGATCGCCTCGGGGGTCAGCGCCTCCTCGTGCCGCACGCGGTACCACTCGACGGCCGAGTCCGGCTCGCGGGCGTAGTCGAGGTCGGTGCGGTCCGGGTCGCCGACGTAGAAGAGGTAGCCGAGCACGCGTACGGCGTCCCGCTGCCTGCCGTCCCCGAGCAGCGCGGCGACCGGGACCTCCAAGTGCTGTCCGAGCAGGTCGAGGAGGGCGGACTCGACGGCGGTGACGGCGTGCACCGTCGTCCGCAGATCGAAGGTCTGCGCGCCGCGGCCGCCGGAGTCGCGGTCGGCGAAGGTCGCGCCGATCGCGCGCAGGACGTTCTTGTAGTCGCCCACCCGGGCGCCGACGACCAGGGGTTCGGCGTCCCGCAGGGTCCGTGTGATCCGCTCCCCGCCGGGCACCTCCCCGAGTCCGGTACGGCCCTCGGAGTCCTCCAGGACGACGACGTTGCGGGTGAAGTACGGGGCGTGGGCGCCGGACAGGTTCAGGAGCATCGAGTCCCGGCCGGCGACCGGATACACGGACAGACGGGTGACGACGGGCTGGGTCATGGCGGGCGGTGCCGTTCTCGTGAGGGCGGGCGGGGGTCAGACGGCGAGGGCGTCGAGGGCCTGTTCCAGGACCAGTACGCCACCGAGGCCGAGGATCGCGAGCACCGTCGTGTACGTGGTGCGCGCCTTGATGGCGTCCAGGACGGACAGGTTGAAGTACTCCTTGAACATCCAGAATCCCGGGTCGTTGACGTGGGAGAAGGCGATCGAGCCGCAGGAGACGGCGAGCACCATCACCTCGGGGTGGACGCCGCTGCCGGCGAGCAGGGGCAGCGCCACGCCGGAGGCGGTGACGACGGCGACGGTCGCGGAGCCGAGGGCCACGCGGAGGATGGCCGCGATCAGCCAGGCCAGGATGATCGGGGAGATGGACCAGCCGTCGGTGGCGTCCTTGATGTAGTCGGATATGCCGCCCTCGACGAGGACGTTCTTGAAGGCGCCGCCCGCGCCGATGACCAGCAGGATCATCGCCATCGCCTGGGCGGCTTCCTTGCAGGAGGCGCTGACCTCGCCCAGGCTCCGGCCGACGCGTGGGCCGAACGCCCAGATGGCGACCAGCAGGGTGAGCAGCAGGGCGATCGGGGCCGAGCCGATGAAGGCGACGAAGTGCAGCAGCCCGCTGTCGCCGGAGGCCGCGAGGTCGGTCACCGCGGCTCCGGCGATCAGCACGACGGGCAGCAGCGCGACGGAGAGCGACCAGCCGATGCCGGGCATCTCGTCGTCCTCGAAGACGCGCTCGCTGACCAGGCCCTTGGGGATCGACGGGTTCATCGCCCGCACGAAGGGCAGGCGCGGCCACAGCAGGGCGATGAACGCGCCGACCGGTACGGCGATGAACAGGCCGTAGAACAGGGTGAGTCCGACGGACGCGTGGAAGGTGGCGGCCACCGCGGTGGGGCCGGGGTGGGGCGGCAGGAAGCTGTGCATGGTGGACAGGGCGATCGACATGGGCAGCCCCACCCACAGCAGGTTCGCCCGGGTGACCCGGACCAGGGTGAAGGCGATCGGCACGATGATCACGAACGCCACCTCGTAGAACATCGTCACGCCGATGAGCATCGCCGTCAGCACCATGGCGACCTGGACCCAGCGGGGCCCGCACACCTCCAGGAGTTTGCCGGCGATGCGCTGGGCGGCGCCGGAGTCCCCCATCACCCGGCCGACCATGGCGCCGAGGCCGATGGTGAGCATCGTGTCGCCGATCTGGTCGCCGATGCCCTCGGCGAGCACGTCCGGGATGTCCTCCAGCCCGATCCCCTGCACCAGGCCGACGCCCACGGCGACCAGGAGCAGGGCCGCGAAGCCGTTCAGTTTGAGCCTGGTCATCAGGACGAGCAGGACCAGCACGCTGATCCCGACCACCACGAGCGGCATATCTCAGTTCTCCTTTGAACGCCGGCCGCCTACGTTCAACCCACTGAATGGGGTCCTCACATGAAGACGTCGTCTACATATGAGGACGGAGATTATGTTCGTGGATGGTCAAGGGTCAATGGTTCTGCGCGGGTGGATTCACCGCCCTCGCGGTTCAGCCGTCGCCCGGCACCGCCCGCCAACCGCTCCAGTGCAGGACGGTGATCACGATCACCGGCCCTGTCGGAGGCTCCTTCCGGTACTGGGCGTACTTCTGCCGCAGCTGCTCGACAGCCTCGGCGTACTCGGCACGGGAGGCCTCGTCGGGGGCGTCGGCCGGCACGATCCGGGCGCCGCCGTCCGCCCTCACCCACCACAGCCGGTCCCAGTCGCCGTCGTACTCGTCCGCCAGCAGACAGACGGCCGGGCGGACGGAGATGTTGTGCAGCCGCTTCAGTCCGCGCGACCGCTTCGGCTTGCCGTCCACGGCCGTGACGATCTCGTCACCGCTCGCCGCGAAGACGACCGGCACCAGATGCGGACGGCCCTCGGGATCGACCGTGGCCAGCCGTGCGACGGATGCCGTGGTGAACCGCCCGCGTGCCTCGTCCTGCTCCATGTTCGGCATGTCGGCTCCTTCGCTCCCGGCGGTACGCGATGCTCCGTCCCGGGTACCCCTATGCGTGTAGCACTCCTCGGGAACGGCTCGGCGGATCAGGTGGTGCCGATGGTCGGCGACACGGACGACGACATCCAGGCGCGGCGGAGCGGGGACAGCGGCCACCGGGCCGTGCCGCACCCGGAGGACGTGCGGATCGAGGCCTGGGGGGTGAGCCGGGAGCGCTGTCTGGTGGAGGCAGCGCTGGGGGTGGTGGAGTGCTTCGCCGACGTCGCGGCCGTACGCCCGACCTCGGTGGAGCGGGTCCGGCTGGCCGAGGACAGCGACGAAGGGCTGCTGACCGCGCTGCTCGACGAGGTCGTCGAGCGGCTCGACGTGGACGGCCGGGTTCCGGTCGACCTGGAGGCGGACACCGCCGCGGACGGCGACCTGGACGTGCGGCTGGCGCTGGCCGAGCTGGCCGACGTACCGGTCACCCGTGCCGCTGCGCAGGGCGTCTCCTGGCACGGGCTGAGCATCGGGCCGGGTCCCTACGGCTGGTCGTGCGCGGTGACCGTGGACGTGTGAGGCGAGCGCGTACGGGGCGGTTCCGCGAGGTCGGCTCCCGCTCGTACCGTGGTGACATGAGCGGCGGCACGGTGACGCTGTTCGTCTGCGGCGACGTGATGCTCGGACGCGGTGTCGACCAGATCCTCGCCCGGCCCGGTGACCCGGTGCTGCGGGAGGGGTACGTCACGGACGCCAGGTCCTACGTGAGCATGGCCGAGTCGGTGAACGGCCCGATCCCGGCGCCGGTCGACCCGTCCTGGCCGTGGGGCGAGGCGCTGCGGCTGCTGGAGGCGAGCGACCCGGACGTCCGGATCGTCAATCTGGAGACGTCCGTCACGCGCAGTGCGGCGTTCGAGCCCGGCAAGGCCGTCCACTACCGGATGCATCCGGCCAACCTGCCCGCCCTCACGGTGGCCCGGCCCGATGTCTGTGTGCTGGCCAACAACCACGTACGGGACTTCGGGCCCGCGGGGCTGCGCGAGACGCTCGACGTCCTGCACGGAGCGGGTCTGCGGACGGCGGGCGCCGGCCGCGGCGCGGAGGAGGCGTACGCGCCCGTGGCGCTGCCGCTCCCGCACGGCGGCCGAATGCTGGTCTTCGCCCTCGGCACGGCCGGCAGTGGCATCCCGGCGAGCTGGGCGGCGACGGCCGACTCGCCCGGAGTCGCCCATGTGCCCGAGCTGTCACCGGCCACGGCCGCCGCCGCGGTCCGGCGCATCCGGCGGGTGAAGCGGGCCGGCGACCTGGTGGTGGTCTCCGTGCACTGGGGCTCGAACTGGGGCTACCCCGTCCCCCGCGACCAGCGTCTCTTCGCGCACGCCCTGGTGGACGGCGGCGCCGACCTCGTGCACGGCCACTCCTCGCACCACCCGCGCGGCGTCGAGGTCCACCGGGACCGGCTGATCCTGCACGGCTGCGGCGACTTCATCGACGACTACGAGGGCATCCCCGGCTACGAGCGGTTCCGAGACGATCTGCGCATCGCCTACTTCGTCACGCTCGCGGCGGACACCGGCGCCCTGGTCGACCTGCGTATGGAGCCCCTGCTGGCCCGCCGGATGCGGCTGGAACCGGCGCCGGAGCGGGACCGCGGCTGGCTGCACACGACCCTGGACCGGATCGGCTACGGCACCCATGTCGCCCTCGCCCCGGACGGCGCGCTCACCCTGAGGCGGACCGCCGCCCTCGGATGACCTCAGTCGCCGCGCAGAGCTTCGAGCACATCGGCGTCGGTGAGCTGGCGGAAGTCCTCGTACCACTCGCCGACCGAGCTGAACAGCGGGGGCTGGTGCAGACACACGAACTCGTCGACCTCCCTGCCCAGTTCCCGCGCCGCTTCCGGGGAGCAGACGGGCACGGCCAGCACCAGGCGCTCCGGGCTCTGACCGCGTACGGCACGCAGGGCGACGCGGGCGGTGGAGCCGGTCGCGACACCGTCGTCGACCACGACGGCGGTACGGCCGCGCAGCTCCGGCGCCGGGCGGCCCTGCCGGTAGCGTTCCTCACGCCGCCGCAGCTCCTTGCGCTCCCGCTCCACGACCGCCGCCAGGTCGGCCTCGCTCAGCCCCAGCCGGGACAGCGTGGGCTCGTCGTAGAGCACCGGGCCGTCGCCCGCGACCGCGCCGACGCCGAACTCCTCGTGGAACGGCGCCCCGATCTTGCGTACGACCAGCACGTCCAGTGGGGCTTCCAGCACCGGGGAGATCTCCCGGGCGACCGCCACGCCGCCGCGCGGCAGGGCGAGGACGACGGGACGCGGCAGGGTGCCCTTCTCCTGCCGCAGGCGCAGTTGCTCCGCCAGTTCCCGCCCGGCCTCGGTGCGGTCACGGAACTGCATGGGTCTCCCCTTCCGTCCGTCGCCGCGTACCCCGCCGGTCGGGGTCGGACACCCCACCGGACCCGGCCCCGCCGGGGAGGGCTACTGGATGGTCCAGCCGACGCCGCCCACGCCCGAGCTGTAGATCGCGCAGACGCCGGACGACTCGCCGTACTGACCCGGCGCGAGCGTCACCCACTGGCCGGAGACGTCGGGGGCCCAGCCGCAGACGACCTCGGCGCGGAAGGTGACCGTGCGGTCGGTGTTGTTCTGACAGCCCGCGATGCCGTGGTCCGGGTTGTTGTTGTGCACCCAGCCGTCGCAGTCGACGGTGCCCGCCATGGTCGCGACGTCGCCGGGCGCCGCATGCGCGGGCGCGGCCAGGCCGCCGAGGGTGAGGGCCAGGGCCGACAGGGTGGTGGTGAAGCCGGCCGCGACGATGCTCTTCCTGCGGTTCATGTGTGTCCCCGTGAAGTAGTGGTCCGTTCGGACTTGCCGCCTCCAGTGAAGGTCGGCGGCGCTTCTGCGGGAACCTCAGAGTTGGCAGGGTGGCGCTCGCGGTCAGCCGTCCGCCGGCTCGGAGGAGTCCGTGCCGTTCCAGTCGTACGGGCCGCCGCCGCGCCACTCGATGAGTTCGGGGTCGTCGACGGCGCGGTCCTCGCCGGGCAGGCCCGCGCGGTGCACCAGGTCCATGACGTCGAACAGGCTGTACGCGGTGCCCGTCGGCTCGCCACGGATCGTCACCTGACGCCCGCCGTCCGGCTCCGGCGGGGACACCACCACTAGGGGACGCGTGCTCATGCCACCACCATGCGCTCTGAGTGGCGGCCGCGCAGCCCGGCGTACCGGCCACAGTTGAATCGTCACCAAAATGGGTCGTCGGCGTTGGTACAGCCCGACCAAGCCCCGCCGGCCGGCTCCGGGGGCCCTGCCCCCGACGGGACGGCTACGGCAGCGGAGTGCCGCCCGTCGCGTTCAGGATCTCGGCGGTGACGAAGCCCGCCTCCTGGGAGGCCAGATAGACGTACGCGGGGGCCAGCTCGGCCGGCTGTGCCGGACGGCCCAAGGGGCTCTGCTTGCCGAACTCGACCGTGTCGGGCATCGTCGCCGGGATCAGCGGGGTCCACACCGGGCCCGGCGCGACCGCGTTGACCCGGATGCCGCGACCGGCGAGCATCTGGGCGAGCCCCTGGGTGAACGTCACGATCGCGCCCTTGGTCATCGCGTAGTCCAGCAGATGCGGACTGGGCTTGTACGCCTGCACCGACGTGGAGTTGATGACGCTGCCGCCCTCGGGGATGTGCGGCAGGGCGAACTTCGTCAGCCAGAACATGCCGTAGAGGTTGGTGCGCACGACCCGGTCGAACTGTTCGGTCGTGATCGCCTCGATGCCGTCCGGCTGGGACATCTGGAAGGCGGCGTTGTTGACCAGGACGTCGATGTGCCCGAACTCCGCGACCGCGCGGTCGATCAGGTCCCGGCAGTTGTCCTCGTCCCGGATGTCGCAGGCGACGGCGACCGCCTTGCGGCCGGCGTCCTCGACGAGCCCGGACGTCTCGCGCGCCTCGTCCGCCTCCTCCGGGAGGTGGGTGAACAGCACGTCGGCACCCTCGCGGGCGAAGGCGAGTGCCACCGCCCGGCCGATGCCGGAATCGCCGCCGGTGATGACGGTCTTGCGCCCCTCCAGCCGGCCGGTACCGCGGTAGCTGTCCTCACCGTGGTCGGGCGGCGGGTCCATCGGCCCGGTCCAACCGGGGTGTGGCTGGTCCTGCGCGGGAAACTCCGGGCGCGGATGCCGTGTGACCGGGTTCTGCCCGGTGGGCTGGGGGTCGGTCACGACTGCCTCCTGTGCGCTGGGGGACGGACGGGACCCGGGTTCCCACCTCCCGGCGCTCAAAAGCCGCTTCGAGCGCCTCCGGCCCGCCTCCCGCTCGTTTCGCGGTACGGCACGCCGGGCACTCGGCGGCTGCCCCCGTCACTAGGGAGGAGCGCCGTGCCATTTCGCGACCGAACCCACGCCGGACAGGAACTCGGCCTGCGACTGGTCGAGCGGGCCGGCTCCGGGGACCTGATCAATGTGCTCGTGCTGGCCCTGCCCCCGGGTGGCGTTCCCGTGGCCCGGGAGGTCGCCGGTGCCCTGCGCGCCCCGCTGGACGTGCTGGTCGCCGGTCAGATCAGCACCCCGATCCGGCCGGAGACCCCGATCGGCGCGGTGGTCGCCGACGACCCTCCGCTGTACGACCGGCAGAGCCTGGCGATGATGCATCTGTCCGAGGACCGGCTCGGCGACGTCGTCGTGGCCGAACGCAACGAGCTGCACCGCCGCGCATACCTCTACCGCGGCCACCGCCCGCCCCCGTCCGTCAACGGCCGCACGGTCGTCCTCGTCGACGACGCCCTCACCACCGGCCTGACCGCCACCGCGGCCCTGCGCCTCATCCACCGGCACGGCCCCGCACGCCTGATCCTGGCGGTCCCCGTCGGCAGCCCGCTGACCGTCGCCACCCTGCGCCCCGAATGCGACGACCTCGTCTGCCTCGAACAGCCCCCGGGCCTCCACGTGGCCGGAGAGTGGTACGAGGACTTCGGCCAGGTCTCCGACACCGAGATCACGAACACCCTGCACACGTTCCACGCGACGGCGTGACACGGGGACGGCGTGACACCGGACGCGTGAAAAGGTGGTGCCATGGCCATAGAAGTCCGTCCGGCATCCGTGTTCGAGGACGTACGAGCGGTCCTCGGTCCGAAGTCGCCCTCGGCGAACGTCTGTTGGTGCCTGAGCTACCGGATCCCGTCGAAGCTGAACAAGGAGCTGCTCGGACCGGCCCGCGGTGAGTACGTCGCCGGGCTGTGCCACGCCGATCCCCCTCCGGGGGTGCTGGCCTACGACGGTGCGGAGCCGGTCGGATGGGCGGCGGTGGCCCCGCGGGCGGACACGACGTTCGCCCGTAACCGCAAGATCCCGCACGTCGACGACCTGCCCGTCTGGTCGCTGTGGTGCGTCCGGGTCCGGCCCGGTCACCGCAAGCAGGGCATCACGCACGCCCTCATCGCCGGCGCCGTCGAGTTCGCGCGCGACCATGGCGCGCCGGTGGTCGAGGCGTACCCGCTGGACAACGGTGACGCACGGGTCGACCTGACGATGGCGTACGCGGGGCTGCGCAAGAACTTCGAGCGCGCGGGGTTCGTCCATGCCGCCGACACGACCTCGGTGCTCTCCGGTCACCCGCGCGTCCTGATGCGGCTCGACCTGCGCTGACGGGCCCCTCCAGCGCGCTCAGTGCACGGAGAACCCGCCGTCCACGAAGACCGACTGCCCGGTGACATAGGCGGAGGCACCGCTCGCGAGGAACACCGCCGCGCCCGCGAAGTCCTCCGCCAGACCGTTGCGCCCGGTCATCGTGCGGGCGGCGAGCGCCGCGACCTTCTCCGGGTCGGACGACAGCCGCTGGTTGAGGGGCGTCATGACGAACCCCGGCACGAGCGTGTTGCAGGTGACACCGAACGGCGACCAGGCCTCCGCCTGTGAACGGGCCAGCGACTCGAGCGCCCCCTTGGACACACCGTAGGCACCGCTGTGCACGAACGCCCGGTGCGCCTGCTGCGAGGTGACGTGGATGATCCGTCCGAAGCCGCGCTCGGCCATGCCGGGGCCGAACCGCTGACCCAGCAGATACGGCGCCTCCAGGTTCACGGACATCGTGGTGTCCCAGACGTCCTCACCCAGCTCCCCCATCGGCGGCCGCAGGTTGATCCCGGCGCAGTTGACGAGGATGTCCGGTTCCCCGAACGCCTCGGCCGCCTCCTCCGCCGCCCCGCGCACCCCGTCCCGCGTGCCCAGGTCCGCGCTCACCCAGGCCGCCCGGCAGCCCCGCGCCTCCAGCTCGCCGACCGTCGCGGCCAGCTCGGACTCCCTGCGGGCCACGACCACGACAGCCGCCCCCGCCCGTGCGAGGGCCTCGGTGATGGCGCGGCCGATACCGGAACTTCCGCCCGTCACGACGGCGACCCGGCCTTCCAGGGAGAACAGTTCGGAGAGATACGCCTGCGAGGTCATGCCCGCACCCTAGGCGGCGCCGCGACCGCCCGGATGCGCGGGGCGCCATCGTGTGAGCGCGCCGACCGAGGGCACTCGATGCGCACGGCGCGCCCGTCCGGGCCGCCGTCCCTGACTGGAGGTGGAGAACGTGGGTCATGGCGGGAACGTCATCGACGAGCTCGTGACCGATCACCACGAGGTCGAGGAGCTCTTCGGCCGGATCGAGGGGCTCACGCCCGGTCACAAGGACCGCAAGCTGTACGCCGACCAGGTCACGATGGAGCTGGTGCGGCACTCGGTGGCCGAGGAGGCCTACCTGTACCCGGCCGTACGCAAGCACGTGCCCGGCGGCGACGCCATCGCCGACCGGGAGATCGAGGACCACTCCGAGGCCGAGCGGATCATGAAGGACCTGGAGGGGTGCGACGCCGGGGACCCGGAGTTCGACCGGCTCATCGGGATGCTGATGACCGAGGTCCGCTCGCACATCGCCGACGAGGAGAGCAGCCTCTTCCCCCAGCTGCGCGCGGCCTGCACCCCGGACGCCCTGGACGAGCTGGGCGACAAGGTGCGTCAGGCCAAGAAGGTGGCACCGACCCGACCGCACCCGTCCGCCCCGGACACGCCGCCGGCCAACAAGCTGCTGGCCCCCGGTGCCGGAATGGTCGACCGGCTGCGCGACGCCCTGTCAGGACGCGGCAAGAAGGCCTGACCTCGCGCTCACCGCGGGCGTCCCGCTCGGGCTCAGGCGATCAGTGCCTGCCCGGGGTCGAGGCGTTGCTGAAGCGCCATCCGGTGCAGGGCCGCCACCGGGGCCACGAGGTCGGGGTGACGCAGCAGGGCCGCGGCCTCCCGGTCGTGTGCGTCGGGTGACATCAGGCGCCGGAAGTCGACGGGTGCGGCGGCCGTACGGCCGTGGTCGGTGACCGTGGCGACCGCGCGCCGGGCCAGCTCGGCGTCGGTGAGCAGACAGGCCGCCCAGCTCGCCACCACCTCATCGACCCAGGTGCGCCAGGCGACGTCGTCCGGCTCGGCGAGGGCGGTCGCGTCCGCGCCGGTGAGCCGGTCCAGCCCGGCCGAGCCACCGGGCCCGGCCATGTGGACCAGGGCCGCGTCCGTCGGCGTGGGGTAGCGCAGCCAGGCCGCGACCGTGACGGCCTGGCGGGCCTGCACCTCGCCGAGGGCGGCGGCCATGGCGCCGCCGCACGCGGGGTAGGAACGCGTCAGCCATTCGGTGGTCGCCGCGATGAGCGGGGAGAGATCTGCGAGCACAGCGGGGCCGTCCGGGGTACGGGCGATGGGGAATCCCCCAAACGGTAGCCCGTGATCCCGGGCGGCCGACATGCCTGGGCGCAGGTGAGCGGCGTGGTCTCGCCCACACCGCGAGGGTTGCTCGGCCCTGCGACAGGTCCCCGCTCCCCCGGGTTCACTCCTCCGGGAGGCTCTGCACGCCGAGTGCCGTCCGGTCGGGTGCCGCGAGGTGGTAGACGTGGAAGGCCCGGCCGATCACCGGCTGTGCGACGTTGCGCACCTTCACGCCCCCGCTGGTCCTGCCGTGTTCCGTGCCGAGGTGCGCGTGTCCGTGCACGGCCAGGTCGGCGCCCGCCGTGTCGATCGCCTCGGCGAGCAGATAGCTGCCGAGGAACGGGTAGATCTCGGGAGGCTCGCCGGCCAGGGTGTCCGGCACCGGGGAGAAGTGGGTCAGGGCGATGCGTACGTCGCAGTCCTGCCCGCGCAGGTCCTCCAGGGCGGCGCGCAGGCTGTCGGCCCGGCGGCGCGAGTACCGGACGAACTCCTTCATGACCGGCTCGCCGAACTCACCGGCGCACCGGCCCACGAACCCGCCGCCGAACCCCTTGGTGCCGGCCACTCCGATGCGCGCCGCGCCACTGGCGACCACGGTCGACTCCCCTTCCAGGACCCGTGCGCCCGCCTCCTGAAGCACGGCGGCGACCTCGTCGGGGCAGTCGGCGTGGTGATCGTGGTTGCCGAGGACCGCGACCACGGGGACCGCCAGGTCCTTGATCTCCCGGGCGACCACCTGGGCCTCCTCGCGGGTGCCGTGGCGGGTGAGGTCCCCGGCGAGCAGCAGGACGTCGGCGCTGCGGTGCAGGGTCTCGAACGAGGGACGGAGCGTGCCCTCGCTCTCGGGCCCCAGGTGGATGTCCCCGACGGCCGCGACCCGGATCATCCGACCTCCTCGGCGTGGTCGGGCGCGGAGGTGTCCGCGACCACGAGGTCGCAGTGGACGGCGGTTTCCGGCAGTTCCTCGCGAACCGCCCGCAGGACGTCGTGCCGGCAGCGCTCGGACGGCACGGTGCCGGTCAGCAGGACCGCCTCGCCCCGGATCTCGATCCGCACGCCCAGCTCGGCGAGGTCCCCCGCGGCGAGGTGCTCGGAGACATGGGCGACGCGGTAGTCGAGGTTGCGGGGTGCGCCCGCGCCGGGGGCCGTGGGGCCGCCGTGGCCGTTCATCGGTGCTCCTCCCGCGCGGCGATCACGTTCAGCCGTTCGAGCAGGTAGAAGAACGCGTCCGGCATCGGCTCCCCGCCGCTGGAGCCGCGTACGTCCTGCCAGTCGACCTTCTCGCGCAGGGCGCGGGCGGCGGCGAGCACCGGCCCGAAGTCGCAGTAGTGCTCCGAGAAGGCCTCGATCAGGCCCCGCATCAGATCGGTCGGCGCCAGGACGGGCATGTGCACCGAGTCGACCGGGACCTCCTGCGCGCGGGCCAGCATGTCCGTGGTGACCGGGCGGTGCGCCAGTTCGAAGAGGAAGTCGACCTCCTCGCCGAGGCAGGTCGTCTTCATCAGCCAGTCCTCCGGCGGCGTACGCACGGCGAGACCGGCCGCGGCCAAGGTGTCCGCCACCGCTTCGGCGTCCGAGCGGCGCACGCAGAAGTCGGCGTCGTGGCGCAGCCGGCCGTTGCCGCCGTGGGCGTACACGGCGACGCTGCCCGCCAGGGCGAAGGCGTGTCCTTCGCGCTTGAGCAGCGCGCCGACCTGCTTGGCCGCTTCGAGAATCGCCTGACTGCGGTCGGGAGACGGCTCCTGGGCGCTCGGCGGCAACGGTTCCAAGGTCGGCACATCGGGCCCGCCCACCACCGGGCGCAGCTCGGGAGATCCCGGTCGCCGAGTCGTTGTCGCCCTGTCCGGGTTCCGCGTCATCACGCCTCCGTTCACCACCCGGCCTTCTGGATGAAGGCTTCGAGTACCCGGCGGGCCCGGTTTCGATGCTGGCCCGGATGGGCGACTACGCGGCGGTGTAGCCGAGCTGGCGTCGCATGTAGGGCGTCATGAGGGTCTTCGCCTTGGCGACGGTGGTGGTACGGCCACCGAGGACGGCGGCGTCGCCGCCCGGCACGGGCAGGACGGTCACCCCGTCGGCCGAGCCGAACGGGACGATGAGCGGGGTGCGGTGCATCGGCCGGTAGAAGCGGGGCCGCCTGCGGTGCTTGCCGGCGCTGTTGAGGTAGGCGCGGATGTTGTGGGCGGCCAGGTCGGCCTGGGCGAGCGCGGCCGGGGTGATCTTGAGGTCGGTGGCGTCGTTGACGTCGCCGACCGCGAACACGTCCTGCCGGCCCCGCAGGCGCAGCGCCTCGTCGACCTTGACGTGTCCGGTGCCGTTCAGCCAGTCCCCGTGTCCGGCCAGCCGTAGCCAGAGCGTGTTGGGGGTGGTGCCGGTGGCCCAGAAGGAGCGGTCGGCCTCGATGATCGCGCCCCTGGTGTCCCGGTAGGTGCCGAAGTCGTTGCCCGGCGACATGAAGGAGTCCAGCCGTACCTCCACTGCGTGCGCCTCCAGCCAGGTCCGCGCCTTGCGCCCGGCCCGCGCACTGCCCGTGGCGTGCAGCAGCTCGGGCCCGGAGTGGGCGAGCGTGACGCGGGCGTCGGGCCGGGCGAGCCGTATCTCGGCGGTGAGCTCGACGCCGGAGGGGCCGCCGCCGACGATCAGGACGTGCTCGGCCGACGCGATGTGCTGCTGGTGGGTGACGAAGGACTTCACGGCCTCGTCGGTGGTGGTGCCGCTGAAGCGGGCCGGTTCGGGATAGTCGGCGCCGGTGGCGATCACGAGCACGTCGTACGGGAGTCGCTCCCCCGTCCCGAGCACCACCTGACGTTCGCCGGTGTCGATGCGGACGGCCTTGCCCACGGCCACGCGGCCGTTGCTCAGCAGCCGGTCGTAGGGGATGAAGGGGCTGTGCGACCAGTCCGGACGGACTCCGGCGCGCAAAGAGGCGATGCGGTGGAAGAAGACCTCCTTGCGGTCCACCAGCGTGACCCGTGCGGTCGCGTCGAGCCGCTTCGCCAGCCGGACGCCGGCATAGCCGCCGCCGATCACCACTACGTCGCCGTCGCTCACACCGAGTCTCCCGTGCTCGTACCTGCGAGCGACCCTAACCGTTGAACTTTAAAGAGTTGATGGGGTGGGGTGTGCTTCCTGTGAAAGGTGCGGCGCGTGCGGTGAATGTGCCGAAGACAACGGCCGGGCCGACCCCCGAGGGGCCGGCCCGGCCGTCATGCTCCGGACGGTCAGACCAGGTCGAACCGGTCCAGGTTCATGACCTTGACCCACGCCTCGACGAAGTCCTTGACGAACTTCTCCTTGGCGTCGTCGCTCGCGTAGACCTCGGCGAGGGCACGCAGCTCGGAGTTGGAACCGAAGACGAGGTCGGCACGGGTGCCGGTCCACTTGACCGCGCCGGAGGCGTCACGGCCCTCGAACGTGGTCTGGTCCTCGGAGGTGGACTTCCAGGTCGTGCCCAGGTCGAGCAGGTTGACGAAGAAGTCGTTCGTCAGCTTGCCCGGGGTCTGGGTGAGGACACCGTGCTTCGACCCGTTCTGGTTCGCGCCGAGCACACGCAGACCGCCGACCAGGACGGTCATCTCGGGGGCGCTCAGCGCGAGCAGGTTGGCGCGGTCCAGCAGCAGGTACTCGGCCGGCAGGCGGTTGCCCTTGCCGAGGTAGTTGCGGAAGCCGTCGTACGTCGGCTCCAGCGCCGCGAACGACTCGACGTCGGTGTGCTCCTCGGTCGCGTCGACACGGCCCGCGGTGAACGGCACCTCGACGGCGACACCGGCGTCCTTGGCGGCCTTCTCGACGGCGGCGGAGCCACCGAGGACGATCAGGTCGGCCAGGGAGACCTTCTTGGCGCCGGAGTTGAACTCGCCCTGGATGTTCTCCAGGGTGCGCAGGACCTGCGCGAGCTCGTCGGGGTCGTTGACCTCCCAGCCGCGCTGCGGCTCCAGGCGGATGCGACCGCCGTTGGCGCCGCCGCGCTTGTCGCTGGCGCGGTGCGTGGCGGCCGACCCCCAGGCGGCCTTGACCAGCTGCGGGACGGTCAGGCCGGAGTCGAGGATCTTGGCCTTGAGCGCCGTGACGTCGGCGGCGTCGATGGCCTCGCCCTCGGCCTGGGGCAGCGGGTCCTGCCACAGCAGGGTCTCCGCCGGGACCTCCGGGCCGAGGTACAGCGACTTCGGGCCGAGGTCACGGTGGGTCAGCTTGTACCAGGCGCGGGCGAAGGCGTCCGCGAACTCGGCCGGGTTCTCGTGGAAGCGCTTGGAGATGGGGCCGTAGATCGGGTCGAAGCGCAGCGAGAGGTCGGTGGTGAGCATCGTGGGCAGACGCTTCTTCGACGTGTCGTGCGCGTCGGGGATGATCTCCTGCGCGTCCTTCGCCACCCACTGGTTGGCGCCGGCCGGGGACTGGGTCAGCTCCCACTCGTAGCCGAAGAGGATGTCGAAGAAGTCGTTGCTCCACTGAGTGGGCTTGGTGGTCCAGGTGACCTCCAGACCACTGGTGATCGCGTCGCCGGCCTTGCCGGAGCCGTAGGTGGACTTCCAGCCCAGGCCCTGCTGCTCCATGTCGGCGGCCTCGGGGTCGTTGCCGACCGCGTCGGCCGGCCCGGCGCCGTGGGTCTTGCCGAAGGTGTGACCACCGGCGATCAGGGCGACGGTCTCCTCGTCGTTCATCGCCATGCGGCGGAACGTCTCACGGATGTCGCGGGCCGCGGCGATCGGGTCCGGGTTGCCGTTGGGGCCCTCCGGGTTGACGTAGATGAGGCCCATCTGGACGGCGCCGAGCGGGTTCTCCAGCTCGCGGTCGCCGGTGTAGCGCTGGTCGTCGAGCCAGGTGGTCTCGGGACCCCAGTACACGTCCTCGTCGGCCTCCCAGACGTCGGCGCGGCCGCCGCCGAAGCCGAAGGTCTCGAAGCCCATCGTCTCCAGCGCGACGTTGCCCGTGAGGATCATGAGGTCGGCCCACGAGATGGACTGGCCGTACTTCTTCTTGACCGGCCACAGCAGACGGCGGGCCTTGTCGAGGTTGCCGTTGTCCGGCCAGCTGTTCAGGGGCGCGAAGCGCTGCTGACCGCGGCCGCCACCGCCGCGACCGTCGCTGATGCGGTAGGTGCCGGCGCTGTGCCAGGCCATCCGGATCATCAGCGGGCCGTAGTTGCCGAAGTCTGCGGGCCACCAGTCCTGCGAGGTGGTCAGCACCTCGGCGATGTCCCGTTTGACGGCCGCCAGGTCAAGGGCGTTGAAGGCCTCGGCGTAGTCGAAGTCGGCGCCGAGCGGGTTCGCGACGACCGGGTCCTTGGCGAGGATCTTCAGGTTGAGCCGCTCCGGCCACCACTGACGGTTGCCGCCGCCCTGCGTCGGGTGCGCGGCGCGACCGTGCGCGACGGGGCAGCCGCCGGTGCCCTCCGTCTTCGCGTCAGTGACGATCGCATCGGGGTTCTCAGCCATGGGAAACCTTCCGAACTAGGTGGATCACAGTGCTCGGGGTGCACTGCCGGCAGTGGAACAGTCGGGGCACAGGCCCCAGTAGATGACCTCGGCCTCGTCGATCGCGAAACCGTGGTCGTCCGACGCGGTCAGACATGGCGCCTCGCCGACCTCGCAATCGACGTCGGCGACGACACCGCACGACCGGCACACGACGTGGTGGTGGTTGTCGCCGACACGCCCCTCGAACCTGGCCGGACTCCCGGCAGGTTCGATACGACGTATGAGCCCCGCCGCGGTGAGTGCGTGGAGGCCCTCGTACACGGCTTGCAGGGAGACATGCCCTACGCGATCACGCACCCCGGAGGCGATGGCCTCGACACCGAGATGGTCACCGGCCCGGACGGCGTCCAGCAGCGCGACACGCGCGGCGGTCACCCTCAGGCCTGCACCGCGGAGCTCCTCGGCGGGGGTCGGAGTCTGGGATGCGGTCATGGCGACAACCTACCTCTCCAAACACGAATGATTCAAGAAAACGAATGATGAAAGTCTGGTGCCCGGTGTACCCATTCCATCGGTCGGCTGACATGGCGGCCGGGGGCGCCTCCCAAAGCGCGAAAAATCATCTTTTCTGACATTGACTCAGGTCTTTCTGTCAAGGCCTCCACTTGGTCGGATTCCCCCTCGTCCTCGTTGGAGGTACATCGCATGCTCGGCAGACATACCGCGCTCGGCCGCCGCGCCGCCCTGACCGCTGCTGGCACCCTCGTCCTCACCGGCGTCACCACGGCCGCCACGGCCGCGCCGCCGCCCGCACCGGTACCCGCGTCCGTGGCCGCGCAGACGCTCGGCGCCGACCGGCCGGCGGCCGCGGTGGTGCGCGCGATGGAGCGCGACCTGAAGCTGAAGCCGGGGCAGGCGCGCGAGCGGCTGGTCAACGAGGCGGAGGCGGGCGTCCGAGCGGGTCGCCTGCGCAACGCCCTGGGCCAGCGCTTCGCGGGCGCGTGGCTGCGGGGAGCGACCTCCGCCGAACTCGCCGTCGCGACCACCCACTCCGACGACGTGTCCGCCATCGAGGCCCAGGGCGCCAAGGCCGTCGTGGTCAAGCGGCCCCTGAGCGACCTCCGAGCCGTCAAGGAGAAGCTGGACAAGGCCGCGACCCGCGTCGACACCCGTGACACGCCGGTCTGGTTCGTCGACGTACCGACGAACCGCGTCGTCGTCCAGGCGACCAAGCGGTCGGCCGCCAACGCCTTCATCAAGGCCGCCGGCGTCCGGAACAAGGGCGTGGGCGTGCGGGTGTCGGCCCAGCGGCCGCGGCCGCTCGCGGACCTGGTCGGCGGCGAGGCGTACTACATCGAGAACTCCGCCCGCTGCTCCATCGGGTTCTCCGTCACCAAGGACACCCAGCAGGGCTTCGCCTCGGCGGGCCACTGCGGCGACCCCGACGACTCGACCAGCGGCTACAACATGGCCCAGCAGGGCACGTTCGAGGCCTCCACGTTCCCCGGCAAGGACATGTCCTGGGTGAGCGTCAACAGCGACTGGACCGCCACGGCCGACGTCAAGGGCGAGGGCGGCCAGCGCACGCAGGTCACCGGCTCGGTCCAGGCGCTCGTCGGCGCCTCGATCTGCCGCTCTGGCTCCACCACCGGCTGGCACTGCGGCACCATCCAGCAGCACGACACCAGTGTCAGCTACTCCCAGGGCACCGTCGACGGGGTCACCGAGACCACCGTGTGCGCCGAGCCCGGCGACTCCGGCGGCCCGTACGTCTCCGGCTCCCAGGCCCAGGGCGTGACCTCCGGCGGCTCGGGTGACTGCACGAACGGCGGCAGAACCTTCTACCAGCCGATCAACCCGATCCTCAGCGACTTCGGGCTGGTCCTGAAGACCGCGGCCGCACAGTCCGGAGCTCCCGCCCCGCAGGACAACGGCACAGCGGTCAGCTGGGCCGCGGGCCGCGTCTTCGAGGCGGGCGCCACGGTGACCCACGCGGGCGCGCGCTACCAGTGCATTCAGACCCACCAGGCGCAGGGCAGGTGGTCGCCGAGCGCCACCCCGGCCCTGTGGCAGAAGCTCTAGGCGCGGGGAGCAGTCGTACGGCTATCCGGTGCGGGGCCCGGCCCCGCACCGTCCGCCGTGATCACGGCTGCCGGTCGTCCGCGAGAAAGCCGTACGCGGTGGCGACGAAGGAGTCGCGGGCCCGGAAGCGGCGGGTGCACAGCGCGACCAGGGCCGTGCCCGTGTCGGGCCGGAAACCCAGGAAGGCCTGCTGGCCGAGGGTCGCCCCGCTGTGGAAGTACATCGGCCCGCCGTTCGTGGGGTGCCGGAACCAGGCCACCGTGTGCACATGCCGGTGCCCGAGCCCGCGGCGCAGCACGGGCGTCCGAACCGCCCGCAGCGCCCCGGCCAGCGGGGAGCCCGCCGGGTCGAGGTGGGCCTCCAGGAACGTGAGCAGGTCGTGCGGTGTGGCGCGGACGGCGCCGGCCGCCTCGAATCCCCCGGCGTCGAAGGCGAGCGTGGCGCTGTGCCCGTCCTTGCCGTGGCCGACGGCGTCTGCCTTCGGGTCCGCCGCTCGCAGGGCGACGCCGGTCAGGCCGAGCGGACGCAGCACATGGGCGCCGAGCAGTGCCGCCCACGGGGTGCGGGCCGCCGCGGCGACGGCGTGACCGAGCACGGCGACACCGAAGTTGGAGTACTGCCAGCGGGTGCCGGGCCGGTGCCGGGGGCGGTGCCGCAGGAACGCGCCGGTGACCCGCTCGGCCGGATAGCTGCCGTACGGGTTGGTGCGCCAGACGGGCAGTGCCCGCAGATAGAAGTCACCGGGCAGGGTGGGGAGCCCGGCCGTGTGGGTGACCAGGTGGGCCAGCGTCACCGGATCGGCGTCGGTCCGCAGGCCCGGCGCGAGACAGGCGACGGCCCGCTCACCGCCGGTCAGCAGGCCGCGCTGGATGAGCTGGGCCAGCAGCAGTCCGGTGAACGTCTTCGACGCCGAGCCGATCTCGTAGCGCAGGTCCTGCCGGGGGACCGGCCGGTGCGGGGCGGTGCCGCCGCAGCGCAGGAAGCGGCGGCCGGACCGCGAGACGGCGAAGACCACGTCGGGTGCGTCGACCGCGTCCACGGCGGCCGCCAGCCGGTCCCGCAGCGCGTCCTCGTCCTCGACGGGGCCGCGGGCACGGCTGTGATCACTGTCGTCGTCGGTGCCCGGCCAGGGCAGGAGGCCGGCGCTCATGTGGTCGCGTGCGTCAGCTCGGCGAGGGCACGCGAGGTGGCCAGCACCGACGCGAACGCCGCGACCAGCGTCGGGTGGTAGACGATGTCGAACACCTCGTCGGGCTCGCCCTCCGGCATCGTCCGTACGGCCGGCATGGCCCCGTTGGGCTGCTGCGCGGCGGCGAAGCCTTCCCAGGCCCGTTCGTCGAGGGTGGGGCGCGGCAGACAGGCGTCGACGACGAGGAGCTCGCCGAGCAGGTCCCAGCGCTTCAGGTCCAGCCAGTCGTCGATCCACACCGGCAGCCAGGTGGCGAGGTAGTCGGCGATGTCCGGCGGCAGGTTCTCGGGGTGCTCGCCCCAGTCGGTGAGGTGGAACACCGTGTGGGTGACGTCGTAGGCGATGTGGCCGCCGACCGTCCAGGGTTCGGGGGTCCGGGCCAGCCAGGTGGGGGCGACGAGGTCCGACTCGGGCGGGCGGGGTGTGAGCCCGAAGCGGCGCTGGAACGCGGCGAGTCCCAGGCGTCGGGTCGGGTCCAGTTCGAGGGCGGACCAGCTTTCGAGCCGGTGGTAGAGGACGGTGGCCCGCTCCACCTCGGGCTCGCTGTAGCCGAGTTCCTTGTAGGGCAGGTACACCTCGAACGGGATCGGCGACATCGGTTCGACGCGCTGGCCCCGCACCAGCATGCGGCCGCCGTCCAGGGTGTGCCGCCAGGTGTGGTCGAGGAGCCGGCGCGCGAGGTCGGCCTGCCGGGAGCCGGCGACGCCCTCGCGGAACAGCACACGGCAGATCAGGGCGAGTTCACCGACGGGCTTGAAGCGCTCCAGGAAGCCGATCTCGGGGTCGACGTCGGGCTCCAGCCGGAATCCGTCGCGGTGGGCCCACAGCCACTCCAGGGCGCGGACGCCGACGGTGTGCATCAGACGGGTGTCGGTCATCCGGGCACTCCTTGTCCGCTGCGGCTGGTTCGCGTGCCGCCCACGCGCGATCCGTGGCCGTCGGTGGGTTCGTCGGCGTCGCCGGTGAGGCGCTTGACGGTCTGTGCCGCCGCGAAGGCGGCCATCAGGGTGGAGTGGTAGCAGTGCAGGAAGTCCGCCTCGGCTCCGGCGATCTCGCGGGAATCCTGCGGGAGCGCGCCCGATTCGTGCTGGGCCCGCGCAATCCGGCGCCAGGCGTCCTGGAAGGCCGCGAGGGCCGGCGGGTCCGGCAGGCTCGCGGCCACCACGAGCAACTCGCAGCTCAGGTCCCACATCCCGGCGTCCAGACAGGAGTCGAGCCAGGACGGCAGCCAGTGGTTCAGATAGGCGGCCAGGTCCGCGGGTACGCCCGCGGGTTCCCGGCCCCAGTCGGTGAGGTGGAAGACGACGTGGGTGAGCGCGTATCCCGAGGAGCGCTCGAACGTCCATGGTTCGGGCAGTCCGCCCAGCCAGGTGCGCCGCAGCACCGGTTCGGACTCGTCCGTGCGGTCGATGCCGCTGCGCCGCTCGGCCTTGAGGACGCCGAGCTGGCGCGTGGGTTCCTGTTCGGTGAACCGCCAGCCCCGGGTACGGGCCGTCGTGGCGGCGGCGGCCTCGTACCCGGAGTGCCGCAGCCCGGCCGCGGCGAAGACGGAATAGACCTCCAGGGGGTAGGTCGCGAAAGGTTCCAACCGCTGGAGTCTCACGAAGAGTTCGCCCCGGCCGGTCTGCTGCCAGGCGAACCGCAGCAGGTCCGAGGCGCACACATGCAGCGGGTCCGAGGGCGGGAGGTGGGTGCGGACGCTGTGGCAGGTCTGGGCGAGTTCCCCGAGCGGTTTCCAGGTGGCGTCCACCTGCCCCTCGGCGGTGAGCGCGTCCTCGCCGAGCGCGAAGTCGCCGCGGTGCGCGGCCAGCCAGGCGAACGCGGCCGTTCCCACCTCCCGGATCTCGTCCGCGCCCAGGGCGGTCATACGAGGGCTCCGGCCGCCCGCATGACCCGCGCCGCCTGTACCTGGAGGGCCACCCGCGGATCGGTCCCGCCCATCAACTCCACGAAGTCGAGGCCGGTTTCGAGGCCGAGGGTGTCGGGCACCCCGTCGAGCAGGGTCAGCCAGCGCCCGGCTCCGGCCGCCTGCTGCCAGTCCCTGCGCCGTACGGCCCGTACGAAGCCGCGGGCCACGTCGACCGGTCGCTGCCGGGCCGCTCGGACCACGCCGCTGTCCTCGCCGCGGACGGCGAGGGGGGCCAGGACGGCGAGTTGGTGCGTCAGCATCTGCCAGGGTGCCTCGGCGAGCCAGCCCGCGTCCGGTTCGGTGTCGTCGGTTCCGGCGGGCGGTCCGCCGAGAGGTGTGTCGTGAGGTGTGTCGAACCGCAGCAGGGTGCGGCGCATGGCCCAGTGGCTCCACCGGACGGTGGGTGCCGCGTCCGGGCGCGGGGGGAAGGCCTCCACCGTCCTGCGGAAGACGGCAACTGCCTCCGGGGCGGGCGGAGTCGGGAAAAGCACGTGCGGCAGCAGCAGATCCGCTCCCAGCACCCTGACCGCCGCGAGGGCGAGGCCCGCTTCTACGTCGTTCATGGTCTCCGTGCCGGACATGCGCACGTGGTCCCCGCCCCGAAGGGCGGAGACCACGTCGGACGCAAGGTCCCGCACCGCGCCCTGCAAGAGGGCCGAAGTGCCTGACTGCTCCATTCAGTCGCTCCCGTTCCGTCCGCTCAGCCCTTCTTCGGGCGAGGGGTCGGCGGCGAGAGCAGCAGCTTGGTGTCTGCGGAGAGCAGCGCTAGGGCGGCGCACTCGCGGCTGTCACGGAAGACGCCGTCGGGCTCTGCGGGGTCGAGTGCCGCTTCGAGGTCGGTCCGCACACGGGTCGTGTCCTGGATCGCCTTGTCAATGGAAGGCATATCACCATCTCCTCTGGGGTCAGCCATAGCCTCCACAACCAAGAGCACCACACAGCCACAAAGCGCGCATCTTTTCCCACTGGACCACATACGTCACATGTTCAACATTCAGGGCGGCCGAATCCGCGTCAACTGACCTGCGTGCGGCAGAAAGGCGGTGCCTGTGGGCTACGGCCGCCCTCAGCCGTTGGAGAAGCGGCCCGCCTGGTCGAGGAGTTGCTCGGCGTCGTCGACCGGCGGGTAGATCCAGACCGCGTTGATCTGCTGCTTGAGCGACTTGGCCTCCTGGCCGGTGAGCGCGATCCGGCGGTCCCAGCCCTCGGTGTAGAGGGCGCCGGCGGGGCCGAGGTCGAGGCAGGTGACGTACGGGTCAGGGGTGAAGGGCAGCAGGGCCCGGCCGAACAGTTCGGCGGCGACGTTGTGACCGGCGAACTTGCCCATCGGCAGGGCGTGCTGGCAGGACTGCGTCGTGGCGTGGCCCGCCTCGGCGGTGGCGAGCGCGGTGTCGCCGGCGGCGTAGACGTCGGGCACTCCGACGACCTGGAGGTACTCGTCCACGGCCAGCCGGCCGAGGCGGTCGCGTTCGGCCGGGATCTGGGCCGTGAGCGGGCTCGCCGCCATGCCCGCCGTCCATACGACGGTCGCCGCGGGGATCACCTCGCCGTCCGAGAGGGTGACGTCCGCGGAGGTCGCGGAGGTCACGGTGCGCCCCAGTCGTTGCTCGATCTTCAGTTCGCCGATCGCGTCGAGGATGGCTGGGCGCGGCACCGCGCCGAGTTCCGGGCCGACGACCTCGGCGAGGTCGACCAGCACGACCCGGACGTCCTCGGCCGCGCCCTCGCGGTCCGCGATGCCTCGGAGCCGCTCGCCCAGGGCGGTGGCGAGCTCCAGTCCGGTGAAGCCGGCCCCGACCACGACGGCGGTGTAGCGGCCCGGGGACGGCTTCCGCTCGGGCAGCCGGCGCAGATGGCTGTCGAGTGCGGCGGCCGCGGGCAGGGTGTCGACGTCGAAGACGTCCTGGGCGCCGGGGAAGCCGGGCCGCACCAGCTGGCTGCCCGTGGCCAGCACCAACTTGTCGTAGGACAGGGCCAGTTCCTCACCGGTGGGCCGCAGGGCCCGCACGGTGTGCGCCCCGGTGTCGATGCCCGTGACGGTGGCCGTCACACGGCGTACGCCGATCGGGCCGAGGACCCGGTCGAGCGGGACCCGCATGCCGTCCGGGGCGTCCTCGTAGAGCCGCGGACGGATGACCAGGTCGTCGCCCGCGCTGACGAGCGTGACCCGTACGTCGTCGCCTGCGCCTGCCTCGCGGGCGGCGCGGACGGCTCCGGCCGCGGTCCACACTCCGGCGAATCCGCCGCCGATGATCAGGACGTCCTTCATGACCTTCTCCGTTCTGGAAGCCGAGATGACCAGCCGGCGCCCGGCGGTCCGGGGCCGCGCGGGCAAGGGCTGTGAGGTGCGAGGGCCGTGATGTGCGCGTGCCGTGTTCACCGGGGTCGTGCTGGTGGGTGCGTCCCCGAGAGCCCGCCTCGCTAATTCTGGACACTACATATCCTGGATATTGAGTGTCAAGATTTACCCGGGCTCGATCCCGGACAACCTGGACAGGTAATGTCCGTAATATGCGAATGGCTAAGGGTGTCGAGTGGGCGCTGCACACACTGCTCAACCTGGACATGATCGGCGGCGCCCCGGTGGGCAGCGGCCGGCTCGCCGAGGCCCACGGGCTCTCCGCGTCCTACCTGAACAAGCAGTTGCAGCAGCTCGCCCGCGCCGGGCTCGTGGTCTCCGTACCCGGACCGCGCGGAGGCTTCCACCTGGCCAGGCCGCTGGAGGACATCACCCTGCTCGACGTCGTGGAGGCCATCGAGGGGGACGCACACCTCTTCCACTGCACGGAGATCCGCTGCTGCGGCCGGATCGGGGAGCTGTCGCCCGCCCCGACGGGCATGTGCGCCGTCAACGCGGCGATGCGCAGGGCGGAGGAGTCATGGCATCAGGCGCTGGCCGCCCAGAGCCTGGCCGAGATCAGGGCGGAGCTGGACAGTACCCCGGACGTGCGGCGGATCGTGCGCTCCGCCCTTGAGTGAGCACGCGTACACGGTTCACACGAACGCTTTTGAACGTCCGCGGGAGGCGCGCGCCTCAGTCGCGACCCCGCACCGCCGCCAGGCACTGGTCGTACAGGTCGGCCAGGTCGAGGCGGCCGTCATGCCGGGCCCATAGCTCGGTCGCCGTGTCCACGCAGGCGAAGACCGTCGCGACGATCGCCTGGGCCCGCGGATCAGGGGCGGCGCCCGGCCCGGGACCCAACCGTGCCTGGACGACCGGGACGAGCTCGGCCTGCCAGCGCAGACGCTTCTCGACATAGCGGGCACGCAGCGAAGGCGTGTCGAAGATCAGGCGGGACAGCTCCAGCACCCGCTCCGGGCTATGGTCGGCCGTCAGGGCGGCCTCGAATCCGGCGCGCAGGGCGTCCCACGGGGAGACCTCGGCGGGCTGCTGCTCGACGGTCCGCCGCAGCAGTTCGCCCAGCGCCTCCTGGTCCCCGCAGACCAGGTCCTCCTTGGTGCCGAAGTAGCGGAACAGCGAACGCTGCGAGATCCCCGCCTCCCGCGCGATCTGCGCGATCGTCGTCCGCTCGTACCCCTGCTCGGTGAACAGGCGAACCGCCGTGTCCAGGATCGCCTCGACGGCGACCTGCCGTGAACGGTCCCACAAAGTCGTCATGGACTTCAGGCTACCCCTCTGGACAGCGACCGCCTACTTGGCATTAACTGCCAGGAAAGCAGCGGCTGAAAAGAGGACACCCCATGCCACCCGTCGACTACCACGGTCAGACCACACTGATCACCGGCGCCAGCGCCGGCCTGGGCGCCGAGTTCGCCCGCCGGCTCGCCGCCCGCGGCTCCGACCTGGTGCTGGTCGCCCGCCGCAAGGACCGCCTGGAGGAACTGGCCGCCGAACTACGCGCGGACCACCGGGTGGAGGTCCATGTGGTGGGGATGGACCTGGCCACGGACAACCCGGGGCAGGAGCTGGCCGCACGGATGGACCGCCTGGGTCTGCGGGTCACCAGCGTGATCAACAACGCCGGGTTCGGGAGCTTCGGCCCCTTCCATCGGGCCGATCCGGTACGGCTGCGGCAGGAGATCGCCGTCGATGTGACCGCGGTCGCCGACATCAGCCGCGCCTTCATCGAGCAACTGCGCACGGCGGGACGCGGGGTGCTGGTCAATGTGGCGAGCATGGCGGCCTACCAGCCCAACCCGCGCATGGCGCTCTACGGGGCGACCAAGGCGTTCGTGCTGAGCCTCACCGAGGCGCTGTGGGAGGAGTCGCGCGGCACCGGTCTGCGGGTGCTGGCCCTCTCCCCCGGCGCCACCCGGACGGAGTTCTTCGATGTCGTGGGCACGACGCAGGCCGCCGGCGGGACGAAGCTCGCCTCGCCCGCCGACGTCGTCCGCACCGCGCTGGCCACCCTGGACCGCAGAAACCCGCCACCCAGCGTCATCGCGGGGCGGATGAACCGGGTGATGGCATTCCTCGCCCGGCGCCTGGCCACCCGACGGCAGGTCATCCGGGCAATCGGCCGGCTCACTGCCGAGGGGGCGTGAGGGAAGACGCGGGTCCGGCACGCGCGAAGCCGACCGGGGCTAGGCCGCCGCGCCGCGTCCGCGGAAGGCGGCGCGATAGCCGTGCGGCGTGGTCCCGGTCACCCGCTTGAAGCGCTCACGGAAAGCGGTGGGCGAGCCGAACCCGGCCTGGTGCGCCACTCGTTCGACCGGGTCATCGGTGGTCTCCAGCAGGTACTGGGCCCGGCGGACGCGGGCGCGCAACAGCCATTGGAGAGGCGTGGTGCCGGTCTGTTCGTGGAACCGCCTGCTGAACGTCCGCTCGCTCAGCCCGGATCGGGCCGCCATGCTCTCCAAGGACAGTTCCTGACCCAGATGTTCCTCGATCCAGGTGAGCACGGGTTCGATCACCGAGCCCTGGGGCACCGGGGGCTGCTCGTGCACGATGAACTGCGCCTGCCCGCCCTCGCGTTCCAACGGCATCACCATCAGACGGGCGGCGTCGGCCGCCACCGCGGAGCCCAGGTCCTGCCGGATCATGTGCAGGCACAGGTCAAGTCCCGCGGACGCCCCGGCCGATGTCAGCAGCCGCCCGTTGTCGACGTACAGCACGTCAGGGCGGACCTCCACCTTCGGGTGGCGTTCGGCCAGCAGACCGGTCGCCATCCAGTGCGTGGTCGCGGCATGACCGTCGAGGAGGCCCGCCTGGGCGAGGGTGAACGCCCCCGAGCAGATCGAGGCGATCCGGCTGCCCCGTGCCGCCGCCGCCCGCAGCGCCTCCAGGGCCTTCTCGGGCGGCGGGCTGCCGTAGTCGAACCGTCCGGGCACGATGACCGTGTCCGCGTCGGCCAGCGCCTCCAGTCCCCAGGGCGCCCGCACCAGGTACGTGCCGCTGTCCACCTCGGGCGCCACCCCGCAGACCCGCACCTGGTACGGCTGCCGGCCGTCCGGCAGCCGTACGCATCCGAACACCTCGACCGGGACCGCCAGATCGAAGGCCAGCACCCGGTCCAACGCGAGAACCGCAACGGTGTGCATGGCATCCACCATAGACGCGATCCAGCCAATGCCAACACCCTCGCCAAAAGCCGCGAGGACAACAACTTCCCACGTCAGAGCCGTGGCGAGAATCCGTTGGTCTTTGTCGATCCAGCCCCTGGTGCCGGATTTCGGCCAGTCATTAGCGTGAGGGCTCGGACCTGGGAACGAAGGACGCACATCGACCGCCGAAGGAAGGGAGCGGTCTCTTGTTCATCGATCATCTGTGGATGGTGGGCTTCCGCCTCTGCACCGGTACGGATCGGCTCGTCAAACACTTCTACGTCGTGCGCGACGCCCGGGACGAGCATCACGCCAGACAGCTCGCGGCCCGGCTGGCCGACACCCCCGTGGAACGACGGGCCCGCTCCTACACGCCCCTCGACGAGACATGGGCGGAGGTCCTGCTGCTGCGCCGGGACGACCTGGGCAACTGGCGGCCACGCAGCCGAACGGCCGCCGTCGCCGCCTCCGCTCAGGCCCAGGCGGTGACCGGCAGGAACGAGCTGTCCTGCCGGAACAGTTCCGTCCCGTCCGTCCGCTCCACCCGCAGCTGGTAGTTGTAGTGCCGCAGGTAGTACCCCGGGTAGTTGAAGGACTCGAAGCGGATCGAACCGCTCGCCGTGCCGGTACGGGCGACGAACGTGGCGTCCTTGGCGAAGGTCGACGTGCCGTCGTCGGCGTCGAAGCGGGCGCGGAAGTCCCAGTGGCGGAGGTAGCGCCCGGACGAGTCGCGCAACGAGCAGCCGTTCGCGTCGGCGAGGCCGGCCACGACCGTGAAGGTCGACGCCTGCTTCTCGGCGGTGGTGCTGGAGCCGCTGACCACGGGGAGGTTCAGCAGCAAGGACTGCGACTGCCAGTACCGGCTGGTGTAGTTGACGGACCGGAAGGAGCGGGTGACGTTCCTCGTCAGGGCCGGACCGCCCGATACGGTCTCCTTGACGACCGTGAAATGGCGGGCGGTTCCCGAGACGGCCGGCAGGGCGGCCGGCGCGGTCCAGGTGGCGAAGGTGTCGTGGCTGTCGCTGTAGTAGTAGGTCCCGTCGCCGTAGCCGTCGAAGAACAGACGCCAGGCGCCGTTGTCGAGTTGCACCAGCGCGGGACCCTCGCGGTAGCTGCCCCAGCCGGCCCAGTCGCCGGTGCGGGAGATCGTGTAGGGGCCCGTCAGCGCGGAGGCCGTGGCGTACTCGATGTACTTCGTCGTCTCGTTCTTGGTGAAGGCGTGGTACGTGGAGCCGGTCCGCACCACGAACGTGTCGATGTGGTTCGCACCGATGCCGGACAGCGCCACCGGTGAACTCCAGGCCGTCAGCGCGGAATTCGTGGCCTTCAGCAGATACGGGGTGAAGATCCACTCGTCGTCGGTGGTCGAGCAGGACACGATGACGTTCACGCTGCCGTCGCCGTCGACGAACCACTCCGGCGCCCAGGCGCGGGACAGACCGGCGATCGGGACCGTGTGGTCGTACAGGAACGTCCAGTTGACCCGGTCGGCGCTGCGCGCGAAGCCGATGGTGGTGCTGGTGTCCTGCCAGGTGTGGGTCGTGTAGGTGACGTAGTAGGAGCCGTCGGTGTGCTTGAGGATGCTCGCGTCGCGGATGCGGTTGGCGGGCGGCGTGTACGCGGAGGCCCGGACCAGGCGGAAGTCGGTGGCGTCGTCCGACTGGTAGACGTTCACGGTCCCGTCGTCGCTGTTCAGGAACGGCACGATGGTGTACCGGGTGGCCGAGCCGCTCGGCGGTGCGGCGGCGAGGGCCGTGCCGAGCAGCCCGGGAGTCTCGCCCAGGACCAGCGCGGAGGCGGGCAGTACGGCCATGGCGCGGAGCAGCGTGCGGCGGGACGGGGTCGGGGGGCGTCTGGTCATGGGCGGCTCTCCCTACGGCTCAAGGGAACAGTTCCGAACACAGGGGCATGCATCGCGTTCGTGATATCGAACATGGTTCGGAAATTCGATCAGAAGGTAGGGGTGGGGTCGGGACGCGTCAATGGTTCGCGCACGAGGAGGAGGGACCTGGGAGAAACCTGTGGTGAACCTCGGAGCCGCACCGGCGAAAACGTTCCGCGGCCGGCCCAACTGACGTTACCGTTCGGTAGACAACGTCGTCCCGGAGGTGCCCCGTATGACACCCGACCGTGCCGTAGGCCTCGCCGAGTCCGCCCGTGCGCTGGCCGACGGGGAGGTGACGTCGCGGGCCCTCGTTGCCGCGGCGCTCGCACGGATCGAGGCGACACAGGATTCCCTCAACGCCTTCCGCGTGGTGCGGACCGAGGCGGCGCTCGCCGAGGCGAAGGCCGCCGACGAGGAACTCGCCGCCGGAGGGCGGCGGCCGCTGCTGGGGGTTCCGGTCGCGGTGAAGGACGACATGAACGTGGCGGGAGAGCCGACCGCGTTCGGCTGCGGCGGGGAGTTCCCGCCCGTCGCCGAGGACGGCGAGGCGGTACGGCGGCTGCGGGCGGCCGGTGCCGTGATCGTCGGCAAGACCAACACCTGTGAGCTGGGGCAGTGGCCGTTCACCGAGGGGCCCGCGTTCGGCGCGACCCGCAATCCGTGGCACCGGGACCACACGCCCGGCGGCTCGTCCGGCGGTTCGGCGGCGGCCGTGGCCGCCGGTCTGGTGCCCGCCGCGCTCGGCTCCGACGGCGCCGGCTCGGTACGGATCCCCGCGTCCTGGACGCATCTCATCGGCATCAAGCCGCAGCGCGGCCGTGTCTCGACCTGGCCACGCGGCGAGTCCTTCAAGGGCATCACCGTCAACGGCACCCTCGCCCGTACGGTCGCCGACGCCGCGCTCCTGCTGGACGCCGCCACCGGCAACCACGAACTCGATCCCCACCGGCCGCCCGCGATCGACGCCTCCGGCGCCGTCGGCCGCGAGCCGGGACGGCTGCGCATCGCGCTCTCCCTCAAGCCGCCGTTCACCGCCCTGCCCGCCCGACTGCGGCCGGAGGTACGGGCCAGGATCGTCGAACTCGCCGAGAAACTCAGCGCGTTGGGGCACCACGTGGAGGAGGCCGATCCGCCGTACGGTCAGATCGGGCTGACCTTCGTCCCGCGCGCCACCGCCGGGATCGCCGAGTGGGCCGACGAGGTGCCCTACCCCGCGCTGCTCGACCCGCGCACCCGCAGCGCCGCCCGCCTGGGCCGGCTCCTCGGCGGGGCTCCGCTGCGGGCGGCCCGGCGCGCGGAAGCGGTCCTGCACCGCCGTATCGGCAGGTTCTACGAGTCCTACGACGTCGTCCTCGCCCCCACGACGGCCGCTCCCCCGCCCCGCATCGGCGCCATGCTCAGCCTCGGCGGCTTCGCCACCGACCGCGCGATGATCGCCGCCTGCCCCTACGCCTGGCCCTGGAACGTGCTGGGCTGGCCCGGCGTCAACGTCCCCGCCGGCTTCGTCGACGGACTGCCGGTCGGCGGCCAGTTGCTCGGGCCCGCGAACAGCGAACCCCTGCTGATCTCCCTGGCCGCACAGTTGGAGACCGAACTGCGCTGGCACGAGCTGTGGCCGCCGCAGCAGGGCGAATCGGTGCCGGCGCCCGTCGCCTGAGACCCAGTCAGCGCTCGCTCGCCCGTCCGGTGACCGGCACGGACCGGATCGGGCGCGGCACGGGGCCAGGCCCGCCGGCTGCTCGCTTCACCGAACCACAACGGCGAGGCGCCGGACGCCGATTCGCCGCTGGGCGAGCTGACGCGGAAGGCGCCGACAGAGCAGAAGTGACCCTTCGCGCGGCGCTCACGGGGGCAGCCCCTAGGGTGTGCCCCCGTGAGCACGTTTACCGACGAGAACGTCCCGGGCCGCTTCGGCCCCACCGCCACGACCGAGGCCGACCCGCGCGCGGTCGGCAGGGTGCGCACCGAGTACTCCCCCGCGCACGACGGCGACCCCGACCCCGGGGAGATCGTCTGGACCTGGGTCCCCTTCGAGGAGAACGACGGACGGGGCAAGGACCGCCCGGTGCTGGTCGTCGCCCGCGAGGCCGGCGGCACCTTCCTGGCCGTGCAGCTCTCCAGCAAACGGCACGACGGGGACCGTGAGTGGGTGGCGATCGGCAGCGGGCCGTGGGACCGGTCCGGCCGTGACTCCTGGGTGGACGTGGACCGCATCCTGCGGCTGCACGAGCAGGGCATGCGCCGGGAGGCGTGCGCCCTGGACCGCGGCCGGTTCAATCTGGTCAGGCAGCGGCTGCACCAGCGCTACGGCTGGACCTGACGCTCCACGAACGCCCGCACGAAGGCCGCCCGCACCGGGCTGTCCGGCGTGCGGTCCAGGATGCCGAACGCGACGTGCTCGAAGGCCCCGGCGAACCGTCCGCCGGGCCCGAGCAGCGCCCGGAACGCCTCCGCCACCTGCGCGGGGTCGTTCTGGAACACCCCGCAGCCCCAGGCGCCCAGCACCAGCTGCCGGTACCCGTGCGCGGCGGCCGTCTCCAGCACCCGCTCGGCGCGGGTGGCCAGGGCGCGGGGCAGCTCGGCGGCACGGTTCGGTGCCGTACGCCGGACGACGCCCGCGTTCGGGGCCGCGGCGGTCAGGAAGCCCACGGTGTACGGCTCGTCCAGCAGGCGGCCACGGTCGTCGCGGAAGACGGGTACGCCGGGCGAGTGGATGACGCGGTCCGTGTAGAACGGGTCGCGGTGGGCGCGGTGGTGGTCGTAGAACTCGCGGGCGCCGAGCAGGCAGGTGTACAGCGCCGAGGCGCGGCACAGGGCCTCCTCCTGGGCCTGGGCGCCGTTGAGAAAGCCGCCGCCGGGGTTGCGGGCCGAAGCGAAGTTCAGGACCGCGGTCCGGCCGCCGAGGCGGTGCGCCGCCTCCAGGCTGCTCTCCTCCGTGACCTCGAAGAACGTCTCGGCCACCGCCGGGAGCGGGGGCGCCGGCAGCGGGTCCGGCCCGTACATCCGCGTGCCGTCCCGCGCCGACCCGATCGCCTCGGCGACGGAGACCTCACGGCCGTCCGGCGCGCGGTACGTGCCCGCCGCCACGATCTGTTCCGTCTGCTGCGCGATACCGCGCAGACGTGCGCTCATGGCGCCACCCCCGTGCGCGCCATGACCGTACGACCGCCTCGCTGCGGTGCGATCTCCCCCGTCGTGCTCACAGCGGAATCCTGAGCGATCCTGGTCCAGCGGTGCAACAGAGTTTCCGTGACCGCGCCGCCGTTCGAGAACGACCGGGAAAGCCCCTGCCAACGCTTCGGAGAGCGGATATTACCGACCCGGAACGGGCCAGTACGCACTCTTGTGCGATGCGACGAGAACGTCTTGGGTGGGACGAGTGTGCCGTCCCGACCCGCAAGATCCCGCGGTCGGTGGCATCGTGGACTCTCAGGAGGATCCAGACATGTCCGATTCGCCGAGCGACTGTACGGAGCGACCCCGCACCGCAGTCGCCGAAGCCGAGGTGGAGGCCCTCGTCAGGGGCATCTGCTTCAAGACCGGCCCGCCCCGCACCCTCGGGGTGGAAGTGGAATGGCTCGTCCATGAGCTGCGCGACCCGCGGCTCCCCGTCACATCCGAACGACTCGAAGCGGCCTACGCCGCACTGCGGACCGTGCCTCTGAGGTCGGCGCTCACCGTCGAACCCGGCGGCCAGCTGGAACTGAGCTCGCCGCCCGCCGCCTCACTGATGGAGTGCATCGGTACCGTCTCCGCCGACCTCGACACCGCGCGCGCGGTACTGCGCGACCACGGTCTCGGTCTGGTCGGCATCGGCAACGACCCCTGGCACACGCCGCGCCGGTTCCTGCGTCAGCCACGCTATGACGCGATGGAGGCCTGTCTGGACCGGGTCGGCCCGGCCGGCCGCGCCATGATGTGCACCTCGGCATCCGTACAGGTGTGCCTGGACGCCGGCTACGAGGAGCCCGGCCCGCTCGGGCACGGGCGGCGCTGGTGGCTGGCGCACCATCTGGGTGCCGTTCTCGTCGCCGCCTTCGCCAACTCCCCGCTCGCCGGGTGCGAGCCCACCGGCTGGCTCTCCACCCGGCAGTTGCTGTGGATGGAGATCGGCTCGGGCCGCGCCGGCGCTCCCGCGCTCGACGGCGACCCCCGGGCCGCCTGGGCGCGGCATGTGGTGGACTCGCCGGTGATGTGCGTACGACGGGAGGACGAGGGCCCGTGGGACGTCCCGGACGGGCTGTCGTTCCGGGAGTGGACCAGAACGGGAGCGCCCAGGCCGCCGACCCAGGAGGACCTGGACTACCACCTCACCACCCTGTTCCCGCCGGTCAGACCGCGTGGCCATCTGGAACTGCGCATGATCGACGCCCAGCCCGGCGAAGACGGCTGGATCGTGCCGCTCGCCGTGGCGAGCGCGCTCTTCGACGACCCGGAGGCGGCCGAGACCGCCTACCGGGCGGTGAAGCCGCTGGCCGAGCGCGCGCTGCCGCTGCCCGCCCCGCTCAATCCGCTGTGGATCGACGCGGCCCGCTCGGGCCTCGCCGACGCCGAACTGCGGGAGGTGGCGGACACCTGCTTCACGGCGGCGCTGGAGGCCCTGCCCCGGCTGGGCGCCACCAAGGAGGTCACGGACGCGGTGGCGGCGTTCCGGGACCGCTATGTCGCACGGGGCCGCTGCCCCGCCGACGATCTGCTGGACGAGCTCTACGGCACGGACCGCACCCTGCACGGGAAGGACTTCCGCACATGACCGACCCCGCTTTCGACGCCGACACTCTCCGCGAGCGGGCGCTGACCACCCTGACCACCGCCCGTGCCCGGACGACTCTTCTGACCAGCTGTGTCGAGGACCCCGACCTGACCGCCCAGCACTCGCCGTTGATGTCGCCGCTGGTGTGGGACCTGGCGCACATAGGCAACCAGGAGGAGCAGTGGCTGCTGCGGGCGGTCGCCGGGCGGGAGGCGATACGGCCCGAGATCGACGGCCTGTACGACGCCTTCGAGCACCCGCGCGCCGCACGCCCCTCGCTGCCGCTGCTGCCGCCGGCCGAGGCCCGGAACTACGCCTCCGAGGTGCGCGGCCGGGTCCTGGACATCCTGGAGAGCACCGCGTTCCACGGGACGCGGCTCACCGAGGCGGGCTTCGCCTTCGGGATGATCGCGCAGCACGAGCAGCAGCACGACGAGACCATGCTGATCACCCATCAGCTCCGCAAGGGCCCGCAGGCCCTCACCGCCCCCGACCCGGACCCGGCCCCCCTGTTCACGGGGCCGTCCGAAGTCCTGGTCCCCGGCGGCCCGTTCACCATGGGCACCTCGACCGAGCCGTGGGCGCTGGACAACGAGCGCCCGGCGCACCGGCGCGAGGTGCCGGCGTACTACATCGACACCACACCGGTGACCAACGCCGCCTACCAGGCGTTCATCGCGGACGGCGGCTACGACGACGACCGCTGGTGGACGCCGGATGGCTGGGCGCACATCCGGCAGCACTCCATCCAGGCGCCGCTGTTCTGGCGCCGGGACGGCAAGCAGTGGCTCAGGCGGCGTTTCGGCGTCACCGAGGTCGTGCCGCCGGACGAGCCGGTGCTGCACGTGTGCTGGTACGAGGCGGACGCCTACGCCCGCTGGGCCGGGCGACGGCTGCCCACCGAGGCGGAGTGGGAGAAGGCGGCCCGGCACGACCCGGCCGGTGACCGCTCGACGCGCTACCCGTGGGGCGACGCCGACCCGACGCCGGAGCACGCCAACCTCGGTCAGCGGCATCTGCGCCCGGCGCCCGCCGGAAGTTATCCGAAGGGCGAATCACCGCTCGGGGTACGGCAGTTGATCGGTGACGTGTGGGAGTGGACGGCGAGCGATCTGGAGCCGTACCCGGGGTTCCAGGCGTTTCCGTACAAGGAGTACTCGGAGGTGTTCTTCGGGCCCGAGCACAAGGTGCTGCGCGGCGGTTCGTTCGCCGTGGACGCGGTGGCCTGCCGGGGCACCTTCCGCAACTGGGACTATCCGATCCGGCGGCAGATCTTCTCCGGCTTCCGCACGGCCCGCTCGGCGGGGGACATCTGATGTGCCGTCACCTGGCGTATCTGGGCCCGGGGGAGCCGCTCGGCCGGCTCCTCGTGGCGCCCCCGCACGGCCTGTTCCAGCAGTCGTGGGCGCCTCGGCGGCAGCGCTACGGGACCGTCAACGCCGATGGGTTCGGGGTCGGTTGGTATGCCGAGGGGGACCCGGTTCCGGCGCGGTACCGCCGGGCCGGGCCGATCTGGGCGGATCCGTCGTTCGCCGATCTGGCGCGGGTGGTGCGCAGCACCGCGCTGCTGGCCGCCGTACGGGACGCCACGGTGCCGGGCGCGGACCAGGAGGCCGCGGCGGCGCCGTTCGCCGCGGGAGCCTGGCTGTTCAGCCACAACGGCGCGGTGAAGGGCTGGCCCGGTTCGCTGACGCCGCTCGTGACCGGCCTGCCCGCGGTGGACCTGCTGTCGCTGGAGGCCCGTAACGACTCGGCGTTCGTGTGGGCGCTGGTGCTCGCACGGCTGCGCGCGGGCGACGAGGAGGGGCAGGCGCTGGCCGACACGGTCGTGGAGGTCGCGGAGGCGGCCCCCGGCTCCCGGCTCAACCTGCTGCTCACCAACGGCGAGACCATCGCCGCGACGGCCTGGGGCGACACGCTCTGGTATCTGACCCGGCCCGGCGGCGGCACCGTCGTGGCCTCCGAGCCCTACGACGACGATCCGCACTGGCAGGAGGTCCCCGACCGGACCCTGCTCGCGGCGAGCGGCACCGATGTGCTGCTCACCCCGCTCAAAGACCCCGGCGACACCCCGGAACCACCCTCCGCACCACCGAAGGAGCCCCGCACGTGAGTCCGTTCCTTCTCACCCGCACCCTGCCCGAGGACGCCACCGACGCCGCGCTGCGCGCCGACGTCCTCAAGGGCCTGACCGGCACACCGAAGACGCTGCCCCCGAAGTGGTTCTACGACGCGCAGGGCAGCGAGCTCTTCGAGAAGATCACCGAACTGCCCGAGTACTACCCGACGCGCGCCGAGCGCGAGATCCTGATCGACCGGGCCGGCGAGATCGCCGCCGCCACCGGCGCGCGCACCCTGGTCGAACTGGGCTCGGGCTCCTCGGAGAAGACGCGGCATCTGATCGACGCGCTGACCGGGCTGCACACCTACGTTCCCGTGGACGTCAGCGAGAGCGCCCTCACCCAGGCCGGGCAGGCGCTGGTCGAGGAGCGGCCCGACCTGAACGTGCATGCCCTCATCGCCGACTTCACCATCGGGATGGACCTGCCGGACACGCCCGGTCCCCGGCTGGTGGCGTTCCTCGGCGGCACGATCGGCAATCTGCTGCCGGCCGAGCGCGCCGCGTTCCTCGCCTCGGTGCGGGCCCTGCTCTCCCCCGGTGACGCGCTGCTGCTCGGCACGGACCTGGTCAAGGACGAGCGGGTCCTGGTCGCCGCCTACGACGACGCGGCCGGGGTGACGGCCGCGTTCAACAAGAACGTGCTGACCGTGATCGACCGGGAGCTGGGCGCCGACTTCGATCCCGGTGCCTTCGAGCACGTGGCGATGTGGAACGCGGACCAGGAGTGGATCGAGATGCGGCTGCGCGCCCGTACCGCGCAGACGGTGAAGGTGCCCGCGCTGGACCTGGCCGTCGAGTTCGCGGCGGGCGAGGAGATGCGCACCGAGGTGTCGGCGAAGTTCCGCAAGGAGCGGGTCGGCACGGAACTGTCCGCGGCCGGGCTGGAGCTGGCGCACTGGTGGACGGACGCGGAGGGCCGCTTCGCGCTGTCACTGAGCGTGGCGCGCTGACGGACGGCTCGCGCGATGCCCCGCGGTGGGGCACGGTGGAGTGACGCGTGTGAGAGGAGCACCCACATGTCGAACCACACCTACCGGGTCACGGACATCGTCGGCACCTCGCCCGACGGCGTGGACCAGGCGATCCGCAACGGCATCGCGCGCGCCTCGCAGACGCTGCGCAACCTGGACTGGTTCGAGGTGGTCGAGGTGCGTGGCCAGTTGAACGACGGCGACATCGCGCACTGGCAGGTGACCATGAAGGTCGGGTTCCGGCTGGAGGAATCCGAATAGCGGCTTCCGCCGCGCCGGGAACCTGCCGTCAGGTCCGCCCCTCCCGCTCCTGCGCCACCTTCAGCGCGGCGGAAGGGGCGGTCCAGCGTGCCCGTACGACGGTGAAGCCGGCGCGTTCGGCGTCCTCGCACACCAGCTCGTCGTCGTCCACCAGCACCCGGATCTCACGCGTACGGGCGAGGCGGTGCAGGGTGTCCAGTTTGGTGCGCCGGGCGGGTCTGCGGTCGTCGTTGCGCCGCATGTGCACCCGCCCTTCGGGCAGTCCGTGCGCCGCGAGCCAGTCGAGGGTGTCGCGCCGGCAGCGCTCGGGGCGCCCGGTGAGATAGCGGATCTCGCACTCCTCGGCGCTCTCCCGCACCAGGGCGACGCCCTCCTCGATGGGCGGGTCCTGGGGGGCGGCGGCGAAGAAGCCGTCCCAGTCGCGCGGTGTGCGCTCCAGGAAGTGCTGCCGGTGCGCCGTGTCGGCGAGGGTGTTGTCCAGGTCGAACACGGCGAGCGGGCGCTCATTGCTGTCGGTCACACCCCTCACCCTAAGGGGGCTCCGTGCTCCGCCGCCGGGTGCGGCTGCGCGTGCGCACGGGACAGCCCCTCCCGCACCCCCCCCCAATTTATTAATGGGAACCATTTTCATGTAGCCTCTCGGCGTTCACTCACCGAGGAGGTCCGACATGGCTGTCCCCAAGCGGAAGATGTCCCGCAGCAACACCCGCCACCGCCGCGCCCAGTGGAAGGCGAGCACCCCGCAGCTCGTACCCGTCACGATCGACGGCGTCCGCCACCTCGTGCCGCAGCACCTGGTCAAGGCCTACGAGCGCGGCCTGCTTCGCTCCGTCGGCTGACTCCCCGGCGCCCGCCGGGGAATCATGCGCGCCCCGCGGTGTTGAACAGGGCATGAGCTCAGTGATCGCCCGGACCCGGTTCTCCGTCCTGGACCGCTCCCGCACCCGGGAGGGGCACACCGACGCCGAGGCGCTGCGCGACACCGTACGGCTGGCGCGGGAGCTGGAGGCGCTGGGCTACCACCGCGTCTGGGTCTCGGAGCACCACGGCGTGCCCGGCGTGGCGGGGTCGGCTCCGACCGTGCTGGCCGCCGCCGTGGCGGGCGCGACACGCACCATCCGGGTCGGGACCGGCGGGGTGATGCTGCCGAACCACCAACCGCTGGTCGTGGCCGAGCAGTTCGGGGTGCTGGAGTCGCTCTTTCCCGGCCGTATCGACATGGGGCTGGGGCGGTCCGTCGGTTTCACCGACGGGGTGCGCAGGGCGCTCGGGCGGGACAAGGGGGACGCTGCGGACTTCGCGGACCGGCTCCAGGAGTTGCTCGGCTGGTTCCGGGGCACCTCCCCGACGGGGGTGCACGCACGGCCCGCGGAGGGCCTGACGGTGCCGCCGTTCGTGCTGGCCATGGGCGAGGGCGCGGACATCGCCGCCCGCGTCGGGCTCCCGATGGTCATCGGTGATCTCAGGAACCGGGAGAAGATGCGGCGCGGAATCGACCACTACCGCGAGCACTTCCGGCCCTCCCCCTGGGCCGCCGAGCCGTACGTCGTGATCTCCGGCACCGTCGCGGTGGCCGCCACACCGGAGGAGGCCCGGCGGCTGCTCGTGCCGGAGGCGTGGGCGATGGCATACTCGCGCACGCACGGCACCTTCCCGCCGCTGGCGCCCGCCGAGCGCACGGAGGCGCTGACGATGACCGACAAGGAGCGCGGCTTCTTCGAAAGCGGCCTCGCCGGGCACATCGCCGGTACGGAGGAACAGGTCGCGCACGAGTTGGAGACGGTGCTGAAGGAGACGGGTGCGCAGGAGGTACTGGTGACGACCAGTACGTACGACCGTGCGGCGCTGCTGGACTCCTACCGCGGGCTCGCCCGGATCACCGGCGGGTGATCCGGGCGAGCGACCGTGCGACGGCTCAGTCCGTGTTGCGCGGGTCGAACGACTTGGTGTCGACCGTCAGCGACTTCGGGAACGCGCCCGCCACCGAGTCCCAGCGCGTGAACTTGAAGTTGGTGCCCTCACGGTCCCCGTCGGCGGGCGTGGCCTCGCCGTCGTGCGTGACGAGCAGGCCCTTCGGGAAGGACCGGCCCAGCGGGACGTTGACCACGGCGGCGCCGTCGGAGTGCTGCACCCCGTCGGTGGCGGCGCCGTCGGTGACGGCGAACGAGCCGAGGTAGGCGTTGCGGCCCTGGCGCTCGTACACGGCGAAGGTGTTGTCGCCCTGGCTGGAGGCGAGCAGATAGCCCTTGCCGTCGGCGGCGTGGTAGATCGTGGCGCCCTCGGCGTCCGCGCTCAGGTGTTCACCGCCGAAGCCGGGGTCGTGGGCCGTGTCGACGACGCACTCCTCTTCCTCGGCGTCGTACGTCCACGGCGTCCCGTACTCGCGCACCCGGTCGATCAGCCTGGGCTTGTCGAACTCCTCGTCGTCCAGCTCGATCCGCCACAGCCCGACGTCCTCCTGGGCCGCGTACAGGACGTGCTTCTCCTGGTCCACGGTCATGCCCTCGACCTGCGCGTGGTCGCCGGGGTCGGCGCACGGCGTCCAGCTCTGGCCGTTCGGCAGGGTGAAGGAGCCGGGCAGGTCGAGGGTGTCCTCGGCCTTGTAGCCGACCCGGCCGCCCCGGTCCTCCAGTTGCAGCAGTCGTACCCGGGTCTCCGAACGGCGTGACACGACCACGTACGCCTTGTCGTCGGCGCTGAAGGCGGCCAGGCCGTAGGCGGTGCGCTGGTCGTCGACCTCGGCCTCGCTCGCGGAGAAGACCGGCGCCGCGTTCGCCGCCGTCACGTCCTTCAGCGGGGGCCTGCCCGCGGCCACGGCGGCGGGGTCGATCGCGTAGGCCCGGACCCGGTCCCGGCCGCGGTCGCTGACCAGCGCCAGGTCGGTCTTCCTGCCGCCCAGTTCGAAGCCGTAGACGACGTCGACGTTGTTGAAGCGGCCCGGCGCCGCCTCCTCGCCGGGCGCCGCGGGGGCGGCGATGTGCTGGAGGCGCCTGCCGTCGAGGTCGTAGACGTCGAGGCCGGCCTCCTTGAGGGTGCCGATGACGAGACTGCGGCCCGGGTGGTGGGGGTCGACCCAGACGGCCGGGTCGTCGGCGTCGGCGTTGCCGCCCGCCTCGTCGTCGTACACGGCGGGCGTCTCCACCCGCGCGGAGACGGAGACCGGCTGCGGGGCGGAGGCGCCCGTGACCATCAGCAGCGCGGCGGTGAGAGTGCTCAGAGCGGAAGCGCTCACGAATACTCCTCAGTAGGAAAAGTGACGGGCGAGAGGCTATGGGCGAGCGGTGTGGGTGAGCCGACGGCGCCGTGAACATCAGGTGGTCCGTCCGGCCGGCGCGCCGGGTTCGCATAGAATCGCGGGGTTTGCCCCCACCCGTTCGCGTCCCTTCCGGAGCCTCGCCGCATGCACTCCTCGCCCGACCCGTACGTCCGTGTCCGCGGCGCCCGTGAGCACAACCTCAAGGGGGTGGACGTCGACATCCCGCGCGACGGGGTGACCGTGTTCACGGGGGTGTCCGGTTCCGGGAAGTCCTCGCTCGCCTTCGGCACGATCTACGCCGAGGCGCAGCGCCGCTACTTCGAGTCGGTCGCGCCGTACGCCCGCCGGCTGATCCACCAGGTCGGCGCGCCGAAGGTCGGCGAGATCACGGGGCTGCCGCCCGCCGTGTCCCTCCAGCAGCGCCGCTCGGCCCCGACGTCCCGGTCCTCGGTCGGCACGGTCACCAACCTGTCCAACTCCCTGCGGATGCTGTACTCGCGTGCCGGTGACTATCCGGCGGGCGCCGAGCGGCTGGACTCGGACGCGTTCTCGCCGAACACGGCGGCAGGGGCGTGCCCGGAGTGTCATGGGCTCGGCCAAGTGCACCGCACGACCGAGGAGTTGCTGGTCCCCGACCCGGGGCTGTCGATCCGGGACGGCGCCGTCGCCGCCTGGCCGGGCGCCTGGCAGGGCAAGAACCTGCGCGACATCCTCGACGCGCTCGGGTACGACGTGGACCGGCCCTGGCGCGAACTGCCCGCCGATGAGCGGGAGTGGATCCTGTTCACCGACGAGCAGCCGGTCGTGACCGTCCACCCGGTGCGGGACGCCGACCGCATCCAACGGCCGTACCAGGGCACGTACATGAGCGCCCGGCGGTATGTGATGAAGACCTTCTCCGACTCCAAGAGCCAGACACTGCGGGCGAAGGCCGAGCGGTTCCTCGCCGCCGCGCCCTGCCCGGTGTGCGGGGGCAGCAGGCTGCGGCCCGAGGCGCTGGCGGTGACCTTCGCCGGCCGGACGATCGCCGAGCTGGCCGCGCTGCCCCTCACCGAGCTGGCGGGGGCGCTGGGCGGCGCGGCGGCGTCGGAGACGGCCCGGGTGCTCACCGAGGACCTCGGATCACGGATCGCACCCGTCGTCGAGCTCGGCCTCGGCTACCTCAGCCTCGACCGCGCCACGCCCACCCTGTCCGCGGGCGAACTCCAGCGTCTGCGGCTCGCGACCCAGCTCAGGTCGGGGCTGTTCGGTGTCGTGTACGTCCTCGACGAGCCGTCGGCGGGGCTGCACCCGGCGGACACGGAGGCGCTGCTGCGGGTGCTGGCGCGGCTGAAGGCGGCCGGGAACACGGTGTTCGTGGTCGAGCACCACCTCGACGTCATGCGCGGCGCCGACTGGCTGGTCGACGTGGGGCCGCGGGCCGGTGAGCACGGCGGTCGGGTGCTGCACAGCGGGCCGGTGGCGGAGCTGGCTGCCGTCGAGGACTCGGCGACGGCCCGCTTCCTGTTCGACGACTCCCCCGCAGCCGTACGCCAAGTGCGGGTCCCGCACGGCCAGTTGAAGGTCGGCCCGGTCACGCGGCACAACCTGCGGGGGGTGACCGCCGAGTTCCCGCTCGGCGTCTTCACCGCCGTCACCGGGGTTTCCGGATCGGGCAAGTCCACGCTCATCGGCGAGATCACCGAGGAACTCGCGGGCGTGGGCCGTCTGGTGTCGGTCGACCAGAAGCCGATCGGACGGACCCCGCGCTCGAATCTCGCCACCTACACCGGCCTCTTCGACGTCGTGCGCAAGGTGTTCGCGGCCACCGACGAGGCGCGCGAGCGTGGCTACGGCGTCGGCCGTTTCTCCTTCAACGTGACCGGCGGGCGCTGCGAGACCTGTCAGGGCGAGGGGTTCGTCAGCGTCGAGCTGCTGTTCCTGCCGAGCACGTACGCGCCGTGCCCGGACTGCGGCGGGGCCCGCTACAACCCCGAGACGCTCCAAGTGACGTACCGGGGGAGGAACATCGCGCAGGTGCTGGACCTCACGGTCGAGGCGGCGGCGGACTTCTTCGCGGACACCCCGGCCGTGGCCCGAAGCCTCGGCACCCTGCTCGACGTGGGTCTCGGCTATCTGCGCCTCGGGCAGCCCGCCACCGAGCTCTCCGGCGGCGAGGCCCAGCGCATCAAGCTGGCGAGCGAGTTGCAGCGCGGCCGTCGCGGCCACACGCTCTACCTCCTCGACGAACCGACCACCGGACTCCACCCGGCCGACGTCGAGGTGCTGATGCGCCAGCTGCACGGGCTGGTCGACGCCGGGCACACCGTCGTCGTGGTCGAGCACGACATGTCCGTCGTCGCGGGCGCGGACTGGGTGATCGACCTGGGCCCCGGCGGCGGCGACGCGGGCGGACACATCGTGGCGGCGGGCCCACCCGCCCGGGTCACCGAGGCCAGAGACAGCGCGACCGCGCCCTACCTGTCCCGGATCATGCCGTGAGCGGCCCGCACGACGACCGGGACCGAAGGCTGCGCTGATCCGCCGGAGACCAGCCGGAGGACCGGGCGATGCGGTACGGAGACCGGTGCCTGACCCACGACGGCGACGCGGACGGACGCATGACGGACGGTCCGCCCCCCCCCGGGTCACCGACACGAGACGGCGCGACCGCGCCCTACCTGGCCCGGGGCATGCCGCGTGCGGCCGGAGCCGGCGGCTGCGGTCAGCCGCCGGAGGACCGGGCCACGCCGTACGGGGAGCCGAACCCGACACCGCGGCGGTGACGCGGGCGGACGCATCGCGGCGGACGGTCCGCCCGCCCGGGTCGCCGCCGCGAGGGACAGGGCGGGCGAATCCCTACCTCGCCCGGATCACGCCGTCAGCGGCTCGCACGACGGCGCCGGAACCGGTGGCTGTGCGACGCCGCCCGTCGCCGGACGGGGTACCACGCGTTGCGGTGCGGGGATCGGGGCGTGGTGTCGGCCCGGCAGGGCCGCCGCCTCGGCTGCCTCGGCCAGGGAGCGGCGGTCGAGGACGCTGCCCGGCGTGATCGGCTCCATCACCTCCGCCTCGGCCACGAGCCGGCGTGCCCGCACCACCCGCCACACCGAGGAGAGCAGGGAGTCCCGGCCGACGAACGCGGCCGCCGTGGTGGGCGCGCCCTGCGCGAACCGGTACCGCAGTTGCACCGGCTGCACGGGGACGCCCGCGTCGAGGGCGGCCTGGAAGGCGGCCCGGCGGAAGTGGCCCTGGGCCCGACCGCACCAGGTGCTGCCCTCGGGGAACACGGTGACCGCCTCCCCGGCGCGCAGCGCACCGGCGATCCGGGCCACCGTCTCGGGCAGCGCGCGGATGCGGTCCCGGTCGATGAACAGGGCGCCGCTGCTGGCGGTCAGCCACCCCGCCACCGGCCAGTCCCGGATCTCCGACTTGGCGAGCATCCGGGCCGGGCGGATGGCCGCGAGCATCGGGATGTCCAGCCACGAGACGTGGTTGGCGACGAGCAGCAGCCCGCCGTCCGACGCCGCGCCGCCGTCGATCCGTACCCGGACCCCCGCGGCCCGTACGATCCAGCGGCTCCAGCGCCGGACCAGGCCGGCGGGTATCCGCCCGCCGACCGGGATGAGCAGGAGTCCGACGATCAGCAGGGACAGGACCGCCACGATCCGCAGGACGGCCAGCGGCAGGGCTCTGGTCGCTCCCGCCGCGTCGATGCAGGTGAGCGGGGAGCAGGGGGCGCTGGGCCGCCAGAGGGTCCCCGCGTCGGGCGCGTGGCTCGTGGGAACGACGGCCGGTGTGCCGGCCGTGGGAGCGGTCGCCGTGGGGACACCGACGGCACCGAGGGAGGAGATGCTCATGGCCGCCCCGTCCGTCACGCCGGGGCGAGGGAGAGGAAGTGCCGCAGATAGCGCGAGTTGACCCGGCGCATCGACAGCAGCACGTACAGGTCGGCGACCCCGAACTCCGGGTCGTGCGCGGGCTCACCGCACACCATGGCGCCGAGGCGCAGGTAGCCGCGCAGCAGGGCGGGCAGTTCGGTGCGCGCGGCGGGGGCGGGGGCGGTCGGCTCCCAGGGGCGCAGCGGGCGTACCCGGTACTCCTCCGGGGCGAGGTGCTTGGCCTGCACGCGGTCCCAGGTCGCGGCGGCGAGCGTGCCGCCGTCCGCCAGCGGGATGGAGCAGCAGCCCGCCAGCCACTCGTGGCCGCGGTCGACCATGTAGCGGGCGATGCCGGCCCAGATGAGGCTGATCACGGCGCCGTCGCGGTGGTCGGGGTGGACGCAGGAACGGCCGACCTCGACCAGGTTGGGACGCAGGGCGTCGATGTTGCCGAGGTCGAACTCGCCCTCCGAGTACAGCCGGCCCGCGACCGCGGCGCGCTCCGGCGGCAGCAGTCGGTAGGTGCCGACGACCTGGCCGGACACCTCCTCACGGACGAGCAGGTGGTCGCAGTACGCGTCGAAGGAGTCGATGTCGTGACCCGGCTGCGGGGTGGACAGCAGGGCCCCCATCTCGCCGGCGAAGACGTCGTACCGCAGCCGCTGGGCGGCGCGCACGTCCTCCTCGTTGCGGGCGAGTCCCACGGTGTAACGGGTGGGTGCCGTGGGCTGCGGGGGACGGTCGACGGTCAGTACGCCGGTCATGGCTTACTCCTGGTCACGGGCCGGGGACGGCGAGCGGAGCTCGGTTGGAGCGATGCGATGTGCCGCCCCTGTTCTTCCTATGCCGGTTGGCCTACGCGTGACCTGTGCCAGGAGAGTGGATGTGCGGATGTTGAACGGCGCGAACCGGTACCGGTCGTCCACATTCCGGTGCCCGGCCGGTCAGCCGAGGGGTCCAGTGCTGTTCACCTGGCGAGCGAAAAAGCGCGAGACGGGGCCGGGGAGCACCACTCCCGGCCCCGCCCGTCCGCACCTTTCGGCGAACGTCTTCAGGGTGTCCCGTCCTATCGTTTCACCTTGCGCGCAGCCCGCAGCCACTCTTTGTTCATTCCGGTGATCGACATCAGCGGGATGCCCTTGGGGCAGGCGGTGGCGCACTCGCCCGCGAGCGTGCACCCGCCGAAGCCCTCCTCGTCCATCTGCGCCACCATGTCCAGGACCCGGGTCTCGCGCTCGGGCGCGCCCTGCGGCAGCACGTTCAGATGGTTGATCTTGGCGGAAGTGAACAGCATCGCCGCCCCGTTGGGGCAGGCCGCCACGCATGCCCCGCACCCGATGCACTCGGCGTGCTCGAAGGCGAGGTCGGCGTCCGGCTTCGGTACCGGCGTCGCGTGCGCCTCCGGCGCGGACCCGGTCGGCGCGGTGATGTATCCGCCGGCCTGGATGATCCGGTCGAACGCGGAGCGGTCGACGACCAGGTCCTTGATCACCGGGAAGGCCGACGCCCGCCACGGCTCGATGTCGATGGTGTCGCCGTCCTGGAAGGACCGCATGTGCAGCTGGCAGGTGGTGGTCCGCTCGGGCCCGTGCGCGTCGCCGTTGATGACGAGCGAGCAGGCGCCGCAGATGCCCTCGCGGCAGTCGTGGTCGAAGGCGACCGGCTCCTCGCCCTTGAGGATGAGGTCCTCGTTGAGGGTGTCGAGCATCTCCAGGAAGGACATGTCGGCGGAGATGCCGTCCACCTCGTACGTGGACATGGCGCCTTCGGTGTCGGCGTTCTTCTGCCGCCAGACGCGCAGGGTGAGCTTCATGCGTAGCTCCGCTGGGTGGGGTGGACGTACTCGAAGACCAGGTCTTCCTTGTGCAGCACGGGAGCGGTGCCCGTGTCGGTGAACTCCCAGGCCGCCGCGTAGGCGAACTCGTCGTCCTTGCGGGCCGCCTCGCCGTCCGGCGTCTGCGACTCCTCCCGGAAGTGGCCGCCGCACGACTCGTCGCGGTGCAGCGCGTCGAGGCACATCAGCTCGGCCAGCTCCAGGTAGTCGACGATGCGGTTCGCCTTCTCCAGGGACTGGTTGAACTCCTCGCCGGTGCCCGGGACCTTGATCCGCCGCCAGAACTCCTCGCGGATCTGCGGGATGCGTTCGAGCGCCTTGCGCAGTCCGGAGTCGGTGCGGGCCATCCCGCAGAACTCCCACATCAGCTCGCCGAGCTCGCGGTGGAAGGAGTCCGGCGTACGGTCGCCGTCCACGGCGAGCAGCAGGTTGAGCCGGTCCTGCGTCTCGGCGAGCACCTCCTGGACGACGGGGTGCTCGTCGGTGACCGCCTCGTGGTGCGGGTTGCGGGCGAGGTAGTCGTTGATGGTGGCCGGCAGCACGAAGTAGCCGTCGGCCAGGCCCTGCATCAGCGCCGAGGCGCCCAGGCGGTTCGCCCCGTGGTCGGAGAAGTTGGCCTCGCCGATCGCGAACAGGCCCGGGACGGTGGTCTGGAGGTCGTAGTCGACCCACAGGCCGCCCATCGTGTAGTGCACGGCCGGGTAGATCCGCATCGGCACCTCGTACGGATCCTCGTCGGTGATCCGCTGGTACATGTCGAAGAGGTTGCCGTACTTGGCCTCGACGGCCTTGCGGCCCATGCGCTGAATCGCGTCCGCGAAGTCCAGGTACACGCCCTGTCCGCCGGGGCCCACGCCCCTGCCCTCGTCGCACACGTTCTTCGCGGCGCGGGAGGCGATGTCGCGGGGCACGAGGTTGCCGAAGGACGGGTAGATGCGCTCCAGGTAGTAGTCGCGCTCGTCCTCGGGGATCTTGTTCGCGGGGCGGTCGTCGCCCTTGGCCTTCGGCACCCAGATCCGGCCGTCGTTGCGCAGCGACTCGCTCATCAGCGTCAGCTTGGACTGGTGGTCGCCGGTGCGCGGGATGCACGTCGGGTGGATCTGGGTGAAGCAGGGGTTGGCGAAGTAGGCGCCGCGCCGGTGGGCCCGCCAGACGGCGGTGGCGTTGGAGTTCATGGCGTTCGTCGACAGGTAGAAGACGTTGCCGTAGCCGCCGCTGGCGAGTACGACGGCGTCGGCGAAGTAGGTGTCGACGCGGCCGGTGATCAGGTCGCGCGCCACGATGCCGCGGGCCTTCCCGTCGATGACGATCAGGTCGAGCATCTCGGTGCGCGGGTGCATCTCGACGTTGCCCGCGGCGATCTGCCTGCTGAGCGCCTGGTAGGCACCGAGGAGGAGTTGCTGGCCGGTCTGGCCGCGGGCGTAGAAGGTGCGGGAGACCTGGACGCCGCCGAAGGAACGGGTGTCGAGCAGACCGCCGTACTCCCGGGCGAACGGCACGCCCTGTGCCACGCACTGGTCGATGATCTCCACCGAGATCTGCGCGAGGCGGTGCACGTTGGACTCGCGGGCCCGGAAGTCGCCGCCCTTGACGGTGTCGTAGAACAGGCGGTGGATGGAGTCGCCGTCGTTGCGGTAGTTCTTCGCCGCGTTGATGCCGCCTTGCGCGGCGATGGAGTGGGCGCGGCGCGGGGAGTCCTGGTAGCAGAACTGGACGACGTGGTAGCCCTGTTCGGCGAGGGTGGCGCCGGCCGATCCGCCGGCCAGGCCCGTCCCCACCACGATCACCGTGTGTTTGCGCCGGTTGGCGGGGTTGACGAGCTTGGCCTCGAAGCGGCGTTTGTCCCAGCGTTCGCCGACGGGGCCGGAGGGGGCTTTGCAGTCGGCGACCGGTTCGCCGGTCGTGTACTCGGCGTAGGTAGACATGTCAGTTCACCAATCCGGTCATGACGCCCACCGGTACGGCGATGAAACCGACCGTGAGCACGAGCGCGAGGACGTCGGCCGTGGCCTTCAGGGCGCGGTCGCGGGTGCGACTGCCGGCGCCGAGGGTCTGGGCGGCGCTCCAGAAGCCGTGCCGGACGTGCAGGCCGACGGCGAGCATCGCGACGATGTAGATGACGTTGCCGTACCAGGTGGAGAAGGTGTCCACGACGTTCTGGTACGGGTGGCCCTCCTGGAAGCCGCCCGAGTGCACGGTGCCGGTGGTCAGGTCCAGGACGTGCCAGACGATGAACAGGGCGAGGATGATGCCGCCCCAGCGCATGGTGCGCGTCGCGTAGGAGGCCCGCGGCTTCTTGTGGACGTACTTGCTGGGCCGGGCCCTGATGTCCCGGCGGCTGAGCTGGTACGCCGAGACCGCGTGCGCGACCACGGCGACGACCAGCACGATCCGGACCAGCCAGAGCGTCCACTCGTAGTGCATGAACGGCTCGCCGACGGTGCGCAGCCAGTGCGCGTAGTGGTTGAACTCGCCCGCCCCGAAGAAGATCTTCAGGTTTCCGATCATGTGGACGACCAGGTACAGCAGCATGATCAGCCCGCTGACGGCCATCACGGTCTTCTTGCCGACGGTGGAGTCCCACACCGTGCGTGCCATGGACGGCCGTCGGTCCGTCCGCGTTGCCAGAGCCATGAGTATGACGCTAGAGCCGGTCCACCCCATCGGTCCAAGACATGGTCCGGCTCGTTTCGATAGGCACACCCTATGCTTGCTGTATGCAGTTCCAGCAGCTCCAGTACTTCGTGGCCGTCGCCGAGACCCGGCACTTCACCCGGGCCGCCGATCTGGTGCATGTCGCGCAGCCCTCGCTGTCGCAGCAGATCAAGGCGCTGGAGCGGGAGTTGGGTGCGGACCTGTTCCTGCGGGCGCGCGGCAACATCACGCTGACGGACGCCGGGGAGGCCCTGCTGCCACTGGCCCGGCGCATCCTGGCCGACGCGGACACCGCCCGGTACGAGGTGCAGGAGCTGGTGCAGCTGCGGCGGGGCCGGGTCCGGCTGGGCGCGACCCCGAGCCTGTGCACGGGCCTGCTGCCGGACGTGCTGCGCGCCTTCCACGACCGCTATCCCGGCATCCAGCTGCTGATCGAGGAGGGCGGCTCGCACGATCTGGTACGCCAGCTCGCGCGCGGTGCCCTGGACCTCGCCCTGGTCGTACTGCCCCTGCCGAGTCCCTCCCCGGCGCTGACCACGCTGGAGCTGCTGCGCGAGGACCTGGTGGTCGTCTCCTCCCCCGAGGCGGCCCGCCCCGGCGGCGGCCGGCGCACCGTGCGGATCGCCGATCTGGAGGGCGAACGCCTGGTGATGTTCCGGCACGGCTACGACCTGCGCGAACTGACCGTCGCCGCGTGCCGCGCGGAGGGCTTCGAGCCGGACTTCGCCGTGGAGGGCGGCGAGATGGACGCCGTGCTCGGGTTCGTGCGCGCGGGGCTGGGCCTGGCCGTGGTGCCGCGCATGGTGGCGGCACGGTCGGGCCGGGGGCTGCGGGTCACCCCGCTGGCCCGGCCCGGACTGCACCGGACGATCGCGCTGGCCCACCGCAGCGACGTGGCACCCCCGCGGGCCGCGCGGGAGTTGCAGCGGATGCTGCTGGAGCGGTGAGCGTCAGCCGCGCGGGGCGAGGAGGTCCGTCATGCCGATGCGCTCGTAGAACTCGGTGCGGACGCCGTCGGCGACGTCGCTGACCCGCTCCGAACCTTCGTCGGCGGGGTCGATCGTGGTGCGGAAGGGGCGCTCGCCGTTCGGGGTGTCGACGATACGGACGATGGCGTCGGCGACCTCCCGGACGTCGGCGTCGGCCGGCGCCAGGGCGGCCGACGCCTTGCCCACGTCCTCCATCAGACCGGCGTACTGGGTGTCGTACGCCTGCGCCGTGGCCGTGTCCAGCGGCTGCATCGCATGGGCGAAGTGGTTCGTCCCCGAGGTGTAGGAGCCCGGGACCACGAGGGCCGTGTCGATGCCGAAGCGGCTCAGTTCGACCGCGTAGCTCTTGGCCAGGTGGTCCATCGCGGCCTTCGCGGCGAAGTGGGGGCCCAGGTAGGGCGGGGTGCCGCCGTAGGTGCTGGAGGAGCCCGCCCAGAGCAGCAGGCCGTCGCGGCGCTCCCGCATCCCCGGCAGCACCGCCCGGTTGACGCGCTGCGTGGACAGCACGTTGGTGCGCCGACCACCAGCGCGTCGTCGACCTCGCGCGTGCTGCGGGTGAACAACTCGACCCGCAGCTCGTGCTCCAGCTGCCGCACCTGCCGGGACAGCGCCGGCTGGGTGACATGCAGCGCGAGCGCCGCCTGCCCGAAGTGCCGGCGCTCGGCCACCGCGACGAAGTACCGCAGCTTGCGCAGATCCAGATCGATCGGCCGGTCAGGCATGGCTTCACGCCATACGGCCGTTCGTCCGCCGGTCAGCCCGTCGCGTCCACCAGTGCCAGCTCGTGCAGGCGCTCCGGCGGGCCCGGGCGGGCGTAGTACCAGCCCTGGGCCGTGTCGCAGCCCAGTATGCGCAGCTGCTCGGCCTGGGCGCCGGTCTCCACGCCCTCGACCGTGACGGCGAGGTTCAGGCTGTGGGCCAGGGAGACGATGCCCTCGACGATCTTGAGGTCGACGGGGTCGGCCGGGAACTGCTGCATGCTCTGGGTGAAGGAGCGGTCCAGCTTGAGGATGCTCACCGGCAGCCGGCGCAGGTTGGCCAGGTTGGAGTAGCCGGTGCCGAAGTCGTCCAGGGCGATGTCGACGCCCATCTCGGCGAGCCTGCGCAGCGGCTTGAGCAGGTCGTCGTCGGCGCCGATGAGGGCCGACTCGGTGACTTCCAGGCAGAGGGCGTCGGGTGCCACGCCGGCGCGCTCCAGGATGTCCACGGTGTCCTGCACCAGCCCGGGGTGGGTGAGCTGGCACGGCGAGAGGTTGACGTTGATGCGGAAGGGCCCGGCGTCGTCGTGACGTTCTCGCCATGAGCGGGCCTGCCGCACCGACTGCTCCAGGACCCAGCGGCCGAGCGGCACGATGAGCCCGGTGTGCTCGGCGAGCGGGATGAAACGGTCCGGGCCGAGGACGCCGTGCTGCGGGTGCAGCCAGCGCACCAGGGCCTCGGCGCCGCGCACACTGCCGTCGCCGAGGTGGACCAGCGGCTGGTACTCGATGAAGAACTCGCCCCGGTCCAGGGCCGTCGGCAGCGCCGTGGTCAGCCCGTGCCGGGTGATGGCGCGGGCGTCGGCCTCCTCGTCGGCCAGCTCGAAGCGATTGCCGCCCGCCGACTTGGCCCGGTACATGGTGATGTCGGCGCTGCGCAGCACCTCCGCCGGGCTGCGTTCCCCGGCCGGGCCCTCGACGATGCCGATGCTGCCGCGCACGGTCAGCTCACGGCCGTCGACGCTGATCGGGGCGACCAGTACGTTCATGATCCGTGCGGCGAGCTCGTCGACCTCGCGCTCGGTGTCGGGGCCGGTGGTCAGCGCCACGAACTCGTCGCCGCCGAGCCGCGCGACCATCTCGCCGGGCGCGGTGGCGCAGGACTGGAGGCGGTCCGCGACCTCGACGAGCAGCCGGTCGCCGGCCGCGTGGCCGAGGCTGTCGTTGACGGTCTTGAAGCCGTCCAGGTCGAGGTAGCACAGCCCGAACCGCTGGCCTGCCCCGGCGCCCAGTGCCTTCTCCAGGCGCTCGAAGAAGAAGGTGCGGTTCGGCAGTCCGGTGAGCGCGTCGTGGGTGGCCTCGTAGCGCAGCCGCAGATTGAGCAGCCGCCGCTCGGTGGTGTCCTCCATCAGGGCCAGCTGGTACTGCGGGACCCCGTCGGCGTCGCGCAGCAGGGAGACCGTGAGGTTGGTCCACAGGACCGTGCCGTCGGGGCGGTAGAAGGCCTTTTCGACGTGGTAGTGCTCGCGCTCGCCGCGGACGAGTTCGTCGTAGAGCTTCCAGGTCTGCGGCGCGTCCTCGGGGTGGGTCCACTCCTTGACGTTGCGGGTGCGGATCGCCTGTTCGGAGACGCCGAACATACGCAACAGGGCGCCGTTGACCTGCAGTATGTGGCCCTCCAGGTCGGCGATGCCGATTCCTATGGCCGCCCCCTCGAACACCGCGCGGAAGCGGGCCTCGGTGGCGTGCAACGCCTGGGCCACCACGCCCTGCGCCTTGAGGGCGGCCGCGGAGATCGACTCCTGCTCGGCCAGCGTCCGTTCGCGCAGCGCCTGGGCGAACCCGGCGGCCATGGCGTGCTGGAGCCGTGCCGAGCGCGCCCGCAGGTCCTCCTGGTCGCCGCCGTCACCGCAGTAGAGCACCAGGTAGGCGTCGACGCAGTCCAGTGATCGGCTCAGCGCCTCGGGGTCCGTGCAGTGCGCGGTGACGAGCGCGGCGCCGACCGCCCGGCCGTCCTCCGCGTCGAACGCCCTGGCCCTGAGCGCCTGGCTCAACCGCCGGGCGAGCGGCAGCAGTTGCTCCTCGAACTCCGGACGGGTCGACGACGTCGAGGTCACCGGGAAGACCGCCCGGCTCCAGATCGTCGCGAACCGGCGCAGTCTGTCCTCCGGCCCGTCCGGCCCCGCGCTCACGCCGAACGTCCCACGCCGCCGAACCCGGAGAAGGCCCACGGATCGTCGTCCTCCGGTGCGGTGTCGGGCCGCCAGCGCGGCATCGGCACCAGTCCCGGTTCCACCATGTCGTACCCCTCGAAGAACCGCGCGATCTGTTCGCGCGAGCGCATGATCAGCGGGTTGCGAATGTCCTTGTACACGTCGACCGTGCCCTGGGCCCGCTCCTCGGGCAGCGGGATTCCCTCGTACGAGGCATGCGTGAGCACCAGCAGGCTGCCCGGCGCGAGCGCGTCGCGCAGCTGGGCCACCGCCTCGTAGGGTTCGTCCTCGTCCTCCACGAAGTGCAGTATGGCAACGAGCAGCAGCGCCACTGGCCGATTCAGGTCGATCAGCCGCTCGACCTCGGAACTGGTCAGGATCTCCTGGGGCTTGCGCAGGTCCGCGGCGACGACGTCCGTGGCGTCGTTGCCCGCGAGGACCGCCTGGCTGTGCGCCACGGCGACCGGGTCGTGGTCGACGTACACCACGCGCGCTTCGGGGCTGGCGGCCTGGGCCACCTCGTGGACGTTGCCGAACGTCGGGATGCCGGAGCCGATGTCGACGAACTGGGTGATGCCCTGGTCGACGGCGAAGCGCACGGCGCGGCGCATGAACGCCCGGTTCGCCTGCATGATCTTGGGAAGCCCCGGCATGAAGTCCATGGCCTTGCGGGCCGCTTCCCGGTCGACCTCGAAGTTGTGCGAACCGCCCAGGTAGTAGTCATAGATCCGCGAGACGCTGGGCACCGAGATGTCGATGCTCCGAGGGGCCCAGGCGGGACGCTCCATCTATCTCTCCAACGCGTAGGCGATCCAGTGTTCGAGCTGAGGCTACTGATCGCCCGCCAAAGGAGCGAGCGGAAACGGAAATTGACCATCCGTTCCCGGTCACTGCCAGTGGCACGTGCCGAATTGACGCCCCTCGCACCCTCTACGAAAAGTATCCGAAGCATTCCACAGAGTTCCGAATCGTGGCGAAAGAGGGTGAGGAACCACGATGAACGCAGGCAAACCGGTCCGCCCCCTGCGCGTGGAGCTCAGGGGGCGGACCGGTGAGTCGGCGCGCCGGCCGTTCGTCCGGCACTCTCGCTGTCGTCATCCCTCCCTTCCGTGTCCTGCTCGGCTGGGTGAGGCGATCAACCCTGGGGAGGTGTGATCTGTCACTGCTCCGGCGCGCCGACCGGCTTGCCGTCGGGACGGATGGCGAACCAGGTGCCGCCGACGCCCTGACCATTGGTGTCGCCGGGCTTCTTGTCACCGGCGAAGGTGTAGATCGGCACACAGTCGATGGTCTGCTGCTTGATGCCGTCGGGCCGGTCGAAGACCACGTAGCCCTGGCCCCGGGGGCCGGAACCCTTCAGGTCGATGCCCTCGGTGTCCTCGGCGTCGACCGGATCGATGACCGGCCACTTCTCCAGGCACTCGCCGGTGCAGGCCGTCTTCATCGGCCAGGGCGAGTCCTTCATGAAGCGGTAGACCGTGTGGCCGTTCTTGTCGATGACGATCTCGCCGAGCTTGGAGTCCTGGCGGGTGGACAGACCGGGCAGATCGGCCGCGTCGGCCCCGCCCTGCGCCTTCTTGCCGTTGGGGTCGAGCGCGTACCAAGTGCCGCCCACACCCTGGCCGTTGACATCGCCCGCCTTGGTGTCCTTGGCGTAGCGGTAGGCCGGCCAGCCGTCGATCGTCAGCTGCTTGGTGCCGTCGGTTCGGGTGACCGAGCCGAGGTTGTTCTTGTCGATACCGACACCGGCCGTGGCATCGTCGGCCGGGACCGGCGGCCACTTGGTCGCGCAGTCGCCGTCGCAGTTCGACTTGGGCGGCTCGGCTACGTCCTTGTCGAAGCGGTAGAGGGTCATCCCGGCGCTGTCGGTCAGCACCTCGCCGAGTTCCGCGTTGGTGGCCACCGTCAGTTCGCCGGCCGAGGAGGCCTGCGTGGCGGCGCTCTCGTTGCCCGCCGCGCCCGCGTCGTAACCGGACCCGAGGCCCGTGCCGCTTCCGTAATCACCGGCCGCCGCTGTGGCACCCACGTTCTGGCTGCTCGCCGGCGGGGCGGTTTCCGAGCCGCATGCCGTCGTCAGCGCCGCCACTGCCACGGCGCTCACCACGAGCGAGGCGCTCCGCCACGAGGTCTTCATTGTCAACTCCCCGATCATCACAAGGGTGTTGCAGCGCCCTGCTGCGCCGCCGCACGACCAGAGGTACGCACAGGAGCCACCCTGGTGTTCAACCGCGGCACAATTTTCTTTCCGGAACCTGTGACGGCACCGGCGTCACGGCTGTGAACGAGTGCGTCACCGCGGCGACTCCGCCCGTCTCCTGTCGCACGCCAGTGCGCCCTGGCGGTCACGCCGACACCCCCTGACCAAACCTTTCGAGGGCCGAACGTCGCCCGTTCGGGGCATTCCACCCGTTCTCCGGCACGCCGTGACCCGTGTTGGCCTCAAGATCTTCGTCGTGCATGCACTCGAACCGACCCAATCCACCCTCACGGCAAGGGTGTTGACGGTGGTCACGCTGACCTGGCTTCTGGTGTCGGCACCGTCCGGCGCGGCCGTGGCCACGTCCTGCGCCTACGCCGGCACCGGGCCGGACGGGGCGCAGGCGGTGGCGGTCGCCGGCAGCGGCGGCGCGCAGGCGGTCGCGGTGGCCGGCACCTTCACCTGGCCGACTCCCCCGCAGTGCCCGACACCGACGCCGACTCCTACGCCGACCCCGACGCCCCCACCGAAGCCGACGCCCCCACCGAAACCCACCCCCACACCCCCGCCGAAACCCACGCCCACACCGAAACCGAAGCCGCCACCTCCGCCGCCACCGCCCCCGGCTAAGCCGGCTCCGCAGCCCGCGCCGCCCCGCCCACGGCCGGTCCCCACACCGCCTCCGGCCCCCGCGCCCCCGCCGAAGCCGTCGGTCAGGCCCACCCCGAGTCCGTCCCCGACCCCGGTGCGCTATCCGCCGTACCACTCCGCCCCGCACAAACGTGCCGCGCACGGCGGCGCCCAGTCGCCCCTCACCTTCGTCCTGCTGATCGCGGTGCCCGCCATCGCCGCCGTCGCCGCGCTGCGTCCGCGCTGACCCTGGAGGTCCCTCTTGCCGGAATGGCTTGTTCTCACCCTCGCGATGCTGGCCGCCTGTGCCGTGGTGGTCGTCATCACCCTCGTACGGCACCGCACGGCCCCCGAGGACGAGGATCCCAGTGAGACCCCGGACGTCATCGAGTACATGACGATGTGGATCGGCGTGGTCTACGCCATCGTGCTAGGTCTGGCCATCGCCGGAGTCTGGGAGGCGCGCAGCGCCGCCCAGGACCATGTCCAGGCGGAGGCGGTGGCGCTGCACGAGGTCTCGGAGCGGGTCCGGGTCTATCCCGCCGACGTCCGCGACCGCATTCGGGACGATGTCAACGCCTATGTCGGACACGTCGTCACCAAGGAGTGGAAGCACATGACCGAGCACGGTGACGTCACCGAACGCGGCACCGAGCTCCTCCAGCGGGTCCGGGAGGACGTCACCGACTACGAACCGAGGTCGGACTTCGAGGCACAGGCCTACCAACCGCTCCTCGACCAGGTGACCGCGGCCGACCAGGCGCGCAACGCCCGTGCGAACTCGACGGGCGACACCATGCCGGGCGTGGTGTGGTTCGGACTCCTGGCCGGCGGTGTCGTCACCATCGGGATGGTGTTCGCCCTCCAGATCCGGCGTACGGCCCGTGAGCTGATCCTCGCCGGGCTGTTCTCCGCGCTGATCGCCTTCCTGCTCTTCCTCATCTGGGACTTCGACGATCCCTACAGCCGGGGTGTGACGGCGTCGGCGGAACCGTTCTTCGCGCTCTTCCCGGGCGTCGGGGGCTGACACTCCCTCAGCCGGGGGCATGGCGGGGGCCGGTGGCGAACCTCTTCCACGGGAACCCGCCGCGCCGCCGCCGTCCCCCGGGCGGCCCACCCGCTTGCCCCATTCGTACGACACCGATCGCGCGGGCGAACGCCCCTTCCTAGCCTTTCGATCACCGGGGCGCGTTCCGGCGCAAGCGGAAAAGGTCCGCGCATGCTCCTCGGGAACCCGGAGGACACACCATGAGCGCGATACGTGTCGCTTCTGCCGCACTGCTGGGCGTGACCGCCCTCGCCATGACCGCCCCCGCCGCCCAGGCGCACGGCGACAACTCCGGTTTCTGGGCCACGGTCCGGCCCACCACCGTCGAGCCCGGCCGACAGGTCCGGCTGCGGGCGACGGGCTGCGAGCAGAGTGTGACCGTCGCGTCGGGAGTCTTCGACACGGTCACCATCCCCCGGGGACGGACGACGACCTGGGCCACGGTCGACCGGCACGTCGAGCCGGGTGCCGTGTACGAGGTGTCGTTCTACTGCGGCACCTTCTGGCAGAGCGTCGACCTCACCATCGCCGGCGGCCGGCCGGACCGGCCCGACCACCCGCGCCACGGCGTACGGGCGGGTGCGGGCGGCACCCTCGCCGGGCTGGACCTCAAGGAGATCGGGCTGGGGGCCGCGCTCATCACGGCCGCGCTCGGGACGGCGTACCACCTCTCCCGGCGGGCCACCGACGAGGACGGCGCCTGACACACCCCCTGCCTACGAAGACAAGGCCTTCGCCCCGGATCCCCACGCGGGGGCCGGGGCGAAGGCCTGTACACCTGTGACCTGCCTCCCGTCGGCAACGGGCGGCGGTCAGATCCGACGCTCCGCCCGCCGCCGCATCCAGAACACGCCGCCGCCGACGAGCGCCACGGCGATGAGCCCGCCTCCGATGGCCATGTCGGTCGGGGTGGCCCCCGTGGAGCTGCTGCCACCGAGGCCGCCGCGGACGCCGCCGATGACGGAGAAGGCGTTCGGGTGCGTCAGGGGCCTGCTGGAGCCCGTGCAGTGGACCGTGATGCTGTGCGAGCCGGGCCGCGCGTTCCTGTCGATCGTCGCGGTGCCCTTGGCCGTGCTGCCGCCGACCGGCGTCAGCGTCGTGGGCCGGAACGCGTCCGAGGTCGCGGTGCCGCCGCGCGGGCAGCCGTCGACGGTGATGGTCAGCTGCCCGCCCCGGGCGATGACGCTGGGCAGGGCGACGATGTTGCTCGGCCCGACGGGCATGCCGTCGCGCGCCGCGGCCACCGGGGCGGCCAGACCGAGGGCGGCGACCGCGGTGGCGGCGGCCGCCAGGGTTCGTGTGGTGCGCATGGGATCCTCCGCGGAAGACGCCCCGGGAACCGTCCCCGGAATCGATCGGCGAGAAAGCGCCTCCCAGAAAGACCCTCAGATGCCGTGCCCGAGGCCGCATTTCGGCGATGGTCCGTCCTGGTGAGAGGACACGCCGAAGGAACTGCCCGTAAGGGGAATTGCCGCAGGTCACACACCGTCAGAATTTTCCGGCCGGTGGCAACTCGGATGGCGCACCCAAGGAGTTGGTGCCACCCGTTCGTCTCTGCCCCCCGCGCCGGTTTCGCGCAGGCGACTTAGCGTTTTCGTATGCGCGAATGACGTGGCGACGGCCGCGTCGAGAGGGGAAGTCGAATGTCCGGTTTCGAACTGGCCGAAGAAGAGGAGGAGCGGCGGAGGAAGCGTGCTCCCTGGGGCGTCCTGGCGCTGGTCCTGCTGACCGGTCTCGCGCTGGTTCGCAATGGCTCCGGCGAGTTCGACGAGGGTCCGCCGCAGCCCGCCTCGGCGGCCGCCGCGGACCACCGGCTGCCCAGCGGCGTCCTCACCCAGGCCGCGCGGCCGCTGCCGTTCGCCCTGCCGGACCGGGTCAGGATCCCCGCGATCCAGGTCGACGCGCCGGCGATCCCGGTCGGTCTGGACATGGACGGCTGGGTCGGCGCGCCGCCTCCGGAGGACCCCAATCTGGCGGGCTGGTTCACCGGCTCCGTCTCACCCGGTGAGAAGGGCACGTCGGTGGTCGTCGGCCATGTCGACAACTTGCAGGGGCCCGCCGTGTTCTACGGTCTCGGCTCCCTCGCGAAGGGAAACCGCGTCGAGATCGTCCGCAAGGACGGAAAGACGGCCGTATTCGAGGTGTACGGCATCGAGGTGTTCCAGAAGGACAATTTCCCCGGCGACCGGGTCTACGCGTCCAAGGGCACCGCCGAACTGCGGGTCATCACCTGCGGCGGCGGTTTCTCCGAGCAGACCGGTTATGACGGGAACGTCGTCGCTTTCGCCAGCCTGGTCGAGGTCCGCTGAGCGTTCCTCCCGGGCGGCGAAAGGCGTCACGCGTAGTGCCGTTCCGGGACGGTGAGGTGGTATCCGGAGTCCAGCAACTGCGGCAGATAGGCCCGCAGGGCGTGGACGCTCTGGGTGCGGTCGCCCCCGGCGTCGTGCGAGAGCACCACGACACCGGGGGCGGCGCCGTCCTCGACCCTGTCGACGATGGTGCCGGTGCCGGGGGTGGTCCAGTCGAGGGTGTCGACGGTCCAGGCCAGCGGGTCCATGCCCAGTTCGGCGCCGATCTGGAAGGCGGCGCGGTTCCAGGCTCCGTAGGGCGCGCGGAACCAGGCGGGGCGCTCGCCGTAGCTCTCCTCGATGATGTCGCTGGTGCGCTCCATCTCCTTGCGGATCCGGGCCCTGCTGAGCCCGGTGAGCAGCGGGTGCGACCAGGTGTGGTTGCCGACGACGTGGCCCTCCTCCGCCATCCTGGCCACGAGGTCCTTGTTCTCGGCGACCATCTCGCCGCACACGAAGAACATCGCGCGGACGTCGTACTCGCGCAGGGTGTCCAGGATGTGCGGGGTGTAGCGGGCGTCGGGACCGTCGTCGAAGGTGAGCACCATGGTGCGGCCGCGTCCGGACACCCGTAGCAGGGGTGCGCGCCGTACGAGGGTGCGGCGGGGCGCGACCTCTGGCGGGCCGAAGCCCGTCAGGGGCCGGAGGCGGTAGGCGGAGGGCTTCAGCAGCGGGCGCGCCTGGGCGCCGGCGGCAGGCGCCGGGGTGACGGCTCCCCGGATCGGCGCGTCGCCCGCGCACGTGGAGACCAGACCGGCGGTGCCGGCGGCTCCGACGGCGGCGACACCCGCGAGCAGCGCGCGGCGCCGGGTGAGCAGACGCGGGGGCAACTGAACCTTCGTCATGACTCATGAGTCGCCCGTCGAGAGACCGACGCACCAGTGCGACACCGGTACGGCGGTACGAAAACACCCTCCCGGCCGACCCTCTCAGCGGCGACGCACCAGTGGGAACGGCAGTGTCTCGCGGATCGTCAAGCCGGTGAGGAACATGACCAGGCGGTCGACGCCGATGCCGAGGCCGCCGGTGGGTGGCATGGCGTATTCGAGCGCGTCGAGGAAGTCCTCGTCGAGTTCCATGGCCTCGGGGTCGCCGCCCGCGGCCAGCAGGGACTGGGCGGTGAGGCGGCGGCGCTGTTCGACGGGGTCGGTCAGCTCGGAGTAGGCGGTGCCCAGTTCGGTGCCGAACGCGACGAGGTCCCAGCGTTCGGCGAGCCGGGGGTCCTTGCGGTGCTGGCGGGTGAGCGGGGAGACGTCGGTCGGGAAGTCCTTGTAGAAGGTGGGCAGCTGGGTCTTCTCCTCGACGAGCCGCTCGTACATCTCCAGGACGACGTCACCGTGGCCGTCGTCGGCGACGTAGGGCACGCCGACGCGGTCGCAGTGCCGGTGCAGCCGGAGCAGTTCGGTGTCGGGGTCGATCTCCTCCCCCAGGACCTCGGAGATGGCGCCGTACACCGTCTTGACCGGCCACTGCCCGGAGATGTCGTACTCCTTGCCGTCCTGGTGGGCGACCGGACGGCCGTAGGCGGCGGTCGCGCAGCCCTGGATCAGCTCGCGCACCAGGTCGAGCATCACCTCGTAGTCGGCGTACGCCTGGTAGGCCTCCAGGATGGTGAACTCGGGATTGTGCTTGTAGTCGACACCCTCGTTGCGGAAGGTGCGGCCCATCTCGAAGACCTTCTCCATGCCGCCGACGCACAGCCGCTTGAGATACAGCTCGGGCGCGATCCGCAGATAGAGGTCGAGGTCGTAGGCGTTGATGTGGGTGGTGAAGGGCCGGGCGTTGGCGCCGCCGTGGATCTGTTGCAGCACCGGTGTCTCGACCTCCAGGTAGCCGCGCTGGAGCAGGCCCTGGCGCAGTTCCTGGACGGCGACCGAGCGGGCGCGGACCGTTTCGCGGGCGGCGGGGCTGGAGACCAGGTCGAGGTAGCGCATGCGGACCTTGACCTCGGGGTCAGCGAGGCCGCGGCGTTTGTCGGGCAGCGGGCGCAGGCACTTGCCGATGAGCTGCCAGGAGGTGACGAACACGGTCGGCTCGCCCTTGTCGCTGACGCCCGCCAGGCCGGTGGCGCTGATCAGGTCGCCGATGTCGCTGTCGGCGGTGAAGCGGTCGAGGGCGGCGCCGGAGTCCTTGCGGGTGAGGGCGAGTTGGTGGTCCCCGGACCAGTCGCGCAGCACGGCGAAGACGATGCCGCCGAAGTCGCGCACCAGCATGATCCGGCCGGCGACGGTGACCTGCTCGCCCGTGCGGACGTCGGCGAGGGCGTGGGTGCGGGCCGGGATGCCGACGGGGTAGGGGTCGACGCCGTCGGCGCGCAGCCGGTCGAGGGTGTGGTGCCGGATGCGGACCTGCTCGGGAAGGCCCGCACCCGGCTCGGCCGCCCCGGCCTCGTCCCCTCCTTCGAGGCCGAGCGCCGCCAGCGAGGGCAGTCCCTCGGTGGTGGCGGGGCGCGGTCCGTTCCTCGGGTGCCCCTTCCTGCGGAGCTTGTGCAGGGAGGGTACGGAGACGAATCCCTCGGCGATGGCGGACGCCGTGCCGATCCGGGCGAGGGAGGCGGCCTCGCCGTAGCAGATGAAGCGGGGGAACCACTGCGGGTCGTACTTGGCGTTGGAGCGGTAGAGCGCCTCCAGTTGCCACCACTTGGAGAAGAACAGCAGCAGGCGCCGCCACAGCCGCAGCACGGGTCCGGCGCCGATGCGGGCGCCCTCCTCGAAGACCGAGCGGAAGACGGCGAAGTTCAGGGAGATCCTGCGGATGCCGAGCTTGGGTGCGGCGGCGCACACTTCGGCGACCATGAACTCCATGACGCCGTTGGGGGCGCCGCGGTCACGGCGCATCAGGTCGAGGGAGATGCCCTCCTTGCCCCAGGGCACGAAGGAGAGCAGGGCCAGCAGTTGGCCGCCCTCGCCGAGCGCCTCCACGAGGAGACAGTCGCCGTCGGCCGGGTCGCCGAGGCGGTCCAGGGCCATCGAGAAGCCGCGCTCGGTCTCGGTGTCGCGCCAGGCGTCGGCCTTGCGGATCACCTCCTCCATCTCGGCCTCGCTGAGGGTGGAGTGGCGGCGGATACGGCAGTGCGCGCCGGTGCGGCGGACGCGGTGGACGGCCTGCCGGGTCACCCGCATGTCGCGGCCGTCGAGGTCGAAGTCCTGTACCCGCAGGACCGCCTCGTCGCCGAGCTGGAGCGCGCCGAGCCCGGCACGCGCGTAGGCGGTGGCCCCGTCCTCGGAGGCGCCCATGGCGGCGGGCACCCAGGCGTAGCGGCGGGCCAGGTCCAGCCAGGCGGCGATGGCGCGCGGCCATGCCTCCCGGTCGCCGACGGGGTCCCCGCTGGCGAGGCACACGCCGGCCTCGACGCGGTAGGTGACGGCGGCCTTTCCGCTGGGTGAGAAGACGACGGCCTTGTCGCGCCGGGTGGCGAAGTAGCCGAGGGAGTCCTGGGCGCCGTACGTCTTGATGAGGGCGCGGATGCGGGCCTCCTCGTCGTCGTGCAGGGCGGCCTCCATGCGCTGCGAGCGGAACAGCGTCGCGGCGGCGTTGAGGAGGGCGAGCGCGCCGAAGAGACCCAGCACGAATTGCAGCGGCCGCGGCGGCCGTCCGTCGTAGGTGGCGCCGGAGACGAGGCCGCCGCAGACCCGGTCGGCGGCCCACGCCAGCCGCTGGCTCTGCGGCAGGGTGCCGGGGAACAGCTCGACCAGCCCCCAGCCGATGAGGATGCCGATGACGAGCCCGACGACTAGGACGCCGAGGGCTCTGCGTACGGCGGCTCTGCGGGAGGCGGCGTAGAACTCCCCGCGGGCCACGATCAGCAGGGCGAGGGCGAGGCCGCAGACGATCAGGGAGGGGACGGAGTCGGAGTAGTCGCCGACCACCGTGCCGAGGATGTCGCTCAGGACGAGCAGGCCCAGATAGACGACGACCAGCCACCAGGCGATCTTCTTGCGGGCGGCCGTCGCGGCGGCGAGCAGGAAGAGGAAGACGGCGTAGGCGAGGTTGGCGCTGACGGGCACGATGATCTGGTCGAGGGCGTTCACCACCGGGCGCAGTGCGGTCCGCAGCGGCGGGATGAAGGCCAGCAGGACGCAGAACAGTCCGAGGGCGCCGAAGAAGGTCGCGAAGCCCTCGGGCACCCTGCTCAGCAGCCTCTTGCCGGGCGGCCGTGTCGGGCCCGTGGCGCGCTTGTCGGGGGCGACCTCCACGGTGGCACTCATGTTCCGACTGTAGGAAGCCCCCGGCCTCCTCGCCCGTCGAGCGTCCCGGCCGGCAGACGGACCTGGGGGTTCCGATAGCCTCCTGCCGTGACGGAACAGCACTCGCACCGGTTCGAGCGCGGCACGGACGGACCCAAGGTCATCGTGGTCGGCGTGGACGGCTCGGACTCCTCGATGCGCGCCGCCGCCTACGCGGGTGGCCTCGCCCGGCGGCAGAACGCCCTGCTCGCCGTCGTCTACGTGCAGCCGGTGATGTCGGCGGGCGCGGCGCTCGGGGCGCCGGTCGCGGAGACGACCAGTGAGATCGCCGAGGAGCTGATCGCCCAGATCCGGGAGGCGACCGAGCGGCTCAAGGGGATATTCGACGTCCGCTGGGAGTTCCACACCTTCCAGGGCGACCCCTACAACGGCCTGGTGAAGGCAGCGGACGACCTCAAGGCGGACGCCGTGGTGGTGGGCGCCTCCGAGCAGGCCGGCCACCGCATCGTCGGTTCCGTGGCGATCCGGCTGGTCAAGGCGGGGCGCTGGCCGGTGACCGTGGTGCCCTAGTGGCGCGCTGAGGAAGTGGCGTAGATCTGGGGGATGACTTCTCCCGACTTCGACTTCGACTTCGACGTCGACGCCTTCCTCCAGCGGCCCCTGACCGCGCGCATCGCGACCGACGGGCCCACCGTGCGTCCGGTCTGGTACCTCTGGGAGGACGGGGCCTTCTGGGTGCTGACCGGGCCGTGGGCGGGGCTGTTTCGGCGGGTCCGGGACGATCCCTCGGTGGCCCTCGTGGTCGACGAGTGCGAACCGGCGACGGGTCTGGTGCGCCAGGTGATCGCACGGGGCCGGGCCGCGCTGGTGCCGTTCGACGTCCCGCGCGGCCGGCGCAAGCTCACGCGCTATCTGGGGGCCGACGAGGACCGCTGGGACCCGCGGTTCCTGCGGTATCTCCACGACGATCCGGCGGAGCGCGGCACGGTGTGGCTGTGCCTCGCGCCCGTGTCGCTCAGCGCGCGGGACCTGAGTTACGTGGTCGCGCGCTGAGGCGACGGGCCGTCACAGGGTCCGCAGGAAGTCGAGCACGATCTTGTTGAAGTCCTCCGGCCTCTCCAGGTTCGGGTAGTGGCCGACGCCGTCGATGACCTCGACGCGGCCGTCGTGGACGGTGTCGGCGAGGCGTTCGGCCGCGGCCAGCATGTCGGCGGGTTCCAGGCCGCCGTTGAGGGTGAGCAGCGGGACGGTGATGTCCGCCGCGCGGGCGAAGGTGTCGGTCACGGGCACGAACCAGTCCTTCTCGCCCGGCGTGTGCTTGGCGAGCGTGCCGCGGGCCAGGTCCCGGATCAGACGCAGGCTGTCCTGGTCGACATCGGCGGCGGTGCGCCCCGGACCGGGCAGGACCCGCACGAAGGCGTCGAGCCAGGCGTCGATGTCCGCCGCCTCCAGAGCGCGGGCCAACTCGGCCTGGAGCTCGCGGTTCCAGGCATCCGTGTACTGGAACTCCCCGGTCGCCGCACCGCAGGTGACGACGGCGCGGACGAGATCCGGGTGCTCCAGCACGGTGTTGGTGGCGATGAGCCCGCCCATGGACAGGCCGACGAGGACCGCGGGTCCCGCGTCGAGGTGGCGCAGCAGGGCGGCGGTGTCGTCGGCCCAGCGGAACGGCTTGCTCGCGTTGGCGGAGGAGCCGTGGCCGCGTACGTCCAGGGCGACCACGCGGTGGCCGGCGGCGAGGGCGGGTATCTGGGCGTGCCAGATCCGGTGGTCGACGAATCCGGAGTGGAGAAGGACCACGAGGTCCCCGGCGCCGGAGTCGTGGTAGGCGAGGTCGCCGTCGGCGGAGGCGAAGAAGCGCAGATCCGAAGCAGTCGTCGCTGTCGTCATGACAACTAAGGTGTCATCTTCGATGAGATTTGGCAACCGAGGTGTCATGATGGCCGGGTGGACCACTCCGACGACTCCGACAAGCCCCTCTCCCCCGACGAACTCGGCCACCGGGTCAGCGAGGTGTTCGACCTGATCGGCGCTCTCTACCGACGCGGCCTGCGCAAGCTGGAGCAGGGCGAGGAGGTCGAGGGGGTGTCCGTCGGCGTGCGCTCGGTCCTGGTGCTGCTGCGCAGGTACGGGCCCATGACGGTGCCTCAGATGGGCCGGCTCATGGCGCTGACCCGGCAGTTCGTGCAGCGCATGGTCAACGACGCCACGAGCAGGGGCTGGGTCGAGGCCACCGCCAACCCCGCGCACCAGCGCTCCTCGCTGATCCGGATCACCGCGGAGGGCGAGGCCGTCATCACCACGATCCTGGAGCGCGAGCACGCGCTGAACCGGCAGGTCGGCGGGGAGCTGACCGAGGCCGAGCTCCAGGCCTGCGTACGGGTGCTGAAGCAGATGCTGAAGACCTTCGACCACGTGGACGTCGACTGACCCACGGCCCGGCCGCCGAGCCGCCGCTCCGCCTGCGGCCTACTGCCCCATCTCCAACCCGTCCTCCCCCGCGCCCCGGCTCAGCACCACCTCCCGGATCCGGTCCCGCACTCCCCGCAGTTCGGCGCCCTGGGCGATGGACCGGTTGAGGTTGAGCACCCGCCCCGCGTCGATGTCGAAGAGCTGCGGGACGAACTCGGCCTTCGACACCTCCCAGCGGCCACCGGCCTCGTCCGGCGGGGAGAAGGTGAAGCGGGCGAGGGTGGACTGGTTGCCACGCGGGTCCTGCACGCCCTGCTGGTTGTACATCGCGCCGGCCACCTGGTCGCCCATGCCGTACACCACCCAGGTCCCGTTGACCTTCTCGTACGCCTGCGGGACATGGGCGTGGGTGCCGAGGATCAGGTCGATGTCGGGACGCTCGTCGGAGCGGGCGGCGGTGAGCTCGCGGGCCAGCGTGACCTGTTCGTCGTCGGGCGCGTCCTGCCACTCGGTACCCCAGTGCAGCGACACGACGACCACGTCGGCGCCCGCCTTACGGGCGGCCCGCGCCTCCGCGAGGATCTTCTCCCGGTCGATCAGGTTGACCGCCCAGGGCTGCCCCGGCGGGAGCGGGAAGCCGTTCACACCGTAGGTGTACGCGAGGTGCGCCACCTTGGCCCGGCCCGCGCGCAGGACGGTCACCGTGCGCGCCTCACCCTCGCTGCGTGCGGCGCCCGCGTGCCGCACCTTCACCCGGTCGAGGGCGTTCAGGGTGCGCAGGATGCCGGCGGCGCCGTCGTCGAGGCTGTGGTTGGAGGCGGTGGAGCAGCCGTCGTAGCCGGTGACGGCGAGGGCCTTCGCGATCTCCGGCGGGGACTTGAACAGGGGGTAGCCGGTGTACTGGCCGTTCTCCCCGTAGACGGTCTCCATATGACACAGCGCCAGGTCGGCCCGGGTGACCACGGATTCGACGCCGGCGAACATCGGGCGGAAGTCGTATCCCCTGCCGCCCGCGTCGAAGCGCGCGCGGTCGATGATCGGGGTGTGCGGGACGACGTCGCCGGAGGCGACGAGGGTGAAGCCGCGGGTGCCGGCGGAGGGAGCCGGGCGTCCCGAGGCCTCGCGGTTGTGGGCCTGGCAGGCGGCTCCTGCGGCGAGGACGGCCGTGACAGCGATGGCCACGAGCCGACTGCGTGCGATCATCAGCTCACCCCTTGTGGTCGTATATACGCACCAAAATAGGTACGAAATAGCGCACTCCCGCAAACAATCCGGTCGCTTCCGTTAGCCCGTCCGGCCCGCCCCGGCTTGCGGAAGGAACCGTTCACCGAACCGTTCGCCGACGCGATCGACCGTCCGCCGCAGATGCGTGTGCGTGCCCTGTCCCGCGGCCGCCGCCTGCGATGCCATACGGCCATGACGGCCGGAACCACCCTCACGAACGGGACGACCGCCGAGCACGAGCTCGCCGCATTGCAGCGCGAGCACGGCCGGCCCCTCTTCGCGCTCCTGCTCCGGCTCTGCGACGGCGACCGGCAGCGCGCCGAGGACCTCGTGCAGGAGACCCTGGTGCGCGCCTGGCAGCATCCCGAGGCTCTGCGCGCCGACGACTTCGACTCGGTGCGGCCCTGGCTCATGACCGTCGGACGGCGACTCGCCATCGACGCGCGGCGGGCCCGCCAGGCACGGCCGCCGGAGGTCGGGGACGCGATCCTGGAGAACGCGCGGGTGATCTCCGACCACGCCGAGCGGGCCGCCGAGATGCTCGACGTCCGCGAGGCTGTGAAGACACTCACTCCGGAGCACCGTGAAGTCCTGGTGCTCGTGTACTTCCAAGGGGCGAGTGTGGCGGAGGCCGCGGAAGCCCTCGGTATTCCGCCCGGTACGGTGAAGTCCCGCGCGTACTACGCGCTGCGGGCCCTGCGTCGGGTGCTTCCCGGATACGCGGCCGACCTGCGGTGAAACCGAAGGCTTAGTCAAACCTCCGTAAAGCGCCTTGCTGAACACCCCGGTTGAGTAATCGGCTGTCCTCATCCGTGTTCCGGATCGGGCAAGGGCCCGCGGCCCCGGGGTAGGGCGACGCACTCACCGGAGGAAGGCAGGAAGGGATGCTGCACAGAGGTCAGGAGAGCACGGACGGCACCGGTGGCGGTGAACTCACCGTCCCCATGGCGTGGATGTACGCCGAGTACATCGCCGACGAGCTGCTGCGCACCGGCGATCTGATGCCGCCGACGTCCTTCGAGTTCCGCGCCGGGCGCGACGCCCTGGCGCTGACCATCTTCCTGTCCGACACCGACGGCGAGCTCTCCGGCATCCGGGTCGTGACCCAGCTGGAGACCTGGCTGTCGCTGACGGCCTACGACCAGCCCTGGCAGGAGTGGGTGCGCGAACGCATGGCAGCCCTCGCGGCCGAGGCGGTCGAGTCCGGCGGGCCGGCGCCCGATCTGGAACTGGCCGAGGCCGCCTGGCGCTGGCTCCAGGAGACCGAGCTGCTCGCGCCCGATCTGAACGCGGTGCCGGGCGGCGGCGTACCGGTCGGTGAGGACGAGGGACCCAAGGTGTGGACACCGGCGTGGCAGCTCGGACTGCCGCTCGGACACCTCGCCATCCATCTTTTTTAAGTTCTTTTCCCCTGGGACCAATCCTCGGTGCCGACCGCTACGAATCCCTTGGTTGCGATTCTGTATAGGCCTTGAGTGATTCGACTTCCTGGTGCGTACCAGTGGGCGCAAGGAGTAACACACCCCACACCCAACGGCACGAGGATTCGGCATGAGGTCCCTGGAGAGGCATCGCGACGTCGCCGCGTACGCGCTCGGCGTGCTGAACGAGGCGGAGGCGTTCCGCTTCGAGGACCACCTCATGGAGTGCCCCCGCTGTGCGGCACACGTGACCGAGTTCGGGCCCATCACCCGCCAGTTGATGCTGTACCGGCGGTCCACGCCCCAGTTCGTCCACCCCATGGCCCAGCCGGGACCGCAGATGCTGAACCGGCTGCTCGAAGCGGTGGCCGTCCGCCGGCGCGCCCGGCGCCGGCGCTCCCTCTACGCCGTGGCCGCCTCGGTGGTCATCGCGCTGGCCGCGCCCTCCCTCGCGATGATGGCGAGCGGTGACAGCCGGACCGTACAGGTCGTCCAGGCGACCGACGAGCGGTCCGGGGTGTGGGCGCAGGTCACGACCGAGAACGAGGCGTACGGCAGTCAGGTGGAGCTGAAGGTGAAGGACGGCGCGGGCCCCCGGCCCTGCCATCTGATCGCCATCGGCCGGGACGGCTCGGAGGAGACCGTGACCAGTTGGTCCGCGGCCCATCACGACGCCCGCGAGAACACCATGACGGGCGCGTCCGCCATGCACGCCGACGAGATCGTGCGCTACGAGGTGCGGACCGCGGACGGGCAGAACCTGGTCACGCTGGAACCGAGCTGAACCGTTCCGCTCACCGGCGCAGCAGGTTCCGGGCTACTTCAGCAGCCTCGACATCCTCCGGTCCGCCAGCGGCTTGCCGCCGGTCTGGCAGGTGGGGCAGTACTGGAGCGAGGAGTCGCTGAAGGAGACCTCGCGGACGGTGTCGCCGCAGACCGGGCAGGGCTCGCCGGTGCGGCCGTGGACCCGCAGGCCGCTCTTCTTCTCGGACTTCAGACGGCCGGCCGCGACCCCGCGGGAGCGCTCGACCGCCTCCGTGAGGGTGGTGCGCAGCGCCTCGTACAGCCGCGCGGTCTCCTCGGGGGTCAGTGACGCGGCGAGCTTGAACGGCGACATCTTCGCCGCGTGCAGGATCTCGTCGCTATATGCGTTGCCCACCCCGGCGATCAGGCTCTGGTCGCGCAGGGCGCCCTTGATCTGGCGGCGCTCGTCCTTCAGCAGGGCCGCGAACCGCGCCTCGTCGAAGCCGTCGGCGAGCGGGTCGGGGCCGAGCCGGGCCACGCCCGGTACCTGCTGCGGGTCGTCGACGACGTACACCGCGAGTCGCTTCTGCGTGCCCGCCTCCGTCAGGTCGAAGCCCGCGCCGGTCTCCAGGGCCACCCGCAGCGCGAGCGGGCCCTTGCCCGGACGGGGCATACCGCTCGGGAGCTGGTCCTTCCAGTGCAGCCATCCCGCGCGGGCCAGATGGGTCACCAGACGGGGGCCGTCGGCGGTTTCGAGGTCCAGGAACTTGCCGTACCGGTGCACGGCGGTGACCTCGTGGCCCTCCAGAGCGGTGACCGGCGGGTCGTACGTCTTCAGGACGCTGATCGCCACGGGCAGCACTCGGACGATCTCGTGGCCGACCAGGTTGTCGGTCAGGAAGTCCTTGAGCGCTTCGACCTCGGGGAGTTCCGGCATACGTCCAGAGTGCCATCCGGCACCGACAGTGCCGGGTGGGTTCGGGTACGCGGCGCATCGCGCGGGCCGGTCAGGGTCGCTCCTGCACGATGAACTCGCTCCAGACCGCCTTGCCGCCGCCCCGCGCCTCCACGCCCCACACGTCCGTGAGCAGGTCGACCAGGAGCAGCCCACGCCCGGAGACACCCGACTCCCCCGCCTCCCGGCGGCGCGGCAGCGCGCTGGAGGAGTCCTCGACCTCGACGCGCAGCCGGCGTTCGGGACCGGCCAGGACCCGCAGGGTCACGACGGCGGAGCCCTCGGTGTGCATCAGGGCGTTGGTGATCAGCTCGTCCGCGACCAGTTCGATCTCGTCGGCCCGGTCGGCCGCGCCCCAGGCCCGTACGGCGGCACGGATCATGTGCCGGGCCGCGGTGAGGGCCTCGGGGTCGCCGGGGGCGACGTGCTGCTGGAGCCGGCCGCCGGCCTGCGGGGCGTCCAGTACGCGGCGGCGCAGCAGGAGCAGGGCCACGTCGTCGTCGCCGCCGCGTGCCTCGGCCACGTCGATCAGGCGGTCCGCGAGGTCCCGTACGTCCTCGGGGCCGCCGGCGATCAGGGCGGTGAGGGTCTGCATGCCGTCGTCCAGGTCGGTGCCGGGCTGTTCGACCAGGCCGTCGGTGCACAGCAGGAGGGTGTGGTCGGAGTCCAGCTCGATCGTGCCGACCGGGTATTCGAGCTGCCCGAACTCCGCCGACAGTCCGAGCGGCAGCCCGCCCTCGACCGAGACGCGTCGGCAGGCGCCGCCCGGCTCCCGGATCAGCGGGTCGATGTGGCCGGCCCGTACGACCTGTACGACACCGGTGGACAGGTCGGCCTCCGCGTACAGGCAGGTGGCGAAGCGGTCGGTGTCCAGTTCGTGCAGGAACACGGAGGCGCGGGCCATCACCGTGGCGGGGGTGTGCCCCTCGGCGGCGTAGGCCCGCAGGACGATGCGCAACTGGCCCATCACGGCGGCGGCGTGTGTGTCATGGCCCTGGACGTCGCCGATCACGGCGCCGACCCGGCCGCCCGGCAGCGGGATCAGGTCGTACCAGTCGCCGCCGATGTCCCGGCCGAGGGAGGCGGAACGGTAGCGGACGGCGACGTCGGCGCCGGGCACGCTGGGGATGGTGCGGGGCAGCATGGCCTGCTGGAGGCCGGTGGCGAGGTCCTTCTCCTGCTCGTAGAGCATGGCCCGCTGGAGGCTCTGCGCGATGCTGCTCCCGAGGGCGACAAGCACGTTGCGGTCCTCGGTGGAGAAGCCGCGCCGGTCGCTGTAGAGCAATCCGATGGCGCCGATGGGCTTGGCCTGGGCGATCAGCGGCATGTAGGCGGCGGACGTGATGTGCAGGTCGGTGATGTGCGGCCACAGGATCGGGTAGCGCTCCGCGAACTCCTCCGGTGACTCGATGAAGCGCGGGCTGAGGGTCCGTACGACCTCGCTCATCGGGTACTGCTCGTCGATCCGGGTGACCAGCGTGCCGGGCACGAAGCTGCCGGAGGGGCCTTCGGCGACCAGTCGGATGCGCCCTGCCTCGACCAGGCCCATCACCAGGCTCTTGGCGCCGAGGTGGGTGAGGCCGTGGGTGTCCTTGAGGATGTCGATGACGTCCTGGATGGTGCGGGCGTGGGCGAGGGCGGCCGTGGTGAGCTGGACGACGCTGGTCTGGCGCCGCCGGGCCTCGTCGTCGGCCGCCTGCTGACGCCGTTCCTCGCTCTCGGCGAGTTCTTCGGTGGCGTCGCGGACGACACCGACGATGCGGCGGGGCCGGCCGGTCTCGTCGCGGCGGATGTAGCCCTGGGTGTGGGTCCAGCGCATGGTGCCGTCGCGGCAGCGGATGCGGAAGTAGGCCCCGTAGTTCTCACTGCCGTCCTTCATGGCCTGGGAGACGACGCCGTCCAGCCGGTAGCCCTCCACCGGCGGCACCCGGATCGCCAGGGTCATGGGATTGCCGTCGTATTCCTCGGGGCGCAGGTCGAACACCTCGTGGGCCTGGGCGTCCATGTGGAACGCACCGGTGTCCAGGTCCCAGTCGAAGGTGCCCATGCGGTTGAGCGCCAGGATCGGGTCCGGGTGGGCGGGCCAGTCGTCCGGGAGTGACGGGGCGCTCGCTCCCCGATCAACCATGGGGCCACCTTGCCAGGATTTGCCGGATTCTTCGACTGGGGCGACGTGCCGGTCGTCGCTCGCCGTCCGGTGCGTGTCCCGGGGTCTCGGGGGTCGGGGGCCGGCCCGCATGTCGTTCGTCGCGGGCACGCGGTCCTGCTGCGTTCGGGTGACCGGCCGTGGAACGGCCGCTGCTCGTCTGCTTCACTCCCTTGGGTTACGGAAGCGTGGAAGTGGTATACGGAGAGTCACCTGGGTCGAGGGGGACGACAATGAGGAGTGGAGGGGTACGGCCGTGGACTGGTTCGTCGCACCGGACTACTGGACGAGCCGGCTGGTGTTCCAGCGGGCTCTGGCCGGCGTGTACCTCGTCGCCTTTCTGACGGCGGCCCTTCAGTTCCGGGCTCTGATGGGTGAGCGGGGCATGCTGCCCGTGCCGCGGTTCGTGGAACGGGTGCCGTTCAAGGCGGCCCCGAGCCTGTTCCAACTCCACTACTCGGACCGATTCTTCGCCGCCTGCGCCTGGGCCGGCTGCGCGGTGTCCGCGGCCCTGCTGGCGGGGTTGGACAACGCCGTGCCCCTGTGGGCCGCCATGCTGCTGTGGCTGGTCCCGTGGGCGCTGTATCTGTCGATCGTCAACGTCGGCCAGACCTGGTACTCGTTCGGCTGGGAGTCCCTGCTGCTGGAGGTCGGCTTCCTCGCCGTCTTCCTGGGCAACGACGAGGTGGCACCGCCGGTCGTGGTGCTCTTCCTGTTGCGCTGGATCCTCTTCCGCGTCGAGTTCGGGGCCGGACTGATCAAGATGCGCGGCGACGAGTGCTGGCGCAAGCTCACCTGTCTGGACCACCACCATGAGACCCAGCCGATGCCGGGCCCGCTGAGCTGGTTCTTCCACCATCTGCCGAAGCCCGTGCACCGGGTCGAGGTGGCCGCCAACCACGTCACCCAACTCGTCGTGCCGGTTCTGCTCTTCACCCCGCAGCCGATCGCGACGGCCGCCGCCTCACTGATGATCGTCACCCAGCTGTGGCTGGTCCTCTCGGGCAACTTCTCCTGGTTGAACTGGATCACCATCGTGCTGGCCCTGTCGGCGGTCCGGTTCCGCGGCGATCCGGCGTCGCAGCCCGACGCGCCGGTGTGGTACGAGGTCGTCGTCCTCGCGGTCGCGGTGCTCCTCCTCGGCCTGAGCTACCGCCCGGTCGCCAACATGATCTCCCGCCGCCAGATCATGAACCGCTCCTTCGACCCGCTCCACCTGGTCAACACCTACGGCGCGTTCGGCAGCGTCAGCAGGATCCGGTACGAGGTGGTGATCGAGGGCACCGCGGAGGACGTGCCGCGTGAGGACTCGGACTGGCGGGAGTACGAGTTCAAGGGCAAGCCGGGCGACCCCCGGCACTGGCCCCGGCAGTTCGCCCCGTACCATCTGCGGCTGGACTGGCTAATGTGGTTCGCCGCGCTGTCACCCGCGTACGCCGGGTCGTGGTTCGGCACCCTGGTGGAGCGGCTCCTGGAGAACGACCGCGACACGCTGCGGCTGCTGCGCCGCTCGCCCTTCCCGCCCGACGCGCCCCCGCGCTTCGTCCGCGCCCGTCTCTTCCGCTACCGGTTCACGACGTGGCGTGAGCTGCGGGAGACGGGCGCCTGCTGGGAGCGGACGTATGTGCGCGAGTTCCTGCCGCCGACCAGGCTGGCAGGGGTGGCTCAGAGGTCGTAGACGCGGGTGGCGGTCGCCTCGAAGATCTGCTCGTGGTCGGATTCGTCCGTCACCGCACGTGCGGCGTCGAGGACTTGGCCGTAGGACGCCGCGAGCGTGCTCACCGGCCAGTCCGAACCGAACATCAGACGCCGCGGCCCGAAGGCCTCCAGCACCACTTCGGCGTACGGCCGCAGGTCGTCGACCGTCCAGGCGGCGGGGTCGGCCTCGGTGACCATGCCGGAGAGCTTGCAGACGGTGTTGGGGAGCGCGGCGAGGGCGCGGACGTCGCCGGCCCAGGGTTCGCGGTGCCCGGCGGCGATCGGCGGCTTGCCCAAGTGGTCCAGGACGAAGGTGAGTCCGGGCAGCGCGGCGGCCGCCTTGACGCAGGCCGGCAGCTGGTGCGGCAGCACCACGAGGTCGTACACCAGTCCCGCCTCGGCCACGGCGGCCAGCCCTCGCCGTACGTCCGCGCGCAGCAGCCACTGCGGGTCCGGTTCGCCCTGGACCTGGTGGCGGATCCCCTTCAGGTACTGCCCGCCGGGCAGCTCCCGCAGGCGCGCCAGTTCGTCGGCGACGTCCGGGCGGGTGAGGTCGGTCCAGCCGACCACGCCCGCGATCAGCTCGTGCCCGGCCGCCAGCGCCAGGAACTCCGGTGTCTCCTCCGGGACCGTGATCGTCTGCACCAGGACGGTGCGGTCGACGCCGGCGGCCCGGGCCCGGGGGGCGAGGTCGGCGACGGTGAAGTTCCTTCTGAGAGGCTTCAGTTCCGGGCCCGTGATCCAGTCCTGGTCCCGCACCGACAGGTCCCACACGTGATGGTGGGCGTCGACGACCGTCATGGCAGCTCCCATACGACGGGCAGCCCGGCGTCCGCGCCCTCGTCGGAGTAGTCGTGCACCACGTCGAGCAGTTCGGCCATGCGGGCCTGCCAGGCCACGTTGACCGGCAGCTTCTCCAGCTCGGCCAGCAGACGGCCGTAGTCCGCGCAGTCCAGGACGTGGAAGAGGTCGGTGCCGCTGCGCCAGATCGTCCAGGAGCCGGCACCGGCGGCGCGGATCGCCTCCGTGAGCTCGACCGGCACTTCCCGGTGGGCTGCCTCGTACTCGGCGACGCGGTCCGCGCGGACCTTGGTGTGCAGGGCGACTCTCATCACGGCTCCTCGGTGTCCAGGAGTCCGGTGTCCCGCAGCTCCTGCCAGAAGGCGGCGGGGACCGGTGTGGCGAACTGGTCGGCACAGTCGTGGACTTCGTGCGCGGAACGGGCGCCTACCAGGACGGCGGCGACCGCAGGGGGTGCGGAGCAGAAGCGCAGGGCGGCGGCCCGCAGCGAGATGCCGTGCCGGTCGGCGATCTCCTTCATGCGCAGGGCGCGGTCCAGCAACTGCGGTGGCGCGGCGGCGTAGTTGTACGTCGCTCCCGGTTTCGGGTCGGCCAGCAGACCGGAGTTGAAGGCGCCGCCGATGACCACGGACACGCCCCGACGGCCGGCCTCGGGCAGCAGCTCCTCCTGTGCCCGCTGGTCGAGCAGGGTGTAGCGCCCGGCGCACAGCACCACGTCGACGTCGGTGTCGCGGACGAAACGGGTGAGCATCTCCGCCTGGTTCATGCCGGCGCCGATCGCGCCGACGACACCTTCCGAGCGGAGCTTCTCCAGTGCCGGATAGCCCTCGCGGAAGGCCTGTTCGGCGTGGTCGTCGGGGTCGTGCAGGTAGACGATGTCGACGTGGTCCAGGCCGAGCCGTTCGAGGCTCGCCTCCAGGGTGCGTCGTACACCGTCCTCGCTGAAGTCCCAGACGCGCCGGTGGGTGGCGGGGACGGCGAAGCCGTTCGCCAGGTCGTCGCCGGCGTCGGCCTGTGCTTCCAGACGGCGGCCCACCTTGGTCGAGACCGTGTACTCCTCGCGCGGGTGCTCGCGCAGCGCCGCGCCGAGGCGGCGTTCGGACAGCCCGAGGCCGTAGTGCGGTGCCGTGTCGTAGTAGCGGATGCCGCGCCGCCAGGCGGCGGACACCGCCTCGTTCGCCTGCTCGTCGGTGACCTCGGTGTACAGGTTGCCGATGACGGCGGCTCCGAAGCCGAGTCCCCGGGGGATGCTCACCGGCTCACCGGCCGCAGTCGCAGGCCCTGCATGCCGCCGTCGACGGCGAGCGAGGTGCCGGTGGTGGCCCCGGAGAGGGGGCTCGCCAGGTAGGCGATCGCGCCCGCGACCTCGTCGGCCGAGACCAGGCGGCCGGTGGGCTGGCGGGCCTCCAGGGCGGCGCGTTCGGCGGCCGGGTCGGTGGCGGCGTCGAGCAGACGGCCGACCCACGGGGTGTCGACCGTGCCGGGGTTGACGCAGTTGACGCGGATGCCCTCGCGGACGTGGTCGGCGGCCATGGCGAGGGTGAGCGAGTACACGGCGCCCTTGGTCGCGCTGTACAGCGCCCGCTGCGGGAGCCCGGCGGTGGCGGCGATGGAGCAGGTGTTGACGATCGCCGCGTGCGAGGACTCGCGCAGCCGGGGCAGGGCGGCCCGCGCGACCCGCACCATGCCGACGACGTTGACGTCCATGACCCGGTGCCACTCGGCGTCGTCGTTGTCCTCGACGGTGCCCTGGGCTCCGACACCGGCGTTGTTGATCAGTACGTCCAGTCCGCCGAGGCCGGCGACGGCGGCCGCCACGGCCTCGCGTACGGAGGCGTCGTCGGTGACATCGGCGCGGTGGGCGAGCAGCGGTTTGCGGACGGACGTCGGGTCCAGGTCGAGCACGGCGACCTGGGCGCCGCGCGCGGCGAGGAGGTCGGCGGTGGCCCGGCCGATGCCGGAGGCGCCTCCCGTCACCAGCGCCTTGAGACCGTCGAAGTCGCTCATGCCGCCTGCCCCTTCTGCTGTGTCCGGAGGTCGGCGGCCCAGAAGTCGCCGCCGGGGAACGTGTACCGCGCGATCGACTCGGGTCGCATGGCGGCCGAGAAACCGGGCGCGGTGGGTGCCGTGTAGTGACCTTCCCTGATCACCACGGGGTCGAGGAAGTGGTCGTGCAGATGGTCGACGTACTCGATGACGCGGTCCTCGGTGGTTGCGGTGACCGCCACGTAGTCGAACATCGACAGGTGCTGGACGAGTTCGCACAGGCCGACGCCGCCCGCGTGCGGGCAGACGGGCACGCCGAACTTGGCGGCGAGCAGCAGGATGGCGAGGTTCTCGTTGACGCCGCCCACGCGGGCCGCGTCGATCTGGACGACGTCGAGGGCGCCTGCCTGGAGCAGTTGCTTGAAGACCACCCGGTTCTGCACATGCTCGCCGGTGGCCACCTTCACCGGGGCGACGGCCTGGCGGACGGCCGCGTGACCGAGGACGTCGTCCGGGCTGGTGGGCTCCTCGATCCAGTACGGGTCGAACTCGGCGAGGGCCTTGGTCCAGCGGATCGCCTCGGCCACGTCCCAGCGCTGGTTGGCGTCGATCGCCATGCGGATGTCCGGCCCGACGACCGAGCGGGCGACCCGGCAGCGCCGTACGTCGTCCGCCAGGTCGGCGCCGACCTTCAGCTTGATCTGCCGGAAGCCGTCGGCGACGGCCTGAGCGGCGAGGCGGGTCAGCTTCTCGTCGTCGTAGCCGAGCCAGCCGGCGGAGGTGGTGTAGGCGGGGTAGCCGCGCTCCAGCAGCCGTGCCGCGCGCTCCTGTGCGCCCGCACGCCCCCGGCGCAGGATCTCCAGCGCCTCCTCGGGGGTGAGCGCGTCGGTGAGGTACCGGAAGTCGATCTGGCGGACGATCCACTCCGGGTCGGCGTCGGCGAGCAGGCGCCACAGGGGTTTGTCGGCCCGCTTGGCGGCGAGGTCCCACACGGCGTTCATCACCGCGCCGATCGCCATGTGCATCACGCCCTTCTCGGGACCGAGCCAGCGCAGCTGGCTGTCGCCGATCAGGTCGCGGTTGAGGGTCCCCGGGTCGGCGCACAGCTCGTCGACGGACCGGCCCACGACATGGCCGCGCAGCGCCTCGATCGCGGCGACCTGGACCTCGTTGCCCCGCCCGATGGTGAAGGTGAACCCGTGCCCCTCGTGGCCGTCGGTCCCGTCGGTGCGCAGCACGAGGTACGCGGCCGAGTAGTCGGGGTCCGGGTTCATCGCGTCGGAGCCGTCGAGCTCGCGAGAGGTGGGGAAGCGGATGTCATAGGTGTCGACCGCGGTGATGCGGGCGGGAGCCTGGGACACTGAAGTCCTTTCCGTCAGAGGGCGGTTGGCAGCCGCGGTCAGTCCTGGGCGCGCCCCGTCGTCACTCGGGCGATCATGAGGGCGACCAGGATGATTCCGCCGTAGATGGCCTGGATCCAGAACGACGGGACCTGGGCGAGGGTGAGCAGGTTCTGCACGACGCCCAGCAGCAGTACGCCGGTCAGGGCGCCGAACATGGTCCCCTTGCCGCCGTCCAGGCTGATGCCGCCGATCACCGCCGCCGCGAAGACCGTGAAGATCATGTTGTTGCCCTGGTTGGCGCTGATCGCACCGACGTAGCCCGTCTGGATGATGCCGCCGACGGCCGCGAGGGTGCCCGCGACGACGAACACGCCGAGCATCACCCGTTCGACCCGGATGCCGGCCGCGCGGGCGGCGTCCGCGTTGCCGCCGATGGCGTACAGGGCGCGCCCCACACGGTGGTACTTCAGTACGAACCCGGCGACGGCGAAGGCGGCCGCCGCGAGCCACACCGACATCGGGATGCCGATGAAGGTGGTGGTGGCGAGGGAGTAGAAGCTGTCGGGCATCCCGAACAGCGTCTTGCCCTTGGTCGCGCCGACCAGCAGACCGCGCAGGACGATCAGCATGGCGAGCGTGACGATGAACGCGTTGAGTTTGAACTTCACGACGAGGATGCCGTTGAAGGCGCCCACGGCCGCGCCCACCACGAGGATCGCCAGCAGCGAGAGGGCGGCGGGGAGTTCGGTGCCCCAGCCGGACTGGGCGACGGGCAGGACGAGGAGCGCGCCGACCGCGGGTGCGATGCCGACGACCGATTCGAGGGACAGGTCGAACTTGCCGGTGATGAGGACCAGCGACTCGGCCAGCACGACCATCGCCAGCGCGGCGGAGGCGCCGAGGATCGAGATCAGGTTGCGCTCGGTGAGGAACGAGTCGTTGACCAGCGCGCCGAGCAGCAGCAGGAGCAACAGGGCAGGCACCAGGGCGAGTTCGCGGGCGCGGCGGAGCAGGACCGTCCTGGCCGCGCGGGCGTCGGGGACCTTGACGGGCGTAACCGGTGGGGCCTTGGTGTCAGCCATGGTCCACTCCTTCTATGGAGGCGATCAGCTCGTGGTCGTGCCAGCCCGCCGGGTGCTCGGCGACGACACGGCCGTGGAACAGGACGAGGACGCGGTCGCAGCGGCGCAGGTCGTCGAGCTCGTCGGAGACGACGAGGACCGCGATCCCGTCCTCGCGGGCGCTGTCCACCCGGGCCAGCAGGGATTCCTTGGACTTCACGTCGACGCCCGCGGTGGGGTTGATCAGTACGAGCAGTCGGGGGTCGGACGCCAGGGCGCGGGCCATGACGACCTTCTGGGCGTTGCCGCCGGACAGGTCGGAGACCGGCTGGTCGGGGCCCTCGGCGTGGATGTCGAGCCGTTCGATGAGGGCGGTGGCGAAGCCGCGCTTGCGTTCGGTGCGGACGAAGCCGAAGCGGCCGAGCCGGTCCAGGACGGTCATGGTGGCGTTGTCGCCGATGGTCATGCCGGCGACCAGGCCCTGGTCGTGCCGGTCGCGGGGCACACAGGCGACACCCGCCCTGAGCGCGGCCCGCACATCGCCGAACGGCAGCCGCTCGCCGTCCAGTCGGGCGGTCCCGCCGGTCGGAGTGTGCAGCCCCGCGAAGGACTCGGCGAGCTCGACCTTGCCGCTGCCGCTGATGCCGGCCAGTCCGACGACCTCGCCGCGGCGGACGGTGAGATCGATGTCCTGGTACGCCGGTGAGGTGAGCCCGCGGGCGTCGAGCAGGACGGGCGCGTCATGGTCGACGTCCCTCGGGTCCGCGGCCTGCTCGGCGAGGGTCTCGAGGGACTCCCCCGCCATGGCCTCCACCAGGGCCCGGCGCGGGAGTTCGGCGACCGGGGCGGTGGTGATCCAGCGGGCGTCGCGCAGGACCGTGACGGTCTGGCAGACCTCGTACACCTCCTGGAGGTGGTGCGAGATGAACAGGAAGGTGACGCCGGATTCCTGGAGCGCCCGCATGCGGGTGAACAGCCGCTCGATCTCACGGTTGTCGAGCTGGGCGGTGGGCTCGTCGAGGATGATGAACCGGGCGCCGAAGCTCAACGCGCGGGCGATCTCCACCATTTGGCGGTCCTCGACCTTGAGGTCGGCGGTGCGGCCGTCGGGGTCGACGTGCACGTCCCAGGTGGCGAGGAGGTCCGCGGCCTGGGAGCGCAGTCTGCGCCAGTTGATGAGGCCGCGCCGGAGCGGCTGCCGGTCGAGGAACAGGTTCTCCGCGACGGTCAGTTCGGGGACGACAGTGGGCTTCTGGTAGACGCAGGCCACCTTGCGGCGCCAGGCGTCGCGGTCGGTCGGCGCGGGTGCGGGCTCGCCGTCGAAGCGGACCTCGCCCTCGTCGGCGGTCTGGAGGCCGGTGAGGATGTTGACCAGGGTCGACTTGCCCGCGCCGTTCCGGCCGACGAGGGCGTGCGACTCGCCGGGCAGGACGGTGAGCCGGCCGTCGGCGAGGGCGGTGGTGGGGCCGTAGCGCTTGACGATGTCCCGCGCCTGGACGAGTGGCGTCGTCATTTGACCGTGTTACCCCAGAGCTTGGGGTCGTCGACGTTGTCCTTGGTGACCAGCGGGGCGGGCAGCTGGTCCTCCAGGATGCCGCTGGGCAGCTTCACGATGGTCGAGTCGTGGTCCGTCGGGCCCGGCTCGAACGTCTTCCCCTCCATCGCCGCCTTGATGTAGTACATGCCGTACTTGGCGTAGAGGTCGGCGGGCTGCGAGACGGTCGCGTCGATCTCGCCCTTGCGGATGGCGTCGTACTCCTGCGGGATGCCGTCGTTCGAGACGATCGCGATGTGCCCGTCCTGGCCGGCCTTCTTCAGCATCCCCTTGGACTTCAGGGTCTGGAGCGTGGGCGCGAGGTAGACGCCGCCGGCCTGCATGTAGATGCCCTTGATGTCGGGGTTGGCGTTGAGGAGGGTGTCGAGTTTGGAGGCCGCGGTGTCGGACTCCCACTTGGCGGGGATCTCCAGGACCTTGAGCTTCGGGTACTTCTTCTTCACGCAGGCGCGGAAGGCCTCGGAGCGGTCGCGGCCGTTGACGGAGGCCAGATCGCCCATGATCTGCACGACCTTGCCGCTGGTGATGTGCTCGCCGAGGTAGTCGCAGGCCTTCTCGCCGTACGCCACGTTGTTCGCGCGCACCACCATCGCGACCTTGCCTTTGTCCGGCGCCACGTCGACCGCGACGACCGGCACGCCCTTGCGCTCGGCCTGGTCGAGGCCGGCTTCGATGGCGGCGCTGTCCAGCGGGGCGACGACGAGGCCCTTGACGCCCTGGTTGAGCTGGTTGTTGATGTCGGTGATCTGCTGGGAGGGGTCGCTGTTGGAGTTGACCGTCTTGAGCGTGTCGACGCCCTCGGAGTCGGCCATCTTCGGCACGTAGTCGTTGTACGACTGCCAGAACGGCGAGGTCAGCAGGGGCAGGATCACCCCGACCTTGCCGCTGCCGCCACCGCCTCCGGCGCTGGAGGCGCCGGTGTCCTTGGTGCTGCCGCATCCGGCGAGCACGAGCGAGGCGCCGATGACCGCAGCCATCGCGCCGACGATCCGTGACCTGTTCTGCTTGCGCACTGCACTGCCGGGCATCTGACGGCTCCTCATTGAGCGTGTTCGAGCAGGTGCCGCATATTTATCAGACCACTTCCTCGAAGCAACACCCTTCGGCCGCAGATATTCACGGTTTCCGGCCATAGTGGTCGGACCACCCTGGTGATTAGACTGCGGCGCACCCGGCGACAGGAGGAACGGCGTGGACGAGACCGCCCCGCAGAAGGGCACCGTGACGCAGCGCGCCCTCGAGCAGATCAAGGCGATGATCGCCGAGGGACGCCTGGAGCCCGGTCAGCGGCTGCCGACCGAGCGCGATCTGGCGGTGCAGCTCGGCATCTCCCGCAGCTCCATGCGCGAGGCGATCCGCGCGCTCACGGTGCTGGGGGTGCTGGAGGCCCGGCACGGCTCGGGCATCTACGTCACCCAACTGGAGGCCGGCGACCTGCTGGAGACCTTCGGGGTGGTCGCCGACCTGTCCCGGGGCCCGCGTCTGGTGGAGCTGCTGGAGGTGCGCCGCATCCTGGAGTCGACGGCGACCGCGCTGGCGGCGGCGCGGATCACGCCGGACCAGCTCGCGGAGGTCGAGAAGCACCTGACGGCGATGAACGCCACGGAGGACCCCGAGGAGATCCTCGCCCACGACCTGGCCTTCCACCGGGAGATCGCGGCAGCGGCCGGCAACGACACCATGGCGGCGATCCTGGAGGGCCTGTCCTCCCGGACGTTCCGCGCCCGCGTCTGGCGCGGCTACCAGGAGGAGGGCGCCTTCACCCGCACCCGGCGCGAACACGCGGCGATCCACCGCGCCCTGGTGGCCCGCGACCCGGAGGCGGCCCGCGCGGCGGCGGCCGCGCATGTGGGCGAGGTGGAGGAGTGGCTGCGGGCGCAGCTGGGCGGCTGACCGCCGCCCGCCCCGGCCCGCGCCGTTCGTTACGGCTTCACGTCGAAACCGCGCTCCCGCCCGAGCGTCTCCAGTGACGCGCGGCCGGGGATGCCGTCGGCGGCGTCCCCGGTGAGGCCGCAGCGGCGCTGCCAGGCCGCGTAGGCGCCGACGGTCGCCGTACCGAAGTGGCCGTCCGCGAGGCCCGGTTCGAGGAGGCCCTCCGCGACGAGTGCCTGCTCCACGATCCGCACTCCCGGATACGACACCGGTGTGCCCGGCTCGGCCGGGTCGTGCAGGGCCGCTGCGACCACCTTCGACAAGTCGATCACCGGCCTCGGCGCCGGATCGGGCGGCGAACCCCCGGGCCGCGGCGCGCCCTGCCGCACCCACGCGTACAGGTGCCGGCCCGGACACTCCGTGGCCAGGCCGTCCCGGTGCCCCTTGATCTCGTTGCCGGCGCCGTGGCGGCGCAGCAGTTCGATACCGTCCCGGATCGCGCCGAGCATCGCGTCCGTCGGCTCGGTGAGACCCTCGTCGCCGACCAGGCCCATGATGGCGTAGTGACCGCGGTTGAGGTCCTGGTTGCCGTTCGCCCCGGAGCGCTTGCCGAGGCCGCGGCCCTCCAGGAGATGACCGTGCGGGCAGGCACCGTAGTTGTAGGCGATGTCCGAGTAGTTCTCCGTCTTGTTCGCCAGGTGGTCGACTCGGATCCGCTTCCACTCGGCGATGCAGAGATCGTGGTCGTCGAGGAGTCGCACGCTGACCGGTGCGCCCTCGTAGTGGACTTTCACGCCCTTGGTCGATGTCTGTGGGGGTGCGGCGGATGCGGGCCAGCCCAGCTGGGCTCGCGTGACGAGCTGCAAGAGTGCCTCCAAGGCGCACAGGGGACGCCGAATCGCCTTGATTCTGAGGCCGGTTGCCGCCCGTCACGCGATGCTTCGCCGCCGTTCACCCGTCAGTGGACGGCGCTCCGGCGCAGCCGCAACGTCACCAGTTCGAAGGGCCGCAGGCGCAGTGCGACGCGCGAGCCGGCGTACGACGGTGCCTCGGGCAGCGCCCGTTCCAGCAGGTCGGTCGCCACGACCTCCGCGACCTCGAAGTCCGCGGTCAGAGTGGCCCGTACCCGGCCGCCGTGGGCCTCGTGGAGGCGTACCACCACATCGCCGCTGCCGTCGTCGGCCAGCTTGACGGCCGTGATCACGACCGCGTCCCGGTCCACCGTCACCAGCGGCGTCACCTCCCGGGCACCGAACAGCGCTCGCTCCGGCAGATTGATCCGCCAGCCCTCGCGCACCGCGTCCCCGATGCCCGCGCCCGGCACCAGGGCGTGCCGGAAGCGGTGGGCGCCCTGGTCGGTCTCGGGGTCCGGGAAGCGCGGGGCGCGCAGGAGGGACACCCGGACCGTGGTGGTCGTACCGAGGTCGCCGTCGGTGCGGACGGTACGGGTCACGTCGTGGCCGTACGTCGAGTCGTTGACGATCGCGACGCCCCAGCCCGGCTCCTCCAGGTGCACGAACCGGTGGTTGCAGGCCTCGAACTTCGCCGCCTCCCAGGAGGTGTTGGTGTGCGTGGGCCGGTGGAAGTGCCCGAACTGGGTCTCGGACGCGTACCTTTCGGCGTGCACGTCGAGCGGGAAGGCGAGCTTGAGGAACTTCTCGGTCTCGTGCCAGTCCACCACCGTGTCCAGGAGCAGCCGCCGCTCCCCCGGCGCCAGGGACAACCGCTGGGTGACGCGGGAGGATCCGAAGGACCGTACGATCCGAACCCCGTCCCCGCTCTCGTCGACCTTGTGCGCCTCGGTGAGGTCGGTGACCGTGTTGCGGTAGAACTCGTCGACGTCCCACGCATCCCACATGTTCGGGAAGTCGGGGTGAAGCTGGAGGAGGTTCGCGGCCGCGCCCGGGGCGATGGTCTCGCGGTCGGCCTCGACGTCGTAGAGCGAGATCACCAGGCCCTGTCCGTCGATCTCGACCCGCAGCAGACCGTTGTCCAGGACGAAGCCGCCGGCGGGCCTTGGCGTGACCTCCGTGCGGCCCTCGATCGCGCGGGTGCCGGCGCCGCCCGCCGGGATGCCGTTGCGGGTGTGGGGCGCGGCGTTGAAGACCAGCACGTCCTCTCCCTCGCCCGCCAGGGCGAGCTGAGCCGCCTTGATGATCCCGGTCAGTTCATCGGCGATGCGCTGGTACGTCTCGCGCGCCTCCCGGTGCACCCATGCGATGGATGACCCCGGCAGGATGTCGTGGAACTGGTGCAGCAGCACCGTCTTCCAGATGCGGTCCAACTCGGCGTACGGGTAGGGGAATCCGGTGCGCACGGCCGCCGTCGCCGCCCAGAGTTCGGCTTCGCGCAGCAGGTGTTCGCTGCGGCGGTTGCCCTGCTTGGTCTTCGCCTGGCTGGTGAGGGTGGCGCGGTGGAGTTCGAGGTACAGCTCGCCGACCCAGACCGGTGGGTTCGCGTACTCGGCCTCGGCCTTCTCGAAGAACGCCGCCGGGGTCTCCCAGACCACGGTCGCCGAGCCTTCGAGGTCCCGCAGCCGTGCCGCCTTCGCGACCATCTCACGGGTGGTGCCGCCGCCTCCGTCGCCCCAGCCGGTCGGGGCGAGGGAGTGCCGGGCGACGCCCTTGTCCTTGAAGTTGCGGGCCGCGTGGGCGATCTCGCTGCCCTTCATGGAGCAGTTGTAGGTGTCGACGGGCGGGAAGTGGGTGAAGATCCGGGTGCCGTCGATGCCCTCCCACTGGAAGGTGTGATGCGGGAACCTGTTCGTCTGTGACCAGGAGATCTTCTGCGTCAGCAGCCACTTGGAGCCGGCCGCCTTGATGATCTGGGGCAGTCCGGCGGCGAAGCCGAACGTGTCCGGCAGCCACGCCTCGTCGTTCTCGACGCCGAACTCGTCGAGGAAGAACCGCTTGCCGTGCACGAACTGCCGGGCCATCGCCTCCGAGCCGGGCATGTTGGTGTCCGACTCCACCCACATCCCGCCGGCCGGCACGAACCGCCCGTCCGCCACTGCCTTCTTCACCCGCGCCCACACCTCGGGCCGGTGCTCCTTCACCCACGCCCACTGCTGGGCCTGCGACATGGCGAAGACGAAGTCCGGCTCGTCCTCGATGAGCGCGGTCATGTTGGACGTCGTACGGGCCACCTTGCGCACGGTCTCACGCAGCGGCCACAGCCACGCCGAGTCGATGTGCGCGTGCCCGACGGCGCTGATGCGATGGGCGGACGGCACGGCGGGCGTGGCCAGCACACCGGCCAGCCGTTCCCGCGCTCGCGCCGCCGTGCCGCCGACGTCCTGGAGGTCGATCGTGTCGAGGGCCTTCTCCACCGCCCGCAGGATGTCCCAGCGCCGCGCCGACTCCACCGGCAGCTCCGCCATCAGCTCGCCGAGCACCTCCAGGTCGATGACCAGCTGCCAGACGTTCTCGTCGAGGACGGCGAGGTCCATGCGGGTGAGCTTGTACTGGGGTTCGCTGCCGGCGGTGTCCTTGTCGCCCAACTGCGTCGGCAGGAACGGGTGGTAGTCGAGGATGACCGGGTTGGAGGCGGCCTCGATGTGCAGCCGCACCCGCTCCCCGCCCTCGACGGGCGCGCCGATGCGCACCCACTGGTTGCGCGGGTTGAGGCCCTTCACCGGGGTGCCGTCGGGCCGGTAGACCAGGCCCTCGCACTGGAAGCCGGGCATGTTCTCGTCGAACCCGAGGTCGAGCAGGGCCTCGACGGTCCTTCCGGCCCACTCCTCGGGGACGGTCCCGGTGACCCGGAACCAGCTGGTGCCCCAGGGAGCACCCCACCGCGCCCCCACCTCGATCGGCTCGGGTGCGGCCGCGAGTCCCTCGGCGACCGGCACCGGCTCGCCGGGCGCATGCCACACCGCGACGTCCAGCGGTACGGACTCGGGGTACACGGCGGGGCGGACGCGCTCGTCGAGGACGCGCTTGAGGCGGGCTTCGACCAGGCTGCGGTCGTCATGCATGCGGGGTGCTCCGTAGGTCGTCCGGGCGGGTGCTTACCAGGTGTGGGTGACGGTCACGGGGGCCGACGTGGTGTAGAGCTCCCCTACGGCACGCAGTTCGAACCGTGCCGTGGGTTCGCCCTGTTCGGGTCGCAGGCCGCCGAGGAAGTAGGCGCGCTGGCAGGTGCCGCCGAGGAAGCGCCGGGTGCCGTCCGGGAGGAGGCGGTGCACGGTGTAGTGGCGGATGTCGCCGGGTGCGGGGGTCCAGGCCAGGCGCAGATCGCCGCCGGAGGCACCGGTGACACGGAAGTCGGCGGGTGCGGCGGGCGGCTGCGCGCCGGCGCGGACCGCGAGACCGCCGAGCCGCCAGCGCACGGTGCCGCCGTCGGCCGCGGTGAGCCGGACACCGATCGCCCGAACGCTGCCGGTCAGGCCGGTGAGCCGTACGGTCGAGGTCCGCCAGCCGTCGGCCGGGTCCACGGGGAAGTAGGTGTACGGCGGTGTCGCCCCCGGCGTGCCGGGCTCGGCGGTGGCGACGGCCAGCTCGACCCGCACGGCACCGGTGTCGGTGCGATGGGTCAGCTCCACGACCGTGTCGGCGGTCAGCGGCAGCCGTGTCGCATACACGTCCACCACCGTGGGCCGGTCCAGTGCACCGGCGACGAGCACACTGCTCCCGCCTCGCCAGGCGTCCGCGAAGTCGAAGGTCACGGCGGGGCGTTGCCCGTCCGTGTGCACGACCCAGCGCCGGGACGGCAGCCGGTCCTGTAGGCCCAGATGGTTCCAGGGCGCGTCCGACGTCACCTCCCCGTCCTCGTACCAGCGCAGTCCGTGCCCCGTGTTGAACACGCTCGCGAACGGGACCGAGGTGACCGTGGAGCGGTCGGCGACCGAGACGGCCGGTGCCCGCCAGCTGTCGGTGCCGTCCGGCCGTGCCGGATCCAGTGACCGCCCGGTCCAGAACCGGTCGTCGGCGGCGTGGAAGTCGCCGGGCGTGCGGGCGTCGGCCGGCAGGTGGTTGCGAGTCCACTCGGGCCGGTAGAAGCCGACGGACACGACATGCCCCTTGTCGCGTGGCACGATCGCGTCCCAGTTCACGGACGAGTTCCAGCCGTTCGCCTCCACGTCGACGCCCGCCCACAACTCGTAGCGGCTGCGCCCCAGTTGCTGGGCCCGCTGTCCCGACGACGTCAGCTTGGCCGCGGTCCACCGGAAGTCGACGAACATGTCGTCGGCGGCCTGGAAGAACGCCTCGTTCCGGGAGTTGAGCGCGCCCTGCCAGCTCACGTCGCCGTTCACGGTCATCGAGTCGTACCAGGTGACGCGCTGCCCCCGGGCCTTGGCGAGCGTCTTCAGCTCGCGCAGGAAGCCGAGCATGTCGGCGCCGAGCGCGGTGTTCCCGCCGCTCGTCTCGGCGTTGACGAACCATCCGTCGAAGCCGTGGGCCGCCGCCACCGCGACGAGCTGCGCGGCCAGCGGATACCGTCCGGCGGCGTCCTTCTGTACCAGGTCACGGGTCCACTGGAGCTGTCCGCCATAGGCGACGGGCGGCAGGAAGACGTTGCCGAGGACCGGCACGCCGTGGCGGTGGGCGGCGTCCACGATCGGCGCGTTCGGGGCCAGGATGAGCCCCTCGCCGGAGGAGCCGCCCCAGAAGACCAGCTCGTCGATGTACGCCCAGTGGGTGAGGGCGTAGTGGTCGGCGGTGGCCGAGCCTTGCGAGGGGTTGCTCGACGTGGGGCCGAACGACACCAGTGACTGGATGCGGGCCTGGCCCGCGCGGGCGGTCGGGTTGGCCGGGGCCGGGGTGAAGCGCGGGGCGAGCGGGACCGTGGCCGCGTTGAAGGGGAGATCCGTGTCGTCGGCCGGACGCCAGGACTTCAGACTGCGCCAGGTGATGCCGGTGCCCGGGGTGCCGGAGGGCAGCGAGTCCGGGTACCAGTAGGAGGCGTACGGCTGGAGGGCCGCGGCCTTGGCGTCGGCGGACGCCGTCGCCGGCAGTGCGGGGAGCAGCGCTGCCGTGGCGCCGGCGATGAGGACGGTGCGTCTGGTGGGGTTCACGAGCGGGTGCCTCCTTGTGGGGTGGGGAGTACCTGATCGGGAGTCACGACCTCGGTGATGCCGCGCGCGGAGAGGTGTTCGTGGTCGTCCGCGCGGGTGTCGAGGACGGTGGTGGGGCGGGCGCCGTCGGCGACCAGCCGGAAATAGGCGTCGAAGACCGGACCGCCCGGGGCGCAGGCGGAACGCGTGGCCGGGACGACGAGGGCGGTCGTCCGGCGCGCGGGTGCCGGCGGGGGCTCGCTCGCGGCGCGGGCCAGGACCCGGGCGATGTCCTTCGGCTTACGGTCGTTGGTCAACAGCCCCAGCCCGTATTCGAGTTCGGGGAAGTCGGCCAGCTCGCGGGACACGTCGTGGGAGCACCACCAGGTGATACCCCACAGGTCGGGGCAGTCCAGGGCGTTCGCGACGGTCGCCTCGGTGAAGTCCGCGGCGTGCTCGGGCGGGATCAGGGGCGCGGGCGCACCGACCTCCTGGAGCCAGACGGGGCGCTGCGGGGCGTCGGCCCAGGCCTTGCTCAGCTCGACGAGGTACGCCGCGTGGTGCTCGGTCGGCACGGAGGTACGGCCGTGTCGCTGGGCGGTGCCGTTGAAGACCCAGGAGTGCACGGCCGTGACGGTGCCGTGCCGGGCCGCCTGGGCCGGGGTGAACGGCTGGTCGTCCTGGTACCAGGTGGCGTCGTACTCGGCGTGCAGGTGCAGTCGCCCGGGGGCGCCCTCCTCGCAGGCGGCCAGCATCCGGGTGAGCCACCGGTCGATCTCGTCCTCGCTCGCCCGGTCGGGGTCGGGATGCGGGCCGGCCGAGAACTGGTTGACCTCGTTGCCGAGGGTCATGCCGAGGAAGTTCGGCCGGCCGGCGAGGGCGGCGGCGAGGGTGCGCAGATAGGCGGCCTGGCCGTCGAGGACGTCCGGGTCGGTGAAGAGGTTGCGGCGGTGCCAGGTCCGCGTCCAGGCGGGGAGGAAGTCGAAGCTGCTGAGATGGCCCTGGAGGCCGTCCACGTTGACGTCGAGGCCGCGTTCGGCGGCGGCGTCGACGAGCTGGACCAGCTGCTCCACCGCCCGGGGGCGGATCAGCGTGCGGTTCGGCTGGAAGTACGGCCAGAGGGGAAAGACCCGGATGTGGTCGAGGCCCAGCGCCGCGATGGAGTCGAGGTCGGCGCGCACGGAGTCGAGGTCGAAGTCGAGCCAGTGGTGGAACCACCCTTCGCTCGGGGTGTAGTTGACGCCGAAGCGCACGGCAGGAGGCATGCGGTGTCCTTGCTGGGCGAGTTGGGATTTCAGCCCTTCACCGCGCCCTCGCCGACCCCGCGGAAGAAGTACCGCTGGAGACAGGCGAAGAGGGCGATCAGCGGGGCGACGGCGATGATCGTGCCGGCGGCGACGAGGCGTTCGTCGTTGGCGAAGGTGCCGTGCAGATAGTTGAGGCCGATGGTCAGGGTGAACTTGGAGGGGTCGCTCAGCACGATGAGCGGCCACAGGAAGTCGTCCCAGGCGCCCATGAAGGCGAAGATCGCGACGACCGCGAGGGTGCCCTTCACCGAGGGCACGGCGATGCGCAGGAACCGCTGCCAGACGTTGGCGCCGTCGACGTAGGCGGCCTCCTCGATCTCGTACGGCAGGTTGAGGAAGGCGTTGCGCATCAGCAGCACGTTCAGCGCGCTGACGCAGCCGGGCAGGACGACGCCGATGAGGGTGTTGTTGAGGCCGAGTTCCCGCATGGTCGTGAACTGGGCGATGATGATGCCCTCCACGGGCACCAGCATCGCCAGGATGAAGACGAGCGTGGCCACCCGGCGGCCCCGGTAGCGCAGCCGGGCCAGGGCGTAGCCCGCGAGCGCCGCGCCGACGCAGTTGGTGACGACGTTGGCGGTGGCGACCTTCAGTGAGTTGAGGGCGTAGTCCCAGACCGGGATCGTCTCGGAGACCCGCTCGTAGTTGTGCAGGGTGGGGTCGCTGGGCAGGAACTTGGGCGGGGAGCTGAAGATGTCCTCCGTCGGGCCCTTGAGCGAGGTCGACAGCTGCCAGAGGAACGGGCCTACGGTGAGGGCCAGTACCGCCAGCAGGAGCAGATAGCGCAGGGCGAGTTCCCAGACGCGGACGCGGCGGCCGTGTTCGTCGGTGACGCGGGGTTCTTTCGCGGGAGCCGGCGCATTGGACGGCCGTACCTTCTCCATGACGCTCATGACTCGTCCCTCCGGTCAGCGCGCAGCACGAGCAGCATCAGGGCGACGGTGACGACGAAGACGACGACGGAGATGGCCGAGGCGTAGCCGACGCGGCCGGTCAGGCCGGTGCCGGTGCGCTGGACGAGCATGACGAGGGTGGTGTCCTCGCCCGCGGGGCCGCCGCTCGGGCCGGCCATCAGGTACACCTCGGAGAACACCTTGAAGGCGGCGACCGAGGACAGCGCGCCGACCAGGACCATGGTGGAGCGGACGGCGGGCACGGTGACCGTGAGGAAGCGGCGGATCGCTCCGGCGCCGTCCACGGCCGCCGCCTCGTGCAGTTCGCGGGGCACGTTGGCGAGCGCGGCCAGGTAAATGATCATGTAGTAGCCGAGGCCCTTCCAGACCGTCACGGCCATGGCGCTCAGCAGGAGCAGCCACTGGTCGCTGAGGAAGCCGACCCTGCCTACGCCGATCGTCTCCAGCAGCGAGTTCACCAGGCCGCGCTCGTCGAGCAGCCAGACCCAGATCAGTCCGACCACCACGATCGAGGCGACCACCGGGGTGTAGAAGGCGGACCGGAAGAAGGTGATGCCGGGGATGTTCTTCTGCACGAGCAGCGCGAGCAGCAGGGGCAGGATCACCAGCGCCGGTACGACGACGAGGACGTACAGGGTGCTGTTGCGCAGGCCGATCCAGAACATGTCGTCGCCGAGCAGTTCACGGAAGTTCGCGAGGCCCACGAACTCGCCCGGAATCAGGGTGCGGCGGTCGGTGAAGGCGTTGACCAGCGTGGAGACGAACGGGTACAGGATGAAGGCGCCGGTGATCAGCAGGCCCGGGGCGGCGAACAGCCAGGGGCTGGTGGGCAGTTGGCGTCGCACCCGGGAGACGGAGGAGAGGGCCATCGCGTCCTACCCCTGCTGCTGGAGCAGCGTGTTGCAGGCCGCGACAGCGTTGTCAAGAGCTTGCTTCGGGCTCTGCTTGCCCTGCAACGCCTTGGCGACCTCGTTGCGCAGCTCGGTCTTCATCTGCTCGCTGAACAGCACGGGCGTGTAGTTGACCGCGTTCTTCAGCGACTTGGCGGCGGCGACCCGCACCCGGGTCTCGTCGGTGCCGTCCTCCTCGGTGAAGTACGGGTCGTCGAGGGATCCGGCGGTGCTGGGGAAGATGGCGACCTGCTTGGCGAACGACATCTGGTGCTCGGCGTCGGTGACGTGGTGCGCGAATGCGACCGCGGCCGGCATGCGCTTGGTCTGCGCGTTCACCATCACCCCCATCACGTACATGTTGACGTGGCCGGTGCTGGTGATCTGGTCCGTGATCCCGATGTTCTTGTACAGGTTCGGCGCCTGCTTCTTGAAGTTGCCGAGGTCGAGCGCGCTGCCGGGGTTCATGGCGACGGCGCCGGTGAGGAACTTCTTGCCGGACGACTCCGGGGTGGCGGTCAGCGCCTGCGGGTCGAGGGCTTTGGCGTCGTACAACTCCTTGTACTTGGTGAGGAGTTCGACACCCTTCGCGTCGTCGAAGGTGAAGGCGGTGCCTTCCTTGTTCATCAGCTCGACGCCGTAGCGGCCGAAGTCCTCGATGGTGGGGACGTTGGCGAGGGTGGCGACCTTGCCGTCCGTCTCCTTCGCCATCTTCAGGGCGGCGTCGAAGACCTCGTCGTACGTCTTCGGGGGCTGTTCGGGGTCGAGGCCGGCCTCGGCGAAGAGGGACTTGTTGTAGAAGAGCGGGCCGGTGTTGAGGTACCAGGGGAAGGCGTAGGTGCCTTCCGTGCCGGGCACCTGATGGCTGGCCCAGGCGCCCTCCAGGTATTCCTTCTTGTACTTCCCGGCGGCCTTGTCGAGGTCCGTCGCGAGGCCCGCCTCGGCGAGCGGGGCGACGAGGTCGGGCGAGACGTTGACGACGTCCGGGAGCGTGCCGCCGGCCGCGTCGGCGCTGATCTTGTCGGCGTAGCCCTCGGCGGGCTGGTCGACCCACTTCACGTGGGTGCCGGGGTACTTCTTCTCGAAGTCGGCGATCAGGCCCTCGAAGTAGTCCTTGAAGTTGGCGCGGAGATTCCAGGTCTGGAAGGTGATGTCGCCCTCGACCTTGCCGGAGGCGTCGGCGGTGCCGCTGTCGCCGCCTCCGGAACCGCAGGCGCTGAGCGGCAGCGCGACACAGACGGCGAATGCGGCAGCGAGGGCTCTACGGGATATGGGCACCGTGAACCGGCCTCCTTTGCGGGCGGGTTGGTCGACGAGGCAGACCCTGCACGCCGGTCCGCGGGCCCGTCAATGACTCTCGCGCAGCTAATTTCTTTAGTGACTAATGCGCATTAGGATCATCCAGCTGAACCGCATTAGGTTCACCCGACAGTCGTCCCACTGAACCGCATTAGTGCATACTGCTCGCGGAATGCGTCGCCGAATGGGGGGATCGGGTGGATCACCATGCCAGGCAAGCGGGCACCGGCCAGACGGCCGACGATGAAGGACATAGCGCGGCACGCCGGGGTCTCCCAGAGCGCGGTCTCCTTCGCGCTCAACGGCCGGCCGGGCGTGTCCGAGGACACCCGCGAGCGGGTGCGGCGGGTGGCCGAGGAACTGGGCTGGCGGCCGAGTACCGCGGCTCGCGCGCTGTCCGGTGAGGGCGCGGCGACGGTCGGCTTCGTCCTGGCTCGTCCCGCGGACACCCTCGGTGTGGACTCCTTCTTCCTCCAACTCGTCTCGGGCATCCAGGAGGTACTGGCGGAGCGTCACCTCGGTCTGCTCTTCCAGGTGGTGGAGGACGTCGCCGACGAGTGCGCGGTGTACCGCCGCTGGTGGGCCGAGCATCGCGTCGACGGCGTCCTGGTGGTCGACCCGCGTACCGACGATCCCCGACCCGACGTCCTCGACGAACTCGGCCTGCCCGCCGTGGTGATCGGCGGCGCGCCGGACGTCCGGCACCCCGGGCTGTCGACCGTCTGGGCGGACGACGCGGGCGCGATGGCGTCGGTGGTGGACGGCCTGTACGCCCTGGGGCATCGGCGGATCGCGCACATCGCCGGCCTGCCGGGGCTCGCGCACACGGAACGCCGCATCCGCACCCTGCGCGCGGAGGCCGGGCGGCGCGGTCTGACCGAGGTGAGGTCGGTGACCACCGACTACTCCGACGCCGAGGGCGCGGCGGTCACCCGCCGGGTGCTGGAGGACCCGAAACCTCCGACCGCCCTGATCTACGACAACGACGTGATGGCCGTGGCCGGCGCCGCGACCGCCGCCGAACTGGGCTTCTCGGTCCCGGCGGACGTCTCGGTGGTGTCCTGGGAGGACTCGGCCCTGTGCCGCATGGTCAAGCCGTGGCTGTCCGCCCTGTCCCGGGACAGCGTGGAGTTCGGCCGCACGGCGGCCCACGAACTGACCGCTCTGCTGGACGGAGGGGCGGCGCGGGCGGTGCGGGTCCCGGTGCCCCGGTTGATCGAGCGTGGGAGTACGGGGGTGGCGCGGGGCGCCTGACGGTCCCGCGCCATCCCGCCGTACGCCCTAGCCGCGCAGCCCCTGAAGCCCCTCGTAGGCGGCCGTCACGATCTCCATCCCCCGGGTGTCCTCCGTGGGTTCGCGCATCTGCTGGGTCACGTACGCCACGACCATGCGGCTGTCGGGCTCGATCATCACCAGGGATCCGCCCCAGCCGCCCCAGCCGTACGTGGTGCCGAACAGGCCGTATCCCAGGCCCCAGCGCACGGGCATGCGCAGGACGCGGTCGTCGCCGTCGAACTGCTCCTCCCAGGCGCGGTCGCAGCCGGCCCGGGAGAGCAGCCGTACCCCGTTCACCTCTCCCCCGCAGGCCAGGACCGACTGCGTCAGCGCGACCGAGCGGGCGTTCCCGTAGCCGCTCGCCGCGGGGATCTGCGCGCGGCGCCAGGCCAGGCTGTTCCCGTCACGGAGGCGTACGCCGTTGCCCGCCTCGGAGCCCTCCGGGTTGCCGGGGGCGCTCGCCGAGTAGTCCTCGTCGCGTCCCGTCGGCGGGATCGCGAGGGCGACCCGATGGTCGTGCTCGGCGGCCAGTCCGATGTGGAAGTCGGCGCCCAGCGGGCCGGTGATCTCCTCGGCGAGGAACTCGCCCACGCTGCGTCCGGTGACTCGGCGCACCACCTCGCCGACGAGGAATCCCTGGGTGAGCGAGTGGTATCCGGCCGCGGTGCCGGGCTCCCATCGAGGCGGCCGCGCGGCGAGGCGGGCCGTGGCGGCGGGCCAGTCGTAGAGGTCGTCGACCTGCCCGTCCCAGTCGGGCAGACCGGCCGTGTGCGACAGCAGGTGCCGTACCAGCACCTTCTCCTTGCCCGCCGCCGCGAACTCCGGCCAGTACCGGGAGACCGGGGCGTCCGGGTCGAGTTCGCCGCGGTCGGCCAGGACCAGGGCGCACAGCGCGGTCATCGTCTTGGTCACGGACCAGACGTTGACGATCGTGTCGCGCTCCCAGGGGACGGTGCGCTCGGCGTCCGCGAACCCGCCCCAGACGTCGACGACGGGTTCGCCGTCCACGAAGACCGCGACGGAGCCGCCCGCGTCCCCCGCGTCCAGCATGTCGGCGAGCGCGTTCGGGACGGCGATGAACAAACGGTCGTAGGAGCCCTGGATGTCGGCCATGTGCCCCATCCAGCCCTCCGTCCGCGCCCCGGTCAAGCGAATTTCAGACCCGCGACCGGTACAGCCCGAACTCCGCCATCCGGGCCGCCGCGCGGGAACCGGTCACCCGGACCCGCCACCGCCGCGCCCGTACCGGAGCCGCCAGCAGCAGGATGCGGCTCGCCCCGATCGCCCCGGCCCGGGTCACCTCCGCCCAGACACCGTCGCGCTGTGCCTCGACGACGAAGCTCTCCACCTGCTGCCCGTGCCGGATGTCCTCCGCCAGCCGGATCCGGTCCACCTCCATCTCCCGGCCGAGGTCGACGGTGACGCGTCCCGGTGAGACGGTTCTGCGGGCGTCGCGGGCCAGGTCCTCCGGCAGTTCGCGGTCCACCCGTTCGCGGAACTCCCGCAGCCGGGCCACGTCGGCCGCGGGCAGCAGGCCGTCCGTGTCCGGCGGGACGTTGAGCAGCAGCACCGAGTTGCGGCCCACGGAACGGAAGTAGATGTCCGTCAACTGCTCGACGGTCTTGGGCTGTTGGTCGGCGTGGTAGAACCAGCCGTCCCGGATCGACACGTCGCACTCGGCCGGCCACCACTGAAGGTGGTCGGCCACCGGCCGCGCCGCGACCAGTGCGTCGCGGCTGCCCATGTCGGGGGCGTCGTACGCGAGGGCGTAGTCGGTGCGGCCGTAGTCGTTCTCCTGGACCGGTACGACGCTCCACTCGTCCTCCCGGGCCAGTCCGCCCTCGTTGCCGACCCAGCGCACATCGGGTCCGGACACGGCGATCACGGCGTCCGGGGCCAGGGACCGGACGAGGGTGTACCAGCTGTCCCAGTCGTACTTCTCCACCTTGTCCGGCGGGATCCGGCCCTGCGCGCCGTCGAACCAGACCTCGTCGATGGGCCCGTACTCGGTGAGCACCTCGTAGAGCTGGTTGAGCATGTGGGCGCCGTAGTCCGTCGCCGGGAGCGTGTACGAGCGGGGCGGCGTGCGGTCGTCGCCCGCCACCAGGGTGGGGATGGTGCGGTCGGTGCGAGAACTGCCGTTGGCGTAGACGCCGTGGAGGTACTGGTTCTCGTCGGCGGGTGAGATGTAGACGCCGACCCTGATGCCGTGCCGGCGCATGGAGTCGGCGAAGTCGCGCAGCACGTCGCCCTGTCCGTCCCGCCAACTGCCGGCCGCCACCGAGTGGTCGGTGTACCGGGTCTGGTGGAGCACGAAGCCGTCGTGGTGTTTGACGGTGAGGATGGCGAGCTTGAAGCCTCCGTCGCGCAGGGCGCGGGCCCACTGGTCGGTGTCGAGGCCGGACGGCTGGAACACGTCCGGGTCCTCGTCGCCGGTGCCCCATTCCAGGCCCGTGAAGGTGTTCACGCCGAAGTGCAGGAACGCCGTCCGCTCCAGGCGCTGCCAGGCGATCTGCCGTGCGGTGGGGCGGACCCGGGAGGCCTTGCGGACCAGGTCGGCTTCGGTGTCGTCGGGGCTGACGGGGATCCGGTAGCGGGGGTCCTCGGCGCGGGCGGCGGGTGCCGCGAGGGCGGGTCGGCCGGCGCCGGTCGCGGCCAGGGCGGCTGCTGTCGCGACGAAGACGCGTCGGGAAACGGCCATGGGAAGGCTCCTCGGGGGTCGGTCCTCGGGCGGTCTCGGGGAAATGCCTCAGGTCAACCGCCATACGGCGGGAGTGCGCCGGTCCGGCGGGTACTGCGCGAGCCGGCCGTCGTCGGTCACGCTCACCGTCATCCGGGTGATGGCGTTGACCAGCCGGTAGCCGCCGGCCGCGGGCTCCAACTGCCAGCGCTGGAGGGTGTTTGCGGTGTCGCACGTCTGCGGCGCCGCCTCCACGCCCGGCTGGAGCGGCACGTTGAGCGTGAGCTTTCCACCGCGGACCTCCAGGCAGCCCTCCGCCGTCCGCACGGTGACATAGCCGTCGGCGGTGCGTGTCAGCTCGGCGTCGAAGGACCGGCCCCGCGTCCGGAAGGTGTGACTCCCGTCGGCCACCGGCACCCGGGTCAGGTCCCGCCACCCCGGCGCGTGCCCGACCGCCGTACCGCGCGCGGCGAACTCGGCGTATGTCCCGTCGGGATGCGGATCACCCCAGGTCGCCTGGGCGATGTGGCGCAGCGCGGGCCACATCGCGACGGCGACCTCGTTCTCGGTCTCACCTCGTCCGTTGTCGGGCCAGAGGCTGATCTTCGCGCCCGTGATGCCGTCGGAGGAGGAGAGTTTCTCGCCCTCGAAGCTGCGCGGGTCCCAGTGCTGGTCGTACAGCGCCCCGGTGTTGCTGTGGAAGCCACCGCGGACCAGGTAGAGGGCGTAGGCGGCATTCATCAACGGGTAGCCCTGGGCGAGGAGTCGGCTGGGCGCTACGGCCACGTTCAGCCAGTGCTCGACCGTCGTCCCGGCCGCCACCGGGACGGTGTTGGCGCCGGTGAGGCCGTCGTTCCAGATACGCAGCTTCCTGCCCTTGCCCGCGGCGTGGGCGTGCACACGGTTGACGAAGTCGATGAACGCGTCCTGGGGCGTGGCGTCGGCGCCGTATCTGTCCCGGGCGTACCTGAGGATCTGGGGGTACTTGGCGAAGTCGGAGCCGAGCATGTACTCGTCGGCTCCCATGTGCCAGGACGTCGAGCCGAAGACCTGTGCGTACTCGTCGATCAGGCTCGTGTAGTAGGCGAACGCCTCCGGCCTGGTGATGTCCAGACGCGAGGGCTGCTTCTTGCCGTCGGAGTCGGTCAGCTGGAGGTCGGGGCGGTTCTCGATCCACGGGTCCATGTGGCCCGGGGAGTTGATCTCCGGGATGATCTCGACGTGGTACCGCTGGCCGAGGGCGACCAGGCCGCGGATCTCGTCCTTGGTGTAGTAGCCCCAGGTGTTGGCCTCGGGGTGGGCGTCGCTCTTCACCTTCAGTTCGAGGAGCAGCTGGTTGAGCTTGTGGTACGCCATCTCACGGACCAGGTTCTCGAGCCACGGCAGGGAGACGTGGATGTAGCAGGCGCAGACGCCGACGCCCCGTTCCCGGTAGCGCGGGATGTCGACGCTGCGGCCGGCCGGGACGCGGTCGGCCCGCGCGAGCAGTTGGAGCAGGGTGCGGGTGCCGTAGAAGGCGCCGGCCTCGGTCGCCGCGGTGATGGACAGCCGGTCGCCGACGCGGAGTTCGTAGCCCTCCGCGCCGAGGGAGGCCCGGCGGGGCTGGACGTCGATGACGAGGTCACCGGTCCGGGCTCCGCCGCGTACGACGGGCACCTTGCCCTTGCCCGCGTCGTGGAGATCCTCGGCCAGGGTGCCGGCGACCCGCCGTTCGCTCGCGCTGTCGGCCACGAGGCGGGCCGAGCGGCCGAAGGTGTACGCGCCGGGCGCCGGGGTCCAGTCGGTCAGGGCGGGCACCGTGACCGGCGTGCCGGGCCGCTCCTGGGCGAGCGCGGGCAGCGGTGCGGTGAGCAGGAGCGTCAGCGCCGCGAGGACTCCGACCGATCTCCAGCGTCTCCTCATAGGACACCCCTATTCATCGGATGTCTGATGATTGAGCCGGCCCCAGGGGCTGTCAATGGGCGCTGAATCAGGCCGGGTTGCCGCATTGATCGGACGATGGGCAGGTCAGCCGTGTCATGCCGAGAACAGGCGTCGTGAAAAGTCCAAGAAGACCTGCGCGAATATCCAAGCCCTATGGGCTCTCGACGCCGGGGCCGCCGCCCGGCAGAGTTCTCCTACATACTCGCGAGTAATCCTGAGGAGCGCCCGTGACCAGCTGGGTCGGTCGGACCGCCGCCGAGATCGCCGCCGCCGTACGCGAGAAGCGGGCCACGCCACGGGAGGTGGTGGCCGAGCATCTGGCCCGGATCGAGCGGCTCGACGGCCGGATCGGCGCGTTCCGGGTGGTACGGGCCGAGGCGGCGCTCGCCGAGGCGGACGAGGTGGGTTCGCGCGGCGATCTCGGGGAACTGCCCCTGGCCGGTGTGCCGGTGGCGGTCAAGGACAACCTCGCCGTGCGCGGCGAGTCCAAGCGGGTCGGCTCCGCGGCGACACCGGACACGCCGGCCGACGACGACCATGTCACCGTGGCCCGGCTGCGGGCGGCCGGCGCGGTGGTCGTCGGGCTGACGAACGTGCCGGAGCTGTGTGTCTTCGGCACCACCGAGGGCGTGCACGGCACCGCCCGCAACCCGTGGGACACCTCGCGCACGGCGGGCGGCTCGTCCGGCGGCAGCGCGGCGGCGGTCGCCGCGGGCATGGTGCCGATCGCCCTCGGCAACGACGGCATGGGCTCGCTGCGTATCCCGGCGGCCAACTGCGGCCTGCTCACCATCAAGCCCGGCACCGGTGTGGTCCCGGCCGGCGTCAGCGACGGCGACTGGTTCGGCATGTCGGAGAACGGCCCGCTCGCCACGACGGTCCAGGACGCGCGCCTGATGCTGTCGGTGCTGGCCGACACGGAGGTCGTGCGCCCCGAGGCCCCCGCCACGTACCGGATCGCCGTGTCCCTGCGCAGCCCGATCGCCGGCGTCGCCATCGGCAAGCCGTACGCCACCGCCGCCCGCGAGGCCGCCGCGGTGCTGATGAAGGCCGGTCACCAGGTGCGGCGCGCCGACCCGCCGTACCCGATGTCGCTCGGGGTGACCTCGCTGACGCACTGGACGGCGGGCACGGCCGTGGACGCGCGGGACCTCGATCCGCGGCTGCTCACCCGCCGCACCCGGGTCCACGCCGCCGTCGGCCGGCGCTTCGTCGACCGGGTGCGGGCCGGTGAGAGCCGGGGGCAGCTGCGCCGCCGTCTGGAGCCGTTCTTCGCCGATTACGACATGCTGCTCACCCCCGCCCTCGCGCGCCGCTCCCCCAAGTCGGAGCCCTGGCACGAGCGGGGCTGGCTGCGCAACGTCATGGCCAACACCAACTACTCGCCGCTGACTCCGCCGTGGAACCTCACCGGCTGGCCCGCGATGGCGATCCCGTTCGGCACCCTGCCGTCCGGCGCCCCCACCGCCGTACAACTGGTCGGACGCCCCGGCTCGGAGGCGGAGCTGCTGGCCCTCGCGGAGCGGATCGAGTCACTGCGTCCGTGGCAGCGGACGGCTCCGCTCGACTAGCGCGGGCCCGCGCGTTCGTACGCGCGGCCGGGACGCCCTCCGGATCTTTGTGCCTTCTGCCTGTACGGCGGTCCGCTCCCGTTTGGCGAGACTGCGCAGGAAGCTCAAACGGCGCGGCGCCAAGGAGGTGCTGGGTGTCGACATCTCCGGTGAAATGGTCGCCGTGGCGGGGAAGTTCGAGGAGAGCGAGACCGGGGCCCGGTGTCGGATCACGGCGCTGCTCGAACCGGCCCCGGTCTCGTTCGTCGCCACGTGCCCGCGCCGCGAGGTGTACGAGGATTCGCTGCGGGCGGCCGGTTTCCGCGAGCTGACCTGGGTCCCGCTGGAAGTGTCCGAGGACGGCGTGCATGAGTTCGGTGCGGACTTCTGGGCCGACCTCCTTGCCAACCCTCCGCTGGAGACGCTGCGCTGCCGCGCCTGACGCCCCCCGGGCGGGTGTGCCCGCGCTCCCGTCAGCTCACCGCGAAGGGCCCGTCCGCGCCGAACGCGATGTGGGCGAAGCGTTCGCCGATGCGGTGGTGGGTGGTGGCGTCCGGGTGGAGGTCGTCGGGGAGCGGGAGTTCGGCGGAGTCGGCCTCGCCGTAGAGGTCGCGGCCGTCAAGGTAGTGCAGGTTCGGGTCGTCGGCCGCCCGCTGCTTCACGATGCGGGACAGCTCGTCCCGGATGACGCCCAGCGTCAGCTTCCCGCCCGCTCGTTCCGCCGGGTCGCCCATGGCGACGAACCGCAGCCGTCCCTCCTTCAGGCCGTCGAGGTCCGGGGCGCAGGGACCGGGTGTGTCCTCGTGGATCGGGCACAGGATGGGCGACACGACCAGCAGCGGGGCCGTCGGGTGCCCTTCCCGGACGGTGTCGAGGAAGCCGTGGACCGCGGGACCGAAGGCACGCAGCCGCATCAGGTCCATGTTGACGAGGTTGATCCCGATCTTGACGCTGATGAGATCGGCGGGGGTGTCGCGCAGGGCCCGCGCCGTGAACGGGTCGAGCAGGGCACTGCCGGCCAGGCCCAGGTTGATCAGCTCCACCCCGCCGAGAGACGCGGCGAGCACGGGCCAGATGCCGGTGGGGCTCGCCGCGTCCGAGCCGTGGCTGATCGAACTGCCGTGGTGCAGCCACACCTTGCGGTCCGTTTCCCGCGCGGGCTCCACGGGGGCGTCGGTGCGCAGGGCGATCAGCTCGGTGGTCTCGTTGTGCGGCAGCCAGATCTCGACGTCCTTGTCGCCCTCGGCCAGCCCGGTGAAGCGGACCGTGCCGGGGTGGCCGGGCCGGTGCTCGGCGGTCCCGGCCACCATGTCGACGACCACGACATGGCCGTCGCTCACGCTGCCCTGTCCCGCACGGCGGCCGTCCACGATCAGGTCGTACACACCGTCCGGGCGGGGCGGGGCGCCGACATAGCTGCGCTTGGTGGGGAGCGTGTCCAGTTCGATGGCCGTGGCCCGGGTGCGGAAGGCCAGCCGTACGCCGGACGGCTGTGACTCGGCCATGGCCAGCTGCCCGTCCGTGTTCTGGGCGCGGGCCCTCGCGGGCAGCCGGTGCGGCAGCACGCCGTGTTCGGTGCGCTCGACGTCGAGGGCACCGCGCAGGTGGTCCGCGGTGACGGGCGTGGTGATCCAGTCGTGCTCGGTGTTCATGTCCTCAGCCTGTCGATCAGGAGGTGGGCTCGGTGGGCCAGTTGCGCAGCAGGGCGTCGAGGGCGTCCAGGATGCGGGTCCAGGTCACCCCGGAGTCGGGTGCGCTGTGGCTGAAGCCGCCGGCCGATTCGAGGTCGGCGTAGCCGTGGAAGACGCTGCCGAGCAGCCGGACGGCGTGCGTCGCGTCCGGTTCCGTGAGGTCGTAGCCGCGCAGGATCGCCCTCGTCATCTGCGCGTGCCGGGCACCGGCGCTGCGGGCCGCCGTCTCGGGGTCGAGCCGCATCCGCGCGGCGGCGGCGCGGCCGGGGTGCTCGCGCTGGTAGTCGCGGTAGACGTTCGCGAAGGCGACCAGGGCGTCCTTGCCGGCCCGCCCGGCGACGGCGTCGGCGGCCCGGTCGGCCAGCTCCACCAGCGCGAACAGGGCGATCCGCGTCTTGAGGTCCTGGGAGCTCTTCACATGGGAGTACAGACTCGCGACCTTGACGTCGAACCGCCGGGCCAGCTCCGACACCGTCACCTGCTCGAAGCCGACCTCGTCGGCCAGCTCCGCACCCGCCCGGACCAGGCGGTCGGCGGTCAGCCCTACGCGTGCCATAGCCATCCCCTCATTCGCCATATGCGAGTATGCATTCACCTAAAGCCTTTAGGCAAATGGTGAGGGTATGGAGTCGATCTCCTACAGCCAATCTCGTACAGCCGTTTGCCTACAGCACGGCATGGAGCCGATCCCTACAGCGCCCGGTACATGCCGCCCCCTACAGCGCCCGGTACATGATGTGCAGCCCCACGAGACCGTGCCGGGGATGGTCGAAGGCCTCCGGAACCGTGCCGAGGATCGTGAAGCCCAGCGAGGTCCACAGAGCGACGGCCGGGTTGGTCTCGACGACGGCGTTGAACACCATGCCCCGGTACCCGTCGGCCTTGGCGGCGGCCAGGACGTACTCGGCGAGGGCGCGGCCGATGCCACGGCCGCCGCGGTCGGGGTCGACCATGAAGCCGGCGTTGGCGATACGGGCGGCGGGGCCACCGTAGTTGGGGGTGATGTACGCGGAGCCGACGACGGCTCCGGACTCGTCCTCGACGACATGGACGCGTTTGGCCGGGTTCATCCACAGCGCTCTGGCGGCGTCCTCGGAGGTGTCCGGGTCCCATGCGTAACTCTCGCCGGCGGCGACGATCCGGTGCCAGAAAGGCCAAATCCGCGGCCAGTCGTCGGCCGCGGCTTCTCTGATCAGCATGGGCGTGAGTCTCACACGCCCATGCGGTCGGCGATCGCGAAGACTTCCGCCCTCGTCAGTCGACGCTGGGCAGGATGTGGGGCTCGGCGAGGTCCTCTTCGTAGCCCGCCAGGCGGATGGGGGCGGACCTGGCCCACACGTCGAGACTGCCGATCTCCTTGGACCGACGCCCCGAGCGCTCCGTGCGTTCCTTGGGGCGCTGTTCGCGATTCGTCTGCTCAGGTGTCACCGCGCACTCCTTATGTGTCGGATCACCCTCGGGGCGGGCCGGTCCAGTCTGCGGTCCGGCACCTGACGCCCGCTCGGGTCTTACTCGAAGTCGGCTCGGACGCGGTGGCGCCGGTAACTGGCGTGAGAGCAGGCCGTTGTGCACCGGCTTGTCCCGGGACGGACCATGGGTGTGGGTTGGGACCCGGTATTGCTGTCCGTCCGCTACAGATTAACCAAATGAGCGGGCGTCCGCTCGATGGGGCTGCAAACAACCGGTAACTATCTGAAGTCGACCGGTTTTCATCTGCCCTCTATCTCCTGTTTTCTTACGTAATGCGTTGTTTACATGTCACCCGTTCGGGTCAACAGTCCTCTCCTGCACGGTCCGAGTCCACAGGACGCAGCGCAGTTCAAGTCCCGTTGGCCGATTCGCAAGGCGGCCATGATCTGCTGACGTACGGCAACGGCTTGTCCGGCGGGAGGACTGGCGCATGGAGCTGCGCAGTGTCGAAGAGCTGATGGATCTGCTGTACGCCTGCCGGGGCAGCCGGGACGCCCCGGGCCTCGGGAACGCCCGAGTCGATCTGCACCAACACGCTCTCCAGACGGCCGCGCTGCTGCGCCGAGTCCGCCCCGCCGACAAGGAACTCCAGGTCGCGGGGCTCGTTCATGCCATCGGTCCGCTGCTGCGCCCGGGCGACGTGATGCGCCACTCCGACTGTGCGGCGGACGCCGTACGGCCCCTTCTCGGCGAACGGGTCTCCCGACTCGTCCGCGACCACTGCCGGGCCCGCGACGCGGCCGACGACGACCTGCTGCGCCTGTGTCAGGCCGACGAGGAGGGCCGCATCGCGGAGTTCGACGCCGGGGTCCTTGAGGACTGGCGGGCGGTTCTGGAACTGGTGGCGTCCAGGAACTCGCCGCTCGGGGCCGTCAACTGACGACCGGCCGCGACCGGCCCGCCGTCACGCCACCGACCCCGCTCACCCACCACTTACCACTTACCGGGCGCGTAGTCCTTCAGAAAGACCCCGTACACGTCGTCCCCCGCCTCGCCGCGCACGATCGGGTCGTACACCCGCGCGGCACCGTCCACCAGGTCCAGCGGCGCGTGGAAGCCGGCCTCGGCCAGGCGCAGCTTGTCGTAGTGCGGTCGCTCGTCCGTGATCCAGCCGGTGTCGACCGAGGTCATGAGGATGCCGTCGGTCTGGAACATCTCCTGCGCGCTGGTCCGCGTGACCATGTTCATCGCGGCCTTGGCGGCATTCGTGTTGGGGTGCCCGGCGCCCTTGTAGCCGCGGCCGAAGACGCCTTCCATCGCCGAGACGTTCACGACGTACGCGCGCCCGCTCGCCGCCTTCTTCGCGGCCTCGGCCATGGCCGGGCGCAGCGCGCTGATCAGGATGAACGGCGAGGTGTAGTTGCAGAGCTGGGTCTCCAGGAGCTCCACCGGGGAGATCTGGTCGATGGTCTGCACCCAGGTGTTGCTGTCGACGACGTCGGGGACCAGGCCGCCCGCGTCGATGGCGGTGCCGTCGAGGTGCCGGGCGACGCTGGCGTTGCCCGCGACCAGGGCGAGGTCGGCGACCTGCTGCGCGTCGAGGCCGCTGATGCCGAGGGGCAGCGCGGCGAGACCGTCGACCGCGCCGGAGTTGAAGGCGCCGATGACCTGGTGGGCGGGGAGTTCCCCGGCGGGCAGCGGGGCGCTCTCGCCCTCGACCAGCGCGGCGTAGGCGGACGGCAGCCGGCGTACGGTCTGCGTGGCGTTGTTGACGAGGATGTCGAGCGGGCCGGCCTCGGTGACCTGTTCGGCGAGGGCGACGGCCTGGGCCGGGTCGCGCAGGTCGATGCCGACGACCTCCAGGCGATGGATCCAGTCCGCGGAGTCGTCCATGGCCTTGAAGCGGCGGATGGCGTCCTTCGGGAAACGCGTGGTGATCGTGGTGTGGGCGCCGTCCCGCAGCAGCCTGAGCGCGATGTACATCCCGATCTTGGCGCGGCCGCCGGTGAGCAGGGCACGCTTGCCGGCGAGGTCGGCGCGGACGTCGCGCTTGGCGCGGTTCAGGGCGGCGCAGTCGGGACAGAGCTGGTGGTAGAAGTAGTCGACCTCGACGTACCGGCTCTTGCAGGTGTAGCAGGAGCGCGGGCGCTGGAGTATCCCCGCGATCCTGCCCTCCTCGGTGTTCGACGAGGGCAGCAGACCCTCGGTCTCGTCGTCGATGCGCTGCGCCGAGCCGGTCGCCGTGGCCTCCGTGACCGCCTTGTCGTGGGCGGTCTTGGCGGCCCGGCGCTCCTGGCGGCGGCGCTGCTTCACGGTGCGGTAGATGCCGGCGGTGGCCCGGCGGACGGCGACCGCGTCGGGGTGGTCGACCTCCAGCTTGTCCAGCTCGTCCAGCACGCTCAGGCACACGGCGAGCCGCTCGGGGTCGATGCCGGGGCCGTATACGACCTCGTCACCGAGCTCGGGCACGACGTCCCGCGTGGTCGCCGTCGAGCCGTCCTCTGTCACCGTCATCGCCGCTGCCGTTCCCTGATCACCCGCGGCGCTCCGGTCGCGCCTGCTTTCGAACGCGGAATTCTACGGAGCGCCGGGCCAGTCCTCCAAAATCCGGCGAACCGGCCAGGTGAGCGGGCGCTCAGGGACCGCAGGCGGTGATCAGCTCCGCGACCTCCTCGGAGACGGCCCTGGCCAGGACATCCAGGTCCGGAACCGCCTCGGCGTCGGCGACGAGTCCGTAGTGGACGCGTCCGCGGTACGTCGAGATCGCCACCGCCAGCGACTGGCCGCGGGCCAGCGGAGCGAAGGGGTAGACCTCGGTCACCGGGTGGCCGCCGAGCTTCAGGGCGATACCGGGCAGCGGCACGCTGGTGACGAGGATGTCGAACCAGAGCCGGGCGGCCCCGCACACCAGCGGTCCGCCGAGCCGGTGGCCGAGCGCCGGTACGTGGTCGGCGAGCAGGGCGACGGCGCCCGCGCCCCGGTTGGGGCCGAGGTCCTTGTTGCGGTCCATGGCGGTGCGGACCGCGCCGAGGCGGCGCAGCGGGTCGGGGTCGTCGACCGGGAGCCGTATCAAGTAGCCCGAGAGCCGGTTGCCCTGGGGATGCGCGGTACGCGGGCGGCGCCTGGAGACGGGGATCAGCGCGCGGGGCGCGACGCCCTCGCTGCCGTCGCCGCGCTCGTCGAGCCAGCGGCGCAGGGCGCCGGCGACCACCGCGATGAGGACGTCGTTGACGGTGCCGCCGACGGCCTTGCGGATCACGTGCACATCGTCGATGTCGACGACGACTCCGGCGGTACGGCGGGTGCCGCTCGGGTCGGAGGTCAGCGCGGTCGACGAGCTCATCCCGAGGGTCGACAGGGCCACGGAGGCACCGATGTCCAGGGCCCGGCCGACATCGGACACCGCGCCGCGCAGCAGACCCGGCAGCCTGCGCACATCGGGCAGGCGGCTGCGCGCGGGCGCCTCGGGGCGGGGCCTGCGGTCGGGCATGTCCATGGGGTCCAGGACGGCGGCGGCGAGGGTCAGCGCCCGCAGCCCGTCGGCCAGGGCGTGGTGGAACTTGAACAGCACGGCGAACGACTGCCCGTCCGCACCCGGCAGCACATGCGCCTCCCACGGCGGACGCCCGCGCTCCAGCGGACGCTCCATCAGCCGGCCGGCCGCCTCGTGGAAATCGCCGGTCGGAGCGTGCAGCCGGACGTGGTCGAGCGGGTCGAAGTCCGGAGCGGGTTCGCGGGTGGCGCCACCGAAGGAGAACGGCTGGAGAAGACCGCGTGGCTGCCATGCGTCACGGATCCGCATCCGCAGCCCGGGAACCGCGGCCGCGCGCGCGGCGAGCAGGTCGGCCGCGTGCGCGCCCGCCGTGGGCGAATGCGTGGCGAAGACACCGAGCGCACCCAAGTGCATGGGGTGGGCGGCGGACTCGATGTTCCAGAACGCCAGGTCGAGGGGTGCGAGCAGGTCAGAAGTCAATGGCTTGCCTCGCGTCGGGCGACGGGTGGACCAGAAGTCAATCGCCCGCGGGCGATTACAGTCAAGTACGATCAAGCTACGCTCAGTTAACAGCAGATTAAGTCCCGCCCCTCACGAAAGGGGCGGGACTCATGGTGCATATGAGGTCACTTCACCACGGGTAGCGGCACCGGGCATCCCGAACGTGTCACCCGGGAGGCGTCACGGATCGACACTCCGCGCCCGCCCGTCACCCGAGCGGCGGCCGGGCCGGGCACCGCGCGGCCGCAGGTGAGCACCCGTTCGGCGCACGCCCGCGGGCGGCGCTCCGGGGCGGCCGCGCGCACGGGTACTCCAGATGGGCGCTTTCCCGTGTCCACCCTTCGAAGTACGCGACCCGCGGACGGCCAACCGGCCTCTCCGTAAGTTGGATTGACAGCACATCAGTTGCCGAATCAAGTACAACTTTGCGAATTCTTGGTGTAGCTCGGCCGTCGATTACGTGAGCCTCGTGGGCACCACGAGGTGACTCGGGCCCCAGCGAGAGCGACGGGCCCGGTCGCCGTCCCCCCACGTACGGCGAGAGGCAGTACAACCATGACGAGGAACCGCGCCCTGCGGTACGGCGGCCGCACCCTGGTGCTGGCGACGACGGCGTTCGGGATGATCGCCACAGCCGTGCCGGCCATGGCCGAGGAGCAGCCCACCGCGGAGCAGATCGTGGCCGATTGCGCTTCCGGGGAAGGCAAGTGCAGCTTCAACTCCCCGGAGATCGGCAAGGCCTACCTCGGTGAGCCCCGTCAGGTCTCCGAGCTGCTCTACAACTGCACCGCCTCGCCCGCCTCCCAGTCGATGGCGTGGGCCGACACCGTGGGCTCCTCCCACTCGGTGGGAGGCTCGGTCACCGTCGGCGGGGGCATCGAAGGGATCATCACGGCGAGTGTGACCGCGACGTACAACTACACATGGCAGAGCTCCCACACGGAGACGAGCACCTTCACCGTGAGCGTGCGGCCGGGGGAAGTGGGCTGGATCTCCCGCGCCCAGGTGATGCAGCGGATAACCGGCACCTGGCAGACCCACTACGACGACCCGAAGTGGGGGCACTACTACTGGTTCGTGCCCGACACGGTCACCGGTCCCGCCCCGAACGGCACGGACGGCAAGCACAACGCGGTCGTGGTCAAGTCCCGGAAGATGACGGCCGACGAGAAGAAGCTCTGCTCGTCCGGCTCGACCCGGGGAGAGCTCTTCACGCGCGGCGGCTGAGCGCACCGGGGAGGGGGCCGGCGCAGGACCGTCAGGACACCCGCTGGCCCTTCCCCAGCGCGATCACGCCCCCCTTGGAGACGGTGTACAGGTCGGCGTCCCGCTCCGGGTTGACGCCGATCGTCGCGCCGGGCGGTACGTCGACGTTCTTGTCGAGCACCGCCCCGCGCACCACCGCGCCCCGCCCGATGTGCACGTTGTCGTGCAGCACCGACCCCTGCACCACGGCCCCCGGGTCGACCACCACGCCCGGTGAGAGCACGGACCGCGTGACCTGTCCGCGGATCAGACAGCCGGCGCTGATGATGGACTCGCTGGCGATGCCGCCCGCGTTGAAGCGGGCCGGGGACAGCTGGTTGGAGTGGGTGTAGATGGGCCAGCTGCGGTTGAAGAGGTTGAAGGCGGGGCGCTCGGCGATGAGGTCCATGTGCGCGTCGTAGTAGGCGTCCAGGGTGCCGACGTCCCGCCAGTAGCCCTGGTCGCGGGTGGTCTCGCCGGGCACATGGTTGGCACTGAAGTCGTACAGATGGGCCTCGCCCCGGTCGGTGAGCTGGGGCAGGATCGAACCGCCCATGTCGTGCACGGAGTTCTCGTCCTCCGCGTCCCGCTGGAGCGCCTCGACCAGGGTCTTGGTGGTGAAGATGTAGTTGCCCATCGAGGCGAAGACGCACTCGGGGTCGTCCGGCAGGCCGGGCGGGTCGGCCGGCTTCTCCAGGAAGCTCTGCACCGTCTGGCCGTCCGAGCCGGGGCTGATCACGCCGAAGGACGACGATTCGACGCGCGGCACCCGTATGCCCGCCACGGTGACGCCCGCGCCGCTCTCGACGTGCTGCGCGAGCATCTGGCGCGGGTCCATGCGGTACACGTGGTCGGCGCCGAACACCGCGACGTACTCGGGCCGTTCGTCGTAGACCAGGTTCAAGGACTGGAGGATCGCGTCCGCGCTGCCGAGGAACCAGCGCGGTCCGAGCCGCTGCTGGGCCGGGACCGGGGTGACGTAGTTGCCCAGCAGGCTGGACATCCGCCAGGTCGTGGTGATGTGGCGGTCCAGGGAGTGCGACTTGTACTGGGTGAGGACGCAGATGCGCAGGATGTCGGCGTTGACGAGATTGGACAGGACGAAGTCGACGAGACGGTAGGTGCCGCCGAAGGTGACCGCTGGTTTCGCGCGGTCCGCGGTCAGGGGCATCAGGCGTTTGCCTTCTCCGCCCGCCAGTACGATTCCGAGCACCGAAGGTCCGCCACGACGCATGGCCGCTCCCCTCACCGTGGTTGATCCCAGCCTGCCCCCGGGTGGCGCGCGCTAAGCCTGTTTGAGGATCTCCCGGTAGAGCCCCGCCGTCCGTCGGGCCACCGCGTCCCAGCCGAACTCCCCCACCGCGCGCTCCCGTCCGGCCTCGCCCATCCGCCGGGCGGTCTCCGGGTCGCCGAGCACCGAGTCCAGCGCCCGCGCGAGGCCCGCCTCGAAGTCGTCGTCCAGCGGGACCAGCAGGCCCGTCTTGCCGTCCTCGACGACCTCGGGAATGCCGCCGACCCGCGAAGCCACCACGGGAGTTCCGCAGGCCATCGCCTCCAGGTTGACGATGCCGAGGGGTTCGTACACCGAAGGGCAGACGAACACGGCCGCATGGGTGAGGAGTTGGATCACCTCGGGGCGCGGCAGCATCTGCGGGATCCAGTGCACGCCCGCACGGACCCGGCTGAGCTCCTGGTAGAGATCGCGGAACTCCTGGTCGATCTCCGGGGTGTCGGGGGCGCCCGCGCACAGCACGACCTGCGCGGACGGGTCGATGTCCCGTACCGCGCGCAGCAGATGGGGCACGCCCTTCTGGCGGGTGATCCGGCCGACGAACAGCACGTAGGGGCGGTCGGCGGCCAGGCCGAAGCGGGCGAGGACGTCGGAGCGCCGGTCCGGCCGGTAGAGGGTGGTGTCGATGCCGTTGTGCACGACGTGGACCCGGCCCGGGTCCAGCGCCGGGTAGCAGCCGAGGATGTCCTCGCGCATGGCTCCGGACACGGCGATCACCGCGTCGGCGGACTCGATCGCGGTGCGCTCGGCCCAGCTGGACAAGGCGTATCCGCCGCCGAGTTGCTCGGCCTTCCAGGGGCGCAGCGGCTCCAGCGAGTGGGCGGTCATCACATGCGGGATGCCGTACTGCAACTTGCCGAGGTGGCCGGCGAGGTTGGCGTACCAGGTGTGGGAGTGGACGAGTTCGCGGCCTTCGAGTCCGGCTGCCATGGCCAGGTCCACGGAGAAGGTGCGCAGCGCGTCGTTGGCGGTGTCGAGCGCGGACCAGGGGCGGTGTCGTTGTACGCCCACTCCGCGGCCCTCGCCCCAGCAGTGCACCTCCAGGTCGACGAGATCCCGCAACTCCCGGGCGAGGAACTCGACATGGACACCCGCGCCGCCGTACACATCCGGCGGGTACTCCCGGGTCAGCAGTCCCACACGCACCCGGAACCCCCTGTTCTCAGCGGCTTGTTGCCCTTTCATGGTCACCCAGACGGGGCGCGTGGGGAAGAGCGCGGGGCTCGTGTGAAGCAACAGTCACCGCACACCCCGCCGCCCGGCACCCGGTAGTAGAGGCAACAGCTGTGGCGGCGGAAGGCGTTTCCGGTGAATGTCCCCGTACCGGCCAGCAGCGGGTGGGTGAAGAGCTCCGCGGTCAGGGCGCGGGCCCGGTCGGCGGCGTCGGTACGGCCGTCGGCGCGCGCCCACCCGTCGAGCTGGCGGGCGGCGCCCGCGAGCGCGGATCCCGCGTTGCCCCACAGCAGGCCGGTCGCCACGCGGTAGCGGGCGGTCAGGGCCGCGTGCAGCGGTTCGAGGTGGCCGTGCAGGACGGCGGCCCCTACGCCGGCCGGGTCCGCCCTCCGCGGGTGCACTTCGGTGAGCCACAGGTCGTCGGGGGCGCTGCCCTCGGGGTCCCAGCGGAGCAGACGCGGATCGAGGTCCGGGATCGTGCCGTACAGCGCCGCGCAGCCGAGGGTGACCGACCACAGCCGGGCGGCCAGGCCCAGCTGGGCCACCGAAGCGGCGATCCGCTCCTCGGGGGCGCGCAGGGCGTCCGCGACCTTGCGGATCCGCGAGACCAGCGGATCGCCGTGTTCCGTCGACGGCGGTTCGCCGTACGCCTGCGCGAGGGTCGGTAGGGGGCGAGGAGCCTTCCCCGCTGTGCGTAGTACGAAGAAGCCGCCGAGCGGCCGGAGCGCGGCGAGGCCGGGGTCGAGATCCACGAAGAGCAGTAGTAGCAGGCGCTGTCGGGGTTCTCACCTGAGGGTGTCCGTCCGGGGTCACCCCTCTTGGGGATGACTTGACCGTCGTCGTACTCCATCGGCAGTAGGACACAGTGCGTGCTCTGGGACGACGACGGGAAGAAGTTTTCGAGGGATCGTGTTGAGTATGAGAGCCGACCGATCGCCGCACCGGGGCAACCGTCCCCGTCTCACGCAGAGGAGCAGCTCATGAGCGCCCTCGCGTTGTCCGTGCTTCTGTCGCTCGTCTCCGCGGTGGCCTACGCGGGCGGGGCGATCGTACAGGAGCGGGTCGCGGTGTCGTCCCCGGATCAGCACTTCGCGCCGATGCGCCGGCCGGGCTGGTGGGCGGCGGTGGCGCTGAACGGCCTCGGCGGTCTGCTGCACGTGGTGGCGCTGGCGTTCGGTCCGCTCAGCCTGGTCCAGCCCCTGGGCGCGCTGACGATCGTGTTCGCGCTGCCGATGGCGGCGCTGTTCGTGGGTCGTAAGGCCGGTTCGACGGCCTGGCGCGGCGCCATCATGGCGACCGTCGGTCTCGCCGGACTGCTGTCCCTGGTCGGCGCCTCCGAGTCGCAGTCGCTGGCCACGGCCGAGCGGGTCGCGGTGGCCCTGATCACCGGCGGCGTGGTCGTGACGCTGATGGTCGCGGGCCGGGCCGCCCACCGGCACCCTGCGGTGCGCAGCATGCTGCTCGCGGTCGCCTCCGGCATAGCCTTCGGCATGTCCTCGGTGTTCACCAAGATCGTCGCCGTCGACTGGAACGGCGGGGTTTCGATGGCCGACGTGCCGGCCCTGGCCACGATCGGCGTCTTCGCCACGGCCGGTCTGCTGCTGTCCCAGGCCGCCTACCGGGGCGCGGGACTCGCGGCGCCGCTGGCCACGCTGACGGTGGTGAACCCGGTGGTGGCCGCCGCGGTCGGCATAACGATGTTCGGCGAGACCTTCCGGTACGGCACGACCGGGACCGTGCTCGCCCTCGGCTGCGGAGTGGTGGCGGCGGGCGGCCTGATCCTGCTGACGACGGAGCGGATCGCGCGCACGGAGAAGCAGGCCGAGGTTGCGGCCCCCGCACCGGCGTTCGTCCTGCCCGACGGGATCGAGGGGATCGACAAGGCCGAGGGGATCGAGGACATCGACGACATCGACGACATCGAGAGCATCGAGGGCGTGCTCATACCGGTCCAGGTCGCCCAGGGGCCGTACGAGGAGGCGGCGGAGCCAGTGTCGCGGCCCGACTCGGCCTCCCCGAACGTCTACGGCCCCTTCTACGGCGGCCCGTACGTCCCGATGCCGGTGCTCGACCGGCATCGGACACGCGTCAAATCCTGACGCCGCCGGCCCGGAGGTAGGCCACCGGGTCGATGTCGGAACCGAAACCGGGCCCCGTCCGCACCTCGAAGTGCAGATGCGGGCCCGTGCTGTTGCCCGTGGACCCGGAGCGGCCGATCCGCTGCCCGGCGCCCACCGACTGTCCGTCCTTCACGGAGATCGCCGAGAGATGGGCGTACTGGCTGTAGCTGCCGTCGGCGTGCCGGATCACCACCTGGTAGCCGAAGGACCCCTCCCACCCGGCGCTCACCACCTGCCCGGTGCCGACGGACCGTACGGAGGTGCCGGTCGGCACGGCGAAGTCGACGCCGGTGTGGTAGCCCTTCGACCACGACGAGCCGGCCTTGCGGTACGGCGTACCGGTCGAGGCGCTCACCGGGGCGACCAGGGAGCGACTGCTCGTGGCCTGCTCGTCACGCTCCGAAGAGGTCTTCTTGGGAGCGGACTTGGGAGTGGTCCTGGGAGCAGCCTTGGGGCTGGACTCGGGGGCTGACCTGGGCTTGGTATCAGGGGCGGCCTTGCCGCGCAGGGCGAGCCGCTGCCCCGGGAGGATGAGGTCGGGGTCCGCCCCGATCGCCTTCCGGTTCGCGGCGTACAGGCCCCGCCAACCGCCCTTGACCTCCTGCGACTCGGCGATCTCCGAGAGGGTGTCGCCGTGGACCACGGTGTACATCTCGGCGGTGCCCGCCCGCGACTGGGGCGTGGTCTGCGGCTGGACGTCCTGGACGGAGGTCTTCGAGGTCTTCTGGGCCCTCTTGATGGTGCCGGCCGGCTGGATGTCGGGGGTGTCGCCGCCCCTGGTCAGTCCGGCACGCACCGAGCACACGGGCCAGGCGCCGGGCCCCTGCCCGTCCAGCACCTTCTCCGCGACGGCGATCTGCTGGTCCTTCGTGGCCAGGTCGGCGCGTGCCGCGTACCGGGCGCCGCCGTAGGCCTCCCACGTCGACTGGGCGAACTGGAGACCGCCGTAGAAGCCGTTTCCGGTGTTGACGTGCCACCTGTTGGTCGACTCGCAGGCCGCGACCTTGTTCCAGGTGTCCACGTCGGCCGCGTGCGCCACGCCGGTGCCGATGAGGGGCAGCGCCATCCCGGCGCCGCCCGCGGTGACCGTGAGTGAGGCGCGGTTGATCCTGTTCGGCTGGTACCGGCGGTGCCGGCCGCGTACGGCCATGAAGGAGCCCCCCATTGACATGCGTCAGGAGGGGCAAAAGTAAGCGCCGCGAACAGGCCATGACAAGACGGAAAATCAGCCTCCCGTTCACGCCAAGTGGCGCGTAAGGGGCGCGCGTTGTCCGGTGCCGGTGACCACTGAGTGCGCCGGGGCGTTTCGTGCGTATGTGCCTGCGACATCGCGCCACCCGGATGTGCGCTCGGAGTACGGGCACGTCAGGATGGACGATGGGGCAATACTGGCGGGCAGGACCGGCACCGCTGCGGTCCGGCACCGCGTTATATCGAGGTCACTAGGAGCCAACGCATGAGCACTTCGGCGCAGATCGGCGTCACGGGTCTCGCGGTCATGGGCCGCAACCTCGCCCGGAACTTCGCCCGCAACGGCTATACGGTCGCGGTGCACAACCGGACGCCGGCGCGTACGCGGGCGCTGGTGGACGAGTTCGGGAGCGAGGGCGAGTTCATCGCCGCCGAGACCGCCAAGGAGTTCGTGGCGGCGCTGGAGCGGCCGCGGCGGCTGGTGATCATGGTGAAGGCCGGTGAGCCGACCGACGCGGTGATCCAGGAGTTCGCGCCGCTCCTTGAGCCCGGCGACATGATCATCGACGGTGGCAACGCGCACTTCGCCGACACCCGGCGCCGCGAGCGGGACCTGCGCGAGCAGGGCATCCACTTCGTCGGCATGGGCGTCTCGGGCGGCGAGGAGGGCGCGCTGCACGGCCCGAGCATCATGCCGGGCGGCCCGAAGGAGTCGTACGACTCGCTGGGCCCGATGCTGGAGAAGATCTCCGCGAAGGCGAAGGACGGGGCGCCCTGTGTGACCCACGTGGGTCCGGACGGCGCCGGGCACTTCGTGAAGATGGTGCACAACGGCATCGAGTACGCCGACATGCAGCTGATCGGCGAGGCCTACCAGCTGCTGCGCGACGTCGCCGGGTACGAGCCGGCGCAGATCGCGGAGATCTTCCGGACCTGGAACCAGGGCCGCCTCGACTCGTACCTGATCGAGATCACCGCCGAGGTGCTGTCGCACGTGGACGCCGCGACGGGCAAGCCGTTCGTGGACGTGGTCGTCGACCAGGCCGAGCAGAAGGGCACCGGCCGCTGGACGGTCCAGATCGCCCTGGACCTGGGTGTGCCGGTGTCCGGCATCGCGGAGGCGGTCTTCGCCCGCTCCCTGTCCGGGCACGCGGCGCTGCGCGAGGCCTCGCGCGGACTGGTCGGCCCGAAGGCCACGCCGCTGGGCGAGGCGGAGGCGGCGGCCTTCGCCGACCGGGTCGAGCAGGCGCTGTACGCGTCGAAGATCGTGTCGTACACGCAGGGCTTCCACGAGATCGACGCGGCCCGCGCCGAGTACGACTGGGACATCGACCTGGGCGCGGTCTCGGCCATCTGGCGCGGTGGCTGCATCATCCGCGCGGCGTTCCTGGACCGTATCCGCGCCGCCTACGACGCACGCGCCGACCTGCCGAGCCTGCTGTCGGACGAGACGTTCGCGCGGGAGATCGCCGACGCCCAGGACGACTGGCGTGAGGTGCTCGTCGCCGCGACCCGCCAGGGTGTGCCCACCCCGGGCTTCGCGGCGGCCCTCGCGTACTACGACGCGCTGCGCGCGGAGCGGCTGCCCGCGGCCCTCACGCAGGGGCAGCGGGACTTCTTCGGTGCGCACACCTACCGGCGCACCGACCAGGACGGCTCGTTCCACACGCTGTGGGGCGGGGACCGCTCGGAGGTGTCCGCCTAGGACCTGCCCGGTCCGCCCTGTGTGACCGCCCCGTGCCCGGATCGCCGATCCGGGCACGGGGCGGACCTGTGTCCGGGTGAGGCCGTACTGCTCCGAGTGGCGCAGCCGAGTGGTGGGCGTCCGTCCGCGCGCCGAGGCTGGCCTACGCCGTTCCCGTCCGCAGTCCCTGGGTGACGGGCGGCGCCACGCGGCGTCGTCGACGTCGACGTGTCCGGGACGTCGGAGAAACGGGATCACATGGCGGAACAGGGCATCGGAACGGGCTGTCTGCCGTCCGTTCGAGGGAGCGGCGGGTCCGTGCGAAAGCGGACGCGGTACCGGTACGCACGAGGGCGCTGGATGTACGGCGTGGCAGGTCTGGTCCTCCTGGGCGCGCTCGCCCCCACCCCCAGCAGTGCCCTGTCGGCGCCCGCGGGCGAGGCGCGGCCGGGCGCTCCCGCACGGTTCGTGCCCGGTCCCTGCCCGGCCACGCCCGAGCCGGTGCCGGGGCGGTGCGGGGTCCTTGAGGTGCCCGAGAACCGCGCCCGGCGCGGCGGACGGACGATCCGGCTGGCCGTCGCGATCATCCCGGCCGTCTCGCGGACGCCGGGCGCGGTGCCCGTGGTGTTCATGACGGGCGGTCCCGGCGGCGACGCGATCGGCGACATCCCCTTCCTGATCGACTCCGGCCTGAACCGCGACCGCGATCTGATCGTCATGGCCCAGCGCGGCACCCTCCACACACGGCCGAATCTCGCCTGCCCCGAGATCGACCGCTTCTACGCCGAAGCCGTCGGGCTGCGCTACGACGCGCCGTCGACCGGGCAGCGTCTGGTGCGTGCGACCCGGCAGTGCCGGGACCGCCTCACCGCCGGCGGAGTCGAGCTCGGCGCCTACAACACCACCGAGAACGCGGCGGACTTCGCCGACCTGCGCAGGGCGCTGGGCATCGACCGGTGGAACGTCTACGGCTACTCCTACGGCACCGACCTGGCCCTCACCTACCTGCGGCTGCACCCTCGGGGGATCCGCTCGGTCGCGATCGACTCCGTGGTTCCGCCGCAGATCGTCAGCCTGCCGTGGACGTGGGACAGCGCCCGTGAGGGGATCCACACGATCTTCGCGGCGTGCGCGGCCCAGCCGCGCTGCCGCAGCCGCTACCCGAACCTCCCGCGTCTGCTGACGGAACAGGTCCGACGGCTGGAGGCACGCCCCCTGACCCTGATGGCGCGGCCACCGGCGGGCGGGGACCCGGTGCGGGTCGTCCTCGACGGGGGCGCGTTGGTCAATCTGCTGGTCGCCAACGCCGTCCCGGCCGTCGACGTCCCCGCCGCGCTCGACGAACTCTCCCGTGGCAACCCGACCCGCTTCGCGCGGGCCCGCGCCGCCGGATCGGCACCCGTCGTCGGCGAGTTCGCACACGGTCTGACCCAGTCGGTGGCCTGCGCCGAGTGGGTGCCCGGCCATACCCGTGCCGACCTGCTCAGGGCGGGACGGCGAGCGTTTCCCGGCTGGCCGGACACGGTCCTGGCGCAGGCACCGCAGCTGCCCTTCGAGCACGACGTCTGCCGGGTCTGGAACGTCCCGGACCGTACGGCCGTGCAGCGGGTGACGACGGCCAGTGCGCTGCCGACGCTGGTGCTCTCCGGAACCTTCGACGCGAAGACCGGGGCGCGCTGGGGCGCTTACGCGGCCCGGACGCTGTCCCAGTCGACCACGGTGCGGATTCCCGGCATCGGCCACTGGGTGGTCCCGCAGTCGCCCTGCGCGCAGCAGGTCCTCGCCTCGTTCCAGGTACGTCCGCTCGCGCCCGACACCCGCTGTGTGGCGCACCTCGCGCCGAAGCCGTTCACCATCATCCCGACCCCGGAGACCGCATGATGTCCGTCCGCTCCTCCCACCACCGGGGCACCGCCCGACGGCTCCCGGCCACGCTGGCCGGGGCCACGGCCGGCCTCCTCGTCGCCGGCCTCGTCGCGACACCCGCCCGCGCCGGGGACGACTCCGGCGCACCCCTCGGCACGGTGGCCCGCACCGTGGGCCACGCCCGCTTCGTGCCGGGACCCTGCCCGAGGACCGCGGACCCGGTCCCCGCCCTGGAGGGGGCTTACTGCGGCACGCTCACCGTGCCCGAGAACCGCTCCCGGCCCACGGGGCGGAAGATCACCCTCGGCGTCGCCGTCGTGCGGGCGGCCACCGGCAGACGGGCGTCCGACCCGATCGTGTGGTTCGCCGGCGGACCCGGCGACGACGCGGTCTCCGAGGCCCAGCTGGCGATCGACGGCGGCCTGAACCGCGACCGGGACGTCATCTTCATGTCCCAGCGCGGGACCTACTCGGCCGACCCGGCGCTGACCTGCCCGAACATCGACGAGTTCAACGCGCGTGCCCTCGGCCTGGTCTACGGCGCCCCGTCCACCGGACGGCTGCACGTGCGGGCGACGCGCGCCTGCCGCGACCGGCTGACCCGCCTAGGCGCCGACCTGCCCGCCTACGAAACCGCCGAGAGCGCCGCCGACTACGCCGACCTGCGTCTCGCCCTGGGCATCCGGTGGTGGAACGTGTTCGGCATCTCCTACGGCACCGACCTGGCGCTGACCTACATGCGCAAGTTCCCGCAGGGCATCCGGTCGGTCGGCATCGACGGTGTCCTGCCGCCGTCCCTGGCCGGGGCGAGCCTCACCTGGAGCGCCGCACGACAGGGCTTCGACGGCCTGTTCCGGGCCTGCGAGCGGCAGCCCTCCTGCAACCGCCGCTACCCGGATCTGCGGGGCACCTTCGAGCGCCTGGTCCGGCGCCTCGAAGCCCGGCCGATCGTCACCACCGTGACGGTCCCGGACCGGCCCTCGCCGGTCCGGGTCGTGCTGGACGGCGGGGTCCTGGTGAACTGGCTGACCTCCGCCACGCATGTGGCAGCCGGAGTTCCGCGTTCGATCGACGAGCTGGCCCACGGCAACCCGCAGCGGATCGCCCAGCAGTGGGCGGGCGGAAAACTCGCCCCGCAGGCCATCGGCCGGCTCGCCCACGGGCTGGCGTACGGCGTCTTCTGCCGTGAGTGGACGCCGTACGAGAGCGAGGCCGACGTGCTCCGGGCCGGGCGGCGGGCGTTCCCGTCGTTCCCGCGCTCGGTCCTGGTCAACGCGCCGCAGCTCCCCTTCCTCCACGCCGACTGCCGCGCCTGGAAGGTCCCTCCGGCTCCGCGCTCGATCCGGAACGTGACGTACAGCGCCATCCCGACGCTCGTGATGTCGGCCGGGTTCGACGCCCAGACCGGGGCGAGCAATGGGGCCTACGTGGCCCGGACGCTGAGCCGGTCCACCGCCGTCACGGTCCCCTACGTCGCCCATGTGGCTTTCGCCGAGTCACCGTGCGCGCGGGCGATCACCGTCTCGTTCTTCCGGTCGCCGAACGCGCCGGACCGGTCATGCCTGGCGCGCGTCCAGCCGCCCAGGTTCGAGATCGCGCCGTAGGACCGGCCCGGCGGACGCTCAGGTCAGCGGCGGTCCGGGCTCCGGGTTCGGCACCGGCTCCGGTCCCGGCGGGATCGGCGACGGGGAGGGCGGGCTCGGGGGCTCCGGCGCGGGCGGTGTCGGTCCCGGGCCCGGCGGGGGCGGCCCCGGGGTGGGGGGCGGTCCGGGGGCGGGCGGTCCCGGTGCGGGCGGTTCGGGAGCCGGCGAGGGCTCCGGGGGCGGGACCGGGTGCGGCTCGGGGTGCGGGGGCTCCGGAGGCGGCGGCTCCGGGCTGGGTGTCGGTCCGGGGTGGACCGGGTCCGGGTACGGGTTCGTCATGGCGTCCTCCAGAACAGTCCATCGGGCATCGGCTCTGGACTACTCCCCCGCGTACCCGAAGGCCGCGCCACCAGTCACTCACCCGCGTCAATGCGGGCGCCCAAGTGGGCCCGTCGGAGGCGGTGCTGACCCGGCGGCGCGCGCCGTCAGAACCGGTCGGGGTGCTCCCGCAGCCAGTCCATCGCCGCCTCCACCAGCCGCGGGTCGGCGGCCGGCGCCTCGTCCGGGTGCCGTTCCGCCCACTTCACGACGTACGGGCACAGCGGCGCCACTCCCGTGCCCTCGCGCGCGGCGATGCCGTACAGCTCACGGGCCAGGGAGCCCGCGATGCCCTTGCCCTCGTGGGCCGGTTCCACGATGGTGTGCACCGGGACCAGGGCGCGCTCCGGGGCTTCGAGCACGAAGTACTCGATACGGCCGATGACTTCGTCGCCCTGGAGGGCCTCCAGACGGCCCGCCGCCCGGTCGTCGCGGATCTCGATGTCGCTCATGGCACGCTCCCTGGTCCGTCTTCCCTCTGAGGTCGAGCGCGTCCGTCAGGCCACGGGCACGGCCTGCGGGCTGCGCTCCTGGTCGGAGCCCGGCACCGGCTCGGACGGGTCGGCGCCCAGGGCCACGATCCGGTTGGCGCCGTCCACGTGCACGACCCGCGGCTCGAACTCCCGCGCCTCGGCGTCGGTCATCTGAGCGTAGCTGATGATGATCACGAGGTCGCCGGGGTGGACGAGATGGGCGGCGGCCCCGTTGATCCCGACGACCCCCGAGCCGCGCTCGCCCTGGATGACGTAGGTCTCCAGACGGGCGCCGTTGGTGATGTCGACGATGTGGACGAGCTCGCCGGGCAGCAGATCGGCGGCGTCCAGCAGATCCGCGTCGATGGTCACCGATCCCACGTAGTGCAGGTCGGCCTGGGTGACGGTGGCGCGGTGGAGCTTGGACTTGAACAGAGTACGCAGCACTTTGGACTCCTGGAAGACGGCTCCCTGCCTGCTTTGTGCAGGTCAAGGGCGGTCTTCACTCTACAGGGGCACGCGTCAAAGTCGATGATTGTGAGGAACATCGCTTCACTCTGCGAGCAGGCTCCCTGCCTGGACTTCCGGCGCCAACCAGGTTGTTGTGAGGCCACCGATGAGGTGCCTGTTCGAAGCACCCTTGAGGATGGTCGGGGACTGTTACTGACCAGATGCTGACTCACCTGACGCCACATCAGATTCACGCGGGTCACAGGACGACTCGCTGCCCGGGAGCACCTACTGCAGCCCGAAGGATCCGCGAGGAGCCCACGCGGTCGGCGTCAGGCGCACGGCCTTCGCGTCCACCTATTAGATTTCTGGAATCTTCAGTTCTACGACCGACAAGCCCCGACTCCCTCGCGACCAGTGAGCCGTCTCCTTCGGCCGCCACGACGGGGCCGACCGAATGCTTAACCCCTCTTCCCGGTCAATACCTACTGACCGGGAAGAGTCTCTATGTGGCAGAAGGCAAGTTCGGCAGCGAGCTGGAAAAGGGTCAACAATAGATCGTCCCGTCGGTACTCGATTGTGGCCGCCGACCGGACGCGGGTGTGCTGGTCGAGTTTCGGTGGAGCCAGGCGCAACCCTGGCCCCACCGACTCGTCAGACCTAGGCCTCAAGGACGCCCAGCGCCGTATGGAGGACCGGCTCCACGCGCAGTCTCGTCCCGTCCCGGTCGAACGCCTGGAGGGCCTCCAAGCAGACGACGGCACAGCGTGCCTCCTCGGACGAGAGACCGGCCATCTCGGCCGCGGTGACGAGGTAGGCCTCGTCATGCCAGTCAGTACCGAGTTGCTCGACGACGCCGTCGTAGGCGGTCTTGAGGGTGTCGTTCTGCAGCAGCCCCACGGCGTCGACGAACTGTTCGGCGCCGCTGCTCTGCTCCAGCCACGACGTCAGGTCCGCCAGCACCCGGTCCTGGTCCGGTCGGCGATCACGCAGCTGCATCGCCTTGTCCAGCAGGTACGGCCAGCCACCGGTCGCCTCCGCCAGGCGCGTCAGCCGTTCCTCCGTCTCGCACAGGCTGTGGCGCTGCGTCCAGTCCTTCAGGCTGCGCAGGTCATGCCGGCGCAGCACCACGATGGTGCCGTGGTCGGCGTCGGGACCGGTGAGCAGGCCGGACCAGAAGCCGAGCTGTTCCACACCCGACACGAGAACCACGGAACGGGTCGCCTCGGCGACCTCGGGCATCACTACCCTGGCCAGGTCGAAGGATTCCCGGCAGGACTTCTCGCTGCCCAGCGAGAGATCGCTGATGAGCAGTCGCCGCTCGCCCGCGCGGCCAGCGGCGAGCTCCTTGCGGAACGACTTGGCGCTTCCGATCGCGGGCACGGACCAGCCCGCCACCCTGCCCGTCATCTCACGCAGGGTCCGTTCCACATCGGCGACGCCGGTTGCCTGTGTACCGAGAACGACGCGGACTTGGTTGACGTATTCGCCCAGCAGGTAGTCGATCTGGTTGACGGTGAGGGGGGCCGACCTGCCGTCGTAGAGGTCCGGACGGCTCTCCAGGACAACGGTCTCCTCCAGCCGGGACTCCGTCTCCGCCCGCAGCAACCGGGCCTCGATCTCCTGGGCGGTACCGATCATGCGCAGCGCGTTGGGCCCCCGCAGATGCCAGCCCTGCCCGTCGTTGTTCGGCGCCAGGACACCGAGGCCGACCATCTCCTGCAGATAGGCACGGAAACCCTCGCTGTCCAGGCACTCGAAGCCGCGGGGCCACCAGCCAGCACATTCCTCCCGCAACTCCCTGTCACTGAGCCGGGTTTCCAGACCGTTGTCCCGGGCGTGCTGGGCAAGGACATTGGCGATGACGTGGTAGCGGTCGTCGAGGGCGAGGGTGTCCTTGAAGGCCGCGGTGATGTCCGAGCGCAGCGAGGTGTCCTGTTCCACCGCGTCGACATCGGACTCCTCGATCGTGTACGGAGGCGGCGCGAGTGGTGCGCGCGCCCGCTTGTCCTGCATGACCTGCACCATCCGGCTGCCGAAGATCTGCAGCAGGAAGGGCTGGTAGGAGCAGAAGCCGAGCACCCGGTTGACGAGGTCGACGTCGGCGAACTCGAAGCCGAGCGCACGCATCGGGTGAACGATCAGGTCGGCGGCGAACTGTGGGGTGAGCGGTCCTACGACCGTCGGGGTCTGCGCCAGGTGGCTGAACGGGCCGTTCCTGGCGAGCCGGGTGAAGCGCTGGACCGAGTGCAAACCGGCGAACACGACCTTGGCCCGGCCGCGCGAGTCCTCACCCAGACCGCGCAGCCGACGGGTCTCCGTGCACTCCGGGACGTCTGCCTCGAAGAAGCGGTCGCACTCGTCGAGGAGGATGAGCAGCCGCCTGTCGGGATCCTGAGCGAGCCACCGGGCGATCCCGTCGGTGACCCGCTGCCATGCTTCCTGTTGTGGGCCCCGGCGTCGGGGCTCCTCTAGGACTCCCTGCCGAATCAGCTCCTGGTCGAGCGTGGGCCAGATGGCCTCGGCACCAAGTGCGGTGCCCCGGCCGATGCCGATCTTGTCCAGGTTGAGGTAGAGCTGACGGTAGGCCCCCGGCCGCTGTTCCTCGAAGCGGTCCCCAGCGTCGGCGAGCAGGGCCGACTTGCCGAGCCCCCGGCCGCCGTAGAGGATCTGAGTCCCCGCCGGGTCGTGGATGCTCTTGCGCTCGCGGTCCCGTCCGTAGAACATCTCCCGGCCGATCTGGCCCCGCTTCTCCTTGATGTACGGGTTCACCGCGGAGAACGGCAGCAGCGTCTCGGTCGTGGCATCCACCCGCCGGTTGCCGTGCGCGATGAGGTAGGCCAGCGCGGCGTCGTCGACCACCATGATCGGCTTGGTGTCCTGGGAGGCGGCGGTCAGTTCATTACGGGTTCTGCTGTCCAGCGTCCCGAAGTGGACGACGAGCAGACTGCTCTCGTCGGGGTCCTGCAGAGCCCGGGTGTTGAGCAGTTTGGCCGCGGGCCGGCCCCAGATCAGCAGGGCGCGGAGCTTGCCGCCGCGGTCCTTGATCTGCGATCCGAAGGCAGGCGCCCAGGCACGGCCGGTGACGTGCACGGGCGCGAGTTCGAAGAACCGGTAGTCCTTGCCGCGCGGCAGATCGTCCAGAGGCCGTGCGCGCCTGGCCTCGTATCCAAGGAGGGCCAGAGCCGGATTGAGGCTCTCGCGCGGATTGATGTTGATACGGTCCTTCGTCGCGGCGAGCGTGCTCCACAACTTCAGGGCCGCGGCGGCCCGTTCGGCCTCCTCCTCAGAGAGTCCTGCATAGTCCAGCACGGCGTGGTCGCCGTAACGGCCACGGGCGCGGACGGCCGCGATCAGCTCAGCGTCGATGCCGCCCGGCAGTGAGTCCGGCACGGCGGGGAAGAACGCCTCCAGGTGCGAGTCCTCGGACCTGATCTCCGGTACCGGTTCGCCCAGTTCGAGGAAGTAGACGAGTTCGGTCGCGGTGGCCAGGCTGTCGGTGTCCAGATTGCGCAGGACTCGTTCGCGGTTCTCCGCGCTCACGTCCGTCAGCGCGACCAGGCGGGCGCGCAGCCGGTCGGCGGCTTCCTCGCGGTAGCGGGGCAGCAGCTCCTCAACTCGGTCGAGGTTGCGGCGGACCGCGGCCAGCTCGCCCGGCCGGTCGTGCTCCAGGTGTGCTCGGGCGTCCGCGAGCAGCTCCTGGAGGCTGACGTCCTGTTCGACGGTGAGTGCCTCGTCAGCCTGAGACCGGCGGAGCCGGGCGGCCAGTTGCCGCTGTTTCTCGGCGAGCGCGGCGCGGCGCTCCTTCTCGAACGCGCTGAGGTGTGCGCGACGCTCCTCCGAGAGCGACAAGGTGTGGGCCGCAGGAAGGACGTCGAAGTCCGCGAGGTCCGTGATGGTGCGAATCACGCCGAATTCGTCACGGGCGAGCTGCTGCTCGATCGCGTCGTCCCAGGTACGGTCCACTGCCTTCAGCAAGTCGTGCAAGGTCGGCTTCTCGCCCGGCACGGCTGGCTCGGCCTTGTGGAGCTCGGCGTCCAGAACCGTCTGAACGTCCGGCTCGGATCCCGTCTCGACCGGTCGACTGTTCGCATCCAGCCCGTCGAAGACCTCGGCAAACAGGTGCCGCGCCACGTAGGCGGTGGCTTTCGCCAGGACCGCGGAGGTGCGTTCGGCCGCGGTGAGGTCGTCGGCGACCCGTTCGCGCAGGCCGAGAAGGGAGAGGCGCAGGGATGCGACGGACTGGAACGCCCATACGTTCTCCTCCGCGCGTCCTGCTTCCAGGTCGCGCTTGACCGCACGCCACTGCCGTACAGCGTCCCGGACGCGCTCGAGGCAGTGGCGGACGTTGTTGCGGCCCGACCCCTGAATGCCACGACCGCCCGGCCCGCGCAGCGCAGCGTCCATATCGTCGATCGCCGCCTCGACCTGAGCTCGGCGAGCGAGGTTCTCCAGCAGCTCGTCGGCCAGGTGCTCGGCGTCCGGGGCCCCGGCCACGATGGCCGTCAGCACGCTGCCGAGCAGACCGGTCGGCGCCAGCCAGCGCTGCACCATGGCGCTGGCCCGTTGGAAACGCAACCGAGGTACGGTGAGCAGAGCCTGGCAGGCGTCCACGGCCGCGCGCAGCTCGCCCTCGGTGTGGGAGACATCGGCGACAACGGCATGGGGCGGCGCGATGAGCAGTGCGCCCTGCAGAGCGCGTTCTGCCACCATCGTGGCCACCTGGTGCAGGGCATCGGGCAGTTGCGGGGTGAGCGCCCTCAGCTGCGCACCGACTACGGGCGCACCCGTCACGAGGGCTGCCCGGACCAGCGTGGGCAGCAGGAGCAGGGACAGCGCGTCGCTGTCGCTCTCCTTACGGGCCTCCCACTCATGCAGGGCCTCCTCGATGACCTGAGCTGCTCGGCCGGTCCTGGAGTGCAGCAGTGTCGCCGCGGTGGCCAGGCGCAGGACCGCGGATTCGGTGTCCGGCCGGTCGGCGGCCTGCGACAGGTGGGCGGCAAGCCCGAAGCGCTTCTCGGCGATGAGCTGCGCGAGGACGGGTTCTACGCCCTTCGTTCCCGTGCCGTCAGCGGTACCCGTGGTGGTGTCGACGGCCGCGGTCACCGCGGGGGCGGCGACGACCCGCCGTTCCCGCAAGGGCTGCTGCTCGGCGGACCGGGGAGGTCGCTCGGCCGGGACGGAATCGGCGGTGCTGTGGTCCTGGGTCTCAGGCACGCCGGTGTCAGCCTGCGCAGCAGTGACCGCCTCCGGGGATATGGCCCGCTCCGGCGCCTCGGGAACCTCGGCGGATTCCTCGCCCTGCGGGGCGGCGGCCGTGTCGTGGGTGGTGGTCCTGTGCTCGGTCAGCGTGATCTGCTGGTACAGGACGGCGGCGACAGCGTACGGCGGATGTGCGACCGACAGCTGCTGTTGGAGCTCGATGATCTCCTGCTGTGCATCGGACCGGTCCTTCATGCCGGCTAGGCGCACCAGCAGCGTGAGAATGTGGGCGCGCGCGTCGTCCTGTTCCTCCCACTCCTGCTTCGCGAGCAGTGTCTCCGCGCTCTGCCTGGCATCCGCGATCACTGCGGCCACCGCACTGCCCGGAGAGCAGCCTAGGGCCGTCACCGTCTCCACCAGGTGACGGGCCTCGGCGTTCCTCTCTTCCCGTTCGACGCGTGCACGTACCTCGTCGATCGCCCTCAGGACATCGGTGAGGCGATCAGTGACGCCGGTGACGCCGAGTGCGGAGAGCACGACCCGCGCGCGGGAGAACGCCGGAGCGACGGTGGCGAGCGGCACCAGATCTGTGTCGGTGGGCGGGCATCCGTCCAGCAGAGCGGCGCGCACGCGGTCGGCGGCGCCTCGTGCCTCGTCGATGACGTGCTTGAGCTCCTCCTCAGCCGAGGCCAGATCGTCCAGGGAGCACCCTTCACCAGGGGGCTGCTGTCCGTGCTGCGCGGAGGACTCGGCCAGGTCCGGAGACGAGACGTGATCGGGCCGCCGGGGAGCCGGGACTGCAGCGGTCGGCCGTGGTTCTTGAGCCGCCGCGTCCTCGTCCAGCGCGGTGAGGTGGTCGAACCCGGGAGTCGTGTCGATCACCTGGTGAGCGGCCTTGCGTACCGCGGCCAGTGCCGCCTCGTCCGCCTCCATGCCAAACCAGTCGTGTTCCGCGGCCCATACGAGCAGTCGGGCGTCGTGTGCCGAAGCCTGGAGGTGGGAGAAGAGCGCGAGGCGGAGCAGGCACGCGCCCCAGCGGTCCACGAGACCGGGGCTCCTGCCGGCGGCCCCGGGCTCAGCGACCACGTGATCGATGTCGTTCATGATCCGGGCGGTGAGGTGGGACACGGCATGCCTGTGATGGCTCGGCTCCACCCGCTGCAACCGCTTCAACACCTGCTCGCTGAGCACGCGCCCGAAGCGCCGCGGCTCGACCTTGCGGAAGCCGAGGCCCCTCATGATGGCCTGACGGTCCTTGGGCCCGAGGGAGTTCAGCGCGAGTTCCGTCTCGCCGACCGTGAGGTCGTCGAGGGCAGCGTCCAAGACCTGGCCGAGCCCGTCAAGCGTTGCGGCGAGTTCCTTGAGCAGTCCAACCGGTGTGCCGTGCGGGGAGGACGGTGGTTTGGCAACCACGGGGTAGCTGGCGGTCATTCAGTCCCGATCTCTTGTTTCCTGTGCTGTGGATGCGGGGGGTGTGGCTTGCGGCGCGCGCATGTCCGACCGGGTGCGTCAGCGCCGGCGGGAGTGTGCCGTGACGAAGGTGTAGCCGTGTGGCAGTTCCCAGCCGTCCGCCTTTCCGACGTGGCGGCAGTGCTCGCGGTAGGCAGCGCGCTGGGCATCGGTCGGCTTCGAGCCCGCGGGCAGCCTCCGCAGAAAGCCGTGGACGAAGTGCTCCACGCCGTGGACCTGCGGCGGCGCGCCGGCACCCGAGCCCGGCCGTGGCACCACCACGGGGTTCGGCGCGTAACCGATCAGGGCGATGGGCGGCTCACAGTCGCGGGCAGGGTGGTGGGGCTCGCCGTCCGCACCGCGGCTGCCGATGGCCGGGTACAGGTGGTGTTCGGCGAGGAGTTCGTCAACGGCCTGCTCCAGTGCGGTGACTTGGTGGGCGGCGGGAGTTTGGTCGTAGACGCCTCGGGGGAGGGCGGCCCGGTCGAGGAGGGCATGTCCGTCGGGCGTGAGGCGGCCGAAGCGTCGTACGGTACGCAGGACGAGACGCCGGGTGTCGAGGCCGCCGGACGAGTCACCGTCCCGGTCACTACCCGGCGCTCCTTCCCGGGTGAGCACTCCCGGGTCGTAGCGGTGCGCGACGAGCTGCCCGTCGATGTCGACGGGGTGTTCCAGTTCGACGGTGTGGACCCGGAAGACGGTGCCGCCGCGCGGCCACTGGATGTACAGGCACAGCCCAGGGAAGAAATCGATGGGCCACTGGACGTTCCGGAGCATGCCGGTCTCACCGGTGAGATCCAGAAGCACCTCCTGGACCTCCTCGGACGCGTCGAGCTCGCCGCCGGGATGGCTGAGTTCCAGGCGTAGGCGCACGGAGACGGTATCGGTGCCGAGATATGCCAACCCGTCCCGGACCCTGGGGCTCAACGGCAGTCGGTCCTCCATGAGGTGGGCGAGACGCAGCGGGGTCTGCCAGCAGACCTCGCTGTCGTTGATCCTCAGGTAGTTCGGCGGACCGATCTGGTCACCGTCCACGAGCGGGGTGTCCGCGGGTTCGGGATCGACGTACCGTTCGTCCTCCGGCTGTTCCTCTCGAGGGACGCTCTGTGCGTGCGGCACCGCGACCGGCCGGGGGGGCGCGGGTGGATGCACCGTGTCATGCCAGCCGCGTCCCGCGGGGCGCAGCGGATCACTGTCGTCCGCCTCCTCCGAGCCCGGATGGTGGGACCGCCAGATGCCACCGTTCTGGAAGTCGTCGTCGAGGGTGATCCGTACATCGCTCCCGGCGCGTATGCCGTTCTCTGTGTCTCCCCGGACGAAGTCCGCGACCGCCAGGTTGGCGCGGCACACCGAGACCGCGTATTCCACTCCGCTCAGCAGTGGTTCGGCACCGTCGACGCCGCGCAGCCACGGCCCGATCGCCGTGTACACGGTGCGGGAACCGTTCAGGCCATGCCGTCGGCGGGTGGCAGGGGCCGTACTGCGTTCCAGGGAGCTAGCGAGGGCTCTCAGGTCGTCGCCGCCCAGCGGCCCGTCGTGCCCCAGGGCGGCCCCGATGCGGGTACGGGTGAGTGCGTAGTGGCCCCAGCTGCGCAGGCTGTCGCTGGTACGCAAGGCGTGATCGACGGTGTCTAGCAGCCCGCTGAGGGCGTTCTTCAGCCGCTCCTCCGTGCCACCCCCGGCCAGGTGGGCGACGGACACGGGAACGAGGGGGCTCAGCAGTGCTTCGCGCTGGTGGGTCAGCAGGTGCTGCACGAAGGCGGTGCAGTCGTCGAGCCCGGCCTGCGGCGCCGAGCCGTAGCGGGCGTCGACGACGACGTGGCCGTCCTTGTTGAGCCACTTCTGGCGGGCCCGGAACCGCTGCAACTTCGCCTCGCTGAGCTGCAGCGCGGGGCCGAAGGCCGCGAGATCAGGGACCAGCAGCTCCCGGCGCACTGGGTGCGGTGCCTCCAACTGCTCGCTCGGTCCTCGGACACCGGCCGGCGCCCCGGACACCCAGGCGGGTACGTCGGCACCCTCTTCGACACCGGGGTGGCGTCCCTCCTTGTAGACGATCTCCGCATACAGCGGGTCGGATCCGGTTTCAATGCGCACGAGTGCCCCGACGGGCAGGGCCGGTACTTCGCCACCCAGCATCAGGGAAGGGAACACGTCCAGATCGAAGGGGCCGTTGCCGTGGCCTTCGCCACCGAGTTCATAGCCGAAATAGGCCGCGTTGAATGCGACCGCGGTATGCACCGGACACACGCGGTCGGCCACGACCGCGTCCAGGTAGCGACGCAACCGTTCCAGTTCCTCGGCGGGTGTGCTGCGGTGTCCGCCGGTCATGGCGGGAGTGAGCACAGGCTCGCCGTCGAACGGCCGCCAGATGTCCGGTCCAGTGCTGATCATCGTGGTCACGCCCAGCCGTCCTTCCGTTCGGATCCGCTTCCCGCCCGGCGGGATCTCGTGTGTCGGACCGGGCGGACGGCTCGCCAGAGGCTGTCCGGGCCCTCGACTGCGGCTCCGGCTGCGGCCAGCCGTGTGAGGCTCGCGCCTACTGCCGCATATGGCAGATCGGCGCGACCGCCGAAGTGGCGGCTTTCCCGGACCGCCTTCGGCAGGGGGATCATCTTTCGATTCCTCGGGTTGTAGGAGGATTCGTCGCCGCGCAGTGCGTGCCAGAGCCGGCGCGGGTGTGCGCCCTGCGGCTGGAGCTGCAGCAGCCGGTGGACCTGGAGGTCGACGCGCTGGTCGCGCAGTGAGGTGTCGGCACCGCCTCCCTCGCGGGGGCGCGGGCTGTCGAAGGCCTGGGCGACGGCAGGGCGCCGCTCCTCCACGGGCCAGCGGACGGTGTCCCAGCAGGCCGAGCAGCGGCAGCGGGCCGTGGTGCAGCACCCCTCGGGCAGGTCGCTGACGCCGAAGTAGTCGGCGAAGACCCGTTGGGCGCAGACCGTGCTCGCGTCGAAGAAGTTCCGGAGCCCGGCCAGTTCCTCGACGGCTCGGCGGGCGCGTCGGCCGAGCAGCGGGAGGAACCCGTCGGGCAGGGCGCCGGTGCGGGTGGTCAGACCGGTGACCAGGCGACGGCTGGGTGCCGCGGAGACATCCAGGAGCCCACGGTCGTGGAGGTCGGCGAGCAGTTCCCAGGTCGCCGACGGTCCATCGGCGACCGAGCGGTAGTCGGGGCACCGGGCGGCGAGTTCCCGGTCGAGAACTCGGACGTCGACCTGTCGTGGGGTGTCCCAGGACAGGGCGGTGTCGATGAGGATCTGCTCCAGCCGCACGGACCCGGCCGCTTCCTCGTCGCGCTCCGCTGCAGTGGTAGGCGTCTGTCCTGCGCCGTGGCCGGCCGGTCGGAGGTCGCCGGGTTTGACCGCGCAGAACGGCGGGTGGTCGCCGAGGTCCTCGACGGCGCCGAGGTCGGCGAGCGCGCTGAACGCCCGCATGATGCCGCCCTGGTAGCGCTCCTGGGTGTGCCGGTCGTCCAGCTCGGCCTCGCTCAGCGCACCGCTCACGGCGTCCTCGGCCATGAGCAGGTCGGCCAGCCGTACCGGATCGAGCGTGCCGTCCCGCTGGGCGAGGACAACGGTTCCCATGCGCCGGAGCAGCGACGGGGGCAGTTCCTGGCCCGTCATGAAACGGACCATGCGCAGACCCCGGCTCGTGGCGAGGGCGAGACCGCTGTTGACGGGGCCGTCGCCGGCGGTCCCCCGGCCCGCACCGTCCCGCCCCGCCCGACCCAACTGCTGGTAGAGCGCGGCCAGGTCGGTAGGCGGCGACACGCACATCACGGTGCGTACGTCGGGCCGGTTGACACCGAGCCCGAACGCGGAGGTGGCCACCACCACGACTGGGACGAAGCCGTCGTCGCCTTCGCGCGGTGCCTCCCGGAACTCCGTCATGACGGCCGCCTTCTCCGCCTCCGTCAGACGGCCGTGGAACCGCAACACTCGGACGCCGGCGTCGCCCACGTACTCGCGCAGGTGGGTATAAAGGGTGTTGACCTCCTTGACGGTGAGGCAGTAGAAGATGGCGTGCCCGTCGAGCGCGTCGACGACGCGCTCGACCAGCCCCGCCACGCCTCCCTGTCCGAGCCGGTCGAGGGAGCGGCGGAAGACGGCGAGTTCGGGTCTGATCGGGTTCTCGCGCACCGTCAGGAGCCCGCCGACGACTCCGGGATGCTCTGCTTCGGCGGTCGCCTCGGCTGAAGCGGGCTCCGGGACCTCGGCGGGCAGACCGAACAGTCCTTCGCGCAGCGCCTCGTGGACGGCCCTGTTGGCGGTGGCGGTCACCGCGGTGACCGCCACCCCGTGGTGCCGGCGCAGCTCGTCGAGGAACCTGCTGACCCGGCGCATGCTGGGCCGGAAGTCCTCCCATTGCGGAAGCGTATGTGCCTCGTCCACGGCGATCCGGGTCACCCGGCCCGCCGCCGCGGCCGCGCGGACGGTCTCCCGGAAGCGCCGCTGGCACAGGCGTTCCGGGCTGACGTAGATCAGGCGAATGCCGTGGTTGGCCCGACCGAGGAGCTGGTCCGTCACTTCCGTCTTACCGGCCCTGCTGCTGGACTCGCGCAGCGGGGAGATGAGCGCGCGGACCGCGCCACCGATGGACCGGTTCAGTTCGAGGGCCTGGTCGTGCATGAGAGCGACGAGCGGGCTGACGACCACTGTGACGCCGGGCAGGACCAGCGCGGGCAGCTGGAAGGTGAAGCTCTTACCGAAGCCTGTGGGAAGCAGTCCGAGTACGTTGCGTCCCTCGGCCACGGCGGCGATGACGGCCTGCTGGGCCGGCTTGAGGGCCACGGGTTCGTCGACGAGCCGCAGCAATCCTCCAATGCGGGCGCAGCGGTCCTTGATCTCCTCCACGAGCAGGCCCTGTTCCCGCAGCTTCCGAGTCTCCTCGGTGGTCAACGCGAGTTCGCGGATGCGCCTGGTGTGCGGCAGGAGGGTCTGTCGTTCGAGGGCTTCGTCGGTACACAGCTCCGCGGCCCGGGCGGGGTCCAGGAGCTTGTGGGCCGCCATGAACTCCCAGATGCGACGCCATCCTTCGGCCATCGTGGCGACGTTGCCGCCGCCGATGTCGCCAGTTTCCGGGTCGAGTCGCTGCAGTCCGTCATCGAGGCTGCCGAGGAAAGCACGCCGGTAGGAGCGGCGCAGGCTGCTTGCTCCCGCGAGTTTGCGGTCGCTGATGACGACGACGCCGCGGTGGCGGTCGGAGCGGATGAGCCGGCCCACCGCCTGACGCAGCTGGAGCGCGGCGAGCGGCAGGTAGTAGTGCTCGGTGGCGGCACCTTCCGGATCAGGGTGGCCGGCCCGCTCGGCGCGTTCGGCGACCGCCGCGCGCCGGGCCTCCACGATTGGAGCGCCGAACGGTGCGAAGGGCAGTTTGTTGATCCACACCAGACGCAGCCGCTCGGCGTCGGAGACGTCGACCCCCTGCCAGAGTCCCTTGGTGCCGACGAGAAACCCTCCGCCGTCCCGCCTGTCGGTGAAGGCCTGATAGGCCCGGCCGTTGCCGAGAGTGAGCGCCTCGGAGACCGGGGTGTCGAGGGCGCGAGTGCGCAGCTCCCGTACGAGGTGGAAGCCGATGCCCGCGGCGGTCGATCGGGCGGTTGTGAGGATCATGCCGCCGCCGTCGAAGCCGTTGCCGTCGCCGCGTCCACGTGTCATTTCGGTGGCGAATCCGGCGACCTGGTGAGCGACGGTCCGCAGGGCGCCCTCCTCCTGCTCCGCCCAGGATGGGAAGTCGGAGAAACACACGACCTCGGCCTGGCTACGCAGGGCGAACGGGGAAGGCAGGGCCAGCGTCGGCAGATCGTCAGGCAACCCGAGTCGGGTCCGCATAAAATCCCATTCCCCGGCGACACGCAGGGTCGCGGAGACGTAGTGAACACGGTCGAAGGACTCCAGGTAGCGCCGCCACTCCGGGTCTGCGGGCAGATCGACGGGACTGGTGGCGACACGGAAGCGGTAGGACCGCAGCTCCGCCCTGGGTTCGTCGACTTCCTCCAGATGTATGACGCGGGAAGGGGGAGCCTCGTCCAGGGTGAGGGCGGGGTCGAGAAAGGCGCGGATGTCGGCCCAGATCCGGTCGAGGGCCGTGGTGAGGGAGTCGGTGTGCTCCGCGAGCGCGGTCAGGCGCTCGCGTACCAGGGGATCGATTCCGGCAGCGTGCTGGACCACGTACCGCTCCAGCGTGATGCGACAGGACACGAGCGCCTTGGCGATGCTCTCCAACACCAGCAACAGCCGCCGAGTGTGCCGGGTGCCGGAGGTGCCGGCGTAGGGGCTGGCGAGCGTGGTCGCCCGGCTGCCGATGCGTACGCCCACGCCCTTGGCCTGGGCGTCGAAGGCCTGCGCCGCCAGCCGAGGAAGGCGTTCATCGTCGAGCAGTCGTTCGAGGTCTGCAATCGCTGCGGCGGCCTGCTCCTTAGCGGTGCCCGGGGGCGCGTCCGCGATCCATGCCTGGTACTCCGGCAGCAAAGCTTCCAGGTCCTGGTAGTCGGCGGTCACGGTCAGCGCGGACGTGGCTGCGTTCTCCAGCTCATGCGCCTCGTCAATCACAAGGAGCACCTCGGGTCCGACGGCACGCAGGTCGTCCAGGTGGGAAAGAACGAGCGCATGGTTGGCCAGGATGAGACGGTGGCTGTCGATCGACTCTCGGACGGTGTCGGTATGCACGGTGAGCGGGTTGCCTGCGGCGGGGCCGTAGTCGCCGTCGCGCTGGGACAGCGACTCCAGCCAAAGCGGCAGGCCGCGCCCGATGTAGTCGGTGAAGAAGGCGGGCAGGTCCACCGGGTCGACCGATCTGGCCGTCCAGGACTGCGGGGGCTCCTTGGCCGCGAGCAGGCGCAGTGCGAGGAAGACGGCGAGTTCGCGGAATCGGCTCCGCTGGGAGAAGCGGGCGTGGGCGGTGCCCGCGGAGCGGCGCCGACGCGTGGCCTCGGCGAGGGTCTTCGTCAGGGCTGCGAGGGAGAGCCGGTTGGACTTGCCCTTGACCAGGTCGGCAACCCCGAGGATGCCCGGCAGGGCCCGCTCCAGGTCCTGGATGTCCTTCGCCATCTGGCTCTGCAACTGTTTGGTGTACGTGGCGATCACAGCGGTACGGCTGTCGCCACCGGCGAGCCAGTCCAGGGCGGCGGCAAGTACCGCATAGCTCTTTCCGGTGCCGGTGGGCGCTTCCAGCAGGCCGCCGACGCCGCGGTCGGTCCAGTCATGCAGAGTTGCCGTCATCTCCTGCTGGGCGGGCCGGGGTTCAACGCGGGAGCCGTGCACGACCCTGGCGAGAGCGGTCGGCTCGACCCGTCCGTCGGCACCCCGTAAGACGTCCGGCACGTCCACGGAGCCCTTGCCCGGTGCCCTTCCGGCAGGGGTTCGACGCGGCGTGTGCTGTCCAAACTCGGCACCCAACAGGCGGGCCACGTGCGCCTGCTCCCACACCCGCGGCTCTCGATCGTTGGCGGCCTCACCCTCGTCCAGTTCCCAGAGCAGCCGCCACGCGTCGGAGTCGGGGCAGACATCGGCGATGAGATCGCGCAATTCGGCCGTCCTGCATGCGAACTCGGCGGCGGCCCGCTCCAGGAGGCGCACCAGCAGTACCGCGTCGCCGTCCGCAGTATGTGCGCGGAGGTCCGAACGGAAGACGTCGAGCTGAAGCGCGAGGTCCTGAAGTCGGTGGGACGGGGCTGTCGGCCAAACGGCGTGCGCGAGGTACAGGCCATCGACAGGGCGCACGGCGGAGAGCGGATCGCGGGTACCGGCCTCCTTCGCCGCTTCACTGACGACTGGGAAGTCCAGTGTCGTGCCGTTGTAGGCGACCACGACATCGGCATCCGACAGGAAGTCACTCAGCCCCGTCCACGCCTGTCGCGGGGATATCCCCTGGCCGAGTACGGCGTCCCGGACACTGCCGTCACGCAATTCCTCAGTGTCCCCAGGGAACCTGAGGTAACGCCGCCAGCAGGGGGCCGTAGCGACCCACTCCCGATCAGCGCCGAACCTGACCGCCGCCACCTCGTAGACGTGCCGCTCCAAGTAGGGAGCGGTCGCCGTCGTCCGTACGACGCTCTCGACGTCGAGAGCGACGGTTCGCAGCACGGAAGTCTCGTCCAACCGGGCAGCGATAGCGGATTCATTGCCTGGCTTGCGCCGTTCAGGCGCCACCTGTGCCGGGGACGCCGATTCCTGCAGAGCAGCAGGCAGGAGAATGTCCCCCGAAGCGATCAGCAAACCTCCACGGACCGCCTCGGCGACCAGCTTGACTAACCGCTGCTCCGGCAGTGTGCCGAACTGTCTCTTGGCCTCGACGACCAGTTCCCGCTCAGAAATTCCGGACGTAAAGGCGCTGACTAGCTCTGCAACCTTCCGTGACGCCGCAGAAACCGTCTGCCCTTCGGGCATGCACACCCCCCTTGCACGGCCCCGGCCCATGCTCGACCGCGCCGCTCCCGCGGCTCTCCCTCCCCTGGAGACCCGGAACGTGCCCTACATCATAGTTTGATTTGGAAGGTTACGGACGTTCAGCAGGAATATTCGAGGGCGGCTGACGAACTAGGACAGGCTGGAAGGGGTTCAGCTTCCACGAGCCGAACTAGCGCACAAGGCGCACGTGATGGAGATGATCGGGGTTGCGTCCAGGGAATTGGTGTACGGGTTCGACCCGATCCGGGGCACAGCCGGATGATGTCGCTTCTGCTGGCAGACGCCTGCCGCAGGGACAGCACCGGTCCCGAGCCGATGCTGTCAGCACTGGTAGTTAATGGATCCAGCCGGAAGCCTTCCGACCAATTCTTCGAGCTGGCCGTTACCGAGTTCCACCGTCGGGACCCGGACTGGACATGGGAGTTGGGAGCGGGATGCAGTGTTTGACCGCTACCGCAGCCCGGTTTCGCCCTGAGTCCACTCCGGGGTATCGCTCGGCTGCCACGCACATCCGCCGTGCAGGACAGCTACCCACCGTGGACGGCTCCGGGTTGGAACCTGCTGGCTACATACACCGCATCCTCTCGTTTCGTTGCAACGGCGGTAGAGGGGATGGACGCGATGACCGCCTCTCAGGCGTTCTCGTCATGGATCCGCGCACCCAGATCCTCCGCCCACTCCAGCGCCCACGCCTTGAGTTCTTCGATCTGCCGGGAGGTGAGCCCGTACGCGGCGTAGTCCTCATCCTCGTACCAGTCCGCGCCGATGAGCCGGTCCCGGAGGTCTTCGAGGCTGAACTCGTCGTGGGCGCGACGGCGGCCCAGGGATTCGAGGTCGGCGGTGGAGCGGTGACGGGAGGCAGCCTGGACGTCGATGAGGTCGCGGACGGTGCCGCGGTCGGCGAGGGCGCGAACCTTGGTGCCGATCACGTCGTCGAGGGAGAGAACGGGGCCGTAGGGGGTCTGGGCGGGCGGAGCCCAGAACGCCTCCTTGAGGACGTCGACCTCGCACTCCTCGCCGGTGTCCGGATCGGTGACGAGGAACCTGCCGCTGAGCGGATCGGTCTGGACGTGTGTGGTCCGCCAGCCGCGCGCGCGGAGACCTGCTGTGAGTGAGGCGACGATCTCCTTCATCGGAGCAGGGTTCTCGGTAGCGACGTCGAGGTCACGGCTGAAGCGTTCGACCAGGCCGTGAGCCTGCACCGCGTATCCGCCGGTGAGGACCAGGGGGTAAGGGGAGCCGACGTCGAGGATGTCGGCGAGGAGACGCTCGTGGAGCGGAGTAAGCTTCACGCGGCGGTCGTGTCGGCCGGAGCGGTGCGGAGCAGCTCGGGGAAAGCGTCCTCCCAGACGTCGCGGATGTAGGGGCTGATCAAGCGCCGCAGCACGGGCCACTGCTCGGTGAGCAGCCGGTGGTGCAGGAGTGCCACCAGGTCCTCGCTCAGTCCTTCGGCGAGGACGGTCCGGTAGAGCGTCATGCGGGACTTCGGACGGTCCAGGCTGTAGCTCGTCCGCCCGGACCAGACGATGTGGAGCGGCAGGTCCACGTTGCCCTCGACGGGGCCGGCCAGCTCCTGCAAGCGCTCGGGCAGTCGGCCGCGGTAGCGGTCCCGCAGCACCTCGGCGCGGCGGGCGGTGGTCGTCGTGTCCATGCATCCAGTATCGCTGCTGGGAGGCGGCCGCATGGCGGATACGGGGCGCCCTGACGCACGTACGGGTCGGGCGCCGCCCGCCCTTCCTTCGGACATCTCACTCACAGGGCGCTTAGCGCATCATGGCCTACCCGTGCAGCCCCCAGTTGGCGCGGCAACCGGCTGCCCTGCCGACCCGGGTCCGGCCCCGCTCGCGGGCGCGGATGATCATGACGCAGCAGGTCACGCGGAGGGCCGCCGCGGTGGAGTCGGCTGCGCTTCGGCCTCGGTGTCGGAAATGACGACGGTGCCAAAGCCGAAGCCCATGGCGCCGGCGCAGTGGGCGAGAAAGACACCCGGGCGAGCGAGGTCGCGGTGGCCGGCCAGAGGGGGCAAGCGGCATCCATAAGGCGCACCGCTCAGTCCTTGACACAGCCCACGCTCAGGCCCCATGCCGCCGACGAGCTATCGAGTCACGCAGAGAACCTCCCGAGCGGGAGCAAGGCACCTGTGTCCAGGTCCCCGTCATGGCAGCCACCCGGTCAGCAAGCTGGGACGCTCCCGCACCCGATGCTGACCGTTTGCTGACCCGATCGGGTCCATCACGCCTCTGAACTGCGCAAATACCCAGATGTTAGATCTTGGACTTGAACAGAGTACGCAGCACTTTGGACTCCTCTGAGACGGCTCCCTGCCTGCTTTCTGCAGGTCAAGGGCGGTCTCGACGGTACACCGGCACGCGCCGAACGATGTTTGTGAGGAACATCGCTCTGCCCAGGCGGTACGGGCGTCACCTGGGCTTTCACGCCGCCCCCGGCGGCTGTTCGGGTAATTCACGGGGAACGCACTGCGGCTCATGCTGACCGAATGCTGACTTACCTGATGAGCCATCAACCGAGCGAGCCCCCTCTCCACGTCCACGCATCCCAGACCTGTCGGACACCGATTTGGCACCAGTTGGCGCAAGACGGTCCTTCTGGCCATCGGCCGGCCAGGGTCGATCCCTACTGACGCTGCCCGGCAGATGCCGACAGCGGCCCTCTGGTCTTCGCGTACCCGGTCGACGGCCTCGCCGTGCACATGAGCGGCACAGACAGCGAGGCTCCCTCCATGGGCGCATTCGCGGTCCCGTCGCCAGCCGGGCTCGCCTTCGGAGCAACGCCCAGGGTAAGGAAGTTCGAGCACCGCGGCCCCGTGCTTCGTGAGCTCAGCTCAGCTCGGAGCGATCGTCACGATGTCAGGCGCGATGTCCAACACCAGGAGCGCCGCCGCCACATGGGTCGGGTTGTCCTCCACCTTGACGGCCGAGAGCTCGTTGGCGCGGGAGACCCGCCGTTCGACGGTGTTGCGGTGCGCGTAGAGGTTGGCGGCCGCCCGGGTGGTACTGAAGCCGCACTGCACATAGGTGAGCAGTGCCTGCCGGAGCGCTGTGTCGGCTTTGGCCAATGGCCCGAGGGTGTTGATGACGAACCGGCGTGCGCCTGGCCGGTCCTTCGTGAGCGCGTCGATCAGCTCGAGGTCGGCGTAGGCGGTGAATCGCCGGTCGGACCCCAGCCGGATCACCAACGCCTGGGCCGCGAGGGCGTCCTGGTGGCTGGAGCGGAATCCATCGAGACCGCGTCCCGGCCTTCCCACTGCCGCGCGGACCTCGTCGGCCGCCGCGACGTCCTTCTCCACGTGGTGAGGGTCCGGGACGGCTTCCCCCGAGAGCCAGATCCACCGCGACGTGGCGCTGGCGCGCGCCACCAGGGCGCTCCGGCCGCCGGCGGAGGAGCGCACGGCGGCAATCGCCTCGTCCAGGGCGCCGGCCTCCTGAGGGTCATCGACCCAGAGGACGAGACCCACGTGCCACCGCGCCATCCGGTAGCGCAGGCGCCCTTCGGCGAGGCCCTCCGCCATCGGTGCCCCACTGGCGATCAGCTGGATCAGTGCGATCCCCTCGGCATCCGTGTTGCCCATCGCCGCGGCGAGGCCGGCTTGCCGCAGGGCCGCGACGGAGTCGAGGGCATACTGCACCAGCGACTTGCCCGTCACGTCCAGGACCCCGACGAGAAGGTCGGGGTCGGCGCAGTCCGCCACGCATTCCTCAAGCCAGCGCCGCCAGCCGATCCCCAGGGCCACGCGCCAGGCGACGGCGAAGTCGGGTGCGATGCCCCGGGAGACGAGATCGTTGATGTAGGCCGTGGTCCTCGAGCCGACGTAGGGCTCCACCCGCCGCCCCGGTTGCTGGACGTTCGCGGTCAGCCACTGGACGAGATCGGAGCGGTTGAGCGCGAGATCCTCCTCGACCAGCGACGCGTCCGCCAGAAGGGCTGGATCGTTCTGGGCCACGAGAGAGGGCCTTGCGAAGGCTGCGATCAGGGCGTCCGTTTCCGTCAGCAGGCGCTGGCACAGTGACCTGATCGCATCAGCGACCTCACGCGAGGGCGGGGGCCACAGCTCTTCCATGTTCTCAGTGTCCCTCTGCTCTCGGGGGAGCCGAGGCTCCCCACATGCCGTGTCACAGACAGATGAAGGGCTCGTCGGCGGCCTGGCCGACGGCGCAGGCGCGGGCCGTCGGCCGCTGTTTACTACCACTAAACGGCGGCAGATCTACCACGCCCTCGCTGGCGCCACAAGGGGTTCGACGCCGTCGCCCCCTCCGCAGGGGCGCACCGACGGCCCCTGGTGCACATGCCTTAGCCTCGTGTCACGGAGGGACTCGTCCGGGTCGGCCCGTCACCTGACAGGCCCACGACCTCGGCCTCGGGACGGGCGGTGAGGACACCATGTCCATCGGTGACGGCGGGACGGCAGACGGAGCGGAACGGGGCGCCGCCGCCCTCGAAGCGTCCACCGGCGCGCAGCTGCGGAAGATCAGGCTCGACCGCGGCTTGTCGTTGACGGAGGTAGCGCACCGGGCAGAGGTCACCAAGGGCTTTCTGAGCCAGTTGGAGCGTGGGCTCACCAGCGTGTCCGTCCCGACGTTGCTGCGCGTCTGCGAAGTGCTGCGGATCGGGGTCGGGGAGCTGTTCGCGTACCCCGACGAGCAAGTCGTGGACGGTGGAAGCCGGATCGACATGGGCGGTGAGGGCGTGGCCGAATACCTGCTCACGCCCGCCGACACCACGGCGTTCCAGGTCTTCCGTTCCGTGATCGAGCCAGGCGGGGGCACCGGAGGCCCCTATCGGCTCGACACCGCCACGATCTTCGCGATGGGACTGAATGGCTCGACCCGTCTGATCGTCGGGGGCGAGACCCGGATACTGTCGGCAGGGGCGTCCACCTCGTTCTCCGGGCAGACACTTCACCAGTTCGACAATCCGGGTACGACGGTGAGTGAGGTCCTCTGGGTCCTGTCGCCTCCCCTGCTGCGCGCTGCGCGAGGACCCGCCTAGGTTCTGTCGTCAAATGTCAGCCCCACATCAGGAGTGATGCGAGGACGACGGCTGCTTCGTAGGACTCGGCGGTCTTGTCGTCGCGGTCGGCGATCTCACACCACGCCGTCGCAGAGCAGGCGCCACCCGGACCTTCAGGAGTCCCCGCGCCTGCCACGGCGGAGCGCCCGCCGGGCCAGCGTCCTGCTGCCATTGAAGAAGTCGTTGAACCGGTCCAGCCCCCAGATGGCTCGGAGGACGAACGGCTGCATCAGCAGCGACATCGACGGCGGGTACTTCGAGGCGTCCGACCAGATGCCGGCGAGGTCCTCCGGCATCTCACCGTCGACGATGTAGTCGGCGAGCTGATGGGCCACGAACGGCACCTGACAGAGGCCGTGGCCGTTGCAGGCCATCGAGTAGAAGACGTTGTCGCCCACCTGCCCGGCGACCGACAGCCAGTCCGGGCTGATGCCGATCCAACCGCCCCAGGCCCGTTCGATGGCCACGTCGGACAGCGACGGGAACCGGTTGGCCAGATCCTTCCCCATGTCCCGCACGACACTGGGGTCCGGGACCCGGTCCGGGAGCGGGTACGTCTGGCCTCGCTGTGCTTTGCGGACCCCGCAGACGATGGTGTTGCGCTCGGTGAGCCGGTAGTGCGTCATCAACTGGTGCTGGGTGATGATGCCGGACCGACTGGTCCAGTCCAGCGCGGCGAGCCGCTCCGGTGCGATGGGTTCCGACTCGATCTCGATGACGTACAGCGGCGTCGCGAGGTTCTTGGGCGTGATGTCCCACTCACCGGCGTAGACGCTGGTCGCGAGCAGCACCTTGTCGGCCCGCACGGTGCCGTGCGGTGTCGTGATCTCGACGGTGCCGCCGGTCCGCCGGACATCGCTCACCCGCGTCTGCTCGAAGACCTTGGCCGAGGAGGCGAGCAGTGCGCGACGCACACCGCGAGCGAGCTTGCCCGGGTTCAGCATCCCGCCGATGGATTCCCGCATTCCGCCCACGAAGCCGGCGGGGAGGCCGAGTTCCTCCCTGCTGCCGACGGTCCCGCCCCCACCGAAGGCGCGCAGGATCGCCGCCTGGGTACGCACCCTGAGCATCATGAGGGGTGAGACCGCACCCCACACCAGGCCGTTCGCCACGTAGTCGCAGTCGATGTCGTGCGTCTTGATGAGGTCTTCCACGTAGCGGCCCGCGTTCTCCGCCAGTTTGGCCATGACCGGCATCTTCTTCGGGGACTGGAGGCTGAGCATCCGCAGGTCGCCACCCGGCGCCCCGGCGATCTGACCGCCGTTGCGGGAGGCTGAGCCGTAGCCGCAGAACTCGGCCTCCACCAGGACGACGTCCTGGTCTCGCTCCGCGAGGCGCAGGGCGGCCGCCATGCCACCCATCCCGCCGCCGATGACGGCGATGTCACAGGTGAGATCGCCGTCCAGCGCGGGCCGCACGTCGTCCGGCGGGTCGATCCAGCCGGTGAAGCTGGTGTACTTCGTGCTGTCGGTCCTCATGCTGTCCCGATCTCCTTCCAGGCAGGGCGTCCGCCCCACTTCGTACTCCGCGTCGAGGCGTGCTCGGCAGCGCGCCCGAGCCCCCGTTCCCGTCCGGCGGATCGACCGTGACGGGCGGCTCTTCGGCGAGACGCGTGAAGACGGCGAACAGGAGGTTCTCCGTCTTCTGCGTCTCCGTCTCAGTCCTGAGAAGTCGTGGCCCCGAGCGAGGCCCGGCCCGCTCGCCGCTCTCCCTTGGCCGCGACCGAACGGGCGGGCAGGTCCCCCATCGACAGGAGACCGGGACGCGCGTCGACGACCGCGGTGGAGGCGTTGACCGCCGCCGCGACGGTGCTGAGGAAGGAATCGAAGCCCACGGAGGAACGGAGGTCGACGACCTGCTCCTCTCCGACGATCTGGTAGTCGTCGCCCGCGGCCACCTCATCGGCCGGCTCGAAGAACCCGAACGTGATCTCCAGATCGATCACCACGTCGCCCTTGAGCACGCCGCGGGCGGCGTGAGTGACCGCCGCGATCTGCCCCGGTTCGATACGCATGTGGTCCCCGACGCGCGGCGAAGTCGTCACGACAGCGGGTTCGACCTCTCCCACGTCCACCGACTCAAGATCCCATCCGAGCCCTGCCGCGAGCGCCCCGATGGCCTGCTCGAAGCCGTGGTGCCCGACGACCTCGCCCCGGCTGCGAGCCGTCGCGAACTCGCGCAGGGTCAGACCGAGGCCGAATCTCGACAGGATCGCGCCGTAGCGTGACATGTTCGTCCGTCGGCGGATCCGCACGCTCTCCACACGCTGAGTCAGTGCAGTCAGGAGGAGAGGAAGGGTGTCCATCAGGACGCCCGGGTTCGCCCCGCTGCCCAGGACGGTCACGCCGTGCGCCTTCGCCGTGTCGTCGAGCCGCCGGGCCAGATCGGGGTGGCTCCGCCATGGATAGGCCAGCTCTTCGCAGATGCTCACGACGTTGTACGAACGTTCCAGCAGCGGCAGCAGGACGTCGGCCGCCCTGTGCAGATCCGAGACGGTCGCCACGATCGCGAGGTCGGCGGCGGGCAGCTCGGCCGGGTCGCTCACGACGACGACACCGTTCGCGACGCCACCGAGGAGCACTCCGAGGTCTTGACCGACCACGCGGGGGTCCCGGTCCGCCGCTCCCACGATCTCCACGTCCGCGCGTTGCAGCAACGAAGAGGCGATGGCCCGGCCAGTGGCGCCGAGCCCCACGATGACAGTCTGAATACTCAACGCACTCCTCTAGGCGCCCTGGTCGGCACGCCCTCGACGCGGTGTTCAGCGAAACCGAACTTCACCTGTGGCGGTTGCCTCGTACCTCACTGTCGCCAGCCACGACCACGGTGAGAACGACACCGGGCACCTACTTCCCCTGGGGCTGGTGCACGGTGCACAGACCGGCCGCGCCCTTGCGCTCATGAGCTGACCGGCAAGTCGCTCAGAGTCGCTCGTAGACAACCGGTCGGCGGGCTCGCAGGACGAGGGCCTGCACCGCGCCGGCCACGGCCGAGAGGGCGACGAGTCCGCCGATCACCCAGGCACCCGTGGTGGTGCCGACGAGGAGCGGGAAGTTGGCGACCATCATGCAGACCACGCAGGCCAGGCCGAGGAAGGCGACGGCCGGTGCAACGACCGTGCGCCACACCGATGGCCGCCCATCGGCCCGCCGGAAGAAGCCGATGATCGCGAGGCTGGTGGCCGCCATCAGCAGGACGATGCCGAGGGTGGCGGCGCCGGAGAACCACGCGTAGAGGTCCCCGATCGGGTCGAGGTCGAGCACGGCGACGACGAGCGTGGTGACGAACGCGACCGCCGAGGCGACGGCCGAGGACGCCGACGGCGCGCGGTGCCGTGAGTGGACGACGCCCAGCGACGCCGGAAGCGCGCCGGCCCGGGACAGGGCGAACTGGTAGCGCGTCACGACGTTGTGGAAGGCCAGCACGCAGGCGAACTGGCTGGTGATCAGGAGGAGTTGCATGATGTCGGCCCAGACGGACCCGGCGTAGCTCCGCGTCAGCGTGAGGATCAGACCCTCGGGGTCGGCCTGCGCGGCTCCGACCACCGCGTCGACGCCGGCCCCCACCACGATCGCCCAGACGGTGAACGAGTAGAAGACCCCGATCACCAGGATCGCGAGGTACGTCGCCCGCGGGACCGTGGTGTCGGGGTCCTTCGCCTCGTTGCGGAACACGGCCGTCGCCTCGAAGCCGATGAACCCGAAGAGGGCGAACATGACGCCGAGTCCCAAGGAGCCGGTGCCCACGATCGAGGGGGACAACGGCTCGGCCGTCAGGCCATGGGCGCCGCCGTGGCCGACGATGCCGAGGTCCAGGACCAGGAGCAGCAGGGATTCCAGCACCAGCACGGCACCGAGCACCTTGGCACTCAGCTCGATGTCGCGGTAGCCGAGGAAGGCGATGACGCCGAGCGAGACGAGCGCCCACGACCACCACGGGGAGCCGACGTCCGCGTACCGCTCGATGACGTTGCTCGTCGCGACGCCGACGTAGGCGTTCACCCCGACGAGAAGCAGCGTGTAGGAGAAGAGCGCGAGGGTCGCGGCCGAGAGGCCGGGTATGCGGCCGAGCCCCGCCTGGACGTAGGCGTAGAAGGCGCCCGCGTTGCGTACCCGCCCGGCCATCAGCGTGAAGCCGACCGCGAAGACCAGCAGCATCACGGTGGACAGCACGAAGTACAACGGCATCCCCGGGCTGCCACTCACGGCGAAGGCGAGCGGCACCCCGCCGGCCACCAGCCCGAGCGGTGCCGCCGCGGCGACGACCATGAACACGATCTGCGACACGCCGAGCCCACGGTTGAGCGGGTTGCCCGATCCCGCTTCACCGCCCGGTGCTTGGACGTGCCCTGTCTTGGAGAGGTCGGCCATCTCGACCACCTTTCGGCTCACGGGCCGGTACCGGCTCGTCATGGGTGGACAAAGGAGTGCGTGAAGCGGTACGCCTGCGCGAAGGATCGGGTGCGGCTCCCTCGCCGCGGGCTGAGCCGGAGCGGCAGGAGGCGGATCTCCCCGCCCGAGAAGACGTGGGCCCGCACGGGTTCCGGGTCGTCGGCCGCACCGCTCGGCCGCGATCGCGGGAGTGACGGCGGCGGTCCCCCCGCGGCTCGATACGGGTCCCGACGCGCAGCGAGTCGTGACGACAGCGGGGTCGACCTCTGCGCGCGGTCGCGACCCGGTGTTTAGCACCACTAAACACCGGGGCCAAATCTCTATCACGCCGGTCTTGCTGCCGCAATGGCTGCGGCACGACCGGCCGCTGGACGGCCGTATCCGGCCGCCCTGCTCCCGGAAGGGCCGGGCCCCGGGCTCGACCGGGGCCTCGGCCCGAACGTCGGACACCGTATGGGCGCAGCGGCCCGGTCCGCCTGTGCATCGTGCACCGAGCCCTGGCGAAGGAGGTGCCCGCTGTCGTTCTCGCAGGCGGTCACGGCTCGCGACAGTGAGGTAACCGCCACAGGAACAGCGAGGAAACGCCATGACAGCTGAGGTGTTGGACGCCGTCGAGGAATTCGACGTGGTGATCATCGGAGCCGGGATCTCCGGGATCGGCGCGGCCACCTATTTCAGCCGGGAGCTCCCCGAGAAGTCGCTCGCCGTGCTGGAAGCGCGCGACGACATCGGAGGCACTTGGGACCTGTTCCGCTATCCCGGCATCCGCTCGGACTCCGACCTCCACACGTTCGGATACGCGTTCAAGCCCTGGCGTCACGAAGCCGCGATCGCCGACGCTCCCCTCATCAAGGAGTACCTCCACGAGACCGTCGAGGAGAACGGCCTGGAGCGCGTCCTCAGGCTCGGCCACCGGGTCGTCCGCTCGGAGTGGTCCACAGCGGACTCACGGTGGACTCTCACCGTCCAGACGTCGGACCCCGCCACGGGAGCGACCCGGACCAAGACGATCCACGCGGGATGGGTCTTCGCCGCCACCGGCTACTACCGGTACGACGAGGGGTTCTCCCCGGAGTTCCCGGGGCGGGACGACTTCGAGGGCCGGATCGTCCATCCACAGCACTGGCCCGAGGACCTCGACTACAACGGCAAGAAGGTCGTCGTCATCGGCAGCGGCGCGACCGCGATCACGCTGGTGCCGGCCATGACCACCGGGGCGGGCGCCGCCCGGCACGTGACGATGCTGCAGCGCACCCCCACCTACGTCATGGCGCTCCCCCGTGTCGACAAGGTCGCCCTGGCGCTCACGAAACTGCTCGGAAAAGAGCGCGGGTACGCCGTGACGCGGTTCAAGAACATCTGGACCGAACACGCCGTCGTGAAGGGTTTGCGGACCTTCCCCAAGGCCGGACGGGCATTCATCCGGCGCGAGAACATCAAGCGCCTTCCCAAGGGATTCGACGTCGACAAGCACTTCAACCCGCCGTACGACCCGTGGGACCAGCGGCTGTGCGTGGCACCGGACGGCGACTTCTTCGACGCGATCAAGGACGGAAGGGCATCCGTCGTCACCGACGCCGTGGCACGGTTCAGTAAGCGCGGAATCGTCCTGGCGTCGGGCGAGGAACTGGAAGCCGACGTCATCGTCACCGCGACGGGGCTGAACCTGCGGCTCTTCGACGGCATGCCCCTCGTGGTCGACGGGCGCCAGGTCAACGTCGCGGACGCGCTCTGTTACCGCGGCATGCTGCTGAGCGGGCTCCCGAACTGGGCGATGGCGATCGGTTACACCACCTCGTCCTGGACGCTCAAGGTGAGCCTGATGTGTCGCTACTTCATCGACCTGGTCAGGCACATGGACGCCCGCGGATACGACATGGTGGTTCCGGTCGCACCGGCGGGAACGAAGCGCAGGCCGGTCATGGACCTCCAGGCCGGGTACGCCAGGCGCGGCGAGAAGCTCCTGCCCAAGCAGGGCCCCGAGAAGCCCTGGCGGATGGCGATGTCCTACCCCGAGGACTCCAGGGCCCTGCGCGGCCCGGTGGCGGACGCGCACCTGAAGTTCGGCGCCGCCCGGGCGGCCGCGCGGCCCGACGGAAGGCGTGCGGCCCGTGCCTGAGACGAGCGCCGTCGACAGCGCCGACCAGTACGCGACCCTGCCGTCCGGGATGACGATCTGCTTCCGGGACCACGGCGACAAGGACGACCCCGCGATGCTGCTCATCGCGGGACTGGGCGAGGACCTCACCTTCTGGACCAACTCGTTCATCGGCTCAATCGTCAGCCGCGGCTTCCGGGTCGTCGCGATCGACAACCGCGACGCCGGCCAGTCGACGTTCGTCGCCGCTCCCTCTCCCGGGCTCTGGCGTCAGATCACGGCACGTCCGCGCGGCGACGCGTACGCGCTGGCCGACATGGCCCAGGACGCCGTCGGCGTACTCGACCATCTCGGGATCGCGCGGGTGCACCTGGTCGGGCGGTCGATGGGCGGCATGATCGCGCAGACGATCGCGGCCACAGCACCCGAGCGGGCCCTGTCCCTGACGTCCATCTACTCCACCACCGGGGCACGCAAGGTCGGTCGGCCAGCTCTGTCGACGATCCGGCTCCTCTCGGCCCCGCCGGCGAGGACCAGAACCGCGGCGGTCCGTGCCCACCTGCGGATCACCCGGCACATCGCGGGAGTGGGACATCCCATCGACGACGCGGCCGAGGCGGCCATCGCGGCACGTGGTTGGGATCGCAGCGCCGGTGATCCGGCGGCCGGCACGGCGCGCCAGATCCAGGCCATCCAGCGCTCCGGAGACCGGACGGCCCAGCTGAGCACGATCACCGCCCCGACGCTGGTCATCAACGGCGACCGGGACCTGCTGGTCAACCCGAGCGGCGGCGCCGCGACCGTACGGGCGATCCGTTCGGCCCAGCACGTGGTCATCCCCGGCATGGGCCACCACATTCCCGAGGCCCTCGTCGACCCCATCACGACCTGCATCTCGCAGCACGCGAACCGCGTGGGCGAAGGAGGAAACCATGTCCGGATCTCGTGAGCCCCGCTCCAGGGGCACCACGGTCGACGTCGTGGTCGTCGGTGCCGGCTTCGCCGGCCTGAGCGCGGCCGAGCGACTGGTGAGCACGGGGCGGTCCGTCGTGGTCGTGGAAGGTCGCGACCGGGTCGGAGGCCGCTCGCTCTCCGGCGAGGTGGCCGGCGTGAAGGTCGACCTCGGAGCGACGTGGGTGGCACGGCGCCACACCGCCGTCCGGGACCTCGCGAGCCGAGTCGGGTGTACAACGACCGACCAGTTCAACCAGGGTCGCAACGTCTTGTGGATGGCAGGCCGGCGACGCACTTACAGCGGCACCATTCCCCGGGTCTCCCCCGCCGCCCTGGTGGACATGGCCCGTATGCAGATGGCGGTGAACAGGCTGGTCGCGACCATCGACGTGAACGCCGCGTGGGAGACGCCGGGGGCCGACCGGCTCGACGCCATCTCGTTCGGCGAATGGCTCGACCGGAAGAACGCGCTGCCCAGCACGCGTGCGCTGATGACCGTCATCAGCAAGGTGCAGTGGGGGTGTACCCCGGGAGACGTCTCCCTGCTGCACGCGATGCGCTACATCCGTGCGGCGGGCGGACTCGATCACATGCTGGACGTCGACGGCGGTCAGCAGCAGGACCGGTTCGTCCAGACCACCCAGGAGATCGTCGAACGGGTGGCGGAGCGGCTCGGCGAACGGGTGCGCCTGGAGACACCGGTGCGCCGCATCACGCAGGACGGCGACGGCGTCACCGTCCGCACGGACTCCGGCGAGATCCGCGCCCGGTACGCGATCGTCACGGCCTCGCCGGCGCACCGCGCCGCCATCGCGTTCGATCCCGCTCTGCCCGAGCAGGCCCAAGGGCTCACGCGGACCTGGCGCATGGGCGTGCTGAGCAAGGCGTTCGTGGCGTACGAGAGGCCGTTCTGGCGGGCTGAGGGATGCTCCGGCGAGGCGTTGACCGACACCGGAACCGTGTTCATCACCTTCGACGTGTCCCCCGCCCCCGGCGGACCGGGCATCCTGATGGCCTTCTGCGATCCGCGCGTCTTCGACGGCTTCAGCCCCGAGGCCCGACGCGATCGGGTCGTCCAGCAACTCGCCGATCTCTACGGTCCGCAGGCCCGCACCCCGATCGACTACGTGGACCACTGCTGGGGAGCGGAGCCGTTCGCCCCGGGCGGCCCCAATCCCGCCGTCGCCCCCTGCGCGACCACGAGCTTCGGCAAGGCGCTGTCCGAGCCCCACGGGCGCGTCCACTGGGCGGGCTCCGAAACCGCCGGCGAATGGGCCGGAACCATGAACGGCGCGGTTCTGACTGGCCAGCGCACCGCAGAGCGCGTCATCACCCTGCTGTCCCGTGACGTCCGCGAGGGGGCGTCGCGATGAAGGAAGCGCTGTTCCTGCTGGCCGACCTGTGGATGATCTTCGCCGGCTACTTCTACGGCTGGAAGTTCATCCGCCGGTACGGCAACTACCTCCTGGGCCTGGAGTGGATGGTCGTCGCCACCTCGGGCAGCAACTTCCTGCTCTGGTCGCTGTTCGGAGCCAAGAGCGACAGCGTCCTGTACGACTTGGCGTACTTCTTCGACGCGTTCTCCAGGTCGGTCGGCATCACGCTCATTCTGGTCCTGGGCCTGATGAAGGTCACCCATCGCTACGAGCCGAGCCGCCGCGTCGACATCGGGGTGTTCGGGACCGCGATCGTGGCCGGCCTGTTCCTCCGGCAGTTCCACGGCGCGGATCTCCACACCGGCGGCATCGCCTTCTGGGTCGCCGTGTTCTACGTCGTCGTCAATCTCCTCACGGCGGTCTTCCTCGGGTACTTCGCCAAGCGGCTCTGGAACGCGGGCGCGAGGTGGCCGGCGGTCTGGACGGCACTGGTCACGGCCGCCGGGATCACCATCGCGATCACGTACGACTTCTTCCCCCTGGCGTTTGACGACGCGAACCGCACGATCTTCTACACCGCCGCGCTGGCGACCTGGGGCACCCAGGGATTCGTCTACTTCCGCGCCTACCGCGCACTGCACGACCGCAACGCGGCCTCGGACGCGAACCAGGCCCGCGCGACCGGAACCCTCGCATGAACCCGGAACACGAACAAGGAGTCAGCATGGCGAAGAGGCACGTGTACGCGGTGGTGGACCCGGCCACCGGCAAGCTGGTCAAGGAGTACCCCACGGCGACGGACGAGACCGTCGACGCGGCGCTCGACGCGGCGGCCGACGCCTACGCCCGCTGGTCGAGGCAGACCTCCGTGGCACAGCGCGCCCAGCTGTTGCACGCCGTCGCCACCCTGCACGACGAGCGCAGCCGACAGCTCGCCGAGATCATCCACCGGGAGATGGGCAAGCCGGTGGACGAGGCCGTGGGGGAGGTCGAGTTCAGCGCCTCGATCTACCGGTACTACGCCGAGAACGCGGAGAAGTTCCTCACCGACGAGCCGATCGAGCTCTTGGAGGGGGAGGGCACCGCTTTCGTCCGACGCCAGCCGGTCGGCGTGCTGCTGGGGATCATGCCCTGGAACTACCCGTACTACCAGGTGGCCCGATTCGCCGCGCCCAACCTCGCGCTGGGCAACACCATCGTGCTCAAGCACGCGTCGCAGTGTCCGGAGTCGTCCGCGGCCCTCCAGCAGCTGTTCACGGACGCGGGCTTCCCCGAGGGCTGTTACGTCAACGTCCATGCCACCGGGGAGCAGATCGGTCGCGCCATCGTGGACCCCCGCGTGCAGGGCGTCTCCTTCACCGGTTCGGAGCGGGCCGGCGCGGAGGTCGCCGAGAAGGCCGGGCGCAGCCTCAAGAAGGTGGTGCTCGAACTGGGCGGTTCGGACCCCTTCATCGTGCTGTCCACCGACGACCTCGACGTCACGGTCCAGGCGGCGGTCGAGGCTCGGTTCGAGAACGCCGGTCAGGCGTGCAACGCCGGGAAGCGCTTCATCGTCGCCGAGGACATCTACGACGCCTTCCTCGACAAGTTCACCCAGCAGGTGCTCGCCCTGACCGAACGCCTGGCGCCGCTCTCCTCGGTCGGCGCCGCCGAGTACGTCGAGGAACAGGTCGAGCGAATCGTCGAGGAGGGGGCGACCTTCGTCTCCGCACGACAGCGCGAAGGGGCGTACTTCCCGCCCGGCGTGCTGACGGGCGTCTCGCCGACGTCGCCGTCGGCCGCCGAGGAACTCTTCGGCCCCGTCGCGACCGTCTACCGGGTCGGATCCGAGGACGAGGCCGTCGAGCTGGCGAACGGAACCCCGTACGGGCTGGGCTCCTACGTGTTCACGACGGACGCCGAGCAGGCGCTGCGCGTCGCCGACAGGATCGACGCAGGCATGGTCTTCATCAACGGCGTCGGCCTCGAAAGCGCGGAACTGCCCTTCGGCGGGGTCAAGTTGTCCGGGTTCGGTCGCGAGCTGGGCCGGGCGGGAATCGACGAGTTCGCCAACAAGAAGCTCATCCGCACCGCTCGGACGTGATCGCCCAGAACACGGAAGGAAGACTTTCATGACCATCGAATTCGACGCCGCCGTCTTCAGGACGCCGAACGAACCGCTGACCATCGAGAGAGTGTCGATCCCCTCGACGCCTCCGCCCGGCGAGGTGCTCGTGCGGCTCCAGGCTAGCGGGGTGTGCCACAGCGACCTCCACGTCCTCCTGGGCGAATGGGAGGTTCCTTCGCCGATGATCCTCGGCCATGAGGGAGCCGGGATCGTCGAGAGCGTCGGCGAAGGCGTCACGACGCTGAAGAAGGGCGACCACGTCGTACTGTCCTGGACGCCCTCGTGTCGCCGCTGCCGCTACTGCATCAATGGCAGGCCCGTCCTCTGCGACATGGTCAGCCAGCACTCGGCGAACCACCTGTCGTTCGACGGTCGGTCCCGGATCACGTCCGTCGGCGGGGGCGACGTCCTCAGCTTCGCGGGCCTCGGAACGTTCGGCCAGTACACCCTCGTGCCCGAATCGGGCGCGATCGCCATCCGGGACGACGCCCCGTTCCCGCAGTCGGCTCTGGTCGGATGCGCCGTCACGACCGGTGTCGGCGCGGCCGTCAACACGGCCGGCGTGCGGCCGAGCGACACCGTGCTGGTCCTCGGCTGCGGAGGCGTCGGCCTGAACGCGATCCAGGGGGCCCGGCTCGCCAGCGCGCGGAAGATCATCGCCGCGGACATCTCCGACGAGAAGCTGGAGCAGGCGCGCGTCTTCGGCGCGACCGACCTGATCAACAACGGCCGCGAGGATTTCGCGGACAGGGTGCAACAGCTCACCGACGGACGCGGTGTGGAGATCGCCATTGAAGCCATCGGGCTGCCCCGCACCATCGAGTCGGCCTATGAGGCCCTGGCCCGCGGCGGCACGGCTGTGGTCGCGGGGCAGGTGGCGGACGGCATGCGGATATCCATCGACCCCTTCGTCATGTCCGATCAGGAGCTCTCTCTCATCGGCTCGAACTACGGCTCCAGCAAGCCGGCTTCCGACTTCCCGCTGCTGATTGACCACTACATGAACGACCGCATCGATCTCGACTCCCTGGTGACGAGCGTGATCGAACTGAAGGACATCAACGAGGCGTTCGACCAGATGAAGCGCGGCATCGGCATCCGCTCGGTGATCACGTACTGAAAGGCAGGGGCGATCTCATGGCCCTGGAAACATCACGCTCGGCCTTCGAGCGAGCCCGCCGCAGCGTCGGCGGAGGTGTGGGGTCGGGCCTGCGCGCCGCGATGCCACCCCATCCGCTCTTCGTGCGCGAGGCACGAGGCGCGTACGTCTGGGACCTGGACGGCGACCGGTACATCGACTACGTGATGGCCTGGGGCCCACTCGTCCTCGGTCACGGTGACCCGCGCGTGCTGTCAGCCGTGTCCGAGGTCGCGACGAAGATGCAGGTCGTCGGCACCGGCCATCCGCTGGAGTACCTCGCGGCGGAAGCGGTCCTCGAAGCCGTGCCACACGGCGAGCGACTGCTGTGGAGCAACACGGGGACCGAAGCGGTGCAGGTGGCGCTGCGCCTCGCGCGCGCCGCCACCGGCCGGCGCCGTGTCCTCAAGTTCGCCAAGAGCTACCACGGCTGGCACGACACCGTGTACGCCGGGATGTCCGAGGACGACTGCGATCGCCCCGTCACCCCCGGCGGGCCGGGGCAGTCGGCCAGCGTCCTCGACGACCTGGTCGTGGCGCGCTTCAACGACGTACAGCTGGCCGAGCGTCTGCTGAACGAGTGCGTCGAGCGCGACATCGCGGCTGTGCTCGTCGACCCGGTGATGAGCAACGCGGGCGTCGAAGCACCCTCACCACAGTTCCTGTCGACGCTGCGGGCTCTCTGCGACCGGCACGGCGTCGTCCTCGTCTTCGACGAGGTGATAGCCGGATTCCGGATCGCCCGGGGCGGGGCGGCCGAGAAGTACGGCGTGCTGCCCGACCTGTCCGTCTTCGGGAAGGCGATGGCCGGCGGTTTCACCCAGAGCGCCGTGGTCGGCCAGGCAGAGCTGGTCGACCAGGTGACGTCCGGCGTCGTGCACGCCGGAACCTTCAACGCCAACCCGGTCGCACTGGCGGCCGTCGCGGCGACGATGCGCGTCCTGGCCGATCCCGCGGTCTACGAGCAACTCGAACAGACCTCGTCCGAGTTCGAAGCCCTCGTCGGCGCCGTTCTCGGCTCATCGCCCGACTTCGGCAGCTTCAACCGGGTCGGCTCGCTCCTCCAGTACGTCCCCGCCGGTGGGGCCACCGGGCTCCACGGGACCAGCGGGCTCTGGACCGCGATCCTCGAAGGGATGCTGCGGCAGGGCTTCCTGTTCATGCCGTCCGGCAAGGTCTTCCTCAGCACGACGCACACCACCGCCGACATCGAGGCGACGGCCGAGGCGCTCGACCGGCTGCTGCGGCAGTTCTGACGTCCGCGTCACGTCGCTTGTAACCCCCACCCGCTCCGAGCCAGGCCGCGTGTTCTGTTCCCCCGCGGCCTGGCCCGGTCCACCTTCCCGGAAGACACACCATGCTGAACCTCTCGGTCCTGCTCGAGGACTCCGCCCGCACGCACCCGGACCGGGACGCAGTCGTCCTCGGCGGGACGCGTCTGACCTACGCCCAGATCGACGCCGCCGCCAATCAGGTCGCCAACCTCCTTGTGGACCGCGGCGTCTGGCCCGGCGACAAGGTCGCGCTCAGTTGTCCGAACGTGCCCTGGTTCCCGATCGTCTACTACGGGATCCTCAAGGCCGGCGCCGTCGTCGTACCCCTCAACGTCCTGCTCAAGGGCCGGGAGGTCGCCTACCACCTCGCCGACTCGGAGGCGAAGGCGTACTTCTGCTTCGAGGGCGGCGAGGGTCTGCCGATGGGCACGGAGGGACACGCCGGGTTCACCGGGACCCCGGGCTGCGAGCACTTCTTCCTCATCACCGCCGACCCCGCGGCGGAGAGCCCGATCGAGGGCGCCGAGACCATGGGCGCCGCGCTGCGGGGCACCGCGGCGACGTTCGACTGCATCGGGACGTCCGGGGACGACCCGGCCGTGCTGCTCTACACGAGCGGTACGACAGGACAGGCGAAGGGCGCCGAACTCAGCCACGCCAACCTGGTGCTCAACGCCCTCGCGGTCAACCAGCTGTTGGAGAACCGGCCTGCCCTGGACACCCATCTGGTCGTGCTGCCGCTGTTCCACTCCTTCGGCGCGACCGTGCAGTTGAACGCCGGCTTCTCGGCAGCGAGCACGCTGGTACTGCTGCCACGATTCGACGCCCGGCAGGCGGTGTCCCTGATGCAGCAGGAGGACATCACCGTCTTCGCGGGCGTCCCCACCATGTGGTGGGGCCTGTTGCAGGCGCTCACCGACGACATCGACGTCGAGAGGATCGCGAGGAACCTGCGCGTCGGCGTCTCCGGCGGTGCTTCACTCCCTGCGGAGCTCATCAAGCAGGTCAGGGAGAGGCTGGGCGTCCAGGTCCTGGAGGGCTACGGCCTCTCCGAGACCTCGCCGGTGGTCACCTTCAGCGATCCGGCGCGGGAGCCCCGTCCCGGGTCGATCGGCGTGCCGATCTGGGGCGTCGAGGTCAAGCTCGTCAACGCGGACTGGTCGGAGGTCGAGGACCGCGGCACGGGCAGCGTCGTCGGGGAGATCGCGGTCAAGGGCCACAACGTGATGAAGGGGTACCACGGCCGCCCCGAGGCCACCGCCGAAGCCATCAGGGACGGCTGGTTCCGCACCGGCGACCTCGCCCGCAGGGACAAGGACGGCTTCTACTACATCGTCGACCGGGCGAAGGACCTGATCATCCGCGGTGGCTTCAACGTGTACCCGCGCGAGATCGAGGAGGTCCTGATGACGCACCCGGCGGTCAGCCTGGCCGCGGTCGTCGGCGTGCCGCACGAGAGCCACGGCGAGGAGATCAAGGCGTTCGTCATCCTCGACCGCGGCGCCGAGGCCGGTCCCGACGAACTGATCGCCTGGGGCAAGGAGCAGATGGCGGGCTACAAGTACCCGCGCATCGTGGAGATCGTGCAGACCCTGCCGATGACGTCCACCGGAAAGATCCTCAAGCGCGAACTCACATGACCGGCACGCCAAGCGCATGGACATGGGTGGGAAGGACGGCAGATGACAGTGGATGAGGGCCGCCGGCGGGATGCGTTCCCCGACGGGTCCGATACGGGTCCGGACTCAGCACCCGAATCGCTCGTGGCCGCCTGGAAGACACGCGTGGCGAAGAACCCGGAGGGCATCGCGCTCCGCTACTTCGACGGCGCTCTGTCCGCGCGGGAGGTGGACGCGGCGTCGGACGCCCTGGCCGCCGCGTTCGAGGCCCGCGGGACCTGCCGGGGCGATCGCGTCGGGGTGTACCTGCAGAACGTTCCGCAGTACGCGCTGGTGCTGCTGGCCCTGTGGAAGCTGGGGGCCACGGCACTGGGACTCAACCCGATGTACCGCCGCCAGGAGCTCCGCCGGATCATCGACGACTCCGGGGCGGTCGGCGTCGTCTGCGCGGACGCGGACGTCCACGAGACGCTGGGCACACTGGCGGGGAGCACGGTGCGCTGGCTGGTCAGCACGTCGGCACTGGACTACCAGTCGAGAAACGATCCGCGGGTCTTCGCGATGACGGAGCGCCACGCCTCGGCGCCCGACGGCGACTTGGTGGCGCTGATCGGCGAGTTCGAGGGCCGCGGTCCCTCGCCCGTGGAGCTGACCCGCGACGACGTCGCGTTCCTGACGTACACCTCGGGAACGACGGGGCCGCCGAAGGGCGCCATGAACACCCACGGCAACGTCCTGAGCGTGGTGGCGACCTGCGCGTCGTGGATGGGTGTGGGCGACGGGGACGTCGTGTTCGCCATGGCCCCGCTGTTCCACATCACCGGGGCGGTGGTCAACGCGACGATCTCCCTGCTCACCGACACCACGCTGGTCCTGGCGGGCCGGTTCCACCCCGAGGTCGCCCTGGAGGCCTTCGCCGAGCACGGGGTGACCTACACGATCGGCTCCATCACGGCGTACAACGCGATCTACGAGCTCCCGCAGGCCGGTCCGCAGCACTTCGCGTCGGCGAAGGCCCTGTACTCCGGGGGCGCGCCGATCCCGCCGGCCACCGTCGAGCGGTTCCGGGAACGGTTCGGCGCCTACCTCCACAACGGCTACGGGATGACCGAGACGACGTCCGCCGTCATCGCCGTGCCGCCGGGTGGACGGGCGCCGGTGCATCTGCCGAGCGGGACGCTGTCCGTCGGCAAGCCTCTGCCGCACCTCACGGCACGCGTCGTGGACCCGCACGGCGACCCGGTGCCCAGCGGGGAGCAGGGCGAACTCGAACTGAGCGGGCCGCAGGTGGTGCCCGGGTACTGGGGCAAGCCCGAAGCCACTCGTCACACGATGCCGGAGGGCCGGCTCCGCACCGGTGACGTCGCCGTCATCGACGAGGAGGGCTGGGTCTACCTGGTGGACCGGCTCAAGGACCAGATCAACGTGTCCGGGTACAAGGTCTGGCCGCGCGAGGTCGAAGACGCCCTGTACGAGCACCCGTCGGTGCTCGAGGCGGCTGTCGTCGGGGCGCCGGATGCCTACCGCGGCGAGACCGTCATCGCCTACGTCTCGCTCAAGTCGGGCCTGAACGCCACGGCCGAGGAGCTGATCGCCTTCTCCCGCGACCGGCTGGCCGCCTACAAGTGCCCCCGCACGATCCACTTCCTCACCGACCTGCCCAAGACCCAGAGCGGCAAGATCCGGCGCGCCGAGCTCCGCGGCCTCGACGGCACGGGGCCGGTTTCCCCCTCGAAGGACTGATCCATGAGCGAGAAGGACACCGGCCACGGCCGTTTCTCAGGCCGTGTTGCCGTCGTGACGGGAGCGAGCCGGGGCATCGGCCTCGCGATCGCCGAGCGGCTCGTCGCCGAAGGGGCGCGCGCGTGCATCACGGCGCGCAAGCCCGGACCTCTTGAAGAGGCCGCCGCCGCTCTCCCCGAGGGCAGCGTCATCACCGTCGCAGGCAAGGCGGACGACCCCGAGCACCGCCGCGAGGTCTTCGACACCGTCGCGCGCGAGTTCGGTGGGCTGGACGTCCTCGTGAACAACGCGGGCATCAATCCGGCGTACGGCCCCGTCGTCGGCCTGGACCTCGACGTAGCCCGCAAGGTCCTTGAGGTCAACGTCCTCGCCACCCTCGCCTGGGTGCAGGACGCCGTGGCGCACCCGAAGCTCGGTTTCACCGAACGCCGCGGCACCGTCGTGAACCTCTCCTCCGTCACCGGTGACACCCCGTCACCCGGCATCGGCCTCTACGGAGTGAGCAAGGCAGCGGTGTCCCACCTGACCAGGACCCTGGCCGTCGAGCTCGGCCCGGAGATCCGCGTCAACGCCGTGGCCCCCGCCGTGGTGAAGACACGGTTCGCCGAGGCCCTGTACGAGGGCAGGGAAGCCGAGGTGGTCGACGGCTACCCCCTGCGACGTCTGGGCGTGCCGTCCGACATCGCCTCCGCCGTGGCGTTCCTGGCCTCGGAGGACTCCTCCTGGGTCACCGGTCACATCCTCACCGTCGACGGCGGCCTCACGGTCGCCGGCGGCACCGCGTAACGACCTCGCCCACCTCACGAAGGACAGCAATGACTTACCCTCACCTTCCGCCGGAGATCGCGGAGCTGCGTGAGCGCACGCGCCGGTTCATCCGCGAGGTCGTCGTCGACGCGGAGCCCGGACCGGGCGGACGTCTCGACCAGGCCACCCGCGACCGGCTGCAGGCCGCGGCGAAGGAGGCAGGCGTCTTCGCTCCGCTCGTGCCGAAGGAGTACGGCGGGCAGGGCCTGGCCATCGAGCACTGGTCACCGATCCTCCAGGAGGCCGGCTACTCGCCGATCGGCCCCAGCGCGCTCAACTGCATGGCCCCCGACGAGGGGAACATGCACATGCTCAACCTCATCGCCACCGAGGAGCAGAAGAAGCGGTATCTCGCGCCGCTGGCGGCGGGGGACGTACGGTCGTGCTTCGGCATGACCGAGCCCCACCCCGGAGCGGGATCCGACCCGGCGGCGCTGCGGACCGCTGCCGTGCGCGACGACGGCGGCTGGATCATCGACGGACACAAACGGTTTACCAGCGGCGCCGTGGGGGCCGCGTTCTGCATCGTCATGGCGCGGACCCCGGCCGTGGACGGCGCCCCCGAGGGAGCCACCATGTTCCTGGTCGACATGGACAACCCCGGCATCCGGGTCGGCGAGCCGATCCACACCGTCGACCGCGCCATCGACGGCGGCCACCCCCACCTGTACGTCGAGGACTGCTTCGTCCCCGACGAGGCCGTGCTCGGCGAGGTCGGACTCGGCTTCCGGTACGCCCAGGTGCGGCTCGGTCCCGCACGCCTCACCCACTGCATGCGGTGGCTGGGCCTCGCCCGGCGGTCACTCGACATCGCGCTCGACCGGGCCGGGCGGCGGGAGCTGTTCGGCGGTCCGATCGACTCGCTCGGCCTGGCGCAGCACCTGATCGCAGAGTCGGTCATCGACATCGAAACGTCCGACGCGATCATCACCAAGACCGCGGCCCTGCTGGGCACCGACCCCAAGGCGGGGTCCGCGATGTCCTCGATCGCGAAGGTGCACTGCTCGGAGGCGATCTTCCGGGTGATCGACCGCGCCATCCAGATCTGCGGCGGGGACGGGGTCTCCGACGGACTTCCGCTGGCGCAGTACCTGAACGAGGTCCGCCCGTTCCGCATCTACGACGGCTCCAACGAGACCCACCGGTGGGCCGTCGCTCGTCGGGCCTCGGCCGACCGCGCAGCCGCGGTCCGCGCCGGTGAGCAGTACAGGGGCGACGCCGTCGTCGGCCGGGACGGGGGCGCGTGATGCACACCGTTCCCGACGGCGTGGAGGTCGTGGCGAGTTGGGAGAGGGCCCGCCACCTCGACAGCCCTCCGCTCCTGGTCCTCGACGCGGTCACCGGCTTCCTCGACGCACACGGCATCGGCAGCGGCCCGCTCGCGTGGCAGCGCATCGGCGACGGCCACTCCAACATCACCTATCTGATCCAGCGCGGTAGTGAGTGCGTCGTACTACGCCGTGGACCGCGCCCGCCCCTGCCCAAGTCGACGCACGACATGGTGCGCGAGGCCCGCATCCAGAAGATCCTCGGCGGGCACGGAGTGCCGGTGCCGGAGATCGTCGCCGTCTGCGAGGACGAGTCGCTTCTGGGCGTGCCGTTCTACCTCATGTCCCGGCTCGACGGGACGGTCGTCACCGACACGATCCCACCCCATCTCTCCCCCGCCGAACAGCGCCGGGCCACCAGCGAGGCGGTCGTCGACACCCTCGTCGCCCTGCACGGCATCGACGTGTCCGGAGGGGAACTCGCCTCCCTGGGCCGGCCCGAGGCGTATCTGCGGCGTCAGGTCGACCGGTTCCGCGGCCTGTGGGAGGTCAACACCACCCGCAGCCTGCCCGCGGTGGAGCGCATCGGGGACTGGCTCACCCGCAACCTGCCGACGAGCCAGGCCGCCTCGGTGGTGCACGGCGACTACCGCATGGGCAACCTCATGTTCGCGCCTCAGGCGCCGGCCAGGGTCCTCGCGATCCTGGACTGGGAGATGGCCACACTCGGTGACCCGCTCGCGGACCTGGGGTACCTCACCGCCACCTGGTCCGAGGCAGGCAGCCCTTCCACACCGCTCGAACTCACCAAGGTGACCCGGTCGCCCGGCTATCTCACCCAGCGTCAGCTGGCAGAGCGCTACCAGTCCCGCACGGGCCTCGACCTGACCCCACTGCCCTGGTACCAGACCCTCGCCCTGTGGAAGGCGGCGATCTTCTGCGAGGCCATCTACACCCGGTGGCAGCGTGGTGAGCGTCCCCACGACACGGCTTTCGGGCCGTCGCTCGAAACGGGCGTCCCCCGTCTGCTGGAGCGGGCAGGGCGATACGCCGGCCTGACGGCCACCACTCGCCGCTGACACCCGACGCGTCCCGGTACCGGGCTCCTCACCAACCTCGCTGCGGCCGGGCCGGGGAGGCCGCGCCACCGCCGAGCCCCCGCGGTCGCAGCATGCGCTTCCGACCGGTACGGAGCACGGCCGCCCGACATCCATCGCTCGTCCTCAACGGCTGCGACCGTCCCCCGCGACCCCTCGCGCCGTGTCCGTCTTCCTATTCCTCAGAGAGAGGTTCCGTGCCCCCCGCTTCCTCCCAGCATTCCCCCCGTGACACACGGGTGCTGGTCACCGTCAACGCGCTGCCGCTCGCCGTCGGTGTCCTGCTCTCCTGCTCCACGCCCCTCGGAGAGATCTCCGTGTACGGACGTCTCACCCTCGGCATCTCGTGGGCGCTCACGCAGCTCGTCGTCCTCGTCGGCGCAACGTGGTGGTACGAGAACCGGGCCGCGTCCTCCCGCGAACCGGCCTCGGCGACGACCACTGCCTCTCGATCGAACAGGGGCACGTGGTGACGTTCTCCCTGCTGAGCGTCGGCTCGCCCGACCTGATCGGCTCCGCCGCGAGGGGCGCGGTCATCACCGCCTTCCTCGTCTTCATCGGCCTGTGCCTCCTGTGGGTCTTCACTCTCGCCACTCAGGACGACGACCCCGAACGCCTCTACGTCGCCGACCGGTCTCTCCCGCCCGTCTTCAACGGCGTCGCGATGGCGGGGGAACAGATCACGGTCGTCCTTCTGGTCTCGCTGCCGGGAGCGATCGCTCTCTTCGGCTACGACGGAGTCTCGACCGCCGTCGACAGCGCCCTCGCACTCGGCGTCTTCCTGCTCCTCGCCTCCAGGATTCGCGCGACCCGCCGCTACACCCTGGGTGAGCTGTTCTCTCTGCGTGCCGGGGGGCCGGGAACGCGGATCGCCGGTGCGGTGGTGACTCTGTGCATCGCCGTACCCCTGCTCATGGTTCAACTGCGTGCCGGCGGCATCACCGCCGCTCTTCTGATCGGCATGCCGACCGAGGCGGCGCAGGTGGTGTGCACGGTGCTGATGGGATTCCTCATCACGTGCTTCGCAGGAGTGGCCGACCTGCGCGGCACCAGTTTCGTGCAGGTCGCCAAGGTGCCCGTAGCCCTGGCGACGCTCGCCGCAGTGACCCTGATGGCGCTCCGCCAGTTCGACTGGAGCCCTGAAGCTCTGCTGTCGGCCGCCATGGACAAGAGCATGTCGCCGGACGACTACCTCAGCCCCGGGCTGTGGGCGCACACCGCCGATCTCGGTCCGCTCGGGACGATCAGCGACCACATCGTCGTCATCCTCGGCACCGCGATGATGCCCCACCTGCTCCTGCGCGTCAGCGCCAGCCGGGACGTACCCGCCGCTCGGCGCTCACTGAGCGTCGCCGTAGGGCTGACCGGCCTCTTCTCCCTGCTGCTGATCACGACCGGCTTCGCCGCGGCCGCTGTGGTCGGCAGCGGACAGATCGGGGCGGTCGATGCGAAGGGACAGGGAGCCCCGATCCTCCTGGCATCGGAGGTCCTCCCTCACCACTCCACCGGCCGGGTCGTGCTCATCACCCTCGTGGCCTGTGTCGCCTTCCTCGCAGTCCTCACGGCCGTGGCGAGCGTGACCTTCGCCGCCGCCGTCTCCGTGACCCGCGACCTGATGGGGCAGAAGGGCCGTACCAGGATCGGGATCGGAGAGCCGACAGTCCTGCGGCTGTCCGTCGTCGCGCTCTGCGCCGTGAGCCTTCTCCTCACCACCGCCGTACACCGCTACCCCGTCGAGTTCCTCCTCGCCTTCTCGCTGAGCCTCGCGGCCTCATGCGTGTTCCCCGCGCTCGTCTACTCCTTCCTCTGGACCGGCTTCGACCGCCGAGGGCTGCTGTGGCTCGTCTACGGAGGGCTGTCCCTGTGCACCCTCCTGACCCTCGCCTCGCCCGCCGTGTCCGGAACGAGATACGCGCTGCTGCCGGAGCAGGACTTCAACCTGTTCCCGCTCCACACCCCCGGGCTGGTCTCCGTCCCGGCGGCCTTCCTCCTCGGATGGCTCGGCAGCGCACGTCCCTGGGAGCGGACCGCACGGCACCGGCATGCGGCGGCGGGACCGACCCCTGACCGTGGCGCCCCTGGGGGGCGCATCGGCTCCGACAAGAACGTCGTGAGCGGATAGCTCCGCCGTGCCCGTGACCGGCCTGTGCATCGTGCACCGGGCCCGGGCGAAGCAGGTGCCCGCTGTCGTTCTCGCCGGCGGTCCGGGCTGGCGACAGTGAGACCACCACCACATGAACAACGAGGGAACGCCACGACCATCGAACCCACTTGACCGTCGCGAGGACGGCGCGCGGGAGACCCGAGAAGACGGAACGCCCGCGGCTGATCGAACGGTCGATCCACCGCGATTCAGATCGAGGGAGAGGACGCACATGACGACACAGAAGAAGGCCCAGACCCTGACGTCCGTGGCGAACGACACGTCGGCGGAAGAGATCCTCAAGATCGTGACCCGTGATGGTGGCGTCATCATCAAGGGCTTCCTGACGCAGGAGCAGATCACCCGTTTCAACGGCGAGATCGAGCAGCCGCTGCGGGCGCTCGCCCCGGGGTCCACCCACGAGGACGACCTCGTGGCCGCGTTCCACGGCAACAACACCAAGCGCCTCACGAACCTGGTGACGCACAGCGCCTCGTTCCGCAGCGAGGTCATCGATCATCCCCTGGTCCACGAGATCAGCGACCTGGTCTTCCTCCAGGAGTCGGGCACGTACTGGATGACCACCGCGCAGGTGATCGAGATCGGCCCCGGCAACCAGGCGCAGATGCTGCACCGTGACCTGGAGAACTGGTTCCCTTTCATCGGGATGGGGCCCGGCGGCCCGGAGGTCACCATCAACTTCCTGGTCGCCCTGACCGACTTCAGGGAGGAGAACGGCGCCACCCGCGTCATCCCCGGGAGCAACCACTGGAGCGACTTCGAGGACCGAGGGACTCCCGAGCAGACGGTCCCCGCGGTCATGAACGCCGGAGACGTCCTTCTGATCAGCGGCAAGACCGCGCACGGCGGTGGGGCGAACCGGACCGGCGACGAGTACCGACGGGGCCTCGCCTTCACGTTCAACGCGGGCTTCCTCACCGGCGAGGAGGCGTACCCCTTCCTGGTCGAGAGGGAACTCGCCAAGACGCTGTCGCCGCGCGTGCAGCGCATGCTCGGCTTCCGCTCGCAGTACCCCACGGGCTCTCCCGGCCTGTGGCAGGTCGACTACGCCGATCTGGGCGAATACCTCGGCCTCTGAGAGCCGGGGCCGACCAGAGGCTGCCGCAGCTGTCCGAGGAGCGCACGTCATGGCTTTCCCGTACGTTCGCATTATGGGAACCGAGGTTGATGCGTTCCTTGGTCAGCTGGCCCGCCACCTCAGACCTGAGGTGAAGAAGCTGGCCGGCCTGCTGCTCCAGCGCCTGAACGGCGAGCTCCCCGAGCTTTCGGGGGAAGCGGACATCGCGGCTCTGAACCCGGAGGAGACAGCCCAGCACATCACCGCCGTTCTGGATCTCCTGGAGACCCACCCCGATGCGAGGGCGTCGAAGGCCCCTCCGGCCGCCGTGGAAGTGGGCCGCCTCTACGCCCGGCGTGGGATTCCGGTGAGCAGACTCCTCCGTGGCTACCGGGTCGGCCACCTCAGCCTGCTCGGGCTGTTGCAAGCCGAAGCGCCCCGCCTCACCAGCGACTGGCACATGATCCACCTGGCCTCCATGAGGTTGGTCGCGATCGGTTTCGACTACGTGGACCGTTCCTCGGAAGAGGTCGTCGCCGCCTACCAGGAGGAGCGCGACCGTCTGTTGCAGCGTCGGCTCGCCCTCACCGACAGGGCGAGCAAGCGGATCGGGTCCACGCTCGACGTCACCCGCACCGCAGAGGAGTTGGCGGAGGTCTGCACCGAGGGCTTCGCCGACCTCGTCACCGTCGACCTCTTCGACGCCGTCCTCGACGACACGGGTACTGGTTCGCCAGAGGCTCTGACGCAGCGCCGCGTCGCCCAGCGCTCCGTCCTAGACGGCTGTCCGGAGTCCCTGCTCCGCGTCGGTGAGAGTCATGCCTACCCCGACGACTCGGAACCGGCTCGCGTACTGGTCAGCGGACGATCCGTCCTGCACCACATCGCGGGGACCGAGATGCCCACGTGGGTGGCGACGTCGGAGTCCCACGGCCGAGTACTGCGCGACCTCGGCATCCACTCCGTTCTCCTCGTGCCCCTGCACGCCCGCGGGGACACCCTGGGCCTGGTGCAGTTCGTACGCCATCGGACCTCGGTCCCCTTCGACGACGACGATCTCCTGCTGGCGCAGGAGATCGTCTCCAGGGCGGCGGTGTCCATCGACAACGCCCGCCGGTACACCCACGAGCGTTCCACCGCGCTCGCCCTCCAGCGAACCCTGCTGCCGCGGAACACGGTGAAACAGGCGGCCGCCGAAACGGCTTCGCGGTACCTGCCCGCCGGGTCCCGCGCGGGTGTGGGCGGCGACTGGTACGACGTCATTCCCTTGTCCGGGGCCCGCGTCGCGCTGGTCGTCGGCGACGTGGTCGGTCATGGCCTGCACGCCGCCGCCACCATGGGCCGACTCCGCACAGCCGTCCGCGCCTTCGCCGACATCGACCTCATGCCCGATGAACTTCTCACCCACCTGGACGACGTGGTCATCCGTATGCAGCGCGAGGAGTCGCCGGCCGAGGGCGAGACCAGCGCCACCTGCCTGTACGCGATCTACGACCCCGTCTCCCGCCAGTGCTCCCTCGCCAGTGCCGGCCATGTCCCGCCGACCGTGGTGGCTCCCTCGGCCACAGGCGAGACCACTCGGACCTCCAGGGTGGTCGAGTCGCCCGAGGTGCCGATCGGACCGCCCCTCGGCCTGGGCGGGCTCCCTTTCGAGACGATCGAGTTCGAGCTGCCGGAGGACAGCCTGCTGGTCCTGCACACCGATGGGCTGATCGCCGGCCGCATGCGTGACGTGGACCTCGGACTCGCCACGCTGCGCGATGTCCTCACCTCGGCGCCGGACTCGCTGGAGGAGACCTGCGACCAGCTGCTGGCCGCGCTGCTGCCCAGCCGCCCTGCCGATGACGTCGCCCTGCTCGTCGCCCGGACCCGCGCCCTCGACCCGGACCACGTCGCCACGATGGACCTCCCGTCCGATCCGGCGGCCGTTTCCGGGGCCCGCCGCTTCGCCTCCGACATCCTGACGGCCTGGGGGCTGGAGGAGATGTCCTTCACCACGGAGCTGGCCGTCAGCGAACTGGTGACGAACGCCATCCGCTATGGCAAGAGCCCCATCCAGCTGCGCTTGATCCTCCAGTCGACGCTCATGTGCGAGGTCTCCGACGCCAGCAGCACCGCCCCGCATCTGCGCCGGGCCCGGATCTTCGACGAAGGCGGCCGCGGCCTGCTCCTGGTGGCCCAGCTCACCGAACGCTGGGGCACACGACACGGTCGCGAGGGAAAGGTCATCTGGGCCGAGCAGACTCTCACCGCGGACAGCGCGTCCATCACCGAAGGAACGTGACGCCCGGTGAGGGCCGACTTGTTCGATCGACTAAGTCGATACACTGAACGTATGGCTCATGTTTCCGCGGCGGAGCGCCGCCCCCAGTTGATCAAGGCGGCCATCGACCTCATGACCCGGGAGGGCGTCGCCGCGGGGAGTACCCGCGCCATCGCCGCGGAGCTCGGTGTCGCGCAGGCCACCGTCCACTACACCTTCGGTACGAAGGAGGACCTGTACCGCGCGGTCATGGACCAGATCACCGACGAGCTGGTCGCGCAGGTGCAGCGGGCGGCACCGGAAAACGCGGGCTTCGAGGAGACCTTCAGCGCCTTGGCGGGGGAGCTGTGGGGCACCGTGCGCGAGCCGACGTCGCACCACCAGCTGCTCAGCGAGCTGACCATGTTCGCCCTGCGCGTGCCCGGCCTCAACGAGGCCCGGCAGAGCCACTACCGGCGGGTCGTAGAGGTGACCGCACAGGTGATCACGGAGACGGCCGAGAGGACGGGACAGGAACTGGCCGAGTCCCCGGAGACGGTGGCCCGGTTCTTCCTCTCCGGCTTCGACGGACTCACCATGCAGGTCCTCCAGTGCCTGCCGGACGAGACCACCGAACGGACGGGGCTCAGGACGCTCGTGGCCGCGACGGTGGCGCTGGCCAAGGGGAGCCTCGACCTCCCGAACGTACCGATGGCCTGACACGACGCGAAAATGCTCGTGGGCGCACCTGGAAAGGTGCGCCCACGAGCATTTCTGCCTGCTTGGCGGGAATCAGCCGGCCCAGACGTCCTCGACGTAGCGTCCGGACGTGACGAGCTCGGCGAGCCATGCCACGGCCTGCTCGTCGCTCGCGCCCGTCCGCTCGCGGTGGATCGCCATGAACACCTCCCGTACGGCGGGTGCCATGCGGCGGCCGTCGCCGCAGATGTAGACGCGTCCGCCCGCCTCCAGGACCGACCACACCTCCTCGCTCTCGCGGGCGATGCGCTCCTGGACGAAGCGGGCGCCGTTCTCGGGCGCGTGCATGAACGTGGGGCGCATGCTGACCGCGCCGGCCGCCTCCGCCGCCTCGAACTCCTCCCGGTGCAGGAAGTCCACGTCGGGGTGGTCGCAGCCGAAGTAGCAGAGCAGGGTGCCGGTCGAGCCGGTGTGGTGGCGATCGAGGATCGCGCCGCGGAAGGGCGCGAGGCCGGTGCCCGCGCTGACCAGGATCACCGGTACGGAGGTGTCCTCGGGCAGGCGGAAGGACTCGCTGCACGGCAGGACCCGGGCCTGGATCACGTCACCCGCGTTCACGCTCTGCAGGAAGTGCGAGGCGATCCCCCGGAAGGTGCCCTCCCCCGACCGGTGGGGCGCGGCGAGCAGCGACACCATCAGGTCGGCCTCCCCCGGCCGGGCCGCGGCGGACGACGAGATCGAGTAGTGCCGGGGACGCAATACCGGCAGCAGCTCCAGGAAACGCTCGAAGGGCAGTTCGCACGCACGGTAGCGCTCCAGGAGGTCCAGGACGCTGAGCCCCGCGACGGTCACCTGCTCCCGGAAGGTCTCCGGATCGGCGGTGGCGAAGGCGGTGAGCGGCTGCTTCTCGGGCGGGCAGGCGGTGTGCTCGGCGAGCACGGCGACCTGCTCCTGGGTGGCCGCGTCCTGGAGCTCGACGAAGTCGGTGAGCAGGCGGCGCAGGCTCAGCGGCCGGTCGACGGGCAGGGCGCCCCGGCTCCGGCGGCGGGCGCGCAGCCGGACGGTGCGGTCCAGGTCGAGGCCGAAGCGGTCGGCGACACGCTGGACGAGGGTCTCGGGGTTGCCGGGCAGGACGGCCAAGTGGTCAGCGGTGCGGTAGCTGACGCCCTCGGGCAGACGGAGCCGCAGGAACCGCTTGGAGCGTCCGAGTTCGTGGTCGGTGTCGACGAGTTCGTACGCTTCGAGGACCTCCATCGGCTGGACGCCGTGGCGCTCGGCGAGACCGCCGAGGACCGACTCCGAGGTGTCCTCCAGCTCGTACAGCCCTTCTGCTTCCGCCTCAGGTGCGGTGCCTGCCGCTTCGCCGGCGACCGCTGCGCCGTACTCGTCCAGCAGGACCGTCCACAGGTCCGCCGTCCACTGGTCGACCACTCCGCCGAAGTCACCTGATCCGTCGGCGGCGCCGCGCTCCAGAAGCGGGACGGCGCCGGCGGCGGCCAGACGCTCGTCGATCAGGGTGGGGATGCGCTGGTAGGTCGCTGCCCAGTTGCGGTCGCCGACACCGAGGACGGCGTACCGCAGGCCGGCGAGCGAGCCGGGGGCGAGGTTCTCCAGAGCGGCGACGAACTCGGCTGCGTCGTCGGTGGGGCGGCCGTTGTAGGAAGCGGCGACGATGACGACGGGGCCCTCGGTACCGGCCAGCCTTTCCGTGTACTCGTTGAGGGCGGCGACGGACGGGACGAAGCCGTGCTCCTCGCCGTCGCCGCCGAGGTCGCGGGCGATACCGGCGCAGGTGCCGAGGTTGGATCCGTGCAGCAGGGTCAGCGCGGTGCCGCTCGCACGGCGCGTCACGGTGGCGGTCCGGCCCGCGACGGGATCCGCCGCCCTCACGGCGGGCAGGCGCCGTTCGTCGCTGGTGCGGCGGGCGAGCCGGAGGCTGAAGCCGTCGGGCTTGATGGTCAGCGTCGACTTGATCTTCAGCTGGTAGTCGGTGTGGTCGATCAGGCGGTAGCGGTGCACCAGCAGGCCCAGTAGCAGGGTGGCCTCGTGCAGCGCGAACTGGCGGCCGATGCAGGCCCGTTCGCCGTTGCCGAACGGCTTGAAGGCGTGGACCGAGCGGGCCGCCTCCCGCTCGGGAGTGAAGCGCTCGGGATCGAACAGCTCGACGTTCTCCCCCCAGGCCGCATCGCGGTGAAGGGCCGAGGTGATCACCATCAGCGACTCGCCCTTGCGTACGGGGTACTTGCCGCCGATGACGGTGTCCTCGATCGGCTCGACGGCGTACGCGGGCGCCGTCGGCCACAGCCGCAGGCTCTCGTTGAGTATCTGGCGGATGTAGGTGAGCTTGCCGATGTCACCGTACTGGGGATCAGGGGAGTCGGTGTCACCCCACAGGGCGTCCACCTCGGCCTGGGCCCGGGCGAGCACCTCGGGGTGCTTGGTCAGGTAGTACAGGGCGAAGGAGAGCGCGCTGCTGGTGGTCTCGTGGCCGGCGATCAGGAAGGTGATCACCTGGTGCCGGATGTTGACGTCGTCCAGGAGCTCGCCGGTGGCGGGGTCCTTCGTGTGCAGCATCAGCCCCATCAGATCGTCAGTGCTGGTGTCACCGGAGGCGCGGCGCTCCTTGATCACGTCGTCCACGAGGTCCGTCATCAGGTCGATGTCCTCGCGGAACTGCTCGACCTTCCTCCTCTTGAACAACTCGGAGCCCGGGATGGACTCGCCCTTCTCCTGGGCGAAGACGAGGGCCCGGGCCATCGCCTCGACGAACGGATGCAGGTCGTCGCGGCGGAAGGACTCGAAGTCGTAGCCGAAGCCGCACAGGCCGATCGTGTCGAAGGTCAGCCGGGTCATCTCGTCGGGCACGTCCACCGACTGCACCCCGGCCAACCGGTCCCACTTGCCGATCAGCGAGCGGGCGACCTTGAGCATGGGGGCGTGGTAGCTGCGCATCGCGCCGAGTGAGAACGCGGGCATCAGGATGTCGTGGGCCTTGCGCCAGTTCGGTTCGTGGTTGTAGGCGGTGAACAGACCGTCCCCGGCCAGAGCCCGGACCTCGACCAGGTCGGCATGGACATGCTTATGGAAGCGGCTCTCGTCCGACAGTTCGGTCACGAGGTCCAGACCGCCGACCATGACGGTGTCCCGCCCGAAGATGCGCAGCCGGTACACGGGTCCGAATTCCCTGAACTCCTTCAACAGGTAGGCCAGGAAGTCCGCGCCCGCGGGAACGTTGAACGCGTGGCCTACGAGGGGCAGCGGGGGGCGCTCGGGGATCGCCCGCGCCGCGCCTACGGACACCTGAGTCATGAGCGTGCCTTTCGTTTCACTCCAGCAGTCGCCAACCAACTTACATACGACTTTGTCGAGTGAACATGTCGATTGACTGTATTGAATGACACAGTCGCAGGACGGAACTCAGAACATCCCGCGAACGTCCGGCAGGAGCGGCTTGACAGATGACACCGTCAGTAGACACGGTTGAAAGACATGGTCAGTCGACCATGTCGAGCGCCTGCACTAGGCGCGCGCTTCTTCCACCGAGCACATCGAGGTTTCCGCATGAACACCATGCTGGCCGGGCGGCTGCGCCTGGACACCCGCACCTTCGCCGTCGAAGAGGTTCCGATCCCGGTTCCAGGCCCGGGTGAGGTCCTCGTGGAGGTGCGGGCGGCCGGCGTCTGCCTGTCCGACATCCATCTGATCGACGGCAGTCTGAGCCCTTTCTTCCCCACCGACGCTGTCACGAAGGCGGGCGCCGTCACCCTCGGTCACGAGGTCGCTGGAGTCGTCCACACCCTCGGCCCGGACGTGAAGGGCGACTGGACGCCCGGACAGCGCGTGGTCCTCCAGGCCGGCGAGGCATGCGGCGACTGCCCCGGCTGCCTGCGACGGATGATGTGCCACCGGCCGATCACCCGCGGCCTCGACTACGACGGCGGCTGGGCGAAGTACGCGATCGCCCGCGAGCACACGTTGCTGCCCATCCCGGACGGTCTGCCCTTCGACCAGGCCGCGATCATCCCCGACGCGGTTTCCACCCCGTACGCCGCGATCGTGGGCACCGGCGCGGTCCGCCCCGCCCAGTCGGTCGGCATCTGGGGCGCGGGCGGCCTCGGCGCCCACGCCGTACGGCTTGCCCGGATGGTCGGCGCGGCCCCGATCCTCGCGATCGACCCGCTGCCCTCGGCCCGCGAGCGGGCCCTTCTCTTCGGCGCGGACGTCGCCCTCGACCCGCTCGCCCCGGACTTCGCGGAAGCGGTGCGGGAGGCGACGGTCGGGCGCGGCCTCGACGTCGCGTTCGACTTCGCCGGCGTGGGCGCCGCCCGTGCCCAGGCCGCGTCGGTCCTGGGTCCCTTCGGTTCGCTCGTCCTCGCCGGACTCACCCCGGAGCCGGTCGCGATCGCCGACAGCATCGGCTTCTGCTTCAACGTCAACCAGGTCCGCGGACACTACGGCTCCGAGCCGGAGCACGTGGAACAGCTCGTCGCGCTGACCGCCGCCGGACGGATCGACCTCGGCCCCTCCGTCAGCGCCCACGTCCCCCTGGCCGAAGCCGCGGACGCCGTCGCCCGGCTGGAGAAGAAGATCGGAGACCCGATCCGCCTCGTACTCACCCCCTGAGCACAGCGGGTGGAGTCCGGATCCCCAGGCACAACGCGGCCGACCCTGCCTCGGCCTCCACCACCGCCCGAAGGCCAGCGGCACCCCGGATTATTCGGCCACCCCGCGCTGACAGGGCAGCCACTCAAGTACGACGACTACCTACCCGGCTGAGATCCTTCTCTGTTTTGACTTCTTTCGAGGGAACAGAAAGCAGCCGAAGCCGGTGTTCGATTACGAGACCGGACGGCAAGCACGTTCACGATCGCCGAATTTTTCGAATCAAGCCACAGGCTTCGGGCGTGATGGGTATGGCGTGTCACATCGCTCGCCAATCGGTGATGCCCCGAACTCAGGAGGGAGTCGGTGCATCGTGCACTCGCTCCGATCGAGACAGGTGCACTTTTTTCGTTGCAGCCGGACGCCACAATTGGGACGGTGGAAATGTCGGAATCGCAACCAAGGAGGATTCGGAAACTGGCATAGAAACCGCCGATTCGGGCGTGGCACGTCACCGTACCTGGCACGGCATATAGCAGTCTCGAATCCCTTACTGACCCGATCACCCAATACATCTCACAATATGCAGACCGCGTGAGTGAAGGAGGAAAGCATGTCGAACTCCCTTAAGGGCGGAACCGAGGAAACAGCAGTCGACGTCGTGATCGTCGGTGCCGGCTTCGCCGGCCTGACCGCCGCAGAACGGCTCGTGAACATGGGCGTGTCGGTCTTGGTCGTGGAAGGTCGCGACCGCGTCGGAGGCCGAGCGTTCTCAGGCGAAGTGGCTGGGATCAAGGTCGACCTCGGGGCAACGTGGGTCGCACGGCGGCACACTGCGATCCGAGACCTCGCGAGCCGGTTGGGGTGCACCACGACCAGTCAGTTCGACGAGGGCCACAACGTCCTGTGGATGGACGGACAGCGCAGCACCTACACGGGCACCTTTCCCGAGGTCTCACCGGAAGCCTTGGAAGACTTGGCCCGTATCCAGATGGCGGTGGCGGAACTGACTTCGACCATCAACGTCGATGCGGCCTGGGAATCCCCGGACGCCGGCCAGCTCGACGCGATCTCGTTCGGAGAATGGCTCGACCAGCAGCAGGCGACAACGAGCACGCGGGCGCTGATGACCATCCTCACCAAGGTGCAGTGGGGCTGCAGCCCGGGGGACGTCTCTCTGCTGCACGCGTTGCGCTACATTCGCGCTGCAGGGGGCGTGGAGCACATGCTCAGCGTCGAGGGCGGTCAGCAAGAGGAGCGAATCACCGAAACCACTCAAGAGATCGCCGTGAGGCTCGCCGAGCAACTCGGCGACAGGGTTGTCGTCGGTGCCCCTGTTCGACGAATTACCCAGGACGACAGCGGCGTCACGGTCAGTACCGACTTGAAAGTGATCAACGCCAAGTACGCCATCGTCACCGCCGCCCCCTCGCACCGCGCCGACATCGACTTCCAGCCTGCCCTGCCTGACAAGGCGGAAGGGCTCACGAAGACCTGGCGTCTGGGCACACTGAGCAAGGCGTTCGTCGCCTATGAGAAGCCCTTCTGGCGGAGCAGCGGGCTTTCGGGTGAGGCACTGACCGACACCGGGACCGTTTTCATCACCTTCGACGTTTCGCCCGATGACAGCGGACCAGGCGTCCTGATGGCCTTCTGCGACCCTCGCGTATTCGACGGTTTCAACTCGGCGGATCGACGTCGCCGGGTGATCGACCAGCTCGTCGGGCTGTACGGCTCTCAGGCGAGCACCCCCATCGACTACGTGGACCACTGCTGGGGCCCGGCGTCCGAACCGTTCGCCCCGGGAGGGCCGAACCCTGCTGTAGCCCCCTATGCATCCGTCAGTTACGGCACCGCCCTCACAGAGCCTCACGGGCGCATCCACTGGGCCGGGGTAGAAACCGCCGGCGAGTGGGCCGGAACCATGAACGGCGCCGTGCTTACGGGTCAGCAGACCGCCGAGCGGGTCGCACAGCGGCTTGGAGGGCACGCCGACAAGGGTGCCCAGTAGGCAGCGCTGCGGGGAGCCGATCTCGACAGGCCGAACGGGAAGGCGTAGCAGACAGCTGCGTCGACCAGCGAGAACGCCGCCGAATCGGCTCCTGGCATCGCGCTAGTGCTGCGCGGGGGGGACAGGCTCCGCACTCCCGTCTCATCGCCGTTGCAGGGCATCTCCCCACGTCACCATCACCGCTCAAGGGCAGTCGGGTTCCTCGTCCTCCAGGAACAGGACCGGGCCGAGCACGTCGCGACCGAGAAGGAACTCGCCGGGGCCTAGGTACTCCCCCGGCGGGCCATTTCGTCCGTCATGGCTGCGATCGCAAAATCATCGTCATCGTGAACAGCGCTGGACAACAAACTGCATGACGAGCAGCCAGGCAGCGGCTGGGCGCTCGGCGGCGCCGTCGTCGCCATCTTCGGCCTGACCGGGCCCCTGTTCATCCAGCGCCGACGCGTCTGGGTGCGGGCCGTGCGGGGCGACGACGGCGTCACCGTCGTGGAGATGGCCAGCCTCGGCCGCAGCGAGTCCGCGAAGGTCCCCGCGGAGCTCGGCGCCCCCCGGCGGGGTCCTGTACGACCGGGCGCCCGCCGCGCGCGCCCAAGAACCCCGCCACTCCGAATCCCCCGACACCCACGCCGTCACTGCCGAAGGGGCTAAGAAGTGAATCTCGCCGCCGCGACCGACGAGCATCTCGCGATCGTCAGCAACACGCTGATCTACTCCGCGATGGCCGTCTACACCCTGGCCTTCCTCGCGTACATCGCCGAGTGGCTCTTCGGCAGCCGCAGCAAGGTCGGCCGTACCGCCGCCGCGCTCACCGCCGGCGCCGCCACCAAGGCGGCGTCCGGCCCGGCCGTCACCGTGAAGAGGGCCGGGGGCACCGCCGTACTGCAACGGCCGCAGGTCGTGGTGCGCTCCGCCGCCGGCTCCCGCGCCGTGCCCGACGGGCCCGGCGCGCACGGCGGCACCGAGAAGGGCGACCTCTACGGACGCATCGCCGTCTCGCTCACCGTCCTCGCCTTCGCCATCGAGGCGGGTGGCGTGGTCTGTCGCGCCCTGTCGGTGAAGCGGGCGCCGTGGGGCAACATGTACGAGTTCAACCTCACGCTCACGACGGTCGCCGTTGGCGTATACCTCGTCCTGCTCGCCCTGCGGAAGAACGTCCGCTGGCTCGGCCTGCCGCTGGCCACGACCGTCCTGCTCGACCTCGGCCTCGCCGTCACGGTCCTCTACACGGCGAGCGACCAGCTGGTGCCCGCCCTCCACTCGTACTGGCTGTACATCCACGTCTCGACCGCCATCTTCTGCGGCGCGGTCTTCTACGTCGGCGCCGTCGGCACGCTCCTGTACCTCTTCAAGGACAGCTTCGAGAGCAAGCTCGCCGCCGGCGGCACGCCCGGCCGCTTCGCCAACTCCGTCCTCGACCGGCTGCCCTCCGCCGCCTCCCTCGACAAGTTCGCCTAGCGCGTCAACGCCGCCGTCTTCCCGCTGTGGACGTTCACGATCATCGCGGGCGCCATCTGGGCGGGCGACGCCTGGGGCCGCTACTGGGGCTGGGACCCCAAGGAGACCTGGTCCTTCATCACCTGGGTCGCCTACGCCTGCTACCTCCACGCCCGCGCCACCGCCGGCTGGAAGGGCCATAAGGCCGCCTACCTGGCCCTGATCGCCTTCGGCTGCTGGCTCTTCAACTACTACGGCGTCAACATCCTGGTCTCAGGCAAGCACTCCTACGCGGACGTGGGCCTGGGCGCCCTCCAGTCGGTCGGTTTCTGAACCGGCCCCCTACTGCGGGACGTCACCGCGGGCGACGCCCGCGGTGACGTCCCGCAGCCGTTCCACATACAGCCGCAAGTTCTTGTGGGCGACGTCGGTGTCCGGGTAGCGGCTTGCGAACCACAGGCCCTCCGGGAGCCAGAAGCGCATCCGCTGGGAAGCCGCCCTGGAACAGGCCCGCGTGCAATACGCCGCGGCGTACCGTGTGAGGCACTTCGAAACGCAGGAAGCGGCATGGCGCCATGCGACCCGACTGGCCGAATACGCGAGCGCCGCACGCACACAAGTCGAGACCCTGCCTCCAGGCCAGACCAGAACCGAAGCCGGAGCATGGATCATCTGGGCAGTAGCCGCCGTCGAGCGCCTCGACCCACTGAGCACGCCACCCCGGATACCCGAGACCCCCGAACCACGGCCCGACGAACCAAGCCCTTCCACGGACACTGGAGGCCCTAAGGCCCCTGACACAAAACCTGTCTGGGCCCCACCCAGCCTCACGAACGACATCACGGGAAGCGAAGGGGGGTTCAGCATCGACGGCAGCGCGAGGACATAGATCTGCGTCAAGCGCTCGATCGCCTCGTCCTGCGTGTCGAACCCGCCCTCCTCGACCTGCTTCCCCAGACCGTTGCGGAAACGGATCGTGTATGGGTGCGGGCACCGCGTCGGCCTGGCACAGCCGCAGTCCTTGGAGAACGACCCCATACCGCGGGCGAGTTGACGAGCCACGTGACGCACCTTCCGAGCGGGAGCCGGGCATCTGCACCCAGGCCCCGCCACGGCGATCACCAAGTCAGCAAGCCAGGACGCCCTCGCACCCGATGCTGACCAATTGCTGACCTGAGCGGCCCTACTATGCCTCTGACCTGTACAAACGCCCAGATGCTGGTTCTTGGACTTGAACATGGTGCGCAGCATCGAGTGCTCCGAGTGGTCGGCTCCCTGCCTGTTCTCCAGGTCAAGGGCTCTGTGTGCACGGGCGGCTCCAGCGTACGCAGCGGGGTCCCGACGGCGCACCGAGACCCCGGTCACGTTCGGATCACTCGACCGCCGTGGGCCTGCGCGAGGCCGTCGTCGCCTCGCGTACGTCGGTCAGCGGGCGCAGCCGGTAGGTGTAGGAGTAGTCGCGGTTCGCGAACAGCTTGTACTCGTCGTGGGTGTGCGCGCCCCAGCTGTTGTCGCCGCCGACGCCCATCTGCCGGTGGGCCAGGCGCAGCACGACCTCTTCGCGCGGCGTCAGCTGGTAGTCGTGCCGGGCGCCCACCGAGAGGTCCTCCGGGGTGAAGTGGGAGGCGTTGACCTCCAGGAGCGGCTCGCCCGAGACGAGCAGTCCGGAGCCGTCGCCGCCAGTGAGGGCGATCCAGCGGACGTCGGTCCGGTTGCCGTTCTCCTGCGGGCGGATGTAGGGCTCCCACTGGCCGGAGACGGTCCCGGACCAGCAGCCCACGTCGGTTCCGTTGTTGCGGTCGCAGTGGTTCTCCTCCGGACCGCGGCCGTAGTAGTGCAGGTGCTCCAGCCGGCCGGGCAGGAACAGCAGGGTGCCGACCTCGGGGATGTAGGGCAGGGAGGCCGCGCCGGGGCGCAGGGTGTTGTCGACCTTGATCTCGCCGTTGCCGAAGACCGTGTAGGTGGTCGTGTACGAGGAGGCGGTGGTCGTCGGCAGGGTCCCGGCGACCTTGATCTCGACGGCCCTGTCCCGCAGGGGCCGCACGACGACGTCCGTGACCTTTCGGGCCGTGCCGGCGTCGCGCCAGGTCTGGTTGCGGACGTGCTGGCCGTTGCCCTTGTCGTTGTCGGTGGGCGCCCGCCAGAAGTTCGGCGCGGGGCCGGAGGCGATCAGCTGGGCGCCGTGGGCCTCGAACGAGGTGATGACGCCGGTCTTCTTGTCGACGGTGAGCGAGAAGGCGGCGCCCTTGACGGTGACCGACGCCTTGCCGTCCTCGTAGGTCAGCGGCGGGACGTCGGCCAGGGGCACTTCGCGCACCGCCGGGCCGCCCGCGTCGACGGCGAGCTGGTGCCCGGCGACCTCGAAGCCGGCCTTCGCCCACTTCGTGGTCTGGCTGGTGGTGAAGGACAGTTCCAGGAAGTACTCCGTGCCCGGCGCCGGTTCGGCCGGGATCTCGAAGGGGACGGTGATGTCCTTGCTGGAGAGCGGGGCGATGTCCAGCTGGGCGCGGGTGAGCCGCCCTCGCCCCACCACCTCGCCGTCGGCGGTCAGCGTCCAACGCCCGTCGAGCTCACGGAGGTTGGTGAACAGGTTCTCGTTGGTGAGGGTGACCGCCGCGCCGGGGGCGAGCCGGTCGCCGCCGGCGGCCGGGGCGGCGGCGACCGCCTGGTAGATCCGCTTGACCTCGGCGGCCTTGCCGGTGTGTCCGCGGTCGGCGGTGACGATGCCGTCCGCGACGAAGTTCCCGTCGTTGGGGTTGTCGCCCCAGTCGCCGCCGTAGGCGAAGAAGGTCTTCTCACGGGGCCGTTGCTCGGTGAAGGCGACCGTCGCCGCGTCGAACCAGAACCGCACCCCGTCGTCCCCGGGACCGCGTCCGTCGGACGCCAGCTCGGCGGCGCCGAGGGCGCGGGCGTACACGCGGGCCCGGCGGATGGTTCCGCTGAACTCGCGGGTCCAGTTGTCGACGTCGGTGGCGAGCGCGAGGGGGGCTGTGTTGCTGCCGGGGCGCCGGGTCGTGGTGCGGGTGCCCTTCACCTCTCCGTCGACGTACAGGGTCAGCGTGCCGGCGTCGGCGTCGAAGACACCCGCGACGTGGTGCTCGGTGCCGGTCCAGTCGTCCGGCAGGGCCCACCTCACGGTCACCCACTCACCGCCGCCGTGGATGAAGAACTCCAGGTTCCCGTCGCTCTGCTTGAGCGAATACTGGGTGTCGCCCTTGGCGAGGACGGGCTGGTGGTAGCCGAGGACGTGCGGGGTGAACCACGCCTCCAGCGTCAGGGAGCCGGTGAGGTCGAGGCTCGCGTCGCGGGCGAAGACGGTCCCACCGGAGATGCCGTCGGTGCGGTCGAAGGTGCCGCCGGGCGCGAGGATCTCGCCGCGCAGCGCGGCCGGCCCGGCCTCGGTGAACCGCTTGCGCGTGGGGGTGGGCCAGCTCAGGGACTGGTCGACGAAGTCCCAGATCCAGCCGCCCTGGAGCACGGGGTAGCGGCGGATCAGGTCCCAGTACTTCTTGAAGTTGCCGTTGGAGTTCCCCATCGCGTGGGAGTACTCGATCATGACGTACGGCCGGGTGTCGCTGGTGTTCTTCGCGCGGGCCTCGACCGTGGCCGGGCTGTCGTACATCTCCGAGCGGATGTCGCTGACGGTGGGGCGGTCGTCGCCCTCGTACTGGACGACGCGGGTGGTGTCGTACGACTTGATCCAGTCCTGCATCGCGACGAACGTGCTGCCGCCGCCCGCCTCGTTGCCGAGCGACCAGATGACGACCGAGGCGTGGTTCTTGTCGCGGTGGACCATGTTCCGCGCGCGGGCCACGCAGGCCTTGGTCCAGTCGGCGTGGTCGCCCGGGTACTCGCCGCGGATGCCGTGGGTCTCCAGGTTGGTCTCGTCGACGAGGTAGAGGCCGTACTCGTCGGCGAGTTCGTACCAGAGCGGGTTGTTCGGGTAGTGCGAGGTGCGGACGCTGTTGATGTTCATCCGCTTGATGACGGTGATGTCCTCGATGAGGTCCGCGCGGGTGAGGGCCGTGCCGCGGTCGGGGTGCATCTCGTGCCGGTTGGTGCCGCGGAAGGAGACGGGCTTGCCGTTGATCCGCATCAGCCCGTCCTTGAGCGCGAACTCGCGCAGGCCGACGCGGTGGGACAGCGTCTCGATCAGCTTTCCGGCGGGGTCGCGCAGCCGGAGTACGGCCGTGTAGAGGTACGGGTGTTCGGCCGACCAGAGCTTCGGGGTGGGGACCTGCTTGGCGGCGCTCGCGGTGGCGTCCGCGCCGACGGTGTCCACGGTGACGGGGAGTTGGAGTGGGCGGGACCAGACGGGGTGCCCGTTCGCGTCGTACAGCTGTGTCTCGACGGTGTAGCGTCCGGCGCCCTTCCCGGCGTAGTCGCGCACGCTCGCGGTGACCGACAGCTCGGCGGACCTGTGGTCGTCGTCGAGGGGGGTGTCCAGCTTGAAGTCGCGCAGGTGCACGGCGGGGGTGGAGTACAGGTAGACCGAGCGGAAGATTCCGCTCAGCCGGATCATGTCCTGGTCCTCCAGCCAGTCGCCGTCGGAGTAGCGGTAGACCTCGACCGCGATCTGGTTGGTGCCCGGCTTGAGGTGCGGGGTGATGTCGTACTCGGCGGGGGTGAAGGAGTCCTCGCGGTAGCCCACCAACTCGCCGTTGATCCAGACGTAGTGGGCGGACTTCACGCCCTCGAAGTGCAGGAAGGTGCGCCGTCCCGACCAGTTCCGCGGCAGGGTGAAGGTGCGTCTGTACTGGCCGACGGGGTTGTAGCGGGTGGGTGCGGCGGGCGGCTGCGGGTCCTCGCCGAGGCCGTTGGGGCCCCAGTAGGGGTAGGTGATGTTGACGTAGATCGGGCGGTCGTAGCCGTGCGTCTGCCAGACCGACGGGACGGGGACGGTGTCCCAGTCGCGGTCGTCGACGTCGGTGCGGTGGAAGTCGGGGTCCCGGTCGTCCGGTCGTTCGGCGTAGGCGAACTTCCACTTCCCGTCGAGGCTGAGCCGGTACGGCGAGCGGGTGCGGTCGGCGGCCAGGGCCTGCTCGACGTCCGCGTAGGGCATCAGCGTGGTGTGCGGTGGCTCGGCGCCGACCTCGAACAGGCTGATGTCACCGTTCCACTCCGGGGTGCCGGCCGCCGCCCCGGTCCCGTCCGCCGCGTGCACGGTGGCGGACGAACCGGAGACGGCGAGTGCGCCGAGTACGGCGGCTCCTCCCTCCAGCAGACGGCGGCGGCTGACCGGGACACCCGGTGAGCGGGGCGGGCCGGCGGGAGATTCGGGAGAGAGCGGCATGACCATGGCCTTCCTCGGGACGACAGTGCGGCGCTGCACGGCTTGAGGGAGCGTCAGATCTTGTGCGGTGCTGTTGGGAAACCCCACGCACACTAGGTTGTGAACAGGGGGGAAGCAATGATGCTGTCGAGCTTTGTGTGTTCCTGGTGGATACGGTCGTCGGTCTTGGCCGAATCCAGCCGCTCGAACTGCGTCCGGTGCAGCTCGGCGTAGCGCCCGCCGGCCGCCAGCAGCTCCTCGTGCGTGCCGCGTTCGACGATCCGGCCGGCCTCGACCACCAGGATCAGGTCCGCCGCGCGCACGGTCGAGAGCCGGTGGGCGATCACGATCGCGGTCCTGCCCTCCAGCGCCTCGGTCAGCGCCTCCTGCACGGCCGCCTCCGACGTGTTGTCGAGGTGGGCGGTGGCCTCGTCGAGGATGACGGCCCGCTGGCGGGCCAGCAGCAGCCTGGCGATGGTCATGCGCTGGCGTTCACCGCCGGACAGGCGGTAGCCGCGCTCGCCCACGACGGTGTCGAGGCCGTCGGGCAGGGACCGTACGAGTTCGTCGAGGCGGGAGCGGCGCAGGGCGTCCCAGAGTTCGTCGTCGGTCGCCGCGGGACGGGCCAGCAGCAGGTTGGCGCGGACGCTGTCGTGGAAGAGGTGGCCGTCCTGGGTGACCATGCCGAGGGTGCCGCGCAGGGACTGGGCGCTCAGGTCGCGGACGTCGACGCCGCCCACGCGTACGGCCCCCTCGTCGACGTCGTACAGCCGCGGCAGCAGCTGCGCGACGGTGGACTTGCCGGCGCCGGACGAGCCGACCAGCGCGACGGTCTGCCCCGGTTCGGCGCGGAAGGAGATGCCGTGCAGGACCTCGGCGCCGCCGCGTGTGTCGAGGGACGCCACCTCCTCCAGGGAGGCGAGGGAGACCTTGTCGGCGGAGGGGTAGGCGAAGCGGACGTTCTCGAACTCGACCGACACCGGCCCCTCGGGGAGCTCCTCGGCGTCCGGTTTGTCCTCGATGAGGGGTTTGAGGTCGAGCACCTCGAAGACCCGCTCGAAGCTGACGAGGGCGCTCATCACCTCGACCCGGGCTCCGGCGAGCGCGGTCAGCGGCGCGTACATACGGGTCAGCAGCAGCGCCAGCGCGACGACGGCGCCCGGCTCCAGGGTGCCGCGCAGCGCGAACCAGCCGCCGAGGCCGTAGACCAGGGCGAGGGCCAGCGCGGACACCAGGGTGAGCGCGGTGATGAACACCGACTGGGCGGTGGCGGTGCGTACGCCGATCTCGGCGACCCGCCTGGCCCGGGCGGCGAACTCCTCCGATTCCTCGCCGGGCCGCCCGAAGAGCTTGACCAGCGTGGCGCCCGGCGCCGAGAAGCGCTCGGTCATGCGGGTGCCCATCGCGGCGTTGAGTGTGGCGGCCTCGCGCTGCATACGCGCCATGCGGTGCCCCATGCGCCGGGCCGGGATGACGAACACCGGGAGCAGGACGAGGGCGAGCAGGGTGATCTGCCAGGACAGGGTGAGCATGACGACGAGGGTGAGCAGCAGCGTGACGAGGTTGCTGACCACGCCGGACAGTGTGTTGCTGAAGGCGCGTTGGGCGCCGATGACGTCGTTGTTGAGACGGGAGACGAGCGCTCCCGTACGCGTACGTGTGAAGAACGCGACCGGCATGCGCTGCACATGATCGAACACAGCCGTGCGCAGATCGAGGATGAGGCCCTCGCCGAGCGTCGCCGACAGCCGCCGGGCGAGGATCCCGAGCGCCGCCTCCGCCACCGCGATCAGGGCGATCAGCAGGGCCAGCCGGACCACCGTGCGCTCGTCGCCGCTCGTCACGATCGCGTCGACGACACGGCCGGCCAGTACGGGGGTGGCGACGGCGAGCAGCGCGGTCACCACCCCGAGCACGACGAAGAGCGCGATCCGTCGGCGGTGCGGGCGGGCGAAGGCCGCGATGCGGCGCAGGGTGGCGCGGTCGAAGGGGCGGCGTTCGCGCTCGGCGTTCATGACGCTGTGCAGCTGGGTCCAGGCCGTGGTCTCCATGCTCATGGGAGGGACCGTAGAACCTCAAGCATCATTGAGGTCAAGCCGGTCCATATCGTCGGCTTCGCGAAGATCGGTGTCCGTCCGCAGCCGGTCCGTAAGCCTCCGTCTCCGCTTCCGCAACCCGCCGTTGTCGCGACACGGAAAACCTCTCCCAATGTGACCGCCGTACGACTCCACACGGGACGCCTGCTCCGGCGCATCCCGATCCGCCAGATACTGGTCCTGCTCCCGCTCGCACTCGTCATTCTGGTGGCGGTGCAGCACCGGGCCGTGCTCGCCGAGGGCATCGGCCATCTGGCGACGGCCAAGTGGCCCTGGCTGCTCGCGGCGGCCGGTGCCACGTGCTTGACGTGGGTGGCGGCGGCGGTGACGCGGCAGGGTGCCGTGGTCGACCGGCTGCCCAAACTGCGACTGCTGGTCACACAGTTCGCGGCGGGCTCGGCCAACCATCTGCTGCCCACGGGGCTCGGCGCGAGCGCGGTCAACCTGCGCTTCATGACGGTGTGCGGACTGCCGCTGGCCCGCTCCTCGGCCGCGGTGGCGCTGTACCTGCTCGCGGAGAGCGTCGCCCGCGTCGGACTGCTGGCCGCGCTGCTCATCGCCTTCCCGCACGCGCTGCGGGTCGGCCCGCTGCTGCCCGAGGGGGCCTGGGGCCCACTGCTGCTGATCATCGGCGCCGTGGCCGCCTTGATCGTGGCCGTCTTCGCCCTCGTACGCCGGCTGCGCACCGCCGTGATGTCGTTCCTGCGCACCGCGCTGGGCGAGGCGCGCTCGGTCCACACCCGCCCCTCCCGGGCGCTCGCGCTGTGGGGCGGTTCGCTCGCGTTTCCCGCTCTCCAGGCGGCCGGCCTGGTCCTGGTCGGCCTCGCGCTGGGACTGGACGTACCCCCGGCCCACATGGCACTCGCGTACCTGGCGGCAACCGTGGCGGTGGCCCTCGTGCCCACTCCCGGCGGGCTCGGCTCGGTGGAGGCGGCGCTGATAGTGGCCCTGGTCGCGGCGGGCGGCCCGGTGGCCGTGGCCACGGCGGTGGTGCTGGCCTACCGGATCATCACGGTGTGGCTGCCGTTGCTGCCGGGGGCGTTGACACTGGGGGCGTTGGTGCGTTGGAAGGTGATCTGAGGGGTTGGGGCCGCCAGAGAGTCGGTCCTGGCGGACTGCGTGTGACCGGCCAGTAACGTACGGGGTCCGACCCACAGAAGGGACCCCGCCATGCCGGTCCGCGTCGAGCGTCAAGGGCACGTCACCACCGTCGTCCTCTCCCGGCCCGAGGTCCGCAACGCGGTCGACGGGCCGACCGCCGCCGAGCTCGCGGCCGCCTTCCGGGAGTTCGACGCCGATGACGGGGCGAGGGTGGCGGTGCTGTGGGGTGAGGGCGGCACGTTCTGCGCGGGTGCCGATCTCAAGGCACTCGGCACCGAGCGGGGCAACCGGGTGGCCGAGGAGGGCGACGGGCCGATGGGGCCGACCCGGCTGCGGCTGTCCAAGCCGGTGATCGCGGCCGTGGCCGGGCATGCCGTGGCCGGCGGACTGGAACTGGCGCTGTGGTGCGATCTGCGGGTGGCCGAGGAGGACGCCGTCTTCGGTGTGTTCTGCCGCCGCTGGGGCGTGCCGCTGATCGACGGCGGCACGGTACGGCTGCCCCGGCTGATCGGCACCAGCCGCGCGATGGACATGATCCTCACCGGGCGCCCGGTGCCGGCACCCGAGGCCCACGCCATGGGGCTCGCCAACCGCGTCGTGCCGACCGGACGTGCCCGCGCCGAGGCGGAGGATCTCGCCGCCATGATCGCCCGGTTCCCGCAGTCGTGTCTGCGGGCCGACCGCGCCTCGGTGCTCGACCAGGACGGGCTGGACGAACCGGCCGCGATGCGCGGTGAACTCCGGCACGGCATGGGCGTGCTGGCGGAGAGCATGGAGGGCGCCGCCCGCTTCGCCTCCGGGGCGGGGCGGCACGGGTCGTTCACGGAACTCTGAGGCATCGCGCCCGTCGTCCGCCGGGGCACGCGCGGGCAGACGACCCGCGCGCGGCGCGCACGCATCAAGCGCGCCCCGGGGTGCGCTCGTTGGCCCTCCCTGGCGGTGGAGGTCACGGGAGAATGCCCGAAAGCGACCGATGCCACAGTCCGCCGGACGATCCCGGCACGAACACGTGTACCCGATACGGCAGGATGAGCCCTCGCGCCGGCCTCGGGGGAGGAAACGACCGGCGCGACGGCACATCGCGGAGATCGAGCAGGTGACAACGTGACGAGACTTCACATCCGGCCGTCGGCGAAGGGATTCGCCGCCGCCTTTCTTCCCGGAGGTGACCGGTGAACCGAGCGCTCACCGTGGACGACCTGGTCTTCGCCGGGATCGCGCTGGCCGCGGGGCTGCTCGCGGCCTTCCTGCTGCGGACGCTGCTGCGCTGGCTCGGCAAGCACGCCGACCGCACCCGCTGGAGCGGTGACGACCTCATCGTGGACGTGCTGCGGACCGTGGTGCCGTGGGCGGCCTTCCTCGGCGGCGCGGCCTCCGCGGGCGCCGCGCTGCCCCTGACCAGGACGGTTCAGCACAACGTCAACCAGACGCTGACCGTGCTGCTCATCTTCGTCGTGACGCTCACCGCGGCCCGCGGGGTCGCCGGAGTGATGCGGACGGTCACCCAGTCCCGTCCCGGCGTCGCCGGCTCCGCCACGATCTTCGTCAACATCACCCGGATCCTGGTCCTGGCCATCGGATTCCTGGTGGTGCTCCAGACACTGGGCATCTCGATAGCACCCCTGCTCACCGCCCTGGGCGTCGGCGGTCTGGCGGTCGCGCTCGCCCTTCAGGACACGCTCGCCAACCTGTTCGCGGGCATCCACATCCTCGCCTCCAAGACCGTCCAGCCCGGCGACTACATCCGGCTGAGCAGCGGCGAGGAGGGTTACGTCGAGGACATCAACTGGCGTCAGACGACCGTGCGCGCGCTCTCCAACAACCTGATCGTCATCCCCAACGGGGAGCTCGCGAAGACGAACATGACCAACTTCATGCGTCCCGAGCAGGAGTTGACGATCCTCCTCCAGGTCGGCGTCGCCTACGACAGCGACCTGGACCACGTCGAGCGGGTGACGAACGACGTCATCGCCGAGGTGATGACCGAGGTCGAGGGCGCCCTCCCGGACCACGAGCCGATCATCCGCTTCCACACCTTCGGTGACTCGCGCATCGGCTTCACCGTGATCCTGGGCGTCGGCGAGTTCAGCGACCAGTACCGGATCAAGCACGAGTTCATCAAGCGCCTGCACCGGCGCTACCGCGCGGAGGGCATCAGCATCCCGGCGCCCACCCGCACGGTGGCCATCCAGCAGCAGAGCACGGTGTCGATCCCGCTTCAGCGCGTCCCGGGTGAGGCGGACGAGGTGACCCCCGTCCGCCTCGACTGACCTGCCCCGAGGTGCCTACAGGGTGGCCGAGTTGTCGTGGGAGCGGCTGCGCTTACGGTTCTGCGGCGAGGTGAGCGCCGGGTTCACCGGCGTGACCGTCCAGTCCGGGTGCCCCGGCATCCGCGGCGTCTTCGTGCCGTACAGCCAGTCCCGAAGGAATCCGGACACATCCTGACCGGAGACCTCGGAGGCGACGGCGATGTAGTCCTCCGTCGACGCCGAGGAGTTGCGGTACCGGTCGAGGAAGGCACGCTCCAGGGCGTTGAACGCCTGCTCACCGACGAGGTTCCGCAGCGCGTACAGGACCAGGACGCCGCCCACGTAACGCTGGCTGTCGAACAGGTTCGCCGCGTTCGGCGCCGCGACCGGCCCCGAGTCGCGGCGCCACTGGTCCCCGCGCGCGTAGGTGTCCTTCATACGGGCTTCCATGGTGGTCAGGCCCAGCGAGTCGGCCCAGCCGCGCTCGTAGCGGTAGAGCAGCCCGTAGAAGTCGGCGTGGCCCTCGTTGATCCACAGGTCGGCCCAGGTCGCGGGGCTGACGCTGTTGCCGAAGTAGGAGTGGACCAGCTCGTGCATCATGTGCGAGCCGATCTTCGGCTCCGCCTGGAGCAGATAGTTCGGCTTGTAGAGGGTCAGGGTCTGGGTCTCCAGACCGGTGAAGTCGAAGGCGTTCGGGGCGTCGGAGTTGCAGGGCAGCAGCCCGTACGTCTCGAAGGGGTAGGCCCCGAGCCGCGCCTCCAGCCACTCGACCAGGTTCGGCGTCAGCGCGAGCGCCGGCTCCAGCGCCTCGGCCCGCGCGACCGGGACGACGTCACGCAGCGGGAGACCGTGCGGGCCCTGCCGCTCCTTGATCACGTAGTCGCCGACCGTGATCTGTATCAGCTCGGTGGCCATGGGCTCGCGGGAGCGGTACGTGTACGCGGTACGGCCGCCGGAGAGGCTCTCGGTGCGTTCGAGCAGGCCGGTGGCCACGCCGCGCAGGCCGCCGGGGACGGTTATGCGGAACGTGAAGTCTGCCTTGTCGGAGGGGTGGTCGTTGCAGGGGAAGACGGTGTGGGCCAGGTTCGGCTGGCCGCAGACCGCGAACCCGTCCAGCGTGTCGACCCAGCCGGTGTACGGCTGAGGGATACGGCGCGGGTCCGCCGAGTACTCGACGCACACGGTCACCCGGCACTTGCTCGGCAGCGTCCGTGCGGGCGTGATGCGCAGCTTCTCGTCCACCTGTTCGAACGTCGCCGGACGGCCGCCGACGCGGACCGAGCGGATGTCGAGGCCGAGGGAGTCGAGGGAGAAGCGGGACAGCGCCTGGGTGGTGCGGATCGTCAGGGTCGCGGTGGCGTCGACCAGCCGCGTCGTGGCGTCGTAGGCGAAGTCGAGGTGGTAGGCCGACACGCGGTAGCCGTCATTGCCGAGGGCCGGGTAGACGGTGTCCCCGAGGGTCTCGGGGCCCGGGGTGCCGGAGGTCTTCGCGGCCGACACCCCCGTGCGCGTCGGTGCCGCGTGGGCGGAGGGGGCGACGGTCAGGGCCGCCGCGGTTCCGATCAGGGCCGCAGGGGCCGTCACTCTGGTGCGATATCTCATGGTCCGCCTTCGCTCGGGCGGCCGGGTGGTCAGGACCGGCCGCCGGATCGGTGATCTCCCTACATGACAGTGGGAGTGGCCGATCAGGTTGCACGGAGGCGGTGCATCCGTTTGCGCGGATCCGCGATCCCGGCACGGATCCCGCACCTGTGTGCGGACCCCTGTCGAGCTGAGGTCGATCACGAGATATCTTGATGTCGAGCAATGTTGCAGACGTGGAGCGGAGCACCCGGTGACTGACTCGACCATCATCTATACGCACACTGACGAAGCCCCGGCCCTGGCAACGTATTCCTTCCTGCCGGTGGTCCAGGCGTACGCCTCGCAGGCGGGTGTCACCGTGGAGACGCGTGACATCTCGCTGGCCGGCCGCATCATCGCGGTGTTCCCGGAGTACCTGACCGAGGACCAGCGCATCCCGGACGCCCTCGCCGAGCTCGGTGAGCTCGCCAAGACGCCCGCGGCCAACATCATCAAGCTGCCGAACATCTCGGCGTCGATCCCGCAGCTCAAGGCCGCGATCGCCGAGCTCCAGGGCCAGGGCTACGCGCTGCCGAACTACCCGGACGCCCCGAAGACCGACGAGGAGCGGGAGATCCAGGCCCGCTACGACAAGGTCAAGGGTTCCGCCGTGAACCCGGTGCTGCGTGAGGGCAACTCCGACCGGCGCGCCCCCGCCTCCGTCAAGAACTACGCCAAGAGCCACCCTCACCGCATGGGCGCCTGGTCCGCCGAGTCCAAGACGAACGTGGCGACCATGGGGCAGAACGACTTCCGCTCCACCGAGAAATCCGTCGTGATCTCCGAGGCGGGCTCGCTGAAGATCGAGCACGTCGCCGAGGACGGCTCCACCACTGTGCTGCGCGAGTCCGTACCGGTTCTCGCCGGTGAGGTCGTCGACGCCTCCGTGATGCACGTGGCCCCGCTGCGCGAGTTCCTCACCGCGCAGATCGCCCAGGCCAAGGCGGAGGGTGTGCTGTTCTCGGTGCACCTGAAGGCCACGATGATGAAGGTCTCCGACCCCATCGTCTTCGGCCACGTCGTGCGCGCCTTCTTCCCGGGGACCTTCGCGAAGTACGGCGAGGTCCTGGCCGGCGCCGGCCTGTCCCCGAACGACGGTCTGGGCGGCATCTACAAGGGCCTGGACGCGCTGCCGAACGGCGCCGAGATCAAGGCGTCCTTCGACGCCGAGCTGGCCGAGGGCCCGGAGCTGGCCATGGTCGACTCCGACAAGGGCATCACCAACCTGCACGTGCCGTCCGACGTGATCGTGGACGCCTCGATGCCGGCCATGATCCGCACCTCCGGCCACATGTGGGGCCCGGACGGGCAGGAGGCCGACACCCTGGCCGTGCTGCCGGACTCCTCGTACGCCGGTGTCTACCAGGCCGTGATCGACGACTGCCGCGCCAACGGCGCCTACGACCCGTCGACCATGGGCTCCGTCCCGAACGTCGGCCTCATGGCGCAGAAGGCCGAGGAGTACGGCTCCCACGACAAGACCTTCGAGATCAAGGCCGCCGGTACGGTCCGCCTGGTGGACCAGGCCGGGAACGTCGTCATCGAGCAGCCGGTCGCCGAGGGCGACATCTTCCGCGCCTGCCAGACCAAGGACGCGCCGATCCGGGACTGGGTGAAGCTGGCCGTCACCCGCGCCCGCGCCACCGGTGACCCGGCCGTGTTCTGGCTGGACGAGACCCGCGCGCACGACGCCAACCTGATCGCCAAGGTCAACGCCTACCTGCCGGAGTACGACACCGAGGGCCTGGACATCCGCATCCTCGCCCCGGTCGACGCCACCAAGCTGTCGGTGGAGCGCATCCGCCGCGGCGAGAACACCATCTCGGTGACCGGCAACGTGCTGCGCGACTACCTGACCGACCTCTTCCCGATCCTGGAGCTGGGCACCAGCGCCAAGATGCTGTCGGTCGTCCCGCTGATGGCGGGCGGCGGCCTGTTCGAGACGGGCGCCGGCGGCTCCGCGCCGAAGCACGTCCAGCAGCTGGTCAAGGAGGACTACCTGCGCTGGGACTCCCTCGGTGAGTTCTTCGCGCTGGTGCCGTCCCTGGAGCAGTACGCGACCGCCACCGGCAACACCCGCGCGAAGGTCCTCGCGGACACCCTCGACCGCGCCACGGCGACCTTCCTCAACGAGGACAAGTCCCCGACCCGTCGCGTCGGCGGCATCGACAACCGCGGCAGCCACTTCTTCCTGTCCCTGTACTGGGCGCAGGAGCTGGCCCGCCAGACCGACGACGCCGAGCTGGCCAAGGCCTTCGCCCCGCTGGCCGAGACGCTCACGGCGAACGAGCAGAAGATCGTCGACGAGCTGAACGCCGTCCAGGGCAAGCCGGCCGAGATCGGCGGCTACTACCAGCCCGACCCGGCCAAGGCCGCCGCGGTCATGCGTCCGTCGGCCACCTGGAACGAGGCTCTCGCGTCCCTGAGCTGACGCGGGCGCCCCTGACAGGGCGCAAGGGGCCCGACTGGGCCTGCTGAGCGAACCGCCCCGGCCGAGCACCGCCCGGCCGGGGCGGAGCCTTGTCCGCGGCTGCTTCGGCGGTACGAGCTCCACCTCCGGCATGCGGGCCAGGTCCTCGATCTCGCGGCCGACCTCCTCGGGCACGCCGTCGCCGAACTCCTCGTCGCTTGGCCTGGAGCAGGGTCAGCCGTCGTACGAGGTCCGGCAGCCCGTCCGGCCGGGTGGCGTCCAGCAGTTGGGCGCGCACGGCGATCCGGCGGGCCTCGGTCCGCGAGAGCTCGTGGACGGTCATGGCGTCACCAGTCCCGGGTGGCGATCAGTTCCTCCACGTCCGCGTCCTCGAAGCCGTAGGCCTGGGCGACGAACCAGAACTCCTCGCCTATCTCCTCGCGGGCGACGGTCTCCAGCTCGCTGCCGGCGGCCCAGAACTCCTCCTGGAGGGCGTTGAACTCGTCGGTGGCCGCCTGCGTGAGGGTGTACAGCGCGGCCAGGTCGGCGGGCTGCTCGGCCTCGATGCGCGCACACAACCGCAGCAGGATCTCCTTGCCCCGGTCCACCACGTGGTCGGGGTAGTAGTCGTCCTTGTACAGCATGCGCAGGAAGGAGTGCGCGGTCACCTGCTGGTTTCCGATGCTCATGCTGTGATGGTGCACCACGCCACTGACAACGCCCCGGGAGCGGCCACATGACCTCCGCAGAGCCGTCGTTCGATCTGCTCCCCGGGGCCGAGGAATCGCCGGTGATCCTGCATGTTCCGCACTCGGCCCGACGGATTCCGCCCGAGGTGCGCGCCGGGATCCTGCTGGACGACCGCGCGCTGGAGCGGGAGCTGGACCACATCGTCGACGCGCACACCGCGCGGCTCGCGCAGGAGGCGGCGGGGGCGGCGGAGGTCACCCCGTGGCGGTTCGTGAACCGGCTGTCCCGGCTGGTGGTCGACCCGGAACGCTTTCCGGACGAGCGGGAGGAGATGCTCGCCGTCGGGATGGGCGCCGTGTACACGCGCACCACGCACCGGGAGGCCCTGCGGCCCGACGACTTCGACCCCGGGCCGTTGGTCCAGCGCTACTTCGAGCCGTACGCACGGTCCATGGCCGACGCCGTCGCGGGGCGGCTCGCCGCCACCGGACGGGCGGTGATCATCGACGTGCACTCCTATCCCACCGAGCCGCTCCCTTACGAGCTCCACGGCGAGGGCCCGCGTCCGCCGGTGTGCCTGGGCACGGACCCCTTCCACACACCGCCCCGGCTGCTCGCCGCGGCGCGGGAGGCGTTCGCCGCCTGCGGGGAGACGGGACTGGACAGTCCGTTCGGCGGCACGTACGTCCCGCTGGAGTTCTACGGCAAGGAGCCTCGCGTCAGCGCCCTGATGATCGAGATCCGCCGGGACATGTACATGGCGGAGCCGGGCGGTCCGGCCGGTCCCGGACTCACCCGGCTCGCGAAGGCGCTGGCGGCGCTGGTGGCCGCCGCACACTGACCCCGCGGATCAGGCCCGCAGCCACTCCGTGACGACGACCTCCCCGCCGGTCCGCAGCCGCAGGGCGAACGGGCCGGAGGGCGGGGCTTCGCTGGTGAAGCGGCCCATGTCGTCGGCGACCACCGGCATGGCCGTCTGGGGGCCGCCGAGCACCTCGATCCGCGCCTGCTGCGGCGGCAGCACCTGCCCCATCAGGCCCTGTGCCGTCAGCTCCACGTCGACGGTCACCTCGCCCGCGCGGAACGTGAGCATCCGGGGGACGTCCACCGCTCCCCTGACCGCAATGGCGTCCTCGACCGAGTCGAAGGTCAGCTCGGCGATCCGGGCGTCGAGGTCGTGCAGCGCGAACGCCTCGACGGCGAGCCGGCGCAGTTCGGCCGGCACGGGGTCCAGGATGGCGGCGGCCTGACGGAGTTCCTCCTCCAGCAGACCGATGTCGAACCCGTCGTCGCCCGGGGGCTCTTCGTCCGTCGTGTCGTCGTACATGTCGTCGTTCACTGCGCCCCCCGCGCGTCGAGTCGGGCACGGAGCCGGCGCAGACAGCGCTGGCGCAGCGGTCCGATGCTGCCCACGGCGATGCCCAGTGCGGCGGACACCTCCTGGTAGCTGGGCGGCGGCGACGCCATCAGCACGCGCAGCAACTGGCGGCAGCGCTCGCCGAGTTCCTCGAACTCCTGCCACATCCAGCGGATGCGCTCCGACTCCGCCGCGGCCTCCTCCGAGTCGAGGACCGACTGCTCGGGCGTACGGTCCTCGCTGACCCGGTCGAGCAGTTGTGGATCGCTCGTCACGGTCAGTCGCCGCAGGCTCTTGAGCACCTTCAGGCACTCGTGGCGTGCGGTGCTCGCGAGCCACGACCCGGCCTTCTCGGGTTCCCGGATACGCCCGAGGTTCTGGGCGAAGCGGAACCACACGGTCTGATACACCTCGTGGGCGTCGGCGTCCCCCAGCCGGTGGGCACGCACGACGGACCACACCAGCGGGCTCAGCCCTTCCACGAGCGCTTTCCAGGCCGCCGCGTCGCCGTCGACGGCGGACTGGACCAGCGCACCGACATCTGCTCGGTCCACAGCCCCACCCCTCGTGTACGGCAAGTCATCGTACGCCGCGGAGGGGATGGTTCCGACCCTCATGACCGAGGAGCCGACGCCGTGACCGGGACAGGACGCCAGGTGGCGGGGCGAAGCGCGGCCACGTGCGCCCCCCGAACCTCCGCGTAACCGGAGTTCGCCGCGAGCATCTTGTACCGGGCGACGCGCGGGTCGCTCTCCTGCTGTGCGGTCATGTGGGCGGCGATCATGCCGGCGACGAGGGGGGTGGCGAACGAGGTGCCGCTCCAGTTCGCGTGCCCCTCGAACATGACCTGGTCGGGCTTGGCGGTGCCGCCCTGCTCGCTCAACACGCCGGTGTGGCGCGGCGACACACAGGTGCAGGAGTAGCCGAAGCCGTACCGGCAGGCGTCGTACGTGGAGTGCTGGTAGACGTACGGCATCGGCGCCTCGAAGCCGGTGAGGACGCCGGTGAGGCGCTCGCCGGGGGCGTACACCTTCACCCAGGGGCCGTGATTGCTGAAGCAGGCGCCGTACTCGCCGTCGCCGCGCAGTGCGCCGACCGACAGCACGACGTCCTGGTACTCGGGCAGATCGGCGTAGGCGGCGGGCCAGAAGGGCGTGGCGCTGCCGTTGTTGCCGGCCGCCGCGACGAGCAGGGTGCGCTGTTCGCGCAGCTCCTGCATGAAGGCCTGTACGCCCAGCAGGCCGTCGGTGCGGCCGTTGGAGGTGCCGGCGGAGAGGCTGAGGACATCCGGCCAGCCGTCCGCGTCGACCGCCTCGAAGAGCTTCTCGCCGAACTCGGACTCCAGGATGGCGCCCGCGTCGTTGAGGGAGTTGCGCACGGTGATGCTCGTGTTGGGCGCCACGGCGGCGACGAGCCCGGCGATGAACGTGCCGTGGCCCACGTACTGCTGGAGGACTCCGTCGTCGTCGCACTCCTTGAGCTGCGCGTCGCCGTCGGTGTGGGCCAGCAGTGCGGAGGACCGGTAGTCGCGCATGAGGCCGGTGTCGACGACCAGGACGCCGACGGCGCTCGCCGCGTCGTAACCGCCTTCGACGACGGCGGGGTTGAGTCCGTCCGCCTGGGCGACGGGCGCGGGCTCGTCGCCGGGGCAGGAGTTCACCGCGATCGACACCAGGTGGTTGCGGCTGACCAGCCGGCGCCCGGCCCGGCCCTCGGTCTCCCGCAGGGCGCGCAGGGCGTGCGCGACGGGGCGGTCGGCGCTGCGGTCGCCCTCGCCGGGGTCACCGACCTGGATCCGGGTGATGCCGGAGCGGTTGGTCCCCGGGCTCGCGCGGCGCACGTGGTCCTGCACCAGCTCGGGCTCGGCGGTGAAGTGCGCGCGCACGGTGTCCTCGACGAGCCGGGCGTCCTCGCCGTCACGGACGAGGACGTAGCCCTTCTCGTAGATGAACTCGGCGGAGTCGTCGGGTCCCATCGCGAGGGGGACGTCGGGCATGGAGCGTTGGATCTGCTCGAACTGCTCGTGGAATCGCTGTGGTGCCATGGCGGGTCCTCCCCCTGAGGCGGCGTTCATCAGTCAGAGCCGTGCCGTGGCTGATTGATACAGCGCCAAACCGGTGTGGCACAGTTCCGCGGCAACTACCATCCGTGGAGTGACAGCGGGAAGCGAATCGGTTCTCGAACTGCTGCCGATGGTGTTCGCCGCCCCGAACGACGCACTGGCGAGGGCGGAGGGGGTGCTCGGCGCCGACCCGTCGCCGTTGCACGCCTCCGTCGCCCACCAGGTGATCGGCATCTGGCAGCGGGACTGGGGCGACATACGCATCGCCCTCCATCACCTGCGGCGTGCCCGGGATCTCGCGGCGCGCGCGGAGTCGGCGGACCGGGAGGCGGATGCGCTGGCCGCGCTCGGGGTCGCACTGGTGCACGCGGGGCGCACTCAGCAGGGGATGGCCGCGCTGGAGCGCGGGGTCGAGCGGGGCAGCGGACACACCCGCGCGCGCGTGCTGTTCCGCCGGGCCTACGCCCGCTGGGTCCTGGGGCACCACCGGGAGGCGCTGGAGGACGTACGGCGGGCGATCCCGGTGCTGCGGCAGGTCGAGGACGTCATCTGGACGGCGAGGGCGCTGACGCTGCGCGCGACCGTGCATCTGGCGCTCGGCGCGGTGGACCGGGCGGACGCCGACTTCACGGCGGCGGAGGCGTTGTGGGACACCACGGGCCAGGAGCACGACAAGGCCGACGCGGTGGAGAGCCGGGGGCTCGCGGCGTTCCGGTCGGGCGACATCCCGGCGGCGCTTCGGCTGCTCGACGCGGCCGAGGAACGGTACGCCAAGCTGGGCACGCCCACCTTCATGCTCAACATCCGCCGCTGCGAGGTGTTGATGGCGGCCGGGCTCGCCCCGGAAGCGCTGGCGGAGGCGGACGCGGCGATCGCCGTGCTGGACGGCATCGGCGGACAGTCCACCCGTAAGGCCGAGCTGCTGCTGGCCGCCGCGCGTGCCGCCCGGCTGGCGGGTGACGCGCACACCGCGATCGCCCGCGCCGACATGGCCGTAAGGCTGTTCGCGGGGCAGCGCCGCACCTGGTGGGAGACCCACGCGCGGCTGGTGCTGATCGAGGCTCGGGTGGCCGCCGGACGCAGTTCGGGGCGGCTGGTGGCCGACACGGCGGCGGTCGCCGAGCGGCTGGCCTCCTTCGGCGCGCCGGCCGCGCCGGAGGCCTCGCTGCTCGCGGGCCGTATCGCGCTCGGTCTGGGCTGGCGGGCGGACGCCGAACGGCATCTGGCGCTCGCCGCCCGCGGCCGGCACAGCGGGCCGCCGCTGGCCCGGATGACGGGCTGGGCGGCGCAGGCGCTGCGGGCGCGCGCGGCCGGGTCGGGGCGGGGTGTGCTGGAGGCCTGCCGGCGGGGCCTGGACGTGCTCGACGCGCACCGGATGACGCTGGGCGCCTCCGAGCTCAGGGCGCGCGCCACCGCGCAGGGCGCCGAACTCGCCGCGCTGGCCCAGCAGGCCAGCCTGGACTCCGGAAGTCCGCGCCGGCTGCTGGTGTGGAGCGAGCGCTGGCGGGCCACCGCGCTGTCGACGCCGCCGACCCGGCCGCCGGCCGATCCGGAGCTGCTGAGCGACCTGACGGCGTTCCGGGAGATCGCGGCGCGCGCGGAGGCCGCCCGCATGGAGGCCCGGCCGGTTCCGGCGCTGGAGCGTGAACAGCGGCGCCTGGAGCGGGAGATCCGGTCCCGCACGCTGCACCTGCGCGGCGACACACCCGGCGACGGCGACCGCTTCGACCCCGGACGGCTGCTGGAACGGCTGGGCGACGAGGTACGGCTGGTCGAACTCGCCGTGCTGGACGGGCGGGTGCAGGTGCTGCTGTGCGGGCAGGGGCGGGTGCGCCGGTACGAGGCCGGGCTGCTGGCCGAGGCGGAGACCGAGGCGGAGCATGTGCAGGCCGGGCTGCGGCGGCTGGCGCATCCGGGCGCCGAGGGGCGGCTGCCGGTGGTGGAGGCCGCCGGGCGGCGGCTGGAGGAGCTGTTGCTGGGTCCGGCGGCGGCGCATCTCGGCGACGGCCCCGTCGTCGTCGTGCCGCCCGCGCGGCTGCACCGGGTGCCGTGGGCGCTGCTGCCGTCGCTGCGGGAGCGGGTGCTCAGCGTGTCGCCGTCGGCGAGCGGATGGCTGCGCGCACGGGAGACCGAGCCGCCACCGGGCGGCCGCCCGGTGCTGGTGCGCGGGCCCGGGCTCGCCACCGGCGGCGCGGAGGTGCCCCACCTGGCCGGCCGGTACGGCGGTGCCGTCGTCCTGGAGCACACCGACGCGCGCGTGCCGCGTGTGCTGGAGGAGCTCGACGGGGCCGCGCTGGCGCATATCGCCGCCCATGGCACGTTCCGCGCGGACAGTCCGCTCTTCTCGTCGCTGCGGATGGCCGACGGGCCGCTGATCGTGCACGACTTCGAGCGCCTGGACCGCAGCCCGTACCGGATCATCCTCTCCTGCTGCGACACGGCCCGCTTCGCCTCCGTCGGCGCCGACGAACTGCTCGGCCTGGTCACCGCGTTGCTGCCGCTGGGCACGGCGGGTGTGGTGGCCTGCACGGCCCCCGTCAACGACGCCGCCGTGGTGCCGCTGATGCTCGCCCTGCACAAGGGCCTCGGTGAGGGTCTGTCCCTGGCGGAAGCCCTGCGCGACGCGCGCGCGGCACTGCCGGGGGACGCGCTGCACCGGGCCACGGGGTGGGCGTTCTCGGCGTTCGGAGCCGCGTGACGCGCGCGTGAGGGCTGTCGACTCCCTCACGCCGACCGCGCGTCCGGCAGTTCCGCCAGCCAGGGCAGCGAGCCCCGGTCGCTCGCGCCGAGGCGGGCGTAGGCGCTGTAGAGGTGGTTGCCGACCGTGCGGACGGACAGGGTGAGCTTCTCGGCGATCTGGCGGTTGCTCAGCCCCGTGGCCGCGAGGGTGACGATCTGCCGCTGCCGGGTGGTCAGTTCGCCCAGGACGAGACCGGACAGGGCCGGGGTGCGGGCGCCCTGGCAGCGGCGGGCCAGGGCGACGGCACGCGTGCGTGAGGTGCGGGCGGCGCGCGGGTCGCGGTGGGCGCGCACGGCCTGGGCGTGCGCCTCGGCCGCGAAGAGGAGGAAGCCGCGTTCCTTGAGCTGTTCGGCCACCTGGTCGAGCGCGGGGCCGTCCGCGCGGGCGAGGGCGTCGGCGTGCTCGGCGAACACACCGGTGAGGCGGCCCGCGGCACGCTCGGGGGCGCCGACGCGGACGGCGTCGTACGCGTCGCCGCCGATCGCCTCGACCGCCCCGCCGGCGTCGCCGCGGGCCGCTGCCGGCCGGGTGACCGCCCCACCCCCGTGGGAGCGGCCACCCGAGATCTCGTGCGCGGCGGTCGGATCGCCCGACTGCGCCGCCGCGAGGGCGAGTTCGACTCGGCAGGACGGATCGTCACCACCGTCCCGCAGCCCCTCGCGCGCCCATGCCGCCGCCTCTCGCAGCTCGCCGCGCAGCCGTGTGTACCGGGCGCGTACGGCCGCGTATCCGGCCGGCAGCGGCGCGCCCTCGGCCACCAGCCACTCCCCCACCGGCGCCGGCATCGCCCGCACGTCCGCGTGCTCGATACGGCGGCTCAGCGCGGCCTGTTCGGCGTCCAGGGCGGGACGGTACTGCTCGGGCGTGCGGGAGAGCCGCCGCGCCCGCAGCCGGCCCGCCGCGGCCCGTAGCACCGGGCCGTGCAGGGGGTGGGCGAGTCGGACGGAGCCCTGGTCGTCGACGTGGACGAGGGCGTCGGCCTCCAGCCGCTCCAGAGTGAGCAGGTCGAGTCGGTCCCGCTCCAGGTGCAGGGGCAACGGTTCGGCGAAAGCGAGGCGTTCGAGGATGTCGCGCTCCTCGGGGCGGCCGTGGTCCAGGACGTGGGCGGTGCGCTCGCGCACGGTCGCGGTGACCGGCAGCGGGCCGCGCCACGCCCAGTCGTCCGTGTCCGGGAAGCGGCTGAGCAGCCCTCGTTCGCGCACCGCGTCCACCACATCGCGCAGCAGCCGCAAGTCGCCCTGGCACAGGCGGTGCAGCCGGTTGACGGTGAGCGGTTCGAGACCGACACCGGCGGCTTCGCCCGTCAGCAGTCGGGCGGTCTCCTCCTGGGGCAGCGGTCGCAGGCTGAGCCGGGGCAGGAGTTCACCGGTCCACAGTCGGGAGATCGCGCCGGTGGCCGGGGCTCCGTCGGTGGTGACGACCAGGAGACGGGTGCGGCCGTGCACGGCCAACTGGTGGACGAGGGCGGCCGAGGCGTCGTCGAGCAGATGGGCGTCGTCGACCAGGAGCAGCCGTACCCCGGACAGGTGCTGGAAGGCGCCGTGCAGGGAGGCCGTCTCGGGGACGAGGTGCGCGAACGCGGCGAAGCGGATACGGCGGGTCTCGGGAGTACCGGCCACGCGGGCACAGTCGGTACCGCGGACGGCCTCGGTGACGAGCCGGGTCTTGCCGCAGCCGGCCGGGCCGGTGACCACGATGCCGTGCCGGGTCGCGGTCAGGGCGCCGCGGATTAGCTCCAGTTCGTCCTCCCGGCCGGTGAACGGCCAGGGCAGCTCCAGGGTCTTCGCTTCGCGTTCGAGTGTCGTCACGTCATGGAGAGCGCGGTGACTCACGTCTGATACACGGGTACTTGAGTAGCCCTCGACTCAGGCGCCCGGGGCGGCCCGACGGCAGTCTGTTCGCATGACCGCTCGCTACTGCTCCCTCGCGCAGCAGTCGGCACCCGCCTTCACACCGGGGCTGGCCGCCGAGCGGCTCGACGCGCTCGTGAGCGGGCACCGCATGTGGGTCAGCGGCACCGTGCTGCACTACTGCTTCTTCGACCGGGACACGGACAAATCCTCGGTCCACGACCCGGAGACCGGCGAGACCCGACGCGTCTCCTGGGTCGGCGGCAAGGAACAGCAGGACGTGGTGCGCGAGTGCTTCCAGGAGTGGCAGGACCTCGGCATCGGGCTGTCGTTCAAGGAGGTGCGTGACCGGTCGGAGGCCGAGCTGCGCATCGGGTTCCAGCTCGGCGACGGCTCCTGGTCGACCGTCGGCAAGGACGCGCTGCGGGTCGGCCTCAACGAGCGCACCATGAACTTCGGCTGGGACCTGACCGTGCCGGGGGAACGCGGCACGGCACTGCACGAGATCGGGCACGCGCTCGGCATGCTGCACGAGCACCAGAGCCCGTTCGCGGGGATCCACTGGGACGACGAAGCCGTGTACGCCGATCTGGCGGGTCCGCCCAACTTCTGGAGCCGGGACCGGACGTTCTTCAACATCCTGCGCAAGCTCGACCCGAACGAAGTCAACGGTTCCGCCTGGGACCCGCACTCGATCATGGAGTATCCCTTCTCGGCCGGGCTGATCCTGGAGCCGGAGCAGTTCCGCGCGGGCCTGAACCCGCCGGGCGTACTGTCCGAGGCCGACCGCAAGTTCGTCCGCCGCTGGTACCCGCCGACCGAGCCTTCGGGGCCGCGCGAACTGGTGCCGTTCCGCTCCGCACCGCTGCGCCTCGGACCGGCCGAGCAGGCCGACTTCGTCATCGAGCCGCCGGAGACTCGCGAGTACACGGTGGGCACGTTCGGCGACAGCGACACCCTGGTGGTGATCTTCGAGGAACGCGACGGCGAACCCCGCTACCTCACCGCCCAGGACGACGGCGGCACCGCGCACAACGCCACGATCAAGGCCCGCCTGGTGAAGGGCCGCCGCTACTTCGTACGAGTGCGCCTCTATGCCAACTGGGGATCGGGGGACACAGCGGTCATGTGCTGGTGACGGCACACCCGCTGAAGCGCACGGACAACGCGGTCCATGGTCCGGCGCCGGGGGAAGTGGCCGGGGACGCCGCCTTCGGGGGAGGGCGACGTCTCCGGCCACGCCTGTGTCGACACCCGGCACTGGGAAAAGCGCGTGCTCCGACGCCGCGCCCGGCGCTACGGTCGCGGTGTGATCGATGAGGACGGCTACTTCGGAGAGAACATCGCGGCCGACTACGACGCGTCGGCCGCCGACATGTTCCGCCCTGATGTGGTGGAACCGGCGGTGGACCTGCTGGCCGACCTGGCCGGCGACGGTCCGGCACTCGAACTCGGCGTCGGCACCGGCCGTATCGCGCTGCCGCTGGCCGACCGGGGCGTTCCGGTGCACGGCATCGACATGTCCCGCGCCATGGTGGACCGGCTGCGCGCCAAGCCCGGCGGTGACGCCGTGGACGTGACGATCGGGGACTTCGCGACCACGCGGGTGGCCGGCGAGTTCGCGCTCGCCTACCTCGTCTTCAACACCATCGGCAATCTCACCACCCAGGACGCCCAGGTCGACTGCTTCGCCAACGCCGCCGCCCATCTGAGGCCCGGCGGCTGCTTCGTCGTCGAGGTGGGCGTGCCCGAGCTGCGCCGGCTGCCTCCCGGGCAGACGGCCGTACCGTTCCGCATCAGCGACACCCAGTGGGCGTTCGACACCTACGACGTCGCCACCCAGGCGATGAGCTCGAACTACGTCACCATCGTCGACGGCCGCGCCGAGCACTGGTCGATCCCGTTCCGGTACGTCTGGCCGGCCGAACTGGATCTGATGGCCCGGCTCGCCGGTCTGCGGCTGCGCGACCGGTGGGAGAGCTGGACACGCGAACCGTTCACCGGCGAGAGCGGCAAGCATGTGTCGGTGTGGGAGAAGCCGGCCGACTGAACCCTTGAGACCCGGGCAGCCCGTCCGTCAGGGATTCGTCCAGGCCTCGGGGTCGTCCGCGAGACTCAGCACGTCGTCGGGCAGCTTCGCCGCCGCCACGTCGGCCAGCGTGACCTCGCCGAGGATCTTGCGGACGTTGGCCCGCACGGCGATCCACAGCGGCAGCAGGGATTCCGCGGGGCCGATGTAGGACAGGTCGGGCGGCCGTACGCCACGCACCGAGACGAGCGGGCCGTCCGCCAGCCGGATGACCTCGGCGATGGCGATCGAGTCCGCCGGACGGGCGAGCCGGTAGCCGCCCTTGCCGCCCCGCTGGCTGGTCACGAGGCCACCCCGGCGCAGGTCGCCGAGGATGCCCTCCAGGAACTTGTGCGGGATGCCCTGAGCCTCGGCGATGGCCTCGGCCTTGAGCGAGGTGTCGTCCCCCGCCGCGGCCAGCTCCAACGCCGCCCGCACCGCATAGTCCGCTCTGGCCGAGATCCGCATGCCGAGATTATCCCTCACGGCCGTACCGGTCCTCACCGGCCGACCCCGGATCAGGCGGGAAGGCTGAACGGAGGATGAGCGCCGTTGAGGAAGTAGTCCCCGACCTCGCGCAGCCGATGGGCGACAGGTTCGCGCAGGGTGTGCGCGCGGGTGTCACGCCAGAAGCGGTCCAGGCCGTGCCGGGTGTGCGCGGCGGACGCGCCGACGGCATCCAGCGCCCGGGTCGTGATCTCCTGGGCGGCCCGCGCGGCGGCGGCCTCGGCGGCGCTCGCGAGCACGGTGATCTCCGCGCATTCCTCGTCGTCGAGGTCCTCGCCCCGCGCGAGGCCGCCGGTCAGGGCATCCACCGCCTGGTCGGCGAGAGCGGACGCGGCGCGTGCGGCGACGGTGAGTTCGCCATAGGCGGTGAGCACATATGGATCACGCGCATATGAGTCCCGCACATAGGCGTCCCGCACATAGGGGTCTCGCACGTAGGGGTCTCGCACGTAGGGGTCCCGCACATGTGGGTCGCGCGCATATGGGTCCTGCGCATATGAGTCCTGCGTGTACGTGTCGTCCTGGGCGTACGTGTCCTGGGCGTACTGGTCACGCGCATAGACGTCCCACCCATCAGGCACCGCCCGGCCCTGCTCACGGACTTCACCGAGCAGCCCCTCCGCGATGCCGAGACAGAACTGGGCGGACACCAGCCGTGCGGTCGGCACGGCGAGGCCGGCGAGGGGCGTCAGGGCCCCCACGTCGGAGGAGAGGGAGCCGAGCACGTCGTCATGCCCCACGGGCACGGAGTCGCAGGCCACACTCCCCGCGCCGGTCAACCGTCGGCCGAAGGTGTCCCCGCCGGGGCTGCTGACCAGCCCCGGATGGGCGGGGTCGACGAGTACGGCGAGCGGCTCCCCGGCACCGGGCACGGCGGCACGGACCAGCAACCGGTCGGCGACCCCCACTCCGGAACCACAGCGCTGATGGCCGTCCAGCAGATAGCCGTTCGCCGTCGGTGTGAGCATGAGCGGCGGTTCGTGGGAGGCGATACCGCCGCCCCAGCACCACTCCCCCGCCGCGGACGCCCGCTCGATGCGCGCGGCACGGTCGGGCCCGCCGAAGAACCGGGCGCAGTAGGACAGGAAGTAGTGGCTGCCGAGGAGTTGGCCGACGGAGCCGTCCGCGGCGGCGACGGTCCGTACGACCGTGTAGGCCGTCCGCCAGCCGGCACCCCCGCCGCCGCGTCGAGCCGGGACCAGCAGCGTCAGCAGACCCGACTCCCGCAGTCGCGTGACCTCGTCGTACGGGGTTTGGCCGGCCTGCTCGCGCTCGACGGCGTCCGTGGCGAGGTCGTCCGCCAACTCGGCCGCGATGTGCGGCCAGTCGACCGGTCCGTCCGCCGACGGCGCGTCGTCGCCCCGCCCGGGGTCGCCGAACAGGGAGGTCGGAGCCGGTGGGGCGATCGTCATGGCGTCATCCTGACCCGCTCCTCGGACGAGGGTCAACAGTTCCCTAGTAATTCGATCGGATTTCTAGGGAACAAGCGGGAACCCGCCTGGACCCCCACCCGCGAACCTCCCCCTCGTACCAGCAATCGAGATCGCCGAGTCCAGCATGTGAACAGCCTCTTGGGGTGAGCGCCACCTTCTGTCACGATCCCCATCAACCAGGTAGGAAAACTAGGGATCCGCGAAACCGGGGGGTGGGCCATGCGAGCGATGAACGGCTCAAGCCTGACGCTGCCCCTCCTGACCCGGCGCCACCACATCGACCTCGGCCGCACGTCCAGCGCCATCTGTCGATTCGGCTGAGACCTCCCGCGCGCCGGTGCGCGCCGAACGGGCTGCCCGTCTCCCTCGCCGTACCTCCCCCGCCGCACCTCTCTGCCTCTCCCCCTCCCTCCCTGATCACCCACCCCTGAAGGGACACCTCCGTGTCTGCCGCAAGACCGCTCTCCGCCCTGCGCATCCTCGCCGCCACCGCGGCGCTCCCGCTGCTGCTGACCGCCTGCGGCTACGGCGCCCAGTCCACCGACGACGACAAGCAGACCCAGGTCGCGGCGGACGCGAAGAAGCTCTCCGTAGACGAGGTGAAGATCGGTTACTTCCCCAACCTCACGCATGCCACCGCGCTGGTGGGCGTTCAGGAGGGCCTGTTCCAGAAGGAGCTCGGCGGCACCAGGATCAAGGCGTCGACCTTCAACGCCGGTCCTTCGGAGATCGAGGCGCTCAACTCGGGCTCCATCGACATCGGCTGGATCGGCCCCTCCCCCTCGATCAACGGCTACACCAAGGCGGCCGGCAAGAACCTGCGCATCATCAGCGGTTCGGCGTCCGGTGGCGTGAAGCTCGTGGTCGACCCCAAGAAGATCAAGTCCGTCAAGGACGTCAAGGGCAAGAAGATCGCCACCCCCCAGCTCGGCAACACCCAGGACGTGGCGCTGCTCAACTGGATCTCCGAGCAGGGCTGGAAGGTCGACGCGGAGAGCGGCAAGGGCGATGTGTCGGTCGTCCGCACCGACAACAAGGTCACCCCGGACGCCTACAAGTCCGGTTCGATCGACGGCGCGTGGGTGCCGGAGCCGACAGCCTCCAAGCTGGTCGCCGAGGGCGCCGAGGTGCTACTCGACGAGGCCGACCTGTGGCCGGACAAGAAGTTCGTGATCACGAACATCATCGTGTCGCAGAGCTTCCTGAAGGAGCACCCGGACGTCGTCGAGGCCGTGCTGCGCGGTTCGGTGAAGACGAACGAGTGGATCAACGCCGACCCGGACAAGGCCAAGGCCTCCGCGAACAAGGCCCTGGAGGAGCTCTCCGGCAAGGCCCTGCCCGCCGATGTCATCGACCCCGCCTGGAAGTCGATCACATTCCTGGACGACCCGCTGGCCGCCACCCTCGACACCGAGGCGGAGCACGCGGTCAAGGCCGGCCTGCTGGAGCAGCCCGACCTGAAGGGCATCTACGACCTCGCGCCGCTCAACAAGGTCCTGAAGGCCGAGGGCGAACCCGAGGTCGACGACGCCGGACTCGGCGTCAAGTAGGCCCCACCGCCCACCAAGCACCCTTCGACGAGATCCAGGAGGTGACGACCATGGCGACAGCCCTCGCCAAGTCCGCCAAGGCCGCCCAGGACACCACGACGGCGCCGTACGCAGCCCGCATCGAGCATGTCTCGAAGTCCTTCGCCGGCCCCGCCGGTCAGCAACTCGTCCTCGACGACATCACGCTCGATGTCGCACCCGGTGAGTTCGTCACCCTCCTCGGAGCGTCCGGATGCGGCAAGTCCACCCTGCTCAACCTGGTCGCGGGGCTGGACCTGCCGTCCGCCGGCTCGATCGGCACGGACGGCCGACCCGCCCTGATGTTCCAGGAGCACGCGCTGTTCCCGTGGCTGACGGCCGGCAAGAACATCGAACTCGCCCTGAAGCTGCGCGGGATCGCGAAGGCCGAGCGGCGCGAGCGCGCCGAGGAACTGCTCGAACTGGTCCGTCTGAAGGGCGCGTACGGCAAGCGCGTCCACGAACTCTCCGGCGGCATGCGCCAGCGCGTCGCCCTGGCCCGCGCGCTCGCCCAGGACAGCCGGCTGCTGCTGATGGACGAGCCGTTCGCCGCGCTGGACGCGATCACCCGGGACGTCCTGCACGACGAACTGACCCGCATCTGGCGGGAGACGGGTGTGTCGGTCCTGTTCGTGACGCACAACGTCCGCGAGGCGGTACGGCTGGCCGAGCGCGTCGTCCTGCTGTCCTCGCGACCGGGGCGTATCGCCCGGGAATGGGAAGTGGGCATTCCGCAGCCGCGCCGTATCGAGGACGCCGCGGTCGCCGAACTGTCCGCTGAGATCACCGAAGAACTGCGTGGGGAGATCCGCCGCCATGGCCGGCACTGACACGACCGCCAACGACCGCAACGACCTCGCCGGACTGGAGGCCGGGCTCGACGCGCTGGACTCCGTACAGGTCGGCCGTACGTCGTTGCGCGAGACCCTCGTCCGCAAGGTGCTGCCACCCGTCACGGCCGTCGCGCTGGTGCTGGTGGTCTGGCAGCTGCTCGTGTGGGCCGAGGTCGTCCCCGTGTACAAGCTGCCCTCGCCCGCCGACGTGTGGGGCGAGGTCCGCGAGGCGTGGCTCCAGGGCACGCTGCTCGACTACATCTGGACGTCCGTCTCGCGCGGCCTGCTCGGCTTCCTGCTGGCGTTGGTGATCGGCACGCCGCTGGGTCTGCTGGTGGCGCGGGTGAGGTTCGTGCGCGCGGCGATCGGGCCGATCCTGTCCGGTCTCCAGTCGCTGCCGTCGGTCGCCTGGGTGCCGCCCGCCGTGCTCTGGCTGGGTCTGAACAACTCGATGATGTACGCCGTGATCCTGCTCGGCGCGGTCCCCTCCATCGCCAACGGTCTCGTGGCCGGTATCGACCAGATCCCGCCGCTGTTCCTGCGCGCCGGGCGCACCCTGGGCGCGACCGGACTGCGCGAGGCGCGGCATGTGGTGATGCCGGCGGCGCTGCCGGGCTACCTGGCGGGGTTGAAGCAGGGCTGGGCGTTCTCCTGGCGGTCGCTGATGGCCGCCGAGATCATCGCCTCCTCGCCCGATCTCGGGGTCGGCCTGGGCCAGCTGCTGGAGAACGGGCGCAACAACAGCAGCATGTCCCAGGTGTTCCTGGCGATCTTCCTGATCCTGCTCGTCGGCATCGCCATCGACCTGCTGATCTTCAGCCCGCTGGAGCGGCGGGTGCTGCGCGGGCGCGGGCTGCTGGCCGGCCGCTGAACGACCGGTGGGGGCCGGGAGGCGGTCAGGGGCGGCTCGGCGGCCGGATCCAGCCCAGGGACCGTTCGACGGCTCGCTTCCAGGAGTCGTACTCCCACTCCCGCCGTTCGGGATCCATGTCCGGCAGCCACTGGGCGGCCATGTGCCAGTTGCGGCGCAGGACCTGGAGGTCGGGCCAGTAGCCGGCCGCGAGCCCGGCCGCGTAGGCCGCGCCCAGCGACACCGTCTCGTGGACGAGCGGGCGCACGACGGGGACGTCGAGCACGTCGGCCAGGATCTGCATGAGCAGATGGTCGGACGTCATGCCCCCGTCCACCTTGAGCTGCTTCATGGCGAGCGCGGAGTCGGCGTTCATGGCGTCGACGACCTCGCGGGTCTGCCAGCCGGTGGCCTCCAGGACGGCGCGGGCCAGATGGCCCTTGGTGATGTACGACGTGAGGCCGACGATGACGCCGCGCGCGTCGCTGCGCCAGTGCGGTGCGAACAGGCCGGAGAAGGCGGGGACGATGTAGCAGCCGCCGTTGTCCTCGACGGTGCGTGCCAGTGTCTCGATCTCGGGGGCGCTGTGGATCAGTCCCAGCCGGTCCCGGAACCACTGCACGAGCGAGCCGGTGACGGCGATGGGGCCTTCCAGGGCGTAGACCGTGGGCTGGTCCGCGATCTTGTACGCGACCGTGGTGAGCAGGCCGTGCTGGGATCGTACGAGGTCCGTGCCGGTGTTCATCACCAGGAAGCTGCCGGTGCCGTAGGTGCACTTCGCCTCGCCCGGCGAGAAGCAGGTCTGGCCGAACAGCGCCGCCTGCTGGTCGCCGAGGGCGGCCGTGATGGGCACGCCGGGGAGCAGGGCGCGGGCCTCGCCGTAGCGCTCGGCGGAGGGACGGATCTCCGGCAGCATCGCACGGGGCACCCCGAAGAAGTCCATGAGCGCTTCGTCCCAGGTCAGCGTGCGGATGTCCATGAGCATGGTGCGGCTGGCGTTGGTGGCGTCGGTGATGTGCAGACCGCCGTCGGGGCCGCCGGTGAGGTTCCAGATGAGCCAGCTCTCGATGGTGCCGAACAGCACCTCTCCGTCGCGGGCGCGCTGCTCCAGCCCTTCGACGTTGTCGAACAGCCAGCGGATGCGGGGCGCGGAGAAGTACGTCGAGGGCGGGAGCCCGCAGTGTTCGAGGAAGAACTCCTCCCCCGGGTCCTCCCGCAGTTCGTCGATGAGGGGCGCGGTGCGGGTGTCCTGCCAGACGATCGCGTGGCCGATGGGTTCGCCGGTGCGGGGGTCCCAGAGCACGGCGGTCTCGCGCTGGTTGGCGATCCCGATGGCGGAGATCTGTGCGGCTTCGATACCGGCGTTGGAGAGCGCCTCGGGGACCACGCGCTGAAGGTTGCGCCAGATCTCCGTGGCGTCGTGCTCGACCCAGCCGGGGCGGGGGAAGAACTGCTGGTGCTCGCGCTGGGCGACAGCGGCCAGCCGCCCGCCGTGGTCGAACAGGATGCAGCGGGTGGACGTGGTGCCCTGGTCGATGGACATCACATACCGGTCAACCATGATCGGCCTCGCCTTCCCGATGAGTCGCGGAGGTGCCGGTGACCTACCAGCGGGCCGCGCCCAGGTCTCTGGAGATCGCGCGTGCCGCCTCCCGTAGCACGGTGATCAGCGCCGGCAGCGGCCGGCCTCTGGTGTCGCAGATCCGTTCGACGGCGCCGGACACTCCGACCGCGCCCACCACGAGTCCGCCCTGTCCTCGGATCGGGGCGGCGATCCCGGCCGCGCCCATGCTCATCTCCTGCACTTCGGCGCCCCAGCCCAGCTCCCGTATCTCGGCGAAGGCGCGGTTGAGCTCCTCCGGGTGGACCAGGGTGTGCCGGGTGTACGCCTCCGGTTCGCCCTCCAGCACGGGGTCGGCGGGTGTGGCCCCGTAGGCCAGCAGCACTTTGCCGAGGGAGGAGGCGTGCAGCGGGAGCAGCGCGCCGACGTCCAGGGTCTGGAGGGTGTCGTCGGGCCGGAAGACATGGTGGATGACGAGCACCTGGCCCTCCAGGGGCGTCCCCAGGCGCACGGCCTCGCCGCTGCGGGCGGCCAGGGCGTCGGCCCAGTTGATGGAGCGCGAGCGCAGTTCGTTGACATCGAGGTAGCTGGTGCCGAGGTGCAGCAGGGCCGCCCCGAGCTGGTATTTCCCCGTCGCCGGGTCCTGCTCCACGAAGTCGACGTGTTGCAGGGTGCGCAGGAGTCCGTGGGCGGTGCCCTTGGCGAGTCCCAGCGAGGACGCCACCTCACCGAGCCCCAGCCGACGTGAGCCACTGGCGAGCAGGCGCAGGATCGCCGCCGCCCGCTCTATCGACTGGACTGGGCCGGCCATGAAGCGATGGTAGTCCCGCTTTTTCCGATTCGGGGCTCTCGTTCGGTAATGCCGACCGATGTTCGTTGACTGCTCAGATGTCGGCCTTTAGCGTTCTCAAGTCCGGTCGGCAGCCGGCAGGGCTTCCCCGAGAAGGAGGACACATGACCACAGCGCAGCTCCACGCCGCGCCGCGCGGGGAAGTGGAACACGTCTTTTCGCTGCCGCACTCCCCCGACGCCGTGTCGAGCATACGTCGACGCATACGCCCGGTGCTCGCCGGCTGGAACCTGGCCGACGAGGTACGGGACGACGTGATGCTGGTCGTCTCGGAGCTGCTCACCAACGCGATCGTCCACGCGCTGCCCCCTGCGACGCTGCGCCTGTCACGCTGCCGGGAGGGCGGGTACGAAGCCGTACGCGTCGACGTGAACGACATGGGCCCCGCGATCCCGGCACAGCCGTCACCCTGTGCCGTCGACCCCGACGAGCACGGCCGCGGCCTCGACATCGTGACGGCGCTCGCGACCCGGTGCGGGGTGCGGGTGGGCGCCGGCGGGACGAGCCGGTGGGCGGAGCTGCGGGTCACGCAGGACTGCGCGCGGACCGACGCCGTCGGGTGATCACGCGGGCGGCCGGAAACACGGAAGGCCGCCCTCCCGTGTTCGAGAGAACGGCCTCCGACCTGCAAAAGAGCTGGTCGGGACGACAGGATTTGAACCTGCGACCCCTTGACCCCCAGTCAAGTGCGCTACCAAGCTGCGCCACGTCCCGGTGCGTCCCACGCGGCGGAGCGCGTGATCATGCGGGTCAACCCTACCTCATGCGCGTCTCACGCAGACCGGTCCGAAACCCTGACCCATCATTGCCGCCCTCCATGATGGCCTGGCCCATGGAGGGCAGGGCACCTGCGCGCGAGCCGGGGCGGCGCCTCACCTGAGGGCGCGCGCCTTAGCCTCGTCGGTCGACGTCTCCGCACCCCAGCCGTCCGAAGCGGCGGCCGCCGCGTTCACCGGGACCGGCGAGGCCGTCGAGCTGTCGTCGAAGCGGGGCGGCGTGGGCCGGTCCGCCGGGGCGGGAGCCGGGGTGCCGCGGGCACCGCGGGCCGGACCCCCGGACACCCCCGCGGCGAATCCCGCCGTCAGAAGCGCCACGGCCGCGACCACCCACCACGGCAGGCCTGCCTTGGCCATGTACCCCACTACGGCCACCACCGCGAGAAGAGCCACCACGTCCCCCGTCCCCCTTCACCAGTCAACTCACTTGCCCCCGGCGCACCGAAAGCCGCCACGCGTCACAGCGGGCATATGACGCAACAATACGCGAGAGCGTCGAATATCCCAGTTCGGACGATCAGTACATATGACGGGCCATTAGATATGAATGGCGCCGCCCGCCGCAGTGAGCTGCGACGGACGGCACATGTCCTCGCCCCCTCGTTCGACGCCCGCCTATCAGTGCGCGCCGATCAGCTCCTTCTCCCCGCCGGTCCGAGCCGTCCCGGTCGAGCCGCGCAGCGCGGCGATGCCGATGAAGACCATGGAGGACAGGCCCGCGAGCGCGAAGGCGGTGAAGCCCCAGTCGCCCTTGTTCGCGGCCAGCAACTGGCCGCCGAGCCACGGTCCGAACACGGCCCCGAAGCGCCCCATCCCTGAGGTCCAGCCGACGGCGGTGGCGCGGTTCTCGGGGCGCGAGCGGATCGAGACGGTCGCGTAGATCATGGTCTGCGCGCTGTTGAGGAACACACCGGTCAGGAAGACCACCGTGAAGGTGAGCGCGAGCGGCATGTGGACGCTGAGCAGGAACACTCCGGCGGCGGTCAGCGCGAACCAGATCGCCGAGATCCTGGGGGCGCCGAACCGGTCGGAGGCGCGTCCGGCGACCAGCATGCCGACGATGCCGCCGAGGTTGAACAGGACCACGAAGGTCAGCGCCGAGCCGAGGTTGTAGCCCTCGCTGCGCATCAGGGTGGGCAGCCAGGTCGCGACGCCGTAGACGAGGAGCAGACCGCCGAAAGAGGCCAGCCAGTACAGCAGCGTCTGGACCCATTCGCCGCCCCGGAACAGGTTGACCAGGGCGTTCCAGCGGTCGGTGGCGGCCTGTCGGCCGGCCGGGGCGGCGGGCAGCTCGACCTCGTAGCGGCCGGCCAGTTCGCGCGCCTCCTCGGCGCGACCCTTGGCGACGAGGAAGCTCAGCGACTCGGGCAGGAAGCGGGCCAGCACCGGCACGAAGAGCAGCGGCAGCACACAGAACCAGAAGGCGGCCCGCCAGCCGAGCGGCTCGACCACCCACAGGGCGACGTACGCGGAGAGGATGCCGCCCGCATGGTGGGCCGTCATCAGCATGCCGATGGTGAGGGCGGCGCGGCCGCGCGGGGCGTAGTCGGAGACCATGCTGATCGCGGTCGGCAGCAGACCGCCGAGGCCGATCCCGGCGAGGGTCCGGCCGAGCCCGAACACCTCGACGCTGCCCGCCATCGCGCACAGCCCGGAGGCCAGCGAGAACAGCGCGACGCAGGCCACCATCAGCTTCCTGCGGCCGATCCGGTCGGCGACCGTGCCGGCCGTCAGCGCGCCCACCAGCATGCCGAAGGTGGCGTAACTGCCCAGGTCACCCGCCTGGTCGGGGGTGAGGCCGAGGGCCTTCTCGGCGAGCATGTGGGGCAGCACCGAGCCGTAGATGAACATGTCCAGGCCGTCGAAGAGCACGGCCAGCCAGCACAGGGCGACGGCTGTCACGGCCAGTCTGCCGACGCGAGCGGTCGGGGAGGGGGAGGAGGACATCCTTGTTTTCCTCTCGTGCGTTTGTGCGCCAGACGCTAAGGAGCGGACCCTGGAGAGTCAACACTTTTGTCAACAATCTCAGCGACAATCCAAGGTGCGGACAGAAGCTCCTGGTGCGCAGGCCGTCTCAGTCGATCGGCGGGGTCCCGTGGGTGTGGAAGGACTCGATCGTCTTCAGGCCCCAGGCCTGGCCCTTGGCCCGCTCGGCCTCGGTCCAGGTGATCAGCGGCCAGTCGGGAGCCAGTACCAGTCGCGTGAGCGGGTTGCACAGCTCGATGCGGTTGCCGCCGGGCTCGTAGACGTACAGGAAGAACGTCTGCTGGATGGCGTGCTTGTGCGGGCCCGTCTCGATGAACACGCCGGTGTCGATGGCGAGATCGGCGGCGCGCAGGATGTCCTCACGGGTGTCGGCCGCGAAGGCGATGTGGTGCAGCCGGCCGGTGGATCCGGTCCAGTCCGAGGTGTAGACGACGTCGTACGACTTGTTCGTGAAGGTCAGCCAACGCGCCCCGATCTTCCCGGAGTCGAGCTGGATCTGCTCGGTGGCCCGGGCGCCGAGCAGCTGTTCCTGGAACTCGGCGTTGGCGAGCACGTCGGCGGCGAGGAAGTTGACGTGGTCCAGTCGCCGTACGCCGACCCCGCGGTTGGGCTTGGCCTGTGGCTGGTTCTTCAGTGCCGGCCGCAGCGCGTCGGGGGCCCGGTAGTGCTCGCTCTCCCAGTACAGGGCGTGTTCGTGCCCGTCCGGGTCGGTGGTGACGTACAGCCGACCGATGCCGGGTTCGTCCTCGACCCAGGTGCCGGTGCCGCCGGCCGCCTCGATGGCCTCGATACGGCGGTGCAGGGCCTCCTCGCTGGAGGTGCGCAGGGCGAGGCGGCCGAGGCCGGGGCGGTCCCGCGCGGTGAGGACCAGGCTGTGGTGCTCGTAGTCGTCGAAGGTCCGCAGATAGACGGTGTCGCCCTGCGTCCCGTTGACGGTGAGTCCCAGATAGTCGGTGAAGAACGCGACGCTGGCGTCCAGGTCCGGGGTGAACAGCTGGGCGTGGCCGATGTGGGCGATGTCGCCGAGCGGCGGGGTCATCGGGGACCTCCGGGGGTGGGTGCGGTCGGTGGGGCCGTCTCGGCGGACCTGGGGAAGACGGTGCCGTCGAAGATCTTGCGGGCGGTGCGGACGACGGCCGTTCGGCGTGCGGTGGGCAGGCCGGCGCTGTCGGTGCCGAGGCTGCTCTCGATGTCCAGGAAGCCCGTGGGGTGCTCGATGCGGATACGGTCGCCCGCTGCCGGGAGCCGTACGATGTCCGCCCCGACGCTGCCCTCGGTCCTGAGGCCGGCGGCGACGCTCGCGGCGCCGAGCACGCCGATCGAGGTGTGGCAGCGGACCGGGATGAAGGTGCGGGTGGTGATCGCGCCACCCTGGCGAGGCGGGGCGAGGAGGCTGACCTTGGGGACGGTCGTGTCCGACACATCGCCGAGGCCCATCAACTCGCCTGCCGCCAGTCGGAGTTGCCGGAGCCGTTCGGCCAGCCCGGGGTCCTCCTCCAGGTCCTCGGGTGACTCGTAGCCGGTGACCTTGAGCTCGGTGGCCCGCACGAGCACGGTCGGCATGCCGTTGTCCACGCAGGTCACGGGGATGCCGTCGATCGTGTCGACGACGTTGCCGGTGGGCAGCAACTTCCCGGCGCCCGGCGGGAACTCGATCACCACGGGGGCAGCCGTGCCCGGCACACCGGAGATCTCGGCGTCCCCCGTGTACGCCACCCGGCCGGCCGGGGTGGGGAAGGTCGCGGTGGCGAGGTCGCCGGAGTTGACCATCCGGATCCGTACGGAGGTCTCCGCCTCCCCCGCCGGCACCAGCCCGCGCTCCACGGCGAACGGGCCGATCCCGGCGAGGATGTTGCCGCAGTTCTGACGGCTGCTCACTTCCGCTCGGTCGACGGCGACTTGGAGGAAGAGGTAGTCGACGTCCGCCCGTGGATCGGCCGACGGGGACACCACGGCCACCTTGCTGGTGAGGGGGTGCCCGCCGCCCAGGCCGTCGATCTGGCGCTCGTCCGGACTGCCCATGACGCGCAGCAGCAGATCATCGCGGGCCGTGGGGTCGTCGGGGAGGTCCCTGGCCAGGAAGTAGGCACCCTTGGAGGTGCCGCCGCGCATCAGCAGGCAGGGCACCTCCTCGCTCACGGCCGTACTCCTTCGTGCTCCTCGTACGTGCGGTACACCACGCCGAGATCCCTCAGCTTCTCCCGCAACCCGTAGCGGTCCAGGCCGAGTTGGCCGTCGAGGAACGCGGCGCGGGTGGCGGCCTCCTTGGCCTCGCGGGCCTCGGAGCGCTCGACCGTCTCGCGGGCGCGCTCACGAGGGACGACCACGACTCCGTCGTCGTCGGCCAGGATCACGTCGCCGGGGCGGATCACCTGGCCGTCGATGGCGATCGGCACATTGACCGAACCGCCGGTGGCCTTGACCGTGCCCTGCGAGGACACCGCCCGGGACCAGGCGGCGAAGCCCATGTCCCGCAGCTCCTGGGTGTCGCGGATGCCCGTGTTGATCACGACACCGCGTACGCCGCGCTGCTGGAGGGCGGTCGCGAACAGCTCTCCGAACAGGCCGTCCGTGCAGGGCGAGGTGGTGGTGACGACCAGCAGGTCCCCCTCGCCGCACTGCTCGACGGCCGCGTGGATCATGAGGTTGTCGCCGGGCCAGCTCAGTACGGTGACCGCCGTGCCGGCCACCCGTACGCCCTGCTGGACGGGACGGATTCCCGGGCCCAGCAGGCCGGTTCGGCCCATCGCCTCGCTCACCGTCGCCACGCCGAAGCCGGCCAGCGCGTCGACGTCCTTCAGCTCCGCCTTGGGCGGGTCGGTGACGATCACGCCGCTCATGCCAGCTCCTTCGCGATCTGCGGGTAGGGGCGCATGTACGCCTCGGCCATGGTCTTGTGGGCGAGGCCCAGGTTGGGTCCGGCGTTGCGCTTGAGCTGGACACCGCGGCGGACGGCGAGGTCGGTGTAGTAGTCCCACAGGTGCTGCTGGGCGCCGAGGCACTCCATGGCTTTGCGCTTGGTGTCCCAGACCTCGGTGATGTCGAGGAGGACCTCGGGCCGGAAGCCGCTCATCTCGGGCTGGTGCGGCTCGAAGTAGAAGACCGGCGGGGCGCCGATGATGTCGCCGTCACCGGGGTAGCCGATTGCCTGCGCGAGGATGCGGGCCTCGACGGCCATCCGGTTGGCGGCCGGGTGGTCGCCGTTGTAGGGATCCTCGGTGGGATGAGTGAGCACGACGTCGGGCTGGGTCTCCCGGTAGACGTCGACCAGTCGGTCCGTCAGCTCCGGCGTGGCGAGCAACGGGTAGTCGCCCGCGTCGAAGAAGCGGACCTCGGCGCCGAGGGTCGCGGCGGCGCGCTCGGCCTCGTCGCGCCGGATCGCCTTGATCTCGTCCAGGTTCCGCCCCTCGCGCCACGCCTTGGCGGACTCGCCGCGCTCGCCGAAGGTCAGACAGGCGATGGTGACCTTCTCGCCGCGCGCGGCGGCCAGGGCTATGGCACCGCCCGCACGCCACACGAAGTCCCCGGCGTGCGCGGTGATGACGAGTGTGGAACGTGGGCCGGCGGGCGCGTTGGCCTGAGTCATTCTCTGATCTCCTTGGTGACAGGTGGGCGCCCGCCCCGCGCGTCGCGATCAGTCGCGCAGTGCCTCGATCACGCTGGTGAGGTGGGCGCGGACGGCCGCCTCGGCCGCCTGCGGGTCCCTGGCCCGGATCGCCTCGATCATGGCCAGGTGCTCGTTCAGGGAGTGCTGGGGACGACCGGGCCTGAGCGCCAACTGGAAGCGATGGCGCACCAGTTGTGCGTTGAGCCGCTCCAGCAGCTCCACGGCCGTCTGCTGGCCGGAGAACTCCCGGATTCTGGCGTGCAGTTCCTGGTTCAGCTCGGAGTACGTCATCGGTTCGCCGTCGGCCACGGCCTTGGTCATCGCCTCGCCGAGGTCGGCGAGGTGGGTGAGCTGCGCGTCGCTGGCGGCGACGGCTGCCTTGGCCGCGCAGAGTCCTTCCAGGACCATGCGGCACTCGGTGATGGCGACCGCTTCCTCCACGGTCACCACCCGCACCCGTGAGCCACGGTTGCGGATCCGCTCGACCAGTCCCTGGGCCTCCAGATCGATGAGTGCCGCGCGGATGCTGGCCCGTGTCACACCGAACTGCTCGGCGAGTTCGTTCTCCACCAGCCGCTGGGCCGGTGCCATCTCGCCGTGCAGGATCGCCTGCCGCAGCTGCGCGAGCGCATGCTGTTTGGCCTGCTCTCCAGTGCTCGGACCAGCTTCTTTCGGCATGTGCCCTCCCTGAGTGAGTGCCTGTCGAACGTAAATCTAGCCAAACAGAATTGTCAACAATTTTGTCCGCCGTATTGCGTGCCGGACGGAGTGTCCGCCCGCACCTGCCGAAACCCCACAGTCTGTCCACCGCCCTCCCCGGCGCGCCGCCGCTAGGGTCGCCGCATGACGCACAGCTTCGTACTCCACATTCCCGACGCCGAGCTCGAACCCGAGCCCCTCGACCCCGAGCAGATCGTCTCCGGGACACCGGAGGTGACCGGGAAGGTGGTGTGGGAGTCCGCGGACGGGCGTCAGGTGCGGGGCATCTGGCAGATCACGCCCGGCGTGGTCACCGACACGGAGGCCGACGAGCTGTTCGTCGTGATCAGCGGGTCGGCCACCATCGAGTTCGCGGGCGGGCCGACGCTGCGGGTGGGGCCCGGCGACATGGCCGTACTGCGCGAGGGCGACCGTACGACCTGGACGGTGCACGAGACGCTGCGCAAGGCGTACGCGATCAACCTCTGAGCGATCAGCCTCCGCGCGGTCAGCCTCTGCGCGGTCCACCGGCGGGCGGGGCCGCCGTCGAGCCCCGGATCTCCAGCGTCGGCGGGGCGAGTTGGACCTCGCCGGCTCCCCCGCCGCCTTCGAACCGGTCGAGCAGGCAGCGGGCCGCGCGCCGGCCGACCTCGTGGCTGGCGTTGTCGACGGTGGTGAGCCAGACGTGGCGCAGCCGGGCGATGCTCGTGTTGTCGTAGCCGACGACGGAGACGTCACGCGGCACCCGTAGTCCCGACTCCTCGGCCGCCGACAGCGCGCCGATCGCGGCGATGTCGTTCACGGCGAAGACCGCCGTCGGCCGGTCCGCGCGGCTCAGCAGCCGGACCGTGGTGCGGTAACCGCCCTCCTCGGTCATGTCGCTGGGCTCGACCACCGCCCCCTCCGCGAGGCCGTGCGCCCGCATCGTCGCCTCGAAGCCGCGCCGCCGCAGCTCGCCCACCGCGCCGTACCCGGCGATGTGCGCGATGCGCCGGTGGCCGAGGCCGATGAGGTGCTCGGTGACCAGGCGGGCGCCCCGCTCGTCGTCGTTGGCGACGACCTGCACGCCGGGCAGGCTCGGCTCGCGTGCGCCGGCGACCACGACCGGGAGCCGTTCGGCCACCGGCCCGAGGGCGGCCGGGTCGGGCAGCGTGCCGACCACGACCAGGCCGTCGACCCTGAGGTCCAGGAAGGGGCCGGCGGGGTCCTGGCCGGTACGGCGGTTGAGGCGGGCGTCGGCCAGGAGCATGTGCAGGCCGTTGTCGTGCAGGAGGGAGTTCAGGCCCTCCAGCATGTCGACGTACCAGGGGTTGCGCAGGTCGTTCAGGAGGACGCCGACCGTGCGAGTGCGCTGCTCGCTGAGGCTGCGCGCGGCGGCGTTCGGGCGGTAGCCGAGTTCACGTACGGCCCGCAGGACGGCTTCCCGCTTCTCGGGGCGCACCTGCTCGGAGCCGCGCAGCACGAGCGAGACCAGCGACTTGGAGACGCCGGCCCGTTCGGCAACGTCACGGATCGTCGGCGGTCTCATGGATATGGACCGTTCCACAGGCACCTCACCTTGTCAAAGCGTCGGGGTGAGGGTTGACAGCGGTAGTGGGCCCCGCCCATGGTGGCCTGGACAGGAAATGGACCGGTCCAAGGACGGTCCAAGGACACCTCAGATTCAGGACGAGGGGCTGCAATGGTGGACACGCTCGGCGTCGCCGTCGTCGGATTCGGCTGGATGGGGCGGGTGCACACCCAGGCGTACGCCCGTCTCCCGCACCACTACCCGCAACTGCCCCTGCGCCCGCACCTGGTGACCGTCGCCGAGGAGGTGCCGGGCCGGGCCGAGGAGGCCGCCGCGCGGTTCGGGTTCGCCTCGACGACCCGGGACTGGCGCGAGGTGGCCGCGGACCCGCGCGTCCAGGCCGTCAGCATCACCGCTCCGAACTTCCTGCACCGGGAGATCGGCGTCGCGATGGCCGAGGCCGGCAAGCACATCTGGATCGAGAAGCCGGTGGGCCTGACCGCCGAGGACGCCCGCGCGGTCGCCGACGCGGCGGGCAAGGCGGGCGTACGCAGCGCGGTGGGCTTCAACTACCGCAACGCGCCCGCCGTCGAGGCCGCGCGCGAGCTCATCGCCTCGGGCGAGATCGGGACCGTCACACACGTCCGCATCCGCCTCTTCAGCGATTACGCGGCCCATCCGCAGGGTGCCCTGACCTGGCGCTACGAGCGTGAGCGCGGCGGCAGCGGAGTCCTCGGCGACCTGGCCTCGCACGGCGCCGACCTGGCCCGCTTCCTGCTCGGCGACATCGAGCGGCTGACCGCCGACACCGCGATCTTCGTGCCCGAGCGGGCCCGCCCCACCGGCGCCACCGCCGGGCACACCCTCGCCACCGGCGAGCTCGGCCCGGTCGAGAACGAGGACTACGTCAACTGCCTGCTGCGCTTCGCCTCCGGTGCCCGCGGGGTGCTGGAGGCCTGCCGGGTCTCGGTCGGCGAGCAGAACAACTACGGCTTCGAGGTGCACGGCGCCAAGGGCGCGCTCTTCTGGGACTTCCGCCGCATGGGCGAACTCGGCGTCAGCCAGGGCACCACCTACCAGGACCAGCCGGTCGGCACGGTGTACGTCGGCCCGCACGACGGCGAGTTCGGCGCCTTCCAGCCGGGCGCGGCGAACGCCATGGGCTACGACGACCTCAAGGTGATCGAGGCCTACCGCTTCCTGCGCTCGATCACCGACGACACGTCGTACGGGGCGACCCTCGACGATGCCGTGCACAGTGCCGCCGTACTCGACGCGATGGCGTGGTCGGCGGAGAGCGGCACATGGGTGGACGTGGCCGCCGGAGGGTGACGGGCCGGGTCAGCAGGCGTCGGTGGGCACTGCCATTGCCTGGGTGGGACGTGACCGCCGGAGGGTGACGGGCGGGGGCAGCGTGCGTCGGTGGGCACTGCCATTGCCCAGGTGGACGTCGCCGCCGGAGGGTGACAGCAGGTGGTGTCAGCCTGCGCGTTGGGCGCGGCGGCCGATGGTCACCTTGATCGGGGCCATGGCCAGCCAGAGCCATATGGCGGCCTGGCCGTAGGCCAGGGCGAGCGGGACGGCCGCGAGGAACACCACGACGGTCACCGCGAGGTCGAGCACGAAGAGTCCGAAGCCCTCCGGCGGCTCGGCCGCCTCGCGGAGCCAGGGGCGGCGGACCAGGACCAGGAGGACCGCGAGGTCGGCGGCGCCGAGGGCGGCGACCGTCGCGGAGTAGATGGCGACCGACTCGGGCTCCGTGCCGTACTCGGAGAGGAGCTTCGTGGGGAAGGGCAGCAGGGCCGCGACGCTCAGGCCCACGATGGTCAGCGTGATCACCTGTCCGTCGATCTGCCGGACGTAGCCGAAGATCCGGCGGTGTTCACGCCAGAAGGCGCCGAGCACCAGCACGCTGAGAGCATAGGCGGCGAGGTTCGGGATCAGTTCGCGCAGGGCGTCGTCGTACTGGTCCGAGCCCAGTTCCCGCGGCACGGAGAAGTCCAGGACCAGCAGCGTCATGGCGATGGCGAACACGCCGTCGGCGAGCGCCACCAGCCGCTCGGGCCCACCGTCCGGGATCGATTTCCACATGCTCACGACCGTAGGGAGCCGGGCCCCGGCGAGCGGGCGTACACGCCAGACGCGCGCCCTCGATCGTCACCCGATGGGTGTGGGCATGTTGTAGGGCGTCACCACCTGGATCGCCGACGGCGTCGTGGGCCCCGCGGGCGGCAGCGCGCCGTGGGCCCGCATCACGAGGTGGCAGGCCTCGCGCAGGTCCTGGCGCAGGTCGTGGTGGAGGACGGCGGAGAGGCGGTGTTCGCGCAGCAGGCGGGTGTTGTCGTGGTCGAGGTCGTGGGCGATGAACACGGCGCACACACGGCCCGCGTCCTCGAAGGCCCGCAGCGTGGCGATGTTGCCGCCGCCGATCGAGTAGACGGCGCGGATGTCCGCATCGCGTGCCAGCGCGGCCCGCACCAGGTCGTACTGCGTGGCGTCCAGCCCCTGCCCCTCCGCGATCTCGACCAGGGTGCGGTCGGGATGCAGGGCCCGCATGGCGCTGCGGAAGCCCATCTCGCGCTCCTCCTCGTTGCGGAAGAAGCCGCTGCTGAGGCTGGTGAGCGCATTGCCGGGGCGGTCGCCGAGCCACTGGCCCATGAGGTAGGCGGCGGTGGCGCCCGCCGCCCGGTTGTCGATGCCGACGTAGCCGAGGCGGGGGGTGGCGGGCAGGTCCGTCACCAGCGTCACCACCGGGATGCCGGCCTCCGCGAGCCGGGCGACCGCGGCGGTGACCTCGGGCACGTCGGGGGCCTTCAGGATCACGCCCTGCGAGCCGCGCCGGGCGATGCGGTCCAGCGTCCGGGTCAGCTCCGCCACCGGCCCGGTCTCGCGGAAGTGGAAGCGCGAGCGCACGACGGCCGGGTGCAGGGACGGCAGTTCGGCCTCCAGGGCGGCGCGCACGGCCGTGGTGAACCGTTCGGGCGCCTGCACCACCATGTCGATCATGAAGGTACGGCCCACCAGCCGGACCTGGGTGCGCTGTCGGTCCAGGTCGGCTATCGCCTGCTGGACCTCCCGCGCGGTGCTCTCCCGCACGCCGCCCCGGCCGTTCAGCACCCGGTCGACCGTCGCCTCGCTCAGGCCCGCCTGACGTGCGATCTCCCGGATCGGGAAGGGGTGACCCATGCGTCGGCTCCTGAGGGGTTTTTGATGGATGCCTGCTGGTTGTTCGACGGGATTGTCATGACAAGAATGGCACCGCTGAGTCGCCCCTGTCACCGAGAGGACACCGATGTCCTTCACCTCCGTACACCGCCGGGCCTGGCTGTCCGAGCGCGACTGCGACCTCGCGGAGTTCCGCCGACTGGTCGAGCGGACCACGGCCCTCGCGGACTACCCGTACGCCTCCGTCGTGGAGCGCGATGTCCTGGTCTACGACAGCTACCGGCTGCGCAAGGCCGACGACCCCCGTGCGGTGCGGGCCGAACTGGTCCGGGCCCTCGCCGACGGGCCGGGCATCGTGGTCCTCCAGGGCGCCTTCGCCGACCTGGACGTCGTCGACCGGCTGAGCGGTGTGTTCGACGCGCTGATCGCCGAGCAGCGTGCCGCGGGCGCCACCGCCGGTGACCACTTCGCCAAGCCGGGCGCCAACGACCGGGTGTGGAACGCGCTGGAGAAGGCGGCGCTCCACGACCCCGAGGCGTTCGCCGACTACTACGCCAACGACATCCTGGCCCTGGTCTCGGCCGCCTGGCTCGGTCCCGGCTACCAGGTGACCTCGCAGGTCAACGTGGTCAACCCGGGCGGTGCGGCACAGACGGTGCACCGCGACTACCACCTGGGGTTCCTCTCCAACGAGGTCGCGGCCGGCTACCCGGCCCATGTCCACGTCCTCTCCCCCGTGCTCACCCTCCAGGGTGCCGTCGCGCACTGCGACATGCCGGTGGAGTCCGGGCCGACCATGTATCTGCCGTACTCGCAGACGTACGAGCCCGGCTACCTCGCGTGGCGACTGCCTCAGTTCCAGGCGTACTTCGAGGCGCACCACGTCCAGCTCCCGCTCGCCAAGGGCGACGCGTGCTTCTTCAACCCGGCGTTGTTCCACGCGGCCGGCACCAACCGGTCGGCGGACATCCGGCGGATGGCGAACCTGCTCCAGGTGTCCTCCGCGTTCGGGCGGGCGATGGAGACGGTGGACCGGGAGGCGGTCGCGAACGCGGTCTACCCGGTGCTGCTCAAGCGCCTCGGCGCGGGCGTGGACGAGGCGTGGGCGGCCAATGTGATCGCCGCGAGCGCGGAGGGCTACCCCTTCCCGACCAACCTCGACAGCGACCCCCCGGTCGACGGTCTGGCCCCGCCGGCCCAGGCGGACGTCGTCCGGCGTGCGCTGGGCGAGGGGTGGACCCCCGAGGCGCTGCGGGACGAACTGCGGGCGGGCGCCGAGCGGCGTCAGAGCTGACCCGAGCCGAGCTGATCTGAAAGGACCCGGAGAGACATGGGACTTCTCGACGACAAGGTCGTCCTCGTCAACGGCGGCAGCCAGGGCGTCGGCGCGGCCGTCGCGCGCGCGGCCGTGCGCGAGGGGGCGGTCGTGGCCGTCACCGGGCGCCGCCCGGAACCGGGTGAGGCCCTGGTGACCGAGCTGGCCGCCGACGGGGGCAAGGCCATGTTCGTGCAGGCCGACCTGGCGGACGCCGAGCGGGCGAAGGCGTCCGTCGCCGAGGTCGTCGACGCGTACGGCCGTATCGACTGCCTGGTCAACTCGGCGGGGCTGACTTCCCGAGGAACGCTGCTGGACACCACGCCCGAGCTGTTCGACCAGCACATCGCCATCAACCTCAAGGCGCCGTTCTTCGCCATGCAGGCCGCCGTCTCGGACATGGTCGCGCGCAAGGCGCCCGGCACGATCGTCAACATCATCACGTCCTCGGCGCACGGCGGGCAGCCGTTCCTCGCCCCGTACGTCTCCGCCAAGGCCGGTCTGATCGGGCTGACCCGCAACGCCGCGCACGCCCACCGGTGGGACCGGGTCCGGATCAACGGCCTGAACATCGGCTGGACGGCGACGGAGGGCGAGGACGCCACGCAGAAGGCCTTCCACGGCGCCGCGGACGACTGGCGGGAGTCGGCTGCCGCCGGGCTCCCGATGGGCAAGCTGGGCCAGCCCGACGAGATCGCCGACTTCGTGGTGTTCCTGTTGTCGGAGCGGTCCGGAGTGGTCACCGGGTCGGTGATCGACTGGGACCAGAACGTACTCGGCGGACTCGACTGACTCTCCCCCTCTCCCCGTACCACCGCTTTCAAGGAGCCCCATCCCCATGCGCATCGGAATCCTCGGCCTCGGCCGTATCGGCGCCTTCCACGCCGAGACCCTCTCGGGACTCGACGCGGTCGACTCCCTCGTCGTCACCGACCCGTTCGCGGACGCCGCCAAGGCCGCCGCCGAGCGGTTCGGCGCCGAGGTCGTGGACTCGCCGGAGGCCCTGCTGTCCGCCGGCGTGGACGGCATCGTCGTCGCCGCCGCGACGGACGCCCACCCGGCGCTGATCCTGGCCGGTGTCGAGGCCGGTGTCCCCGTGTTCTGCGAGAAGCCCGTCGCGAAGACGATGGCCGAGGGCGTCCAGGTGCTCAAGGCCGTCCGGGACAGCGACGTGCCCATCCAGATCGGCTACAACCGGCGCTTCGACACCGGGTTCGTCAACGCCCGCGCCGCCGTGCGCGGCGGCGAGCTGGGCAAGCTGCACACCGTGCGCTCGACCACGCTGGACCCGGCGCCGCCGCCCGCCGCGTACATCGCCGCCTCCGGTGGCATCTTCCGGGACTGCTCGGTGCACGACTTCGACATCATCCGCTGGGTGACCGGCCGCGAGGTGACCGAGGTGTACGCCGTCGGCGGCAACCGGGGTGCCGACTTCATCAAGGAGGCGGGCGACGCCGACACCACCGGCGCGATCCTCACCCTGGACGACGGCACGATCGCGGTGGTCTCCAACTCCCGCCACAACGCCCGGGGTTACGACGTCCGCATGGAGATCCACGGATTCGACGACTCCATCGCCGTAGGTCTGGAGGACAAGCTGCCGCTGCGCTCCGTCGAGCCCGGCGTGACGTTCCCGGCGGGCACCCCGCACGACTTCTTCATGGACCGCTTCACCGAGGCCTATCGTGCCGAACTCACCGCGTTCACCGAGGTCGTGGCCGGCAGCCGGCCCTCGCCGTGCACGATCGAGGACGCCCTGGAGGCGGGCTGGATCGCCGACGCGTGCACCCTGTCGCTGCACGAGCACCGTCCGGTGACGATCGAGGAGGTTCGGCAGGGATGAACGACTCGGGCCGGGAACCGCTGCGCATCGGCGTGCTGGGCGCGGCACGCATCACCGAGCTCTCCCTCGTCGGCCCGGCCCGCACGACCGGCCACCGCCTCGTGGCGGTGGCCGCGCGCGACCGGTCCCGTGCGGCGGCGTTCGCCGACGAGCACGATGTGGAGCGGGTGGTGGACTCCTACGCCGACCTGCTCGCCGACCCGGAGGTCGAGGTCGTCTACAACCCGCTCGCCAACGGTCTGCACGGTCCGTGGAACCTCGCCGCGCTGGCGGCCGGCAAGCACGTCCTGACGGAGAAGCCGTCGGCGAGCAACGCCGACGAGGCGGCCGAGGTGCTGCACGCCACGGGCAAGGCCGGAACCGTCTTCATGGAGGCCTTCCACTACCTCTTCCACCCGGTCACCAGGCGCCTGCACGAGCTCCTCGAAAGCGGTGAACTGGGCGAACTCCAGCGCGTGGAGACGCTGGTCGCGATCCCCGCGCCCGGCGACCTCGATCCGCGCTGGTCGCTCCCTCTGGCGGGCGGCGCCGTGATGGACCTCGGCTGCTACGGCCTGCACGCGGTGCGGATGCTCGCGCCCTGGGCGGGCGGTGCGCCACGGCTGGTCTCGGCGCGTGGCTCAGAGCGCCCGGGCGCGCCGGGCGTCGACGAGTGGCTGGACGCCGAGCTGGCGTTCCCGGGCGGGGCGACCGCGTCGGCGCGCTGCCACATGGCGTACGGCGAGATGGAGATGAGCTGCCGGATCGTCGGCTCCCGGGGCGAGGCACTGGCGCCGAACTTCGTGCTGCCGCACCTGGACGACCGGGTGGTGGTGCGCACGGCGGACGGGGAGCGGACGGAGCGGCTGGGCACGCGCTCGTCGTACACGTACCAACTGGAGGCGCTCGCCGCGCACATACGCCGGGACGGTCCGCTCCCGCTGGACGCTCAGGACGCGCTGGCGACGATGTCGCTGATCGACGCGTCCTACCGGGCGGCGGGCTTCGAGCCGCGGCCGCGTACGGCGCTCGCCGGCTGAGAGCGGCGACCCGAACCGAGGGCCGGGGGGTTCCCCGGCCCTCCGCTCGTGGTTCAGACGTACAGCGCGGGCCGGTCCACCAGCTCCACCGGTACCCGGCCGCCGTCCTCCAGCGCCCGTACGGCCGCCTCGCACACCGCGGCCACGGCGTAGCCGTCCCAGACGCTCGGGCCGGTGACCTCGCCGCGCCGGGTCGCGTCCACCCAGGCCTGGACCTCACGGTCGTAGGCGTCGGCGAACCGCTCGATGTAGTCCTGGGCGATGATGCCGCCCCAGCGTCCGGCCGCGTTGGTGACCATGGCGTGACCGTCGCCGACGCGGGCGGTGCCGCGTTCGCAGACCACCTCGGCCTGGACCTGGTAGCCGAAGCCGCAGTTGACGAAGATCTCGACGTCGACGATCGCGCCGCCGTCGGTCTCGAAGACGACGAACTGCGGGTCCCGGATGCCGTCCGGCGCGTTCCCGGACGGCGTCGGGGCCAGCACGGTGACGGCCGTGATCTCGTGGCCGAGCAGCCAGCGGGTCACGTCCATCTCGTGCGTCACCGAGTCGTTGATGAGCATCTCGGACGTCCAGCCGGGCGGGCTGGCGACGTTGCGATGCCGGTTGTGGAGCATCAGCGGGCGGCCCAACTGCCCCGTCCCCAGAAGGGACTTGAGCTTCATGTACTCGGCGTCGTAGCGCCGCATGAAGCCCACCTGGACCCGGCGTCGGCCGAGCTTGTGCTCGGCCCGCAGCACACGCAGCGCGGACGCGGCGTCGGGGGTGAGGGGTTTCTCGCACAGCACCGGCAGATCGTGCTCGAAGGCCGCGAGGAGCGCCGCCTCGTGGGCGGGGCCCGGCGAGGCGACGATCACCGCGTCGACGTCGGCCGACGCCATCGCGGCGGCCGGGTCGGTGTGGGCGGTGCAGCCGTCGACACGGGCGGCGACCGATTTGGCGCGCTCCGCGTCGACGTCCACGACGGCGGTCACCCGTGCCCCGCTGGTGACCTCCTGGATGCGGCGCACATGGTCCGCACCCATCTTTCCGGTGCCGATGACGGCGACTCCGAGCGTGTGCGGACGCTGGGTCATGGTGATCGGCCGTCCTTTCGGGTCGTCAGGCGGTCCTCAGGCGCCGCAGGACCTCAGGAACTTGCGGGTACGGACCGCGATGGGCAGCGGCTTGTCCGGCTCGCAGGGGTACATGTCCTGCTCGACGATCGCGAACAGGTCCACGTTCAGCTTCTGCGCGGCCGTCAGGACCGGACCCAACTCCGGTACGCCCGCCGGGGGTTCGCACATCACACCGCGCTGGACGGCGGGGCCGAACGGGATCTCGTTCTTCACCACGTCCGCGAGGATCTCCGGGTCGACCTGCTTGAGGTGCAGATAGCCGATGCGCTCGCCGTAGGTCTCGATCAGCTTGACGCTGTCGCCGCCGCAGTAGGCGTAGTGACCGGTGTCCAGGCAGAGGTTGACCAGGTCGGCGTCGGTCGAGTCGAGGAAGCGCTCGACGTGGTCCTCGGTGTCGATGTGGGTGTCGGCGTGCGGGTGCACCACGATGTCGAGGCCGAACTGCTCCTTCACCTCGTGGCCGAGCCGCTCCATGCCCTTGGTGAGGTGGGCCCACTGCTCGGCGGTGAGCTCCGGCGGCTCCAGGATCTCGGCGGTCTTGTCGTCCCGCCAGAAGGACGGGATGACGACGAGGTGCTCGGCGCCCATGGCCTGGGTGAGCGAAGCGACCTCGCTGACGTGCTGCCAGGTGGACTCCCAGACGGACGGGCCGCGGTGCAGGCCGGTGAAGATCGTGCCCGCGGACACCTTGAGGTTCCGCCTGGTGATCTCGTCGGTCAGCCGGGCCGGGTCGGTCGGCAGATAGCCGTACGGGCCCAGTTCGATCCAGTCGTAGCCGGCCTCGGCGACCTCGTCGAGGAAGCGTTCCCAGGGCACCTGGACGGGGTCGTCGGGGAACCACACGCCCCAGGAGTCGGGGGCCGAGCCGACCCGGATGCGGTCCAGCGCAGGGGTCATGTCAGGACTTCCCTTCGGAGGAGGCCACGGGTGCGGTGAGGTCCGCCTCTTCGGGGAGTTCCTCGACGTCGACGCCGCGTACCTGGGACAACTCGTGCTTGAGTGCGGCCAGTTCGGTGCCGCCGGCCATGTGGTTGGTGAGTTCTTCGAGGCTCACGTCGTCACGGGAGGCGTTCAGTTCCATGGTGCCGAGGCGCAGGACGCTGAAGTGGTCGCCGACCATGTAGGCGTGGTGGGGGTTGTGGGTGATGAAGATGACGCCGAGGCCGCGGTCGCGGGCGGCGGCGATGTACTTCAGGACCACGCCGGACTGCTTGACGCCGAGGGCGGCGGTGGGTTCGTCCAGGATGAGGACGCGGGCGCCGAAGTACACGGCGCGGGCGATCGCCACACACTGGCGCTGACCACCGGACAGGGTGCCGATGGGCTGCTCCAGGTCGTCCAGGACGATACCCATGTTGCGCAGCTCTTCGTCGGCGGTCTTCTTCATCCTCTCGATGTCGAGACGGCGGACGGGCCAGGGGCCCTTCGTCATCTCCGAGCCGAGGAAGAAGTTCCGCCACACGGGCATCAGCGGGACGACCGCGAGGTCCTGGTAGACCGTGGCGATGCCCCTGTCCAGCGCCTCGCGCGGGGTGGTGAAGCGCACCGGTGCGTTGTCCACGAGGAACTCGCCCTCGGTGTGCTGGTGCAGCCCCGAGATGATCTTGATGAGGGTCGACTTGCCGGCGCCGTTGTCGCCGAGGACGCAGGTGACCTGGCTGGGGAAGACCTTCAGGTCGACGCCGTGCAGGGCGCGGATGTTGCCGTAGGACTTGCCCGCGCCGCGCAGTTCGACGATCGGGGCGTCCTGGTCGGGCGCCTCGTCCTGGAGGACGGCGCCGTGGGTGCCGGTTTCTTTGCTGGTCATTCGGGTCACCTCCGGGTCGCCGTGCGCTGGACCCACAGATTGATGAGGACGGCGCCGAGGAGCATCACGCCGAGGAAGGCCTTGAACCAGTCCGGGTTCCAGCCGGCGTAGACGATGCCCTGCTGGACCATGCCGAACATGAAGGCACCGAAGACCGGGCCGATCGCGGAGCCGGCGCCGCCGGTCAGCAGACAGCCACCGATCACCGCCGCCGCGATGTAGATGAGCTCCTGGCCCACGCCCTCGCCGGACTGCACGGTGTTGAACGAGAACAGCTGGTGCATGCCCACGAACCAGGCGCCGAAGCCGACCAGCATGAACAGCGAGATCTTGGTGAAGGTCACCGGCACACCGACGGCGCGGGCGCTGCCCTGGTTGCCGCCGACCGCGAAGATCCAGTTGCCGTACTTGGTACGCAACAGCACCCACGTGGCCAGCGCCGCGAAGACCAGCCACCACACCACGGTGATCTTGACCTGTACGCCGCCGACGTCGAAGGAGGAGGCGAAGATCGCCTTGGCCTGCTCGAAACCGTCCATGTCGCTGATGTCGTCGGTGGCGACGTTGCCGGTGATCAGCTTGGTCACCGCCAGGTTCACGCCCTGGAGGATCAGGAACGTGCCGAGGGTGACCAGGAAGCTCGGCAGCCCGGTCTTGACGAGCAGCCAGCCGTTGAACAGACCGACCGCGAGGGACACGATCAGGGCGACGATCACACCGACCCAGACGTTCATCGTCAGCTGGTAGCTGACCATGCTCGCGGTCAGGGCCGAGGTGATCACGGCGACACCGGCGGACAGGTCGAACTCGCCGCCGATCATCAGCAGCGCGACCGGGAGGGCCATGATCCCGATGGTCGAGGACTGGTACAGGATGTTCGCCATCGAGCTGCCGTCGCGCACGGCGGGTGCCGTGATGAGGAAGAAGATCAGCACCGCGACGGCACCGAGGAAGACGCCGACCTCGGGGCGGGCGAGCAGGCGCAGCGCCAGCGGCCGCTCCCGGGTCCGCCCGTCGGATTCCTTGCCGGGGCCGGAGGCCGGCGGTGTGGTCACCGCCGGCTCAGCCTGTCGGGTCATGCTCATCACCGAGTGCCCTTCGCGGCGAACGCGTCGATCTTCTCGACGTTCGTCTTGTCGACGAAGGCCGGACCGGTCAGCACCGGAGCCTCGCCACCGCCCATGTAGTTGCCGTTGTTCTTGTAGAGCCACAGGGAGTCGATCGCCAGGTAGCCCTGGAGGTAGGGCTGCTGGTCGACCGCGAACTCGATGTCGCCCTTGCTGATCGCTCCGGTCAGTTCCTTGTTCAGGTCGAAGGTCGCGACCTTCGCCTCGCTGCCGGCCTCGTCCACCGACTGCGCGGCCGTCAGCGCGAACGGGGCGCCGAGGGCGACGACGTAGTCGATGTCCTTGTCCGTCTTGAGCTTGGCGGTGATCGTGGACTTCACGGACGGCATGTCCGTGCCGTTGACGTTCAGGGTCTCGGTCGTGCCCTCGAACGTCTTCTTCACGCCGTCACAGCGCTGGGTGAGTCCGATGTTCCCCTGTTCCTGGATGACACAGACGGTCTTCTTGGCGCCGGCCTCGTTCAGGCGCTTGCCGAGCGCCTCGCCGGCCACCGTCTCGTCCTGGCCGAAGAACTCCATCAGGCCGAGGTTCTGCCATTCGCTGACTCCGGAGTTGAGACCGACGACCGGAATGTTCTTCGCCTTCGCCTTGCCGACGACGTCCTTCAGGGCGTCCGGCTTGGCGAGGGTGATCGCGATGCCGTCGACCTTCTGGTCGATCGCGTTCTGCACCAGGTTGGCCTGGTTGCCCGCGTTCGGGTCGGCGGAGTAGATCAGCTTGATGTTGTCCTTCGCGGCGGCCGCCTCGGCGCCCTTGCGAACGATGTCCCAGAAGGTGTCACCGGGCGACTGGTGCGTCACCAGTGCGACCGTCATCCGGGGGGTGTTGGCCTTGCCCGCGGAGGCGCCCTCCGCGCTCTCCTCGGCCTCCTTGCCGCCGGAGCTGCTGGAGCAGCCCGCGAGGGTCAGAGCGGCGGCTGCGGCGACGGCGACCACGGAGGTCAGCCTGCGGGAGCGGGAGTAAGAGCGGTCCATCTTTCCTGCACCTCACTGTGCTACGGGTGTGCGACGGGGGGAAAGGGTCGGGATGACTGGGATCCATGGCCCGGACCGGTGGAGATCCGGGTCGTGTGCCGTGGAACACGGCGTGTTCGCTGGGACGGGATCCAATCCCTAGATGCGCCCGCTGTCAATACTTTGTTAAGACATCATTTCACACTCAGGTCCGAATGTAAGTACAAACTATTGACAGCGTCGGCCTCCACGTCCTACACCTGGGAGGCGGCAGGCCCCTTGGGACCCGCAACCCCTGTACAGCTCTAGGAGCGTCGCGCATGGCCGAGTCAGCCGAATCCTTCGACTTGATCACGATGGGAAGAATAGGAGTCGACCTCTATCCCCTGGAGTCCGGCCTCCCCTTGGCGCAAGTGGAGACGTTCGGCAAGTTCCTCGGCGGCTCGGCCGCGAACGTCGCGGTCGCCGCCGCCCGGCTCGGCCGCACCACCGCCGTGATCACACGCACCGGCGACGACCCCTTCGGCGCCTACCTGCACGAAGCCCTGAAGGACTTCGGTGTCGACGACCGCTGGGTGACACCCGTCGCCGCGTATCCGACGCCGGTGACGTTCTGCGAGATCTTCCCGCCGGACGACTTCCCGCTGTATTTCTACCGGCAGCCTAAGGCGCCTGACCTGGAGATACATTCCGATGAACTGGATCACGGCGCGATCCGCTCGGCCCGCGTCTTCTGGATCACCGGCACCGGGCTGTGCGAGGAACCGAGCCGCTCCGCCACGCTGACCGCCCTGGAGGCGCGGGACAAGGCCGGCACCACGGTCTTCGACCTGGACTGGCGGCCGATGTTCTGGGCCGACCCGGACCAGGCCCGCCCGTACTACGCCGAGGCGCTGCGGCACGCCACGGTCGCGGTCGGCAACCTCGACGAGTGCGAGGTCGCCACCGGCGTCCGCGAACCGCGGGCGTGCGCCGAGGCGCTGCTGGCGGCCGGTGTGGAGCTGGCGGTGGTCAAGCAGGGCCCCAAGGGCGTGCTCGCGGTGCACCGCGACGGCACCGAGGCCGAGGTGCCGCCGGTGCCGGTCGAGGTGGCCAACGGTCTCGGCGCGGGCGACGCCTTCGGCGGCTCGCTGGTCCACGGGCTGCTGTCCGGCTGGGATCTGGCCGAAACCATGCGGTACGCCAACGCGGCCGGCGCCCTCGTCGCCTCCCGCCTCGCCTGTTCCTCCGCGATGCCCACCGGGTCCGAGGTCGAGGACCTCCTCGCGCGGGCGTCATGACGGCCGGCCACGCCACCCCTGAACGGAGCCTTTCTTGAGCATCAGCATTCCCGACCTCACCGCGATCAGAGCCCGGCACCCCGAGGCGATCGCGGAGGCCGCCGCCCGCCGGGTGCGCCGCCCGCTGATCGGCGACAGCGGCCGGCTGATGGTCGTGGCCGCCGACCACCCGGCCCGCGGCGCGCTCGGCGTGGGCGGCCGGCGCCTGGCCATGGCCGACCGGGCCGATCTGCTGGAACGTCTCTGCATCGCGCTGTCCCGGCCCGGCGTCGACGGGGTGCTGGCCACCGCCGACATCCTGGAGGACCTGCTGCTGCTCGGCGTGCTGGACGACAAGGTTGTCATGGGCTCCATGAACCGCGGGGGCCTGGCCGGCGCGGCCTTCGAGATGGACGACCGTTTCACCGGCCACCGCGCCGAGGACATCGCCCGGCTGCGCTTCGACGCGGGCAAGCTGCTGGTCCGCATCGACTACGACGACCCCGGTTCCCTGACCACCCTGGAGTCCACGGCACGGGCGATCGACGCCATGGCCGCCCTGCGGCTCCCCCTGTTCGTCGAGCCCTTCATATCCCGGCGGATCGACGGCAGGGTACGCAACGACCTGTCCGCCGAAGCCGTCACCAGGTCGATCGCGATCGCCTCCGGCCTCGGCGGCACCTCGGCCTACACCTGGCTGAAACTGCCCGTCACCGACGACCCCGACGACATGGCCGAGGTCCTGGCGACGTCCACGCTGCCCGTGGTCCTGCTGGGCGGCGAGGTCGGCGAGGACCAGGAAGGGGCGTACGAGCGCTGGCGCAAGGCGCTCGGACTGCCCACGGTTCAGGGCATGGTCGTAGGCCGCTCGCTGCTCTACCCGGCCGAGGGCAGCGTGGAGTCGGCGGTGGACACGGCCGTCGGCCTGTTGTGACACGCACTGTGACGCGGAGGAACACAATGACGTATCACCTTCCCGCGGGAAAGGCGCTCGGCGGCCCGTACGCCGTGGACGTCACGCCCGAGAAGGCCGGCTGGGGTCACTCCAGCCTGAAGGTCCTGGAGCTGCCGCCGGGCGGTTCGCACACCTTCGAAACCGGCGAGAGCGAGTGGATCGTGCTCCCGCTGAACGGCGGCTGCACGGTCGAGTCCGACGACGATTTCGGCCACGACCTCTTTCAACTCACCGGCCGTGACAGCGTTTTCAGCGCCGTCACCGACTTCGCCTACGTGCCGCGCGATGCCCGTACGACCGTCTCGTCCACCGGCGGCGGACGGTTCGCGCTGACCGGCGCGCGGTGCGCGCGGCGGCTGCCCGCCCGGTACGGACCGGCGTCGTCGGTGCCGGTGGAGCTGCGCGGCACCGGCAACAGCAGCCGTCAGGTGAACAACTTCGGCGCGGCCGCCCCCGCCGGAGGCGGTGATGGACAGGGTTTCGAGTGCGACAAGCTCATCGCGGTCGAGGTCATCACCCCCGGCGGCAACTGGTCGTCCTTCCCGCCGCACAAGCACGACGAGCACCGCCCCGGCGAGGAGTCGGTCCTCGAGGAGATCTACTACTTCGAGTTCGCCGACCACGACGGCACCCCCGGCCTCGGCTACCAGCGCGTCTCCCCGTCCGGCCACGGCCGGAACACCGACGTCCTGGCGGAGGTGCGCGGCGGCGACGTCGTACTGATCCCCGACGGCTGGCACGGGCCGTCCATGGCCGTGCCCGGCCACCACATGTACTACCTCAACGTGATGGCGGGTCCCGAGGCCGAGCGCGCCTGGCTGATCTGCGACCACCCCGACCACGCCTGGATCCGCGGCACCTGGCCGGACCAGCCCGTCGACCCCCGTCTGCCCCTCTACACCGCCCCGTCCGAGTGAGGCCCCCGATGAGCCAATCCACGAGCGTCCGCCTGACCGTCGCCCAGGCGCTGGTGCGGTTCCTGTCCGCCCAGTACACCGAGCGCGACGGCGTACGCCACCGGCTCGTCGCCGGCACCTGGGGCATCTTCGGCCACGGCAACGTGGCCGGCCTCGGCCAGGCCCTGCTCCAGGCGGGCGAGGACGTGATGCCCTACCACCAGGGCCGCAACGAGCAGTCCATGGTGCACGCGGCCGTCGGCCACGCCCGTCAGCTCAACCGGCTCTCCGCGCAGGCGGTGACGACCTCGATCGGCCCCGGCGCGACGAACCTCGTCACCGGCGCCGCGCTCGCCACCATCAACCGGCTGCCGGTCCTCCTCCTGCCCGGCGACTACTTCGCCTCGCACGCCCCCGACCCGCTGCTCCAGCAGCTGGAGCACCCGACCGAGGCGGACGTGTCGGTCAACGACACGCTGCGGCCCGTGTCGAGGTACTTCGACCGGATCACCCGCCCCGAGGCCCTGATCCCGTCCGCGCTGAACGCGATGCGCGTCCTCGCCGACCCGGCCGAGACCGGCGCGGTCACGCTGGCCCTCCCGCAGGACGTGCAGGCCGAGGCGTACGACTGGCCGCAGGAGTTCTTCACCGACCGCGTCTGGTACGTACGGCGTCCCGCGCCCGACCCGGTCGAGCTGGCGGCGGCCGTCGAGGCGATCCGGGCCGCCGAGCGCCCCCTGATCGTCGCGGGCGGGGGCGTCCACCACAGCGAGGCCGAGGCCGCGCTGAAGGCGTTCGTCGAGGCCACCGGCATCCCGGTCGCCTCCACCCAGGCCGGCAAGGGCTCGCTCCGCCACGACCACCCCGCCGACCTCGGCGGGATCGGCCACACCGGCACCGCGGTCAGCGACGACCTCGCCCGGACCGCGGACCTGGTGATCGGTGTGGGGACGCGGTACACCGACTTCACCACGGCGTCCGGCACGCTCTTCCAGCACCCGGACGTGCGCTTCCTGAACGTCAACATCACCGGCTTCGACGCGCACAAGCTGGCGGCGCGCACGCTGGTCTGCGATGCCAGGGCAGGTCTCGAAGGGCTGGCGCAGGCGCTGTCCGGCCATCGGGTCGACGCCGCGTACGAGGCCGAGTACCGCGCCGGCAAGGAGCGTTGGGACGCGGTCGTGGAGGCCGCCTACCGCGCCGACGACGCGACGGCCGTACCGACGCAGACGCAGGTGCTGGGCGCGCTGGACGCGGTCGTGGGCGACGACGACGTGGTGATCAACGCGGCCGGTTCGCTCCCGGGCGACCTGCACAAGCTGTGGCGGTCGCGCTCACCGCGCCAGTACCACCTGGAGTACGGCTACTCCTGCATGGGCTACGAGATCCCGGCGGCGATCGGCATCCAGCAGGCCGCCCCGGACGTGGCCGTGTGGTCGCTGGTGGGCGACGGCACTTACCTCATGATGCCCACGGAGATCGTGACGGCGGTCCAGGAGGGCCTGCCGGTCAACATCGTCCTCATCCAGAACCACGGGTACGCCTCCATCGGCGGGCTGTCGAAGGAGGTCGGCGGCGAGCGCTTCGGCACCGACTACCGCTACCGGGCCGCCGACGGCACCTTCAGCGGCGCCCCGCTCCCGGTCGACCTCGCTGCCAACGCCGCCAGCCTCGGCATGGACGTGCTGCGCGCCAAGACGGTGGGCGAGCTGCGCGAGGCGCTGGCCACGGCCCGTGCCTCCGACCGGCCGACCTGTGTGTACGTCGAGACCGACGTCACGAACCCGGCCTCGCCGGGCGCCGAGGCCTGGTGGGACGTGCCGGTCGCCGAGGTCGCCTCCCGCGAGTCCGCCGTCGAGGCCCGCGAACGCTACGACCAGCACGTCGCCGGACGCCGCCGTCACTACTGAACTTCCCCTTACGAAAGGCACTTTCGCACCATGAAGACCATCACCCACTGGATCGACGGCAAGCCGGTCGAGGGCACCTCCGGCCGCTTCGGACCCGTCTACAACCCGGCCACCGGAGCCCAGGAGAAGCAGGTCGCCTTCGCGACCGTGGACGAGGTGGACACCGCGGTCGCTTCCGCCAAGGCGGCGTTCGAGAGTTGGGGCGAGTCCTCGCTGGCCAAGCGCACCGCGGTCCTGTTCAAGTACCGCGAGCTGCTGGACGCCCACCGCGACGAGATCGCCGAGCTGATCACCGCCGAGCACGGCAAGGTGCACTCTGACGCCCTCGGCGAGGTCGCGCGCGGTCTGGAGATCGTGGAGCTGGCCTGCGGGATCTCCGTGCAGCTGAAGGGCGAGCTGTCCACGCAGGTGTCGAACCGGGTGGACGTCGCCTCGATCCGCCAGCCGCTGGGTGTCGTCGCCGGCATCACGCCGTTCAACTTCCCGGCCATGGTGCCGATGTGGATGTTCCCGCTGGCCATCGCGTGCGGCAACACCTTCGTGCTGAAGCCGAGCGAGAAGGACCCGTCGGCGTCCTACCGGCTCGCCGAGCTGGCCGCCGAAGCCGGGCTGCCGGAGGGTGTGCTGAACGTCGTGCAGGGCGACAAGGTCGCCGTGGACCGGCTCCTGGAGCACCCGGACGTCGAGGCGGTGTCCTTCGTCGGCTCGACGCCGATCGCGAAGTACATCCAGCTCAAGGCGGTCGAGCACGGCAAGCGCGTACAGGCCCTGGGCGGCGCCAAGAACCACATGCTCGTGCTCCCCGACGCCGACCTGGACTTCGCCGCCGACCAGGCCATCAACGCGGCGTACGGCTCGGCGGGCGAGCGGTGCATGGCCGTATCGGTCGTGGTCGCCGTCGGTGACACCGGCGACGAGCTGGTCGGCAAGATCGCCGAGCGGGCGAAGGCCCTGCGCATCGGCCCCGGCAACGACCCGGCGAGCGAGATGGGTCCGCTGATCACGCGCGAGCACCGCGACAAGGTGGCGTCGTACGTGGCGTCGGCCGCCGAGCAGGGCGCGGAGGTCGTCGTCGACGGCACCGGCTACTCGGTCGAGGGCCACGAGGACGGCTTCTTCCTCGGCGTCTCCCTGCTGGACCGGGTGCCGCTGACGGCGGACGCCTACCGGGACGAGATCTTCGGCCCGGTGCTGGCGGTGGTGCGTGCGGAGACGTACGACGAGGCCATCAAGCTCATCAACGACTCCCGTTGGGGCAACGGAACGGCGATCTTCACCCGGGACGGCGGTGCCGCCCGCCGCTTCCAGCTGGAGGTGAAGGCGGGCATGGTCGGTGTGAACGTGCCGATCCCGGTGCCGGTCGGCTACCACTCCTTCGGCGGCTGGAAGGACTCCCTCTTCGGCGATCTGCACATCTACGGCAACGACGGCATCGCCTTCTACACCCAGGGGAAGGTGATCACCACCCGCTGGCCGGACCCGTCCGACGGTGGCATCAACCTCGGTTTCCCCAGCAACTCCTGACATACCCTCAGAAGAAGGGGAGGTCGTCCGATGGCGAAGGCCCGCGGTTCCGCACGTGCCACGTCCGCGTCCGCGCTGGACTCGCTGGACTTCGCCCTGGACCGGGGCAGTCCCGTGCCGCTGTACTACCAGCTCGCCCAGCAGCTGGAGGCGGCGATCGAACACGGGGCCCTCGCCCCGGGCAACCTCCTCGGCAACGAGGTCGACCTGTCGGTGCGGCTGGGCCTGTCCCGGCCCACCGTCCGGCAGGCGATCCAGTCGCTGGTCGACAAGGGGCTGTTGGTGCGGCGGCGCGGGGTGGGCACCCAGGTGGTGCACAGCCAGGTCAAGCGCCCACTGGAACTCAGCAGCCTCTACGACGACCTGGAGGCGGCGGGGCAGGGCCCGACGACGCAGGTCGTCCGCAACGAACGCGTCCCGGCGGCAGCCGATGTCGCCGCCGCGCTCGGCATCGCGGAGGGCGCCGAGGTCATCGTGCTGGAGCGGCTGCGCCGCACGCACGGCCAGCCCGTGGCCGTGCTCTGCAACTACCTGCCCGCGAGCCTGCTCGACCTCGACACCGCCCGGCTGGAGTCGACCGGCCTGTACCGGATGATGCGGGCCGTCGGCATCACCCTGCACAGCGCCCGCCAGACCGTGGGCGCCCGCAGCGCCACCGCCGAGGAGGCCGCGTGGCTGGACGAGAAGGAGGGCGCCGCGCTGCTGACCATGCGGCGCACGGCGTACGACGACACGGGCCGGCCGGTCGAGTACGGGACGCACATCTACCGGGCGTCCCGGTACGCGTTCGACTTCCAGCTGCTGGTCAGGTCTTGAGGGTGGTGGTGAACGGCGTGACCGGCCGCTGGAGCCGGTCACCGTCCAGGACGATGTCCACCGCCTCGTTGTAGAAGGCCAGGAGTCCCCTGATGGGGCTCACCGCGGACAGCGGCTCGGCGTAGCTCCACAGGATGTTCCGCGGGATCGCGCCCTCGCCGCTCCAGGTCCAGTACTCGGCCCTGCCCTTGTACGGGCAACCGGTGTGGTGGTCGGTCGGCTCGAACAGGTCGAGCCGGACGTCCTCGCGGGGCAGGTAGTACCGGGTCGGCAGTCCGGTCTCGAACAGCAGCACCGGCCGGTGGCTGTCCGCGACGACCGTGCCGCCGATCTCGACCCGGACATGACGGCTGCTGGGCATGGCGTCCACCCGTTTGTGCGGGTCGCGCGGGTGGATGAAGATCTCTTCCTCTTCCTCGTACCAGTGGTCGAGACCGGTCCCCCAGCGCCAGAACCACTCGAAGGCGATATGGCCGGCGAGGTCGGCGGCGGGGAAGGTCCACGCCGCGTTCTCCACCAGCTCACCGTCGACCTGGAGGTCGTAGAAGATCTGCGACCCCGTGTGCTTGCCGGTCTGCGGGTTCTTGGCCGGGCGGAGGAGGTCGGTGCGGACCTCCTCGCGCGGGAACGCGTAGCACGGGACGGGGAGGTCGGGTTCCCAGACCAGGAGGGGGTGCCGGCTGTCGACGACGGTGACGTCGCTCTTGGTGCCGCGCACCCATCGCTCGCTGGGCTCCCAGAGGAGGCCTTCGGGGGTCGTACGGACGTTGCGCTCGTTGGGGAACAGAGGCATGGCGCACTCTCCTTCGGCTCCTCTTCGGAGCGTACTCCGGGTGCGGTCAGGGGGCCGCGTCGAGCCGGGCCCGCTGCCGGCCGGCGTGGCCGAGGCTGCCGCCGGGGAACAGCCCGTCGGGGACGTCGAAGCGGGGCCATCGGCCCCTTGCCGTCACTTGGCGAACGGGCCCTCCAGCGCGGCCCATTGGAGCAGCATGATGGTCTTGGCGTCGTTGATCTCGCCGGTGCGGATCATCTCCAGGGCCCGGCGGAAGGGCAGTTCGAGGATCTCGATGTCCTCGCCCTCCTCCTCCAGGCCACCGCCCTCGTGCGTGCGGGTCGCGGAGCCGTAGGCCGCGGCGTAGAAGCTGACGCGTTCCGTGACCGAGCCGGGGCTCATGTAGACGTCGAAGACGTGCCGGACGTCGCCGATGGTGTGCCCGGTCTCCTCCACCACCTCGCGCCGCACCGCGATCTCCGGGTGCTCGTCATCGTCGTCGAGCACCCCGCCCGGTGTCTCGATCAGCATGCCGTCTGGGTGGCCGTTGACGTAGACCGGGAAGCGGAACTGGCGGGTGAGCAGCACGGTTTCGCGCTCGGCGTCGTACAGCAGCATGGTCGCGCCGTTGCCCCGGTCGTGTGTCTCGCGCTGCTGGCTGGTCCAGGTGCCGTCGGCATGCTGGAACTCGAAGGTGGTGGCGCGCTCGACGTACCAGTGACTGGACAGGAGCCGCACGTCCCGCACCTTGACGCGGGGGTTGCCGGTCAGCTCCCGGCCGGTCTGGTCGAGCCCGGTGCGGCCGCGGCGGTCCGGGGTGTCGATGCCGGCGGTCATCGGGCGCCGGCCGGGTGGACGATCGAGATCGAGTTGGTCATGGACAGCTTCTACCATGTCGCCCTGTTCCCCTTCATTCGACCCGTCCTGCGCGGCTCCCATCAATTCCGCTCCCGCAAGAAAGCCGGCCTGCATCTCGGTCGCTATTCACGAATTGCAGCCCTACATCATGGGCCCCCGTAAGGCAGATCCACGAATCACCGACCATTTGAATCCCACACCCATGAAGTCAATGCTCCACGCAAGAAAATTCCAGCCCTCGTAATACCCTGACCACGGAGAGCGGATATTCCGGGACCAATAGGAAGCCGTGCATTTCGGCCACTCGGGTCGGCACAGAACCCGGAAAACGATCAAGGGCCTCGACCCCACAGAAGTGGAATCGAGGCCCTGATGTTACTGACAGCTCATCGAACTGTCGGGACGACAGGATTTGAACCTGCGACCCCTTGACCCCCAGTCAAGTGCGCTACCAAGCTGCGCCACGTCCCGGTGCGTATCGCGCGGAGAACCGCGTGATCGCGCGAACAGCACTTTACCGCATGCCGAGGACCACACCGAAGCGGGCCTCCGGCAGGAGGTCCGTCGATGGACAATCGAGGTATGGCGAGCACACCCTCAGGACGGCCGGCGACCGCACGGGACAGGGACCACGAGGGGCGGGCGCGCAACGCGCGGCCCCGGGACGGTCTGGGACGCCCCATGCCCTACGGCGCGGACGGGGTGGAGCGGCAGCCCGAGGGCGTCGTACGCACACCGGAGCAGTCCGTCGCCGAGGCGCAGGAACTGCTGGACGAGGGAAAGCCCTTCCACGCGCACGAGGTCTTCGAGGACGCGTGGAAGTCGGGGCCGGAGGAGGAGCGGGCGCTGTGGCGCGGGCTTGCCCAGCTCGCGGTGGGGCTCACGCACTCGGCCCGGGGCAATGTGATGGGCGGGGCGAGGTTGCTGCGGCGGGGTGCCGGGGCGGTCGAGGAGTGGGCGGCCGGTGGTGGGGGCCGGCAGCCGTACGGGATGGATCTCATGGGGCTGGTCGCGTGGGCCCGGGAGCTGGCCGACGTGGTGGAGGCCGGGGGCGGGGCGGCTGTGGATGCACGGGAGCGGGCACCGAGGTTGCGGGGGCGGGCGTAGGAGAGGGTTGCGCGGGCTGGAGTAGGACAGGGTTCCGCAGGCGGGCGTAGGACAGGTCGCGGCGGGCATGCGTGGACGCGGTGCCCGCGTCGCCGGGGGCGTGCGGCAGACTCGGGGCGTGCGAAAGATTCATGTCATCGGGATCGGGGCGGGCGACCCCGAGCAGCTGACGCTTCAGGCGGTCAGGGCGCTGCGGGATACGGATGTGTTCTTCATCCTCGACAAGGGCGAGGCGAAGGCAGATCTCACAGCTCTGCGCCGGGACATGTTGGACGCCCACATACCCGAGGGCACCTATCGGGTCGTGGAGGCCCGGGATCCGGATCGGGACCGGAAGGCGGGGGGCGCCGCCTACTCCCCCGCCGTCGGGGACTGGCGCAGTGCCCGCGCCGGGATCTACGAGCGGCTGATCGTCGAGGAGCTGGGCGAGGACGAGACCGGCGCGTTCCTGGTGTGGGGTGATCCCGCGCTGTACGACAGCACGCTCGGGATCCTCGAGGAGGTGCTGGACAAGGGCACGGTGGACTTCGAGTACGACGTCGTGCCCGGCATCAGCAGCGTCTCGGCGCTCGTGGCCCGGCACCGCACGGGGCTCAACCGCGTCGCCCGGCCGGTGCAGATCACCACGGGGCGGCGGCTGGCCGAGGGCTTCCCGGCGGACGTGGACGACGTGGTCGTCATGCTCGACGCCCACCAGACCTTCCAGCGGTACGCCGACCAGGACATCGACATCTACTGGGGCGCGTACATCGGCACCCCGGACGAGATCCTCGTGTCCGGTTCGATCGCCGAGGCCGCACCCCGCATCGAGCGGCTGCGTGCCGAGGCGCGTGAGCGCAAGGGCTGGATCATGGACACGTATCTACTGCGCCGGAACCCGAAGGAACAGTAGGCCACGGACCCCGTCGGCGGCCTCGTCAGGGGGCGAGGCCGAGCCGCTCCAGCACCCCCGCCACGTCCGGCACCACGTCCACGCCCTCCGGGAGCGGTGGTCTGCCCACGACCACGACGGGCAGGGCGAGTCGGCGGGCGGCGGTGAGTTTGGCGGAGGTCGCGTCGGCGCCGCTGTCCTTGGTGACCAGGACGTCGATGTCGAGTTCGCGCAGCAGGGACGACTCGCCCTCGACCGTGAAGGGGCCGCGGGCCAGCAGCACATCGGTGTGCGCGGGCATCGGTGGCTCGGGCGGGTCGACGGACCGTACGACGAAACGCAGGTCGGACAGATGGGCGAAGGCGGCGAGGCCCAGCCGGCCGGTGGTGAGGAACACGCGGTGCCCGAGGCCGGGCAGCGCGGCGGCGGCCTCGTCGAGGGAGCCGACCTCGTACCAGCGGTCGCCGGGGCCGGGGCGCCAGCCGGGGCGGCGCAGGACCACCGTCGGTATGCCGGTCGCCCGCCCGGCGCGGGCCGCGTTCTCCGTGATCGACTCGGCGAAGGGGTGCGTGGCGTCGACTAGGAAGTCGACCTGCTCGGCACAGAGCCAGTCCGCCAGGCCGTCCGCACCGCCGAACCCTCCGATGCGCACGTCCCCCTCGACCGCGCCGGGCCGTGACACACGCCCCGCGAGCGAGGTGGTGACCCGGAGGTCCGGGTGTGCCGTGAGGGCGGCGGCGAGTCCGCGGGCCTCGGTGGTGCCGCCGAGGATCAGAATGTGGCGGGACCACATGGGGCGCGGGCACATGAAACGAGCGTACGGGGTGTGGGGTGGGGACGGGCAACGCCGAGTTCCTGTGTGGGCTGTGGGGCCGGGACGGGAACGCCGGGTTCCCCGGGTGGGGTGTGTGTGCCGACGGTCGTCCGCCTCCCCGCGAAACAATGCCCGATCGGCGCGCGATGGTGCCCGAATCCCGTTCGCCGCTGCCCGATTCACCTGCCTCGGCGCCGGCCGTGAGCCTGGCGCGGCGAACACTATGAACACAACGGTCAGACCGTGGTACCTCGCCCCGTCCCCTCCCTAGCATCGCGGCGCACGGCTCGACGACGCGCCGACGAGGGACGAGGAGCAGCGTCTTGGACTGGACGAGAACGAACTCGGTGATCCGCAGGTCTGTGCCCACGCCCGAGCGGCGTCGTACGACACTGGCCGCGTTGCTGGCCGGCGCCCTCGCCGTCGGGGTCCTCGTCGGCGCCTCCAACGCCCGGGGCGAGTCGGCGGAACCGGCGCTCGCGGAGTGCCCGGCCGACCTGGTCGGCAAGGCCGACTGCTACACCGGACGTGACGCGGCCGGCGCCTACTACGCGATGGCCGTGCCGGCCGACTGGAACGGCTCGCTCGTGGTGCACTCCCACGGCGGTCCCGACCTCGGCGCGGAGTCCGACCCGGCCCGCAGCCTCGACGACCTGGGCCGCTGGTCGGTGATGGTGAAGGAGGGCTACGCCTGGGCGGGTTCGTCCTATCGCCGGGGCGGCTACGGGACGCGGATGGCGGCGGCCGACACGGAGAGCGTGCGCCGGCTGTTCGTCGAGGAGTTCGGCAAGCCGCGGCGGACGTATGCGCACGGGCAGTCGTGGGGCGGGAACGTCGCCGCGAAGGTGGTCGAGACGTACGGCGGGCGGAAGGGGGCGTACGACGGGGCGCTGCTCACCAATGGCGTCCTGGGCGGTGGTTCGCGCGGCTACGACTACCGCGTCGATCTGCGCGTCGTCTACCAGTACTACTGCGGCAACCACCCCCGGCCGACCGAGCCGCAGTACCCGCTGTGGCAGGGCCTGCGCGCCGACTCGACCATGACGTCCGCCGGGCTGCGCGCCCGGCTTCAGGAGTGCACGGGATTCGCTTCGCAGCCGCAGCAGCGGACCGCGCTGCAACAGCGCAACCTGGACGACATCCTGGCGGTCACCCGGATCCCGGAGCGCACCCTGGAGTCGCATCTGCGGTTCGCGACCTTCACGTTCCGGGACATCGTGCACGAGCGGCTCGGGGGCCGGAATCCCTTCGGCAACGAGGGTGTCCGCTACTCCGGGTCGCATGACGACGAGGCGCTGAACGCCGGTGTCGAACGGTTCGCCCCGGACCCCACGGCGGTACGGGATCTGTCCTACGACAGCGATCTCACCGGCAAGGTCTCCATACCGGTGCTGACGCTGCACGCCATCGACGACCCGACGGCGTTCGTGGAGCACGAGGCGGCCTACCGGGCCACGCTGCGGGGCGCCGGGCGGGAGGGGCGCCTGGTGCAGACGTTCACACGGGAGCACGAGCACAGTGAGCTGAGCGACGCCGAGTACGCCGCGTCGATCTCCGCCCTGGACGCGTGGGTGCGCAAGGGGAGGAAGCCCACGCCGTCGTCGGTCGCGGCGTCGTGCGGCGGGTTCGACGAGACGTACGGCACGGGCTGCTTCTACGACCCGGGCTTCCGGCCGGGTCCGTACGCCTCGCGCGTCGAGCCGCGGCCGGGCGGTCTGCGCTGGCCCGCGATGACGGCCGGTCAGGAACGGGTGTGGAGCAGGATCGACGGCGTCGGTATCGCTCCCTGAGCGCGGCTGCCCGGACCCGTCTATGGTCCAGGCATGGGATCCGTACGGGCCGTTCTCATCGACATCGACGGAGTCCTCACCGTGTCGTGGCAGCCGCTGCCCGGCACGGTCGAGGCGTTGCGGGAGATCCGCGAGGCCGGGCTCGGCGTCGCGCTGGTCACGAACACGACCTCGCGGACGCGGGCGTCGATCGCGCGCACGCTGGCGGACGCGGGGTTCCCGGTGTCCGCCGACGACGTCCTGACCGCTCCCGCCGTCACCGCCGCCCATCTCGCCGAGCACTGGCCGGGAGCCCGGTGTGTCCTGCTGAACAGCGGTGACATCGCGGAGGACCTGGCAGGCGTCGACCTCGTCGACGACCGCGAAGACGGCGAGGACGACCCGGCGCCTGACGTCGTGGTCGTCGGGGGTGCCGGGCCCGAGTTCGGATACGAGGCGCTCAACCGGGCCTTCGGGCATCTTCAGCGCGGGGCCAGGCTGGTGGCCATGCACCGGAATCTGTACTGGCGTACGGACCAGGGGTTGCAGCTCGACACCGGCGCCTTCCTGGCCGGGCTGGAGAAGGCCGCGCGGGTCGAGGCGGAGATCACCGGGAAGCCGCAGGCCGCGTTCTTCGAGGCGGCGCTGGCGCATGTGGGGGTCGGTGCGCACGAGGCGTTGATGGTGGGTGACGACATCGAGTCCGATGTGCTGGCGGCCCAGCGGGCCGGTGTCATGGGCGTGCTGGTGAAGACCGGGAAGTACCTGCCGCAGACGCACCGGTCCGCCGACGGCACGCCCGACCATGTGATCGACTCCTTCGCCGACCTGCCCGCGCTGCTGGGGGAACTGCGGGGATCAGCGGAGCAGTAGCTGGAGGCCGCCCACGACCGTCGCCGCGATCACGAGCCGCTCGAACAGCCGCTGGTTGATCCGGTCGACGGCCCATTTGCCGAGCACCGCTCCCGGCACCACGAAGATCACGAGCGCCGCGTCGAGGAGGAGCGAGGAGCCGTCGATCAGGCCGAGTCCGGCGCTGAAGGGCACCTTGGAGACATTCACGATCAGGAAGAAGAAGGCGGAGGTGCCGAGGAACCCGAGCTTCCGGAAGCCCGCCGACAGCAGGTACATCGACATCACCGGGCCGCCGGCGTTGGCGACCATCGTGGTGAAGCCGCCGAGGACGCCGTAGGAGCGGGCCTTGACCCGGCCGGCCCGGCTGGTGACCGAGTCCGGCTCGGCGGCCTTCTCCGCGGTGCGGCGGCGCCAGACCGTGACGCCCGCCATCATCAGCAGGATGGCGCCGATCGACGTCCGGACGATCCCGTCGTCCGCCCACACCAGGAACAGCGTGCCGAGGACCACGCCGGCCGCGACCGCAGGGAACAGGCGCCACAGCGTGGGCCAGTGGGCGTGCCGCCGGTAGGTGAGGACGGCGAGCACGTCACCGGCGATCAGGATCGGCAGCAGGATGCCGGTGGAGGCGCGGGCGGGCAGGATGGCGGCGAAGATCGCCAGGCTGACCGTGTTGGCCCCGCTCACGGCCGTCTTGGAGAAGCCGACGAGCAGGGCCGCGAAGGCGAGCGCGGCGAACTCCCAGCCTGATATGTGCCACAGCGTCATCGTGTCCATGCGGAGACCGATGGTATGTGCAGACAACAGGTACCGGTAAACACCGTCTCGCCAGTCGGGAGATCGCTAGTGCCTCTCCACCAGCACCGCACTTCCCTGCCCGACTCCCACACACATCGTGGCGAGTCCCCGCTCCGCTCCCGTCCGCCGCATGCGGTGCAGCAGGGTCGTCAGGATCCGTGCGCCCGAGCAGCCCAGCGGGTGTCCCAGCGCGATCGCGCCGCCGCTCGGGTTGACCAGGTCGTCCGCGATGCCGAGTTCGTCCACGCACGCGAGTGCCTGTGCCGCGAACGCCTCGTTGAACTCGGCCTCCTGGATGTCGGCGATCGTCCAGTCCGCGCGGGCCAGGACCTTGCGGGTGGCCGGGACCGGGCCGAGGCCCATCACATCCGGGTGGACTCCGGCGGAGGCGCCGGCGACATAGCGGCCGAGGGACTCCAGGCCGAGTTCGTCGAGGGCCTCCTCGCTGACCAGGAGGAGCCCGGCGGCGCCGTCGTTCATGGGTGAGGCGTTGCCCGCGGTGACCGTGCCGCCGTCCCGGAAGACCGGCTTCAGCCGGGCCAGCTTCTCGTAGGAGGTGTCCTCGCGGATGCACTCGTCGCTGACGACCACCACTGCGTCGGGGCGCTCCACCGGCAGGAGTTCGTCGTCGAAGTGGCCGTTCTTGCGGGCCTCGGCGGCCCGTTGGTGGCTGCGCAGGGCGAAGTCGTCCTGCCGCTCGCGCGCGATGCCGTGGCGCTCGGCGACCTCCTCGGCCGTCTCACCCATGGACAGCAGTCCGTGCAGTTCCTTCATCGCCGGGTTGACCAGGCGCCAGCCGAGGCGGGTGTCGAAGGTCTCGACGCGGTGGGGCAGCGCCTCGTCGGGGCGGGGCAGGACGAAGGGCGCGCGGCTCATGGACTCGGAGCCGCCCGCGAGCACGATGTCGGCCTCGCCTGCGGCGATGGTGCGGGCCGCGGTCGTCACCGCCTCCAGGCCGGACGCGCACAGCCGGTTGACCGTGGCTCCCGGCACCGACTCAGGGAGACCGGCGAGCAGCGCGGCCATGCGGGCGACGTTGCGGTTGTCCTCGCCGGCCTGGTTGGCGGCGCCCCAGTAGACGTCGTCGATGCGCGCCGGATCCAGCGCGGGGACGTCGGCGACCAGGCCCCGGATGACGGCGGCGGCGAGATCGTCGGGCCGCACGGACGACAGCGCGCCGCGCAGCTTGCCGATGGGGGTGCGGCGGGCGGCCGCGAAGTGGACGGGACGCACGACAGGACTCCTGACCGGGCAGTATGAAATCGGCACCCTATTAATTAGCACCGCTAGTTTTGGACTATAGACCGACCCGTAGCACCCTGGGAAGATCCCCGGGAACCGCCGCAGCCGAACGCAGCCGGAGGAACCATGGCCGACAGCCACGAACACGTTCTCGACGGAAGCCGGGGCACGATCGTCGTACGGGAGTGGCCGAACCCTCGGGCCCGCTACGTCGCGCTGATCGTCCATGGCTACGGCGAGCACGTCGGCCGGTACGCCGAGGTGGCGGACGTACTGGTGGGACATGGCGCGGCCGTGTTCGGGCCGGATCACCTCGGGCACGGGAAGTCGGCGGGCGAACGGGTGGTGATCGAGGACTTCGAGGACGTCGTCGCCGATGTGCACCAGGTCGCCGGCCTCGCCCGGGCCGCGCATCCGGACCTGCCGGTCGTCCTGGTCGGGCACTCCATGGGCGGGCTCGTCGCGGCACGGTACGCACAGCTCCACGGCGACGGACTCGCCGCGCTGGTGCTGTCGGGGCCCGTGATCGGCGACTGGGAACTGCCCCGGCGGCTGCTCGCGCTGGACGAGATCCCCGACACCCCGATCAGCCCGGCCGCGCTCTCCCGGGACATGGAGGTGGGCCTGGCGTACACGAGGGATCCGCTGGTCTGGCACGGGCCGATGAAGCGGCCGACGGTGCGGGCGTTCGCCGCGATGCTGGACACCGTGTCGAAGAGCGGGACCATCGGGCGGCTGCCGCTGCTGTGGCTGCACGGCGACGACGACCGGCTGGTGCCGCTCCCGGGCAGCCGGCTCGGCATCGAGGAACTGCGCGGCAACGACACGACCGAGCGTGTCTACGCCGGGGCCCGGCACGAGGTGTTCCACGAGACGAACAAGGCGGACGTCTTCGCCGACCTGGTCCGCTTCCTGGACGGCGTGCTCACTCCCTGAGACGCGTCGCGTTTGCAACGGTTCGCCCTGGGCACCCGCGCCGGCATGGAGGGGTCGCGGTGTCCACAGTGGTCAGGGCGCCGCACCACTTCCGTCGGCCATGACCAAGCCAGAAGGAGGAGTGCGTGATGACCGTGGTCAAGAGCACGCTCCCGGAGCCGGCCCGCCGGATCGCCGGGGACGCCCTACAGAGCACGCTCGTCGATCTTCTCGGAATCTCGCTGATCGGAAAGCAGGCGCACTGGAACATCGTGGGCCCGCGGTTCCGGTCGATCCATCTCCAGCTCGACGAGGTCGTCTCGCTGGCCCGCACCCACGCCGACACCGTCGCCGAACGGTCCAGCGCGCTCGGCCTGCCGCCCGACGGCCGGCCGGAGACGATCGCGGCGGCCTACACCCTGCCCGGTCCGAAGGAGGGCTGGGTGCGCGACGCCGAGGTCGTCCAGCTGATCGTGGACACGCTGGAGGGGGCCATCGAGCGGCTGCGCGAACGCATCGCCGCCACCGCCGAGCCGGACCCGGTGACCCAGGACCTGCTGATCAGCATCACGGGCGACCTGGAGAAGCAGCGCTGGATGTTCGACGCCGAGAACTGGCCGCGCCCAGACTGAGAACGCCGAGAACTGGCCGCGCGCAGACCGAGAACACCGAGAACCGGCCGCGCCCAGACCGAGAACACCGAGAACCGGCCGCGCGCAGACCGAGAACGCCGAGAACCCCCGTACGACGACTGAGAACAGGGGCAGAACCCGTGACCGACGCCCTCGAACTCGACGCGCTGTGGGAGGACTTCCACCGCGTGGTGAACATGACCTCGCAGGAGCTGGCCACCTGGCTCCGGGTGAGCGACGCGGACGAGGAGACCGAGCCGCTGCCCGACCAGGCGGGCACGCCGGCCGGGCAGCATGTCCTCGCGATCCTCCAGAAGCGGCGGACGGACCTCACGGACGACGACATCCAGACGATGTACGACGTCGTGGACACCGTCACCGCGGAGACCGACCTCGAGAACGAGCCCGAGCCCGACCAGACGCGCCGTCGCCATCAGCTGATGACGATCGGCCACGATCCTCTGAGGCCATGAGCGGCATGAACGACATGAGCACCGTGAGCGGCATGAGCCGCATGAACGGCTGACGCCATGAGCGGCCGCAGGGACGACAGGACGGTCGTACGGGAGCTGGTGCGCGGCCACGGGCAGACGTTCGCCGAGGAGGCGGGCATCCCGCTCAAGGACACCCCGCAGCCGTTGTACCGGCTGCTGGTCCTGGCGCATCTGCTCAGCGCCCGGATCCGCGGCTCGATCGCCGTCGACTCCGCCCGCGCCCTGTACGAGGCCGGGCTACGCGATCCGCGCCGGATGGCCGACGCCGACTGGCAGGAGCGGGTCGACGCGCTCGGCCGGGGCGGCTACCGGCGCTACGACGAGCGCACGGCCACGCAACTCGGCGACGCCGCCGAGCTGTTGACCGACCGCTGGGACGGCGATCTGCGGCGGCTGCGGGAAGAGGCGGACGGTGACGTCGGCGAACTGCGCCGGCTGCTCCAGGAGTTCCCCGGCCTGGGCCCGTCCGGCGCCGACATCTTCTTGCGCGAGGCGCAGCGGGTCTGGCCCGAAGTGGCGCCCCGGCTGGATGGCAAGGCGCTGTCCGGCGCCCGGCGGCTCGGCCTGCCCGAGGACCCGGACCGGCTGGTGGACCTGGCCGGTGACACCGAACCGGCCGTGCTCGCCGTCGCGTTGGTGCGTGCCTCGCTGGACAAGGAGGTGGCCGAAGACAGCCTCCGCGAGGCCTCATGATCGTGAAAGACTGCTCGAACAGATCTTGTCGAGCAGAGGAGTCCGTGCGTGACCGGAATCGAGCCGGCCGTCAGTCGCATCGACACGACCAGACCGCATCCGGCCCGCGTCTACGACTGGTTCCTCGGCGGCAAGGACAACTACCCGGTCGACGAGGAACTGGGCAGACAGATCACCGCGATCAACACGGACGCTCCGCGCGCCGCCCGCGCCAACCGCCGCTTCATGCGGCGGACCACGCGCCGGCTCGTCCAGGACACGGGGATCCGCCAGTTCCTGGACATCGGCACCGGCATACCGACCGAGCCGAACCTCCACCAGATCGCGCAGGCCGCCGTACCGGACGCGCGCGTCGTCTACGTCGACAACGACCCGATCGTCCTCGCCCACGCGGAGGCTCTGCTGCGCGGCACGCCCGAGGGCGTGACGGAGTACCTCCAGGCCGACGCGCGGGACCCGGGCACGATCATCGAACAGGCCGGGCGGGTCCTGGACCTCGACCGGCCGGTCGCCCTGTCGCTGATCGCCCTGCTGCACTTCATCGCGGACGAGGACGGCGCCCACGACATGGTCGACACCCTGGTCGGCGCGCTGGCGCCGGGCAGCGCGCTGGTCCTGTCCGCGATGACCGCCGACTTCGAGCCGGAGAACGTGCGGCGCGGCATCGCGGCGTACGCGGCGGGAGGCGTCACGCTCGTCGCCCGCACCCAGGCCGAGGTGAACAGCTTCTTCGCGGGGCTCGACCTGATGGAGCCGGGGATCGTGTCCCTCACGGACTGGCACCCGGATGCCGCCGAGGACCGGACGTCAGACGACGAGGGGATCGTGTCGCTGTACGGCGGGGTGGGACTCAAGCGCTGACGGGCGACGCCGGTTCAAGACCGGGAACCGCGTCCCTGACGGGCGGCGACCCGCTCACCCCGGCAACCAGCGCACCTCACCCGAACGGTCCGGCACAGCTGGTGCACCGTCAGGGGCGGTGGTGCGCTGGGGGCACGCGTCACGTCCACAGGAGGCTGCCCAGATGACCCGTCGCCCGTCCCGATCTGTCCGTGTTCTCTGCTCGGCCCTGGCCGCCGGCGCGTTGCTGACCACCGCGGCCTGCTCGGACGGCGGCGACGACGTCTCCCAAGCCGCGGCCGTCGCCCGGCAGACGTCGACCGGCTCGCCCTCCGCCTCGCCCACCGCCTCGCTCACCGAGTCCGGCGCGCAGACCGCGCTGATCACCGCGGCGGACATCGAGGACGACTGGACGCAGGTGAAGGACTCCGAGGTCGCCAACTGGCACGACACCCTGATCATCGGCACGGTCGACGTCGACGACTTCCTCACCGGCAAGACGGACGCCGCCGACTGCCAGCGGCTGCTGGACGGTCTCTACACGGACCAGTTGCTGGGCAAGCCGGCAGGGGCGTCCGCGCTGCGCGGGTTCCAGCAGGACCAGTCCCGGCTGCTGTACCAGGTGGCCGCCTACGAGCGGACCGACCCGCAGGAGTCCCTGGCCTGGCTGAAGACTTTGCCGCAGGAGTGCGACGAGTTCACCGTGACCAACAACGGCCAGGAGAGCACCGTCCAGGTCATCGAGACCTCCCTGCCCGACGTCGGCGACGACCGCGCCGGCCTGCGCATCACGGTGCAGGGCACGGCGGACGGCGAACCGGCCACCCTCACCGAGGACATCGCCGCCGTACGGGTCGGCATGGACGCGATCACGGTCACCGCGGGCGGCCTCGACGGGGACGAGCACGACTCCGTCGAGCAGGCGGTCAAGCTGGGCACCCAGCGGCTGAACGACGTCCTGGCCGGGAAGTCGCCCGCCTCGACCCCCAGCGAGATCGAGTAGCACGCGCCCGCTCCATCCCTGTCCCTTCCCTTCTCGTTCCTCTTCCCGCACGTGCCAACGGCCGTACCTGCTCTCCCGATTCCGGGGACAGCGTGATCAACGGAGCGGCACAATGGCGACGATGACCGGTTTCGGTCGTTCGTGCGAGGAGAGGACGAGTCGTGAGTGATGGCCACACCCCGTCGGGCGGGTCGGCGAGGCTGAACACCGGTGTGGCGCACAACGCGCGGGTGTGGAACTACTGGATCGGCGGCAAGGACAACTACGAGGTCGACCAGCAGGTGGGCGAGCAGGTCGCCGGGATGTTCCCGATCATCCGGGACATCGCCCGCGCGGACCGCGAGTTCCTCGGCCGCGCCGTGCGCTTCGTGGCCGAGGAGCGCGGCATACGGCAGTTCCTGGACATCGGCACGGGCCTGCCGACGGCGGAGAACACGCACGAGATCGCGCAGCGCATCGCACCCGACTCGCGGATCGTGTACGTCGACAACGACCCGATCGTGCTGGTGCACGCCCGCACGCTGCTGACCGGCACCCGCGCGGGCGTCACCGCCTACATCGACGCCGATGTGCACGACCCGGACGCCATCGTCGAACGGGCCGCGCAGACCCTGGACTTCGACAAGCCGGTCGCGGTGATGATGCTGGGCATCCTCAACTTCGTCCTGGACTACGACCGGGCGCGCGAGATCGTACGGCGTGTCGTGGCCGCCGTCCCCTCCGGCTCCCTCCTGGTGCTGACCCACCCGACCTTCGACGCCGAGCTCGGCGGGGAGGGCCAGATCCCGGCGATGAAGTTCTGGAACGAGAACGCCACGCCGCCGATCACCGCCCGCAGCGGCGCCGACATAGCCGCCTTCTTCGACGGTCTGGAGCTGCTGGAGCCGGGCATGGTGTCCTGCTCGCAGTGGCGTGCCCCCGACTCTCCCGCCCCGGTGCCGCAGTACGGCGCGGTCGGCGTGAAACCCTGACGCCGACAGGGACCGCACGCACCGGAGCCGACCGGCCGAGCTCGTCGAGGAGACCGTATGACCACCCTTGCCGACCCCGTCCCCGGCGGGCGTCCCGGCGACGTCGAGCGGGCCGGCGCGCTGAGCGGCGAGCTGGCCGGGCGGGGCGTGCACGGGATCGTGCTGGCCTACGTCGACACGGCGGGTGTCGCCCGGGTGAAGACGATCCCGACGGCGAAGCTCGGCTCTGCGGCGGCCTGGGGTGTCGGGATGTCGCCGGTGTTCGACACCTTCCTGGCGAACGACTCCATCGTCACCACCGATGTCCTCGGCTCCCCGGACGGCGATCTGCGTCTCTACCCGGACCTGGACCGCCTGGTGGAGCTGGCCGGTCAGCCCGGGTGGGCGTGGGCGCCGGTCGACCGCGTGACCCAGGAGGGCGAGCGGCATCCGGCGTGCGGCCGTACCTTCCTGCGGCGGACGGTCCGGGAGGCCGCCGAGCGGCACGGCGTCACCTTCAGGGCGAGCATCGAGATCGAGTGGGCCGTGGCGCAACCGCCGGGTCCCGACGGCGCGTTCGTGCCCGCGGTCACGGGCCCGGCGTACAGCGCCACCCGCCAGGTCGAGTTGAGCGACTGCGCGGCCGATCTGCTGGCGGGGCTCGCGCGGCAGGGCGTGGAGGTCGACCAGTTCCATCCCGAGTACGCGGCGGGGCAGTTCGAGCTGTCGGTGGCCGCGCTCGATCCGGTGGCGGCGGCCGACCACAGTGTGCTGGTACGGCAGACGATCCGCGCGGTGGCCCGGCGGCACGGCCTCGCGGTGTCCTTCGCCCCGGCGGTTGTCGGGCAGGGCGTCGGCAACGGCGGCCATGTCCATCTCTCCGTCTGGCGCGAGGGGGTCAATCTGCACGCGGGCGGTGACCGCCGCCACGGTATGCGGCCCGACGCCGAGTCCTTCGCGGCCGGCGTGCTCACCCACCTCCCCGCCCTCACCGCGGTGACCGTGCCGAGCCCGGCCGGCTATCTGCGGCTCAGACCCTCGCAGTGGGCGGGGGTGTTCACCGCCTGGGGCCGGGAGACCAGGGAGGCGGGACTGCGGGTCGTCACCGGCACGGCGGGCCACCGCGACCAGGCCGCCAACCTGGAGGTCAAGCCGGTGGACCTGGCCGCCAACCCGTATCTCGCCCTGGGCTGCCTGATCGCGGCCGGGCTGGACGGGGTGGCGTCGAGCGCGGCACTGCCCGAGGAGGTCACCGGGGATCCGGCACGGCTGAGCGCGGACGAACTGACGGCCCGGCGCATCCGCAGGCTGCCCGCGTCGCTGGGCGAGGCCGTCGAGGAGTTCCGTACCGACCAGGTGCTGCGGTCCGCGCTGGGCCCGGTGCTCGCCGACGCCGTGATCGCCGTACGGCAGGGCGAGATCGGCGCCGTGGCGGGCCTGGACGACGACCAGGTGGCCGCCGCCTACCGGTGGAAGTACTGACATGAGCGCCACCGGACCGGTCCACGAGGCGCTCGCGGCGCTGCCGCTCGTCGACCATCACTGCCATGGCATCGTCACCGAGGACCTGGACCGGGCCGGCTTCGAGTCCCTGCTCACTGAGGGCGAGCCCTGGCCCGGTGTCTCGACCTTCGACACCCCGCTCGGCATCGCCGTACGCCGCCACTGCGCACCCCTGCTGGACCTGCCGCGCCACGCCCCCGCCGACGCCTATCTGGCCCGGCGCGCGGAACTCGGCGGACGGGAGGTGAGCCGTCGGCTTCTGCCTCCGCCGGTACCGAGGCGTTCTGCGTCGACACGGGGTACACACCCCACCCGATCACCACGCCTTGGGAACTGGCGGACATCGCCGACGCGGCGGCCTACGAGGTCGTACGGCTGGAGTCGGTCGCCGAAGCGGTCGCGGCCGGGGGCGTCGAGCCGGTCGCGTACCCCGCGGCCTTCCGTGGGGCCGTCGAGGAGGCCGTACGGCGGCCCGGTGTGGTCGCCGTGAAGTCGGTGGCCGCCTACCGCACCGGCTTCGAGCTGGACCCGGCACGTCCCTCGGACGCCCTCGTCGCCGCGGCGGCCCGGCAGTGGCTCGCGGCCGGCGGCCGACTCGCCGACCCGGTCCTGGTACGGCATCTGCTGTGGACGGCGGTGGACCTGGGGCTGCCCCTCCAGCTCCACACCGGTTTCGGCGACGACGACATCCGCCTGCACCGGGTGGACCCGTCCCACCTCACGGACTGGCTGCATCTGACCAAGGGCACGATTCCGGTGCTGCTCCTGCACTGCTGGCCCTTCCAGCGCCAGGCCGCCTATCTGGCCGCCGTCTTCGAGCAGGTGTACCTGGACGTGGGCCTCACCCTGCATCACGTCGGCCCGGCCCGCTCCCGGGCGATCCTGGCCGAGGCCCTGGAGATCACCCCGTTCCGCAAACTGCTGTACAGCTCCGACGCCTATGGTCTGGCCGAGTCGTACCGGCTCGGCGCACTGGCGTTCCGTCGCGGCCTGGGCGAGTTGCTCCAGGAACGGGTGGACGCCGACGAGCTGAGCCTGCCGGACGCGCTGCGGATCGCGGCGTGGGCGGCAGGCGACAACGCCCGCCGTCTCTACGGACTCACCGAACCCGTCCCCCGTCCCTCTCGCGACTGAGCGTTCGCAATTCCCGGAAAGTATGATCAAGCAATGTCTGACATGACCGAGATCACGCCCGGCTGGCTGACCAGCGACGAGCTGGAGCAGGCACGCGCCAACATGCCCATCCTGTATGTCGAGGCGGTGCCCGTGCGCGTCGACGACAGCGGTGAGGTCACCAGCATCGGCCTCCTGCTGCGGATCGGACCGGACGGTACGGTCAGCCGGACCCTGGTCTCCGGCCGCGTGCTGCACCATGAGCGCGTCCGTGACGCCCTCCTGCGCCATCTGGAGAAGGACCTCGGGCCGGTGGCGCTGCCCCGGGTGCCGACCTCTCTCCAGCCGTTCACGGTCGCGGAGTACTTCCCGACGCACGGCATCACGCCGTTCCACGACCCGCGTCAGCACGCGGTGTCCCTCGCCTACGTCGTCCCGGTCTCCGGCGACTGCCGGCCCCGTCAGGACGCCCTCGACCTGGTCTGGTTCAGCCCGCAGGAGGCCCTGTCACCGGCGGTGCAGAGCGAGATGCCGGGTGGTCACGGGGTGCTGCTGAAGCAGGCGCTGGCGCATGTGGGCTGCGTGATCTGACGCGGCCGGGCGGCGAGGCGGCCGTCGCAGGCGCCGGCGTCGGGCCGGGAAACAGCAAAGGCAAGGAGTCGTTGGATCTCCTTGCCACTCTCAACTTATAGCGCACCGGGGGGCTTGCGGCAAGGTCCCCCTCGTCCCGCACAATCGCCGAACCGAAGCCAGGACCTGCGGAAACGGGGATTGTGATGATCGATGTCGTCATTGCCGGCGGTGGCCCGACCGGCTTGATGCTGGCCTGCGAACTGCGGCTGCACGACGTTCAGGTGGTCGTGCTGGAGAAGCTGACCGAGCCGACCGGGCAGTCCCGGGGGCAGGGGCTGCACGCGCGCAGTGTCGAAGTCATGGACCAGCGCGGGCTCCTGGACCGTTTTCTCGCGGTCAGTGATAAGTTCCAGGTCGGCGGACTCTTCGGCGGCATCGCCAAGCCGTGGCCGGACAGGCTGGACACGGCCCATCCGTACGGCGTCGCCACCCCGCAGCCGGTCACTGAGCGGCTGCTCGAGGAGCGTGCCGGGGAGTTGGGCGTCGACATCCGGCGCGGCCGCGAAGTGGTGGGGCTGAGCCAGGACGGGGACGGGGTGACCGTCGAACTGGCGGACGGCACGCGGCTTCGCTCGCTTTACCTCGTCGGCTGCGACGGCGGACGCAGCCAGGTCCGCAAGCGGCTCGGCGTCGGCTTCCCCGGTGAGGCCGCCACCGTCGAGACGCTGCTGGGCGAGATGGAGCTGACCGAGGATCCGGACCGGATCGCCGCCGTCGTGGCCGAAGTCCGCAGGAGCCAGCTGAGGTTCGGCGCGTCGGCCACCGAGGACGGGCGGTACCGCGTGGTCGTGCCCGCGGCCGGGGTGGCCGAGGACCGGGCGGGCGAGCCGACCCTGGAGGAGTTCAAGGAGCGGTTGCGGGCCGTCGCGGGCACCGACTTCGGCGCGCGTTCGCCGCGCTGGCTCTCCCGGTTCGGCGACGCCACCCGGCAGGCCGAGCGCTACCGGGTCGGCCGGGTGCTGCTGGCCGGGGACGCGGCGCACATCCATCCGCCGACCGGCGGACAGGGGCTCAACCTCGGTGTCCAGGACGCCTTCAACCTCGGCTGGAAGCTGGCCGCCGCGGTCCGGGGCTGGGCGCCGGAGGGGCTGCTGGACACCTACCACGCCGAACGGCACCCGGTGGGCGCCGCCGTACTGGCCAACACCCGTGCGCAGATCACCCTGCTGGGCACCGACCCGGGGGCGACCGCGTTGCGGGACCTGTTCACGAAGCTGATGGACTTCGCGGAAGTGAACCGTTACGTCACCGGGATGATCACCGCCGTCGACGTCCGCTACGACCTCGGCGAGGGCCACGCACTCCTCGGCCGGCGCATGCGGGACCTGAGTCTGAAGCAGGGGCGCCTGTATGAGCTGATGCACACCGGGCGCGGGCTGCTGCTCGACCGGACCGGGCAGCTCTCGGTACGTGACTGGGCGGACCGGGTGGACCATGTCGTCGACGCCGCCGAGGAACTGGACGTCCCTGCCGTACTGCTGCGACCGGACGGCCATGTGGCGTGGGTCGGTGAGGACCAGCGGGGGCTGGACGAGGCACTGGGCCGGTGGTTCGGCGCCGCCGCCGGCTGAGGTCGGGAGGTTCTGCGGGGGTCACTCGGCCGCACCGGCCGGGGTATCGCGTCTGCGCAGCAGCAGCCGTCCCCCGATGGCCAGCAGCCACCAGTATTTGGCGAGGGTGGGCGAGTAGAAGGCCACCGGGACCGAAGTGGCGAAGACCAGGGCCAGCAGGGCGCCATGGCGGATCTCCGCCTTCAGCACCGTGGGGGAGGCGTGCGGGGCCGCCGACGCGGGGTTGACGAGCAGCCTCACGTACATGCCGCACACCAGGGCCACGGCCACGGCGATCGAGCCCGCGTAGCAGGCGGTCGCCGTGGTCGTGTCGCCGTACTCGCTGATCAGCCGGGTCGGGAAGGGCAGTGCCGCGACGAGCGCCAGCAGCACGAAGTAGAGGAGGAGCAGCCAGCGGTCGAGCGCGCTGATCAGGCGGAACAGGGCGTGCTGGGCCAGCCAGAGCGTGCCGATGACGGCGAAGCTGAGCAGATAGGCGCCGATGGTGGGCACGGCATCCCGCAGGGCGTGGGCGACTTGGGCGTCGCGCAGACCGTCCGGGACGGTGATGTCGAGCGCGAGCAGTGTCATCGCGATGGAGAACACCGCGTCGCCGAGGGCGAGGAGTCGTTCGGGACCCACGACCATGTGACGGCGGCGCAGGCCGAAGGGGCGGTTCGTCATATCGGTGCCACCAGGCTGATCGTCGACGGTCGGGGACGGCGGCGGGGCCGGGAAGGCAAGAAGTACCACGTACCGGGGCGGGGCTCCGGGAGGTGAGCGGGCCCGTTCCGGGAGGTCCCTCAACTCATCTCCCCCAATGCTTACTTCACGTCTTGACGGAAGTGGTCCATACCTTTAGGTTCACGGGTCAGCCAGGCACCGCGTGACGCACCGACCGTTCAGAAGGTGAACGCGGACCAGGTTCGCCCACCCCCCACGAAGGGCCCCGCACATGCCCAAGCCTCTTCCCGCGGCGATATCCCTCACCGCCCTAGCCCTCGGCATCAATCTGCTCACCGCGCCCCCCGCACCGGCCGCTCCCTCACCGCCGATGGCCGTGGCGCCGTACCTCTACAACGGATGGGGCAGCCCGCCCGACCCCACCACCGTCAGCGACGCCACCGGCGTCAAGAACTTCACGCTCGCCTTCGTGCTCAGCAACGGCTACTGCGACCCGCAGTGGGACGGCGGCCGGGCCCTGACCGGCGGTGTCGACCAGCGCACGATCGAGACCGTGCGGTCGAACGGCGGTGACGTCGTGCCGTCGTTCGGCGGCTGGAGCGGCAACAAGTTGGAGAGCTCCTGCGCCGACGCGGGAGCACTGGCCGCCGCCTACCAGAAGGTCATCAGCGCCTTCGGGCTCAAGGCCATCGACATCGACCTCGAAGCCGACGCCTACGACAGCCCGACCGTGCAGCAGCGCACCGTCGACGCGCTGAAGAAGGTCAAGGCCGACAACCCCGGTCTGAAGGTGTACATCACCATCGGCACCGGTCAGAACGGCCCCGACACCAGCCTGATCGACCGGGCCGCGGACACCGGTCTGACGGTGGACGCCTGGACGATCATGCCGTTCAACTTCGGCGGCGCGGGCCAGAACATGGGCGAGCTGTCCGTGCGGGCCGCCGAAGGCCTCAAGAGCGCGCTGAAGTCGGCGTACGGCTACAGCGACGATCAGGCCTACCGGTCCATGGGCATCTCGTCGATGAACGGCATCACCGACCAGAACGAGACCGTCACCGTCGCCGACTTCCGCACCATGCTCGCCTACGCCCAGCAACACCACCTGGCCCGGCTCACCTTCTGGTCCGTCAACCGCGACCGCCCCTGCACCGGCGGCCCCGCCGACAGCTGTTCCGGCGTCGGCCAGTCCGACTGGGACTACACCCGCGTCTTCGCCGACTACACCGGCTGAACCAGCCACCCCCACCAGCGACCGCACCTCACCGGCCCTCGGCCGGAACCTCCGTCTCGCTTCGCCCGGCAAGGAGAACCCGTGCCCATCCCGCGTCCGGCGCTCAAGCGCCTCCGCAGATCCACCGCCGTCACCCTCGTCACCCTGGCAGCCGCCTCCCTGCTCACCTCCGCCCCCGCCCCGGCCGGCGCCGCGGAGAGCGCCGCCGCCGCACTGCCCGCCGACTTCGCGACCGTCATGAACGCCGCGAGCGGCCGGTGTCTGGACCCGCGAGCGGCCGGCACCGCCAACGGCACCGTCGTGCAGCAGTACGGCTGCAACGGCTCCACGGCACAGAACTGGAGCTTCACGCCCACCAGTGACGGCTACGTCCGCATCAACAACCGCAACAACACCGGTCAGGTCGTGGACGTCGCCGACGTCTCCACCGCCGACGGCGCACCCGTCCATCTGTGGGCCTACGGCGGCGGTGCCAACCAGCAGTGGCTGCCGGTCGACGAGGGCGGCGGCGTCTACCGCTTCGTCAACCGCAACAGCGGCAAGTGCCTGGACGACCCGGGCGCCTCGCTCGCCGACAGCGTGCAGTTCGTGCAGTACACCTGCAACGGCAGCGCCGCCCAGCGGTTCCAGGTGGTCCCGGTGAACCAGTCGACGGCCAACCCGGACCTCGGCCCGAACGTGGTGGTCTTCGACCCGTCCATGTCGTCCTCGACCATCCAGAACCGGCTGAACTCCATCTTCCAGCAGCAGGAGACCAACCAGTTCGGCTCCCAGCGCTACGCCGTCCTGTTCAAGCCGGGCTCCTACAACGCGAACGTCAACGTCGGCTTCTACACCCAGGTCGCCGGCCTCGGTCTGTCCCCGGACGCGGTCACGATCAACGGCGCGGTGCACGCCGAGGCGGACTGGTTCCCGCCGCAGAACGCCACCCAGAACTTCTGGCGCGGCGCCGAGAACCTGTCCGTCAACCCGACGAACGGCGCCGACCGCTGGGCGGTCTCGCAGGCGTCGGCCTACCGCCGGATGCATCTGCGCGGCAACCTCGCCCTGGACGACGGCGGCTGGTCCAGCGGCGGTCTGCTCGCCGACACCAAGGTCGACGGCCAGGTCAACTCGGGCAGCCAGCAGCAGTGGCTGACCCGCAACTCCCAGCTCGGCAGCTGGACCGGCTCCAACTGGAACATGGTGTTCGTCGGCAGCCAGGGCGTCCCGGGCACCAGCTTCCCCAACCCGCCGTACACCACGGTCGCGCAGACCCCGGTCAGCCGTGAGAAGCCGTTCCTGTACGTCGACGGCGGCGGCGCGTACAAGGTGTTCGTGCCGTCGGTGCGGTCCAACTCCACGGCGACCAGTTGGGCGGGCGGTGCGCCGTCCGGTACGTCGATGTCCCTCGACTCCTTCTACGTCGTGAAGCCGGGCGCGACCGCCGCCGACATCAACGCGGCTCTGGCGGCCGGCAAGAACCTCCTGGTCACCCCGGGTGTCTACCACCTCAACCAGACGCTTCAGGTGAACCGTGCCGACACGGTCGTACTCGGTCTGGGTCTCGCCACGTTCATCCCGGACAACGGCGTCACCGCGATGAAGGTGGCCGACGTGGACGGCGTGAAGATCGCCGGTGTCCTGTTCGACGCCGGCACCACCAACTCGCCCACCCTGATGGAGGTCGGCCCGAGCGGCTCGTCCGCCTCGCACGCCGCCAACCCGACCTCGCTGCACGACGTGTACTTCCGCGTCGGCGGCGCCGCCGTCGGCAAGGCGACCACCAGCCTCGTCATCAACAGCGACAACGTCATCGGCGACCACATGTGGATCTGGCGCGCCGACCACGGGAACGGTGTCGGCTGGAACACCAACACCGGGGACACCGGTCTGATCGTCAACGGCGACAACGTCACCGCGTACGGCCTGTTCGTCGAGCACTACCAGAAGTACCAGACCATCTGGAACGGCAACGGCGGCCGGACGTACTTCTACCAGAACGAGATGCCGTACGACCCGCCCAACCAGGCGGCCTGGATGAACGGCTCCACGCAGGGCTACGCCGCCTACAAGGTCGCGGACTCCGTCACCAGCCACCAGGCCTACGGCCTCGGCAGCTACTGCTTCTTCAACGTCAACCCGGGTGTGACCGCCGAGCGGGCCATCGAGGCGCCGAACAACGCGGGAGTGCGTTTCACCAGCACGGTGACCGTCTCCCTCGGCGGTACGGGCACCATCCGGCACGTCGTCAACAACACGGGTGGCCCGTCCAACTCCACGACCAACGTGGCCAATCTGAAGAGCTACCCGTAACGCGCCACTGAGCTCCACCGTCGGCCGCCCCTCGTCCCGAGGGGCGGCCGATCCACCCCCCGACACCTCCAGGGAGCGTCCCCAACCATGTCCATGACCCAGCTCAGACCCCGCCTCGCGGTCTTCGCCGTGCTCTCCGCCGTCCTCACCGCGCTGTTCACCGTGACCCCCGCCCAGGCCGCCGACGGCACGATCACCGGGCTCGCCGGCAAGTGCGTCGACGTGGCGGGCGCGAGCAACGCCAACGGCACCGCCGTACAGCTCTACGACTGCAACGGTACCGGCGCCCAGATCTGGTCCAACTCCGGTGACGGGACGCTGCGCGCGCTCGGCAAGTGTCTCGACGTCGTCGACCGGAGCACCGCCGACGGTGCCGCCGTCCAGCTGTGGGACTGCTCGGGCGGCGCCAACCAGCAGTGGGTCGTCACCGGTGCGCGCGACATCGTCAACCCGGCCGCGAACAAGTGCCTGGACGTGCGGGAGAACAACAGCGCCAACGGCACCCGGCTACAGATCTGGAGCTGCACCGGCGCCGCCAACCAGAAGTGGAACGCGCCCGCGAGCGGAGGCAACGGCAACCCGTCGGGCTTCGTGGTGACCGAGGCGCAGTTCAACCAGATGTTCCCGAACCGGAATTCGTTCTACACGTACAGCGGTCTGACCGCCGCGCTGAGCGCCTACCCGGGATTCGCCACCACCGGCAGCGACACGGTGAAGAAGCAGGAGGCCGCGGCCTTCCTGGCCAACGTCAACCACGAGACCGGCGGGCTCGTCCACATCGTCGAACAGAACACCGCCAACTACCCCCACTACTGCGACTGGAGCCGGCCCTACGGCTGTCCGGCGGGGCAGGCCGCCTACTACGGCCGCGGTCCGATCCAGCTGTCGTGGAACTTCAACTACAAGGCCGCCGGTGACGCGCTCGGCATCGATCTGCTCAACAACCCCTGGCGGGTGCAGAACGAGTCGGCCGTCGCCTGGAAGACCGGCCTCTGGTACTGGAACACCCAGTCCGGCCCCGGCACCATGACCCCCCACAACGCCATGGTCAACCAGGCCGGCTTCGGCCAGACCATCCGCTCCATCAACGGCTCCCTGGAGTGCGACGGCAAGAACCCGGCCCAGGTGCAGAGCCGCGTCGACGCATACAACCGGTTCACCTCGATCCTCGGCGTCTCGCCGGGCGGCAACCTCTACTGCTGAACCGGGAGCCGTGATGCGCAAGTCGAGCACCCTCGTGATGGCCGTTCTCGGTGCGATGACACTCGTTGTGGCCCTCCCCGCGAGCGCCCAGGCGAGTGTCCTGACCCTGCTGCCCCAGAACGCCGACGGCCTGGAGCAGACGTTCTCCCCGGCCTACGACTACGACGGCGACGGCTGTTACGCCACGGCCGCCATCGGAGCCGACGGGACCCTCAACCCGGGTCTCAGGCTCGGCGGTGACGTCAACGGCAAGTGCCATGACTACGCCCAGCTGGCGAACGCCAACACCTATTCGCGCGCGAAGTGCAACAACGGCTGGTGCGCGGTGATGTACGCCAGCTACTTCGAGAAGGACCAGATCACCCTCGGTCCGGCGGCACTGGGGCACACCCACGACTGGGAACACGTCATCGTGTGGGTCAAGGACAACCAGGCCGAGTACGTGTCGGTGTCCCAGCACAACACCTACCAACTGGCGGCCCGTTCGGCGATCCGCTTCGACGGCACCCATCCGAAGATCGTCTATCACAAGGACGGCGTCTCCAGTCACTGCTTCCGGTTCGCCAACGCCAACGACGAACCCGCGGAGAACGCCACCGGCAACTGGTTCTTCCCCCGCCTGGTCGGCTGGAACGGCTATCCGGCCGGGTACCGCGACAAGCTCATGAGCGCCGACTTCGGATCGGCCACCGTCAAGATCGACGACGGCGACTTCCAGTGGGCGCTCAACTACGCGAAGCCGTCCGGGATCCCCTTCGACGCCTACGCCTGACGCTCGACGGCGCACGGCCCCGCAGGCGTTCGCCTGCGGGGCCGTCGCTTCTCGTGCGGTGGCTAGGCTCCGCGTGCCTTGCGCGCCGCCCGGGCGAGGTCCATGTCGGTGGTCTCCGGGGCGAGGAACTGCGAGACCAAACCGCCCAGCGCGAGCACTCCCGCACCGATCAGCAGCACGAACTCCGCCCCGTACCGGTCCAGGCCCATCGGCAGCAGGAAGGTGCCGATGGCCGCGCCGACCCGGCTCATCGCGGTGGCGAAGCCGACACCGGTGGTGCGCAGGGAGGTCGGGAAGACCTCCAGCGGATAGATGGCGGTCAGTGCGCTCGAGGCGGCGTTGAGGAAGATGAAGAACAGGAAGCCGCCGACGATGACCGGGGTGGACGTGGGCCACAACGCGACCAGGGCGAGAGCGCCGGCGGTGATCCAGAAGGGCGGGATGAGCAGCCTGCGCCGGCCGATCCGGTCGACGACGAGACAGCCCGCCGTCACGCCGGCCACCGCGGTGAAGGAGTAGACGAGCAGCGCCGCGACCGCGTTGTCCCCCATGTTCAGCGCTTCGAACACCTGGGTCCAGAAGGTGCCGATGGCGAAGTACGGCAGGACGAGCGCCGCCCAGAAGACGCTGGCGAACACCGTGCTGCGCAGGTGCCGCCGGCTGAACAGGGCCCGGAACCCCTCCCGCGCGGGCGCTTGGGACTCGTCGATTTCGGCGGCGACGTCCACCTCGATGCCGTACTTCTCGATCAGCGCCTCGGCCTCCTCGCGGCGCCCCCTGCTCAGCAGCCAGCGTGCCGACTCCGGGATGCCGCCGCGCAGCGCGACGCACACCACGGCGATCACCGCGCTGCTGGACAGGGACCACCGCCAGCCGCCGTCGACGTCCGCGAACAGGGCACCGACGACCGTCGCCAGCGCGTAGCCGACGTACCAGCTGATCTCCAGGCTGGCCAGCAGCCGGCCGCGGCCGTGCCGGGGCGCGTACTCGGACAGCAGGGGCGCGCCGATCGCGTACTCGCCGCCGATCGCGACGCCCATCAGCAGGCGGATGAGGAAGAGCTGGGTTCCGTCGGTGACGAAGAACTGAAGGACCGAGCCGATCAGGAAGATCAGCATGTCGACGAGGAACACCGGGCGCCGCCCGAAGCGGTCGGCGAGCCGGCCGAAGAGCGGTCCGCCGATGAAGATGCCGATCAGCGGGGACGCGCCGACCAGTCCCTGCATGAAGGTGGACAGGTGGAGGTCGGTGGTGAGCGCGGCCATCGCCATGCCTATGCCGCCGATGATGTAGCCGTCGATGCCCTGCCCGATCTGCGTGGCGAGCTTCAACTTGATGTGCAGACGACGGCGTTCGCGGTCGTGCCCGGAGACCTCAGGAGTACTGGGCTGGTGCTGGGTCGCAGGCGTCATTGCCATGGGCGGTCCTTGTCATGAGCGGCGGGAGAGCGGAGAGGTGGGGCGGGGAGGCGAGGGGCGAGGATCACAGGGGCCAGTCGAGGGCGATGTACTGCGTCTCCAGGAAGGCCTCGATGCCCTCCCGGCCGCCCTCCCTGCCGAGGCCGGACTGCTTGACGCCGCCGAACGGGGCCGCGGGGTCGGACAGCAGCCCGCGGTTGACGCCGACCATGCCGGCCTCCAGGCGTTCGGCGATGCGCAGCGCACGGCCGACGTCGCGGGAGTAGACGTACGAGGCGAGGCCGTGGACCGTGGCGTTGGCACGGGTGAGCATCTCGTCCTCGTCGGTGAAGGTGGTGAGCGGCGCGACCGGGCCGAAGACCTCTTCGTGCAGGAGGCGGGCGTCGTCGGGGACGTCCACGAGGACGGTCGCGGGGTGGAAGTGGCCGGGTCCTTCGGGTGTCTCGCCCTGCGCGGCGATCCGCGCGCCGCGCGCCAGGGCGTCGTCGACGAGGGAACGGATCTTGTCGACGGCCGCCCCGTTGATCATGGGGCCGAGGGCGACGCCGTCCTCCAGGCCGGGTCCGACGCGTACGGCGGCCATGGCGGCCCCGAACTTCTCGGTGAACTCGGCGGCGACGGACTCGTGGACGTAGAACCGGTTGGCGGCGATGCAGACCTCGCCGCCGCCGCGCATCTTGGCGTCCATCGCGCCGCTCACGGCCGCGTCGACGTCGGCGTCCGCGCAGACGACGAACGGGGCGTTGCCGCCGAGCTCCATGGTGACGTTGACGACGTTCGCCGCCGCCTGCTCCAGGAGCAGCTTGCCGGTGGCGGTGGAGCCGGTGAAGGAGAACTTGCGGACCCGTTCGTCGCCGAGCCAGGCGGCGACGACCTCGGGGGCGCGGTCGGTCGGCAGGACGTTCAACAGGCCGTCGGGCAGGCCGGCTTCGGCGAGCAGCGCGGCGACGGCGAGGGCGGTGAGCGGGGTCTCCGGGGCGGGCTTGAGGAGCACGGGGCAGCCTGCCGCGAGCGCCGGGGCGATCTTTCGGGTGGCCATGGCGGCCGGGAAGTTCCAGGGGGTGACGAATGCGGTGACGCCGACGGGGTGCTTGCGTACGACATGCCGGTAGCCGCCGGCCGGGGCGTCCCCGAAGGAGGAGCCGACGCGGACCGCTTCCTCGGCGAACCAGCGGAAGAACTCGGCGGCGTAACCGACTTCGGCCGCCGCGTCCCGGTAGGCCTTGCCGTTCTCCAGCACGATCAGCCGGGCGAGAGCGTCCTTGTTCTCATGCATCAGTTCGAAGGTGCGGTGCAGGATCTCCGAGCGCCGCCGGGGCGGTGTCGCACGCCAGCCGGCTGCGGCGGCCACGGCCGCCTCGGTCGCCGCGCGGGCGTCCTCCGGGCCCGCCGAGGAGACCTCGCGGATCAGTTCGCCGGTGGCCGGGTCGTGGACGGGACAGGTCCGTCCGTCGGCGGCCGGCAGCCATCGGCCGCCGAGGAACACATCGCCTTCCGCGAGCGGGGCCTTGGCCAGGAGATCGATACCGGCGAGGTTCATGAGCTGCTCATTTCTCCGTTCCGGACGGGGCTGTCCGATGCGCGGTGAATTTACGAGCGCGTCATACGGCGGACAAGGCCACTCCGGCGGATCGAAACGGGGGTTGCTCTGAGGGCAACTCGCCGATCATGGCCGGGAGTACGGGCGTACGGGCGGGCCGCGGCCGTCAGGTCAGCCGGGCCCGCACCTGCGGAGTGCGCCGCGGCTCCCAGCCCAGCAGCGACGACACCCGTGCCGCCGCCCGGGCCGTGGTACGCCCCGCCTCGTCGAGACGGTCGCCGAGCCGGGCCTTGGGGGCGGAGATGTTGATGGCCGCGACGACCCGGCCCCGGAAGTCCCGCACCGGCGCCGACACGCCGACCAGCCCCTCCTCGAACTCCTCGCTCACCCGCGCGTACCCCTGCCGCCTGGCGTCCTGGATGAGCGACCACAGCTCCTGCACCGGCATCTCACCGGTCGTGCCGAAGCGGACGTACAGCTCGTCCGGGGTCGCGTCGGCGAGCAGCATGCGACCGGCGGACAGCCGCCAGGCGGGCACTCCGCGCCCCTCCCAGCCGTGGACGCGGAAGGAGTGTCCGGAGACCGACAGCAGGGTGAGGACCTCGCGGTCGCTGAGCACGCACAGATGGCTGGTCTCCTCCAGGTCCGCGGACAGCGTGTGCATGACCGGTTCGGCCACCCGCACCAGCCGGCTCTCGGAGGTCCGGGCCACCAGGGAGAACAGCCGCCAGCCCAGGCGGTACTCCAGGGTGTCCGGGTCGCGCTCGACGATGCCCTCGGCGGCGAGTGCCTTCAGGGCCCGGGAGACCTGGGTCTTCTCCCGGCCGACCAGCTGGGCGAGGCGGACCACGCCGAGGCCGCCGGCGTTCTGCGCCTCGTCGGAGGCGAGGGCCTCCAGCAGGTCGATGTCCCGGCGCAGGCCATGTCCGCGGGAGGCCGAGGAAGAGTCGGTCACGGGGCCATCGTATGCGCGCCCTGGGGTAGGGGAACCCCCAGGTCAGACCGGAAGTTGTCAGGAGAGCAACGGGCATTTCGATTCCCGCGAGCGCCTTGCGAGGGGATGCCGTCGGACCTAGATTCGCCGCATCGGGCCGGATGAACTGCGAGGTATGCGAGCTTTGCTCTCACCCCGCCGACCCCAGGTCCACCGCCGCTCCCCGCTCCCGGAGATCCAGGAGATTCCATGCCTTCGCCCTTTGCCCCGACCGCGCTCATCGGCGAGTCCTTCGTCGGTGAGGGCGCCAACGCCGCGCACACGAACATCGTGATCGGACGCAAGGGCGGCCCCGTCGAGACCGCCTGGGCGACGGCGCTGGCCACCCCGAGCGCCGGGCACGTCCCGTTCATGACGGTCGTACGGCCGTCCGTACCGGTGAAGCCCCTGACGCTGTTCGTGGCCAAGGCCGCCGCGGAGGGCGAGCTGCACCAGCGGGCCACCTGGGGCTCGGCGCAGGCCGGCCTCGCCCAGGGCGTCGCGGACGCGGTCGACGAGGGTCTGGTCCCGGCCGAGGAGGCCGACGACCTGCTGATCATCGCCGCGGTGTGGGTCAACCCGGCCGTCGACGACCTGGACGTCTCCTTCCGCAACCAGCGCGCCGCCGCGTACGGCGCGGTACGGGCCGCGGTGACCGGTACACCCACCGTCACGGAGATCCAGGCCGCCGCGAAGGAAGGCCCGGCCAACCCGTTCTACACGCCGACCGCCGAGGTGCTCGCCCGATGAAGATCACCGACATCACCCTGGACCGGCTTCGCCTGGAGCTGGACCCGCCCTTCCGTGCCGCCTGGGACCCGGAGCCGCGCCGCGCCTTCGACGCCACGATCGTCCGTGTCCACACCGACGAGGGTGTCACCGGCATCGGCTCCGGCGATCTGATGGACGGCTTCGAGACGTACAAACACCTGTTCGTCGGTGAGGACCCGCTCGACATCACCCGGCACGTGAAGGCGATCGAGACCGCGAACTTCCACGGAGCGCACTACTGGCCCCTGGAGGCCGCGCTGTGGGACATCATCGGCAAGGTGCACGGCCGCCCGGTGTCGGAGCTCTTCGGCAACGCGGCGAAGAAGCTCCCCGCCTACGCCTCCTCCGGCGAGCTCAAGTCCCCCGAGGAGCGGGTCGCCACCGCCCTGAAGGTCCGCGAGGCAGGCTTCCGCGCCCTGAAGATCCGGATCGACCGGAACCGGATCGACGAGGGCGTCGCCGCGGTGCGCGCCGTACGCGAGGAGCTCGGGGCCGACTTCGAGATCATGGTCGACCTCAACCAGTCCTGGCGGATGGCGGGCGACACGGCGAACGCCTCCGACCTCGCGAAGACCCGCAAGACCATCGCCCGCCTCGCCGAGCTCGACGTGTTCTGGGTCGAGGAGCCGCTGCCGTACGCCGACCTGGACGGCTTCAAGCGGCTGCGCGCGGAGAACCCCGGTGTGCGGATCGCCGCCGGCGAGATGCACCACTCCCCCACTGAGCTGCTGCGCTATCTCGAAGAGGACGCCCTCGACATCTACCAGATGGACGTGGTGCTCGCGATCGGCATGCAGCGCGCCCGCACCCTGGCCGAGCTGGCGCAGCTGAAGCACCGTCAGTTCACCCCGCACAGCTGGACCAACGGCATCGGCGTGCTCGCCAATCTGCATGTCGCCGCGGGCGTCGGCGGCGGCCCCTACTTCGAGTTCCCCTACGACCCGCCCGGCTGGACCCCCGAGCGCCGCGACTTCATGCTCGCCGAACCGGTCCGCGTGAACGCCGAGGGCGACCTGGAGGTCCCGGACAAGCCGGGTCTGGGCGTAGAGCTGGACGAGGACGCGATCGACCGTTGGAGGATCAAGTGACGTACACGATCGACGAGTTGCTGGCACGCTCCTACGACGACTGGCTGGCCGCCGCGGGCAAGCTCTCCTTCGAGACGCGTCCGTTCATCGACGGTGCCTTCACCGACGCGGCCTCCGGTGACAGCTTCACCAGCGTCTCGCCGCGTGACGGTGCGGTGCTGGCCGAGGTGCAGGCCGCGGGGGCCGAGGACGTGGACCGGGCGGTACGTTCCGCGCGGGCCGCATTCGAGGACGGCCGCTGGCGGGAGCTCGCGCCCAGGGAGCGCAAGCGGATCCTGCTGCGCTGGGCCGAGCTGATCCGCGCGAACGCCGAGGAACTGGCCCTGCTCGACACGCTGGAGATGGGCAAGCCGATCACCGAGTCGGTGCGCATCGACGTGGACAAGGCCGCCGAGACCATCGCCTGGTACGCCGAGACCCTCGACAAGACCTACGACGAGGTGGCCCCCACCCCCGGCGACGCGCTGGCGCTGATCACCCGTGAGCCGCTGGGCGTCATCGGTGCGGTCGTGCCGTGGAACTACGCGCTGCTGATCACCAGTTGGAAGCTGGGCCCGGCGCTCGCCACCGGCAACAGCGTCGTGCTGAAGCCCGCCGAGCAGACCTCGCTCGCCGCTCTGCGGCTCGCCGCGCTGGCCACCGAGGCGGGACTGCCCGACGGCGTGCTCAATGTGGTCCCCGGGCGGGGCGAGATCGCGGGGCAGGCCCTCGGCCGGCACCCCGAGGTCGACAAGATCGCCTTCACCGGCTCGGCGGAGGTGGCCCGCCTCTTCCAGGTGTACGCGGGCGAGTCCAACGGCAAGCAGGTCGCCGTGGAGGCCGGCGGCAAGTCGCCGCAGCTGGTGCTGGCCGACGCCGACATCGACGCCGCCGCGTCCGCCGTGGCCTGGGGGATCTTCTACAACGCGGGGCAGACCTGCAACGCCGGTTCGCGGGTCGTCGTCCACGCGTCGGTCAAGGACCGGCTCCTGGACGCCGTACGGAGGATCACCGCCGAGACCTTCCGCGTCGGGGACCCGCTGGACCCGGCCACCGTGATGGGTCCGATCGTCGACGAGGGCCAACTGGCCAAGATCCTGGGCTACATCGAGCGCGGGAAGCAGGACGGTGCGCGCGTTCTGCTGGGCGGCGGGCGCACACTCACCGAATCCGGCGGCACCTTCGTCGAACCGACCGTGCTGGACGGCGTGGACAACACGTCCGTCGTCGGCCAGGAGGAGATCTTCGGCCCGGTGCTGGCCGTCGTCTCCTACGACGGTGACGTCGACGAGGGCGTACGGCTGGCGAACCAGAGCGACTTCGGGCTCGTCGCCTCCGTCTGGACCCGGGACGTGAAGGTCGCCCACCGCACCGCCCGGCGGCTGCGGGCCGGCACGGTGTGGATCAACACCTTCGACGCCAGCGACGTCATCACCCCCTTCGGCGGCTTCAAGGCCACCGGCGCCGGCCGCGACAAGTCCCTGCACGCGCTCGACGCGTACACAGCCCTCAAGACCACCTGGATCGACCTGGCCTGAACGGCCGTACCCCTTCCACCTGCACCTCCCCTTCCACCCGTACATCCCTTCACCGGTACATAGCGAGGACATCGATGAGGATCGGTTTCATCGGCCTGGGCAACATGGGAAGCCACATGGCCCGCCATCTGATCCACGCGGGACACCTGGTCACCGTGCACGACTCCAGGCCCGAGGCCGCCGTCGGGCATCTGGCGCTCGGCGCCCGCTGGGCCGACACCCCGGCGGAGTGCGCGGCCGACGCCGAACTGCTGATCACGATGCTGCCGAACCCGCGCATCGTCGAGGAGGTGCTGCTGCGCGGCGGCGCCGCCGAGGCCCTGCCCGAGGGTGCCCTGTGGGTCGACATGTCGACCTCGACCCCGGCCGCCGCGGACCGGATCGCCGCCGAGGTGCTGGACCGGCGCGGCGTGCGCCGGCTCGACGCCCCCGTCAGCGGCATGGCGCACGGCGCCGAGGCGGGCCGGTTGCAGATATTCGTCGGCGGTACGGTGGACGACTTCCGTATGTGCCTGCCGGTGTTCGAGACCGTCGGCGACCCCGACAAGGTGCTGCACGTGGGCCCCCTCGGAGCCGGCTACACGGTCAAACTGATGATCAACCTGCTGTGGTTCACGCACCTCGTCGCCTCGTCCGAGGTGCTGGCCATGGGCACCAAGGCGGGCGTGGACCTCGGCGTACTGCGCGCCTCGCTGCTCGCCAGCCCCGCCGCCTCGCAGTTCCTGGAGCACGACGTGCTGTCCGTGCTGGTCGACGGCGACTACGACGACTCGTTCGCCATGGCCCTCGCCTGCAAGGACCTCGGCCTCGCCGTCGATCTCGGCCGCGACGTGGGGGTCTCCACCGAACTGTCCGCTCTCGTGGAGCAGATCTTCCGCCGCTCCCGGGCCCAGCACGGCGACCTGGCCGGGGAGATGAGCCCGGTCCGTCTGTACGAGGCGCTGGCCGGACGGGAGTTCCGCCTCCCCCGCCCGGAGGAGGCCCTGCTGAGCACCGCCTGATCCACCGGACCCTTCCCACCCCCTTTCCCGCCGCGTTTCCAGGAGCCGTACGCCATGGGCGAGTCCCTCACCAGCCAGCTGACCATCGATCCCACCTGCCGTATCGAGTTCGGCGCCGGCCGGCTCGCGCACCTGCCGGAGCTGGTCTCCTCCCTCGGCATGGACCGGGCGTTCCTGGTCACCGACCGCGGGCTGCGGGCGGCCGGCATCGTCGACCAGGTCCTCAAGGTCCTGGACGCGGCGGGCGTGGAGCACGGGGTGTACGACGGGGTGGGCGCCAACCCGTCCACGGGCAACGTCGACGAGGGAGCCGCCCGGGCGCGTGCCTTCGGCCCCTCCGCCGTCGTGGCCCTGGGCGGGGGATCCGTCCTCGACGCCGCCAAGGGCATCTCGCTCCTCGTCGGCAACGTCGACGCGGCGGCGGCCGACGCCGACGCGCTGTGGGAGGCGCTCGACGGACTGCCGCTGATCGCGATCCCCACCACCTCGGGCACCGGAGCGGAGACCAACGGCTTCGGCGTCATCGAGGACACCGCCGCCTGCCGCAAGGTGTACCTCGGGCACCCCTCGGTCAAGCCGCGGATCGCGCTGCTCGACCCCGAGCTGACGCTCGGTCTGCCCGCCCGGATCACGGCGGCCACCGGCATCGACGCCCTGGTGCACGGCATCGAGTCCCTGGCCTCGCGCGGCGCCAACCCGGTCTCCACGGCGTACGCGGCCCAGGCGGTGGCCATGGTCGGGCGCTGGCTGCCGGTGGCCCACCGGGACGGCTCGGACCTGGAGGCACGGGCGCAGCTGATGCTCGGCGCCCATCTCGCGGGCCAGGCGCTGACCATCTCCGGGCTCGGTCTCGTGCACGGCATCGGCCACGCCCTGACCGCTCACACCGGCACCCCGCACGGTGTCGCCCTGGCCGCCGTCCTGGAGGAGGTCCTGGAGTTCAGTGCCCCGGCCGCCCTGGACGCCTACGAGCAGACCGCCCGCGCGCTGCGCCTGGACCCGCCCGCCGACGGCGACTGGGCCGGTGCCGCGATCGACGCCGTCCGGGAGATCTCCGGCGGGCTCGGCATCAAGCAGCCCCTGCGTGAACTCGGTGTCGGCCCCGACCTGTTGGGCTCCATCGCCGCCGGCGCCCTCGCGGACGCCGTGACCGGCAACGCGCCGCGACAGCCGACGGAGCAGGAGATCCTCGGGATCCTCGAAGCGGCCTACTAGCCAACGGCCCGGCTCCCGGCAAACGAAGAGGCCGTATCGGCAATTCCGATACGGCCTCCGACTTGCTGCTTCACAAGTCGGGACGACAGGATTTGAACCTGCGACCCCTTGACCCCCAGTCAAGTGCGCTACCAAGCTGCGCCACGTCCCGATGCCCGCCTGACCTGGGGTTTCCCCCGGCCGAACGTGCAGGAAAACAATACCGCACTCGGGTCGATGGTCGCGCACTCGTTATTCGTGGTGCCCGCCCGCTTCAGTGCCGCTCGGGCCGCACGCACTCGTCCGCGGTGACCGGGGCCGGCCCCGGGGTCGTCGGTGCGTCCGCCCGCACCAGGTCCCGGATCGAGCGCGTCGACAGCAGCGCGCCCGCGACGACGAAACTCATCACTCCGGCGATCAGGAGCACACGATCGGCGCCGAGGGCCGCGGCGGCCGGGCCCGCGAGGGACTGCCCGACCGGCATCATCGCCAGCGAGCCCGCCACGTCGTAGGCGTGGATGCGGTTGAGGACGTCGGCCGGGACCTGGGTCTGGACGCTCGTCGCCCACATCACGCTCCAGAAGGCCATGCCGGCCCCGGCGACCGCCGCTCCCGCCGCCATGGCCGGAACGCCGAGCTCCGCGCCGACCGCCACCGGGAACGCGGCGAACGCGAAGACACCCATCGAGCCGGCGCGCAGCATCCGCCGGGGCCGCAGCCGCAGGGCGAGGAGGCCGCCGGCGACGGTGCCCGCGCCGAGCGCGGAGTTAATCAGACCGTAGGAACGGGCGCCGTGCTGCTGGACCACCTCCGTGACGACCAGCGGGACGCTCGGGCCCCACACGGTGATCATGTAGAGGCACCAGACGGCTATGACGCCCCAGAGCCAGGTACGGGCTCTGAACTCCCGCCAGCCTTCGACCAGATCGGCGCGGAACGCCCTGGCCCCGCGCAGTGCGGCGTCACTGCCGGACGGTCGCCGGGACCGCACGGGCAGACGCAGCAGCAGGAGGCACAGCGCGCTGATCGCGTACGTGGTCGCATGGGCCGTGAACACGCCGCCGGGTGACGCGAAGCCGACGAGCACACCGGCGAGGGCCGGGCCGGAGAGCTGGGCCACGGCCTCGGCGATCCGTATGGCGCCGTTCGCACCCTGCACGTCGGTGGCGAGCCGCCGGACCGTGCCGGCGACGCCGGGCTGGAACACGGCGCCCGCCACGCCGTTGACGAAGCCGATCGCGCAGATCTGCCACAGCACAACATGGCCGGAGAAGAAGAGCGCGGCGGCCAGGGCCTGCGTGCACAGGCGGACCAGGTCCGCGCCGATCATCAGACGCCGGGTGCTGAACCGGTCGGCGATGACCCCGCCGAACACGATGAGCCCGGCGAAGGCGGCCGACGTCGAGGCGAGGGCGAGACCGACCGCGCCCGCCCCGTAGCCGTGCTGGAGGAGGCCCGCGGCGAGGGCCACCGGCAGCATGGTGTCGCCGAGCTGGGCGACGGCCCGCGCGACGAAGAACAGGGCGAAGTCCCGCGACCACACGGGGCGCTGCCCTGTCCCCTTGCCCCTGTCCATGCCCCGTCGGCCCCTCCCGGCCGAGCCCCCTCGGCCATGCCGTCACACCAGCCCCCTGTGGTGGCCGAGGCCCCCTCCGCCCCGGCTCCCACACCTGCCCTCGGATCATTGCACGGGGCACTGACAACGCCCCACGGGTTTCAGTCCCCGGTGGGCAGCCCCAGGTCCGGATACGCCTCCAGCAGACGGGGCGGGGCGGCCTGGCGCCAGGAGTCGGCGAGGATGTCGCGCAGCTCCGCCTCGCCCTCCAGGGCGCCGAGCCGGGCCCGTACCCAGGCGAACTGCGCTTCGTGGTCGGCGATCCAGAACTTGTCCGGCTCGGCCAGGACCAGCTCGTCGCGCTCCTCCTTGGGGCAGCGCACCGCGATGGAGGTCTCCTCCTCGGGCAGCGTGGCGAACATCTTGCCCGCGACCCGGAACGTGGGCATGCTCCAGGCGATCTTCTCGGTCGTGTCCGGCAGGGACAGGGCGATACGGCGTACGTCTTCGGCATCCGGCATGAGACGCACGGTAGCGCCCAGCACTGACAATCTCCTGGTGAGAGGGTTACCGCGGCCCAGGGAGCGTGCGCTAGAAACTGAAGTTCATGAAGGCCCCGAGACCCCGCTCGGCGGCCGCGGCGAAGAACGCGACGAGTTCCTCGTAGGCGTGTCGGAGCCACTCCAGCTCACCCTCGGCGTCGAACCTCCACATGTTGGGGTACACCTCGTTCTCCGTCATCCGGACCGGGTCGTAGTGGGCCGCCAACCGCTCCCAGGGAGTCGCCCCCAACTCGCTCGCCAGCTTGGCTATTTGCTCGGCGGTCCAGCCGAACAGGGTTCCTTCCTCCACGATCATGAACCCGTCCATCAGGAAGTCGGGGCCCACCCCGGACTCTTCGAACAGGAACTGAAGGCCGGCCCACGCCTTGTCCGGCCCGGCGTCGGGGCGGTCCGGCGACGCGTAGACGTCGCTGTCGTACAGCGAGTCGGCGTATTCGTCCGCCCAACTCGGGTCCCGCTCCGCCCGGTCCAGCTCCTGCGTCGTCGCGCTGATGAACGAGATGGTCACGCTCATGGCAGGCAATCCCCCTTGTTCTTCTGCTGGTTCGACCCCTCGGCCGGTCAACGGCGGTGAGTGTTCCACGCGGCACTGACAATCAGCGGGAGGGTCCGCCGGACACGTGCTTGAAGTAGATCGTCGTCGGCCGCGGCACTCCCGCCGGGCTCGCCGCGTAGTCGGGGATCACCCCGACTCGGGTCCAGCCGGCCGAGCCGTACAGCCGCTCGGCGAGGCTGTCCGTCTCGGTGTCCAGGTGGAGGAGGGTGACACCGGCCTCGGCGGCCGCCTGCTCGGCGGTCGTCAGGAGTCTGCGGCCGAGGCCCTGTCCGCGCGCGTCCCGGTGCACCATCAGCTTGACCAGCTCGGCCCGGTGACGGCTGTTGGGTTTGTCGGGGAAGTCGAGGCCGACCGTACCGACGGTCCGCTCACCGTCCCGCGCCACCCACACCGCCAGCCGCCCGGCGGCCACGGCGGCCGAGCGCTCCTTCCACCAGGCCAGGGCCGCCGTACGGTCCAGGGTCGCCAGGAAGCCGACGGAGGCGCCGTCGGCCACGGTGTCCACCAGCAGGTCGGCCAAGTCCTCGATCCGGTCCAGCAGTTGGACCTCGTCCAGTCGTGTCACGATCACGGCAACACCACCACCAGCGCATACCGCACGGCCTCCGGCCCCGCGCACCGGAACCGCGTCGGCCCCCACACCCGCATCCGCAGACAGTCACCGGCCCCGATGCGGTGCTCGGTCTCCTGAACCGTCACGTCGAGCGCCCCTTCCAGCACCCAGATGTGCTGCTCCAGCCCCGGCACCGGCGGTCGGTCGTACGCGATGTCGGCGCCCGCGGTCAGCCGCCCCTCGACGACTTCGGCACGCAGCCCGGCGTGCGGCGGCGAGACGGATCGCCGTACGAATCCGGAGGAACGGTCCTCCCACACCGGTTGGTCCGCTGCCCGCACCAGCAGCGCGGGCTCGGACTCGACCTCGCTGAGCAGCTGGGACATGGTGCGGCCGTAGACATGGCAGAGACGGTTCAGCAATGAGGCCGTGGGACTGGTCTCCGCCCGCTCGGCCCGGGACAGGGTCGAGCGGCTGATGCCGCTGCGTTCCGCCAACTCGCCCAGCGACCAGCCGCGTTCGGCCCGCAGCTCGGCGAGGCGGGCGCCGAGGCGGGTGTCGACCGGGTCCGGGGCCTCGCTGTCCCTCGGTGGTTCCTGTTTCATATCCGAGAAGCTATCCCAGATATGAAACGTCGGTGTTACGGCAGGCTCACTCCTCCGCCGCCTGCCCGAGCGCCTCCAGCACCGGGCGGATCAAGGGATGCTCCTCGGCTCCTCGCCGTACGGCCGCGAAGACCCGGCGCGTGGGTGCCACCCCGTCGACGGGGCGTACGACCACCCCCGCGAGGTCCATCCCGCGCAGTGCCGAGCGCGGTACGAGCGCCACTCCCGCGTCGGCCGAGGCAAGGGCGACGACCGCGCGGAAGTCGTCCGAGGAGTGTTCCAGTCGGGGCTGGAAACCGGCGTTCTCGCAGGCCAGGACGACCACGTCATGACAGGGGTTGCCGGGGTACTGGCCGATCCAGGAGTCCTTGGCCAGCTCGGCGAGCGGCACCTCCGGGACGTCGGCCAGCCGGTGGCTGACCGGGACCACCGCGTCGAAGGGCTCGGAGTAGAGCGGCACATGGGACAGACGGGGGTCGTCGGCAGGCGGCGCCCCGCGGTACTCGACCGCCACCGCGATGTCGATCTGCCGGTCCAGCACCATCGGCAGGCTGGCATCGCCCTCGGCGTCCTGGACGCGGATGCGGATGCCGGGCGACGTCCGGGCCAGGCGGGCCACCGCGGGCGCGACGACCAGGGCGATCCCGGTGGCGAAGGAGGCTACGGTGACCGTGCCGGCCGCGCCCGAGGAGTACGCCGCGAGCTCGGCCTCCGCCCGCTCCAGCTGGGCGAGGACGGCGTTGGTGTGGCTGAGCAGGATCTCGCCCGCCGGGGTCAGCCGTACGCCCTTGGCGCCCCGCTCCACCAGCCGGTGCCCCGTCTCCTGCTCCAGGGCAGCGAGCTGCTGGGAGACCGCGGAGGGCGTGAGATACAGCGCGGCGGCCGCCGCCGTCACGGTGCGGTGGTCGGCCACCGCACGGAGGATGTGGAGCCGCCGCGCTTCGATCATGAGATCGATTATCGCAAGGTCCGGAGCGGGCCGGACGTCAGCCTTCCAGTTCCGCCCTGGCCGCGACGAAGGCGTCCACGGCACGGTTGACGTCGTCCGTCGAGTGCGCGGCGGACAGCTGGACGCGGATGCGCGCCTGCCCCTGCGGCACCACCGGGTACGAGAAGCCGATCACATACACCCCCCGCTCCAGCAGCAGCTCCGCCAGCCGGCCCGCCTTGGAGGCGTCGCCGATCATCACGGGCGCGATGGCGTGGTCGCCAGGGAGGATCTCGAAGCCCTCCTCCGCCATACGGCGGCGGAAGAGCGCCGTGTTCTCGCGGAGCCGCACGCGCAGGTCGTCCGCCGACTCCAGCAGGTCGAGGACCTTGAGGGAGGCCGCGGCGATCACCGGGGCCAGCGTGTTCGAGAAGAGGTACGGCCGGGAGCGCTGGCGCAGCAGGGCGACGATCTCGGCGCGGGCCGCCACATAGCCGCCGGACGCGCCACCGAGCGCCTTGCCGAGGGTGCCGGTGATGATGTCGACGCGGTCCATGACGCCATGCAGCTCGGGGGTGCCGCGGCCACCGGGGCCGACGAAGCCGACGGCGTGCGAGTCGTCGACCATGACCATGGCGTCGTAGCGGTCGGCGAGGTCGCAGATCTCGCGCAGCGGTGCCACATAGCCGTCCATGGAGAAGACGCCGTCGGTGACGATCAGCCGGCGCCGGGCCGACTGGGCCTCCTTCAACTGGGTTTCCAGGTCGGCCAGATCACGGTTGGCGTAGCGGAAGCGGCGGGCCTTGGACAGCCGGATGCCGTCGATGATCGACGCGTGGTTGAGGGCGTCGGAGATCACCGCGTCCTCCGGGCCGAGCAGCGTCTCGAACACACCGCCGTTGGCGTCGAAGCAGGAGGAGTACAGGATCGTGTCCTCCTGGCCGAGGAACGCCGACAGCCTCGCCTCCAGCTCCTTGTGCACCTCCTGAGTGCCACAGATGAAGCGGACCGACGCCATGCCGTAGCCCCAGCGGTCCAGCGCCTGGTGGGCGGCGGCGATCACCTCGGGGTGGTCGGCGAGGCCGAGGTAGTTGTTGGCGCAGAAGTTGAGGACCTCGCCGGGGCGGCCGCCGGCGCTGACGTTGACGGTCGCGGACTGCGGGGTGTCGATGACCCGCTCGGGCTTGTGCAGGCCCGCGGCGCGGATCTCGTCGAGGGTGGTGCGCAGGTCGTCGCGCACGGAGTCGAACATGAAGAGGCTCCTAGGAAATGCAGGTGACTTACGCGGTCCAGTCCAGGATGACCTTGCCGCCACGGCCGCTCGCCGCGTCGGCGAACGCCGCCTCGAAGTCGCGGTAGCCGTACCGGCCGGTGATCACGGGCGCGAGGTCGAGGCCGCCTTCCAGCAGCACGGACATCGCGTACCAGGTCTCGAACATCTCGCGGCCGTAGATGCCCTTGATGGTGATCATCGAGGTCACGATGCGGGCCCAGTCGACCGGGAACTCCTCGGCGGGCAGGCCGAGCATGGCGATACGGCCGCCGTGCGTCATGTTGGCGATCATGTCCCGCATGGCCTCGGGGCGGCCGGACATCTCCAGACCGATGTCGAAGCCCTCGCGCAGGCCGAGCTCGCGCTGGCCGTCCGCGATGCTCTCCCGGGACACGTTCAGCGCGAGGCTCGCACCGATCTTGCGGGCCAGCTCCAGCCGCTCCTCACTGACGTCGGTGATCACGACATTGCGCGCACCCGCGTGCCGGGCCACCGCCGCCGCCATCAGGCCGATCGGACCGGCGCCGGTGATCAGGACGTCCTCGCCGACCAGCGGGAACGACAACGCGGTGTGCACGGCGTTGCCGAACGGGTCGAAGATCGCGGCGACATCGAGCTCGACGGGCACCCGGTGCACCCACACATTGGACGCGGGCAGGGCGACGTATTCGGCGAAGGCACCGTCGCGTCCGACGCCGAGGCCGACCGTGGCGCGGCACAGATGCCGGCGGCCGGCCAGGCAGTTGCGGCACTTCCCGCACACCAGATGGCCCTCACCGCTGACCCGGTCGCCGATCGCGATGTCGGTGACGTCCCGGCCGGTCTCCACGACCTCCCCGACGAACTCGTGCCCGAGCACGAGCGGGGTGCGGATCGCCTGCTGCGCCCAGCCGTCCCAGGACCGGATGTGCAGATCGGTGCCGCAGATGCCGGTGCGCAGCACCTTGATCAGTACATCGCCCGGTCCGACGGCCGGTTCCGGAACGTCCACGAGCCACAGCCCGGGCTCCGCCTTCTCCTTGACCAGCGCCTTCAACGCTACGGCTCCTGTGCGTGAGTCCCTGCCGCGCACACACCGAAGAAGCCCGCGACCGGGGAGGGAGTGGAATCGCCTAGAAATCTGCCCTACGACGGCGCCCTGGTCCATCGAGGATTTCTTAAGCGGCGCCACAGCTATCCTTCACGCCCCGCGCGAAGCACGCGACCGGAGCGCCGGAGACGTTCGGGCCTTCTCCCCCGCGCGGTGCGCCGCCCGCCGCCGTGCTGAGAATCGGCTCCTCGCACGACATGCTGGTAGTAGGCCACACGGCGCCCGAACGGCAGCGAGAATCGGCTCGGGGCGCCCGACCCACGAGGCGGCCTCATGCCGCGCCCCGCACTCGGCCGACTGACCAGGAGCCGCTCATGAACACCGCACGGGACCTAGCGATCGTCGCTCTGGACAGGGCACCGGACCACCCGGTGGAACAGGGCGACCTGTCTCTCGCGCTCGCGGCGGGCGAGGTGTTCGACCTCCTCGACGCCCAGGCCCTCGTCCTGGACGGCGACCTCATCTCCCCCAGCGCGCAGGCGCCGACGGGCGACCGTCTGCTGGACGAGGCGGCGGCGTCCCTCGTACGGCAGCAGCCGTACGAGTCGGTCGAGGACTGGCTGTGGCGCCGGGGCCGCGGACTGGCGGCGGCCTATGTCCAGGATCTGGAGCGTGCCGGGCTCGCCGGCCGGCCACGCGGCCCGCGGTTCTCGCTGCGTGCCCCGCGGACGGCGCCGCTCGACTCCGCGGACAAGCGCCGGGCCGAAGAGCGCTGGGCATCGGGGGATCCGGTGCTGACCGCCCTGGCCACCGCTGCCGGGATCCACGAGGAGTCTGCCGACGACGCCGAGGGCCTCACCGACGAGACGGTCACGACCGTCCTGGCCGCGGTCGGCGACGCGGTGATGGAACTGGAGGCCGTACGGCAGCGGCGGGGGATCGAGGACGCCGCGTACGACAACGTGTGGCGGGGCTATTAGGGGGGCCGCCAGGGGCCGGCCCGGTCCGCGGGCGATGGTCCGCGGGCGCCGGTCCGCCGGTCCGCGGGTCGGCAGTCGGCAGTCGGCAGTCGGCAGTCGGCAGTCGGCAGTCGGCAGTCAGGGGTCGGCCGGGCCCGGCGGCGTTTTGTGGTCCACGGTTGTCAGAGCAGCGGGAGTCCGTCGGCCTCCCGTCGCTCCAGCCGGGTGACCAGATCCACCGCCGACGCCTTGATGGTCTCCAGCCCGGCCCTCCCCCATGGCCGCGGCTCCACGTCCACGACACACACCGTGCCCAGCGCCATCCCCGTACTGTCGATGAGTGGTGCGCCCATATAGGAGCGGATACCGAACTCGTCGACGACCGGATTCCCCGCGAACCGCGGATAGTCGCAGACGTCCTCCAGGACCAGCGCCTTGCGTCGCACGACCACATGTGGGCAGAACCCATGGTCTCGCTCCATATGACGGCCCAGCTCCGGCTTGGCGTCGTCGGCCCGCGTCAGGGTCACCCGGGGCCGGGCATGCAGTCCCGCGAAGAACTGCCCGTTCTCGCCGATGAAGTTGACCATGGCGTACGGCGCACCGGTGAGCTCGGCGAGATGGCCCGCGAAGACATCGAGAGCCGGGTCGGCATGGTCCCCCCACCCCAGTCGGAGCAGCCGCCGGGCGCGGGCGGGGGCCTCCTTGTCCTCGGGGGTGAGCAGCAGGCGAGCGACCGGATGGGGTGGGCCGTAGCTCATGGGTGGATTCCGTCACTGTGGGCGTAGGTCATATGCGGCTCCGTGCTGGTGTGTGCGAATGTCACATGTGGGCACCGTGGCTGGGCGCGGGTGCCGGTGTGTGGGCAATGAGGTGCCGTACCAGGGTCAGCAGCGTCTGGACGCCGGAACTGGAGATCCGGGCGTCGCAGCGAACGACGGGGATCTCAGGGTCGAGATCGATGGCGGCGCGGACCTCCTCCGGGTCGTACCGGTAACCACCGTCGAACTCGTTGATCGCGACGATGAAGCCGAGACCGCGTTGCTCGAAGAAGTCCACGGCCGCGAAGCAGTCCTCCAGGCGCCGGGTGTCGGCGAGGATGACCGCGCCGAGCGCGCCCTCGGAGAGTTCGTCCCACATGAACCAGAACCGTTCCTGTCCGGGCGTGCCGAACAGATACAGGACGTGTTCCGGATCGAGGGTGATGCGGCCGAAGTCCATGGCCACCGTCGTCTCTACCTTGTTCTCGACTCCCTCGAGGCTGTCGGTCGCGGCGCTGACCGTGGTGAGCAGTTCCTCCGTGCTGAGCGGCGCGATCTCGCTGACCGCACCCACAAAGGTCGTCTTGCCTACCCCGAAGCCTCCCGCCACCAAGATCTTCAGTGCGGTGGGGAAGGGGTCAGAGCTGTCGTCGTAGTCCATCGAGCACTGCCTCCAGAAGAGCCCGGTCTGTCGGGTTGTGGTGGAACTCGGGGGGCTTGGTGGTGAGCGCCCCGCAGTCGACGAGGTCCGCCAGCAGCACCTTGGTGACGGCCGCCGGCAGCTTCAGGTGGGCGGCGACCTCGGCGATCGAGACGGGGGCGCGGCACAGATCGAGTGCCTGCTCGTGCTCGGGGCCGAGGTAGCCGAGGGGGGTCGCCCCAGTGGCCATCACCTGCGACATCAGGTCGAGCGCGACGGTGGGCCTGGTACGGCCGTTGCTGACCGTGAAAGGGCGCACCAGCCGTCCGGCCGCGTCGTCGAGCCAGGGCCCGTCGCCGGCCGCCGTCACGTTCAAGGCCTCATCGCCGGGGGTTCGACGGCATGCTGCCGGGGAGCGGTGACCAGGTACGGGCGGACACTCTTGACGAGCATCGCCATCTCGTAGCCCAGCACCGCGGCGTCGGCCTCGCGTCCGGCCAGCACGGCGAGACATGTGCCGGAGCCGGCGGTGGTCACGAAGAGCAGGGTCGAGTCCAGTTCGACGACGACCTGACGCACTTCTCCACCGTCGCCGAAACGGACCCCGGCGCTGCGGCCGAGCGAGTACAGGCCGGAGGCCAGGGCGGCCATGTGGTCGGCGCTGTCCGGGTCGAGGCCGTGGACCGACTTCACGAGCCCGTCGCAGGACAGCAGGACCGCGCTGCTTGTGTGCGGCACGCGCTGCACTAGCCCGCTCATCAGCCAGTCGAGGTCGGAGACATGGGCGGTCGGCGCTTCGCTCGCCATGATGGATCGACTCCTTGAGGTACGAAGGTCTGCGGGAGCGCTGGGGTCGGGGGTGGACTCCCAGGCGGACCTCGAGCTGGTCACGGTCGTGGTCATCCGGCTGGTGCGCTCCCGTCGGGCCAGGGGGTGTGGTCGGTACCGGGCGTCGGCCCGGGGTGCGGCTCGGTTACGTGGGCCGGGTCCATGGGGGACACGCCCATGTGAGGGCGGGTGGCCATGGAGGTCACATCCATGGGGGGTGCATCCATGGACGTCGGGCGCAGTGGGGGACTCTGCGGTCGCCTCGTGTCGAGGCTGGTGGGATCGAAGTGGCTCGGTGCCGGGCGGACGGAGTCGAGGCGGGTGGGTGGGGGCGGCGTGGGGTTCGACGGGCTCGACTCCGAGAGCCGTGACGCGGCGTCAGGGGCCGTACGGGGTGAGGGGGTGTAGGCCGGCGTGCTTCCGTGTGGGGTAGCGGTGTGTGCCGCATCCATGTGACCGGCGTTCGCGTGGCTCGCAGTTGTGTGGCTCGCAGTTGTGTGGTTCTCGTCCGTGTTCGCGTGGTCCGAGTTCACGGCGCCGGACACTGTGTGGCCGAGTGATGTGTGGCCGACCGCCGTGTGGTCCAGAAGGGTGTGACCCGACGCTGTGTGCACGGCACCCATGTGGCCTGCACCCATACGCCCCTGACCCGTGTGGCCCTGGTCCATGTGCTCCCGGTCCATGTGCTCCTGGCCCATGTAGCCCTCGCCCATAGGGCCGGAACCCCCGTGCGCGCCGCCCATGTGCCCGGTGCCCATATGGCCGGCGTCCACAGGCCCCGCACCCACATGCCCAGCCTCCACGGACCCACCACCCACAGACCCGCCGCCCACAGGCCCACCACCCACAGCCTCGGCATCCCCACCCGCCGAGTCCATGTGCTGCTGCGTCTCCGCCAGCCCGACCCCCCGCTGGAAGGCCGCCATCAACCCCGGGTCGTGCCCGGCGAGATGCTCCGACTCCTGGCGTGGTGCGGGACCTCCCCGCAGTTGGGGTGCGATGTGCTCCTGCGCCTTGCGCCGGGGCAGCGTGGGCTTGCCCATGGTGCCCCGGACGGCGCTGAGGCGCGGCGTCGGCGGTGTGCCGGCGTTCTCCTCGACGAGCCGGCGTTCGTCCGGCCTGATGCCGGGCACGGCCTCCGCCGGGTTGGCCCGCTCCTCCCGGGAGCCACGCACGGGCAGCGGCGCGGGTCCGGTGCCGTTCGCACCCGGAGTCGTACCTCTTCCCCCGCTCGGCGGCTGCTGCCTCTGCCAGAGTGGGGCATCCTGCGCCCCCATCGGCCGCGACGCCTCCGTCACACCGGCCTGCCCGCCGCTGTCCACCCCGGCCGCCGGCGACGACGCCTTCGCCGAGGGCGGCGTGCCCGTCGCCCCGGAATGCCGAGGCAGCTGGGACTGCACCGGCGGCCCCTGTTGGGAACGCCCCTGGGACGGAGAAGCCGCGCCCGACTGCGGCGGGGCGCCCGTGCCGACCGCCCCCGACGGCTCCTGCCCGCGAGCCGCGGCAGCACGCGCCGCCCCCGGCTCCGCCCCCAACAGCCCCTGCGGCACGACGAGGACGGCCTGCACACCGCCGTAGATGTTGGTCTGGAGGCGCACATGGATGCCGTGCCGCTTCGCGAGCTGCGACACGACGAACAGTCCGATGCGCCCGTCCGCCAACAGGCTGGCGACGTTGACCTGATCGGGATCGGTGAGCAGGGCGTTCATACGGTTCTGTTCGCCGACGGGCATGCCGAGCCCGCGGTCCTCGACCTCGACGGCGAGACCGGAGGTCACCAGGTTGGCGCGGAGCAGTACCTGGGTGTGCGGGGCGGAGAACACCGTGGCGTTCTCGACCAGTTCGGCCAGCAGGTGGATGACGTCGGCGACGGCGTGCCCGCGCAGGGTGCCGTCGATGGGCGGCACCAGTTTGACCCGCGAGTACTGCTCGACCTCGGCGATGGCCGAGCGCAGCACCTCGGTCATGGAGACCGGGTTGCTCCACTGCCTGCGGGAGACGGCGCCGCCGAGCACGGCGAGGTTCTCCGCGTGGCGACGGATCCGGGTGGCGAGGTGGTCGACGTGGAAGAGGCCCTTGAGCAGGTCGGGGTCCTCGATCTCGTTCTCCAGCTCGTCGAGGATGGAGATCTCCCGGTGCACGAGCGACTGGAGCCGCCGGGCGAGGTTGACGAAGACTTCCAGCTTCTGCTCGCTGCCCGCCTGGCTGGAGAGCTGGGCGGCCTGGACGACGGCGGTGACGGCTCCGTCGTGGGCGCGGGCCAGGTCGGCGGCGAGGAGTTCGAAGTCGTCGGCGCTGTCGGGCGGACCGCCGCGCGGTTTGCGCTTCGCAGGCGGAGCCTCCCCGCGTCGCAGGGTCTCCACGAGGGCACGTAGATCGGCCTCGGCGCGTGCGCTACTGCGGCGCAGTGCGCGGACGCGGTCGCTGACGGACCTGGCGGCGCGGTTGGCTGCCACTGCGGCGATCAGGATGCCCGCAAGGGTGACCGAGACCGCGCCGGCGAGCACTGCCCACAGGGTGAGGCTCGGGCGCACCCCGGTGGAGCGCAGAAGGAACAGCACGACCGCGCAGGCGCTGAGGGTGACCGCGACCGGCGGCAGCACCGCCAGCCGCAGCAGTTGGGGCCGTATATGGGTCTCGGGCAGCGCGGGTGCGGTGCGGGCGGCCGGGCGCCCGTGCCGCCCGCCCTCACGGCGGTCTGCGCGTGCGGCCGGGGCGCGTGTTTGAGACATCGGGATCCTCGTACTGGTCCGTCGGTGGGGGGCCTTGGGCGTGCACGCGGTCTGCGCGGCCCGCGGGGCATGCGCCATCGCGATGTCGGTCGACAGAGCTGACGAAATTCGGCTCCACGTCGCCCGACGGACACTCACGGTAGTCGCCTGTGCATCAAGTGCGGTGGGCAGTTGACAAACTCCCGCAGGTGGCGTCCCGCTCTGGTATGAGGCCTCGTACGACAGACCGATAACCGATCTCACCGTTCGCCCACAAGGAGCAATTGAACGATCGGACCTGGTCAGAAGTGGTCACAGGCAAAAGTCGAGGGGCGGGGCATTTTCCATGCCCCGCCCCCCGTAAACGCGTTTCCTCTTCACCGACGCCCGCCCCGGCCGGGACGTTTCAGCACTCCGCGCACCCGGCGCGCCAACCCCTGAACGTCACCCCCCGTAACGGCGCACATCGCCAGCCGGGCGCCCCACAGTGCTCCCGCACGCCCCGCGCGAAGCGCCAAAACGTGGGCGCGCACGCCGTCCGCCGCCACGACCGAGCGACCGAGCGACGGCTGCTCAAGCCTGAGATGTACCCACCCCGAGGCCCAACTCGGCCTTACGAGGCCCAACTCAGCCTCACTCAACCCAACTCGGCCTCACTCGGCCCAACGCGTCTCGAGCCCGCCCGGCACAACCGCCCCCTAGGCGACCGCCGCGTCCCCCGCCTCCGAAGCAACCGGCGGCCAGGCCGGCCACCCTTCGGCCGGCGCCTCGGCCGCATCCCGCCACCAGGGCGTCAGAGGCGTCGGCGAGGCCGGTTCGAAGGGCTCGCCGCAGCGCGGGGCCGCCATGGCGACGCCGGCCTTGTGCGTGGCCCGCATCATCCACTCCCCCGGCTCCGCCCACGGGTGCGGCGCCAGATTGAAGGTCCCCCAATGGATCGGCATCATGACGCCCGCGGTCGGATCGCCGCCCTGGAGGTCGAGGTGGGCCCGGACGCCCTCCTCCGGCGTCATGTGGATGTCGGGCCAGAAGTCCGAGTAGGCGCCGACCTGGATCATCGTCGCGTCGAACGGGCCGTGCTCGGCGCCGATGTCCTTGAAGCCCTCGAAGTAGCCGGTGTCACCGCTGTGGTAGATCCGGTGCTCGTCCGAGGCGACGACCCAGGACGCCCAGAGGGTGTGCTGGGTGTTGCGCAGTCCGCGGCCGCAGAAGTGGCGGGCCGGGGTGGCGGTCAGGGTGAGCCCGCCGACCTTCGTCTGCTCGTGCCAGTCCAGCTCACGCAGCCGGTCGGCGGACACGCCCCAGTGCTCGAGGTGGCCGCCGACGCCGAGCGGTACCGCGAAGAGGGTGTCGGTACCGGCGAGCGCCTTGATCGTGGGCAGGTCGAGATGGTCGTAGTGGTCGTGCGAGATGACGACGACGTCGACCGGTCCGAGCGCGGCGAGCGAGAGCGGTACGGGGTGCAACCGCTTGGGTCCGGCGAAGGGGAACGGGGAGCAGCGCTCGCCCCACACGGGATCGAAGAGCACGCGGTGGCCGTCGATCTCCGCGAGGACGCTGGAGTGCCCCATCCAGGTCAGGCGCAGCCCTGTGGCGGGCGGCTTGGCCAGGTCGGCGTAGGTGGTGGGGTGCACCGGCACGGTGCTCTTCGGGGCGCGGCGGGGCCGGGCCTCCTTGTCGAAGTAGATCTTGGCGAACTCCAGCATCGACCCGGACGGTCTTGTCCGCGCCTCACCGCCGGGGTTCTGGAACACGCCGTTCTGGAAGTGCGGGGATCTGCGGATGCGCGCCATGCGCTCACCGCTCGGGTCCACGCCGAAGGCCTCGGGCCGCAGGGCGCGCAGCCCGGAGCTCGGGAAACGGAAACCGGCCACGGTACCTCCAGGTGGAGTCGGTGAGTAATCCCATTATGGGCGGCCCCACCGACACCTCCGGATACCCCCCGGTCCGTCGGGCTCCGACGACCCCGGGCGGGCCGCTTCCCCACCGAGATCCACCGGGTTCCACCGAGATCCCCCTGGTTCCACCGGGTTCCACCGAGATCCACCGAGCGCGTTGACATGTCCCCTTCCTACTTCAATACTGACTCATCGTTCAGTAGCCGCACCGGGGCGCCCACCCCGGGACCGGCCCCGACCCCGGAGACCCCATGACCACCCCCCTGCTGTCGCTCACCTGGACCGACCACGTCACCGGCCGCCAGGGCTTCCTGGTCGTCGACCGGCTGGTGCGCGGAGTGGCCAGCGGCGGGCTGCGTATGCGGCCGGGCTGCACGCTGGACGAGGTCACCGGGCTGGCCCGCGGCATGAGCATGAAGGAAGCGCTGCACTACGACCCCGAGGCGCGGTATGTCCCCCTGGGCGGCGCCAAGGGCGGCATCGACTGCGATCCCCGGGATCCGGAGGCGTACGGGCTCCTGGTGCGCTACCTGCGAAGCATGCGGCCGTACATCGAGAACTTCTGGACCACGGGCGAGGACCTCGGGCTCAGCCAGGACGTGGTCGACCGCGCGGCGGCCGAGGCGGGGCTCGTGTCGTCGGTCCAGGCCGTGTATCCGCTGCTCGACGACGAGGCGGGTGCCCGGCGCCGGCTCGCGGAGGCGTTCGCGGTCCAGGTCGACGGCATCGGCCTCGACGAGCTGGTCGGCGGGTGCGGGGTCGCGGAGTCGGTCCTGACGGCTCTGGACCGGGCAGGTGTGCCGTACTGGAGGACCCGCGTCGCGATGCAGGGTCTGGGCACCATGGGCGGGGCCACCGCGCGCTTCCTCACGCGCGCGGGGCTCACGGTCGTGGCGGTCGCCGACATCAAGGGCACGATCGCCAACCCGGCGGGCCTCGACATCGAGGCCCTGCTGGCGGCGCGCGACGCCCACGGCACGGTGGACCGCGCGGCGCTGCGCCCCGGCGACCGTGAACTGCCGGGCGACGCCTGGCTGTCGGCCGAGGCGGAGGTGCTGGTTCCGGCGGCGGTCTCGTACGCGATCGACGCCGCGAACCAGGCGCGGGTCACCGCCCGCTGGATCGCCGAGGCGGCCAACATGCCCGTACGGCCCGACGCGGAGGAGATGCTGGCCGCGCGGGGGGTCACGGTACTGCCGGACGTCGTGGTGAACTCGGCCACCAACGCCTGGTGGTGGTGGACGCTGTTCGGGGACATGGGCCCGGACGCGGACGAGGCGTTCGCTCACATCAGACGCTCGATGCGCGACCTGACCGATCTCACCCTGGCCCGCGCCGAGGCCGACGGGACGGCCCCCAGGGCCGCCGCGCACGCCATCGCCGCGGACCGGCTTCCGGAGATCACCGAGCGGTTCGGCTGGCACCGATGACACCGGCCGCGGGGACCTCCTCGGCAGCGGCCGAGGGGTGGCTCGTGGCGAGGCTTTAGGGTGACGGCGTGGCAAGAGTGCGGTTGAGCGTGGCGGAGCGGCGGGAGGAACTGCTGCGCGCCGCCGTGGAGCAGATAGAGGCGCGGGGCGTGGCGGCGGTCAGGATCGCCGACGTGGCCTCGTCGCTCGGCGTGAGCAACGCTCTGGTGCTCTATCACTTCGCGACGAAGGAGAAGCTCGTCGCGGCCGCCTTCACCCATGCGGCAGCGGACGACCTGGCTCATCTGCGCAAGCTTCTGGGCCGCCGCACGACGGCGCTACGACGGTTGCGGGCGGCCGTGCGCTGGTACGCGCCCACCGGCCAGGCCAAGGGCTGGCGGCTGTGGATCGAGGGCTGGGCGGCGGCACTGCGCGAACCCGCGCTCCAGGAGGTCATCCGGGGTCTGGACCGGCAGTGGAAGGCGGCCATCGCCGAGGTCATCGCCGAGGGTGTCGCCGCGGAGGAGTTCCGCTGTCCGGACCCGACCGGCGCGGCACTGCGCCTGACGGCCCTGCTCGACGGGCTGGCCGTACAGCTGACGTCGTACCCGGGCGCGGTCTCCCGCGCGTGTGCACGCGAGTGGGCGGACGAGGCGCTGGCCCGGGAACTGGGCCTGGAGCGAGAGGCGTTGACGGCGTCGACTCGGTGAGGTGCGCGGACGCCGGGTTCCCTTCGGGAGGACATACGTCCGGGCCGCACCGACCAGTCTTCGGTACGGCCCGGAGGCACCGGTGCCTAGCGCACCGCTCTCAAGCCACGGCCTGATGGCTCGTGCACCGCACTCAAGCCACCGACCGATCACTCGCGCACCGCACTCAAGCCACCGACTGGATCCGCATCTTGATGTCGTCCGGAGACATGGCGCCCTTGGCCGTCACGTGGTCGCCCGAGGACTCACCGCGCAGTCGCCGCCCGATCCACGGCACCAGGTACTCACGCGCCCACTGGACGTCGTCCCGGCGGATCTCCAGCGTGCCGCGCGGCGGGAGCGGCGGCCAGGGCTGGTCCGGGTCCGCGGGAATCTCCAGGCCGAGGACCTGACCGGCGCGGAGCGCCACGCGCGTGTGCCCCTCGGGAGACAGGTGCAGCCGGTCGCCGTCCCAGGCCCGGCGGTCCTGAACGGTCTTCAGGGACCACAGGTCGAGCACGGGGCAGCCGTACCGGTCGGCGATGGCCCGCACATGACCGTTGTACGTGGCGATCTTGCCGCGCAGGTGCTTCAGCACGGGCACGCCGCGGGTGTCGAAGCCGGTCGTCACCATGACGGTGCCGACGGCTGAGGTGAGCCGGACGATGGCCCGCTCGAAGCGCTCGGCCACCTCGTCGGGGTCGGTTCCGGGCCGGATGATGTCGTTGCCGCCCGCGCAGAACGAGACCAGGTCCGGGGCCAGTTCGACGGCCTTCGGAAGCTGGTCCTCGACGATCTGGTCGAGGAGTTTGCCGCGCACGGCGAGGTTGGTGTAATCGAAGTCGCCCTCGGGGCGCCGGTCCGCGAGCAGGACCGCGAAGCGGTCGGCCCAGCCGACGAACGCCCCTTCGGGGCCGGGGTCGCCGACGCCCTCGGTGAAGCTGTCCCCCACCGCGACGTACGACCCGATCACTGATCTGCTGTCACTCTTCGAATCGCCTGTCACATCGGGACATGATTCACCTTTGGATGTGACCTACGCGACCGTAGGCAGGGGTTGACGAGCGGTGAGATAAGCCACTCCCCAAGTGTTCACCAAACGTGGAATAACCCTCCGAGCAGGGCTGTTGGACGGCCGATCACCGCACCAGGACCACAGGCATGCCGAAGGCCGGACCCGGGGATCGGGGGTCCGGCCTTCGGCTGCGTGTCAGGCAGGTGGTTTCGCGGGGGGCCGTCAGCCGATGGCGACGCCCTTGGAGCGGAGGTAGGCGACCGGGTCCACGTCGGAGCCGTAGTCCGGCGTGGTGCGGATCTCGAAGTGCAGGTGCGGGCCGGTGACGTTGCCGGTCGCGCCGGAGAGGCCTATCTGCTGGCCCGCGGTCACGGTCTGGCCGGCCGAGACGGAGAGCGAGGACAGGTGGGCGTACTGGGCGTAGTAGCCGTCGGCGAGCTGGATGACGACCTGGTTGCCGTACGCGCCACCCCAGCCGGCGGAGACGACGGTGCCCTGGCCGACCGCCTTGAGCGGGGTACCGGTGGCGGCGGCGAAGTCGACGCCGGTGTGGTAGCCGCTGGACCACATGCTGCCCGCGACCTTGTAGCCGGTGCCGAGGGAGGCGCCGGACAGCGGGGCGGAGAACCCGTTGACGGTGCTCGTGGTGTCGGCGGCCGAAGTCGTCTTCGCGGCCGCCTTCGAGGCGCTCGAATCCTTCTCGGCCGACTCGGTGGACGGCTTCGAGGAGGTCTTGGAGGGGGTCTTCGACGAGGACGAAGACGGGGCGGGCGACGAGGACTTGGGGGCGCTCGTCGCGGCCTTCTTGCCGTTGATCGTGAGCTTCAGACCCGGGTGGATCAGCGACGGGTCCTCGCCGACGGCCGAGCGGTTGTCGGCGTAGAGCCGCTTCCAGCCACCGTTGACGTTCTGCTCGTCGGCGATCTTCGAAAGGTAATCGCCCACCTTCACCGAATAGGTCCGCACGTCGGCCTTCTTGTCGCCGGCCTTCTTCTCGGCGGCCTTCTCACCGGTGACCGGAAGGGACTGAACGGCCTTTTCCGAAACGGACTGCTGGGGAGCGGCGTGGGCGCCGGCGGCCCCCATCAGCGGGAGAGCGAGAGCGGCGCCACCGGTTCCGGCGACGGCGATGGAGCGGGTGAAGCGCAGGGACTTCGGGCGTCGGTGCTTACCCTTCGCGGGCATGGCGAATTCCTCTCCGGCGCCTGCGAGGTGAGCTGTCGGGTGCGGGCTGGAGATGCCCGGCCGCGTCGGGACGCGACTTGACCCCAAGCCGTTCCGGAGACCGGAACAGGCGGTTGTACCTGTGGGTCCCCCGCTCCTGCCGTGGACGGGTGAGTTAGCGCGGGATCCGGTCGGCGGCAGGATTAGGCGTCCGTCCGGATTGGTCGTGAACGTAAGCGAGGAAGACGCACGGGAACAAGTGAGGGGTTCCGTCCGAATGCGTTCCTGTTGATCCCTTGTGGGAATTACCGGTCACCCTGAGTGAATTCTGGGGGCGTCGCCCGACTCAAAGCCCCTTGAAAAACATGTGAATTACGTGGACATGACGGACGACGCACGGTCACGAATATGACCCTGCTCACGTGACACCGCTCCAGCTTCCTTCATTCCAGAGCGAGTTGGAATGAAGGCAGCAATTCGGACAGAACGGCTAGATGCGACGGAGGTGAATAACTGCCGCATCCAGATCGCCCCGAAGGTCGACTTTCAGCCCGTGATGCACCAGTACAGCCCCTCGGTGAACTTCGCCCGTTTCAGGGCATTCATACCTACCTGTCGGGTCGATACCGCGGAGCCGCAGAGCCGGCAGGGGCTCGCCGAAGCTCTGAGCCTGAAGCCATGCGAGAACGACCGTCTCGTCCCCGAGCACGTACTGCACCGCGCTCAGCCCGCCCCGCGGGGGCCGCAGCCGGTACAGGTGGCCCCGCTGCACGAGGGGGCGGATCTCCTTGTAGAGCGTCACCCACTCCCGCGCCTCGGCGAGCTCCTCCTCGGTCCACCGCTCCAGGTCGCCGCCGACCCCGAGCACCCCCGCCATGGCGCTGACGAAACGGAAGCGCAGCGAGCTCGCGCGCCCGTTGAACATGGTGTTCGGGCTGTCGGTGACCCAGGCCGCCATGACCCGGGCGGGGTGGATCTGACTGAAGCCGTGCTGCATGGCGAGCCGGTCGAGGGGGTCGGTGTTGTCCGAGGTCCACACCTGGTCCGTGCGGCTCAGCACGCCGAGGTCGATCCGTCCGCCGCCACCCGAGCAGGACTCGAAGGCGACACCGGGATGAGCCGCGCGCAGCCGGTCGAGCAAGCCGTACAGGGCACGCACATGGTCGACCCACAGGCGCTGCGGATACGGCTCACCGGGCCAGCCGGCGTCGGCGAAGCAGCGGTTGAAGTCCCACTTCACATAGTCGATCGGCGCGCTGGAGAGCAGCCCGTGGAGCTGTTCCCAGAGGTACTCCTGGACGTCATCGCGGGCGAGGTTCAGTACGAGCTGATTGCGGAATTCCGTACGCTTTCGTCCCGATTGGTGCTGAACCCAGTCCGGGTGGGCGCGATACAGCTCGCTGTCCGGATTGACCATTTCCGGCTCGACCCAGATGCCGAACTGCATGCCGAGCTCGTGCACGTGCTCGGCGAGCGGCTTGAGGCCGGACGGGAAGCGCTCGGGGTTGGGGGTCCAGTCGCCGAGCCCGGCGCGGTCGCTGGTGCGCGCGCCGAACCAGCCGTCGTCCACCACGAACAGCTCGACACCGATGGCCGCGGCCCGCCGAGCGAGCGCGCTCTGCTGTTCCTCGGAGATGTCGAACTCGGTCGCCTCCCAGGAGTTGAACAGCACCGGCCGGTCCTGGTATCGGCGTCAGGGATCACATACGCGCGCTGGTACGCGTGCCAGGCGCGGCTGGCCCCGCCGAAGCCTCCGTCGCTCCATAGGCCGGCGAAGACGGGCGTCGTGAAGGACTCCCCCGCGGCCAGCCGCAGCAGGCCCGAGTCGTCGTGTCCGGCCCCGCCGGTGATCTGCACGCGCGCGTCCGGAAGTTGGGCGACGGCGATGCGCCAGGACCCAGACCAGGCGAGGGCACAGCCGTAGACCTCGCCGCGTTCCTCGGTGGCGTCCGTGTCGAGCGCGACCCACGGCAGATGCTGGTGCCCGGTGTGCCCGCGGCGACTGCCGATGACCTTCTCGCCGTACGTGAGCGGGGCCTGCACCAGCCGGGACTCCGCTCCCCAGCGGCCGTGCAGCTGGGACAGCCGCCAGTCCTCCCGGTAGGGCAGCGTCCAGGTGGCCGAGTCGGCGCGCAGCAGCTCCAGCGCGGGCCCCTCGTTGTCCAGAGCCACCCAGCGCTCCACCACGTCGTCGCGCATCCGGTAGTGCAGGGTGACGTTCAGCCCGCCGTCACGAAAGCGCAACCGCAGCTCGTCACCCTCGGACTCGTACCGCACGAAATCCCACTCGGTGCCGCGCCGCCCCTCGGCGCGCACGGACAGCGCGGGGCGCACGAAACGCGGGCCGCCCTCCACCGGGTACTCCTCGTGCCCGTCGAGCGGGGACTCGAAGGACGAGTGCTCCGGCAGCGGACGTACGGCGAGGGCCTCGGCGTCGGCGAGTTCGATCCGCGGGCCCCAGTGGAGGTGCAGCAGCTCGTCGCCCTCGGTCAGATGGACGGCGTAACTGCTGGTCGGCCCGGAGAGGAGCCAGATACGGCCCGTTTCGGAGATCTCCAGCATCAAGCCCCCACAGAGACGAACAGGTGCGATCAAGTACCAACATCATCTAGGGCCGGGCGGCCCCGGGGCAACGCCTGTGGACAACTCATTGGCCCCGGAATCCATGTCGTATCGTCAAGAGCGCACCCCGTCGGCCGCACCGCAGAGCCGCGCCGCCGGGGCCGACTGGGAGGAGCCCCCGTGACGCAGCAGATCCCGTCGACCGAGCCTGAACTGGCCGGGGTTCGCAATTTCCGTGACGTGGGTGGACTGCCGACGGTGGACGGGCGACGGGTGCGGCAGGGGGTACTCTTCCGCAGCGGCCATCTCGCGCACGCGACCGCCGAGGACGCCGTCTTCCTCGACTCCCTGGGGCTGCACACGATCTTCGACTTCCGCAACGCGGCCGATCAGAAGCTCGAAGGGCCGGACGTCGAGCTGCCGGGCGTGCGCAATGTGAACCTGCCGCTGTCGGACCCGGCGGACGGCGCGGAGTTCTGGAAGATGGTCCGGGACGGCGATCTCGACCAGCTGCGGGAGATCCTGGCGGACGGCAAGGCGGCGAACCGGATGATCGCCTCCTACCGTTCGATCATCAAGGAGCGCACCGGCGAGCACTCCCAGGTGCTGCACGCGCTGGCCGAGGACAGCGTGCCGGCCCTGATGCACTGTGCGGCCGGCAAGGACCGCGCGGGCCTGTCCATCGCTGTGACGCTGCTCTCCCTCGGCGTGGAGCGCGAGGCGATCGTCGCCGACTACCTGGAGTCCAACGCCAAGCACCGTCGCTACAAGGTGAAGCGCAACGGCAGCGGTGCCTCGGTCTACTCGCCCGAGATCATGGAGCTGCTCAGCCCGCTGTTCGACGCGCGGGCCGAGTACCTCACGGCGGCCTTCGAGACGATCGAGGAGACCTGGGGCGGCGTCGACACCTACCTGGAGCAGGGCCTGCGGATCACTCCGGAGACCCGGGAGCGCCTGCGGGAGCGGCTGCTCGACTGACGCCCGGCCGCTGCCGCGCGCCCGCGACGCCTACTGCCCGCCGCCCGCCTCGAACAGGAAGTACACGAAGGCGGCGAAGACGTGTCCCACCGCGATGTAGATGATGAGCCGCACCCAAAGGGCGCGCGGGAACTTCTCCTCCATGTCACTCATGGCGTCTCTCCGATCGTGGGGCCCAGGCACAGGGCGGCCGTGGGGCTCTGTAGCAAGGTGTGGACGAACAGCAACTCGACCCCGCCCTGGTCCTGGGCGGCGATCCGGTGCGGGGTGAGCGAGTCGAAATGCGCGCTGTCACCGGGCGCGAGCCGGTGCGTGGTGTCTCCGAGGCGCAGGCGCAGCCGCCCGTGGAGCACGTAGAGCCACTCCTCGCCGGGGTGCACGCGCACGATGTCGCCCTGGGTGTCGTAGGGCACATGGACGCGCAGCGCCTGCATCCCGCGCCCGGGTGCGCCGGCCTGCCGGTAGGTCCAGCCGCCGGCCGCGGTCGGTTCCATGTCGTCGACGCGTACGACGGCGTGCCGGTCGGCGACCGTCTCGCCGAGCAGCTCGGAGACCGTCGTACCGTAGATACGGGCGAGGGCGAGCAGCATCGGCAGGGAGGGCTGGCGCTGCCCGGTCTCCAGTCGGGAGAGGTGGGCGGGCGACAGTCCGGCGGCGCGGGACGCGGCCTCCAGGGTGAGGGAGGCGCGGCGGCGCAGCGCGCGGAGCTGGGGCGCGACGGCGGGCAGGGCATCGACCAGCCCCGTCTCGTCGGCCGCGACCCCGGGTTCCGGCTCGGTGTCGGGAGAGCTCATGCCCTCCATTCAGCCCCAGGCTTGCCTCTGCGGCAAATTTATTGCCTCAGAGGCAAACGACCGGCGAGTGCCCGAGACGGAGGGCGGCGGTGAAGGCCGCCGCCTGCGCGTGCGACCGCGGCGACCGGGCGCGCGTCGATGTCCTCTAGCGGTTGGCGACCGCCTGCTTGATCAGTGTCTTGCCGAAGTCCCACATCAGCCCGCCCCCGCTGTGTGCGTCGTCCATCACATCGGTGAAGGCGTCGACGAAGCGGTCCACCTCCCGCTCGCCGATGATCAGCGGCGGGATCAGCTTGATGACCTCCAGATGATCGCCGGAGACCTGCGTGAGGATGCGGTGCCGTCGCAGCAGCGGTACGACGACCATCTGCGCGAAGAGGCCCTTGCGCGCGGCCTGGAGCATGGTCCAGCGGCTTCGCAGCTTCAGCGAGTCGGGACGGCCGAACTCGATGCCGACCATCAGGCCCCGGCCGCGGACGTCGGCGAGCAGCTCGTACTTGTCGGTCAGCGCCGCGAGCCGGGACCTCAGCTGCTCCCCGGTCGCCCGCGCGTTGGCGACGATCTGCTCGTTCTCCAGCACGGACAGGACCGCGAGCCCGGCCGCCATGGCCTGCGCGTTGGACCCGAAGCTCGCCGAGTGGACCAGCACCCGGTCCATCGACGAGTAGACCTTCTTGAAGATCCAGTCCTTGCCGAGCGTGGCGCCCACGGGCACATACCCGCCGGACAGCGCCTTGGCCACGCACACCAGGTCCGGCTCGACCCCGTCCTCGTGCTGGTAGGCGTAGAAGTCCCCGGTGCGGCCCAGCCCGGTCTGCACCTCGTCGGCGATGAGCAGCGCCTTGTGCCGGTGCAGCAGTTCCTGGGCGGCCCGCAGATAGCCGGGCGGCGTCTCGTGCACGCCCTTGCCCTGGATCGGCTCGACGATCAAGGCGGCCACGTCGCCCTTCTTCAGCTCCCGCGCCAGGGCGTCGAGATCGCCGAGTGGTACGGCCGTGTCCGGCAGCAGCGGGGCGAAGCCGTCCCGGAAGCCGGACTCGCCGTTGACGGACAGCGAACCGGTGGTCAGCCCGTGGAAGGCGTGCTCGCAGTACAGGATCCTGGGCCTGCCGGTGACGAACCGCGCGAACTTCAGGGCGGTCTCCACGGCCTCCGTGCCGCTGTTGCCGAAGAACACCCGGTCCAGGTGCGGGCTGTGCGCCAGCAGCTTCTCCGCCAGCAGCCCGGGCAGCGGCTGGCAGTCGAAGCGGGTGAGGTCGGCGAGCTGTGCGTCCAGGACGTCGTGCAGCGCCTTGCGGACGACGGGATGGTGGCGCCCCAGCCCCATCACCCCGAAGCCGGCGAGCATGTCCAGGTAGTCGTCGCCGTCCGCGTCCCAGAAGTACGCGCCCTCGGCCCGCACGTAGACCTTGTCGAAGCCGATGGTGTGCAGCATGCGCGGCAGCTGGTGGTTCAGGTGCTTGCCGTGCAGCTCGTAACGCTCGGCCCCGCGCTCGGCGAGCAGGCGGCCGAGGTCGAACTCCGTGGTCATTCGGCTTTCTCCTTGACCGGTACGACGGTACGACCGTCCTGGCCGTCGTCGGCGGGGCCGCCCTCGGCCTCCTTGAGGGCCAGGCTCGCGCTGATCCGGCCGGCGATCTCCACGGGTGTGAGCCCGATGTCGGCGAGCACCTCGGCCCGCTTGGCGTGCGCGAGGAACTGCTCCGGGATGCCGAACCGCCGAACCGGCACATCGACATCGGCGTCGCACAGCGCCAGCGCGACGGCTGCGCCGACCCCCGACGAACGGCTGTTGTCCTCGACCACGGCCACCATCCGGTGCTGTGCGGCCAGCGGCGCGAGTGCGGGGTCGACGGGCTTCACCCAGCGCGGGTCGACGACCGAGCAGTCGATCCCGCGGGCCTGGAGCAGCTCGGCCGCCTGGAGGCACACCGGAGCCATCACGCCGACGGCGACCAGAAGGACGTCCGCCTCCGGCCCGGACCGGTGCAGCACGTCCAGCCCGCCCACCCGGTCGACCGCCGGGATCGACGGCCCGACCGACTCCTTCGGGAACCGTACGAGCGTGGGCGCGTCGTCGCAGGCCACGGCCTCGCGCAGCTGTGCCCGCAGCTGGTCGGCGTCGCGCGGGGCGGCGATCCTGAGGCCGGGGACGACCTGGAGGATCGACATGTCCCACATGCCGTTGTGGGAGGCCCCGTCGGCGCCCGTGACGCCGGCCCGGTCCAGCACGAACGTCACTCCGCAGCGGTGCAGCGCGACGTCCATCAGCAGTTGGTCGAAGGCACGGTTCAGGAACGTGGCGTAGACGGCGACGACCGGATGCAGCCCGCCCGTCGCGAGCCCCGCCGCCGACACGGCCGCGTGCTGTTCGGCGATCCCCACATCCCACACCCGGTCCGGGAACCGCTCCGCGAACTTGCCGAGCCCGACCGGGTGCAGCATGGCCGCCGTGATCGCCACGACGTCCTCCCGCTCCTCCCCGATCCGTACCATCTCCTCGCCGAACACCGACGTCCAGGAAGGCCCGTTGGACGGGGCGAGCGGCTCGCAGGTCATCGGGTCCATCACGCCGACGGTGTGGAAGTGGTCCTCCTCGTGGGCGAGGGCGGGTTCGTAGCCGCGTCCCTTCTCCGTGAGGCAGTGGATCAGCACGGGCCCGTGGAAACGTTTGGCACGCCTGAGCGCGGACTCGACGGCGCCGATGTCGTGTCCGTCGATGGGGCCGACGTACTTCAGGCCCAGATCCTCGAAGAGCCCCTGCGGCGCGAAGGCGTCCTTGAAGCCCTTCTTGGCGCCGTGCAGTGCCTCGTAGACGGTGTTGCCGACCACGGGCGTGCGTTGCAGTACTTCCTTGCCCCAGGCCAGGACCCGCTCGTAGCTGTCGGTCGTGCGCAGCGTGGCCAGGTGGTTGGCGAGACCCCCGATGGTCGGGGCGTAGGACCGCTCGTTGTCGTTGACGACGATGATCAGTGGCCGGTTCTTGGCCGCCGCGATGTTGTTCAGCGCCTCCCAGGCCATCCCGCCGGTCAGCGCGCCGTCGCCGATCACCGCGACGACATGCCCCTTCTCCCCCTGCACCTGGCGCGCCTTGGCGAGCCCGTCGGCCCAGCCGAGCGCGGTGGAGGCGTGGCTGTTCTCGACGATGTCGTGCTCGGACTCCTCACGGGAGGGGTAGCCGGACAGGCCGCCCTTGCCGCGCAGCTTGGAAAAGTCCTGACGGCCGGTCAGCAGCTTGTGCACATAGCTCTGGTGACCGGTGTCCCAGACGATCCGGTCCACCGGCGACTCGAAGACCCGGTGGAGCGCGATGGAGAGTTCCACCACCCCCAGGTTGGGTCCGAGGTGTCCGCCGGTCCTGGCGACCGCGTGCACCAGGAACTCCCTGATCTCGTCGGACAGTTCGCCGAGTTCCGCCTCGGACAGCGCCTTCAGGTCGCGTGGTCCCCGGATGCTCTCCAGAATCGTCACGCTCGGGCCCCCTCTCGGTCCGTGCCTTGCCTCAACTCACAGTCACTTCTGGTTCCCCCGTGACGATGGAGGCGCCCGTGGCGTCCCCGTCCTGCTCCATCTGCTCGGCGATCTTCATCGCCTCTTCGATCAGCGTCTCGACGATCTTCGACTCGGGAACGGTCTTGATGACCTCGCCCTTCACGAAGATCTGCCCCTTGCCGTTGCCGGAGGCGACCCCCAGATCGGCCTCCCGTGCCTCACCGGGGCCGTTGACCACACAGCCCATGACGGCCACCCGCAGCGGCACCTCCATGCCGTCCAGGCCGGCCGTGACCTCGTCGGCCAGCTTGTAGACGTCGACCTGCGCGCGCCCGCACGAAGGGCAGGAGACGATCTCCAGCCTCCGCTGCCGCAGGTTCAGCGACTCCAGGATCTGGATGCCGACCTTGACCTCCTCGGCGGGCGGGGCGCTCAGCGAGACCCGGATGGTGTCGCCGATGCCCCGCGACAGCAGCGCGCCGAACGCGACCGCCGACTTGATCGTGCCCTGGAAGGCGGGCCCGGCCTCGGTCACGCCGAGGTGCAACGGATAGTCGCACTGGGCCGCGAGCTGCTGGTACGCCTCGATCATCACGACCGGGTCGTTGTGCTTGACCGAGATCTTGATGTCCCGGAAGTCGTGCTCCTCGAACAGCGACGCCTCCCACAGCGCGCTCTCCACGAGCGCCTCGGGTGTCGCCTTGCCGTACTTCTGGAGCAGCCGCCGGTCGAGGGACCCCGCGTTGACGCCGATCCGGATCGGAGTGCCGTGGTCCTTCGCGGCCCGCGCGATCTCCTTGACCTTGTCGTCGAACTGCTTGATGTTGCCGGGATTGACGCGTACGGCCGCACAGCCGGCCTCGATCGCGGCGAACACGTACTTGGGCTGGAAGTGGATGTCCGCGATCACCGGGATCTGCGACTTGCGGGCGATGGTCGCCAGCGCGTCCGCGTCGTCCTGTGTCGGACAGGCGACGCGCACGATCTGGCACCCGGAGGCCGTCAGCTCGGCGATCTGCTGGAGGGTGGCGCCGATGTCGGACGTACGGGTCGTCGTCATCGACTGCACCGACACCGGGGCATCGCCCCCGACCGCCACCGGGCCGACCTGGATCTGCCGCGACACTCGCCGCTCGGCGATCGGCCGGACCGGTACCTCGGGGACGCCCAAGGGGATGGCGGTCATGGCCTCACTCCCGGTTTCCGGAGACCGTCTCGCGCATGGCGCGCAGCGACTCCTTCAGCGAGCCCATGGTGGCGAGGACGGCGGTGGGCTCGTAGCCGCAGTGCGCCATGCAGTTGGCGCAGCGCGGGTCCTTGCCGCGGCCGTACTTGTCCCAGTCGGTCTCCTCGATCAACTCCCGGTACGTGGGCACGTACCCGTCGCTCATCAGGTAGCAGGGGCGCTGCCAGCCGAAGAGGGAGTAGTTCGGGATCGCCCAGGCGGTGCACGGGAAGTCGACCTTGCCCTCGAGGAAGTCGAGGAACAGCGGCGAGTGGTTCAGCCGCCACTTGCGGCGGTTGCCGCCCGCGAAGGCCTTCTTGAACAGCTCACGGGTCTGCTCGACGCCGAGGAAGTGCTCCTGGTCGGGGGCCTTCTCGTAGGCGTAGGCGGGCGAGATCATCATCTCGTCGACCTTGAGGTCGTCGTTGAGGAAGTTGAGCACCTCGACGATGGTCTGCGGGGTGTCGGTGTTGAAGAAGGTCGAGTTGGTGGTGACCCGGAAGCCGCGCCGCTTGGCCTCCTTGATCGCCTCGACCGCCTCGTCGAACACGCCCTCCTTGGCCACGGACTCGTCGTGGCGCTCGCGCAGGCCGTCGATGTGCACGGCGAAGGCGAAGTACGGCGAGGGCTTGAACTTGTCCATCTTCTTGCGCATCAGCAGGGCGTTGGTGCACAGGAAGACGTACTTCCGCTTGGCCACCAGCTGCCGCACGATCTCGTCGATCTGCGGGTGCATCAGGGGCTCACCGCCGGCGATGGACACCATCGGGGCACCGGATTCGAGCACCGCCCCCACGGCCTGGGCCACCGGCATGCGCTGCTTGAGAACCCCGGCCGGGTGCTGGATCTTGCCGCAGCCCTCGCACTTGAGGTTGCAGGCGAAAAGCGGTTCCAGCTCGACGATCAGCGGAAACTTGTCCCGCCTGCGGAGCTTCTGTTCGGCCAAGTATGTAGCGACCTTGATGGACTGACGCAGCGGCATGGCCATCTGGCTCACCTCCGGGGGAGCAGCAAAGAACGGTGCCATTCGTAGAATGCGGGTAGAACGGAACGAAGGACGCGGAAAGCCGATATTCCACCGCGCAACGTGCCGATCCGGACGAGTTCATGTTCTGGAGCGTCCACGACCACCCGGACGGCCGCAACCGGGCGCTCGCCCGTTCGCACGGCGCTCAGGAGCGTGACCGCGGACTCCATGTCGACCGCGATTGCGCCGGTCGCGAGCAGGTCGGACCGTTCCTGACCTCGGACGACATGATCGGAGCCGGTGAGCGGTCCGGTGTGGACGGCGCGACCGGGGACGGTCCGCGCGAGTTCCTTGACGAGTAGGTCGGTCCCGACGCACGGAACGGTTCCCGCCGGATCCCGGGTCTCCTCGGCGACGACCAGATCGCCGGGGTGCATCCCGGGGGCGAGCCCCGCGCAGAAGCCGGTGGCGAGCACGGCGGCCCCGCCGAGGGCGGGGTCGGCCAGCATCCGGGTGACGGAGCGCTCGGCGGCCTTCGGCCCCATGCCCGTACGGAGCACGGTGACCGGCCCGCCCGCCCCGCCGCGCTCGCTCGTGCGCAGGGCGAACTGCTCGATGCCGAGCGCGCAGGCGATCAGCAGCGGGACCGGGGCGGGCTGTGGGCTCATCAGCTCACCCTGGCCTCGGTGAGCGGCTTCTCGTGCCGGTCGGAGAAGGGCTCCCCGTGGACGTACCGGCCGAGCGCGGTCAGCGGGAAGACCTGCCGGTAGAGGTGATAGTTGATCGAGAAGTCCCAGGGGAACCCGGTGCCGGTGAAGTACGGCTCGTCCCATGAGCCGTCCTCCCGCTGGGTGGCCGCGAGCCACTCGACGCCCCGCTCGACGGCCTTGGAGTCCTTCTCCTCCGCCGCGAGCAGCGCCATCAGCGCCCACGCGGTCTGCGAGGCGGTGGAGGCGCCCCGGCCGCTCCACTCCTTGACGTTCTTGTAGGAGCGCAGGTCCTCGCCCCAGCCGCCGTCGTCGTTCTGGACGGACTCCAGCCAGGTGACGGCGCGGCGGATCGCCGGATGCGAGCCCGGCATACCGGCGGCCACCAGGGCCGGTACGACCGATCCGGTGCCGTAGACGTAGTTCACGCCCCAGCGCCCGAACCACGAGCCGTCCGGCTCCTGCTCGGCGAGCAGCCAGCGGATGCCGCGCCGGGTGCGTGGGTCGTGGGCGAGGCCCTCGACCGCGAGCATCTCGACGACGTGCGCGGTGACGTCCGCCGACGGAGGGTCGATGACCTCGCCGAAGTCGCAGAAGGGCAGCCGGTTGGGGAAGGGGCTGGTGTTGTCGACGTCGAAGGCGCCCCAGGCCCCGTTCCTCGACTGCATGCCGAGGTTCCAGCGCACCCCGCGGCCGATCGCCTTCTCCACTCGCTCCGGGTCGTGATGTCTGACCCGGCGCAGTGCGAGGACCACCTCGGCGGTGTCGTCGATGTCGGGGTAGTTGTCGTTGTGGAACTCGAACGCCCAGCCACCCGGCGGCAGTTCGGGTCGCTTGACCGCCCAGTCACCGGGCCTGACGATCTCCTCGCCGAGCATCCAGTCCGCGGCCTTGACGAGCTGCGGGTGGTCGGCGGGGACGCCCGCGTCCGCCAGCGCGATGGTCGCGAGGCAGGTGTCCCACACCGGTGACTGGCAGGCCTCGATCATGCGGGCCCCGTCCTCGCGCCAGACCGCGAACCGGTCCAGCGACGCCAACCCCTCGCGCATCACGGGGTGTTCGAGGTCGTAGCCGAGCAGATGCAGCGCGATGATCGAGTACACGGCCGGAGGCTGGATGCCGCCCCAACAGCCGTCGTTCTCCTGCCGCTCGATGATCCAGCGGGCGGCGCTGTTCATGGCCGCCTCGCGCAGCCTGCGCGGGGCGACCTTGCGCAGCTGGTGCAGTGCCTTGTCGAGCCGCTGGAAGGCGCCGTCCCAACTCGTCGCGGGCGCGAGGGGCTTGGACGGGTTGGGGTTGGCGGGGTTCTTGTGCAGTTCGTCGAGCGGGAAGGGCGCGGGCCTGACCGGGCGCTTCGCGGAGACGATCGTCAGCGGGACGATGGTCTGGCGGGCCCAGCACCCGAAGTCGTAGATGTTGAGCGGGACCCACGTGGGGAAGTAGATGAGCTCCGGCGGGAGTTCGGGCAGGTCCTCCCACTTCCACCAGCCGAACAGGGCGAGCCAGATGCGGGTGAAGACCCGGGAGGCGGCGATGCCGCCCCGCTGCCGGATCCAGGCGGAGGCCTTCGCCATGTGCGGCGCGTCCGGCGCGTCACCGGCCAGGCGGAGGGCGACGTACGCCTCGATGGTGGCGGAGAGTTCGCCGGGGGCCCCGTAGAAAGTGCCCCAGGTGCCGTCCTCGCGCTGCTCGCCGCGGATGAAGAGCGCCGCGGCCCGCGTGGTCTTCTCGTCCCGGATGCCGAGGAACTGACGGAGCAGAAGGTCCTCGGCGTCCATGGTGACGTTCGTCTCGAGGTCGCCCTTCCACCAGCCCTGGGCGTCCTGCTTCGCCAGCAGGAAGTCGGTGGCGCGCCGAACGGCGTGTACGGCGGTCTCGTGCACCCCGGCCGCCACGGGGGTCTCGCTCTGGGTGGCCGCGGCTGCCCGGGGCGGTAGTGCCCCGGCGCTTCCGTCGGTCGTCGCTGTCATGGCTTCCCCTTCGTGCAGTGCTACAGGTAGTGCGTCTGCTGTGGGTCCGCCGTCGGCCGGTGCGCTGGTTGCAGCGGCACCGGCCGGCGACTACGCGAGGGCTATTCGACCGATACTGATCATCTCTTTTCGCCCGGTGGTGATCATCTCTTTCGTACGACGACGAAGTCGGCCAGCGCCGTGAACTGCGCCCGTACCCGCTCGGGCATGTCGACGGCGTCGAGGGCCTCGACGGCGACGGTGTGCTGACGGCGTGCCTCTTCGGCGGTCCACTCGCGGCCGCCCGCCTCCTCGATGAGGGCGGCGCGGGCGGCGAACTCCTCTTCGGAGAAGTTCTCGAAGTCGCTGCTCTTGGCGTCGGCGGCGAGGATCTCGCCGAGCCGCTCGGACGCGGAGCCGCCCGCCGCGAGCGCGGCCACGACCGGCAGGGACTTCTTGCGCTGGCGCAGGTCGCTCCAGGTCTGCTTGCCGGTGGAGACCGGGTCGCCCCAGATGCCGAGCAGGTCGTCGACGGCCTGGAAGGCGAGGCCGAGGTGGTGTCCGTACATCTGGAGGGCGTCGGCGGTGCGGTCGTCGGCGCCCGCGAGCACCGCGCCGATGGAGCTGGCGCAGGCGATCAGCGCGCCGGTCTTGTTGCCCTCCATCTCCAGGCACTCCTCGACGCCGACGCGGTCGCGGTGCTCGTAGGAGATGTCCTGCGCCTGGCCGTCGATGAGGGCGCGGGTCGCGGTGATGAGGCGACGGGTGGCGCGGCCCGCCTCGACGGTGCCGAGCTCCAGCAGGATCTCGTTGGCGAGGGCGAACAGGGCGTCGCCGACGAGGATGGCCTGGGCCGGGCCGTGCACCTTCCAGACCGTGTCGCGGTGCCGGCGCTGCTCGTCGCCGTCCATCAGGTCGTCGTGCAGCAGCGAGAAGTTGTGGACCAGCTCGACGGCGACGCCGCCGGGGATGCCGACCTCGGGCGCGGCACCGGTGACCTCGGCGGAGAGCAGCGCGAGGGCGGGGCGCACGGCCTTGCCGCCGTCGCCGGCCGTGGGGTTGCCGTCGGCGTCGATCCAGCCGAAGTGGTAGGCGGAAACGGTGTCCATGGGAGGGGCCAGGCGGTCGACGGCCGCCCGCAGTACCGGGGTGGTCAGGGTCCTACCGCGCTCCAGGAGCGCGGTGACGTCCGCCGCGGTCGCTCGAGCGGCCTTCGAGGCCGGGGGCACAGTGGGCACGTTCTCTCCTCTTGTTGCGGTACCGGGGGTGCGGGGGCCTGCCGCCGTGCGCTCGTTCAGCATCAGGCCGCCTCCTCGACGTCGAAGAGGTGGCTGGGGCGGGGCCGGCCCAGGGCGCTCAGCGCGGCGCCGGCCGCACTCACGCCACTGCGGACCGCACTCTCCATGGTCGCGGGCCACCCTGTGGCGGTCCACGCTCCGGCCAGGTACAGGCCGGGGGCATTGGTACGGGCGCCGGGCCGCAGCCGCCCGACGCCTGGGGTGGGAGCGAACGTCGCGGTGCGCTCCCTGGTCACGAAGAAGTCCTTCACCTGTGCGCCGCGCGTCCTGGGCAACAGCCGCTCCAGCTCGGGCAGATACCTCTCGCGCAGGGCGGCGACCGGCTCGTCGATCTCGTCCTGCGCGGCCGACTGGGACAGGGCGAGGTACTGGCCGTCCCGCAGCCCGGATGCCTCGGTGCGGTCGAACACCCACTGCACCGGGGTGCCGAGGGCCGTGAGGAACGGCCTGCTCAGCACCTTCCGGTCGTAGACGACATGGACGTTGAGGATCGGCGCGGTGCCGATCTCCAGAAGCTGTTTCGGGGCGTCGAGGGCGCCGCCGGGCAGCAGGTCGTACGCCTCGCGCTGGGCGACCGCGAGCACGACCGCGTCCGCGCGGAGTGTCTCGCCGGGAACCTGAACGCTCCAACGGCCGTTGTCGTCAGTGGAGATGGAGGTGACGCGTGTACGGACCTCGGTACGGACGCCCGCGGCGTCGAGCGCCTTGCGGGCCAGCCGGTCATGCAGTTCGCCCAGCGGGACGCGCGCCCATCCGATGTCGGCCGCGCCCGGGTCGGACAGCAGACCGGTCTTGAACACCATCGCGGCGAGTCCCAGCGAGGCGTCGCCCGCGACCGCGTTGAGGGTGGCGACCCCGACCAGGTCCCACAGGGCCTCGACGGCACGCGCCGACTGACCGTGCGCGGTCAGCCAGCTGCCGAAGTCCTGGGTGTCCAGGGCCGGATCGGTGAGGTCGAGCCCCTTGAGCGCGAGCGCGGCACGGCCGACCTTGGCACGCTCGGCGAGGGAGAGATGCGGATAGGTCGCGAGGCTCCGGCCCAGGTGCAGGGGTACGGGCAGCGCGTCGCGCCGCAGTCTGCCGAGCCGGCGGCCCTCGGGGCGGTCGACGTCGACCACGGGCACGTCGAGACGGTTCTGCAACGGCGCCAGCGCGGTGCCCTCGATGCGGTCGAGGAACCAGCGGTAGGCGGTGCAGCATCGCAGGTACACATGCTGGCCGTTGTCGACGGTCAGGTCGCCGCGCTGGAAGGAGAAGGCGAGGCCGCCCAGCCTCGGCCTGCCCTCGATCAGGGTGACGCTCACTCCGGCGTCGGCGAGCGCGAGCGCGGCGGTGATGCCGGCGAGCCCGCCGCCGATCACGACGGCGTCCCTCCCGGAGTGTTTCGGGATGTCCGCGAGCGACCCCTCTGGCCGTGTGCCGTCGGTCATCGTGCACCCTCCCCTGCACGACCGCCGTGCCGGTGCTTGAACGGTGCACGGCCGGTCGTCTCAGTCAGGGACGCCGATCGGCGGCGGAGGGTTGCCCGCCGCTTTTCCCCGATGGCATCACCTTGGACCGAAATGTCCATCAGGCGCGCCTCCTGACGGTTCGGGTCACATGCCGGGTGTCCAGACCCGACAGGCCGCGCACCGCGACGTAGGCCTTCTCCCGGCCCGGCAGCGCGACCCGGCCGCGCAGCACGGCCTCCGGGTCGCGCTCGATGCGGTCCAGGAGACGGCGGTAGATGCCGGCCATGGCGGCGACACAGGCCCCGCTGCGCCGGTCGAGCATGGGCAGCAGCCGGTAGCCCTCGGCGAACAGGGCGCGGGCCCGTCGCACCTCGAAGTGCACGAGACCCGCGAAGTCGGAGCCCTCCGGCGGGGTCGGCCCGCTGAAGCCGGCCGAGCAGCCGAACTTGGCGAGGTCGTCGGAGGGCAGATAGGTGCGCCCTCCCTCGGCGTCCTCGCGGATGTCCCGCAGGATGTTGGTGAGCTGGAGGGCCAGACCGAGCGTGTCGGCGTACTCCGGTGCGCGCTCGGCGCCACGCGCTCCCGGTTCGGTACCGAACACGCCGAGCGAGAGCCGCCCGATGGCGCCCGCCACACAGCGGCAGTAGACCTTCAGATCGTCCCAGGTCTCATAGGTCTCACCGCGCACGTCCATCAGGACGCCGTCGATCAGCTCGTCCAGTCCGCCGAGCGGGATCGGGAACGCGTCGGCGGCATGGGCGAGGGCCACGGCGACGGGGTCGACGTCGTCCTCGTCGACGGACCGGTCCCGGATCCGGGTCAGCAGCCGGCGGGTGTCCTCGAGCCTGGCGACCTTGACGTCGTCGGTCAGGGCGCCGTCGCCGATGTCGTCGACGCGGCGCGAGAACGCGTACAGCGCCGACATGGCCCGGCGCTTGGGCGTGGGCAGCAGCCTGATGCCGTAGGCGAAGTTACGGGCCTGCTGTCCGGTGACGGCCTCGCAGTATCTGTAGGCGGCGAGTACCGGTGCGGACGCGTGTGGTGCAGACTCCACGGTCCGGATCACCCCTCTCCTCGCAGAGTCACGCCCACCTCACGCAGCAGCCGGAGCTTGCTGGCCTTGGGCGGGCCGGGAAGTACGTCGTATTCGGCGGCGGCGATCGCACCGATCGCCGCCCTTCCCCCCGCCACGAAACCCGCGAGCAGCAGCTTCAGCCTGCCGTGGACGCTACCCACCAGGGGGGTGCCTTCATTCAGGAGGCTTCGGGCACGTTCGGCTTCGTACGCGACCAGTGCGCGCACCGATGCGCCCGCTGTTTCTGCCGCCAGGTCGGTTTCCTGGACGTGAAAGTGTTTCATGTCCGCCGCGGGCAGATAGATGCGGTCACGGCCGAGGTCCTCGGTGACGTCCTGGAGGTGCTCGACGATCTGGAGGGCGGTGCACACGGCGTCGGAGCGGCGGATCCGCTCGGGCGTGGCCGTGCCGGTGACGGCGAGGACCAGGCGGCCGACGGGGTTGGCGGACAGTTCGCAGTAGGCAAGCAGATCGTCGTAGGTCTCGTAGCGCCCCACGAGCTGGTCCTGGCGGTTGGCGGCGATCAGGCCGAGGAAGGGCTCGGGGGTCAGCGAGCGGCGGCGGACGGTCGGCTGGAGGCGGCGCAGCAGGGGATGACGGGGCATGCCGTCGAAGACCCGGCGCAGATCGGCCTCGAAGGCGTCGAGCAGGACCAGGGGGTCGTCGGCGTCCTCGGCCGACACGCCGAGGAGGCGGGCGTCGGCGCCGCCGGGGGCGAGATCGCCGTCGCCGATGTCGTCGACCAGGCGGGCGAAGCCGTAGACGGCCATGAGGTCGGTTCGCCAGGCCCTGGGCAGGAAGAACGGCGCCACGGGGAAGTTCTCCGCGGCGGCCTTGTCGAGCGTGCCGCGCTCCGCGTCGTCCGGGTGCGTGCCGGTTGCCGTCACCGTGGACTGCCCGGGGCGGGGACGGCGCAGGCGGGTGCGTTGAGCTGGGGAGTTTCCGTAGCCATTGCCGTCACATCTCCCGTTCTACACCGCTGACCCAATGCACACTATTTCGGACACGCCGCCCGGTCGTCCGCGCCGGAGCCCGGAGTGAGGGGGTGTCACGCCTTATCGCCCCACTTGCCGCGTTTCGGTACCAGTACAGCTTACGTTGTACAACGCGGCGTGGCCCGTGGGGGTGTCCTGCACATCACAACAACACACCGATTGGCGTCAAGATTCCTCAAGCCAGCCGGAGTTGACGTTTCCTTTGCAGACGCGGGCCCCGCCGGGACAGTTCCGGCGGGGCTCCGGTAAAGACGCTGGGCCGCTCGGCCCATGCCCGGGTGGACTACTTGCCCGTGAACTTCTCGTACTCCTTGAGGACCTCGTCGGTCGGTCCGTCCATACGCAGCTCGCCACGTTCCAGCCACAGCACGCGGTTGCAGGTGTCCCGGATGGACTTGTTGTTGTGGCTGACGAGGAACACGGTGCCGGCTTCCTTGCGCAGCTCGCGGATGCGGTCCTCGGAGCGCTTCTGGAACTTGCGGTCGCCGGTGGCCAGCGCCTCGTCGATCATGAGGACGTCGTGGTCCTTGGCCGCCGCGATGGAGAAGCGCAGCCGGGCCGCCATGCCGGAGGAGTAGGTGCGCATGGGGAGCGTGATGAAGTCGCCCTTCTCGTTGATGCCCGAGAAGTCGACGATCCCCTGGTAGCGCTCCTTGATCTGCTCGCGGGACATGCCCATGGCGAGCCCGCCCAATATGACGTTCCGCTCGCCGGTGAGGTCGTTCATCAGGGCCGCGTTCACACCGAGCAGCGAGGGCTGGCCGTCGGTGTAGACCTTGCCCTTCTCCGGCGGGAGCAGGCCGGCGATGGCACGCAGCAGGGTGGACTTGCCGGAGCCGTTGGAGCCGATCAGGCCGATGGCCTCGCCGCGGTAGGCGACGAAGGAGACACCGCGGACGGCGTGCACCTTGCGCACACCGCGCTCCTCGCCGCGCTTCATGATCCGGCTGAGGGCGGCGGTGGCGCTGCCCTTGCCGGACTTGGCGCCGTTGACGCGGTAGACGATGTGCAGCTCGTCCGCGATGACGGTGGGGATCTGTGCGTCGGTGTTCTGCTCAGCCACGGCCGTACCTCTCCTCCGCCTTCCAGAAGTACACGAAGCCGCCCACGGCGAACAGCACGGCCCAGCCGGCCGCCGCCGCCCAGACGTGGTCGGGCAGGTTCGAGGAGCCGTAGCCGTCGATCAGGGCGAACCGCATCAGGTCCATGTAGACCGCGGCCGGGTTCCACTGAAGGACGGTGGCGATCCACTGCGGCTTGTTGGCCAGCATGACCGGGATGGAGAACATCACGCCGGACGCGTACATCCACGTACGCATCACGAACGGCATGAGTTGTGCCAGGTCCGGGGTCTTGGAGCCGGCGCGGGCCATGATCATGGCGAGGCCGGTGTTGAACAGGAACTGGAGGGCCAGCACCGGCAGGATCAGCACCCAGCTGAGCTTCGGGAAGCTGCCGAAGCCGATCGCCACGGCGAACAGCACGATCATCGAGAACAGCAGCTGCTGGAGCTGCTGGAGCGCGAAGGAGATGGGCAGCGAGGCGCGCGGGAAATGCAGGGCCCGCACAAGGCCCAGGTTGCCCGAGATCGCGCGGACGCCCGCCATCACCGAGCTCTGGGTGAAGGTGAACACGAAGACGCCGGTGACCAGGAAGGGGATGTACACCTCGCGGGGCATGCCCCGGTCGGCCTCCAGGATCACGCCGAAGATGAAGAAGTACACGGCGGCGTTGAGCAGCGGGGTGGCCACCTGCCAGAGCTGGCCCAGCTTCGCCTGGCTGTACTGGGCGGTCAGCTTCGCCCGCGAGAACGCGAGGATGAAGTGCCGCCGGTCCCAGAGCTGGCGGACGTACTCGAACAGCGACGGCCGGGCGCCGCTCACAGCCAGCCCGTACTTGGCGGCGAGCTGGGCCGCCGTCAGTCCGTCGTCGGGCGACGGCGGCGCGCTCACCGCGACCGAGCCGTCGTGCGTTGTCTCACTCACCGGTTGAAACTTTCGTCTTCGAGATGCACGGCCTGTGCGGGCCTGGCATGTACCTGGGGCCGGGGTAACGGTCCGGTCGCTCTCAGGGTCGAGCCTGTCAGATGACAGGAGGTCGGCCCAGTCGAGTCAGCCGCCACACCGTACGCCACTTCATGGGCCTGCGGGGACCGCACGGAGTCGTCCAGCCTTCCCTGAATCCGCCGAACCATGCCCTGAGGGCGGGGCGGGAGGGGCGCCGGGCGAGAGTGAGCAGCATCCACACGCCCAGATAGACCGGGACAAGGGGGGCGGGAAGGTTGCGGCGGGCGAGCCAGACGCGGTTGCGGGCGACCATGCGGTGGTAGACCGCGTGCCGCGAGGGCGCGGTCGTCGGGTGGAACAGCACCATGTCGGACCGGTAGTCGATCATCCAGCCCGCGTCGAGGGCCCGCCATGCCAGGTCGGTTTCCTCGTGCGCGTAGAAGAATTCGTCCGGCAGGGCTCCGACTTCCGCGAAGACCCGGGTGCGTACGGCGTTGGCGCCGCCGAGGAAGGTGGTGACCCGGGAGGAGCGCATCGGGTCGGAGGCCCGCAGCCGGGGCACGTGGCGGCGCTGGGTGACGCCGGTGTCCGGGTCGGCGATGCGGAAGCTGACGATGCCGAGGCTGGGGTCGGCCGTGAACGCCTGGCGGCACAGTTCGGCGGTGTCGTGCAGGGCGAGCAGTCCGTCGTCGTCGAGGAAGAGCAATATGTCGACGTCCCGGCCGCTGGGGCCGAACGCCTCGATGCCGATGTTGCGGCCGCCGGGGATGCCGAGGTTCTCGGGCAGTTCGACGGTGCGTACGCCTTCGGGGACCTCGGGGACCGGAGAGCCGTTGCCGACGACGACGACCTCGACCGGGTCGCCGTCCTGCTTGGCGACCGAGTCGAGGAGGGAGCGGAGCTCGTCGGGGCGGTTGCCCATGGTGATGACCACCGCGCCGACCTTCAGGCCGTTCACTTCAGCCTGCTGGAGGCGAGGATGGACACGAGGTGCAGCAGGGTCTGGAGCAGCGCGATGCCGGCGAGCACCGCGACGCCGAGCCGGGTGAAGAAGAGGTCGCCGCGGACCTGGTCGGCGATCGCCAGCAGCAGGATCAGCAGGGACGCCTCGATGCCGAGGATCAGCCGGTGGAACTTGAACGCGGCGGCGGCCTTGCGGGCCAGCGCCATGCCGGAGGTGCGCATCTCGGCGGCGGCCTCCTGGACCGGCGGCTTGCCGGCCTGGTGGCGGGCGACGCCGACGAGGTCGGTCTCGGCCTTGATCAGGATCGCGCCGAGCGCGGCGAGAGTGCCGAGGAAGGCCCACAGCCAGTCGATACGGCCGCTGCCCCACAGGTCGGCGGCGCGCAGGCCGAAGCCGACGAGGACGGCGGCGTCGGTCAGGTAGGCGCCGACACGGTCGAGGTAGACGCCGTTCAGCGAGTACTGCTTCTTCCAGCGCGCGATCTCGCCGTCGACGCAGTCCAGCAGCAGATACATCTGGACGCAGAACACACCCAGGACGGCGCCCGGGATCCCCGGCACGAGCAGTGCCGGGGCCGCGAGCACACCGAAGACGGTCATCAGGTACGTGAGCTGGTTGGGGGTGACCCTGGTGTTCACCAGGTAGCGGTCGACCCGCAGGGACACCTCACGCATGTAGAGGCGTCCCATCCAGTGCTCACCGCTGCGCCGGTCCTTCACCCCCGCGGGGTGAACGACGGGGCGGAGTTCAGCTACCGATGGCCTTGACATAGTCGGCGTAGATGTCCTTGATCTGGTCGGTGGTCAGGTCGAGGTGTTCGAGGATCGTGTAGCGGCCCGGCCGGGTCTGCGGGGCGAACTCGACGGCGCGGACGAACTCGTCGTCCGAGAAGCCGATCTCCTCCGGCAGTACCGGCAGCCCGTGCCGACGCAGCACCTCGGCCATGTAGGCCGACTCCTCGTGGGCTCCGCGCAGGTACATCGCGAAGGCCGCGCCCAGGCCGCACTGCTCGCCGTGGGCGGCGGCACGCCTCGGGTACAGCAGGTCGAAGGCGTGGTTGATCTCGTGGCACGCGCCGGAGGACGGGCGGGAGTCACCCGACACGGACATGGCGATACCGCTGAGCACCAGCGCCTCGGCCAGCACCTGCAAGAAGTCGGTGTCCCCTATGCCGCCGGGGTGCCGAAGGACCGCCTCGCCCGCCTGCCGGGCGATCGCGGCGGCGAGGCCGTCGATCTTCTCGCCCTTGACGCGGTTGGCCAGCTCCCAGTCCGCGATCGCGGAGATGTTGGAGATGGCGTCGCCGATGCCGGCGCGCACGAAGCGGGCCGGGGCCTCGTGGATGACGTCGAGGTCGATGACGACCGCGATCGGGTTGGGCACACCGTAGGAGCCGCGCCCGGCGTCGTTGTCGAGGGTGGCGACCGGCGAGCACAGGCCGTCGTGCGCCAGGTTCGTCGGTACGGCGACCAGGGGCAGGCCGACCCGCGCCGCGGCGAACTTGGCACAGTCGATGATCTTGCCGCCGCCGAGCCCGACGACCGCGTCGAAGTGGCCGGCCTTGATGTCACCGGCCAGCCGGATCGCGTCGTCGAGGGTGCCGCCGCCGACCTCGTACCAGGTGGCGCCGGGCAGCGCGGGAGCGAGCCGCTCCTTCAGCAGGGCACCGGAGCCGCCGCTGACCGCGACGGCCAGCTTGCCGGAGTGCGAGATCCGCTCGTCGGCGAGCACGCACGCCAGGTCGTCGAGGGCACCCGGGCGGATGTCGACGACGACCGGCGAGGGAATCAGCCTGGTCAGTACTGGCATGCGATCTCCCGTCCGCGAGCGAGATCGTCGTGGTTGTCGATCTCCACCCACTTGACGTCGCCGATCGGCGCCACGTCGATACGGAAGCCGCGGTTCACGAGCTCCTGGTAGCCGTGCTCGTAGAACTGCTGCGGGTCGGTCTCCCACACCGTCTTCAGGGCGTCGGCCAGCTCGGGGGCGGCGTCGCCCTCGATGAGGGTCACGCCGATGTACTCACCGGTCGCCTCGGCGGGGTCCATCAGCTTGGTGATCTTCGTCATGCCCTGCTCGGGGTCGACGACGACCTTCATCTCCTCGTCGGCCAGGTCCTTGACCGTGTCCAGGGCGAGGATGATGCGACGGCCCTCACCGCGGGCGGCGAGCAGCGTCTTCTCGACGGAGACCGGGTGCACGGTGTCGCCGTTGGCGAGGATCACACCGTCCTTGAGGGCGTCACGCCCGCACCACAGGGAGTAGGCGTTGTTCCACTCCTCGGCCTTGTCGTTGTCGATGAGGGTGAGCTTCAGGCCGTACTTCGCCTCAAGGGCTTCCTTGCGCGCGTACACGGCCTCCTTGCGGTAGCCGACGATGACCGCGACCTCGGTGAGACCGATCTCGGCGAAGTTGCCGAGCGTCAGGTCGAGAACCGTGGGCTCGCCCTCTATGCCCGCGGGCCCCACCGGCACCAGAGCCTTGGGAAGGCTGTCGGTGTAGGGGCGCAGACGCCGTCCGGCGCCGGCCGCCAGCACGAGGCCGATCATGCGGGTTCTCCTTCATCGTGTACGGCGGGCGCACCGCCCATGTGAGCGGTCACCCAGAAGCGGATGCTCTCGACGAGCACCACGAGGGCCACGGCCACGGCGAGGACCGTGAGCGCGACACTGAACTGCGAGGCGGAGAGCACCGCGGCAAGGACCGTGACGAGCAGCGTCCGCCCCTCATGCCCCCCGATGACGCGCACCAGCCAGGCCGGGGGCGCTCCGGCGTTGCCGCGGATGCGGTACACCGTGTCGTAGTGATGGTAGGCGACGGCGGCCACCAGGCCGAAAGCCGCAGGAAGGGCTCCGTTCACCTCCGCTTTGGCTGCCAGGATCAGGACCGTGAGGTATTCGGCGGCGCGGAACAGCGGCGGGATGAGCCAGTCGAGGGCTCCCTTGAGCGGGCGCGAGACCGCATACCCGGAGAGCACGACGTAGACGGCGGCACACAGGACGACGGACCAGCCCGGCCCGTCGAACCAGGCCGCGAGCACCACCAGGGCGGCTCCGACGGCGGCGACCGCCGGGGCGAGAACCGGGAACTTGTTCGGCGCGATGCGCGCGACCAGTTCGGCCAGCGGCCCGCTGTCCGCGAGGTCGGCCAGCGCCTCGGCGGCCCGATCGGTCCGCCGGGCCTTGCGGGTGAGGGAACGCAGCACACGGCCGGCCGTCGTGTACGTCGCGGCGAAGGCGCAGCCGATGAGCAGCGCGTAGAAGGTGATACGAGGAGTCGTGGCCGCCGTGAGGATCGCGATCATCGCCCAGCGCTCGCCGATCGGCAGGACGATCATCCGGCGCACCCACACCGTCCAGCCGACGCTGTCGAGCTTGTCGGAGAGGGCGGCCGTGGGGCTGGTGTTGGCGGTGGCGTCGTGGTTGGCCTCGTTGAAGGAGAAGTCGACCACGTGCCGGCAGGTCTGGAGCACCATCGCGCCGAGGGCGAGGGCCCACACGTCGTCCCCGCCGCGGGCCGCGCCGAGGGCGAGGCCGGCGTAGTAGGCGTACTCCTTGGCCCGGTCGAAGGTGGCGTCGAGCCAGGCGCCGAGCGTGGAGTACTGGAGCGAGTAGCGGGCGAGCTGGCCGTCCGTGCAGTCCAGGACGAAGGAGAAGATCAGCAGCAGTCCGGCCGCGATGAACCCGGCCCGGGTGCCGGTGGCCGCGCAGCCCGCCGCGATGAGCGCGGTGATCAGGGAGGCGGTGGTGACCTGGTTGGGGGTCATGCCCCGGCGGGCGCACCAGCGGGCGATGTAGCGGGAGTACGGGCTGATGAAGAAGGTGGTGAAGAAGCCGTCGCGGGACTTCACGGCCGACTTCAGACGTACGGCCTCGTCGTCGACGGCGGCCACGGCCTGCCGTGCCTCGTTGCGGGCCTGCGGGTCGGCCGGTACGGCGGCGACCAGGCTGCCGAGCTCGGGGCGGTGGACGTCGGTGCCGTCGTCGTCCAGGGCGGTGACCACGCGGTCGGCGAGGCTGTCGACGGCCACCGCGAAGCCGCCGCTGGCGGAGGTCTCGCGGGCCATCGCGCGGGTGAGGGCCTGGCGGCCGGCCGGCTGGGCGGTCAGGGCGCCGGGGATCGCGGCGAGCGCGAAGCGGGGGTCGGTCAGGCCGAGGCGCAGCGCGTGCGGGTGGCCGACGAAGCGGGCGTCGACCACGGCGACCCGTTGGTCACCGGGGACCTGGGCGAGCATCGTCTCGGCGTCGGCCGGGTCGGCGGCGATCCGCACGTCGTAGCCGAGGGACCGCAGATCGCCCTCGAGCGACGATCCGGGGACCGGCTGACCGGTGAGGATGGCGGTCGACAACCGAACTCACTCCCTGGGTGCCGGCGCGCCCGCGCCGGTCGTGTACGTGATGGGCAGCGCCCATTGGCGGTGGGCCGGGCGGCGTGTCGGCAGAGGCTATCGGATGATTGGAAGCCAACGTTCACCGGCTGTTTGACGAACCGATCAACGTGGTTTGCCCTGAGCGCCGACGCGATCATCATCACGGATCCCGGGGTCCGCCCACAAACTCAGGCCCCCAGACCGGGGCATCAGAGACATTGCGTACCGGTCGAAGGCGGGACATAGGGTGGGCCGCCATGACATGGCTGATCACAGGCGGAGCCGGCTACATCGGGGCACATGTGGCGCGGGCGATGACCGAGGCCGGGGAGCGGGTGCTCGTACTGGACGACCTCTCGGCGGGGTTTCCGACCCGGCTGCCCGCGGACGTCACCCTGGTCGAGGGCTCGGCGCTGGACGGTGACCTGCTGAAGCGGGTGTTCGCCGAGCACGCGGTGACGGGTGTGGTGCATCTCGCGGCGCGCAAGCAGGTCGGTGAGTCCGTGGCACAGCCGACGCGCTACTACCGGGACAACGTGGGCGGTCTCACCACGCTCCTGGACGCGGTCGCAGAGGCGGGGATCGAGCGGTTCGTCTTCTCGTCGTCCGCCGCCGTCTACGGCAACCCGGATGTGGATCTCATCACGGAGGACACCCCGTGCGCTCCGGTGAACCCGTACGGCGAGACCAAGCTCGCCGGGGAGTGGCTGGTGCGGGCGGCGGGCCGTGCGCACGGGATCTCCACCGTATGTCTGCGCTATTTCAACGTCGCGGGGGCCGCCGCGCCCGAGCTGGCCGACACGGGCGTCTTCAATATCGTCCCCATGGTCTTCGACCGGCTCACCCGTGGCGAGGCTCCGCGGATCTTCGGCGACGACCATCCGACGGCGGACGGCACCTGTGTCCGTGACTACATCCATGTCGCCGATCTGGCGGAGGCTCATGTGGCGGCGGCCCGGCGGCTCGGCGAACCCGGCGTCAGCGGCGATCTGACCGTCAACATCGGCAGCGGCGAGGGCGTCTCCGTCCGCGAGCTGATCACCGTGATCGGCGAAGTGACCGGCGACCACCGGACGGCCGTCGTCGAGCCCCGGCGGCCCGGGGACGCTCCGCGCGCGGTCGCCTCGGCCGCGCTGGCCGCCGAGGAACTCGGATGGACGGCTCGGCGCGGGGTACGCGAGATGGTCGAGTCGGCGTGGCGGGGCTGGCTGCTGCACCACGGCCGCTGATCATGCGCACCATCTGACCTGCGGATCGTTTCCGCAGGTCAGGGCACATGACAACGGTGTTCAGTGCCGCGTTGCCGGGTACCCCCCGCCCGTAGTTCACTGTGGTCCCGGGACGGGATTTCCGATCGTCCGACGGACACTGAAGGGCGGCTTTCATGGGGGCTGGGCACGACCACGGGCACACGCATGCACCCACGACCGGTACGGCGGCTGCCGCGTACCGCGGGAGGCTGCGGGTCGCGCTGTCGATCACGCTTGCCGTCATGGTCGTCGAGATCGTCGGCGGGATCGCCGCCGACTCGCTCGCCCTGATCGCGGACGCGGCACACATGGCGACCGACGCGCTCGGCCTGGGCATGGCCCTGCTCGCCATCCACTTCGCGAACCGGCCGCCGAGCACGACGCGCACCTTCGGCTACGCCCGCGCGGAGATCCTCGCCGCCCTCGCCAACTGTCTGCTCCTGCTGGGCGTGGGTGGCTACGTCCTCTACGAGGCGATCGAGAGGTTCTTCACACCCGCCGAGACCGAGGGCGGTCTGATGATCGTCTTCGGTGCGATCGGTCTGGTCGCGAACATGATCTCGCTGACGCTGCTGATGCGGGGCCAGAAGGAGAGCCTGAACGTGCGCGGCGCCTTCCTGGAGGTGGCCGCGGACGCGCTGGGCTCGCTCGCGGTGCTGATCTCGGCGGTGGTCATCCTGACCACCGGCTGGCAGGCCGCCGACCCCATCGCTTCGCTGGTCATCGGTCTGATGATCGTGCCCCGCACGCTCAAGCTGCTGCGCGAGACCCTCGACGTGCTGCTGGAGTCAGCCCCCAAGGGCGTCGACATGGCCCAGGTCCGGGCACACATCGTCGCCCTGGACGGTGTGGAGGACGTCCATGACCTCCACGCCTGGACGATCACGTCCGGTATGCCGGTGCTGTCGGCCCATGTGGTGGTGCGCTCGGACGTCCTGAACGCGATCGGCCACGAGAAGATGCTGCACGAGCTCCAGGGCTGCCTCGGCGACCACTTCGACGTGGAGCACTGCACCTTCCAGTTGGAGCCCGTCGGACACGCCGAGCACGAGGCGCGGCTCTGCCACTGAGACGTCGGCCGACCGGCAGGAATGAAACAACCATACGATCCGATAAGACGTCAGTACGGGCGGAATGCAGCGATCCGGTGGTCCGTGGCGTCCTCGTGCTCACAGCCCTCCCGGTGACGGTTCCGTGCCCGCCGCGCCGGGCACGATCAACTGCCGGGAGTGTCGGATTCGTACGGCACACTTGGGGCGCAAGACCGATGTGAAGGATGGGTATGCCGATCACACCTGCCACCACGACGCAAAGTCCGTCGAACGGCACCGCTGACGCGATTTTGCTGGAACTCGTCGACGAGAACGGTGTGACGATCGGCACCGCCGAGAAGGTCGCCGCCCACCAGCCGCCCGGTCAGCTGCACCGCGCCTTCTCCGTGTTCCTCTTCGACGAGCACGGCCGGCTGCTGCTCCAGCGGCGGGCGCTCGGCAAGTACCACTCCCCCGGCGTCTGGTCCAACACCTGCTGCGGCCATCCCTACCCCGGTGAGGCGCCCTTCGCGGCCGCGGCCCGGCGGACGTTCGAGGAGCTCGGGGTCTCCCCGTCGCTGCTCGCCGAGGCGGGCACGGTCCGCTACAACCACCCGGACCCGGTCTCGGGCCTGGTGGAGCAGGAGTACAACCACCTCTTCGTCGGCATGGTCCAGTCGCCGCTGCGCCCGGACCCGGAGGAGGTCCACGAGACGGCCTTCGTGACGCCGGCCGAGCTGACCGAGCGGCACGCGAAGGACACCTTCTCGGCCTGGTTCATGACCGTGCTGGACGCCGCTCGTCCCGCCATGAAGGAGCTGACGGGCCCGTCGGCCGGCTGGTGACGGGCCGGGGCCCGATCCGCCGGACGGGCCCCTCCTACGGCACGTGCGCGGGCTTGAGCGGCACGGCCGCCCAGATCACCTTGCCGCCGCTCGCCGTGTGCTCGACGTCGCACACGCCCCCCGCCTCCCTGGCGACCTCGCGCACCAGAAGCAGCCCCCGGCCGCCGGTCTGGCCGTGGTCGGCCTCCAGGGCGGTGGGGCGGTAGGGGTGGTTGTCCTCCACGGACACCCGCAGCCACTCGGCGCCGACGGCGACCTCCACGGCGAGGGTCGGCGACAGCAGCGCTGCGTGCCGGACCGCGTTCGTCACCAGCTCCGACACGATCAGCAGCACACCCTGCACCAGATCGTCCGAGACCGGCACGCCCTGGCGGTACAGCAGGTCCCGGACGGCGTGCCGGGCCTGCGGGACCGAGGCGTCGACGGCCGGGGCGGTGAACCGCCAGACGCCCTCGTAAGGCAGTGGATTCGGCGGCCGTGGAACGACGGGCTCGTCCGCGCCGCCTGCTGGGCGTGGGCCGGACCCGCGCCCGTGGTTCTCCATCGTCCGGTCGCCACCCTCGCGCTCGATTGTCACCACATGTCGAGTGTTGGTAACGCGCAGGTCCGGGCCGTAGGACTGAACAGAAGTCAGCAGGTATCGAGCGTTTCTGACCGTTGGCGTATGACACGGTCAGTTGTGGGACCGCTCCTGTACCGCTCGTGCCGATTTGGCGAACTATTCGGGTTGTACGGGTTTGGCGGCACCCTTGCCCGATCCGTGCCCTGTGCCCCCTTCTCCGGCGACCCGCTCGGAGACCATGCCGACGATCTTGCGCCCGCCGAAGCCGGTGGCGATCAGACCGAGCCCGTCGAACAGCAGGGCCAGCGAGAAGAGCGTGCCCATCACGTATCTGCTGCTGGGCCAGGCACTCAGCACAAGGATGCCGAGGAACAGGTCGAAGGCGCCCTGCACCAGCGTCCAGCCCATCTGCGGGCCCCGCACCACCAGGCTGCCGACCAGCCGGAGCAGCCCACCGGTGAGGAACAGCAGGGCACCGAACATGGCCAGCGCCTCGGCCGCCGCCTCCGGCCTGCGGATCACCACCACGCCGGCCGCGATGTTCAGCGCCGCGACGACCGCGCCGAGCCAGAAGAAGTTGGTGCCGCGCGCCTGGACCGCGTGGCCGAAGCCGATGACGCCGCCGATCAGCAGGAGCCAGCCGAACAGCAGCATCGAGGTCAGCGTGGCGAACGCGGTGTAGAACAGCCCGACCAGCCCGCCGAGGACCAGCAGCACCCCGAGGGCACCGATCCAGCTGAAGCCGCGTCGGAGTTTCGCCGTCTCGCCCGTGTGTTTGGTGGATCTGGCCATCAGCGCCTCCCAGGTCAGCGTTCCCAGGTCCTCCCTCTTTGCACCTTGTGCCGCGATCGATCACGGAGCCCGTCCTGATCGACCGTTCGGAGCAAGCGGATAGCATCCGCGGCATGGAGCCCCAGCTGCTGCACGGCGTCGCCGACTCGGTCGCCACCGTCGTCATCCACCATCCGGCCAAGCGCAACGCCATGACGGCCGTGATGTGGCGCGCGCTGCCGCCGCTGCTCGGGACGCTGGCCGCCGATCCGGCCGTACGGGTGCTGGTGCTGACCGGTGAGGGCGGGACCTTCTGCGCGGGCGCCGACATCTCCACACTCCGGGGCTCGCCGCGGGAGGCGCAGTCGCTGGCCGTGGCCGCCGAGGAGGCGCTGGCCGCCTTTCCGAAGCCGACGCTCGCGGCGGTCCGGGGGCACTGCGTGGGCGGCGGATCACAACTGGCGGCGGCGTGCGACCTGCGGTTCGCGGAGGAGGGGGCGTCGTTCGGGGTGACTCCGGCGAAGCTCGGGATCGTGTATCCGGCCTCCTCCACCCGGCGGTTGGTGTCACTGGTGGGGCCGGCCACCGCCAAGTACCTGCTGTTCTCCGGCGAGTTGATCGACGCGGCGCGAGCGCTGCGCACGGGCCTGCTCGACGAGGTGCTGCCGGAGGGCGAACTCGACAAGCGGGTCGCGGAGTTCGCCCGGATCCTGGCGTCGCGCTCGCAGCTGACGCAGGCCGCGGCGAAGGAGTTCGCGAACGGGCGCGCCGACCGCGACGATCACTGGGCGGAGCAGGCGCGCGCAAGCGGCGACACCGCGGAGGGGGTCGCCGCGTTCCTGGAGCGCAGGCCGCCGCGCTTCACCTGGACTACGTCAGGATGAACCGGCTGCGCGCGCGGAGGGCGTCGACGATGTGCGCGGGGGCCTTCTGCGGCGACCCGGCGTCGTAGGGCGGCTGCGGGTCGTACTCCGTGGCCAGCTGTACGGCCTGGGCGTGGTCGTCGCCGGCGATGCGCCCGAGGAGGGTCAGCGCCATGTCGATGCCGGACGAGACGCCCGCCGCGGTGACGTACTTGCCGTCGGAGACGACGCGCTCCGCCGTCGGTTCGGCGCCGAAGGGCTTCAGCTGGTCCAGTGCCAGCCAGTGCGAGGTCGCCCGGCGGCCCCGGAGGAGTCCGGCGGCGGCGAGCAGCAGGGAGCCGGTGCACACGGAGGTCGTCCAGGTGCTGGTGGCGTCGGCCGCGCGCAGCCAGCCCAGCACCTGCTCGTCCTCCATCAGCGCCGGCTGGCCGGGGCCGCCGGGCACGACCACGATGTCGGGACTCGGCACCTCGGTCAGCGCCCGGTCGGCGGTGAGTGCGAGGACGCCGGTGTCGGAGCGGACGGGTCCGGCCTCCTTGGCGACGAAGACGGTCTCCGCGTCCGGGAGGCGGCAGAGGATCTCGTACGGGCCGACGGCGTCGAGGGCCGTGAACCGGTCGTAGACGACCAGGGCGATCTGCATCGGTCTTCCCTTCAGTGGGCGGATCAGTGGGCGGATGCGGGGCGGAAACGACGGCGGTACTCGGCCGGGGCCGCCCCGAGTGCCTTGACGAAGGCGCGTCGCATGGCTTCCGGGGTGCCGTAGCCGCTGGCCCGGGAGATCTCCTCGACTCCGTCGGTGGTGTCCTCCAGGAGGCGCCGGGCGTGTTCGAGGCGGATCCGGTCGACGTAGCGGCCGGGGGTCGTGCCGGTCTCGTTCCGGAAGGCGCGGGCGAAGTGGCGCGGGGAGAGGCTCGCGCGGGCGGCGAGCGTCTCGACGGTCAGATCGGCGTCGGGGTGCTCGGTGATCCAGTGCTGGACCTCCCGCAGGGGCTCGCACCGGGCGGTCTGGGCGGCCAGCTGGGCGCTGAACTGGGCCTGGTTGCCGGGCCGGCGCAGGAAGACGACCAGGTGGCGGGCGATGTCGAGGGCGATGTCCCGGCCCAGGTCGTCCTCGACCAGGGCGAGGGCGAGGTCGATACCGGAGGTCACACCGGCGGAGGTGGCGACATGGCCGTCGCGCACATAGATGGGGTCCGGGTCGACCTCGACGGCCGGATGGTCGCGGGCGAGCTTGTCGCAGTACGCCCAGTGGGTGGTGGCGCGGCGGCCGTCCAGCAGGCCGACCGCGGCGAGCAGGATCGCGCCGGTGCAGACGGAGACCAGGCGCTCGGCACGGGGGCCGTGCCGGCGCAGCCACCGGACCAGGTCGGGGTCCGGGGCGCGGGTGCCCCGGCCACCCGGGACCACGAGGGTGTGCGCGTCGAGCCGGTCGTCGAGGGCCTGGTCCGGTACGAGGGTCAGGCCACCGGAGCTGCGTACGGGAGCGCCGTCCAGGGATGCGGTGCGGATGCGATAGCTGCCCCGGGTGTGCTGCTCGGCCCCCGCGAAGACCTCCAGCGGGCCGGTGACGTCGAGGCTCTGCACCGCGTCGAAAAGCAGGAAGAGAACGGTTCGCTGCGCCATGCTCCGATTCTTCGAGGACGCCGGGATGGCCGCAATGACGAGCTCCCCACCTTTTCTGCCATGACGCCAGGGGCGTAGGCGACGTACCAAGCGGTTGGTAACCTGCCGGGCATGACTACTGCCGCCCTTGAGCCCCGTGCCGGCCGCCGCTGCCACAACATGCTCAACTCCCTGCACTCGACGTCCTACTTCGCCCCCGAGCTGGGCGGGGAACTGGCCGCGCTCGGGATCACGCACCCCAGGGCGGCCAACTTCGCGGTGCGGGCGGCCGCGCTGGGCCCGGTCGGGGCGGGCGCGGTGACGGCGGCGTTCTACAACTACAAGCACGAGCTGGTGGCCCGGCACGTCCCCGCGGTCTGGGCGATCGCCTCGCCGGAGGACGTGCTGGCGGCACGCGCGCGTGCCGTGGACGCGGCGCTGCGGCGGCTGCTCGGCGAGGAGGCGGTGGCGTCCGCGGAGATGGCGGAGGCCGCGCGGCTCGCGCTCCGGGCGAGCGAGGCCTGTTCGCGCAGTGCCCGGCCGCTGTACTCGGCGCACGCGGACCTGCCGGTCCCCGAGCAGCCGCACCTGGCGTACTTCCACGCCGCGACCCTGCTGCGCGAGCACCGAGGTGACGGGCATCTCGCGGTGCTGATGGCCGCCGGTCTCGACGGCCTGGAGGCGGTCGTGACGCACACCGCGACCGGCAAGGGCATGACACCGAAGTGGGTCTTCTCCACCCGCGGCTGGGTCCAGGAGGACTGGGACGCGGCCTGTGAACGACTGCGCGGGCGCGGACTCCTGGACGGCTCGGGCGAGCTCACTGCGGAGGGCCTCGCCCTGCGCGACGGGATCGAGGCCGACACGGACCGGCTGGACCGCGCACCGTACGAGCACCTGGGTGCGGAAGGCGTCGCCCGGCTGACGGAGCTCGGTGCCGGGTTCACGCGGGCCGCGATGGCGGCGGGGGCGTTCCCGGCGGATCTGGTCGGCAAGGCCTGAGATCCGACCGACCTGCTTCGAAGGGGCCCGCGATGCATGGCGGGCCGCGACCGCGGTACCCGGAACCTCAGTCGGCCCGTGTGGCCAGGAGAGGAAAGGGTGAACCACGTGTTCCGTGCAATCGCAGATGTCCTGCGGCAGATAGGTGGCGCCGTCGCCACTGTGGTGACGTTGCCTTTCCGGGCGCTCGCCCGGCTCTTCGGGGGCGCGTCGAGCAGTACGCGCAGTCGCCGGGTCTGATTCCGTCCCGCCGCGACGGGCCGGGTTGCCGCCCTGATCCCCGGTTGTCGGTGTCACCTGCCACAATTGCCGCGCAACCTCAGTGAGAAGGCGGGACGGGATCGTGACGACACCCCTCGTAGGGTCCATCGAAGGCAGGATCGCCGCGGAGCTCGGCGTACGGGAGCGGCAGGTGAAGGCTGCCGTGGAGCTGCTCGACGGCGGTTCGACGGTGCCCTTCATCGCCCGGTACCGCAAAGAAGCGACCGAGATGCTCGACGACGCGCAGCTGCGCACGCTCGAGGAGCGGCTGCGGTATCTGCGCGAGCTGGAAGAGCGGCGGGCGGCGATCCTCGACTCGGTGCGCGAGCAGGGCAAGCTGACCGAGGAGCTGGAGGCCCGGATCCGCGGCGCCGAGACCAAGGCGCGGCTGGAGGACATCTACCTTCCGTACAAGCCCAAGCGCCGCACCAAGGCGCAGATCGCGCGCGAGGCGGGTCTGGAGCCGCTCGCCGAGGGCCTGCTCGGTGACCCGAGCGTCGACCCGCTCGCCGCGGCCGCCGCGTTCGTGGACGCCGACAAGGGCGTCGCCGATCCGCAGGCCGCCCTGGACGGCGCCCGCGCGATCCTCACGGAGCGGTTCTCGGAGGACGCCGACCTGATCGGTGAGCTGCGCGAGCGCATGTGGGTGCGCGGTCGGCTGGCCGCGAAGGTGCGCGAGGGCAAGGAGGAGGCGGGCGCGAAGTTCGCCGACTACTTCGACTTCGCCGAGCCGTTCACCGAGCTCCCCTCGCACCGGATCCTGGCGATGCTGCGCGGTGAGAAGGAGGAGGTCCTCGACCTCGTCCTGGAGCCGGAGGAGCCGGCCGACTCGCCGACGGCCCCGTCCTCGTACGAGGGGATCGTCGCCCACAAGTTCGACATCGCCGACCGGGGCCGTCCCGGCGACAAGTGGCTGACGGACACGGTCCGCTGGGCCTGGCGCACCCGCATCCTGGTCCACCTCGGCATCGACCTTCGGCTGCGGCTGCGCACGGCCGCCGAGGACGAGGCCGTCGGTGTCTTCGCGGCGAACCTCCGCGACCTGCTGCTCGCCGCCCCGGCCGGCACACGCGCGACGCTCGGCCTGGACCCCGGTTTCCGTACGGGTGTGAAGGTCGCGGTGGTCGACGCCACCGGCAAGGTGGTCGCCACCGACGTCATCCACCCGCACGTCCCGGCGAACAAGTGGGACGAGGCGATCGCGAAGCTGGCCCGGCTCGCCAAGGAGCACATGGTCGACCTGGTCGCGATCGGCAACGGCACCGCGTCCCGCGAGACCGACAAGCTCGCCGGTGAACTCATCACCAAGCACCCGGAGTTGAACCTCACCAAGGTGATGGTCTCCGAGGCCGGCGCCTCCGTGTACTCGGCCTCCGCCTTCGCCTCGCAGGAACTGCCGGACATGGACGTGTCGCTGCGCGGCGCGGTGTCGATCGCGCGCCGCCTTCAGGACCCGCTGGCCGAGCTGGTGAAGATCGACCCGAAGTCGATCGGTGTCGGCCAGTATCAGCACGACCTGTCCGAGGTGAAGCTGTCGCGCTCGCTGGACGCGGTGGTCGAGGACTGTGTGAACGGCGTCGGCGTCGACGTGAACACCGCCTCCGCGCCGCTGCTCGCGCGCGTCTCCGGCATCACCTCCGGCCTCGCCGAGAACATCGTGTCTCACCGGGATGCCAACGGCCCGTTCACCTCCCGCTCGCAGCTGAAGAACGTGGCGCGGCTCGGCCCGAAGGCCTACGAGCAGTGCGCGGGCTTCCTGCGCATCCGCGGCGGCGACGACCCGCTCGACGCGTCCAGCGTCCACCCGGAGGCGTATCCGGTGGTGCGGCGGATGGTGAAGACGTCGGGCCAGGAGGTGGCCGCGCTGATCGGCAACACGGGCGTGCTGCGCTCGATGCGGCCGGACGAGTTCGTGGACGAGACCTTCGGTCTGCCGACCGTCACGGACATCCTCAAGGAGCTGGAGAAGCCGGGCCGTGACCCGCGTCCCGCCTTCAAGACGGCCACCTTCAAGGAGGGCGTCGAGAAGATCTCCGATCTCGCCTCGGGGATGGTCCTGGAGGGCGTCGTGACGAACGTGGCCGCGTTCGGCGCGTTCGTGGACGTCGGTGTCCACCAGGACGGGCTGGTGCATGTCTCCGCGATGTCGAAGACCTTCGTCAAGGACCCGCGGGACGTGGTGAAGCCGGGCGACATCGTCAAGGTGAAGGTCCTCGACGTGGACATCCCGCGCAAGCGGATCTCCCTGACCCTGCGGCTCGACGACGAGGCCGCCGCGCAGGGCGGTCAGCAGGGCAACGGCGGTGGCGAGCGCCGGCAGCGGGGCGGGCGTCCGCCGCAGCAGCGGCAGGGCCAGCGGCAGAACCGGGGTGGCGGTGGCGGCGGGTCGCGCCAGGCGCCGCCTCCGGCCAACAGCGCGATGGCCGACGCACTGCGGCGCGCGGGTCTGCTGGACCCGAAGCAGGGCAAGCGCTGAGCCGATCCCGACACGACACACGGGCCCGGCCCCTCCGACAGGACTCGGAGGGGCCGGGCCCCGCCCGTACGGTGGTGGCATGCCGACGTCGCGTGTCATCACCTGGGAAGTGCAGGCAAGCAAGGGCATCGAGACCGCCTGGACGGAGCTCGGCGGCGACGCCCTGCGGGGGCGTGGCCGGGCGGTCGGTACGGATCCGGAGCCGTACTGGATCACCTACGAACTCGACACGGCCGGCGCCTTCGTGACCCGTCGGCTGCACGTCACCGTGGAGTCCGCGGACGGCGTCCGCGAGCTCGACCTGCGACACGACGGGGCAGGGCGATGGACGGCGAACGATGAGCGGCTGCCCGAGGCCGACGGCGCGCTCGACTGCGACCTCGGCCTGTGTCCGCTGACCAATACGATGCCGGTGCTGCGACATGCCCTCCATCGGGGGCCCGGGGAACGGGAGTTTCTGATGGCGTGGGTGTCGGTGCCGGACCTGGCCGTCGTCGCGTCCCGGCAGACGTACACGCATCTGGGCGCGGGCCGGGTTCGTTTCGTCTCCGGCGACTTCCGCAGGGACATCGAGTTCGACGAGGACGGCTTCGTCGTCGACTACCCGGGACTGGCGAGCCGGCTCGGCTGAGCCGACGGACCCTCTAGCGTTCGGTCACCTTGCCGTCCGCGACCTCCAGGCGGCGGTTGACGTGGACCGCGTCGAGCATGCGCCGGTCGTGGGTGACCAGGAGGAGGGTGCCCTCGTAGGAGTCCAGGGCCGACTCCAGTTGCTCGATGGCCGGCAGGTCGAGGTGGTTGGTGGGCTCGTCCAGGACCAGCAGGTTGACGCCCCTGCCCTGGAGGAGGGCCAGGGCGGCTCGGGTCCGTTCGCCCGGGGAGAGGGTGGCGGCGGAGCGCAGGACGTGGTCCGACTTCAGACCGAACTTGGCCAGAAGGGTGCGGACCTCGACCGGTTCGGTGTCCGGGACGGCCGTGCAGAAGGCGTCCAGCAGGGACTCCTCGCCGTGGAACAGCTTGCGGGCCTGGTCCACCTCGCCGATCAGGACGCCGGAGCCGAGCGAGGCCTGGCCCGCGGTCAGCGGAACGCGGCCGAGCAGGGCGGCCAGCAGGGTCGACTTGCCCGCGCCGTTGGCGCCGGTGACGGCCACCCGGTCGGCCCAGTCGATCTGGAGGGACACCGGACCGAGGGTGAAGTCGCCGCGTCGTACCTCCGCGTCCCGCAGGGTCGCCACCACGGCTCCCGAGCGGGGTGCCGAGGCGATCTCCATGCGCAGTTCCCACTCCTTGCGCGGCTCGTCGACGACGTCCAGGCGCTCGATCATGCGCTGGGTCTGACGGGCCTTCGCGGCCTGCTTCTCGCTGGCCTCGCTGCGGAACTTGCGGCCGATCTTGTCGTTGTCGTTGTTCGCCTTGCGCCGGGCGTTCTTGACGCCCTTGTCCATCCAGGAGCGCTGCATCTGCGCCCGGTCCTGGAGGGCGGCCTTCTTGTCGGCGTACTCCTCGAAGTCGTCGCGGGCGTGCCGGCGGGCCACCTCGCGCTCCTCCAGGTAGGCCTGGTAGCCGCCGCCGTAGAGGTTGATCTGCCCCTGGGCGAGGTCTAGTTCGAGGACTTTGGTGACGGTGCGGGTGAGGAACTCGCGGTCGTGGCTGACGACGACCGTGCCGGCGCGCAGGCCGCCGACGAAGCGTTCGAGGCGCTCCAGGCCGTCCAGGTCGAGGTCGTTCGTCGGCTCGTCGAGCAGGAACACGTCGTAGCGCGAGAGCAGCAGGGAGGCCAGTCCGGCGCGGGCCGCCTGGCCGCCGGACAGGGACGTCATCGGCTGGTCCAGGTCGACGGCCAGGCCGAGCGAGTCGGCGATCTCCTCCGCCCGCTCGTCGAGGTCGGCGCCGCCCAGGTCCAGCCAGCGCTCCAGGCCGGTCGCGTACGCGTCGTCGGCGCCCGGCGCGCCGTCGACCAGTGCCTGTGTCGCCTCGTCCATCACCCGCTGGGCCTCGGCGACGCCGGTGCGGCGGGCCAGGAACTGCCGTACCGTCTCGCCGGGCCGTCGCTCCGGCTCCTGCGGGAGGTGACCGACGGTCGCGGTCGGCGGGGACAGCCGTAGCTCACCTTCCTCCGGCGCGGTCAGCCCGGCGAGCAGACGGAGCAGCGTGGACTTGCCCGCGCCGTTGGCCCCGACCAGGCCGATCACATCTCCGGGGGCGACGACGAGGTCGAGCCCGCTGAACAGGGAGCGGTCGCCGTGGCCGGCGGCGAGGTTCTTGGCGACGAGGGTGGCGGTCACAGAGGGCGATCCTAGTGGCCCGCGCGGATCGGGGGCGTCACGGTGTCCCGCGCACCGGACGAAGGCGGGGCTGTTCGATGCGCGGCTTCGGCCGGCGGGCGTCGCTCAACGGGCCATCGCTTCCACCAGCACACTCCCCGATGTCCGCGCCACCACGAAGGACTCCCCCTTCACCGCCTTGGCGTCCAGCGCGATGCGATGGCGGCCCGCCTCCAGGATGCCGTCGAAAACCTCATGGGTGTGGGCACGGTAGAGCCGGTCGAGGCGGTACGCGGTGAGCCGCACCCGGCAGGGCGAGGTCACCTCGACACCCGCCTCGCCGTCGGCGGCGACGAGCCGGGTCAGCCGGCGCTGTTCGACCGGGCTGCGGTCCAGGGCGTGTTCGATCTGGGCGACCAGCAGCGGCACGATCGGCGCGAGGCCCTCGACGTAGGTGACGTCGACACCGGCGTCCGCGAAGGCACGGCGTACGGCGGCGCGCCGGTCCTCGCCGACCCCGCGGCCGAAGGCGACGGCGCCGTAGGTGCGCAGTTCGTCGGCGAGGACGCCGTCGACGTGGTCGGTGATCTCGGCGCCGATGTTGATGGTGCGCAGCGCCGCGGCGAGCTTGGCGAGGAGGGCGACGCGGGCGCCGATGAGGAGCACCCGGCGGCGTGGGGCTCCGGTGTCGTGCTCGTGGTCGAGCAGGGAGCCCAGCGCCGCGCGGTACCCGGCGCCGTGGAAGCGGAAGGGTCCGATGCCGTGGTACCCGTTGAGCTCCAGGTCGGCGTGTTCGTCGGTCTGCCAGGCGAAGTCCCGCCAGACGTAGTCGTCCCCCTCCTTGTCGATGACCGCGGTGACGGCGCCGCAGGCGAGGTCCGCGCACTCGGGGCAGCCGTAGATGACGTATCTGCTCTCTGGAAGCGGGGCTTCCGCCTCCAGCAGCAGGCTGCGGACGCTCGCGGTGAAGATGGCGGGCGGCACGTCGGAGGCCAGCGGGGAGACGGCGTCGAGGTCGGACAGCTGGAACAGCAGCGGGCGTCCGTCGACGATGAAGTCCACGAAATCCCGGTGCACCTGGTAGTCACCGTTGGCGAGGACGCCACCGGCACGCATCGCCGGTGCCAGGCCGAAGGTCGCGTACTCGGCAGACATGCTGTGAGTATCCCCAGAGCGGGACCGATATGAGCGCGGCATGACATATTCCGCTACGTCCCGCCCTGGGAAGCGAACGTACGGCCCAAGTGGGGCCGTACGTACGGTGCTCAGCCGTGGTCGTGGCCCAGCGGGTCACCCTCCGTCTCGGTGCCGGGACCCGGTCCGACCTGGATACCGAAGTCGCCGTCGAACCTCTTGTGGCCCTCGATCACGGCGATTGCGACGGCCTCGGAGCCCATCTCGCGCCGCACGATGACCGGATCCTGGCGCAGATCGCGCATGAGGGCGACGCACATGCCGATCATCACGAGGACAAAGGGCGCGGCGGCCAGGATGGTGAGGTTCTGAAGGCCGGTGAGCGCGTCGCCCTGGCCGCTGCCGACCAGCAGCATGATGGCGGCGACGGCTCCGGTCACCACACCCCAGAACACGACGACGAACCGGCCTGGTTCGAGGGCGCCCTTCTGGGAGAGCGTGCCCATCACGATGGAGGCGGCGTCGGCGCCCGAGACGAAGAAGATGCCGACCAGGATCATCACGAGCAGGCTGGTGACGGTGGCGATCGGGAACTCCTGGAGGAGGCCGAAGAGCTGGCCCTCAGGAGTGTCCTCGCCGGAGAGTCCGCCGTCCTCCTTCACCCTCATCGCCGTACCGCCGAAGATCGCGAACCAGACGAGGCTGACGGTGCTGGGCACGAGGATGACGCCGCCGACGAACTGCCGGATGGTGCGGCCACGGCTGATGCGGGCGATGAACATGCCGACGAAGGGCGTCCAGGAGATCCACCAGGCCCAGTAGAAGACGGTCCAGCTGCCGAGCCAGTCCGCCACGCCCTCGCCGCCGCTCGCCTCGGTACGGCCGGCCAGCTGGGGCAGGTCGCCGAGGTAGGAGAAGATCGAGGTGGGCAGCAGGTCGAGGACGATGATCGTGGGTCCCGCGATGAACACGAACAACGCGAGGATCAGCGCCAGCACCATGTTGATGTTGGACAGCCACTGGATGCCCCGCTCGATGCCGGAGATGGCGGAGGCCACGAAGGCCAGCGTCAGCACGGCGATGATCGCGACCAGCAGACCCGTGCTCACGTCGTCCATCCAGTCCAGCTCCTGGAAGCCGGAACCGATCTGGAGCGCCCCGAGGCCCAGGGAGGCCGCGGAGCCGAAGACGGTGGCGATGATCGCGAGGATGTCGATGACCCGGCCCGCGGTGCCGTTGGCGTGCTTCTCGCCGATCAGCGGCGTGAAGACCGCGCTGATGGTCTGGCGCCGGCGCTTGCGGAACGTGCTGTAGGCGATGGCCAGTCCGACCACCGCGTAGATCGCCCAGGGGTGCAGCGTCCAGTGGAACAGGGTGGTGGCCATCGCCGTCTCCATGCGTTCACCGGAGTTGGCGGGGTCGGTGCCGGGCGGCGGGCTGGTGTAGTGCGCGAGGGGCTCGCTGACGCCGTAGAACATCAGGCCGATGCCCATGCCGGCGCTGAACATCATCGCGACCCATGACACCGTGCGGAACTCGGGCTCCTCGCCCTCGGTGCCGAGGTGGATACGGCCGTAGCGGCTGATCGCGAGCCACAGCGCGAACACCACGAAACCCGAGGCGGCCAGCATGAACGCCCAGCCGCCGTTGTGGATGAGGCCGTCGAGCATGGTCGTGGACACGCTCTCCAGCGAGTCCGTGGCCGCCCAGCCCCAGATCACGAAGGCCAAGGTGATGGCGGCGGTGACGCCGAACACCACCCGGTCCGTATGGCGGCCGGTCTCGTCGTGAGGACCTTCCCGGCCGCCTCTCTCAATCAGATCGTCGGTCATCAGCGGCACCTTCCCCAGGAAACGGTGGATACGCAGGTTCCACATCGTCTTCCCAGGACCTACCACAGATCCCGCCGAACGCAGCCCTGTCAGCAGTCGGTGTCGGGCTCGGCCGCCGTGAGGTGATACGGAGCGCGCTCGTCGAGGAGGAGCGGGACGAGGGCGCGCAGGGACTGGCGCAGCGGGACGTAGGTGCCGTGCGTCCGCACCCCGTGCAGGGCGAGTTCGTCCTTGACCCGCGCGTACTGCTCGGCGGTGAGCCGGTAGCCGCAGGGCGGGTCCTGGATCACCTCCGCCGGTTCGGGCGGGTCGTTGTCGGCGCCGCCGAGATAGACCGGGCCCCTGTCCGCGTAGCCGGTGAGGCGGGCCAGTCCTGTCGCCGCCTCGACCTGGCCGCGCCGGGCCTCGGCGAAGTCGAACAGACCGTCCAGCGCGGCGAGTTGGGAGTACACCCGGCGCCGGTTGTTGAGCGACGCGTCGGCCTGTTCCTCCTCGGTCAGCGGATCGACGCGGCTCTCGATGAGCAGGCCCACCGAGTGCTTGACGCCGGACATGTTCCGCAGGATGCGTTCCTGTCCGTCACCGGCGACCTGCTTGATCGGCTCGCCCGTCGCCGGGTCGGTCCAGATGCCGTACGTACCGGTCGAGTGGCCGGCGCCCGCCGCGGCGGGACGCACATACGCCTCGGACAGGGACTCGGCGGCGTCGTGGACGTGCTGGTCGGTGTTGAGGTTGCGCGGCCACAGGTCGAACAGATCCTTGTCGTAGTACGGCGGTGTGGCGCCGTACTCGTGCAGGTCGTAGATGACGTCGGGGCGCTGGTCGCGGACGACCGCGGCCATGGCCCGCCCCTCGGCGGTCGCCAGCGTGATGTGGTCGCGGTTGATGTCCACCCCGTCGCTGTTGCCGCGGGTGTCGGCGGCCCGGCCGTCGGGGTTGGCGGTGGGGACGACCAGCAGGGTGGTGCGCTCCAGGAAGCGCAGGGTCCGGCGGTCCTTGGCGTAGGCCAGGTCGCGGACGGTGGACAGACAGGCCTCGCGGCCGGAGGGTTCGTCGCCGTGCTGGCTGCACACGAGCAGCACCTTGTTCGGGGCGGGCCGGGTGCCGATGCGGACCAGTTGGAGCGGGCGGCCCTGTTTCGTCGTCCCGATGCGGGCGACCGACATCCGTTCGCTCGCCCGGTCGACGGCGGCCAGGAAGTCCTGCTCCTCGGGCTGACCGGTCCAACGGGCGCCGTCGGAGAGCTCGAAGCCGGTGCGGGGCGGGGCGTCGGCGGCCTGGGCCGGTATGGCCACGAGCGACGCGGCGAGGGCCACCGCGGTCACGGTGAGGGCTCGGATACGGGTCACTGGCCTCCCTCCGGGATGCGGTGAACGGGGCGCGGCAGGGTCGTCAGGCCGTCGAGGAGCTCGGCGACGGGGGCGGCTGACGGCGCCTCGGCGGTAGCACGCGCGAAGGCCCGGGCGCCGCCGACCAGCGGGACGCGGGCCTTCGTACGGGACAGATCGAGGGTGAGCGTCGGCGTGGTCGACGGAGGGTCGATCAGGTCCTTGTCGGTGCCCGCGACGATCAGGGCGAGGCGGTGGCCGGCCGGTACGACGTGGTCGGTGGCCGCGAGGTCCAGGGTGATCGTGTACGGCTTGCCCGGGGTGAGCGGCCGGCCCGTCAGGTCCGAGGCGTGGTTGCCGAGGTCGGCCCAGCCGCGGCTGACCACCGTGTACTCGACGTCGGCCGTCTTGGCCTTCGTCTCCTTGAAACAGGCGCTGTCGCCCGCGGTGCTGACGCCCCAGCAGGTGCGGTCGGTGAGGGTCGTGATGCCCTCGCCGCTCGCCGCGTAGTCACGGACGGTGTCGGGGCCGAGGTCGACCAGGACGGCGGACAGGTGGGCCGTCGAGGTGGTCGGGGTGGCGGTGACGGTGACCTCCGAGGAGCCGGACAGGCGCAGGTCGCGGCTGAGCGGCGTGGTCACGAAGCCCGCCTTGTCGGGGGTGGGCGTGTCGATGTGGGCGGCCCAGTCGGTCTCGCTGTGCTGCGGGTCGTCGGTGAAGGTCTCGGTGCCCTTGCCCTTGCTGAGGCCGAGCCTGCCGACGCCGGCCTGAGCGCCCTCGGCCGGGCGCAGGGTGGTGGTGTCGGTGCCGCGCGGGGGCCAGACCTGGGAGGTGACCCACTGGTCGGGGTGGCGCTCGATGTCGGCCATGGGCTCGCGGTCGATGCCGTTGTCGTAGCCGAGGAGTTCGTGGTCGAACCAGCGGTGCAGGGTCTGAACCCACTCGGCGCGGCGGAAGTCGAAGGGGTCGACGTGGCCGGTCTGGGAGAGCCAGATCTTGCGCTCGACGCCGTTCTTCGCCAGCGCGTCCCACCACTGGCCGACGTGCTTCATACGGACGTTGAGGTCCTGCATGCCGTGGATCAGGAAGACGCTCGCCTTGACCTTGCGCGCGTCCTTCACGTAGTCGCGCTCGGTCCACAGCGGGGTCCAGTCGCCGGTGCGCGGGGCCCCTTCGGCGAGCATCTGCTGGACCGGGCCGCACTGGGCGCGCGCGTCAGGGCTGTCGACGTAGTCGGAGAGCCAGTCGGGGCCGGAGTCGTACAGCGGGGCGCCCTGCTGGAAGTAGTAGTCGTACCAGGAGGAGATGGCGCTGATCGGCACGATGGTCTTCAGGCCCTCGACGCCGGTCGCGGCGACTCCGTTGGCGATGGTGCCGTCCCAGCTCTTGCCGATCATGCCGGTGCGGCCGTTGGTCCACTTCGCGGTGGCTCTGGTGGTGCCGGTGCGGGTGGTGTACGCCCTGCCGCGGCCGTTCAGCCAGTCGACGACGGCCTTCGCGGAGCGGATGTCGGAGCGGCCGCCGACGTCCACGCAGCCGTCGGAGCGGTTGGTGCCGGCCAGGTCGACACCGACGAAGGCGTAGCCGCGGGGCACGAAGTAGTTGTCATAGAACAGCGGCATCTGGACGACGTCGCCGTCGGCGTCGTACGTCTTCTTCTGGCTCTCGTTGCCGCGCCCGCAGCAGGAGTAGTACGGGCTGGCGTCCATGACGACGGGCACCTTGCGGCCCTGCGCGGCCGGCTCCCGGGGCCGGACGATGTCGACGGCGACGCGGTCGCGCTTGCCGTCGCGGTCGAGGTCGAGTCCGGTGTCCACCCACACGGCCTCGCGGACGGCGTTGTCGTAGGAGTAGACGGGCCTGCTCTCCTGTGGGCCGGCGTGGGCCGTCGCGGGTGCGAGGAACGTCGCCATCAGGGCGGCCGCGGCCGCCGTCGCGAGCGATCTCCAGAGCGTGAAGCGCGTGCGTTTCGGCATGCGCGGACGGTACATCGGTCAACTCCCGCGCAGAAGAGGGCGACTGACGGCACATGAGGTGTCGTGTGGCCGACAAACACTCCTGTGGCGGATCCATCCATGTCGGCCGAATGGCGATCGTGTGACAGCGGTGGTCATGGACACGCAGGGGGCACAGGTACTCAATAGGCTCCGGACAGACTTCGGCCCCTACGACTTGGAGCTTTCGTGCACCGCAGAATCATGGCGCCGGGCGCACTCGCAGCCGCCTCCCTGATGCTGGCGATCCCGGCTTCGGCGGCGAGTCACTCCCCCGGCGCTCCGGGCATCGGCGACCCCTACTACCCGGCCTACGGCAACGGCGGCTACGACGTCTCCCACTACGACCTCCGGCTGAAGTACCAGCCGGCCACGGACCAGCTGGAGGGTACGGCGACCCTGCTGGCGAAGACCACGCAGGACCTGTCCCGCTTCAACCTGGACTTCCTGCTGGACGTCAGCGAGGTCCGGATCAACGGCGCGAAGGCGTCGTTCGCGACCTCCGGCGAGCACGAGCTGGAGATCACGCCGACGAAGCCGCTGGCCAAGGGCACGTCCGTCACCGTGGTGGTGCGGTACCGGGGCGTGCCGTCGACCAAGGAGGCGTACGGCTTCAACGCCTGGCTGCGCACCCCGGACGGCGGGGTCGCCGCGGGTGAGCCCGAGGGCGCCTGGTGGTGGTTCCCGAGCAACGACCACCCGCTCGACAAGGCGACGTACGACGTGTCGGTGCAGGTGCCGAACGGCACGCAGTTCATCTCCAACGGGACGCTTCAGTCGACGAGTTCGCGGGCGGGCTGGACCCGTTACAACTGGCGTTCCAACAAGCCGCAGGCGACATATCTGGCCACGTTCGCGGCCGGACGCTTCGACGTCACCACGGGGACGTCCGAGAGTGGCATTCCGGTCATCAACGCCTACAGCCGCGACCTCGGAGAGCGCGCGGGGGCGGCACGGGCGAGCATCGAGCGGACCGGGGAGATCGCCGACTGGCTGAGCGAGTACTTCGGGCCCTATCCGTACAACGCGCTCGGCGGGTATGTGCCGAACACGAACACCGGATACGCGCTGGAGACGCAGACCCGGCCCTTCTACAGCCCGTCGAACTTCGCGAACGGGTCGAACACCTCGGTCGTCGTGCATGAGCTGGCCCATCAGTGGTGGGGCGACATGGTGTCCGTGAAGGACTGGAAGGACATCTGGATCAACGAGGGCTTCGCGCGGTACGCGCAGTGGCTGTGGTCCGAGCACGAGGGCGAGGGGACGGCGCAGGAGATCGCCGACTACGTGTACGCCTCGCGTGCGGCCGACGATCCCTTCTGGGCGGTGGAGCCGGGTGACCCCGGGCCGGAGAACCAGTTCCACATCGCCGTCTACGACCGGGGCGCGCTGGCCCTTCAGGCGTTGCGCAACGAGGTCGGGGACGACGCGTTCTTCGCCGTGCTGAAGGGGTGGCCGCAGAAGTACGCCTACGGCAACGCGTCGGTGGCCGACTTCCGGCGGTACGCCGAGGAGGTGTCGGGCAAGCCGTTGGCCGCGCTGTTCGACACGTGGCTGTTCCAGCCGTCGAAGCCGACGGTCGGGACGGCTCGGGCGGCGTCGATCGCGCGGTCTTCGGTGGCTCCGGCGCAGCCGAAGTCGTGGGAGAGGATCGCGGCGACGAATGGTGTGCATGAGCACGAGCACTGAGTGCTGGGTGCCGGGTGGGGCGCATTGAGTGCCGGGTGCTGAGCGCTGTGTGCCTGGCACTGAGCGCTGTGTGCCCGGTGCTGAGTGCTGACTCTTGAGTGCTGCTGGGTGCGCGGCGGGCCCGCTGGAAGGTGCCGGGTTCTGCCGTCGGGCGGGTGCGGGTGCGTCGGGGCTCGTCGCGCAGTTCCCCGCGCCCCTTGGGGCGCGGCCGCTGTCGCGCCCGACCCGTCGACGCGGGTGGGGCGATGGCAGGCTCAAACGCGGGCGTCCCCGTGGTCATAGACCGTGACGGCGATCCCCCGCTTCACCAGCCGCTCGACTATCAGCGGCTCGATCTGCGACCACTTGCCGCCCGCCAGCCCGCACCCGATCCGCGGCATGTGCACCGACGGAACGGTGGCGTCACCCCGGACATAAGTGATCTCCGACATGACGCCACCGTAGAGGCCGGCACTGACAGCGGCCCCGGACTGCCCGTCCCGGGCTACTTCGTGAGCTCGGTCAGCTCCTGGTCCTCCGTCTTCGCGACTCGGCGGCGGATCGCGTACCAGCCGGCGACCAGCATCACGGCGATGGCGGGGATCAGCAGCAGCGTCTTGCGGCCGACCTCGGGGTCGTTCCACATCATGCCGAGGCAGGCCAGCAGGAAGACGACCGTGGTGATCTCCGTGACCGGGCTGCCCGGGAGGCGGAAGGAGGGGCGGGTCACCAGGCCCGCCTTGGCGCGGCGGACGAAGACCAGGTGGCAGACCATGATGATCACCCAGGTGGAGATGATGCCGAGGGACGCCACGTTCAGCACGATCTCGAAGGCCTGGCTGGGCACCAGGTAGTTCAGGCCGACGCCGAGCACGCACACCGCGCAGGTGAGCAGGATGCCGCCGTAGGGGACCTGGCTGCGGTTCATCCGGGCCGTGAACTTCGGGGCCGAGCCCGCCATCGCCATGGAGCGGAGGATGCGGCCCGTGGAGTACAGACCGGAGTTCAGGGACGACATCGCCGCCGTCAGGACGACCAGGTTCATCACGTCGCCCGCCGCCGGAACGCCGATCTTCGACAGGACCGTGACGAACGGGCTCTGGTCGGCCGAGTAGACCGAGCCGGGGAGGAGAAGGGCCAGGAGGACGACCGAGCCGACGTAGAACAGGCCGACGCGCCACATGATGGAGTTCACCGCGCGCGGGACGACCTTCTCCGGCTCCGCGGTCTCGCCCGCGGCGACACCGACGAGCTCCAGCGCGGCGTACGCGAAGATCACGCCCTGCATGACCAGGACGACGGGCATCAGGCCGTGCGGGAAGACGCCACCGTTGTCCGAGATCACGCTCAGGCCGGGTGTCGTACCGCCCACCTCGTGCTGGGTGGCCAGCAGGAAGATGCCCACGAACATGAAGGCCACCAGCGTGGCGACCTTGATGATCGCGAACCAGAACTCCATCTCGCCGAAGATCTTCACCGAGATCAGGTTCACCGCCAGCACCACGGCCAGCGCGATCAGGGCGAGCGTCCACTGGGGGATGCTCGTGAACATGCTCCAGTAGTGCGTGTAGAGCGCGATCGCGGTGATGTCGGCGATACCGGTCGTCGACCAGTTCAGGAAGTACATCCAGCCGGCGATGTACGCGCCCTTCTCGCCGAGGAACTCGCGCGCGTACGACACGAACGAGCCGGACGAGGGGCGGTACAGGACGAGCTCGCCGAGGGCTCTGACCACGAAGAAGGCGAAGACGCCGCAGACCAGGTAGGCGATCGCGAGCGCGGGGCCCGCGTTGTGGAGGCGACCGCCGGCGCCCAGGAAGAGGCCGGTGCCGATGGCACCGCCGATGGCGATCATGTTGACGTGGCGGGCCTTGAGGTCCTTGCTGTAACCGGCGTCGCCCGCGTCCGCGGGCACCTGGGCCGCGTCGGTGCGGGATGCGGCCACTGCCGTGTTCACGGCGTCCTTGCTCACGGGTGGTACCACTCTCTGGTGCGCCCGAGCGGGTCGCGCTCGGGTGTCCGGACGAACGTATGGCCTGCGCCCACGTAAAGGGCACAGACCAAGGGGCCACCTTCCCCCACGCAACCCGGCTCACGCGGTGGCATACGTCACAGAGCGTTACTTCTCACACGGGTGTCGCGGCTGTCGCGGGAGGTGTCACAGCAGTGGTGAGACAGCGATACTGCTGCACATGACGACCGGCACCGAGGAACCCACCCTCACGATCGACGAGCTGGCCGCGCGGGCGGGGATGACGGTCCGCACGGTGCGGTTCTACGGCACCAAGGGGCTGCTGCCCCCTCCGGTGATCGGTCCGCGCAGGGTCGGCCACTACGGTCGTGAGCACCTGGCCCGGCTCGCGCTCATCGAGGAGCTTCAGCAGCAGGGCATGACGCTGGCGGCCATCGAACGGTATCTACAGCAGCTGCCGCCCGATCTGGACGCCCACGACCTCGCCATTCACCGGGCCGTCGTGGCCTCCTGGGCGCCGGAGGCCGTCGAGACGGTGCCGCGGGGCGAGTTGGAGCGACGGGCGGGGCGGGCGCTCGGCGACGACGACGTGGAGCGGCTGGTCGCGATGGGTGTCGTGGAGGCCACCGAGGACGGGTACCGCGTCGATCGCGGGCTGCTGCGGCTCGGGGTCGGGCTGCTGGACGTGCCGCTGTCGCACGAGGCGATCCTCGCGGCTCGCAATGTCCTGGTCGAGCACTCGCGCGCCGCCGCGCACGAACTGTCGCGGCTCTTCCGGGGCGAGGTGTCCGAACGTGCCGCGCAGGACGTGAAGTCGCTCTCCGCCTACATGCAACCCCTGGTGGTGCAGGCGCTGCTGACGACCTTTCAGCGATCCCTGCGTGAGGATCTGCGGGAGTGGCTGGGCGGCATGCCGGGGTCGGAGGACGGCGGCTCCGCCTGACATGTGGACCGGGTTCCGGTCCGCCCGGTCCACTGTCGGCCGTCAACGGGCTTCGTCCGCAGGCGCCGGACGGGCTGAGGGCTCCCGCCCGTCCGGCGTTCGAGGGGACAGGTCCCAGGGGGGCGCGGAGCCCCCTGGACGTCACGCGTCGGCGAACCTCTCCCCCTTCTCCGCCTTCTCCACCAGCAACGCCGGCGGCGCGAACCGCTCCCCGTACGTCTGCGCCAGCTCACGCGCGCGTGCCACGAAGCCGGCCACGCCACCCTCGTAGCCGTTGATGTACTGGAGCACACCGCCCGTCCAGCCGGGGAAGCCGATGCCGAGGATCGAGCCGATGTTGGCGTCGGCGACCGACGTCAGGACGCCCTCCTCCAGGAGCCGGACCGTGTCCAGGGCCTCGGAGAACAGCATGCGTTCCTGCATGTCACGGAAGGGAATCTCGGCGCCCTCACGCGTGAAGTGCTCGCGCAGCCCCGGCCACAGGGCCGTGCGCTTGCCCTGCTCGTCGTAGTCGTAGAAGCCCGCGCCGCCACTGCGTCCGGGGCGGTCGAACTCGTCGACCATGCGGTCGATGACGGCCTCGGCGGGGTGCCCCGCCCAGGTGCCGCCCGACTCCTCCACGGCCCGCTTCGACTCGTTGCGGATCTTGCGCGGCAGCGTCAGGGTCAGTTCGTCCATCAGGGACAGGACCTTGGCCGGGTAGCCCGCCTGCGCCGCCGCCTGCTCCACCGACGCGGGCTCGATGCCCTCGCCGACCATCGCCACGCCCTCGTTGATGAAGTGGCCGATGACCCGGGAGGTGAAGAAGCCGCGCGAGTCGTTCACGACGATCGGCGTCTTGTTGATCTGCCGGACCAGGTCGAAGGCGCGGGCCAGCGCCTCGTCGCCGGTCCGCTCGCCCTTGATGATCTCGACCAGCGGCATCTTGTCCACGGGCGAGAAGAAGTGCAGTCCGATGAAGTCGGCCTGGCGCTCCACGCCTTCGGAGAGGAGGGTGATCGGCAGCGTCGAGGTGTTGGAGCACAGCAGCGCGTCCGGCTCGACGATGTCCTGGATCTCCTGGAAGACCTTGTGCTTGAGCTCCGGGTTCTCGAAGACGGCCTCGATCACCGCGTCACAGCCGGCCACGTCCTGCGGGTCGGCCGCCGGGGTGATGCGGGCGAGCAGCGCGTCGGCCTTCTCCTGGGTGGTACGGCCCCGGGAGACCGCCTTGGCGCACAGCTTCTCCGAGTAGGCCTTGCCCTTGGCGGCGGCTTCGAGCGACACGTCCTTGAGGACGACGTCGATGCCGGCGCGGGCGCACGAGTAGGCGATGCCCGCGCCCATCATCCCGGCGCCGAGCACGGCGACCTTGCGGACCCTGCGCGCTTCGAAGCCCTTGGGTCGGTTGGCGCCGGAGTTGACCGCCTGGAGGTCGAAGAAGAACGCCTGGATCATGTTCTTGGAGGTCTGGCCCGCCGCCAGCTCCACGAAGTAGCGCGCCTCGATGACCTGCGCGGTCTCGAAGTCGACCTGGGAGCCCTCGACGGCCGCCGCGAGGATGTTGCGCGGGGCCGGGTAGGGGGCGCCGTTGGTCTGCTTGCGCAGGCTGGCCGGGAAGGCGGGCAGGTTCGCCGCGAACTTCGGGTTGGCGGGCGTGCCGCCGGGGATCCGGTAGCCCGGCCGGTCCCAGGGCTGCTGGGACTCCGGGTGGGCCTCGATGAAGGCGCGGGCCTTGGCGAGCAGTTCCTCCTGGGTGGTGGCCACGTCGTCGACCAGGCCGTTCTCCAGGGCGCGCCGCGGGTTGTACTGGGTGCCCTGGAGCAGCACCTTCAGCAGGGCGTCGGCGATGCCGAGGAGGCGCACGGTGCGCACGACACCGCCGCCGCCCGGCAGCAGCCCGAGGGTGACCTCGGGGCAGCCGATCTTGGAGCCGGGCGCGTCGAGGGCGATGCGGTGGTGGCAGGCGAGCGCGATCTCGTAACCGCCGCCCAGGGCCGCGCCGTTCATCGCGGCGACGACCGGCTTGCCCAGGGTCTCGATGCGGCGCAGCTGGCGCTTGATCGCCATGCCGCCCTCGAACAGCTCCTGTGCGGTCTCCGGCGTGACGCGGATCAGGTCGCGCAGATCGCCGCCCGCGAAGAAGGTCTTCTTGGCGGAGGTGATGATGACACCGCGGATGGTGTCCTTCTCCGCCTCCAGCCGGTCGGTGATCACGGCGAGGGAGTCGCGGAACGCCTGGTTCATGGTGTTCGCGGACTGGTCGGGGTCGTCCAGGACGAGCGTGACGACGCCTTCGCGGTCCTGTTCCCAGCGGATGGTGGTGGACTCAGTGCTCATGGGGAGGTGCTCCGTGTGATCCGTCGGGAGGGGGGTCAGATGCGCTCGACGATGGTGGCGATGCCCATGCCGCCGCCGACGCACAGCGTGGCGAGGCCGTACCGCTTGTCCTGGCGCTCCAGTTCGTCGACGAGCGAGCCGAGGATCATCGCGCCGGTCGCGCCGAGGGGGTGGCCGAGGGCGATGGCACCGCCGTTGACGTTGACCTTGTCCAGGGACAGGCCCATGTCCCGCACGAAGCGCAGCACGACCGCCGCGAACGCCTCGTTGATCTCGACGAGGTCGATGTCGTCGATGGTCAGTCCGGCCTTGGCGAGCGCCTTGCGGGTGGCGGGCGCGGGGCCGGTGAGCATGATGGTGGGCTCGGAGCCGGAGACGGCGGCCGAGACGATGCGGGCGCGGGGCGTCAGGCCGTTGCGCTCGCCGACCTCCTTGGTGCCGATGGCGACCAGGGAGGCGCCGTCGACGATGCCCGAGGAGTTGCCCGCGTGGTGGACGTGGTCGATCTTCTCCACCCTGTGGTACTTCTGCAACGCGACCGCGTCGAAGCCGCCCAGGTCACCGATGTCCGCGAAGGACGGCTTCAGCTTGGCGAGGGAGTCGGCGGTGGTACCGGGGCGCATGTGCTCGTCGTGGTCGAGGACGACGAGGCCGCTGCGGTCCTTGACCGGGACGACGGAGCGGTCGAAGCGCCCCTCCTTCCAGGCCGTGGCCGCCCGCTCCTGGGACAGCGCGGCGTACTCGTCGACGTCGCGGCGCGAGAAGCCCTCGATCGTGGCGATCAGGTCGGCGCCGATGCCCTGCGGTACGAAGTTCACGGCGAGGTTGGTCATCGGGTCGTTGAACCAGGCGCCGCCGTCCGAGGCCATCGGCACCCGGGACATGGACTCCACGCCGCCCGCGAGGACCAGGTCCTCGAATCCCGAGCGGACCTTGGCGGCGGCCATGTTGACGGCCTCCAGACCGGACGCACAGAAGCGGTTCTCCTGTACGCCGGCCACGGTGTCCGGCAGCCCGGCGGCGATCGCCGCGATCCGCGCGATGTCGGAGCCCTGGTCGCCGACCGGGCCGACGACGCCGAGCACGATGTCGTCGATGGCCGCCGGGTCGAGGCCGGGGAAGCGGTCGCGGAGCTCGTGGATGAGGCCGACGACCAGGTCGATGGGCTTGGTGCCGTGCAGGGCGCCGTTCGCCTTGCCGCGGCCGCGCGGGGTGCGGATCGCGTCGTACACGTACGCTTCGGTGCTCACAGGGGGGCCTTTCGGGGGTGAGGGTCTGCCGGGCGAGGGGGTCCCGGCCGGGCAGGAGGTCGCTAGCCGAGCAGGGAACGGCCGATGATCTCCTTCATGATCTCGGTCGTGCCGCCGTAGATGGTCTGGATACGGCCGTCGGTGAAGGCACGGGCGACGGGGTATTCGCTCATGTAGCCGTACCCGCCGTGCAGTTGCAGACAGCGGTCCGCGACCCGCTTCTGCAACTCGGTCGCCCACCACTTCGCCATCGACGCGTGGACGGCGTCGAGCTGCCCGTCCGCGTGGTCCTCGATGCAGCGGTCGAGGAATGTGCGGGTGACGGCGCACTCGGTGGCCATCTCGGCCACCTCGAAGCGGATGTGCTGCTTGGTCGCGAGCGGCCGGCCGAAGGCCTCGCGCTCCTTGACGTACTCGGTGGTGATCTCCAGCAGGTGCTCGGCCGCCGCGATGGCGGAGACGGCGATGCTCAGGCGCTCCTGCGCGAGGTTCGTCATCAGGTGCACGAAGGCGCCGTCGAGGTCGCCGAGGAGGTTCTCCTTGGGCACGCGGACGTCTCGGAAGAACAGTTCGGCCGTGTCCTGCGCCTTCTGGCCGATCTTGTCGAGGTTGCGGCCGCGTTCGAAGCCGTCCGTCCCGCGCTCCACGACGAGCAGCGACAGTCCGCGCGCGCCGCCCTCGGGGGTGGTCTTGGCGACGACGATGACCAGGTCGGCGAGGATGCCGTTGGAGATGAACGTCTTGGAGCCGTTGAGCACCCAGTGGTCGCCGCGGTCCTCGGCGTGGGTGCGGATGCCCTGGAGGTCGGAGCCGGCGCCGGGCTCGGTCATCGCGATGGCGGTGATCAGCGAGCCGTCACAGAAGCCGGGCAGCCAGCGGCGCTTCTGCTCGTCGGTGGCGAGGCCGGTCAGATACGGGCCGATGATGTCGTTGTGCAGGCCGAGCGCGAGGCCCGGGGCGCCCGCGCGCGTGAACTCCTCGGCGAGGACGGCGCTGTAACGGAAGTCCGGGGTGCCGCCGCCTCCGTACTCCTCGGGCACCGCCATGCCGAGCAGACCCTGCTTGCCGGCCGCGCGCCAGGCTTCGCGGGAGACGATGCCGTCCTTCTCCCACTGCTCGTAGTGCGGCAGCACCTCCCGGTCGAGGAAGCTGCGCACGGTCGCGCGGAACGCGTCGTGCTCGGGGGCGAAGATCTGCCGCTTCATGCGTGGCCCTTCATGCGTTCTGGTCCTTCAGGAGGTCGGGTACGTCCCAGTCGCGCGCCACGTCCGCGGTGTCCGCGCCGGGCTGGGCCGGGCCGGTGCGTACGGTCGTGGGGGTCGCCGAGAAGCGGGGCGCCGGGGCGGGCTGGGTGATGCCGCCGTGGTCGGTGAAGGTGCCGCGGGCGGCGAGGTGCGGGTGGTGCGGAGCCTCGCGCAGGGACAGCACCGGGGCCACGCAGGCGTCGGAGCCCTCGAAGACGGCCGTCCACTCGTCCCGGGTACGGGCCTTGAAGCGGGCCGCGACCGCCTCGCGCAGCTCGCCCCAGCGGGAGAGGTCCTTGCGGGCGGCGGCGAACTCCTCGATGCCGAGCAGCCGCAGGAACTCGTCGTAGAACTGCGGCTCCAGGGCGCCGACCGCCATGTGCCTGCCGTCGGCGGTCTCGTAGGTACCGTAGTAGGGGCAGCCGCCGTCCAGGAGGTTGGCGCCGCGCCGGTCCTGCCAGCCGCCGGCCGCGAGCATGCCGTGGATCATCGCGGCGAGATGGGACGTGCCGTCGACGATGGCGGCGTCGACGACCTGGCCGGTGCCGGTCGCGCGGGCGTGCTGGAGAGCGGCCAGGACGCCCACGACGAGGTAGAGGGAGCCGCCCGCGTAGTCGCCGACCAGGTTGGCGGGGACGGCCGGCGGCTCGTCGGGGTGACCGATCATGCCGAGGGTGCCGGTGAGCGCGATGTACGCGATGTCGTGCCCGGCGCGGTGGGCGAGCGGGCCGTCCTGGCCCCAGCCGGTCATCCGGCCGTAGACCAGCTCGGGGTTGCGGGCGTGGCAGGCCTCGGGGCCGACGCCGAGGCGCTCGGCGACTCCGGGGCGGTAGCCCTCGATGAGGATGTCGGCGCGGGCGGCGAGTTCGAGCACGCGCGCGGGGCCCTCGGGGGACTTCAGGTCGACGATCACCGAGCGCTTGTTGCGGTTGGTGATGTCGTACTCGGTGTCGATGGCCAGCCCGGTGCCGCCGGGCCGGTCGACGCGGACGACGTCGGCGCCGAGGTCGGCGAGGAGCATGGCGGCGAACGGGCCTGGCCCGATGCCGGCCAGCTCCACCACGCGCACGCCGGTGAGCGGGCCGTGCCCGGGCGTCGTTGCCGTTGTCATCGAGCCCCCATTGGCGTGACACAACTGATGTAACACCAGCGATGCTAAGAATGTGTTCCGGCGGGCACAAGAGCAAGCGCTTAGGAAGTTACCCGCCAGGAGGGTGACCGCGAACCGGCACGGCCACAATCAGCGCGCGTCCAGCTCCGCTATCAGCCGCTTCGGCGCGATCGTGCGGTAGCTCTCCTCCACCCAGTCGCACAGCAGCTCCGCCGATGGGGCGCCCTTCTGCTCCAGCGGGATGCTGACCCAGCCCGCCTTGCCCAGTCCGTATCCGGCGGGTTCGGCGCCGGGGCAGGTCAGTGCGTGGGCGTGGGCCTCCTCGTCCTTGAGCTTCACCGTGACGCCCATCGGATAGCTGCCGTCAACGACGCCGAGGAAGACGAACACCTTCTTGTTGACCTTCGCGACCGTCTCACCCCAGGGGAACTCCTCGACCGCGCCGGGCATCCCGAGGGCGAACTCGCGTACTTTTTCCCACTTCTTCAGGGCAGTCCTGGGTACGGCCACCGCATACCTCCGGGCTCGTCGTCGGGCTCCGCACACCTCACGCTAGCCTCGGCCACCGACAACGGCGCGTGGTACGGGACCGAGGAGTGTCATGAGCAGGCTGGGCAGGACGGATCGTCCGTACGACATCGTGCTCTTCGGAGCGACGGGCTTCGTCGGGGTACTCACCGCCGAGTATCTCGCCGAGCACGCGCCCGAGGGGCTGCGCTGGGCGATCGCCGGCCGCAGCGAGCGGAAGCTGGAGCGGCTGCGCGAGTCGCTGCCCGGTGGTGACAAGGTCGGGGTGCTGGAGGCGGACGTCGCCGATCCGGCGTCGATGCGCCGGCTCGCGGAGCAGGCGCGCGTGGTGGCCACGACGGTGGGCCCCTATGTGAGCTACGGCGAGGATCTCGTCGCGGCCTGCGCGGACACCGGCGCCGACTATCTGGACCTCTCCGGTGAGCCGGAGTTCGTGGACCTGACGTACGTCCGGCACGACGCACGCGCGCGTGAGACGGGCGCACGGCTGGTGCACGCCTGCGGCTTCGACTCGATCCCGCACGACCTGGGGGCGTACTTCACCGTCCAGCAGCTGCCGGAGGGCGTGCCGCTGACGATGGACGGGTTCGTGACGGCCGACGCCACCTTCTCGGGCGGTACGTTCGCGTCGGCGCTCAACCAGTTCGCGCGCGGGCGTCAGATGCTCGCCGCGGGACGGGACCGCGCGCGCCACGAGCCACGGCTGGTGGGGCGGCGGGCGACGGCGCCGATGGGCTCGCCCCGGTTCGCGGCGGAGGTCGGCGCGTGGGCGCTGCCGCTGCCGACGATCGACCCGCAGATCGTGCGGCGGTCCGCGCGGGCCCTCGATCGCTACGGCCCCGACTTCCGCTACCGCCACTACGCCGCCGTGCGGACCCTTCCCATGGCGGTCGGCGGCGTCACGGCGATGGGCGCGCTGTTCTCCGCGGCCCAACTGCCGCCCGCCCGGCGCTGGTTGTCCGACCGGCTCAAGCCCGGCGAGGGCCCCGGCCCCGAGAAGCGCGCGCGGAGCTGGTTCTCCGTCCGCTTCGTCGGCGAGGGCGGCGGCCGGCGGGTGTTCACCGAGGTGGCCGGCGGCGACCCCGGGTACGGCGAGACGGCGAAGATGTTCGCCGAGTCGGCCCTCTCCCTGGCCTTCGACGACCTGCCGGACACGGCCGGCCAGGTCACCACGGCGGTCGCGATGGGCGACGCCCTGATCGACCGCCTCCGGGCCGCCGGCATCACCTTCCGGGTGGCCGCCGTCCGCTGAACCGGTCCCGCGGCGACCTACAGCGGCCACCCCGCGATGGTGTAGATCATCCCGACGATCCAGCCGAGCCCGGCGAGGGTGGCCACGACCAGCGCGGCGTTCACGGCGCGCTCGACGGGACGGTCGGGGTCGGCGAGGGGCTTCGGGGAGCGGTGCGTCGTCATGCGGCCCAGCCTGCCGATCACGGGGAAGCGGCCGCATCCGTACGGGTACTCAGTCGACGTACTCAGCCCGACCGTTCACCGCGCGTCGCCGGTTCCGGCCGGCGGCCACTCGCCCAGCGCGTCCGCGATGCGGTGCCGTGCGGTGGGGTTGTGCCCGGTGGCGACACGGACGGCGAGGGGCCCGATGTGCCAGCCCGTGTGGTGGTCGAAGAACGGCGCGGGACCGGCCGCGTTGTGGGCGAGTTTGGCGACGAGTTCGGCGAGGCGGACCAGCGCCGCTCGCTCCTCGGTGAGCGCGTCGAGGTCTGTGGGCGCGATCGCGCGGATGTGGTCGAACACCTCACGCCCGCGGCTCCATCGGTCACGGTCGGCCGCCAGTTGCAGCGCGGCTTCGATCTCCGGCGAGCGCTCCGCACCCTCTGCCGCAGCCGTTGCCGCGAGCACGCGGCCCGCCCAGGCCACCGGGTCACGCTGACGCTCGTACAGCGAACGCCCCCATGTCCGCGTGGGGTCGGCCGCCGCTCGGGCGGCGAGTTCGGGCCTCGGCCCGGTGGCCTCCGCCAACGCCCGCCGGCACAAGGAATCCGCCCGCCGTGTCGTCTCCGGCAAGCGGTACCGGGGTGTCAGCGCGAGCGTGTGGGCGCAGGCGTTGTCCAGGCTCACCCGGTGGCCGACCGAGACGAACACCGGCTTCACCGTGTGCTGGGTGCGCAGGGCGCGGCCCACCTCTTCGTCGGCCGCCATGAGGGGTGCGGTCGAGCCGCGGGGCGGGGCGGGGGCGTCGTAGGTGAAGGTGAACGGGTTCTTGGCGACGCCGATCGTGGGGAGGCCGGTGAGGACGCCGAGGTGGCTGGCGAGGCCGAAACGGCGGGGGTGGGCGCGGCCGTAGCCGTCGCAGACGACCAGGCCGGGTGGGCAGGGCAGGGCGTCGAGGGCGGCCAGGACGGTGGGGATCTCGCGGAAGGCCAGCAGCCCGGGGACGTACGGGAAGGAGATCCGGCCGACCGCCGTCGCCTCGGCGACGACGGCGAGGGTCGCCGCGTCCAGCACGACCGCCGCGGCGGCTACGACGTCGTGTTCGTCGTCGTAGGCCACGTCCACGCCGGTCACGTGCCCGGAGCCGGGCGGGGGCCCGGATTCGTCGAGCACCACGCGCTCGCGCAGCTCGTCCTGGACCGCGCGGGCCTCGTCCTCGGTCGCGGGCCAGCCCGCGGGGATGCGTACGGTCGTCATGGTGGGGACGAGCGTAAGCGGCCGGTCGTTCCTCGACGGCCCAGGGGTAGGCTCGTGATCATGTTCGTGATGGAGCTGACCTACACCGCACCGATCGAGGGCGTCGACGCCGTGCTGGAGGCGCATGTGGCGTGGCTCGACGAGCAGTACGACAAGGGTGTCTTTCTCGCGTCAGGACGCAAGAACCCCCGCGACGGCGGGGTGATCCTCGCCGTCGCGGGGGACCGGGGACACATCGAGGAGATCGCCGCGAGCGATCCGTTCGTCCATGCCGGGGTCTGCGTCTACCGCATCACGGAGTTCGTCGCGACCAAGACGGCGCCGACGCTGGAGCGGTACCGCGAGACCCTCGGCTGAGGGTGCCGTCGGTCACTTGCCCAGAGCCTGCTTGAGCTGGCTCTTGTTCATGTCCGAACGCCCCTGGATGTTGCGCTTCTTGGCCTCCTCGTACAGCTGGTCCCGGGTGGGGCCCTGGGAGCCCTGGCCCGACCGCTGCCCGCCCCGCCTGCCCGAGGACATGTCCTGGGTGGACGTGCGGCTGGCGGTCTTCGACTCGCCGGACCGGGCACGCTCCTTGTTGACCGTCCGGGACGCGATCTCCTCGGCGCGCGAGGTGCTCTCGCCCCGGTCCTGGGCGCTCTTCTTGATGTGCTCGTACTGACGTTCCCGCTTCGGGCTCGAACCGGCCGGCATATGCGTCACTCCTCTCGCCGTCCGCGCCCGAGTACCCCCATTCCGGCTCAGCTCTCCAGCCGCGCGACCCGGCCCTTCTCCCCCGCGGCCCAGCAGCCCAGGTCGGGCGTGCAGTCCACGGTGTCGTACGAACCGGTGTCGACGGTCCGCCAGGTGCGGCCGCCATCGGTCGTCAGGTCGGTGCCGGTGGGGCCGACCGCCAGGGCGGCGGTGCGGCTGTGCGGCAGCCAGGCGACGCCGGAGCGGTACGCGGGCGGCGGTGCGGCGGCCGGCGTCCAGCCCCGTCCGGCATCGGCCGTGCGTGCCGCCGCTCGCGGGGAGGCCTGGTCGGGGCGGTAGTCGCCGCCCACCGCCAGGCCGTGCGTACGGTCGCGGAAGGCGAGGGCGAAGACTCCGCGGGCCGGGTCGCCGGCCGGGATGGGGGTGTCGGCGGCCGTCCAGGTCAGGCCCCGGTCGGCGGAGTGCAGGACACGCGCGTGTGCGGCCCCGCCGGTGGCGAGCCAGACGTCCCTCGGCCCGGAGGCGACCAGGCACTGCCCGCTCGCCGCGAACCCGGCCTCGCCCTCCTGCGCCGCGGGCATCCCCGCGCTCGGCAGCACCTTCCAGGAACGCCCGCCGTCGCTGGTCGACAGGATGCGGAACCGGCCGTCGACCGGGTCGCTCATCGCCAGGCCGTGGCGGCGGTCGAAGAAGGTGAGGCAGTCGTAGAAGGCACGCGCGTCGGTGTTGCGGAACGACTCGGTCCAGGTCATGCCGCCGTCCTGCGTGCGGTACACACGGGACGCCTCGCCCTCACCGATGGCCAGCACCACGGCCCGCCGCGCGTCGAACGCCTCGACGTCCCGGAACTCCAGCCCGGCGGCGCCGGGCGGCGAGACGTTCCGCCAGCTGTCGCCGCCGTCGGTGGTGCGCAGCACGGTGCCCTTGGATCCGGCGAGCCACGCGGTGTGCCGGCTGACCGCCGCCAGCCCCCGGAAACGCGCCTCGGGCGTGCCGCTGTCCTTGATCTCCCAGTGCGGCGCCGCTCTCGCCGGCTCGTCCGCCCGCGCGGGTACGGCGGTCAGCGCGGCCAGCGCCGCCCCGCACACCACCCCCGCGGCCACTGTCCGAAACGTACGCCCCGCCCGTCGCATGCTCCCCGAACGCCTCATGGCGGGCGAAGCTAGTCCACCGTCACGATGCCGTCCAGATGCCCGTCGACCACAAGTGACCATCCGGTCACGGGCGGACGAACAGCCCACTCCCGTGCATGAAGGCGGTGACAGAGGTCACTCGACATCCGTGTGCACGGATTGGCCGAATCCGTCGTCTCTATCAGTGCCCGGTCTCGTCCACCCGGATGTTCGTCCAGCCGTCACAAGGGAGCAAGGCGTTGTCCACCGTCATCGAGCAGCCCGTCGAGGCCCGTCTCGTCGCCGCCGCGCCGCGGATGCCGAGCATTCCGGCGACCCTGCACTACGACCGGAGCGACCCGTTCGCCGTCCGGATGAGCTTCCCGGCGCCTGCCACCCTGGAAGGTGTCGAGGTCTGCTGGACCTTCAGCCGCGAGCTGCTCCTCGCCGGCCTGGAAGGGCCCGAGGGCCACGGCGACGTCCGGGTGCGGCCGTACGGGTACGACCGTACGGTCGTGGAGTTCCACGCCCCCGAGGGCACCGCCGTCGTGCACATCCGCAGCGGCGAGGTCCGCCGCTTCCTCCAGTCCACCAGCGAGTTGGTGCCGCTCGGCCTGGAGCACCTCCAGCTGGACATGGACCGCGACCTCGCCGATCTGATGCGGGACGCCTGCTGAACCGACCCTCCGGGCGGGTGTCGGCTAACGCGCCGATCCCAGCAGGGAGTTGAGCTCGCCGTAGTCCAGCGCGTCGGCCAGTGTCCCGCAGGTCCCCGTGCCGAGCAGCTCCCGCGCGGCGCGCCGGACCAGACCGAGGGCGGCCTGGGCGATGCCCGCGCCGACACTGACGCGTGCCACACCGAGCGCCGCCAGTTCGGCGACGGTCGGCGCGCCGGGTGTGACCATCACGTTCAGCGGGGCGTCGATCTTCTCGACGAGCAGCTTCACGGTCCCCGGGTCGACGGCCCCGGGGACGAAGATCCCGTCGGCACCCGCGGCGAGGAAGGCGGCGGCCCGTTCCACGGCGGCGTCCGCTCCCCCGGCGCCCCGCAGAAACGTGTCGATGCGGGCGTTCACGAACACCGGCACGCCCGCGGCGTCGGCTGCCTCGCGGGCGGCCGTGATCCGCGCGGCCTGCTCGGCCACCGGGCGCAGCGCCGGCCCACCGGGCTCGTACAGGGCGTCCTCGATGTTCACGCCGACCGCGCCCGCTTCCAGGACGGCCCGGACGGTCTCGGCCACGCCCGCCGGATCCCGCGCGTAGCCGCTCTCGATGTCCGCGGTGACGGGCACACGCACGACGGCGGCGATGCGCGCGACGGCCCGCAGGGCCTGATCGCGGTCCAGCCGGTCGCCGTCGACGGCGCCGAGGGACCAGGACAGCCCCGCGCTGGTGGTGGCCACCGCGGCGGCGCCGGCGTCCTCGACGATGCGGGCGCTGGCGGCGTCCCAGGCGTTCGGCAGCACGAGCGGGGCGCCCGGGACGTGGAGGGCGTGGAAGGCGAGAGCACGGTCACGCAGGGCGATGTCCTTCGTCATGCGGTCCAGCCAACCAGCGGCGCCCGGGGCGGGCTGGCAGGAATCCGACATCGACGTCAGGCGCACCCTCGGCCCCGCCGAATTGGCGTTGACACTCCTCCCGACCGCTCGTACGGTGTACAGCGGTCCTGTTGCCGTCGATTGGAGAAGGACGTTGCTCGTCTGAGGTTCTGAGACACCGCGCCACACCTGAGGTGTGTGCGCCGCGTGCGACCTCGGCGTTCGAGCCGTCCTCACGGAACAGGGCTTTTCTCATGCCCAGGGCTTCTCTCGGCCCGTTGGTCGCCGGTGTCTCGATACGCGTTTGCCCCTGATCGTTTCGAGCAACCGCGGAGGCGCCCACATGCCTACTTCCATCAGCTGTACCTCCCTTTCCTTCACCTGGCCCGACGGCAGCGCCGTCTTCGAGGGTCTCGACGTCGCGTTCGGTCCCGGCAGGACCGGGCTCGTCGGCGTCAACGGGTCAGGAAAATCAACCCTGTTGAAGCTCATCGCGGGTGAGCTCACCCCGGCCGACGGCGTCGTACGTGTCGCGGGCGAGGTCGGCTACCTCCCGCAGAGCGTCACACTCGACACCACGCTGAAGGTGGACGAAGCCCTCGGCATCGCCGCCAAGCGGGCCGCGCTGCACGCCATCGAGGCGGGTGATGTGGCCGAGCAGCACTTCGAGACCGTCGGCGACGACTGGGACGTGGAGGAGCGAGCCCTCGCCACCCTCGGCGAACTCGGTCTGGGTCACGTCGCGTTGGACCGCACGATCGGCGAGGTGTCGGGCGGCGAGTCCGTACTGCTGCGCCTCGCCGCGCTGCTGCTGCGCCGGCCGGACGTCCTGCTGCTGGACGAGCCCACCAACAACCTCGACCTGTACGCACGCCGGCGGCTGTACTCGGCCGTCGAGTCCTGGCCGGGGGTGATGGTCGTGGTCAGCCACGACCGTGAACTCCTCGATCTCGTCGACCAGATCGCCGATCTGCGTTCCGGGGAGATCGCCTGGTACGGCGGCAACTACTCGGCGTACGAGGAGGCACTCGCCACCGAACAGGAGGCGGCCGAGCGCATGGTGCGGGTCGCCGAGGCGGACCTGAAGAAACAGAAGCGCGAACTGGTCGACGCCCAGGTCAAGTTGGCCCGCCGCAAGCGGTACGGCCAGAAGATGTGGGACCAGAAGCGCGAGCCGAAGATCGTCATGGGTGCGCGCAAGCGGGCCGCGCAGGAGTCCGCGGGCAAGCACCGGATCATGCACGAGGAGAAGCTCGCCGAGGCGAAGGACCGGCTCGACGAGGCGGTGGAGGCCGTACGGGACGACGACGAGATCCGCGTCGACCTGCCGTACACGGCCGTACCACCGGGCCGTGGCGTGCTCACCTTGCGCGACCTGGAGCTGGTGTACGGCGCGCGGGTGAGCGGTGGGTTCGATCTGCACGGTCCGGAACGGATCGCGCTGATCGGGCGCAACGGCGCGGGCAAGACCACGCTGCTGCGGACCGTCGCCGGGGAGCTGGCGCCGGTGTCGGGCGAGGCGACGGCCCATGTGCCGCTGCGTTTCCTGCCGCAGCGGCTGGACGTCCTCGACGGCGAGTTGTCGGTCGCCGAGAACGTGGCCCGGTTCGCGCCGGGCGCCACCAACAACCGGATCCGGGCGCGGCTGGCCCGCTTCCTGTTCCGGGGCGCCCGCGCCGACCAGAAGGCGGCGACCCTGTCCGGCGGCGAACGCTTCCGGGCCGCACTGGCCGCGCTGATGCTGGCGGAGCCCGCGCCGCAGCTGCTGATGCTGGACGAGCCGACGAACAACCTGGACATGGCGAGCGTACGGCAGCTCACCACGGCCCTGGAGTCGTACGAGGGGGCGCTGATCGTGGCCAGCCACGACCTGCCGTTCCTGGAGTCGATCGGCATCACTCGCTGGCTGATGATGGAGGACGGAGAACTGAAGGAAATCACGCCAGAAGCTGTCGGGTATCCCGTCTAACTTCGACCGCATGGTCGATCTCGAGCCCGCATTCGCCCCCGGCTTCATCACCATCACCGGAGCCGGGGAGAACAACCTCAAGGACGTCACCCTCCGCATCCCGAAAGGCCGGCTGACCGTGTTCACCGGCGTTTCGGGATCGGGGAAGTCGTCGATCGTCTTCGACACGATCGCGGTGGAGTCGCAGCGCCAGCTGAACGAGACCTTCACCTGGTTCGTGCGCAACCGGCTGCCCAAGTACGAGCGGCCGCACGCGGAGGAGTTGCGGGACCTCTCCCCCGCGATCGTCGTCGACCAGCGGCCGATCGGGGGCCACTCCCGGTCCACGGTCGGCACGATGACCGACATCTACTCCGTGCTGCGGGTGCTGTTCTCCCGGCACGGCACACCGAGCGCCGGGCCGGCGACCGCGTACTCCTTCAACGACCCCTCCGGCATGTGCCCCGAGTGCGACGGCCTCGGGCGGACGGTACGGCCGGACTGGGACCGCATCCTCGACCCGGGGCGCACGCTCGCCGACGGGGCGGTCCGCTTCCCGCCGTTCGCCGCGGGCACCTGGCAAGGGCAGGCGTACACCAACAGCGCCGATCTCGACCCGGACAAGCCCGTGGGCGAGTTCACCGCCGCCGAGCGGGAGTTCCTGATGCGCGGCCGTCCCGGGAGCAAGGTCACCGTCAACGGCACCGGCGGCACCTGGACGACCGACTACGAGGGTCTCGCCACCCGCTTCGAGCGGCTGTACCTGAAGCGGGACCTGTCGGCGATGAGCGAGAAGACCCGTGATCTGGTGCGGCAGTTCCTGGTCGAGGGTGCCTGCCCGGCCTGTGAAGGGGCCCGCCTCAACGCGGCGGCGCTCGCGACCCGGATCAACGGCCGGACCATCGCCGACTGCACTCGCATGCAGGTCACCGACCTGATCGCCGTACTGAAGGACATCGACCACCCGGTCGCCGGCCCCATCGCCCGAGCCGCCGTCACCGCCCTCGAACGCGTCGACGCCATCGGCCTCGGCTACCTCAGCCTCGACCGCGAGACCTCCACGCTCTCCGGCGGCGAGGGACAGCGCCTGAAGACCGTTCGCCACCTGGGCTCCAGCCTCACCGGCATGACGTACATCTTCGACGAGCCCAGCGTCGGGCTGCACCCGCGTGACGTCGGGCGGCTCGGCGATCTGCTGCTGCGGCTGCGCGACAAGGGCAACACCGTGCTGGTGGTCGAGCACGACCCGGACGTCATCGCGCTCGCCGACCACGTCGTCGACATGGGGCCGGGGGCCGGTGCGGGCGGCGGGCGGGTCGTGTTCGAGGGGACGCCGGGGGCGCTGGCCGGGTCCGACACGGTGACCGGGCGGTGTCTGCTGCGACGCGCGGCGCTGAAGGACGCCGTACGTCCGGCGGGCGGCGGCCTGTGGGTGAAGGGCGCCGACCTGCACAACCTGCGGGACCTCACCGTCGAGTTCCCGACCGGGGTGCTCACCGTGGTGACCGGGGTCGCCGGGTCCGGGAAGAGCACGCTGGTCGCGGAGTTCACCGCCGCTCACGCGGAGGCCGTGGTCGTGGACCAGTCGTCGATCGGGATCTCCGCGCGGTCGACGCCGGCGACGTATCTGGGAATCATGGACACGGTACGGAAGATCTTCGCGCGCGAGACGGGCGCCGAGCCGGGGTTCTTCAGCTTCAATTCGACCGGCGCGTGCGGAACCTGTGAGGGCCGCGGGATCATCTGCACCGACCTCGCCTTCATGGACCCGGTGACGACGACCTGCGACGACTGCGAGGGGCGGCGCTTCAAGGAGGAGGTGCTGCGGCTGAGGGTCGACGGCAACTCCGTCGCGGACGTACTGGAGATGACCGCCGATCAGGCGCTGGGCTTCTTCCAGGACCCGGCCGTACGGCGTCGGCTGCGGGCGCTGCGGGACGTGGGGCTGCCCTACCTCACGCTCGGCCGGCCGCTGTCCACGCTCTCCGGCGGTGAACGGCAGCGCATCAAACTGGCGACCCGGCTGCACCGCACGGGCGCGGTGTACGTCCTGGACGAGCCGACGACCGGCCTGCACATGTCGGACGTCGACGGGCTGCTCGGTCTGCTGGACCGGCTGGTCGACGCCGGCAACACGGTGGTGGTCGTCGAGCACAACCTGGACGTGGTGGCGCACGCCGACTGGATCATCGACCTCGGACCGGACGGCGGCCGGGACGGCGGGCGGGTGATCTTCGAGGGAACCCCACGAGAGCTCCTCAATGCCCGCGACTCCTTCACCGCGGCGCATCTCAGGAGGGCCACAGCCTGACGCGGAGGGTTTTCTACGGGCGGGTAGGCCCTGCATGATGGCGGATCGGTGCCCTCTGCATCATGGGCGCCGGAACCTGCCATCGATCCGGAGATCCCGTCGTGCCCAGCAAGAAGGCCCTCGTCCGCCGCCCGAGCCCGCGCCTCGCCGAAGGCCTGGTCACGCACATCGAGCGGGAGAAGGTCGACGTCGGTCTCGCGGTCGAGCAGTGGGAGGCGTACGTCGAGGCCCTGCGTACCCACGGCTGGGAGACGATCGAGGTGGACCCGGTCGACGACTGCCCCGACTCGGTGTTCGTCGAGGACACGGTCGTCATGTATAAGAACGTCGCCCTGATCACCCGGCCCGGTGCCGAGTCCCGGCGCGACGAGACCCTCGGTGTCGAGGAGGCCGTGGCCTCGCTCGGCTGCTCGGTGAACTGGATCTGGGAGCCGGGCACGCTCGACGGCGGCGATGTGCTGAAGGTCGGTGACACGATCTACGTCGGCCGGGGCGGCCGCACCAACGGAGCCGGCGTCCAGCAGCTGCGGGCCGCCTTCGAGCCGCTGGGCGCGCGGGTGGTCGCCGTCCCCGTGAGCAAGGTGCTGCACCTGAAGTCGGCGATCACGGCACTGCCCGACGGAACGATTCTGGGCCGTATCCCCCAGCTGGACGCCCCCTCGCTGTTCCCGCGCTTCCTGCCGGTGCCGGAGGAGTCCGGGGCGCATGTCGTGCTCCTCGGCGGTGACAAGCTGCTCATGGCCGCGAGCGCGCCGAAGACGGCGGAGCTGCTCGCCGACCTCGGCCGTGAGCCCGTGCTGGTCGACATCGGCGAGTTCGAGAAGCTCGAAGGATGTGTGACATGTCTCTCGGTCCGGATGCGGCATCTGTACGCCTGACCGACTGACGCGATACCCCTTTCAGCCTCAGGACCTGCGAGTCCTGGGGCTTTTCCGTGTACTCGTGAACTGTCGTGCGCCCTCGTCGGAACGGCTGCTGATCAGCGCTCTTTACGACGCCCTTAACCTACGGCTTCGTAACCTACGGATTCGTAGCCTACGATCCCGTAGGTTCCGGCAACCGCTCGCCGGGCACCCTGTCTGTGTTGCGCGTCCCCCTGGAGTTCCCGTGACGATTACTTCCCCTCACCTCGGCAGCCCGGCCGTCTGGACCGACGCCCGGTTGTTGTACGCGCTGGAGGAAGTGGTCGAGAACGAACTCAACCGGCATCTGAAGGTCGCGAAGGACTGGATGCCGCACGAGTACGTGCCCTGGACGGACGGCCGTAACTTCCCCGGTCTCTTCGAGGACGGCGAGGCCTGGGACAAGGAGCAGTCCAAGGTCACCGAGATCGGCCGGATCGCGCTGGTGGTGAACCTGCTGACCGAGGACAACCTCCCCAGCTACCACCACGAGATCGCCTCGCTCTTCGGCCGTGACGGCGCCTGGGGCACCTGGGTGCACCGCTGGACCGCCGAGGAGGGCCGGCACGGCATCGTGATGCGCGACTATCTGCTCACCTCGCGCGCGGTGGACCCGGACAAGCTGGAGCAGTTCCGCATGTCCCACATGAGCGAGGGCTTCGAGTCGGACAACCGCCACTCGATGCTGCACTCGGTCGCCTATGTCGCCTTCCAGGAGCTCGCGACCCGTATCTCGCACCGCAACACCGGCCACCAGTCGGGCGACCCGATCTGCGACCGCATGCTGGCGCGCATCGCGACCGACGAGAACCTGCACATGGTGTTCTACCGGAACCTGCTGAAGGCGGCCTTCGAGCTGGCGCCCGACCTGACAATGCAGGCGGTCCGGGACGTGGTCGTGGACTTCCGCATGCCCGGTCACGGCATCCCCGGCTTCGAGCGCGCCGCCGCGCAGATGGCCATCGGCGAGGTCTACAACCTGCGCATCCACCACGACGACGTCCTCCAGCCCGTCCTGCGCTTCCTGAAGATCGACGAGATCGACGGCCTCGGCCCCGAGGGCCAGAAGGCCCAGGAGGAGCTGGGCCTCTACATGGGCGGCCTGGACGCGGAAGCCCTGAAGTTCGACGAGAAGCTCGCGGCCCGCAAGGCGCGGATGGCGGCTCGGGCCGGCGGCTGATCGCAAGTCCCTCACACTCCTCGACGGCCGGCCCGCTTGTCCGCGGGCCGGCCGCTCGCATTCCGGCTACCGCTCGAATTCCCATGCCAACCCACCCTGACCTGCGGCATCATGCACGCCATGCGGGACAACAACAGGGCCGAGCAGGCCATCGGCTTCCTGCTCGGGCTGGTCGACGAGGAGACCGCCGAGCGGGTTCGGGCGCGGACTGGGCTGCCTGGGCCTGAGGGTCCGGAGCTGGTCGAGTTGCGGCTGAAGCGTGCGTGGACGTGGGCGCGTCAGCTGCCGGCCTCCGTGGCGCTGTGGATCCTGGAGAACGACGACCCGGACCTCAACGCCGTGGTGTGGCACTACATCGCGACCGACGCCGGTCTGCGCCGGGCGGTCGCGCGGGGCGTGCCCTTCGGGCCGGGCCGTGCCGAGCCCCTGATCGTGGACCCCGGCATCCGGGACCAGGAGCCGGAGATACCGGACAGCTACGTCCGGCACGGCCTGGTCGGCGCTCTGCGCGAGGTCACGTCGATGGGCCAGGGCCGTGCCGCCGCGTCGATGGTGCTCACCTCCGACGACTGGTGGACGGTCGCGGAGGCGGACCTCGACCGCCCGCTGCCCGGCTACGCGCGCTGGGCGCTCTGCGTGCGCCCGGACTGCCCGCCCTGGCTGCGCGCGGAGTTCGGCGCGCACCCCAAGTTCGCGCACCGCGTGCGGGAGGCGGGCATCCTCGACGGCCCGGCCGACTATGCGACGGCCCACGGCCCCGCTGTCGGTGTCCTGGAGGTGCTGGCGATGGGCCACGTCCTGTTCCCCGCCCGGGTCCAGGAGGCGGCGGACGCTCTCCGTCCGCTCGTGCGCGAGCACTTGGGCGACCGTGAGGAGGCGTGGGCGGTGCTGGCCCAGCTGATGGAGACGTTCCACGGCAGGACGCCGGAACTGGTGATGACGGCCGGCGCGATCGCCTGACACCGCCTGAACTCCGGCTCGAAGGGGGCGGGGCGGCTGGATTCGAACCAGCGTGCTCTGGTTTTGGAGACCGGTGCGCCTGCCTCTGCGCTACGACCCCGCCCTTGTCGGCAGAGGGTAGTGCACACCGGAACGCCGTCGCTCCACCTGACTTCGGCGGTAATGCCTTGGCCCGTTGTCAGTGGTCGCTGGTACCAATGAGGCACGGGGAAAACACCGGGTGGCGCGGCCGGAACAGGCGCGCCCCCGGAATGTCGGTACGGGGGGGCTGAGCATGGCGTACGGGGGGCAGGGGCGGCGTGCCCCGGTGGTCGACCTCGCCGACCGCAGGGCACTTGAGCGGTACCGGCCGGCCGATCCGGGCGTGGTCGAGGAGGCGCGTCGGCTCAAGGAGGCGGCGCTGCTGGACTTCGGCCTGACGGAGTCGGCGGTGGCGTCCTGGCTGTACGCGAAGTGCCACCACCAGATCCCGACCACGGCCGTGGACACCGCCGCGGTGGTGGCCTCCGGGGACGGTACCTGCCTCCTGCTCTACAACCCCGGCTTCTTCGCCCGACTCGGCCTGGACGGCGTGAAGTTCGTGCTGTTCCACGAGGCACGGCACCTGGTGCACCGGCATCTGTTCACCGACCCCGACCTGCGCGAGGACCCGGTCTTCGAGCTGGCCTGCGAGGTCTCCATCAACCACGTGGCGCTGATCCGGCTCGGCAGGCAGGAGCTGCCCCTGCTGGACGGCAGTCCCACGGGCGTCGACCCGCGGGAGGTGTACGCCGCCTACCGCGCGGACCTGACGGCACATGGCCTGGAGCCGGTGCCGTACGAGACGTTCACCGAGACGGACATGCGGGTGTACGGCGAGCTCAAGCGCATGCACCGCCCCCCGGTCCCGGCCCGCGGGCTGTGCCTGCACCTGCTGGAGGGCGCGGTGCCCGCCGACCAGGACACCGTCGACGCGGTGACTTCCTCGGCCCTGCTCAATGCCCTGCTGGCGGCCCGGCGCGGGCACACCGGCGCCGAGCGGGAGGTGCTGGACCTGATGGCCCGCACGGAGGAAGGCAACCCGAGGGCCGCCAAGCTGTGGGGGAAGCTGGGCGCGGGCGTCCTGCGCGGCGAGACCTCGCGCACGCGCACTGTCGACTGGTGGCAGCGCTGGCTGGTCGACGTCCTCGGTTCGAAGCTGCGCGACGGCGAGCGGCTGGTGTACCCGAAGAAGCGCGGCGCGCTGCTGGCGGCGCTGGGCCAGGACCCGATGCTGGCGCGGCGCGGACCGGTGCGGGACAAGGTGCTCGTCATCGCGTACGACACCTCGGGCTCGATGCCGAACCGGGTGATCACCTGGCTCACCGAACTCGTCGGCCGTATCGACGGGGTGGAGGCGCACTGGCTGTCCTTCGACGCCGTGGTGATGCCGTTCGTGCCGGGCGAGCGGGTGTTCGGCGGAGGCGGCACCAGCTTCCAGGTGGTCGCGGACCACGTGGAGGGACGCACGGAGGTGAAGGGACGGCGACTGGAGGTCACGCCGGATGCCGTCGTCGTCCTCACCGACGGGTACGCGCCGCCCATCACGCCGGCCGAGCCGGAGAAATGGATCTGGCTGATCACCGAGGGCGGCAGTGAGTGGCCCGAGACGCACAAGCCCGCGATGGACTGCCATCGCGTCACGACAGGATCGTGATAGATGACCACGGAAGCACGGCAGACGGACCCGTCGCCCGGCGGCACTCCGGCCACCGGCATCCCGGCCACGGGCGGCCCACCCGCCGACGACGCACCCGTCGAGGTCTCTCGCCTGGAGTCCTTCATCGACGCGATGATCGACATGGGGCAGACCGGGCAGATCTTCGGCGAGCACGGCATCGGCAAGACGGCCACGTTCTTCACGCACATCGCCCGCGCCCACCCGGGCACGGACCTGGTGTACGTGCCCGCCGCGAACCTCACACCGGACGACCTCCTCGTCAACGCGCCGGTACGGGACACGCACACCGGTGAACTCGTCCTGCGCCAGCTGGTGATGAGCCGGCTCAAGCCGGAAAGCCCGTTCGTCCTGCTCATCGACGACTCGCTCCAGGCGGGCGACACCATCCAGTCGCAGCTGATGCAGGTCGCCTGCAACTGGACGCTGGGCGAGCACGATCTGCGGGCGCTGGGCTGCGTCGGTGTCTTCCTCACCGACAACGAGTCCCTCTCTGAGACATCCGCGCGCCGCAGCGACCTCGCGCTGCTGGACCGCATGGTCACGATGCGCATCACGGCGAACGACACATCCTGGCGACGGCACCTGGCCGCCAAGTACCGGCCATGGGACCTGCGTCCGGTGTTCTCGCTGTGGGCGTCGCTGTCCCCCGCGCTGCGCGAGCTGCTGTCACCGCGCACGCTCGACCACGTCCTTGCCAACGCCAAGGAGGGCTTCCCGCTCCGCTGGGGTCTGCCGCTGGTCGACGGAGAGCGGCTGCGGCTGGCCGAGCCCGGCGCCGACGGCAGGCCGGGACAGAACCGCACGGCGGAGATCCTGGACCGCATCGCCGACTCGCTGGGCGTGCCCAACCCGGCGACCGTTCCCGACCCGGTGCGGCAGGTGGTCCGGGCGGCGCTGCGCAACCGCTGGACCGTACTGCTCCAGGGCCCTCCGGGCTGTGGCAAGACGGAACTGGTGCGGGAGACGGTGCGCGAGGGCCTGGGCCGCGAGGCACTGTACTTCTCCCTGCCGGTGACCAACGTCGAGGACCTCTGCGCGCCGGTCCCGTCGGCCGACGGCACGTTGGACAACCTGCTGTCGGTCAACTTCACCGGGTCCGAGCCCAAGGCGATCGTGTGGGACGAGTACAACCGGCCCAAGGACAAGGCCGCGTTCGCCAAGCTCATGGAGATCACCCAGGAGTGGTCCCTGGCAGGTCGCCGCATCGAGAACCTTCGGGCCCAGATAGCCGTCCAGAACCCGCCGTACCACCTGGGGCGCAAGCTCCTGGTCGCCCGGAACAACATCGCCCAGGCGACGCGGTTCACGGCGTCCCTGGAGGTGCGACCGGAGGACATCCCGGCGAACGAGTGGCTGCTGGCCCGCTACGGCCGGGACGCCGAGACCGTGCTGGACTGGTGGAAGCACGACATCGACGACGACGGCCGCGCCTGGATCACCAAGCGCACCCTGGAGCGGCTCATCAAGCTGCACCGCCGTGGGCTGCCGCTGGAGATGGCCACGGTCTACCTCGGCGACGGCGAGTACGCCCCGGTCCCGCTCACTGCCCTGATCGACCGTCTCAAGGGTCGTCCGGTCACGGGGTTGCGCGAGTTGGCCCGTGATGCCGACGCCTGGGAGTCCCGCCTGCGGCGCGCGGCCGAGGACTCCGACGAGGGCGGCAACGACACGGACGTGGTCCACCAGATCCTGGCGAACGCGGAGCTGTCCCAGCTGAAGAAGCACAAGGCGGTGGTGGCGCGGCTGGTGGCCCTGCTGCCGGCGAAGCTCCGGGCCACGTACCTGGTGGGGGCGTCGGAACAGCAGCAGCGGTTCTGGACGGGGGTGTTCGTGGGGCTGCGGCGGTGAGGCGGGGGGGCGGAGCGTCGTGCGCTGTTTCTCGGCTTCACGCACGCCGGGTTCAAGCTCCGTGGCCCGCCCGCACCCACCCGAATCCCCCGCGTCAGGCGTCCCCCGCCGTCGGCGCCGTCCGGTACACGCTGCGCACGGCGGCCACGTCCGCCGGAACCACCGGCGGAGGAACCGCCGCGCTCAGCGCTCCCAGCCGACGCTTGATGCTGGCGGCGATCCCTTGCCCGAGCACGAACCGCGTGGCCGTGGCGGCACCCACCGCCGCATCGAGAAGCCGATGCGCCTCCCGACTCCGCATGCCGGTGTGGGTCAGCACCAGGTGGGCAAGCCGGTGCTCCGTGCCGGCCAGCGCCTCCGCCATGGCCTCGGCGGAGGCGAGGTCAACGAGATTGTCGGCCGCGTCCAGCACCGCGGCCGCCCGCACCCGGCCGAGGTCCAGCAGGGTCACCCCGGACCCGACCGCCGCCGTCACGACCCGGGCCGCACCCCGCGGTCCGATCCCGTTGCTGGCGAGGGAGAGCCGGGTCAGCCGTCCGTACGGTGCCCGCTCCAGGGCGGCCGCGAGGCGCCCCGCCCCCGCGTCGCCCAGCCGTGCGGCGGACACGTACAACTCGTCGACCGCACCCGCCTCCACCACGGCGGCCAGTGCTCTCGCCCCGGCCTCCCCCAGCGGATTACCGCCGATGAACAGCCGCTCGATCCGCCGCCCGTTGTCTGCGGCGGCCAGCAACGCATCGGCCAGGACGGTGACCGCCCCCGCGTCGAGGCCGGTCTGGACGAGGTCGAGCGTGCGCAACGACCGTGCGGAATCGATGAGTTCGGCCGCCGCCCGACCTCCGGCACCGCCCAGCGGGTTGCGCTTCAGCCACACACCGGTCACGACCTGCGGAGAGGCCCGCAGCCGGTCGGCGATCCGGCAGGCGCCGGCCGAGGTGATGCCGTTGCAGCCGAGGTACAGCGTCTCGACGTCCGCGCCGTCGGCCACCGCGGCGGCCCCGTCGTCGCCGAGTGCGTCGGTCCCGAGCAGCAGGTGCCGTACCGGCGAAGGCCCTTGGGACAGGGCGTCGGCGACCAGCGCGACACCGTGCGCGCCGAGCCCCTGCTTGCACAGGTCGAGCCTGCCGTCGGGCAGTGCCGTGCCCGCTGGGAAGTCCAGCCGCTCCCCGGCCGGACGCCCGGCGCGCAACCACTCCAGCAGCGGGCCGAGTTCGGTCGCGGGACGCGGCACGACGGACGGCACCCCGGCGAAGCCGATGGCTTCGCCCTCCTGCCCGGCGGCCCGCTCCGGCTCCGCGTTCACCACGCCGCCTCCCGATAGTCCTTGAGGAACACTCCGGACACCGGATCCCCCGCCTCGCCCCGCACTACGGGGTCGTAGACACGCGCCGCCCCGTCCACGACGTCCAGTGGCGTACGGAAACCGGCCTGAGCCATGCGTGCCTTCTTCGGCGCGGGGTTCTCGTCGGTGATCCAGCCGGTGTCGACGGCGCACATGTGCACGCCCTGTTCGGCGAGTTCGGCGGCGCTGGTGCGGGTGAGCATGTTGAGGGCGGCCTTGGCCATGTTGGTGTGCGGGTGGCCGGCCATCTTGTTGCGGACGGCGAAGCGGCCCTCCACCGCCGTCACGTTGACGACATAGCGCCGCGGGTGCGGGGAGGCCAGCAGCAGGGGCAGCAGCCGGTCGCACAGCAAGGCGGGCGCGAGGGCGTTGACCAGCTGGGTCTCCAGCACCTCGGCCGGGTCCAGCGCGCCGAGCCGGGCCGACCAGGAGTTCTGCGGGGACGGGTCGGGCAGCAGCCCGGCCTCGTCGGCCTCGCGCAGGGCGACGGGCAGGGTCGCGGCACCGCCGTCCAGCATCCGCATCGGCGTGAATCCGGGGGCGTGCCGAGCGCCCTCGGGCAGGGCGTCGTACTCGCCGGCCGCCAGCAGGGCGTACGACTGCACGGGGCGGCGTACGGTTTGTGCCGCGTTGTTGACGAGGATGTCCAACGGCTCGCCCTCGCGCCGCAACTCCTCGCAGAGGCCCAGCACTTGTCGCGGGTCCCGCAGGTCGACGGCGACGACCGTGAGCCGGTCCAGCCACTTCTCACTGCCGGGTGCCGCCCGGAAGCGGCGCACGGTGTCGTGCGGGAAACGGCTGGTCACCAGCAGCTCGGCACCGTCCCGCAGCATCATCAGCGCCAGCTGGAACCCGATCTTCACCCGGCCGCCGGTGACCAGCGCCCGGCGACCGCTGAGGTCGGTGCGCAGGGCACGGCGGGACCTGTTGTCGGCGGCGCACCGAGGGCACAGCCGGTGGTAGAAAGAGTCGACCTGTCGATAGGACGACTTACAGACGTAGCAGCCACGCGGCTTTCGATAGATGACCGCGCCTCCAGAACCACCCTCGGCACCAGAACCATCGTCGGGACCAGAATCACCGTCGGGACCGGAACCACCCGCGACATCCGAACCACCCACGGCACCAGAACCACCGTCGGCACCTGGACCAACGTCGCCATCGGAGCAGCCCGCCCCGTCACCCCCGGAACCGAGCGGCGCGTCCTCCCGGCGGTCCAACGCCCCCGTCGCCGTCCCTGCCATCACCGCCGCGTCGGCCGCCGACGCCTCGGCGTCCCGCGCCTTGCGCCGCCGCAGCCGTCCGTCCCGGGCGAAGGACGCGGCCACCTGCTCGGCCCGCAGTCGCACCGGGTCGTCCACGGGCAGCGCGCGCAGCCGCCCGACCGTCCGGTGGAAGGCGGCGAGCTCCTCCTGGCTGATGTCGATGCCGGTGCCGCCCGCGTCGCCCATCGTCCCCGCCCCGTGTCCGTGCCCTGTGCGTATGACGGGGCCCCGGCCGGATTCGAACCGGCGTATCCGCCTTGAGAGGGCGGCGAGTCTGCCTCTGCTCTACAGGACCCCCGGACGCAGCCCGGGGATCGGATTCGAACCGATGTCCTTCGCCTGGGCAAGGCGAGTGCGCCTGCCTCTGCGCTACCCCGGGTGCGCCCCCGGATCCTAACCGCAGCCCGGCGCGACGACCGCACGGATTTCGACGAGGGGGCCAGGGTGGGGCCCCGGCACCCGGCCGTTCAGAAGGACGTACGTCTGATCTCCAGGCGTTCCTTCTCCGACAGGCCGCCCCAGACGCCGAAGCGTTCGTCGTTGTCGAGGGCGTACTCCAGGCAGGCGGAGCGGATCGGGCACATGCCGCAGATCCGCTTCGCCTCCCGGACGGAGCTTCCTGGTTCGGGGAAGAAGAAGTCCGCCCCGGTCTGTGCGCACAACGCCTCCTCCTGCCATGCCAGGTCGAGGGAGGTGATCGTTGTGATCGTGTCGATGTGCATGCCCAGGATGGTGCCGCGCGGCGAAAAACGTTCGATCAACGCGGGATCAACGCCGCGCCGCAGGGCCCCCGGCCGACTCGATCGTCTCCCTCCGGGTGGCGCGCCGCACGGCGGCGCGCGGAGCCGCGCGAAAACACGGAGAAGTTCTCCGGTCACCGACGGTAGTCGGGTTCCTTCTCCCGGGCAGACGGCGGCGTTCCGGCAGCGATTGTCAGTGGGCGGTGGAAGACTCGGCAGTGCAGACAGCGGGACCCTTCCGAGGAGGGCGATGATGCTCACCACCCGTTTCGTCACCGGCGCGCCGAACTGGATCGACCTCGGCACACCCGACATCGAGGGCGCCGGTTCCTTCTACGGCGGTCTGTTCGGCTGGCGGTTCCAGCCGGGCGGGCCCGAGACCGGCGGTTACGGCCTCTTCCAGCTCGACGGCAGGACGGTGGCCGGCGGTATGCAGACCACCGAGGAGCAGGGCCCGCCCTCCTGGACGGTGTACTTCCAGACGCCGGACGCGGACGCCACCGCGAAGGCGGCCGAGCAGGCGCACGGGTCCGTGATGATCCAGCCCATGGACGTGATGGACATGGGCCGCATGGCGATCCTCGCCGACAAGGCGGGCGTGCCCTTCGGTCTGTGGCAGCCCGGCACCAACAAGGGACTCGACCTCGTCCAGGACCCGGGCTCGCTGTGCTGGCTTGAGCTGTACACCCCGGACGTACCGGCCGCGGCGGGGTTCTACAACGCCACGCTCGGCATGGAGACCTTCGCCCTCGACTTCTACGGCGGCACGTACACGACGTTCAGCCCCGGCGGCCAGGGTGAGGACGCCATGTTCGGCGGCGTCGTCGACAAGGCCGACGACCCGGCGGAGGCGGACGGCACCGCGCACTGGCTGCCGTATTTCGAGGTGGACGACACGGACGCGACGGTCGCCAAGGCGCAGGAGCTGGGCGGCACGGTCCGGATGCCGGCCACCGATCTGCCGGACGTCGGCCGCATGGCCAAGCTCACCGACCCCTACGGCGCCCGCTTCGCCGTGATCAAGAGCGCTCCGGCCCAAAGCTGAGGGGCGGCGCCGTGAACCGGGGCTAGGTGTGCTGTTCGGACAGGTTGGTGACGCGGGTGGCTGGTGTGTGGCCGCTGATGCCGGTGTGGGGTCGGTGGTAGTTGTACCAGTCCAGCCAGTCG